>NZ_ATVX01000005.1 GCF_000420945.1 Butyrivibrio sp. VCB2006
GTTTGTTCTCACGGAAGAAAGCTACACATCAAAGGCAGACTTTCTTGCAAAAGACTATATCCCTGTGCATAAAAAGAACAGTTCAGGAAACCACTTTTTCTCAGGAAAGAGGATACAGAGAGGACTTTACAGGCACTACGATGGTACAATAACAAATGCAGACATAAATGGAGCTGCAAACATCTTAAGGAAAGTATTCCCAAAGGTAAGCCAATGGGATAGGGGCATAGTGGACATGCCCTGTTCTGCAGGATGCATAGAGCATCCTACAGGTTCATGCCGCCATGCGGCATAACAGAAACCCTTTCCGACGTGGAGCCGGTGAGGGTAGTTCATAGGATATGTGTATGAAGAAGACGACACGATAATTGGATGTATATTTGCAGTATGTAAGTTATCAGGAAGTAAAAAAGAAGTATATATCAATGAGATGGCAGTATTGCCTAAAAGACAAGGACAAGGAATTGGAAGGCAATTATTAAATGCCGTATTAGAATATAGTAAAGAAGAGGGATTTGCAGGAGTTGTTCTTTACACAAGTGAATATGCACCTGCGGCTAAGTTCTATGAAAAAAATGGTTTTAAATTGTCGCAAGGAACCATTTGTATGTATAGTGAATAGAACTCGTATTTTCAGGATAATAGTCCAGATGTTTATCATGCAAGATGAGGCCGTGCTATATGATGAATCTATAAACTTTTTAGATTCATTGAACAAGTATATTAAGACCTTATCAAGCTAAAGATAGTTTTGATAAGATCTATTTTTTTACATCCAGGAGGAGACAATCATGATAATAAAAAATGAAATACCATTATTGGAATATGATGACAGTTCATCGGAAGTTATATCTCCTGATCATGACTGGACGGCGGAAGGATTGCCAGAGAAGTGTTTATTTGCATTTCTTGGAGATGTTGTTCATAAATACGCCAAAGACAATAATGCGGATATGGTTGAAGAGCTAATCACCGTTTCTCACAATATAAAGATATATGTTCTTCATGAAGAAAAAGAGGATATCTGCCTGGTTCAGTCACCTATAGGCTCTGCATCAGCTACGCAGGTCCTTGATACGCTTGTTAACTGTGGCTGTAAGAAGGTAATTGCAGTAGGTTCGTGCGGAGTTCTTGCGGATCTTCCGGAGGATGCCTTCATTGTCCCCGTAAAGGCACTCAGGGCCGAAGGTACTTCATATCACTATCTTCCGGCATCCCGATATATTGAGCTTGATCAGGAACCGATAGTTGCTATCGAGAACTCATTTAAAAAGCATGGGCTTCCGTTTGTTACCTGTACAACCTGGTCTACAGATGGTTTTTTCAGGGAAACAAAAGAAATGGTGAAATACCGCCTTGAGGAAGGCTGTTCAGTAGTTGAGATGGAATGCGCAGCTCTTGCAGCATGCTGCAGGAAACGCGGAGCAAAGTTTGGTCAGTTCCTATTTACTGCTGATTCATTGGCTAATGTGCATGAGTATGATGCCAGGTCATTTGGTACAGGATCGCATGAAAAAGCATTATTGCTTGGACTGGATATTTTGAGAGATTACAACTAATAGAGTCGTTTGGGCTTGTGACAAACGAAAAGGATGAAAAGGAATACCGGTTTGGGGCTTGAAAAATTTATACTACGCGTTAACTGACAAAAGGTGTTTTGGGGGATATCATAGAATTGAGCAGATTGAGGAGATAATAACTGCCTCAAAAAGGACTATCAAATTCACAGAAGATGCAAATGGTGAGCCTGTTCTTAAAAGGCATAAAGTTACAGTTGAGCCTACTATAATTAAGGAGCCAGAAGAAAGAAAGGAAGATTCTTCCAGAATGTCTCAGAAGACTTGTGGGAACAATATGGAAGTTTCTGACAAGTAAAT
The DNA here is from genome assembly GCF_000420945.1 of Butyrivibrio sp. VCB2006. Classification (GTDB taxonomy): domain Bacteria; phylum Bacillota; class Clostridia; order Lachnospirales; family Lachnospiraceae; genus Butyrivibrio. The sequence goes on from NZ_ATVX01000005.1 coordinate 1,878, forward strand.
GGTGATTACTTTCTCTTGCGATTGGATAAGAGTAGCCCTGCAAGCAGCGTAACTGGTACAGCAAGTACTGATATCAGTGCAGTTGCTCCTGCAGAAATGCTGCTCTTATTTTTTTTACTGTTTTCTGTATTGTTCCCACTCATGTATACAGTCCTTTCTTGGTCTAACCAGCAGTCTTACTGGCATATTTCGCTAAAATGGTGGAATATGATCTTTCCAGGCACGTACTTTGATATATATTCGCAATATCGTCTCAAATATAATGATATCATCAACCAGATATTTATAAAGAGCACGGTTGAGAAAGAGGACAAAGTTATGGCAAAGAATACAAGATTTGAAAAAGTTTACACTCAAGGAGCAGTTAATGTTACTGAGATCTGGGTTGACAAGGATACAGGCGTAAACTACTTGTATCATGTCAGCGGATATTCCGGAGGACTTACCCCTTTACTGGACAGGGATGGTAAGCCGGTAATCAGTCCAGTTGCAAATAGATAACATTTACGAAGAATGGAGGGAAATGCTATGAATCTTATCTGGGGACTTATACTTGGTGCAATCGCTGGATTCATTGCCAGCAAGCTTATGAGTGAAACGTCAGGAACTATCAAGAATATACTTCTTGGTATCGGCGGTGGATTTGTTGGAGGCCTTGTGTTTAAGCTTCTCGGATTTACTGCTACAGGATTGATTGGCAGCCTTATTGTTTCAACAGTAGGTGCTTGCATCTGCATCTGGGCTGGAAGAAAGCTCTTTTCATAAAAATATAAAGTGGCTCATGAATCAATGAATTCATGGGTCACTTTTTTAATGATAATGATTAATCTTCAGCTTTTTTCTCTATGAACTTCTCGATATATGGTTTGATCATCTTCAGTTCTTTTTCATTGCAAAGTGACAAGTAGTCCATATAAGCTCTCAGGTAGAATCTCTTTCTATTATCCTGCAAGGAAGTCGCACTTCGCCTCGCAGAATGTCTTCTTTATGTTCAATTTTTGAAATCAAGCCTTCGGCTGATTTGTAGCCGATATCAAAAAGAGGGGGTTCAACAGTTGTGAGTGTTGGACGACACACTGTTGATAATTCCCTGTTATCAAATCCAATAAGTGCAATATCCTTGCCAACCTGAATCCCGGCATCATTGCAGGCATCTATTACGCCCATGGCCATTTCATCGTTATGAGAAAAAATAGCAGTCACATGCTGCTTGATAAGTTTCTTGGTGGCGTTGTAGCCACTGTCTCTTGACCAATCACCATTTACTACATACCCGGGATTGTAGGGGATGTTATGATCATATAAGGATTCCTGATAACCTGTTAGTCGCCATCTGGTGTGAACACTGCTTACTTTGCCAGTTATGGTGGCTATTTTTTTGTGCCCTTTTTTGATCAGAAGAGAAACTGCTTCATAGGCGGCGTGCTGATCATCATACAAAACAGAAGGAATCGCAAGGGATGGAGAAATGCAGTAAGCGCATACGAAAGGAATATTGTTTTCAAATATGCTTGGTACTACTCTGTGAGAATGGCAGCCAAGATAAATAATTCCATCAACCTGCATGGAACTCATGTGTGAAACTGCATTGTTTTTGATTTCTGAGTATCTATCCTTATCATTGTCAGGATCAATACCAAGAGTGTTTATGCGAAGATTTTCCAAGAGATAACGATAACCCTTCTCTTCACAACAGGCTCCAATGCCGTCTATTACTGGAGGAGTGTTGAATACGGTAAGGTCCTCTGCAAGGATCCCAATTGTCCTGCTGGAACCAGTTTTTAGATTTCTGGCATAGAGGTTGGGATGATAATTAAGTTCCTCAGCAATTTCCAGAATTTTCCTGGTGGTCTCTTCACTTATATTTCCGGTGCCATTTAAAACCTTGGATACTGTTGCGACAGATACCTGGGCTTTTTTGGCGATGTCTTTCATATTAGACACAGTTCGTCCTCACTTCCAAAATACTAATTACAAGATAATGGTAAACGTTTTCTTAATAAAAAACAACCAAAAAATTGCTCGCAATATTATTGAAAATTGCTATTTACATATATAATGCAACAATATAAAATCCAAATTAAGGTAAACGTTTACCTAAAATGAAATTGGGAGATGGGTTACAAGAAAATCATGAGTCGTAGCGAGGACTACAGCTTTATATATGAAAAGGGAAAACGTTAACTTTGCACACAACTAGAAGGAGAGATGTACACCTTTGATGAAAACGGAGTGCTTATTAACTAAAAAATATGAAGGGGCATTGGGCATGGAAAAAGAAATAAGGCCGTTGAAACTTCAGCAGGTAAAAGTCACTGATCCTTTATTCGGGCATTATATCAATAAAGTAAGTGAAGTCATGCTGACTCATCAGTGGAAAGCTCTAAATGATGAACTGGAAGGAACTGATCCTACGGGATGTATCAAAAACTTCCGTATAGCTGCCGGACTACAAGAGGGAGAACGGCAAGGAGTAGTTTTTCTTGATACTGATCTATATAAGTGGATAGAGTCAGCTGCCTATTGCATTGCAATAGGCAGCGGGACTCAGTTTGAATGTAAAATTGATCAGGTGATCGATATTTTGGAAAAGGCTCAGGAAAAAGACGGATATTTAAATACTTACTTTCAGATAACAGCTCCGGAAAAGAAATGGACAAACCTGGTTGAGGGACACGAATTATATACCTCAGGACATATGATTGAGGCAGCAGTTGCTTATGCACTGGCCACTGGTAAGGAGAAATTTCTTCAAATTGCAATGAGGAATGCTGACCTTATTTGCAGGGTATTTGGAACAAAGAAAGGACAGATTCCTGGAGTTCCAGGGCATGAAGAAATTGAGTTGGCTTTGATCAAGCTTTATAGGTGGACCAGGGATGATAAGTACTTAAAGCAGGCTGATTATTTTGTCAGGCAGAGGGGAACTGCACCTAATTATTTGCAGAATGAGATTGATGGCAGAAAAGGCCCTGAGTTCTTTCCTGAGTTTAGAAACTATTCTATGAAGTATGCACAGGCAGAGAAACCTCCAGTAGAACAAACTGAGGCTGAAGGTCATGCTGTAAGGGCAATGTACCTGTACAGTGCTATGGCAGACCTGGCAAAATGGCAGCAGGATAAAGAAATGGAAAAAGCCTGTGACAGACTGTGGGATAACATGGTAGGCAAGAGAATGTATATCACAGGAGGAATTGGCAGCAGCGGATTTTTGGAGTGCTTTACCACAGATTACGACCTGCCTAACAGCACAAATTATTGTGAGACCTGTGCTTCTGTGGGAATGATGATGTTTGGACAGAGGATGGCTGCCCTAAAGAAAAATGCAAGCTATTATGATACAGTTGAAAGAGTATTGTACAATACCATTCTGGCAGCTATGAATCTGGAAGGAGACAGATATTTTTACGTAAATCCATTAGAGATGATTCCGCAGTTTTGTACTGAGAATACCTATATGGATCACGTTAAACCTGTCAGGCAGAAATGGTTTAGTGTTGCCTGCTGTCCTCCTAATCTTGCGAGAACGCTGGCTTCTCTTTCTCAGTATTTATATGCTTGTGATGAAAAGGGAATCTATATTAATCAGTTCATATCATCAACCCTTTCGGTGGATAATTCCGGTCAGGAAATATTTGTGGAGCTTAAGTCAGCTCTTTTGACAGATGGAACAGTAGATATCAGGATTTCTACTCTGCAGGCTACAGATATCAGGATAAGAGTTCCGGCCTATGCCAAAGATATGGAGATAGCCCTTGATGGTGAAAAGCTTTCCTATATAGCTGACAATAACTATGCAGTAATTGCTCTTAAGGGTGGTAAACACAGGATTGAGCTTAATATGGGGGTTCATCCAAGATTTGTGGCAGCAGACCACAATGTCAGGGCTGATGCAGGTAAGGTTGCTGTAATGCATGGACCTATGGTCTATTGCCTGGAGGAGGCGGACAATGGACAGAACTTATCTGACATTTACGTGGACACTGATGCTAATCTGCTAAAGGGCAAAGCTTATGAAGAATTTCCGGGAGAAGTACCGGCGATAGAGTATGAGGGCTACAGGGTTAAGAGTGTTGGTATTGAAGATGGCAGCCTTTACGGAGAGGCAAGATTTACTAAGAAGCCTGTGAAGATCAGAGCGGTTCCCTATGCTTTTTGGAACAACAGAGGTATTGGAGAGATGGAAGTCTGGCAGAATATTTCTATCTAAAGATAGAACATTACTGCTGAAAAATAATATTCTAAAGGAGGATATTTCAAGTATGCAAAAGAAAAGATTGTTGAGCATGGCATTAACTGTTGTTACTACTACGGCAATGTTGGTAACAGGTTGTGGTGCAAGTTCTCAAAGCGCACAGGGGGAAGCGCAGGACACAACGCAGAACGCAGTAGAGACACCTAAAACAGAGACACCTGCTTCAACTAGTGAGAGCACTGGAGAAAAGGTACATATTACCTATGCTCAGTGGGGCAATGAGACAGAAACTGCTGCAACTCAGGCGGTGGCTGATAAGTTCAATCAGTCCCAGGATGAAATTGAAGTAGAAGTAATCAAGATTGACCATGATACCTATGTAACCAAGTTAAACGCAATGGCTACAGCAGGAGAACTTCCTGATACAGCCATCATGAGTGAAGCTGGAGTATTAAAATTTGCAGAGAATGGATTACTTGCAGACATCAGCTCAATGTACGATGAAGGTGATTCCAAACCTCTTGATTCCATAACCTTTAAATATCAGGGAACACCTGTGGCTTATTCAGCAGCCAATGAGGTACTTACCCTTTGGTACAACATAGATCTTTTGGAAGAAATCTGTTCCAAACAGGGATTAAATGTTGCTGATTTTACACCTCCTGCAAGTGCAGACAGTGCATGGGACTGGGATACATTTGTTAAGATAGCTCAGACTCTCACAGTTGATATCAACGGTAATAACGCATTAAGTCCAGACTTTGATCCAGCAAACGTTGATGTTTACGGCTGCACAGTTAACACTCTTCCATGGCAGCTTGAAGTATGGGCAAAGAGTAATGGTGGCGGATATTATAGTGCTGACGGCAAAGAATGTACTATCAATGACGATGCAACAGTAGAAGCACTGCAGAAAATTGCAGACCTTTCAGATGTTTATCACTGTGCACCTCCTGTAACAAGCGCAGCTAACGCGCTTGAATCCTCACTTGGTTCCAAGAAGGTTGTTATGGCTACAGATGGAACCTGGAATGTTGGAACCTTCCTTGGACCATCTGCAGATTTTAAATATGGCGTAGGCGTTCTTCCTTACATGAAGGAGAAGGTTACAATTTGTACTGGCGGACCAAACGTGGTATTTGCTACAACCAAGCACCCTGAAGAAGCTATGACATGGCTCAAGTGGTACTACCAGGAAGAAAACAGCTGGTCACTTATTGAAGCAGGAACATGGATGCCTATTCTTGATAAGTGGTACACAGATGATGAATTTACAAATAAGTGGATTGATAACCCTAATTATCCTGACCATGATATGTACAAGAGTGCAGTAGTAGACTACGCAAGAGAAAATTCTCAGTCAACAGCATGGTATTACATCAATGCAACAGACGAGTTTAATGCAACTCTTGATTCAGCATTCTCGGCTGTTTGGTCTGGGGATCAGACAATGAAAGAAGCTATCGATGAGTATTATGATGAGCTAAATGATATTTTCAGCACAAATAATTAACAATTAATACATTGCCGTGCGAAGACAGTTTATTATAGCCTTTGAAACATGGTCAAAAGTGCAGTATAACTGCCTTCGCCGGCGTTGATATCAGGGGAGAGGGATTATACAATGGAAGTTGCGGGGATATATAGTACAAGCGAGGCGAAGAGTATGAAAAGAGCATCCGGCAAAAGAAAAATACGTACTTCTCAGTCCAAATATAATAGAAAAGAGGAAAGATGTGCCTACTTGTGCCTGATTCCGGCATTCCTTGGAATCACCTTTATAAGTTATCTTCCTACCATAGCAGTGTTTGTACTTAGTTTGTTTAGCTATAATGGTTTGTCCACCCCTGAATTTGTGGGTCTGGATAATTACATTAGGATTTTTACAAAAGATGTGTATTTTGCAAGTGCTGTAAAGGCAACGCTTTTGTATGCATTTTTGGCAGTTATCGGCGCGGTTATCTATTCTCTGGTGATAGCACTTATTCTAAACATGGATATTTTTGGAAGAACTATCTTCAGATCTATTTTCTTTATACCCTATCTGCTACCGGCAATAGGTGTTTTCAAAGGCTGGCAATGGCTTTATGAGCAGAACTATGGACTCTTTAACTTCATCTTCAGAATGCTAGGAATTCCACCCCAGAGATTTTTGGACAGTCCAAGGCAGGTAATACCGGCCCTTGTTCTCATCGCAGTATGGGCCAGCGGAAATCTCATAGTAATATTCCTTGCAGGACTTCAAAATGTACCTACTGTGTACAAGGAAGCAGCTCAGATAGATGGAGCCAACTCATGGCAGAGATTTTGGAACATAACTATTCCATGCATCAAGCCTATTATTTTTTATAATGTATTGACTGCTCTTATCACACATCTGCAGGTAGTTAATCCGGCTCTAGCCCTTACAAATGGCGGCCCGGCCAAGAAGTCTATGTTTTTATCTTATGTTATCTACATGTATGGATTTGAAAAAAATAAGCTTGGATATGCAGCAGCTTTTTCAGTTATATTCTTTGTTCTAGTAGGCATTTTTACAATAGTATTATTTGTAACTCAAAAAGATAGCATCTTTAGCGATGAAGCATGAGAAAGGGGGAGCAGACATGACAGGAAAAGAAAAAAGGAAACTGGCAAACCGCTCAGTTGTAACATTGATTGCCTTATTTTTTGCATTTCTGACACTCCTTCCAATATGGTGGATATTCAGATCTTCACTTATGAGTGTTGCGCAGGTCAACGCTTATCCGCCATCCTTTATTCCAACAGAGTGGCTATGGTCCAACTACACCAAGACCCTTCAGACCTTCGAATACTGGACATATTTTAAAAACACCTTTTCAATTATCATTCCGGCTGTGACATTTGGTGTTATTACTGCCATCTTTTGTGGATACGCCTTTGCCAGACTAAGGTTTAGAGGCAAAAATCTTATATTTAAGATCTGTGTCAGCACAATTCTTCTTCCAGGCATGGTTACGCTGATTCCACTTTATATTGCGTGGACAAAATTCTTTGGACTTGGTGACACATATTGGCCTCTGATCCTGCCGTTTTTAACAGGTGGAGGATTCTTTAACATCTTCCTGATCAGGCAGTTCCTTATGACAATCCCCAGGGACCTTGATGAAGCTGCATCAATAGATGGGGCCAGCCGCATGAGGATATTGTGGACAATTCTTGTTCCTGCGATCAAGCCAGCAGTAGTTGTTGTTGGAATGATGTTATTTATACAGATTTGGAATGATATGCTCCAGCAGATAATCTACATTAACAGTATGAGCAAGTTTACTTTTGCCATTGCACTCACCAATTTCACAGGCTCTTTTGGAACAAACTGGCCCATGGCTATGGCAGCCACTTTTATGACTATTCTGCCTGGTATAGTAATCTATATATTTGGGCAAAAGAGCTTTGTAGAAGGTATAGTACTGACTGGTATGAAAAACTAATATATAGGGGAAAAAATGAAATACTTGAATCGTTTTATGAAATGGTATCTTGGAGAAAACGATGTGGAAAAAGAGCCGCCTAAGGACGGCTTTTTCCGCATCTTATATCTTGTTGTTAGTTTTCCAGGAAAGCTGTTCATGATAAATATAGTATTTATCATAAGCTGCATTCCTCTAATCACAATACCGGCTGCATGGACAGCACTTTGCGCCTTTACCGGCAAAATGTTTCTGAAGGGTTATGACTTTACCCTGGAGGACTATCTTGCAGAATTTAAAGATGGCTTTATTAAAAAGCTTGTCTTGGGCATCATGGAGTCTGCAGTCATTTTCTATGGCTATTATCTCATGAGCCTTGCGGGAAACTTTAAAGCTGTCTCTGACAATACTTCATATGTGATCATCACGGGTGCCGGCTGCGCAATATTTGGCATAGGCATTCTTTTTGCAGCATGGACTTTTGTATTGGCTGCTCATCTGCGCCTTGGATTGTCAGGAATAATTAGAAACGCAGCCATACTCCTTATTCTGGAGTGGAAGAGCAGCCTGAAGCTTATTATATATACAGCAATTTATCTGTTCATAATACTTGCTCTTATGCCGTACTCAATTCTTGTGCCAATGATCATTGGTAATTCTCTTTATGGCTTGATCTCTTGCAGCATAATATGTCCAGTGATAAAGCGGAGAATTACTGATCCTTATGAAGAAGCTGTGAAGACATCCACTTCCACATATTGGAGGAGAGTTGATAGGGATGTTTAGGGGAGGATATGCCTTTTAGGTGAGAACTGCAAATATAACGGTGGGAATAACTACAGTGAGAAGGCCAGGATCAATGGGAGGACTTGAAGAAGATACCATCGGCGGATTCAATGCAATGATGGAGAACGTAGATGCGGATGGGCTTCTTAAGAAGTACCTGACACCAGAGCTTTATGAGATATTGATGATGTAATCCCACATAAACGTAGTACAGGGAGAACAACCAGAACTGGTGTCTCCCTGTTTTCTTATGATATGTAGGTGCTCGACGGCTCCCTACATGGAGTGAACTCATCTTAACATTGTTTCACTGAAAAAGATATGATTTTTCTGTAAAATATCATCGTCATAGCGTTAATATAATTCAATCTTCGGAAGGAACGCTATAGATAAAACATTTTTCCCTATCATAGAGTACTCTTTTTACGTAGCGCTCACTGGCGTACTCCTCGGACTCAGTTATAAAGTAGCCATCTTCGGTAATGGAGGTCTCATAAGGACAAAAGTTCAGATACGCATAAACTGTGTCGCTCTGAAGACTCAGAATAACGCTATAATCCATGTACTGATCCTCAGGGTTATTTCCTTCGTTAAGGTAGAAAATGCATTCGTATATGCCATCAGCGTTTAAATCAGCGTAAGTGATTTTTAGGGGAGTAAGGCCTCCTGGAGCATAGTCATATATCTGATTTTCTTCAAAGAGCTTACTGAAAGGTACTTCCCCTAATGTGTTCATGAACTGATCAAGGGCTACAGCGTTAACCATGACATCTTTTTGCATAATATCAGTGTAGTAGTCCGGGTTATTATCGGGAAAAGAGTAGTTTTCTGAATCAGATTTTTCTTTTCCATTGGCGTAAGCTGTAATGGTCTCATACATCTCCATTGGATAGGTGTTGTTGTAATCATATGAATCCAGGTAATAGGCCCCGGGTACAATCTCATTTGAAGCTTTGTACCAGACGTCTTCTCCAGCTTGCATCTTTTCGTTGATATCCTCTGAATATAATTCTTCGGAGCTAAGCACGGTGCCATTAAGCGTTAGCTTCCAGCATTCTGCATATCCCATATGTCCCCAATAGCTGAGTATTCCGTTTTCATCAGGAACTGCATAGAATCCAGTGTGTCCCATTGAAAGATCATCTATGAATTTCGCTTCTCCATCAATATAGGAATATAGCTTTCCGTGATATGCGGCTTCGCAGTCTCCGTATCTTATCAGAAGTTCAGGTATATTATCTTTGTCTATATCGTATAGCCAGTAACAGTCGATGCATTCTGCAAGTTCATCATATGAGGCTTCTTCTGCAAGGGATGCTTTCTTTTCACGATCGGCCTCGATGATTTCTTTGTATGCTTGTTTGTATCTGGCTTCAGCTGAAGGCTCTTCTGTACTTGTGTTTGAGGCTGCCTCAGAACTGTTATTTGATTCTGTTGTCGAGCTGATCATAGCTGAATTTGTTGTTGCTTCCGCAGTGGATGCAGTTGATACGGCATCTGAGTTGCCTTTCTGATTAGGGGGTGTGGATTTGCCTGAGCATGCGCTTAAAGTAAGTGCAGCAGCAATTGCCATAAATAGTATTTTCTTTTTCATGTAATGACTCCGTTAAATTTTTAAATGTTTTATTCTTCATTGATATCTTACTACATTTTAGGTACAGCGGAAGGATACACCACTTTTTCATAACACACAAAGGCTGCGCCAAAATGTTCGTAGCCTTTCTCCCACAACAACCCGATTTCATGGGGATTTATATAGATGGTACTTCGTTGTCTCATATAGCATCGAAGTACTTTTTTGCATATAATTAGGGAAGTTAAAAGTATATGAAGAAAGTATTGATTTTATTGGGGTATATTTACAATGACATTATGGAGGGAGAACAATGATCAAAATTTACGGAATGCCTACATGTCCCTACTGCGATTACATTCATGAGCAGATAATAGGGCGTGAGAATGAATTTGAGTATATTAACATTGGCGAAAATATCAGGAATATGGGGGCTTTTACCAGACTTCGTGATACCAATCCGGCATTCGATCATTCCAAGGAAATTGGAGATGTTGGTATACCGGCCTTTGTTCTTGAAGACGGAAGCATTACTCTTGATCCTGCGGTTGTGGGCCTAATTGAATATGGAACACCTGATGCCTGCTCTATAGAAGATCATAAAAGTGGAAGGAAAGGGTGTTAAGAGGGATACATGAGAATAGATAAAAGAGTAATGACTAAGGAGACAATTAAGTGAAAAGAAGATATTTATCGCTGGCGATACTTACGTTAGCCATGATAATGACAGGCTGTGGAGCTAAAGCTGAATCTGATATAACAATCATTGGTGGCGCTGATGGACCGACATCTGTTTTTCTTGCGTCAAAGAACGATAAAGACAGCTACACGCAGATTGATCAGGAAACAGCAAAGCTGATGATGGATATTGATGATGGTCATGTGATTGTTGATGTCAGGCGTCAGGATGAGTATGATGAAGGGCACATTCCGGGAGCTATATGTATTCCTAACGAAAGCATAGTTGATTCCATGCCATCGGAACTTCCTGACCTTGAACAGGTAATTCTTGTTTATTGCAGGAGTGGAAGGCGCAGCAAAGAGGCAGCACAGAAGCTTTTTGATATGGGATATACCAATGTCTTTGAGTTTGGCGGAATTATCGACTGGACTGGAGAGGTTATTACAGAGGAGGCAAAAGAGACAGCTATGACACTTTCTATTGATGGAAAAGAAATGCCGGTTACATGGGAGGATAATGCTTCGGTAAATGAGTTGAAGGAAATCAGATAGAGATTACAGAGTAATGTAAGCGGGGGATAAATGATATGTGGTTTGTATTTGCAATTCTTTCAGCAGTGTTTGCAGCACTGACATCAATACTTGCCAAGGTAGGTATTGAGGGAGTTGATTCTAACCTGGCTACAGCGATAAGGACCTGTGTTGTGGTGGTAATGGCCTGGGTTATGGTGTTTATAACAAGTGCTCAGGGCGGTATAAGTTCGATCAGTAGAAAGAGCTGGCTCTTTTTGATTCTGTCAGGACTTGCTACAGGAGCCTCATGGCTGTGTTATTACAAAGCACTGCAGATGGGTGAAGCTTCAAAGGTAGTGCCTATTGATAAGCTGAGTGTAGTAATCACGCTGGTGCTGGCATTTGTCTTTTTACATGAGGAGTTTACGGCGAAGTCTTTGATCGGATGTGTGCTTATTGGAGCAGGGACACTGATAATGGTAATTTGATGGAGGAGTTCAGATGATAACTGTGAATCTGTACTATAAAGGACAAAATGGTTCTGCTAGGGCTTTTGCTGATGAGATGGAAAAGTCAGGAATCGCGGATGCTATAAGAGCTGAGAAAGGGAATCTGAGGTATCAGTATTTTAGGCCACTTGATGATCCGGAGACAGTTCTTTTGATAGACAGTTGGACAGACCAGACGGCCATTGATGCACATCATGCAAGTCCAATGATGAAGCAGCTTGCAGAGCTTCGTGAGAAGTACGATCTTCATATGACTGTGGAGAGATTCGTGAGCGATGAGCTTGGCGATGACGAGATGTTTATTAGAAAGTGACAGGAGCCGCTATGAAGAAAGTAAGAATCCCAAGTCTGCAATGATTTCCTGTAACGATGGATTCAGACCGGTGAGTTTTTTGATTGAGACGATGGATGAGGATAGTGAGCCGAGCAGTAAAAAGTTCACAGGGACTGGTACAAATTTGATGCAAAATACGAGTATCGTGAGCTGAAAAAGACAGATGGGAGCTATATCATTACAGTATATGGTGATGCGCCTTTTTCAGACAACTTAGAATGGCATTAAAATATAATTTTCAGTTAAAAGTGGCAAATGCAGTTTATCCAAATAATAGGTGATATATAAATGAATAATCTAGTGGATATAGAAGATTATACGAAAAGATTGACAGAAGAATTGAAAATGAAGTTTGGCAAAAGGCTTTTATATGTTGGACTTCAAGGAAGTTATCTTAGAGGCGAAGCTACGCCTGAGAGCGACATTGATATTATGTTGGTATTGGATGAGATACATTCAAAAGATTTGAATGCTTATCGTCAGATACTGGAAGAACTTGGTGAATATAATCGTGCATGTGGATTCGTCTGCGGAAGGAATGAATTGTTGAATTGGTTCCCTGAAGAAATCTGCCATGTACTTCATACCACTTCGGATATATATGGTAAACTGAATGATATAGTGCCGAATTACAGTAAAAAGGATGTGGCGAACTATATCAAGATGAGTGTCGGAAATTTATATCATATTCTTTGCCATAGACGTATTCATTCTGAAATGGAAAAGAACGTTAATAAACTGCCATTAGCTAAAAGAGATATTTTCTTTATTCTTCAGAATCTTTATTATCTCGAATATAATACTTTTATCGAGAAAAAAAACGAGGTGACTTCTATAGTTAAAGGTATTGATCTTCAGGTTTGGGAATGTTTCTCAGAAAATGTTACTTATGAGAACATGGATCTGAAAATAGATTTATTATTGGATTGGTGTAAAGATGTTTTGAAAAGAACATCGGGATACAAATAATATTCCAGCATAACTGACGAATACTTTAATACAGTCTTTATTCCACGCAAAATAAGCCTTCGTGAAAAGGTTTGTCTAAAGAAAGACTTGCCGGGAATCACAAATACCATGCTTACTAAGAGTCTTAGGGAGCTTGAGGATGACGGTCTTGTTACAAGGGTCCAGTTTAATGAAGTCCCTCCTCATGTGGAGTACTCACTTTCTGATATGAGGAAAGATCTTTTCCCTGTGTTTTACTCAATCATGAACTGGGGCTTTAAACATGAAAAAGAGATATATGAAGCAAAAGAGGATAAATGAAGGAAATGATAGCTGAGGGAAAGCATGTTTATTTATATGGTGACAGAGATGAGGCTGCTCCGCTTGTGATTATTAACACATTTCAGGGAAACGGTAGCAGCATTTACAGTGCGCTTTGCTCAATGACAGATAAGAAAGTGAATCTTGCTGTCATCAGTGACATTAATTGGGATAATGAGATGTCACCGTGGGAATGTCCGCCTTTAAGTAAAAATGACATCCCATGTACAGGGGGTGCAGATGAGTATCTTGTAATTCTGACAGGCACCATTATCCCAGCAATAAAGAAGGAAATTGCTGTTGAACCTGAATATATAGCTATAGCTGGTTATTCTCTGGCAGGGTTGTTTGCTATCTATAGCCTGTATAAGACGGATATATTTTCAAGAGTCGTAAGTGCATCGGGGTCCATGTGGTTTCCTGATTTTGTGGAATATGCCAGCAAAAATGATTTTGTGAGAAAGCCTGACAGGGTATATTTCTCTCTTGGAGATAAAGAGGCACGAACAAGAAATAACCTGCTTGGCACGGTTGAAGATAAAACTAAAGAGACTTATGAGCATTACAAAGACAGCGGTATAGATACGGTTTTTGAGCTGAATCCGGGAAATCACTTTAAGGATGCTGATATTCGGCTTGCTAAGGGAATCGCCTGGATTTTGTGACAGATGATTATTTGGAGAAGGAAGTTGTACCATCTGATTAAGTTGTGTACAATGTATGCAATCTGTTTTTTATATCGGAGGACGAGTAAGATTTGTGCGGAAGATATTATTTAACTGACAAAACTGCATACGAAGTTGAGGACGATCTGCACCTTTCAAGAGGGGCGCTGGCTACCCCTTCGGGGGATATTTCTCCGGGGATGGCAACTCCGGGCATTATCTGGAACAAGGGGATAGATGAAGATATTTTGCTTTCAGACTTGTTCTGGGGGATATTGTCCAGGGATAAAAAGCTCATTATCAACGCCAGGGCTGAATCGGTAAAAGAAAAATCGATGTTTTCGGAGAGCATCATGCACAGGAGATGTATTCTTCCTGCGGCAGGTTTTTACGAGTGGGACGTAAGTAAGACGAAGTTCAAGTTCAAAAGAACTGATAACAAGCCTATTTATCTTGCCGGATTCTATGATCTTAGTGAGAACAGGGATTCTTTTGTGATACTGACAACTGCGGCGAATGCGTCAATGAAGCCTGTTCACGACAGAATGCCTGTAATGATAGATAAAGGTAATGTCAGAGACTATCTGAAAGATTCGACGGCCGCATTGGAGATGCTAAGTGAACCAATGCCGGAGCTTGACAGGAGCAGCGATTATGAACAGCTTAGTCTCTTCGACTAATATGAAAGGATTGGGAAACGATGGAATTTACAACAGATATTTTCAGTCAGTTTGATAAGAAGTGGGCGCTGCTCACAGCAGGAGACAAGGAAATATGAAGAGAATGAAAGAAGCATATTTTGCAGGCGGCTGCTTTTGGTGCGTTACGCCAATTTACAAGATGTACGGAGTTGATAAGGTTATCTGCGGTTATGCAGGTGGAGATGAGGAAAATCCAACCTATGAGCAGGTGAAGCATCAGGAAACAGGCCACAGGGAGACTATCAAGCTTGTCTATGATCCTGAAAAGGTCTCTTTTGATAAGCTCCTTGATATTTACTTTGCCAACGTGGATCCCTTTGATGCGGAGGGACAATACATCGATAAAGGTTTCTCATATACTCTGGCAATCTTCTATAATAATGATGAGGAAAAAGAACTCTCGGAAAAGAAGCTAGCTGAGATTGAAAAGAAATCAGGTAAAGAGACTCATGTAGCTCTTTTACCATATAAGAATTTCTATGAGGCTGAGGAATACCACCAGGATTATTACCTTAAGAACCCAGAGGCCTTCGAGAAAGAGCTGATAGAATCCGGAAGGAAAAAATGAGATGTATTCAGAGATAATTGTATGTCTTAAGGATAGTGCCGATGAGGTGTTTGAAAAGCAAGTGAATATGTTAAAAGAGCGCCATCATGCCAAAGTGCTTCGAATGGGAAAAGATGAGGCGGCTGACTACATAAAGACCTGTGCATCGGAGGCTCTTTTTATAAGTGATGATGAGAATATGCTTTCGAAGGCGAAGGAAGCGGGACTTGCCACAAACAGCCCTGCAGCCATGAGAGAATCCTACATGAAAGCAATGGAAATGCTGAAAACAATGGGAGTAAAGTGTGATGACCATTTGAGATGAGCTTGCTATCTGACGATGGACGTCATGAGTGATTATAAAGGAGAAAGATTATGCCATTCATATCAACAAAAACCAACGTAACAGTATCAAAAGAAAAAGAGACACAGCTCAAGGAGCGCCTGGGTCAGGCTATTGCTATTATCCCGGGAAAGAGCGAGAATTGGCTTATGCTGGCAATCGAGGGCGGAATTCCCATGTATTTCAGAGGCGATGATTCCCAGCCTACAGCATTTATCGAGGTTAAGATCTATGGCAATGCATCTTCAGACGTTTATGGCAAGATGACAAAAGAGCTGACGGGAATATATGGGGATGTTCTCGGAGTTGCTCCGGACCATATGTACATCCGCTACTTCGGATCAGACGACTGGGGATGGAATGGCAATAATTTCTGAGAATAGGTCTTCAGATTGACATTCTTTCCAGGGTGAGTTATCATCAGTCGTGCTTGCTCGTAAGGTCATGCGGGTTTTGCGATGATTTTGCTGATTTATATAAGTACAGAATATGATATCGTCGCGGGAACGCTGGAATAGGCGTGCCTGCGGCGTTTGTTTTTGGAAAGATGAGCATTAAGATGTTGAATAATTCGAGAATAAAAGAGAACCGCACAACCAAGGCAATTATTGCAAATATGCTCCTGGCGGCGGTCAGTCTTTTTGTTAATGGTTTTGGGGTGTACCTCACAATACAGGCCAATATAGGCGCGGCACCCTGGGATGTCCTGAATCTGGGACTTTCCAAGAGCCTGGGAATTCTATATGGGACAGCTTCGGTAATTGTCTCCTATTCAATCCTTGGAATTGATATTGCGTTAAAAGAACCAATTGGAATCGCCATGTTTATTGACGCCGTTGTGGTGGGCAAGTCAGTAGACTTTTTCAACAAAATAAATCTGATTCCGAAATGCAAATCACCGGTGGCGGGGATTATAGTTCTTTTGATAGGCCTTGTGATCGCCGCTTACACTCAGTACACGTACATGAGCGCGTCTCTCGGCTGCGGCCCAAGGGATACTCTTCTTGTGGCACTTACCAAGAGAGCCAAAAAGATGCCTATTGGAGCTGTGAGCATTGCACTTCTTAGCACAGCCACATTTATCGGATGGCTCCTTGGAGGTCCGGTTGGAATAGGAACGATCATCTGCGCGCTGGCTTCAGGCCCGATAATGCAGATGGCGTTTAACTCTGTGAAGTTTGATGCGACCAACGTTCATCATCAGCACCTTGCGGATTCTGTCAGGGTATTTGCCCACGACAAGGCGGCGTGAAGGGAATCATAAGTACTAATTTAGAAATGAAAAGGAAATAATTATGAGAAAAGCACGTTCAGAAAAAGAAGCAGCAATGAGAGAGAAGATGATCCCTGAGCTGTACGCTAATGAATACAACAGTTTTATCGGATTTGAAATTATGGAGCTGAGCTCCACCTACAGCAAGGCCAGAATCAAGGCTGATAGCAGACTTCACAACACCTACGGAAGTATCCACGGCGGCGCACTGCTGTCCTTCGTAGATGCCATGGCAGGAGCCACAGCCAGCATGAGCGGCTACTACGCAACAACAGTATCAGCAAACCTCAACTTCCTGCTTCCTGCAGTAAACACCGAGTATATCTACTGCGAGTGCATGAAGCTCAAGACAGGTAAGCACATCCTGGTATTTGATATCAGAGTTACAGACGATGAGGGGAACCTGCTTGATAGCGGAGAATTCTCATTCTTTGCCAGCAAAGTTCCTGTACTTGGTGACAATTTGAAGTTTGGGAAATGATTGAGCAGAGTGTATCATAATTTGAAGTTTGGGAAATAATGGGGCAGAGTGTATAATATATTTGTTACAGTTGTTTGTATTGTTGGAGGAGGTTCAACATGGGAGACATCGCAGAAATACTCAAACAGATTAATGGTAACAAAGAACTCATGGCTCAGATTGCCAAGGCAGATCCGGCGCAAGCCAAAGACCTGCTGAAGAAAGCTAACATCGACGTTAGCGAAGCAGATATCAAGTTAGTCCAGTCCGCAGTCGCAGATGGCAAGCTTGATCTGAATGACATCAAGAACATAGCTGGTGGATTATTCAAAAAGTAATATGGTTAACTAAAGGGCGGTGCTGATATTGATCGGCATCGTCTTTTTTTATTTGCCCCACTGAGCAGGCTGATTTTCGAGTATAATTGAAATAGACGATTTCTAATGAGATGAGGTTAAGACATATATGAAGCCGCTGGCCTTTTTTATATGAGAAAAGACCAACGGCGCTGCTTTAGGGAGGACCCTCCGGTGTGTGGGGACCGAAGGGCTGTGTTATGAATATGAAAAAGTATGTGTGTGGGGTTCAAGAAGTTTTGTTCTTCTTGATGATCTTATATTAAAACCCGAACTTTAAACGAAGCTTAAAAAGTTGTGAAAAGAATGTGAAGACAGATCTGATTGATGATCGATGATTGATGAATGCAATTGATAACAGTATCTATCGGGAGGAACTTGAAATGGCTAGTGATAATTCTATAGGGAATGAAATAGACAGATTAAAAGAAATAGTGGAAAAGCTCAGAAGCGAGAATGGCTGTCCCTGGGATAGAGCCCAGACTCATGAAAGCCTTAAGGCTCCGGTTATAGAAGAAGCCGCCGAAGTGGTATGCGGGATAAATATATTAAAAGAGACCAAGGATCCGGAAAACCTTAAGGAAGAGCTTGGCGATCTGTTATTACAGATAATGTTTCATTCCGTTATGGCTGAGGAGGAAGGTCTTTTTACCTTTGATGATGTGGTAAAAGGCATATCGGATAAGATGGTGAGAAGACATCCTCACGTGTTCAGTGGCGTGACATACGCGTCCGAAGAAGAGATGCACCAGGCTTGGGACAAGATCAAGAAAGAAGAAAAAGCCGGTAAGGAGTGGCACGAAGATTATCTGCCTGCAGCCTTCAAGGAGGCAACGCAGCTGATAAAAAAGGCAGAAGAGAGAAAAGGTTTTTGAGACCGTGCAAAAGAGTGCACAAAATGTCGGGGACAATAATCAGAGGTTGATATACTGATGATATAGCAAGAGAGAGGAGCAGATGGGATGCAGGGCTGGATTGAAGGTTTTCAGGAATCCATCAATTACATAGAAAAAAATCTGACGGATGAACTGGACATTCAGGATATAGCCGATAAAGCGGCGCTGTCGCCCTTCTATTACCAACGCATTTTTGGAGCTCTTTGCGGTGTGACAGTCGGTGAGTATATTCGTGCGCGCAGAATGACGCTGGCTGCTCAGGAACTTAGCAGAAAAGACGTGAAGGTGATCGATGTAGCTGTTAAGTACGGCTATGATTCACCGGATAGCTTTGCCAAAGCTTTTCAGAAGTTCCACGGAATAACCCCGTCACAGGCAAGGGGACCGGGAGCTGCACTTCGTTCTTTTGCTCCGTTACATATCAAAATCACGATGGAGGGTGGAAACATGTTAGATTATAAGATCGTTGAAAAAGCACCATTTACTATTGTTGGAGTAAAGAGACCTTTTAATTCCGAAACCAGTTATCAGGAAATACCTAAGTTCTGGGACGAATGGCTGGCCAAGGGTGAGAAACGTTCTATCATGGGCACATTTGGAGTTTGCATTGATATGAAAGGGAAGGACTTTGACTATTGGATTGCAGACCTGTATTTTCCATGGGAAGAGATTCCTGAGGGCTGCGAAACCAGAGTGATTCCAGGAAGTCTGTGGGCACAGTTCCCATGCAAGATAAGTACCCTGCAGGATACAAACACCAAGATCTGGTCAGAGTGGCTTCCGGCGCTTAAGGGATATTCGCTGATGGGAGAATATGACCTTGAGGTTTATCTCCCGCCCGAAGAGGAATCAGATGAAATGACCGTGTATATCTGGGTTCCGCTAAAGAAAGATTGATTTTTTATGGATAGCGGTGTAGTATAATTATACAAAGTTGCACACAATACAATAGAGCAAAACATATTGTTGCTGATAGAAAGGAAATCATTATGGAATTTAGAGACGTAGTTAAGAACCGCTATTCATGCAAAAAATACAGTGAGAGAAAGGTAGACAGAGCAAGGCTCAACGTTATCCTTGAGGCAGGCCCACTTGATAATCACAACAGCAGAAAAGACCTGGATGATACAGTGACATATATGTAAGAGAGGATTGCCATGTTTCGGTTTCATGCCGTTACATGGCATTTTTTATATTTGGGGATATTGAAATAACGGTTGGCGATTTATAATGATTATATTAGATATAAATCGCCAAGATGGCGCATTTTATTCGATGTTTGGCGGAATATGTGGAGATAATAGGAGGTGTAGTTATGCTGGAAGTAGGAACAAAAGCCCCGGATTTCAAGTTGCCGGATCAGAATGGAACAATGCATTCACTGTCAGAATACAAAGGCCAGAAGGTTGTTTTGTATTTTTATCCAAAAGACAATACTTCCGGCTGTACCAAGCAGGCTTGCAGTTTTGGAGAATTATACCCTCAGTTCCGTGAAGAAGGAGCGGTTGTTCTGGGAGTGAGCAAGGATTCAGTCGCTTCCCACAAGAAGTTTGAAGAAAAGAACGGTCTGCCATTCACTCTTTTATCGGATACAGAGCTTGAAGTTATCAAGGCCTATGACGTTTGGAAAGAGAAGAATAACTACGGCAAAGTGTCCATGGGCGTTGTGAGGACCACGTACCTGATTGATGAAAAGGGCGTTATCGTCAAAGCTATGGGCAAAGTTAAAGCCGCAGAGAACCCACAGGACATGCTTGATATTTTAAGAGGAACCGGCAAATGATGTTCTTTAAAAAGAAAGTTTTAAAGAAAACCTACGACAAGGAAAACAAGAAACCTGTGATCAAGGCCAGCATCTGCAACGGCGAGCAGGTCGCGGGCTTCCAGGATATCCATACCGGTGCTTTTGAGGAGGTTATGCTGATCAGGGATTCTGAGGACCTCTTCCAATTCAAGGACGAGTATGGAATCAGCGGGGATATTGAGAAAATATATTGATGCCGTATGGTGATAATGGGGAAATGGTTATTACTGACATGGGGTATCAATAATAACGGAAAAATTGATTTAGCATGATTCCTTGAGTATTCAATAAGGAGAGGCAATATGCGTCTTTTTATAGCAATAAACTTTGACGAGAACATGACTGATGCTCTTATCGAGATGCAGGATGATCTCATGAGATGCGGAGTAAACGGCAATTTCACCCGGGAAGAGAATCTTCACATGACCCTGGTATTCATCGGCGAGAGCGATGAGCCCGAGAAGATTGAGGAAATAATGCGTGATGTTCCACTTCGTTCTTTTACCATAAAGGTATCAGGCATGAGGCGCTTCAAAGACATGGTATTTGCCAATGTAGAAGACAATCCTGATCTTACCGATTACGTGAAGCGGCTAAGGAACGCGCTTTCCGATAATGACATCGATTTTGATAAAAAGAAATTCATGTCCCACATCACCCTTGTGAGACGCGCCAGTGGCGCCAAGGACATCTTCCTGCCCTCTGATGAGATTTCTTCAGAAAAGATGAGGGTGAATGGGATATCCCTCATGAAATCCGAGCAGAGCAGGCATGGCATGGTTTATACTGAGATTGGATATGTGAGGGCGTTTTGAGTGCCGGATAGGCAGTGTTGAGGCTCGCAGGTTGATAGCTGGATGGGGCAGTGACTGTCTGGTAGTTAGAAGGGGGAAAGTGATTATCATTACCTGTTAAAACAATGTAATATCAAACATAAAAAATAAGCTTGATTGGTATTACTCGCCTTGGGTGGCTGTAATACTAAATGGGGAATATGGATAGTTTTGGTATTAACTAATCTGAAGTCTGTAATAACAAAAAAGATAATACAGACTAGTATGTTATTACCAGGTTTGATAGTTTGTAATACTAAACAAGAGATGTAGATTGATATGGTATTACTGGTTTTGATTTCTGTAATATCAAATAGGGAATATGGATAGTTTTGGTATTAACTGATCTGAATCTTGTAATAACAAACAATAGATGTAGATTGTAATGTTATTACCAGGTCCGATTGCCTGTAATACCAAACACAGATTATAGACTGGCATGGTATTATCTGGCTCTGATCAATGCCATGGAAGGAGAGGAACAGGATGGACAATCGTATTGAATGGGCCAGGAAGCACGACGAGGTGGTTCGGGCAGTTGAGGAGCTTGGATTTCCCGGGGAGTTGGGAAATCAAGTGGCGAGGCAGCTTGGAAGCCCCAAAGCAATGGAACGGATGCTGGCATATTTATATAATGTGAAGCCCCAAAGAGCTGAGATGGTTGTGGACGAAATGCTGGCAATCTGCAGCGACGTGGACAGATGGAGAGACAAAAAAGCTGCAGAGGAAGCCAATGCCAGATACAACCAGATACTTTATTACGGGCTTGGAGGTGACGAGGAATGAATTCAATTCTGATAAAAGACACAACGAGGGAAGAAAGAGAGCGTATCGTGGCGGAGTCTATCGGCAATGTCAACGGCAGCTGTGATGGCTGCAGCGCAGGACTTATCGAGATGTACCAACCATATATTGATGGGGTAAAAGAGATCCGCGAGATCAATATGGAGTTTAGAGCGCGCTACGAATCCGGAGTTGAGGGACCGGAAAAAGCAGACTGCGGGTACAAGATGTAAATAGACGAGTTCTGGAAGAGCTGATTGTGGGTACAAGATGTAAATAGATCAATTTGATCCGGGGGAATTTACATGAGGGGACAAAAGCAAAGAAAAGCCGAGACAAAGCGAATTGTTTTAGGCAAAACTGACGGTGTTTGTGCTCGTTGCGGAAAAGAGCTTTCTTTTGAAAAGGCAACAATAGAGCACTTTGTGCCTAAATACAGAGGCGGAGCCGATGATGAAAGAAACCTTCTTCCGCTGTGCAAGAACTGCAACAAGCAGAAGGGCTCAAGGATAGTGACTGTTGAGGAATACTATCCCTATCTGAAAAAAGCTTTCATCTTAAATGCCAACGAATACAAGGCTGAATGGGAACAGCCGTAATCCAATTTTGAAATTTGATTTTGTGGTGACTATATGGGAAATGAGAACGGAACATGGATCATGTATGGCGTTGAATGGAACGATCCGGAATGCATCCATACTGCGCGGGAAGCGATAAACTACATAAATGAGATAGGTTTTTTGCCACTATTCAAAAATGACATTCCGGGATTTTCCTTGGAGGAGAGGACCGTGCCAAAGTACTGGTGGTGCGGAGATCCTGAGGTGGACCCCTGGGAATGGCGCGAGATCATAGCCCGGAGCGGCGAAGTGGCCTACGGTAAGTTCTTTGAGAAGAAGGCCGGATTCATTTCCAAGAAGTGGCTTCCGTATTTCGCTAATCTGCGGCGCGATGGCTATGACTTTGATGCGCTCTGGGATGATGAGAAAGCATCAAGGCGCCAGAAAAAGATAATGGACCTCTTCGAGTCCAATGATGAGATTTACTCCAATGAGATCAAGGCAAGGGCCGGATTCGGCAAGGGCGGCGAGAAGGGCTTTGAGGGCACAATTACGGATCTTCAGATGAAGACATATCTCTGCGTCAGGGATTTCAGACAGCGCAAGAATAAAAAGGGCGAGTTCTACGGATGGCCCATTGCCATTTTTACCAAGCCCGAAACAATCTGGGGTTACGAGCACGTGACTTCCAGATACAGCGAAAAACCTGAAGATTCCGGAAGAACTATAGCTGATCACGTAAAAGAGATATATCCGGTGGCTACAGATGCGCAGATTAAGAAACTATTCACCGGTAAGAAATAAAAGGAGAAAACTATGGAAACCTGGTTTTATGTTGTTGAAAGTATCGACGGCGACTACGCAAACTTACGCAGAACAGATATTGAATCTTCGGACCTGAAGCTTGTGGCGAGAGCACTTCTGCCTGAGGGAATAGCGGAGGGAACCAAGCTGAAATACGAGCTGATGCAGTATTCGATTGTTGAGTAAAGCTTGAGTATGAATTGATGCAGCATGCGATTGCCAAGTAATAACTAAGCGAACTGCAAATCCATATGAAGAAAAAAAGATTTTACAAAATGTAATTGACAGATACCCCTCTAGGGTATATATTGTGTTTAAAGGCAATATACCCTAGTGGGGTATTTTTATGGAGAAAAAGATATGTCTGAGAACGCAAACAACATGGAAGAAATGAATGAATGTTGCCCACACTGCTCCGGTAAACACAAGGACAGAGACGACAAGGAAAAAAGAGATCTCATGAACAGACTCAAGAGAATCGAAGGTCAGGTACGTGGCGTTGAGGGAATGCTTGAAAACGACGCATACTGCACTGACATCCTGATTCAGGTCTCTGCCATCACCA
The DNA here is from genome assembly GCF_000420945.1 of Butyrivibrio sp. VCB2006. Lineage (GTDB taxonomy): Bacteria > Bacillota > Clostridia > Lachnospirales > Lachnospiraceae > Butyrivibrio. Next base: position 25,759 of record NZ_ATVX01000005.1, read on the forward strand.
GTGCACTTAACAGCTTTAACAAGGTTCTTTTGGCGAACCATATGAGAAGCTGCGTGGCTGACAACATTCGCGAAGGTAACGATGAGATTATTGATGAGCTTGTAGTTACGCTGCAGAAGCTCATGAAGTGACCTATGGAAACCGAGTAGAAGTATGTGAAATGCTAAGGGGACTGGGGTGATTGCATCTTGTAGTCCCCGAAAGGAATAACTATGGAACAATACAATGTAACCGGAATGAGCTGCGCCGCGTGCCAGGCCAGAGTTGAGAAGGCAGTAAATGCCATCGACGGCGTAGAGAGCTGCGCTGTGAGCCTTCTCACCAACTCCATGGGCGTTGAGGGCAGCGCATCTAGCGAGGAAATAATCAAGGCAGTAGAGGCAGCAGGCTACGGCGCAAGCCTCAAGAAAGCTGGTAAAGTGGCCGCCTCCGCGGCAAACTACGATGATTCGTTAAAAGATACAGAGACACCGGTACTTAAAAAGAGACTCATAGCCTCAGTAATATTGCTGATCCCACTGATGTACGTCTCAATGGGACACATGCTGTGGAACTGGCCATTGCCGACCTTTCTTGATGGCAATCACGTGGCAATGGGAATCTATGAGCTCCTCATAGCCGGATTTATCATGGTGATAAACCAGAAGTTCTTTATCAGCGGATTCAAGGGCCTCATTCACAGATTCCCCAACATGGACACGCTGGTGGCCCTTGGAGCTACTGCATCCTACGCATACAGCGTATACGCCCTTTTCGCTATGACTGGTGCAGTGATGAATGGCGCCACAGACAAGGTCATGTACTTCATGGACCAATTTTATTATGAATCTGCCGCAACAATCCTGACTCTCATCACAGTGGGCAAGACCCTTGAGGCCAGATCGAAAGGCAAAACAACAGATGCTCTTAAGTCACTTATGAAGCTGGCACCCAAGACCGCAGTTATTCTTGAAGGCGGTGAAGAGAAGACTGTCTCTATAGAAGAAGTAGCAGTTGGTGACAGATTCGTGGTAAGGCCCGGCGACAGCATACCTGTGGATGGTATTGTAAAAGAGGGAGCAAGCGCCGTTAACGAGTCGGCCCTCACCGGAGAAAGCGTTCCGGTGGAGAAGCAGATCGGAGACAAGGTCTCTGCTGCAACCATCAATACCTCAGGCTACATGGTATGCGAGGCCACAAGAGTTGGCGAGGACACTACCCTTGCCGGAATCATCCGAATGGTCAGCGATGCCGCTGCAACCAAGGCACCAATTGCCAAGATCGCAGACAGAGTATCAGGGGTATTCGTGCCCACAGTAATCGGAATTTCTTTGGTCACCTTTATCGTGTGGCTTCTGGTAGGACAGACCTTTGGATACGCCATGGCAAGAGCTGTTTCGGTTCTCGTAATCAGCTGCCCATGTGCTTTGGGATTGGCAACTCCGGTTGCCATAATGGTTGGAAACGGCGTTGGTGCTAGGAACGGAATTCTGTTCAAGACCGCAGCGGTCCAGGAGCTTACAGGTAAGACCCAGATCGTGGCCCTTGATAAGACTGGAACCATAACAACAGGAATTATGCAGGTTACAGACCTCCTTCCTGTAGAGGGAGCCCTGGAAAAAGACCTGCTTACCGCAGCATATGCACTTGAAGCCAAGAGTGAGCACCCAATTTCAAAAGCTATTGTTGAATATGCAAAAGAGAAAATGGCAGAGCTTAAGGACGTTGCAGAGTTTGAAGCTCTTCCTGGAAACGGACTTAAGGGAAAGCTTGATGGAGTTACAATCACTGGTGGTAATACGAAGTTTATTTCGGGAATTCTGGATAACCAGAAATTAACCCAAATAATAGTAAAGAACACTTATGCTAACACGGATGGAGTAAGTGCTTCTAGCTGTATAGACCAACTTGCATCTCAGGGTAAGACACCGGTTCTTTTCACCGAGGGTAATAACCTTATTGGAATAATTGCAGTTGCTGATACAATAAAAGAGGACACACCTCAGGCAGTGTCCGAGCTCAAGAACATGGGCATCCATGTGGTGATGCTGACCGGAGACAATGAGATCACAGCTAGGGCCATTGCAGATCAGGCAGGAGTTGATGAAGTCGTAGCCGGAGTTCTGCCCGACGGAAAAGAGGCAGTTATCAGGAAGCTCATGGAAAAGGGAAAGGTTGCCATGGTTGGCGATGGAATAAACGACGCCCCGGCTCTTACCCGCGCAGATGTTGGAATAGCTATTGGAGCAGGAACTGATATCGCCATAGATACAGCAGACGTTGTTCTTATGAAGAGCAGCATTAGTGATGTGGCAGCAGCCATCAGGATTTCCAGAGCTACCATCAAGAATATTCACGAGAACCTGTTCTGGGCATTCTTCTACAACGTTATTGGAATACCCCTTGCTGCAGGCTGTTATGTGGCTGCTTTCGGATGGACTCTCAACCCAATGTTCGGAGCAGCAGCCATGGGCCTTTCAAGCTTCTGCGTAGTATCCAATGCGCTTAGGCTAAATTGGCTCAAGGTTCACGATGGAACTAAGGATAAGACAGTAAAAAATCCAATCAATTACAGGATCATCCAGTCGGATAATAATCAGACTGACAAGGATATCAATGATAAAGATGTCAAAGATAGAGATATCAAAGACAGAGACATCAAAGAAAAAGAAACCAAAGAAAAAGATATCAAAGGCAAAGATATAAATGAAAAGGAAATCAAAGAAAAGGAGAATAAAGAAATGAAGATCAAAGTTAATGGAATGATGTGTGCACACTGTGAGGCTCATGTAAAGAAGGCTCTTGAGGCAATTGATGGAATCGAAACAGCAGTAGCTTCCCACGAGGAGAACCTTGTAACTATCACAAACTCCAAGGACGTTGACGAGGAGCTCATTAAGGCAGCAGTTACAGAAGCCGGCTATGAGTACGCAGGAATCGCGTGAGACAGAAAGAAATTGACGAGCAGAATACTTATGCAAGGTCAATAATAAGACATATGGAAGAAGTGGGAACAGACATCAAGCAAAGCCTGAATAGAGGATTATAAAAGTTAAAAACTACGCTATTGATTATGATATGTACCCTCTTTATTGGATATCCAGTAAGGAGGGTACATATCTTAAGAAATGACGCAGTTTTTTGTTATAATTAGAACAATGACAATAATTAAAAAGAGGTACGAGGATGAATATCCAGATTTTTGGCACCAAGAAGTGCAACGACACCAAGAAAGCAGAGCGTTTCTTCAAAGAGCGCAATATCAAATATCAGTTTATTGATCTTAAGGAGAAGGGCCTTAGCAAGGGCGAGCTCACATCCGTGGCAAGCGCTGTTGGCGGCGTCATGAGCATGGTCAACCCAGATGCCAAGGACAAGGACACAGTAGCCCTTATCCAGTACATTGCAGATGAGGACAAGTTCGACAAACTCCTTGAGAACCAGCAGATCATCAAGACCCCTGTGGTCAGAAACGGCAGACAGGCCACTCTTGGCTATCAGCCGGATGTATGGAAAAAGTGGGAATAAGAGACATAGATAACTATGGATAAGCCAAATTTTAAAGACCTAAAAAAGCTGATAAAGGCAATCGACGACACAAATGCCACCTTCAAAAGCATCTACAATGACAGGGATATTCAGGCAAACAATATCAAGCATCTGTGCAACAAGATTGCAGGGAACCAGGCTCGTAAGGACCTTTGTAATGTTTCTGTGGATGAGCTTAAAAACGCCAAAGCAGGAATCCGTGTGCAGGCCCTTATTGATGCCGGGTACACCACCTTTGGGCAGATAGTTAAGGCTACTGACTACGAAATACAGGCAGTTGACGGCATTGGAGAAAAGCAGACTGAGGCAATAAGAAATGTCATTACCGAATTTGCCAATAGCCTTGCCTCCAGAGTCACAATCCGCCTGGATGCAGATCCCCAGGCAGAAAACCCGGAGGATAACGCAGCCCTAATTACAGAGATTGCCAATTACCTTAATAGTGAAAAAGTTAGAAAAGAAGCATTGGAAGCAGCACAGAACCTCGATGTTTATGCCCTGAAGATTAAGGATAGCGGCATCATAAGAAACGGCGTCCACTGGATCTTTTCATCTGCTACCACCAAGCAAAAGACCGTGGCCATGGCAGATGATATATATGAGTTTTGCAACAGTGCATTCTTTAATAAGATGCTTCACACTATCGACTTGTATCAGGAAGCATCCCATACATCTCAGAGTGTTGCACTAGAGTCATTTAATACCAACAGCGCAGACTTCTATGCACTTCTGGAAAGCCTTGGCAATGCTACAGGAAACAAACCCTTTGTATATGACAGCATTCCCGCCCAGCTTGCAGAAGAAATAAATGAGACACAGCTCAATCTCGATGAGTTTTGCGGAACACTAAGAGCATATCAAGCCTTTGGAGCCAAGTACATTCTCCATCAGAACAAAGTCCTCCTGGGGGATGAGATGGGACTTGGTAAGACCATCCAGGCCATTGCCGCCATGTCCCACATACAGGCAACAAAGAAAGATAAATGTCATTTTCTCATTGTCTGTCCTGCCAGCGTCCTCATTAACTGGGCAAGAGAACTTAAGAAGTTCAGCAGAATAGAAGCCTATATTGTACATGGCCAGACCCTCGAGGATTCTTTTAACAGATGGAGGGAAAACGGCGGCGCAGCCATAACCAACTACGAATCCATGGGCAAGATTGTGGACCGCATCGACAACCACATGTCACTGGCCATGCTGGTCATCGACGAAGCCCATTACATGAAGAATCCTGATGCAAAAAGAACTATGTACATCCGAAGGCTCGACAACGAGTCCGAGAGAATTCTTTTGATGACAGGCACGCCCCTTGAAAACCGCGTGGATGAAATGTGCAACCTCATAGATTTTGTCCGCCCTGATATGACCAAGGAGGTAAAAGAGCTGGCGAATATCAGCCACCTTCCTCAGTTCAAGGAAAGCCTCGCTCCCGTTTATATCAGAAGAACAAGACAGCAGGTTCTCAAGGAACTTCCTGAGATTGCTCAGGAACAGGAGTGGTGTAGCCTTACAGATTCGGACAGAGATGCTTACAAAGATGCCATCCTCAGTGGAAGCTTCTCCGACATGAGAAGAGTTTCCTTCCTTCAGGACGACATGGCCACCTCTTCCAAGTGCGCGAGATTGTTAGAGCTTCTTGATCAGGCCAGAGACCAGGGTAGAAAGGTCATCATATACTCTTTTTACAAAGAAACAATTTCCAAAGTCAGCGCCCTTTTGGGCAGCAGATGCATTGGCGTTATCAGCGGAGATACCAAGATGGCCACAAGGCAGTTCCTGGTGGATAAGCTGGCAGATGCCCCCGGGGGAAGCGTTCTGGTGAGCCAGATTATAGCAGGCGGTGTTGGACTTAACATCCAGGCGGCCAGCATCGTGGTCTTCTGCGAACCTCAGATCAAGCCTTCATTGGAAAGCCAGGCTCTTTCAAGAGTCTACAGAATGGGCCAGGTCAGAAACGTCCTTGTGTACAGGCTTCTTTGCCCCGATACAATTGACGACCAGATGATGCTGATCCTCGATGAGAAGCAGATGGAATTTGATAATTATGCCGACGAATCCGTTGTTGCAGGTGCTTTTGACAACATCATGGACAAGGAATGGATCACCAAGGCAATAGAACAAGAAAGACAGAAATACTTACCTGCGGTTTATGGAGCTTAAATAGATTACAGGTAGATTAGGAATGACAATTGATTTACTGAATGCTAATACGGAGAAGAATAATGACTATAGATCAGATTATTTCAATAGTAAAGGAAGCCGGAGACATACTACTTACTGCTAAGCGTCCTAAGATCATGGAGAAGTCAGGACATGCCAACTTCGTCACTGAGACAGATGAGAAAGTTCAGAGATTTCTGGTGGAGAGATTTAAGAGAATTCTTCCTGAGGCCGAATTCCTTGGAGAAGAGGACGGCCAGGATGTCTTTTCCGCCAAGATGGCAAGCGGATACTGCTTCGTCATTGACCCGATAGATGGAACCTCAAACTTCATCTATGAGTATCGACCATCAGTTATATCAGTGGGCCTCCTTAAGGACGGCAAGCCCTACATGGCAGTTGTCTACAATCCTTACGACGACATGATGTTCTCTGCCACAGCAGGCCAGGGCGCCTTCATGAACGGCGAAAAGATCATGTCCTCCGAAGCCCCGCTTTCCGAGCAGCTTGCATGCTTTGGTACCGCGCCTTACTACGAGGAATACAGAGACAAATCCTTTGACATTGCCAAAAACCTCCTTCCTCTCTGTGTCGACCTTCGTAGATCCGGCACCGCCGCCTGGGATATGTGTAGCGTTGCCATTGGTCGTTGCGGCCTTTACTTCGAGCTCAAGATCCAGATCTGGGACTACGCCGCAGCAGCCCTCATCGCCAAGGAAGCAGGCTGCAGCGTCACCGACATCGACGGCAACCCCCTTTCCTACACCGGCGCCTCCTCAACTCTTTGCATGAGTCGTGGTGTAAAAGAAATCCCGGAGTGCTTTGGGTGAGCTTTTTCATGAGCTATTGTGATGGGGGATTGGACTAGGTGAGTGGGGAAATCGAAGAGATAATTGTGGTGGAATTGATTATAGGGGAGCTCGTAATAACAAGAATTAAGAATGGTTTCATTTGGTATTACCTGACTGGAGCGTTGTAGGACCAAACAGCACATTAAAGATAGAATTTATTCCAAAGGGTTTACAAAGGTAAGTAAATTTTCGAGGCTTTCACATTTTTGTGAAAGCCTTTTTTTGCCTCCATCAGAAGTGATAAAATAAAACCAATGCAAATGAATGAATAAAAGAAGAATAACAAGTATAGGAAACTAGCCACCATGGAATACATCGACATTTTCACCCGCTCCGGGCAGTACACCGGGGTTACCAGACCCAAGCATGATCCCAAAAAGCCCGGAGAATATTATAGACACGTCCTCATAATCATGAAGACAACAGAAAGCCCCGCGCCGGGAGAGGGCGAAGGACAATACATCGTTCAGCAGAGATCCCTCAAGGCCAAGTACTACCCGGGCAAGTGGGACATGACCGGAGGCGCTGTGATGGCAGGAGAGGAGCCAGAGGCAGCAGTCATAAGGGAAGTTCAGGAAGAACTGGATATAACAATTCCGGCAAAAGACCTGCAGTTGGCCTTCAACCGCATCGTAGATTGGGAGGATGGCACAGGCCTACTTCTCTCTGTATTCATGTGCAGAGTGGATGTGCCGGAAAGCGGCTTTAAATTTGACCCCAAAGAAGTAAATGACGTGAAAGTCATGCCCTTTAGTGAATTCCTTCATCACGTATCGGACCACAACGACGAAGATTTCTGCAACGAACTGAAAGATATAGAAAAGATACTATGAATATTCGACAGACCAAGGACATAGAAAAGAATCTATGAATATTCGACAGACCAAGGAGATAGAAAGAAAACTATGATATACATCGGATGTCACTTATCAGTTACAAACGGATACGAGGCCATGGGCCATCAGATGGTGGACTTTGGCGGAAGCACCTTTGCCTGGTTTACGAGAAACCCTCGCGGCGGCAAATCCAAGGATGTCACCCCGGAAGACGTCAAGGCCTTACAGAACATACTTGAGGAAAAGAAATTTGGCAAGCTTGTAGCTCATGCCAGCTATACCATGAATCTTTGCTCCGCCAATCCTGACACTAGAGCCAACGGCCTTGATATGCTTCAGAAGGACCTGGAAAAAATGGAGGCTCTTCCCGGACAGTATTACAATTTCCATCCAGGTTCACACACAGGACAGGGCCCGGAGGTTGGAATAGAGCAGATAGCTGACGGCCTTAATAAAGCTCTTTTCCCGGAAATGCAGACAACTGTGCTCCTTGAGACCATGGCCGGAAAAGGCTCAGAAGTAGGAAGAAGTTTCGAGGAGCTTAAGGCAATCATCGACCGTGTAGAACTAAATGATAAACTTGGGGTGTGCTTTGACACATGCCATACCTGGGATGCGGGTTACGACATAGTAAAAGACCTGGACGGCGTCCTTGACCGTTTCGACAAGATTATCGGCCTTGATAAGCTCAAGGCAGTACATTTTAATGACAGCAAGAATCAGTGCGGCGCCGCCAAAGACCGCCATGAGAAGCTCGGACAGGGCTTTATCGGAATGGAAGCAATGAAGCGATTTGCCATGCATCCGGCATTTGAGGGCCTCCCATTTATTCTCGAAACCCCTAACGATGATGACGGCTATATCCAGGAGATTGCCACAGTGAAAAGCTGGTTTGAATAAATTTTGTCAGAAGACTCGGCAAAAAAGGTGAGCGCACCCCGATAATCGTCCTGTGCTTTTCAGTCTTCTCAACACTGGTGACCATTGCTGTGCTGAGGTGGAGATACAACCTCAAGAGTGAAGATTAAAACGGTTTCTGCAGCCAGAGGATAAGTAACTGAGAAAGGTAAGATTCTACATACTATGAGTAAACTACAGGTTTGCCTCAGGCATATTTCAGAAGTCTTTTTGTACGAGTACTACTGCCTGGGGGAAGATGAATATGAGATAAACACTGAAGATACCCTGACACCACACAAGGACAAGGCAAAAAAGTTGCGAGAAATGACCTTTCGCAGATCCAAAAGATTCTCGAGGATAACCAAATCCCAACCCAGGCCAACCCTGTGACTCTTGCCCTTTTGTACAAGGCAGCAGAAGAGGCAGCAGATGCCGGCGACCATAACCAGGCCCTTGACTGCTATAGGATGGTTTATGACCTCACTGCAGATGAAGAAGTTGGGAAAAGAATTAGCGGGTTCAATGCATGACACTAAAAGAAGCCTAACAGATGCTCTTGTATCTAATGGGAAACTTATCCGGGAACTAATCAGAACATAAAAAAGTACCTCCACCGGGAGCCTGCCGCAGTGAAGGTACCTTTATCTCTTAGGAAGATTTCTCATCGTGTATCTTCCTCCTTTCTTTTGTTACTTCTTATATCGGTGGGTGGTGCCGAGAATTTAACCCCAATAAATTAAATAATAATAAACTTACGGCTTCGTTACATTGTAGAGAAGCCTTTTTGTGCAATACCGCAATATATTGCATATATACGGCAAAAGAACTCCATTAAGCCACAATACCTAGTTGAGAGTTTTATAGGACTCAATAAGGCGCATACTAGGATCATAGAAACCAAGATTTGTATTGCAATAACTTTTGCAGAAGGAGGGACACCATGATCCAGTACGTATATACACCACAGGAGACTAACCAGAACATCACATTTGGAATAATCGGCAAAGGCATCCTTGGCAGCAACAAGAACCTTAGAGACCTGTCCAACCACACAGTGATCGTCGTAGCTGATGAGATCATGGATGAATCCATGGTAAAAGAAACAGCGGATGCGGTTCTAAATAGAGGCTGCAAGAACGTTGCTTTCTGCGGAGAGGTAGCAGAGGACCTTCGAAATATCTTTTACCGGGAAGACCTTGAGATTAACGGCTTCGAAGACTTCGCAGTTATGTGGGGAATTGAAGATGCCGATTCTCTGGCAGATGAAGTATCAACCTGCTGGAATGAAGTCCTCATCCTCTGCGATAGCATGTCAAACCTCAGAAACTGTCAGGATGTGATGAAAGAAGAAATGTGGGGATAAGTTAGTCGGCGTAGTAGTTTAGAAAGGAAGTGATAGCATGATTGACTTGATTCTTGATCTTATATTTTATGGAGCAATAGCAATGGCGCTTGCACCGGTTTTGCTCGGATTGTATGGAGTGTTCCTGGTGCTGAAAATCTTTTTCCTATCTTTTGGTAAGGGAATATGGTGTGTGTGCAGCTGCCCTTACTACTGGATCATAAGGCGAAGACGATGAAGATTTAACCAATGTTTGATGTGAAAGGAATAGGTGACCTCATGAAAAAGATGATAATTGCACTTTCAACAATAATCGCAGTTGGGCTGATTGTAGGCTTTACCGGTATCACAGTTCATGCCGGTGACTCCGACGATTATGCCCAGGCTTGGCTTGCCAAGATGCGTCAGCAGCAGGAAAAGTACATGGACGAACTCGAGGCAGATGGAAACCTCACTCAGGAAGCAATTGATTCCATCAGCAAAGGAACATCAACTAGAAAGCCTAATCACAAATCCGGTGGTAAAAGAACTAGCTCTGGCAGCTCAACTAGTGGCAGCAGCAACAGTTCTGGCTACTCAGGTTCCGGAAAAGGATGGGTATACTCTGCAGATGAACTTCACGTCATCGGACTTCCAACGGGGGAGAATGGTTACACCAAACCAGGGTATTATGGGGATGTGGATTAAGTATAAGTTGGGGTAGGGGATGATCATATATCATCTCCTGCCCCTGTGCCCTTTTAGGAAGGTGGTGATTCCTATGTTATTTATGTTTGAACTACTGCTTGCAATCATCATAGTGGCCGTAAGACATTACCTTAAGAATAAAGCCAAATGCCGGATGAAGACGAAGCTTATGATGCAGCTGAAGATTACTGGAACGATAATTATTGATGAAAGTGTAGTACAATAGAAAACAAAAACGGAGTGTTCCACATAGAGATGAAGAAGTTAAAGATTACATTCAATTCTCCAGTAGTACTTGGATTCATATTTATAAGTTTTGGAGTGCTGTTACTTGGGTATCTGACAGCTGGGATGACCAATCAGCTTCTGTTCATGACCTATCATTCAGCACTTACAGATCCGTTTACTTACGTAAGATTCTTTACACATGTATTAGGCCACAGCGGATGGGAACACTACATCGGTAATGCAGCATACATTCTTTTGCTTGGTCCTATGCTTGAAGAAAAATATGGCTCCAAGAGAATTCTTCAGGTGATTTTGATCACTGCAGTAGTGACAGGACTTGTGAATTATCTTTTGTTCTGGAATGTGGCTCTGTGCGGAGCCAGTGGCGTAGTGTTTGCGTTTATTCTTTTAACATCATTTACTAGCTTCAAGAATGGAGAAATACCGCTGACATTTATTCTGGTTGCTATCATCTTCATCGGGCAGCAGGTGTATGAAGGATTATTTCTTCAGGATAATATATCAAATCTGTCACATGTTTTGGGCGGCGTTATTGGTGCTATTGTGGGATATAGACTTAATAAGAAATAAAAATGAGAGAATCAGCAAAGAATTCAGAGATGGATTTGGAGCTGATTCTCTTTCCTTGGCTTGAATAAAGCTTTCTAAGCTCTTTTTATCTGAACAGGCTGAATATTCTGCGGGTGCGGGAATATTGCTTTTCTCTTTTCGGGCTCGTATGGCATGACAGCACGGATTGCCCTTTGAGCGTCTTGAAGCTTCGATCTCTCAAAGATGGGAACAATAATTCTATATGTCGATGGGTATGCGGCATTTTCCCTCATGTGGAATACTAGTTTATATTGAACCCCATTTAAAAAAGCTATAGCTCCCAGGATGGCAATGGGAATGGTATGAATAAGGTCATTAAGAGAAATAGTGCTCTCCATTGCCACATATACAAGTAAGAAACCAAGTAAAAAATGAATTACACTATACCGTTTTTTCAACTCGATTTTTTTCAGATTTTTAACTGGGACAATTGTAGTTTTACTTTTGTCTGATTGAATAGTAATGTTATATGGGGTAACGCTTAGCGTTTCTTTTAACCATTGGAATAGCAGATTATAAGTGTATGTGACAGTAAATTCATCCATGAGTATTATCCTCCATACATCAGTAATAGCTTTTGTAATATGGTAGCAACGAAATGTTAAGTACTAGTTAAGGAAGTATTAAGACGCATGAAATTTTATCGTAAAAAAGTTTAACCGTTTTCTAAATAAATTCTAATGGGAGGTATGAAATGAACAAGAATGCTAAAAGGGCACTTATTTGTGGGGGTATATTTTTAATTCAATTGGCAGTTTTGGCGGGAGTATCAATCGCACATGATAATGGAGCTTTTGAAACCTGGTACAGGAGCGTGTTCAGACATCCCAGGCTTATCGCAGTGGCCTGCGGTACAGTAATGGCAGCTTTGCTTATGCTGCTGTGCAGGCCGGAAGAGCCTATGGATATAGGTTATGCTTTGACTCCTGTGTTCTTGGGAAATCTTTTGATTAATGGCATTATAAGTCGCATGCATGGCACAGGCGCCGAAGAAAGCTACTATGGAACAGACCTTGGCTTTTGGGCTGACAGGCTCTTGTACATATTCAATAACATGATCGTGGTTGTGATCGTGCTACTGGCTCTATTTATGTATATTCAAAAGGGCGTAGTACGTGATGCCAAGAGGGGCGAGCAACCCAAGGCAAAAGACAAGGAAGAACGCGTAAAGGTAATACTTGCCGGTATGCTTTGTTCCACCTTTTTATGGGCGATATCAATGTCTGACCTAATGGACAGCTTTATGAATTCGTTTTTTGATATGTTTGATCCAAATAATAACTGGAGTGAATTTACGAGTCTGATCATTTGCGGGGTAATCCTTGATTTATTCCCGTATTTATGCATCAAGATATTCAGGGTGATAGAGTCCAGGAAGCAGCTTTTGATATTCGCAGCAAGTTCTTTTTTGACAAATATACTTATTTATGAGGTCGTTGAGAGAATTTTCTGGTGGGACGGTGCTGATGACGGATTTGGCTTTGGTATACTTTGCGGAGTGTTATCTTTTGCGCTGGTATTCCTGTATGTGATCATCATGGTAGACCCCATGTCACGAAGGGCGAAAGCGGAGGTCGCTTAAGGGAAAAGAAATTTCTTTTGCCATGTATTTTTTCCCTCGTATAAAAATGAGGATTTCAAAATACGAGATGCGCAGAGGCGCAGAAATTGGTTCCACCGCCAAGAAGCATTGATGGAAAATGTGGAACATATCTGAGCGTCGTTGCCATGCTTGAAAAGCTGGGAATAGACAAGGCAGCAGAGTATGAGAAGGCCTTCCTTGAGAAAAATGGAAGTCTTGATTGCAAGACTCTTATTGCGAAGAGGGCTGGTACCGGCAGGAACTGTAATGACCTGGTTGGTGAGGCTGCAGCAATGCTCGAAGAGATGATCGGGGAATAAAGTTTTTATCATAATGACAGCTAAACGATACAAGAGCCCATCCTTTCGGATAGGCTCTTGTAACGCTTCCCTTGGCTCGAATAAAGCATTCGCTATTCTCGCTGTAGATACTTGTTGATACCTCTGAGCTAGGCTTAAGCAGCTCCCAGTATCTTTTTCACATTCATTAACACTGCTGGCCTTTTGTAAAGCATAAGCTACTTGGACTGCTGTGTTTTTTATGTTCTGATTATTTATACGAAGGACGGGAAAGAAATGGCAAAAAATTTTTTTGTGAGGTTAGATGATGGAATATCTCGATATTGTTGATGAAAACGGAAATCCCACCGGGGAAACGGTGGAGAGGGCATACGCTCACAAGAATGGTGTGCACCATAGAACGGCGCATGTTTGGATTTTGAGAAGAAGAGAGGGCAAGATACAGGTTCTTTTGCAGAAGAGGGCAGAGACTAAGTCTTTTCCCGGATGTTATGACATTTCCAGCGCTGGCCATATTACAGCAGGACAGGAATTCCTTGAATCTGCGGTAAGAGAGCTTCGCGAGGAGTTGGGGATTACGGCGAACGAGTCTGATCTTGTATACTGCGGCGACAGAAGGATTGTCTGGGACGACGTATTTTTTGGAGAGGAGTACCACGACAGGCAGTTCACGAAGGTTTACTTTTTGTGGGCTGACGTGGAAGAAAGTGATCTTGTTCTCCAAGAGGAAGAAGTGAGCGGAGTGCTGTGGATGGACCTTGATGAATGCATAAGCGGAGTCAGGGATAATGCGTTCAAGAACTGCATCTATCCTGAGGAGCTCGAGATGGTCAGGGAGAGAGCGAAGCACTGATAATGGAGAATTGATTACGCGTGGTTGAGCAAAAATCGTAAAGAAAATACTACGAGTGCTGAGCCAAAAATCAGTTAATACTCGTAGTCTTGACTCTATCTAAGCGGAGTGGCTACGAGTGAGAAAGGAAAAACTGAGGATTAGGCGTAATCTGATATCATCCATATATTCAAGGAGAAGATAATCCAATAAAACATAACTTATGAACAGAATAAAGGGGGCTTTATGAGTAGATTAAAGGAACTGAGAAAGTATGTTGATAAGAAGCTTAACAAGATGGAAGATGAGGATAAAAGGACAAGTGCAATAGCGCACCTTTACGGAGTGTCTCTCGCTGCGCAGATGATAGCTAAGAAAAGGGGCCTTGATCCGGAGCTTGCGGCTATGGCGGCTATGCTCCATGATATGCATGCCTATAAGACGGGTTCTTATGATGACCACGCCCATCTTGGTGCGGATTATGCCAGGAAGATACTCACAAAGCTTGAGTTGACAACGCCTGAGGAGACAGACATTATCTGCTCAGCAATTTATCACCATGATGACAAGCTGACTGTGGATAGCCCTATGGACGAAGTCATCAAGGATGCGGACGTAATCCATCATTGCGTGAATGACCTTTCCAAGCCCATTAAGGAAAAAGAGCAGGCAAGGTTTGACAGTTTGATGAAAGAATTTGGGATTACTGAATAATATAGGCTTATAGAAGTATAGAGGTTTCGCGGCCTCTATATTTTTTTTCTCAAAAAGTATTGACTCTAACGTTACGTCATGGTTTAAGGTATAGTTACACGTGAAGGAGATGAAAGCCATGAAGACAGTAAATGAAGTAAGTAAACTGACAGGAGTGAGTATACGCACTTTGCAGTATTACGACCAAATAGGACTCTTGAAGCCGGCAGAATACACGGAGTCAGGCTACAGGCTGTATGACGATGCAGCACTGGAGAAATTGCAGCAGATTTTACTGTTCAAGGAGCTGGAGTTTCCGCTTAAAGACATAAAAGAAATAATAAACAGATCTGATTTTGACAAGACGAAGGCACTGGAGCAGCAGATTGAACTTCTGGAGTTAAAGAAGGAGCATATTGAGAATCTGCTCAATCTGTGCAATTACCTTAAAACGAGAGGAGTGAGAAGATTGGATTTTACAGCATTTGATAGCAGTAAACTTGAGGAATATTCAAAGAGAGCAAAAGAGCAGTGGGGAGAGACTGCTGCTTATAAAGAGTATGAGGAAAAGAGTAAAAACTGGACCAAGGAAGATAAAAGCAGCATGATGGCTGACTTTTCCAAGCTCTTTGAGGAATTCGGCACCATGAAGGATAAGGATCCCGCTTCCGCGGAGGTTCAGGGGCAGGTAAAAAAGATCCAGGATTTCATTACTGAGAATATGTATACCTGCACTAACGAAATTCTTTACAGCCTTGGAACCGGCTATGCAAGTGGCGGAGAGTTCACCCAGAACATCGACAAGATGGGCGGAAAG
Organism: Butyrivibrio sp. VCB2006; assembly: GCF_000420945.1. Classification (GTDB taxonomy): domain Bacteria; phylum Bacillota; class Clostridia; order Lachnospirales; family Lachnospiraceae; genus Butyrivibrio. The sequence continues at coordinate 41,126 of NZ_ATVX01000005.1, forward strand.
GGAACCGCAGAATTCGTATTTCAGGCAATTAAGATTTATTGCGGAAAATAAAACTACAACAAAACTTCCTCCAAAGATGTATTATTGATAAATACAATTCGTTTGGGGGTTGCGATGAAAAAAGCTGATAGACAACATAAAGGAAAATTTTGGAAGTGGCCGCTACGCTTGATTGCACTATTCTTTTTGGTAATCATGTATTTTGAAATTCCGGTCACGGAGCACATCAGTCTTGAGGGCAAGGGGAAGGTAAGCTCACCTGTGAGATTTGCGCTGGTTACTGACCTTCATTCTTGCTACTATGGCAAGAATCAGTGGCGACTTGTTCGTATGATCAAAAAAGAGAAGCCTGATGCAGTTCTTTTGTCGGGGGATATATTTGATAACAAGTTTACTGATGACAATTCCAAAGCGCTCATTGAGGCCATAGCTTCTGCATATCCATGTTTCTACGTCACCGGAAATCATGAAATCTGGAGCAAAAGAGAAAACGAAATTAAGGAATATCTTGTTTCTAAAGGGGTTGTAGTTCTTGACGGAGATTCATGTACCATAAACATAAACGGAAATGACGTTGATATATGCGGGGTTGATGATCCTACTTATATGTCACCGGAAGAGTGGCAAAGTCAGCTTGACAATGCGGATGCTATGTCCCATCCGGAGAATTACAAGGTTCTTTTGTCCCATAGGCCTGAAAAAGTAGATGTGTACAGGAGTTATAGCTTTGATCTTGTAGTTAGCGGTCATGCTCATGGAGGCCAGTGGATAAATCCGTTTACCGGAATTGGAACACTGGCACCGGATCAAGGTTACTACCCAAAGTATGTTAGTGGACTGTATGAGCTTTCTGAGGATACCGACATGGTTGTGAGCAGAGGCCTTTGCAGGGAAAGAATGCCTTATCCAAGGTTCTTTAATCATCCGGAAATAGTTATTATTGATATTTCATGAATAATGGTAGAATTAGTGTATGAAAAGCGCTAATTCTACCATTTCTTTTATAATCAACTTAACTATAGCGATCCTCACGGTAGTCCTTACAATGGGGCTTTTTAGAGAGGATGGAAAGTGGAATGTTCAGAGGGGAAAAAAGGCGATGCGCTATTTTACCCTTCAAAGTAATCTTCTGTGTGCTGCAGCATCTGTGTGCATGTGTATTTTCCCTGAAAAAATGTGGGTGTATTACCTGAAAATTGTTGGAACGGCTGGGGTTACAGTTACGATGCTGACGGTATTTCTTTTCCTGGCCAGAATTTATGGAATTGGGCCGCTACTAAAAGGCTTTGATCTATTCATGCATCTGCTAACGCCGCTGATGGCCCTTGCTTCGCTGTGTATATTTGAAAGAAGGGAAACCAGCCTGGGGGCGGCATTTCTGGGAATGTTACCTGTTGCATTGTACGGGCCGCTATATCTTTACAAAGTGGTATTTGCGCCGGAAGGCAAGGGATGGGAAGATTTCTATGGCTTTAATGCCGGCGGCAAGTGGAAGATTTCCTACGTGATCATGCACCTGGGATCGGCGCTGATGTGCTTGGCATTTTATTTTGTGCTGAATTTGTGAGGTTTTGCTTTGATTGGCAGATTGTGTGTTCAACAATTACATTGTGGCAGATGTATGTAGGTTGTAAGGAGAAAAAAGATGAGTAAGATAGAGCTTATACATGGTTCATGCGCAGATCAAAAAGCAGATGCTGTAGTAAACGCAGCAAACAGCGGGCTTTGGGCCGGTGGTGGAATATGCGGAGTTATTTTCAATAAGGCAGGAATGAAGGAACTTACGCAGGCGTGTGGCAAGTATAAAACGCCGCTTAAGGACGGAGATGCGGTAATTACGCCGGCATTTAACCTGACAAATGCAAAGGCGATAATTCATGCAGTGGGTCCAAACTTTGCGGTTACGCCTACTGCATTTGAAGAGTTGTTTAAGGCATATTACAACTCCCTGGTTGTTTTAAAAGAGAATGGCTATCACAGTATTTCTTTTCCGCTTATAAGTTCCGGAATATTTGGAGGAAATCTGGCTAATCCGGTGGCTGAATCAACTAAGCAGTGCTTATTGGCCTACAAGAAATTCGTTCAGGATTATCCTGATTATGAGATTGATGTAAAACTATGCGCTTATGGGCAGAATGAGATGATGAAGGCCGAGGCGGTGTTTGATTGCGAATGTTGCGGTTGAGTACCGTTACATGGCATTTTTGCGTGTGGAATAGATGGCTTAGCTTGGCTGAGAGCTCTTTTGCGGAATCTGGGCGAGAAGTACTGCGGCAAAGATGAATGCGCAGCCGAATATTTCGCGTACGGTCATGGTTTGCCTTAAAATGAGCCAACCAAATATGGATGAAAAGACGGATTCAAGGCTCATTATCAGAGAAGCGAGAGCCGGATTTATGTCGCGCTGGCCGATGGCCTGAAGTGTGTAACCTACGGCGCAGGAGAAGATTCCGGTGTAGAGGATGGCTACCCATGACAGAGGCGCCAAAAGGCTGCTGATCCATGCTGCGGGATCGGGCCTAAGCTCAAATATTAAGGCTGCCACCAGAGAAGCCACGCCGCTTACAAAGAACTGAATACAAGCAAGGGCGACAGGGCTCATTATTCTAGCATAGTGATCAACGCACAGGATCTGTACTGAGAACATCAGCGCACATCCAAGGAGCAAAAGATCTGCCGGGGAAATCTTCAGACCACTGCCTGCCACAGGGATGCAGAGCATGTACAAGCCAAGCAGGGCAATGGCTACAGCGGGCCAAACAAATACAGAACACTTTTTTCCTATAAATATCCCAAGAATCGGCACCAGGACGATATAGCAGGCGGTTAAAAATCCTGCTTCTCCGGCGTCAGCTCCCAGGGCAATTCCGCCCTGCTGAAAAGAAGATGCCAGAAAGAGAGCAGATCCGCATAGAAACCCGCCGACGAGTTTGCGAGGTGGAATCTTGGATGGCCTGACGTTATGTCCTTTAAGAAATGGAAGAAGGCACAGGCCTCCGATAATAAATCTGATTCCGTTAAAGGTGAAGGTGCCAACGCTTCCGCCTGCAACAGACTGGGCGACAAACGCAAGTCCCCACACAACAGACGCAAGAAGAAGCAGTAATGAACTTTTCATCTGGGTATCTTTAATTTTTGATGTCATGTTTGTTCTCCAAAAGGTTTTCTACTATTCTCCCGGCCATGTAAAGCTTATAGTCTAGCCTGGTTGGCTGCGGCGGGACTTCGCAGTAGTAGCTTTGAACAGCGTTTCTGGTGGCGATTGCAAAATACACTTCCCCGGGGACGCTGTCTGCGTTATTGGGGTCCACGTTGCCGAAGCTCCCTGTTACGCCTATTCCGAGGTCGGCGTCGTAAAAAGATCTGCAAACCTGCGCCATTTCTGTGGCGGTCTCTTTGGAGTAAACACCGTATTTTTCTATTGTATCTTTTGAAACACCCTGGCGAATTTTGGCTTCGTTACTGTAGGTGACAAAAGCCCCCTTCATAATAGCTGATGCACCTTCTGTATCAGTTATGAGAGAGGCAATCTGACCGGAGGTACAGCTCTCCATTGTGGTTATTGTGAGGTTTTTCTCTATCAGAAGTTTAGTTAATTTCTCGTATTTTTCTCTTACTTCTTTTTCCAAATTGCTCATTTAATGGCTCCTTTGTTGTATTCTCTAAGACCATAATAGTAGAATTTTTTGATTTTTTCTTTTAACGAGGCAGGCTCAATTACGAGGGCATCTCTGCCGAAACGCTTGAAGTATTCTTCCAGCTGAAGCTCGGGCCAGTCGAAGTAGTAGAGGTCGCCTTCAATCTTAGAGACGATAGGCCTGTTCTTGGTAATTGCCTTAAACTTTTTAACTCCATATTTGTTCAGACGAACGACGGCCTGGACTGTTAATGATACCGAATGAGGGCTCCGGATGGCTTTTTCCTGGAGCTCTTTTTGTGTGTCCGGATTTACGGGAAAAGAATCAGAGGTTACAAAAACGCTTCTGATCCTGGAAATTCTGAAGGTTCTGGGCCTTCTGGTGCTGCGATCCATGCAAAGCAGGTAGTTACACTGTTCTTCCTTGGAAGGAGCGATAATGTAAGGCTCTACAAGGTAGGCCTTCTCATCGCCGGATGTTGTATTGGTAAAAGACAATATCCGGTGCTCCTTGAGAGCTCTGGTAATGTCTTCGTAGGTATCCTTGAAGATAATGGCCTCTCGCTCACTTCTTGGTATGGACAGATAGGAGTTGAACATGTCCTTGAGGTACTGGGAGAGCGAGGTGTCTTTTAACATGTTATTCTCGATGATTCTTAGAATCTCGTAAGAGGAGCCGCTTACAGTCAGGGTGAGGGCAGAGTTCTTGCTGCTCTGGAAGTTGTCTGCCTTAATATATGTGCTGACAATCTTATCCGCCAGGAGCGCAGCATCCTTGTCACTTATGGATGTGATGGCGGTCAGATCCTGCTTGATGCTTGAAAGGAGGCTTTCGCTATCCTGCCTGTACCGGTCAAAGTAGTTCACAATCAGCGTCTTGAGGAAGGCGTTGAGGTTCACTGACTCGTCCTTCTTGGTGAACTCGAAGAGTTCGGCGTCGTTTATGAGTCTTGTTTTAGTATCATCTGAAAGATAAATTTTGTATTTCTCTGTCATGCTACGCCTCTTAATTGGGGTTGTGAAAATATCTCTTTTAACATGATTATATGTATATTTCACATTATATTGGGGTTGCGTTAGCAAGTCAATCTGCATCTTTTTATCTCCAATTCAAAGCGATATTATTAAATCACAACAAAGACACAGGCAGCAATCATTACAGGATAGCTAAGTGGTTAAGCACCGGATCATGAATCCGGAAATCGCGGGTCCGAATCCCGCTCCGACCCTTCGGGGTGTATGTGTCTTGAAAAATGGCCCATGACAGCCACAGAATCATGGGTCAAGTATTAAAGGGGTAAAAAGCAATGTTAGAATTCTTAAAGAAAGAAGCAAACAAAACTTATACAGAGAACGGCGCAGTTACATATGTTTCAACCAAGTCAGACTGCCTTGATCTCTTTGCTACAATCGGTGCGCTCAGAAACACAGCTGATGAAAATATCATAAAAAGATTTACAAGAGCTTATGCGGAGGATGCTGATTTTGCAATGAAGATGCTTTTCTTTGCAAGAGATATCAGAGGCGGCCTTGGTGAGAGAAGAGTATTCAAGGTAATCCTCAAATATCTGGCAGCTGCAGAGCCTGAATCTGTAAAAAGAAATATCGAGAACGTGGCAGAGTATGGCAGATACGATGACCTTTTGGCTCTACTTGATACACCTGTAGAAAAAGAGGTTATGGCATACATTAAGAAAACTTTTGATGCAGATATGGACGAGCTTGCTGAAAACGGTGAGAAGGCAGATGTATCTCTTTTGGCGAAATGGCTTCCTTCTGTGAATACAAGCAACAAGGATGCTGTCAGAAATGCCAAGAAGATTGCAAGATTCATGAAGATGTCTGATTGTGAGTATCGCAAAACACTCTCAGCTCTTAGATCGCAGATCAAAATCATTGAGAACAATCTTCGCGAAAGAGATTATTCTTTTGACTATGAAAAGCAGCCTTCAAAGGCACTGTACAAATACAGACAGGCTTTCGTCAGAAATGATCGGGAGAGATATCAAGCCTTTATAAATAGGGCTGAAGCAGATCCTTCTGTTATGCACATTGGAACACTTACACCATACGATGTGATCGCGCCTGTTATCAGAAGAAAAGAGTTTACTTTGGGCGAGAGACGTGCAATGAATGTAACCTGGAATGCCCTTGAGAATTATGCGGGTTCGGAGAATTCTCTTGTAGTGGTTGACGGATCAGGCTCAATGTACCATGGCGCTCATCCTACTCCTGCAGCAGTTGCTCAGTCCCTGGGCATCTATTTTGCAGAAAGAAATACCGGCGCATTCAGAAATCACTTCATAACATTCTCAACGAACCCAAGACTCATTGAGATCAAGGGTAGAGATATTGCGGAGAAGGTGCGTTACTGCATGGGCTTCAACGAGTGCAGCAACACAGATATTGAAAAGACCTTTGCGTTGATCTTAAGATCTGCTGTGGACAATAAGCTCACACAGGCAGATATGCCCGAGAAGCTTTACATAATCTCTGACATGGAGTTCGACTTCTGCGCCGGCAATTCGAAGGCAACAAACTTTGAACATGCCAAGGCAGAGTTCGCAAGATACGGCTTCAGACTTCCACAGATAGTTTTCTGGAACGTGAACAGCCGTAACATGCAGCAGCCAGTTGGGATGAATGATCAGGGCGTGGCGCTTGTTTCAGGCTGCAGCCCACAGATCTTTTCAATGTTAAAAGAGGGTAATTTAGAGCCATACAAATTTATGATGAGCGTGTTGATGAATGCGCGTTATCAGAAAATAGCGGCTTAGCTTAATAGAAGATGCTGGGAGAATGAAGACTCCCGGCCAGGATTGGAAGGAAAATTATGAATACAATTGAGATAAAAGGAAAAGTTAATACAGCTCTTTGCTACGCCAAGGTTGTGGAGGATGAGGCAATAGAGCAGATTAGACGAATGTGCGACTACCCAATGACAGAGGGGTCAAAGATAAGAATCATGCCTGATGTTCATGCAGGAAAGGGTTGCACAATCGGAACAACAATGACAATCACAGACAAGGCAGTGCCTAACGTGGTTGGCGTTGATATCGGATGCGGCATGTACACAGTTAATCTTGGCAAGCAGAAGATTGACCTGGAGAAGCTGGATATGGCGGCATTCACAATACCTTGCGGACGCGATGTGTGGGATGGAAGAATTGAGAAGTTCGATCTGACAGAGCTACGTTGCTATCGTCAGCTCAAGGAGGCAAAGCGTCTTGAGAGATCTTTAGGCACTCTTGGCGGCGGTAATCATTTTATCGAGGTGGACAGAGCGGCTGATGGCAGTCAGTACCTCATAATTCACTCCGGCTCAAGAAATCTTGGCAAGCAGGTAGCTGAGCTTTACCAGACTCTTGCGGTGGACCTTGATAAGGGAATCGGTGAGTATCTGGAGGCAAGGGAGCAGCTTATCAAAGAGTACAAGGAGCAGGGAAGACGTACTGAGATTCAGGCCGCGCTTAAGGAGCTTTATAACAAGAAGTACCACGAGGGACCAATGACCATGCCTGAGGATCTGTGCTATTTGTCCGGCAAGTACCTTGAGGACTACCTTCACGACGTGGAGATATGCCAGAGATTTGCCAAAAGAAATCGCGAGAAGATGGTGGAGATTCTTTTGGAGAAGACTGGTCTGTCAGCTGGTGAGTCTTTTCACACAGTTCATAACTACATTGATACAAAGGAGATGATCCTTAGGAAGGGATCTATTGCAGCTCACAAGGGCGAGAAGGTTCTGATCCCTATCAATATGAGGGATGGTTCTGTCCTTGCCATCGGTAAGGGCAATCCGGAGTGGAACTACTCAGCTCCCCACGGCGCAGGAAGGCTGATGTCCAGATCTGCAGCCAGAAACAACCTTTCAATGGAGGAGTACAAGGAGTCCATGAAGGGAATCTTCACCTCATCCGTCTGTGAGGCCACCATCGACGAGGCACCAATGGCCTACAAGTCCCTGGATGACATCATCGATGTAATCAAGGAGTCAGTGGAGATTATCGATGTGATGAAACCAATTTATAACTTTAAGGCAGCAAACTAATTTTATTAGAGCCATAAATAGCACTTAACCGCTTGTGGGAGAAGACTGAGGTAGTTCTTTATTCTCCATTTATACTTTTTTAACAATATTAATGAACGCAAAATAGTATAATTAATCTGTACAGTTATGTAGATTTTTAAGTGTTTACTGAGGGTGCAGGTTGAAGAAGCGATATATTATCATCATAAATATTGTGATAGTAGGGTTGATTCTCTTCATTATCGTGAAGTATGCCAACGATAGGGCGAGGGAGTCAAACCAGGCTTCGGTTGCGTCTTTTGAGAAGATGACGACGACCACAGAGCAGATCATAGCCAATTATCTGGAGGATGAGCAGCATCTGTGCGATATCTGGTCGAATTACATCAATAGGTCGGCGGAAGCGGGAGATCCTATGACCATTGATGAGGCGATTTCGTATATTAGAAAGGCCAAGATATCTCCGGAAATCTCGGGACATCTGATATATATTGATGACGGATCCATGAAGGGAATATCGACTACTGCCAGTACCACGGATACGTCGGATTATTCAATTAAGTATTCTCATATTTCAATTTTCGATAATCTTGAGATCAGTAACGTGGATGGTGCGGTAAACCTGACAAGGGCCTATACCAATCCGCTTAACGGTGTGCAGTCCATTGCATTTCTTAACAATGTTAAGGTTATGGACGAGGAAACAGGGGCGCTGAGACAGGGGCTTCTTTTACGCGTGGTACCGGTGAGCCGTCTTGAGCAGAAGCTGGTCTTCTTGAAGGGTGAGTACGAAGATGTGGAAATATCCCTTATAGACTGGGACGGAAGCTACATGATCCACGGCAAATCCCTTAAAAACAGCAATTTCTTTGAATATTTCAAATCCTATAACCCAATGTCTGCCCAGGAATACAACGAGGTTATAAATACGATCCTCACAGACATAGGATCCATGCATATTCACAACTCCAAGAATGAGGACTGCGTAATAGCTTATACCCCTCTCAGCAATCTTGAGGGTTGGTTTTTGGTGGCCTATATTCCGGCAAAAGAGCTGATAATGAACAGGTCAATTGACTGGATTCTTCTTGTTATCGTATCCATTGGACTTATGGTTCTTCTTCATTTCAACTTATTACTTCTCCTAAACTTCAACCGTAAGCTGACTGTGGCTGCGGAAGCAGCAAATCAGGCCAATGAAGCGAAGTCTCTGTTCTTGTCCACAATGTCCCATGACATCAGGACACCTATGAATGCCATAATCGGCATGAATGAGATGATCCTGAGAGATAGCCACGATGAAGGAATATTGATGTACTCAGAGAGCATCCGGGCTGCAGGAAGTACGCTTCTTGGAATCATCAACGATATCCTCGATTTCTCCAAGATTGAAGCGGGCAAGATGGAAATCATCAACGTGGACTACAACATAGCATCTCTTTTGAACGACCTTGTTAACATGGTTCAGCGAAAAGCTGATGAAAAGGGGCTTATCTTCAAGCTTGATGTGGACAGCAATATACCAAGAATTCTTCATGGTGATGAGATTAGGATCAAGCAGGTTATTACCAACATTCTTTCAAATGCGGTCAAATACACCCAGGAAGGTAGTGTTGTCTTCTCAATATCCTCCACAAAATGTGAAGAGGAGCCGAATCACGTAATACTCCATGTAAGCGTCAAGGATACGGGAATCGGAATCAAGAAGGAAGAGCTCAACAAGCTTTTTGTAGCTTTTGAGAGGATTGAGGAAAAGAAAAATCGAAACATCGAGGGAACCGGCCTTGGAATGGCCATTGCTCAGAACTTCCTCAACATGATGGGAAGTAAGATTCAGGTGGAAAGTGAATATGGAAAGGGCTCCGAGTTCTCTTTTGACCTGAAGCAAAAAGTGGTGAAATGGGAGCCCCTTGGGGAGTTTGATGCAGCTTACAAGAGCTTTATCAGAGACAGACAAAGGTACAAAGCTCAGTTCATTGCGCCTAAGGCAAGAGTGCTGGTGGTGGATGATACAGAGATCAACCTTAAGGTATTCGTAAGTCTTCTTGGTAAGACCAAGATACAGATAGATACTGCGGACAGCGGAGATGCGGGAATTGCGCTGTTTAAGAGAAATCTCTACGACGTGATCTTCCTTGACCATATGATGCCGGACAAAGACGGTATCGAGACTATCAAGGAAATGAAGGAGTGCACGGATACACCGAACCTGAAGACTCCGATCATATGCCTTACGGCCAACGCAGTCTCAGGAATGCGCGAGATGTACATAAATGCTGGCTTTGATGACTATCTTACGAAACCAATCGACACTAATAGACTAGAAAACATGCTGCTTACATATTTGCCGACAGATTTGATAGAGCAGCCACTAGATGAATTTTCCGATGCAGATAAATCAGTAGATGCAGAGAAAGACTCAAAACCTATTCATACACTTCTTCTAGTAGACGAAGACGTAGCCCTTCTCAAAAAACTAAAAGACCAGCTCTCTTCCGCGTACAACGTGGTGGTGGTCAAATCAGGAGAGCAGGCTTTGAAATATCTGGAAAAGCATGAGGCGCAGCTGATCATTATGAGCAGCGAAATGCCTGATCCGGGAGGCTTGGACGAGGACAAGCTAAAGAGAATGAATCTAAAAGACATTAGTCAGAACGAATTAACTTCACAGATAAAAGAGTTTTTGGGTGAAGGATGCTGAAAGGAGAGGACACATGAAAAATCGCATTAAAACAATTGTTTCTATGGCGCTTGTGGCAATGCTGGTAATGGGAGTTATGGGATGCGGCCAGGACAAATCGGTGGTTAAGGAGTTTTCCCCCAAGTACTCGCCGGATACAGAATATAAGCTGTCTGTAGTAGGAACGTATTCGAATTTCGAGTCCCTGGATAATGCAATCGAGAGATTTTATGCGCATTATCCAAAGGGCGAGATAACTTACACCTGCCTGGATGATTACGGAAATGCGATTTTGAATGCTCTTGCAGGTGATGAGGCTCCGGATATTTTCGTGGCTCAGCCCTGGATGATTGGAAACGAGAAATATGATTCAATGTTTGAGGGGGCAGAGGTTCTCTCGGATTCAGAGCTGGAAATCAATCTTGATTGCCTCCGTCCCGGAGTTACCCTGGATATGGAAAACGGCGAGATTGTGGCTTTGCCTATATTTGCAACCTCCTATGGAATGCTGGTAAATATGGATATCTTCGAAAAAGAGGGCCTGGAGGTGCCAAAGAACTTCGAAGAGCTTAAAAAAGTCTGCGACAAGCTCAAGGCAGCAGGCTACGAATCTCCTGTTATGGGAAGTAATACCACAACAACGCCGGGAATCGGCTATTCCTTTGCTTATCCTATGTTTGCCAATACAGTCAAGGGCGACAGGAGCGTAGAGGGTGATCTTAATAACCTTGAGCCTTCTGCAGGAGAAGCCATGAGACCCGCTCTTAGCAGGTTAAAAGAGTTTGTGGACTACGGCTGTATTGATGTGGCTAAGTGCTCAGCTGAAATTGAGAATGATTACGATGCAGTGATCCTGCGCTTCTTTGAAGGGGATGTGCCCATGATGCTCTGCTCCGGCGACGTTGTTTCCGGAACCAAGAAGCGTGAGAGTAAGTCGGAAGCTTTTTCCGCAAATCCTTTCAAGTATGATTTCTACGTGGCTCCATCCGGTGATAAGGGTGGATACTACATGGATTCAGTATCAATCCTGTTCTGCGCCAACAAGAACAGCAAGAATCTGGATATGACCAATGAATTCATGAGATTTTTGACCAGCAAAGTTGAGCTCGGACTTATGGCAGAAAAGAAAAGGCTTATAACTCCTACCAAGGATTATTCCCTGGACGAAGTATATGCCTCACTTTCCGGCTTCCCGGAGGATAGAACTATTAATGTAAGAGATATAGAAATCCTTGATACTGCGGTAAAACAGTTTAGGGCAGCTGCCTACGCTGTCATAAACGGTACAATGACCGTGGATGAAGCAGTGGCAAACTATGGATCGATACACACGGACTAATAAGTGGAATATTACGAATTAAATGTCGCAGAACAATGATATTTAGAGGCTTCCCAGAATCTGCCCAGCCAGATCCTTGGCCTCAACATAATCAAGATTGGTGACGAGTTTATCCAGGGCCTCCATTTTGTGGGCCAGGTCCTGGTTATAACTATAGGAGAAGAGAGAACGTGCGGCCTCTTCTGCAGAGCCCAGGTCAAAGTCATCTATTGCGGAAATGAGCTTATTTAAGATGGCTGAAACTGCATCTTTATCAAAAGCGGCTTTAGGTCCGCCGTTACCTGCAGCAAAAGGCTCAAGATAGGGCTTTAAAGCTCTGAAGGCGCTTAAAACCTCAGGGGTAGCCTTTTCTATCTGCTCAAGGTCGTTTTCTTTTCCCAGCTTTTCAAGGGTAAAAAAGCTTTCTCCAAGCTCCATGGCACCGACCATGCGGCAGGTGGTCTTAAGGGAATGGACCAGAATAGTGTAGTTTTTAATGTCCTTATCCCTTAGAAAAGCTTCTACCTGATTACTTTTCTCATCTATGATTTTGTAAACATCACCAAGAAGCTCTGTGAAAAGCTCCTCAGAGCCGGAATTATTAATGGCACTATCGACATCGACGCCTGGGATATTAATGTTCACGTAAGCAGGTTCCTCCTTGGATTTTCTAGGGTTTAGCACATTTTGAGTATACCACTATTTAGTTGATGAATAAACGTCTTTGAGATATCATAAAATATCATAAACGGGAACTAATCTCGTTGGAGGTAATAATGATTCCGGAAATCATAATTGTCGACGATGATCCTATAATTTTAAAAAGAGCCTGGAATACCCTTTCATCTGCCGGGCTTAAGGCAATTGTGCTCAAATCGGGAAAAGCTCTTTTGGAATACACCAAGGAAAATGCTGCGCCGGATCTGATCCTGATGGATATCAGTATGCCGGAGATGGATGGATTTGAGGTTGTTAAGGAGCTGAAAAAGAGTGAGGCCAAGTGGAGAGATACTCCGGTGATCTTTTTGACAGCCAATGAAGATGAGGATACAGAGACCAAGGGACTTTCTCTTGGGGCAATGGACTTTATCAGGAAGCCCTTTGTGGCCAGCGTTCTTGTACTCAGGGTTAAACATGCTGTGGAACTTGTAAGGCTCCAAAGGGACCTTGAGAGCATGGTTGATGAGAAAACCAAGGAAAATGAGAATCTTTTCCTCCACGTTGTAGAGAGCCTTGCAGATGCAATTGATGCAAAAGATAATTATACCAATGGACATTCGGGCAGAGTTGCTCTATATTCAAAGGAGATAGCGGCCAGACTCGGCTACGACGAGAAAAGGCAGGAGAAGATCTTCATGATGGGGCTTCTCCACGACGTTGGCAAGATCGGTATTCCGGATGAGGTGATAAATAAGCCGGGAAGGCTTACAGCAGAGGAGTTTGCCTGCATCAAGAAACATCCGGGAATCGGCGGGAAAATTCTTGGCAATATCAAGGAAATGCCTGAACTTGCGGCTGGAGCTAAATGGCATCACGAACGATACGATGGAAGCGGTTATCCTCAGGGACTTGCCGGGGATGATATTCCGGAAGAAGCCAGAATCATTGCTGTAGCTGATGCTTACGATGCTATGACAAGTAACCGAAGCTACAGAGGAGTCCTTGCTCAGGACATAGTAAGAGGAGAGATTGAAAAGGGTAAAGGAAGCCAGTTCGATCCTAAGTTTGCGGATATTATGCTGGCAATGATCGACGACGACAAAGAGTATCGCATGCGGGATGACCACGCCAAGACTTGATTTCATGCTTTTTTGATTGGGGATGAAAATATGAGTATTGCTGACAAACTTGAGATTCTACTTAGTAAAGCCAATGAAGATGAGGCTCTTAGAAATAAGCTCATGGACACAAGAAATTGTAAGGAGCCACTGGCTGAGTTTTGCAAGATTGCAGTGGAGAACGGAATCGACGTTTCTGTTATGGACATAGTTAATCAGGGGGAGGAGTTCTACGCAGAAATAAAAAGAAGTACTAACGGCGGCGGTGAGAATTCGCCGGATTTAGAGTTCCAGAATGATGAATACGCTATTTTCATGATGAGATTAGAACATAATAGTAAAAAATAATTATCTATATTGTGTGAGTTTTGTGGTATCATCATATATAGATGATACAATACTCATAGGAGGGGGATAAGATGCCAAGAGCAAATTTATCAATCAGTCAGGAATTGTACGATCAGATTGAGAAAGCAGCCAAGAAAGAAAACGTAACCGTTAACTATTACATCTGTGAGATGCTGGAAGAGAAGTTCAGTAAAAAAACAGTCTATGGCTATGCACTTGCTATTGCAAACATGATAGATGAAGCCAAGAAGATGGATAAAGAGTTCACTCTTGCTGACCTTCCTACATTCGCTTCCGTTGGTGAAGTTGTTAAAGAGTACAAGATTGCTGAGTCTCCGGCTCAGGTAAGAGCCCGCCTTGGTAAGATGTTCAATGAGGCTGTTCGTAAGGGAACTGCCAAGGGCATTGAGAGAGCAGTAGTTAAGAAAAACGGCAAAGAGGAATTCAAGTTCCTGTCCAGAGCTGCTGTTTATGTAAATTCATCTAAGACTAAAAAGAAATAATCATAATTATTAAAGGGCGGCCTGAAATGGCCGCCTTTCTAGGAGGAAAAGGTATGAGTAACGCAGTAATTGTCTATGCATCAACACATCATGGCAACACTAAGAAGGTAGTTGAGGCCATCGCCAAGGAATTTGACGTGGAGCTTGTTGACGCTACACAGGTAAAAGAAAAGGACCTGTCAGGTTATGATCTTATCGGATTTGCATCCGGTATCTATGCTGCTCAGTTCCATCAGCAGATCAAGAACTTTGCACAGGTTAATCTCCCACAGGATAAGAAGATTTTTTATATCATGACAAGTGCTATGAACAAGGATTTCTCCAAGTCCATGGCTGATTCAATTAAGGGCAAGAACGCTGAGGTTGTTGGCAAGTTCACCTGCCACGGTTATAACACCTTCGGACCATTCAAGCTTGTTGGCGGAACCAGCAAGGGACATCCTGATGAGAACGATCTTAAGGACGCTGTTGAGTTCTTCAGAACTCTTATCAGAGTTAAAAGTTGAGATTTTATAAACTTATTAGCAATAAATTTAATACAAAATAAAGTTTACATTATATAATGGTTCTATAGTATGTTTTCATGATGGGGGAATTTATGTACGAGCGCCTATTTTCACCTATGAAGATCGGAACCATGGAAGTTAAGAACAGGCTAGTTATGTGTGCCGCAGAATTCAGTCTGGGAGAGCCCAGCGGCAAGGTTACACAGAGACTGTCCGATTACTACGAAGAAAGGGCCAAAGGTGGTGTTGGCCTTATTATCCCCGGAATATGCAGGGTTAATGACATGGCGGGAGCTGCAACCTATACGCAGCTCTCTATGAGCCATGATTATCATATTGAGCCTATGAGGCAGATGGCAAGCCGCATTCACAGTCATGGAGCCAAGCTGGCAATTCAGCTCCATCATGCAGGAAGGCAGGGCCTTGCCAGTTCTATTAATTCTTTGCCTTTGGTTATCCCAATGGCGAACTGTTTTCCCAAGGTAATGAATTTAATATACAAGTGCACGCCGCTTCTTCTTGGCATGGAGGAAAAAGGAATCTGTTTTTCCGTCCAGGCCCCTTCAAAGTGCCCTCTTGCGCCCCACGGAGCAGCAAGACTTCACGAAATGAGCAAAAAGGAGATAAAGGCCCTTATAAACGACTTTATAGATGCTGCCGAGAGGTGCAAAAAAGCTGATGTTGACGCCGTGGAACTTCACGCGGCCCACGGATATCTTTTGCAGCAGTTCTTGTCACCCTACACAAACCAGAGAACCGATGAATACGGCGGAAACTTCGAGAATCGCATGAGATTTCTTGAGGAGATCGTGGTTGGAATCAAGGAGCGCTGCGGCAAGGATTATCCTTTGATGGTGAGACTATCTGTTGATGAAATGTATGCCCGGATCGGAAAGCCTGATGTGGGCTACAATCTGGAAGATGGTAAAAGAATTGCCAAGCGCCTTGAAGAGCTTGGAGTAGATGCGATAAATGTATCCAGCGCAAACTACGATGTTTACAACTGCTGGCTTGAGCCGACAACCTATGAGCCGGGTTGGAGAAAGTATCTGGCGAAGGCAATTAAGGAGACTGTAAGTATTCCTGTTATCGCAGCCAATGTAATAAGAACTCCGGAGCAGGCTGAAAAACAGCTGGAGGAGGGCTATCAGGATTTTGTGGCTTCGGCCAGAACCTTTATTTGTGATCCTCACTGGGCCAGAAAGGCCAAGGAGGGGCACCCCGAGGATATTCAGAGGTGTATCGGATGCCTTAACTGTATCAGATCCTTTATGACTAATGCAGGAAAGGGACAGCCCGGAGAATGCGCCCTCAACATGTCCATTGGCAAGGAGAGAGCATATTTTAACATGCCTCAGGACGGAAAGGGCAGGAAAGTAGTTGTGATAGGAGCAGGCCCGGCAGGACTTACAGCGGCCAAGACCATGGCTCTTAGAGGCTTTGAAGTAGATGTGTACGAGAAGTCCAAAAAGTGTGGAGGGCAGGTAATTGCAGCGGCAGCAGGCCCTGACAAGGAAAGGCTCTTCTGGTGCATTGAGGACCTTAAGACAGCGGCGGAAAAGGCCGGAGCCAGGATCCATCTGGGCGTGGAAATCACCGAGGATAAGCATACTAATCCTGAAAGAGTATATGAGGGCAAGAATATAAGTGTTTCAGACATGAAGGCATCAAATCCGGAAATAATAATCGTTGCCACAGGCGGAACGCCCATAAGACCTTCAAGTATACCGGGAATCACCAGGAAAAATGTGGTGGAAGCTCCTGAGGTTCTCCTGGGGAAAACGAAGATTTCCGGCAAACAGGTTGTTGTGGTCGGCTCAGGAATGACAGGACTGGAAGTAACAGAGGCTCTTTGCAAAAACGAAAACGACGTAACGGTACTTGAAATGGCCTCGGAGGTTGCGCCGGGAGCCTGGTTCCAGTTGGTTGACGATGCCATGGAAAAGATAAAGCCCTATGGAGCTCTTTTCATGACAGGTACGAAGCTGTGCTCTGTTATGGATAATGGGGTTATTGCTCAGGACCTTAAGTCCGGAAGAAAGGATACGATTCCGGGGGACTACGTAGTTCTGGCAATGGGAGTTGCTCCCGATAGTGGCCTTGTAGGGAACTTCAAGGAAGTGGGAGCCAAAAATGTATATTCCGTAGGCGATGCGCGGTCAAGCGGCAATATTGCAAGCGCCTGTCACAGCGCCTATGACACAGTAATGAAAATAAAGTAGAGGTGGGGGAGAAAAATGGATAGTAAAAATGCTGTTACTGAAATGCATCTTAGGAAAAAGATGAGGCACCTGTCAGGGAAAACAATCGTGATCACAGGAGCTTCCAGCGGAATCGGCAAGGAGGTGCTGGACAGACTGTGCATTCCCGAAAAGAAGAATAAGATTCTTGCCTGCAGCAGAACCATCGAAAAGCTCACAGGGTACGGTGATAATGTAACTCTTTATAACTGCGATGTCAGCACCAGAGAGGGTGTTGATGATCTGATAGCTAAGGCAGAGGCTCTTTTTGGCAAGATCGATATCCTGATTGCCAACGCCGGCGCTCCCTACTACGAGAAGTTTGACTACGTAAACTGGGAAAGAATCCAGAATATCTTTAACCTTAATACGATTTCACCGATTTACACCTACACCAAGTACCTTAAACACTTAAACGGCAGAGAGGGACATATGGTGTTCACTATTTCCGCCATGGGCGAGATGGCAATTCCGGGCTATACCCTGTATGCTGCCACTAAGTTTGCCATGAAGGGCTTCCAGGAGGCGGTTAGACTCGAGGCACCTAAGAATCTCAAGCTTACTGCTGTTTATCCTGTTTCAACAGCTACGAACTTCTTTAAGGTTGGAGCAGGAGAAATTGATGTGGGCCATCCATTCCCAATGCAGAAGGTTGATGTGGTGGCTGATCGTATGCTGGATGGTATTGAAAAGGCCAAAAAACATATTTATCCCTGCAAAGTATTTAAGCCTTCCAAGCTCCTTATGAATACGATTCCTCCTGTAAAGGGCGTATACTGGGGTATTGAGAAAAGAAGACTTAAGAAATTCCTTGAAAAGAAGGCTGCTCTGGATCTGAAACTTGCAGATAAGATTAAAGATTAAAGGGGATAATAATGGGAAATATACATGATATAACAAGGGATCAGTGGATGCTTAAGGGTCCTCTTGCCAAAAGAGGGTACGACTGGTGGTGGCATTCAATGACAGCCGAGAACGAAAAAACCGGAGAAAAGAAGGCTTTTTATGTGGAGTTTTTTACCTGTAATCCTGCACTGGCCGAAAAGGACCCGGTTATAGTCTGGAACGATCCTGATAAACAGAAAAAGGGAATAAGACCTTCGTACCTGATGGTAAACGCAGGCTTCTGGGGTGAAGATCATGGGCAGCTCCACAGGTTCTTTTCCCTGAATGATGTTGAGATTCATGCCGATGCGCCATACAGTGTAAAGGCCGATGATTGTGAGTGTGGTGAAACACACACGAAAGGAAACATCAAAGTTACCCAGGAAGAGGTAAATGCTCACCCAGAATGGATGAGCGATGCCGGGGAGATGAGCTGGGATTTTGATATCAAAAAAGAAGTGGCTTTCCATGTGGGCTACGGCGCCAGCAAGTTCTTTAGAACAATCAATGCCTTTGAGATGTTCTGGCATGCAGAGGGCATGAAGAGTGTATTCTCGGGTGAGATTGTTCTTAACGGAGAGAAATATCTTTTGAAACCGGAAACCTGTAATGGTTATTCGGACAAGAACTGGGGCGGAGATTTCACCAGCCCTTGGGTATGGCTTTCTTCCAATAATCTGACCAGTAAAGTGACGGGTAAGAAGCTGACAAACAGCGTTTTCGAGATTGGCGGCGGCCGGCCCAAGATCTTTTTCCTGGCACTTAACAGAAAGCTTCTTGGTGAGTTTTATTATGAGGGCAAGGACTACGAGTTTAATTTCTCCAAGTTCTGGACCCTGTCAAGAACCAAATTCGATTGCCGGGAAACTCAGAATGAGATCATTTGGCATGTGGTCCAGGTGACAAGAACTGCTAAGCTTGAGACCAAGGTTAGATGCAAAAAGAGCGAGATGCTTAATATCAGGTATGAGGCGCCAACAGGCTACAAGAGGCACAACAGGCTGTGGAATGGCGGAACGGGAAAGGGAGTTCTTAAGCTTTACAAGAGATCTTTGTTTGGATTTAAAGAAGAACTGATAGATGAGGTAATTGCAGAGGGCATAGGCTGCGAGTATGGTGTTTACTGCGAGCCATAGGAGAAACCGAATGTACACTGACGAAACTGTAAAGAAAATTGTTGAGGATCAGCGAGAGTTCTTTTTATCAGGTAAAACCCTTGATATCGAATTTAGGTTGAGCCAGCTGGGAAAACTCAAGCAGGCCGTAATCGAGCATCAGGATGAACTTGAAAAGGCTCTTCACGATGATCTGGGTAGGGCTACTCTGGAAGCGTATTTCTGCGACATTGGAAGCCTCCTTCAGGAAGTAAATGAGATGATAAAAAACCTCAGGAAGTGGGCTAAACCTGAGACTCATTTTAGTGGAATTCACTGCTTCCCAAGTATTATTACCAAGGTCTACAAGATGCCTTACGGAGTATCGCTGATCATAAGCCCCTTCAATTTTCCGGTATTTTTATCCCTTGGAGTGTTGGCTATTAGCTTGGCTGCAGGAAATACTGCGGTTATAAAGTCCAGCTCCAAGTCTGTAAATTGTACTGCGGCAATGAAAAAAATGATCGAGGAGACCTTTGATCCAGAGTATGTGACGCTTATTGACGGCGGACACGATGTGGCTGACATGTGTCTGAATCAGCCCTTTGACAAGATTTTCTATACGGGATCGCCGAAGGTTGGTATCCATGTTCTTGAGTGTGCTGCCCAGAACCTTACTTCAACCTGCCTGGAACTTGGCGGAGAGAACGGAAACTGGTGCATAGTAAGGAAAGATGCCGACATAAGGGACGCTGCAAGGAAGGTTGCCTTCTTCAAGGCCCTTAATGCAGGGCAGATATGTCTTAATGTAAATCAGGTGGCTGTTGCCAAGGAAATAAGTGAAGAGTTTCTGAATGCTCTTAAGTCTGAGTTTAAGAGGCAGCTTGGCGAGCATCCACTTGATAATCCTGAGTATCCGCATCTTATAAATGAAGGGGCCTACAAGAAATGTCAGGATATTGCTAATGAGTATCGCGCAAAGATCATATTAGGCGGAAACGGTGATATTGGGACCCTCAGATTTGAGCCTACCATTATTTATCCTGTGGATATTAATGAAGATATCGTTCAGAAGGAGCTATTTTGCCCACTTCTTCCTATTGTTGTATATGAAGATGACAAGATTGAGGGACTGCTTGATACAATCAACAGAAGACATCACGGTTTGTCTCTCTATATCTTTACGAAGAATGTTGCCTGGGCCAAGAAGGCCATGCAGAGAATGCAATACGGCGGCGGATGTATCAATGAGGTATGCCTTCATATGATGGTTAAAAACGCGCCCTTTAACGGCACGGGACATTCAGGAATGGGAGCATATCACGGAGAGTGGGGCTTTAGAGAGTTTACCCATCCTTCAACAGTGCTCATAGGTTCCACCAGAGCAAACTTGTCTCTGAGAGAGCATCCCTACAATAACATATGGAAGGAAAAAGTCATCAGGTTTGTTGAGAGATAAAACCTGATAAGTATGCTATACTAGCTTCATGAAAATACTAATTACTGGAGCAAGCCGCGGAATAGGGCTTGCCTGTGTCAAAAAATACATAGAGATGGGCCATGAGGTTATAGGCTTTGACGTTACGGATAGTGAGTTCAAGGCGCCGACCTACACTCATATGCTTGTGGATATAAAAGGGCAGCTGCCGGATATTGACGGAGTGGAAGTCCTTATTAACAACGCGGGGATTCAGGAAGGAACGGATGTAATCGAGACTAACCTTTCAGCTACAATTGCTGTTACTGAGAAGTACGCATTCCAGGACAAGATTCATTCCGTGCTGTTTATGGCATCTTCAAGTGCCTCCAACGGAGCAGAGTTTCCGGAATACGCAGCAAGTAAAGGCGGCGTAGTTACTTATATGAAGAATGCAGCCCTTCGCCTTGCGAAGTTTGGTGCAACCTCCAACAGTATTTCTGCAGGAGGGGTGTATACTCCGCTAAATGCCCACATCATGGATGATCCAAATCTCATGGAGCAGTGCCTTGATGAGACTCTTCTTCACAGATGGGCGCAGGCCGAGGAAATTGCGGACTTCACATATTTTTTGACCAATGTTAATAAGAGTATGACGGGACAGGACCTGCTCATAGATAACGGTGAGCAGCTAAGATCCAAATTTATATGGTAAAAGAAAAATCTCCGATGCCAGGTGATATGGCACCGGAGATTTATTATTCCTAGCTATTAAGCAGCTTTCTTTTCTTCTTTATTTGAAGCTTCTGCCTTGGCAAAGTGTGTAAGTTCGTAAGGAAGGTGCTTCATGCTGACTACAACAAGTACGATGGCGATGAACTTGTCGATGTAGTCTGTAACTGCCTGTGTAAGAAAGGCGCTTCCGAAGAGCTTTAATGCTGTCTGTGAAAGAGCCTGGATAATAAAGGTAGTTACTACTGCGGAAGTGATTCCACCAAAGAGGAAGGTCTCGATGCATGCTGAAAGAGCTGATGCAGGAAGTGTGATAAGAAGTGTTTTCCAGATGATTGAAACTGGCTTGTTCTTCTTGCCGTGCATGAGAAGTCCTGCAAGAACACCCATGAGAACTCCGCTAAGTGAGAAGTAGATTGCATAGATATCGCCGAGGACGCCGTTTATAAGGCCGCCAACAAGAGCAGCGAGAGCGCCTGCTACAGGGCCAAGAGCGATACCTGCAAGCATGGTTCCGATACTGTCAAGGAAGATTGGAAGGCTCAGTAAAAGAGCAAGCTTACTTCCTACAATGTTGATTGCTACCGCGATAGCAACAAAAGTCATTTTCTTAATGTCGATTTTCATTTTCATTCTCCTAATCAGTATATGTATTTGGCAAAGATTTCTTTGCACTGCGCCAGTTCTATTTCAAGTATTCTAGTCAGAAACATTTCCCAGAAGGTAGTCTTATCCACATCGGTGTAGATAATTGCATTGCTTTCCTTGCGATAAAATCCCATTGAATCCACAACAGTCTGTCCAAGGCTGATTCCGCCGGTTTCTACCTGGGTAAAGGCCTCAAATCCGTTTAATATTGCAGGATTTAAGAACTGAGCAACTGCCAAAGGATCATTTATGACGCAGCCTCTTATGTGCTCCCACTCCCAGTGGAATTTAAAGTAGAACCAGGTAATCTTTTCAACAAAATCGCCCACCTTGGGATTAACTCTTTTCATCTCCTGAAGGATATCAGGAGTAAGGACGATTTCTCTTGTGACATCAAGACCTACCATTTCGATGCGGCCCTGGTGCTCATAGAGTGTGTCAAAGACAAGCCTTGCGCTGTCAGGATCTTCCCAGTAGTTGTATTCTGCAACAGGAGAGCAGTTTCCGTGGCTTCTGAAATTGCCGCCCATGGAAACCAGCCTCTTGATACTAAGAAAGGCATCAAGGTCTTCATCAATAAGTCTTGCCAGATTGGTAAGAGGTCCAAGGGCTATTACGGATACATCACCGGTTTTAAGTGTTTCCCTCATGAATGAAACCGCAGACTTTTCGGGGATTTCCTGACCTTCTATATCAGGAAGGAAGCTCTCTCCAAGGCCATCTTCGCCGTGGGTATCAAGAGCATTTACATAATCTCTTACTCTTGGTCTGTCTGCTCCTGCGTAAACAGGGACATCAAGTCTGTTCAAAAAGCTTAATACCTTTTTGGCATTCTTAAAGCCAAGCTCTACCGGTGAATTACCTGCTACTATTGTGATTCCAACCACTTCGATCTCTGGGCTGTTTAAGGCAAGCATTATGGCCAGGGAATCGTCAATTCCGGGATCGCAATCAATAATTACCTTATTCATTAAAAACTCCATCTGCAAAATTGCATAAAAAAAGCTCTGCGAAAACGCAGAGCCACACAAAAAAATCATAATAATTCCTATGCAGTCCTGGTTTTGTTTAGCGACAGGAAGGTACAAATGAACTGTCGTTTATAGCGCTTAGGAATTATACAATGAGTTTTTTGATAATGCAACTTTTTTTAAATTATGTAATCATTATTGTTGATAAAATGATAGAATATAAAATATAAGTAAGACTAAACTAACCGGGAGAGGGGAAGGACATGTTTGAACGCAGAACGATCAATCGAGTAGAGTTTTTGGCAAACAGCGTAATTGTTGATAAGGAAACACTTAACAAGTATTATGGTCAGGTCAAGAATATCAGCCCTCTGGGCATAGCTATTACTGTAGATAAGCGTATCCCGGATCTTGTTGGTAGGGATGTAATTATAGTTGCCGAGACAATGATCATGTATGCTGAGGGTGTCCGTGAAGATAAGGAAGAGGATGGCAAGAAGTCTGTAGCCTTCAAGGCCAGAAAGTTCACACCGGATGTTTTACAGTATCTCTTTGAGCACATCGGCCTTGATGAGGACGAGGGATAATTTTTATTAAAAAGTTTTGCCATAATTCTTTTGCGCTCGTATAAATAAGTGAGAAGAAAAATACAAACGCAATGGAATTATAAATTTTAGGAGGCACTTATATGGAAAAGAAATTATCAAGATTATTCGATTTTCAGAAGTTTGCAGAGAACAGTGATCTTGCAGATGTTATCGCAGATGTAGACTCGCGCTACCCAAAAGCACAGGTTCTTTCAGATGATGACCTTGGTATGGTTGCTGCGGCAGGAAAGGTTGATACACTTCAGAAGGATAAGACCAATCCTGAAGGTAAGAGCTTTAGCTTCTAAATTAAAAGAATAATAAGAATAATGATAAAAAAGGAACTCAATCATTTTTGAGTTCCTTTTTCTATGCTATAATAATCGGCAAATATAAAAGGGTAATGGAGGAGAGGTATGATCAACGAAAGCTACAAAAAGATGTTAGGCG
Organism: Butyrivibrio sp. VCB2006; assembly: GCF_000420945.1. GTDB lineage: Bacteria > Bacillota > Clostridia > Lachnospirales > Lachnospiraceae > Butyrivibrio. The sequence goes on from NZ_ATVX01000005.1 coordinate 64,950, forward strand.
CTAAGTCGGTTATCCGTGAGCTGTCAGAATACGCTACAGCAAGGGGAAAAGAAATCGGCTATGAAAATGTTTTTGATTTTAGTCTTGGAAATCCAAGTGTTGCTGTTCCTAAGGAGTTTACCGATGAGATGATAAGACTTCTTGAGAACGAGGATACAATGACTCTTCACGGATATACACCAAGTCTTGGTAATCCGCTCTACAAGGAAGAGATTGCAAAGTCTCTGAATGAGCGCTTTGGAATGAACTATGGTCCTGAGCATATTTTCCCAACAACCGGTGCCGCTGGTGCGATAGCTCATGCTGTTCGTGCTGTTACAGAGCCGGGAGATGAGGTTCTTGCCTTTGCTCCATATTTCCCTGAGTACGGTCCATACATCACAGGTGCAGGACTTAAGCTTAGCGTGGTTCCTGCTGATACTGAGAGTTTCCAGATCAACTTTGATAAGTTTCTGGAGATGATGAACGAGAAGGTTATGGCAGTTCTCGTTAATACTCCAAACAATCCATCAGGTGTTGCTTATTCCACACAGACACTCACAAGACTTGCTCAGATACTTACTGATAAGTCCAAGGAGTATGGCCATACGATTTATCTTTTGTCTGATGAACCATACAGAGAGATTGTCTTCAAGGGAGCAGACGCGCCTTATGTTTCCAAGTTCTACGACAATACACTTAGCTGTTATTCTTTTTCCAAGTCCTTATCACTTCCCGGAGAAAGAATTGGTTATGTTGCGGTTAATCCTGCCTGCGACGGCGCAGAGTACATTGTTCCTATGTGCGGACAGATTTCAAGAGGAACAGGACACAACTGTCCACCTTCTATTATTCAGCAGGCGGTTGCCAAGGTTTGCGGCATGACAGCAGATCTTTCTGTATATGAAACCAATATGAACATTATCTACGATACACTGGTTGACCTTGGATTTACTGTGGTTAAGCCAGGCGGAACTTTCTATATTATGCCTAAGGCTCTTGAGGAGAGCTCAATCGAATTCTGCAAAAAGGCCAAGGACTACGACCTGATCTTCGTTCCTACAGACGGTTTTGGAGCTCCGGGCTTCTTTAGAATGGCTTATTGCATAGATACAGAAAAGGTAGAGCGCGCAATGGTCAGATTAAGGCAGTTTGTAAATGAGGTGTACAGATAATCCGCATTATAACTGAATCAAGCTTCTCTTTTTGCACGTGAATGCGTTGACAATGCGGATTAAGAGGTGTAAACTCTATTTCGTAAACCACTTTATTGTTTTAACGAGCTACATAAATCATTATGATTTTTTTTCTGAGGAGGAGAAAATAAGATGGCTGAAGCTAAGAAGACAGCAGCAGTTAAGCCTGTTGCAGCAATTAAGACACCAGTAGTTACAGAAACAAAGAATGTTGAAGTTAAGAAGGTTGCTGAGCCTGTAAAGAAGCCTGCAGTTAAGAAGGCACCTGCTAAGGTTGCTAAGAAGCCTGCAGTTAAGAAGGCTGAGCCTAAGAAAGCAGCACCTGCCAAGAAAGAAGCAGCTAAGAAACCAGCAGCTAAGAAGGCACCTGCTAAGAAGGCAGCTACAAAGGCAGCTACAGAAGCTATTAAGACCAACATTGTACTTCAGTATGCTGACAAGAACGTTACATTCGATACTCTTAAAGAGAATGCTGAGAACGTTTATCAGTTTGATATGGGCAAGAATGTTGCAGATATCAAGAAGTTGGATCTTTATGTTAAACCTGAAGAGAACACAGTTTACTTCGTTGTTAACGACAAGGAACTTGGAAACTACGGTTTATAATAATTTTTTTAGAGATATTGCCTCGGATGGCTGCTCAGCAACTATCCGAGGCTTTCTTATTTCTTATAGGAAACTATAACTTTTTTTCTTTAGATTTTATTTATAATTTGTTAATATTTTCTTGACTAAAATTAATATCGAATTTACACTAGATATACAGTAGACAGATTAATAAATGTCTATTTTTTTTACCCTAAATACTTTAGCGATTAAAAGCGTTAATGGGGCGGCGCTTTAAACCGAATTAGTTTTGTCAGACTATTACGTAAAGCTGATAAAATGTGCCTTTTTAAAAGCACTTTTTATAAATATTAAGTGGAGGAAATGTGTATGAAAAGAAAAGTTGGACCCGCAAGGGTGCTGTCAGTGATTCTTAGTGCAACTTTTGCACTGACGAATGTAGTCACTGCATCAGCTACTGCTGGGGATGACGCAGTTCTTTCCGTAAGCGAAGAAGAAGTCGTATTTTTTGGCGACGACGCTGAAACCGCTGAGGAAGAAGAAGCTACAGAATCTTCTGAAGAAGCTTCTGTAAGTGAAGATGCTGAGTCAGAAGTGGCTGAAGAAGCTGAAGAATCAGAAGCTCCTTTATTCGAGGAGGTTGATCCTGTAGAGGAAGGACTTGGAGAACTGGTTGATTCTCTTGCTGGAGAAGAGACAGATATTCCTGTAGAGGAAAAGGATCCAGATGAGCAGACTCGTGTCATCATCGTAATGGAAGGCGATGCTGTCCTTGATAAGGGCTTTGACACAGAGAATCTTGCAGAGAACGATGCTGCTATGAACCTTTCTGAGAGCATTATTGCTGAGCAGGAAGAGACAATCGAGAAGATTGAAGAGGAAGTTCTTGATGGTGAAGAACTTGACGTTAACTACAATCTTTCAATCATTACAAACGCTGTATCAGCAGACGTTGCTTACAAAGATATTGATAATATCGTAGATGTTGAGGGTGTTGCTGCTGTATATGTTGCTCAGAAGTATGATCCACAGACAACTGCAGAGCCAATGACCATCACATCAGGTGATATGGTTGGAAGCTATACTGCTTGGGCTGCAGGATATACAGGAGCAGGCACAAGAATTGCTATCATCGATACAGGTATCGATTCAGATCACCCATCATTTGATGCAGGTGCCTTTGAGACTCACCTTGAGGAGACTGCAGAGGCAGCAGGCAAGAGTGTTGCAGATTACAATCTTCTTTCAGCAGAAGAAATCGCAGCAGTTCTTCCTAATCTTAATGTTGCACAGAGAAGCGAAGGCGTTTCAGCCGATGAGCTTTATATCAATGAGAAGATTCCTTTCGCATTTAACTATGTAGACAAGAATCTTGACGTAACACATGACAATGACGAAGAGGGCGACCATGGTACACACGTATCTGGTATCTCAACAGCTAACTACTATGTTCCTAATGCTTCTTCTGAGACAGGCTACTCAAGACAGGAAGTTGGCGTAGTTGGTATCGCTCCAGACGCACAGCTCATTACCATGAAGGTATTTGGTACAAATGGCGGTGCATACAGTGATGACTATATGGCAGCTATCGAGGATGCTCTTCTTCTTAAGGCTGACGTAGTTAACCTTTCACTTGGTTCAAGTGCAGCCGGTTATTCTTCAGATTCTGAAGAGTATATCAACGAGATATTCAAAAAGCTCGAGGGTACAAGCACCGTAGTATCTATCTCAGCAGGTAACTCAGGACGTTGGGCTGATGATACAACATACGGCGTAAACCTTAGCAAGGATGTTAACCAGGATACAGTAGGATCTCCGGGATCTTATACAAACGCTCTTACTGTAGCAAGTGCTGTTAACAGCGGACTTGTTGGTAACTACTTCGCAACAGCAGATGGCAAGGCTATCTTCTACAGCGATGGTAATGAAACACTTGCTCCTAAGTTCGAGACTCTTGATGTAAACGGCGATGGAACAGAGTATCCATTCGTTCTTCTTGCAGCAAAGGGTGAGCCTGAGGACTACGAGGGTGTTGATGTTACAGATAAGATCGTATTTGTTCAGCGTGGTGCTATCACATTCGGTCAGAAACAGATGAATGCAGAAGCTGCAGGCGCTAAGGCAGTTGTTATCTACAACAACCAGCCTGGTACAATCAGCATGACACTTCAGGGAAGCACAGCTGTTATCCCTTGTGTATCAATCACACTTGCTGATGCTGAGCTCATTGCTTCAGGTGCAGAGCAGATTTCTGATACAGCATTTGCTGGAACAATCACAGTAACATCAAAGATCGGTGTTAAGACTGATACAGCTGATGGTTACACAATGAGTGATTTCTCATCATACGGTGTTCCAGGAACTCTTGATCTTAAGCCTGAGATTACAGCACCTGGTGGAAATATCTACTCAACAAGAGACAATGGTACTTATGGCCTCATGAGTGGTACTTCAATGGCTGCTCCTTCTATTTCAGGTCAGAGTGCTCTTGTAGAGCAGTACATTCGTGAGAATGGTCTTGCAGATAAGACAGGTCTTTCTGTTCGTACTCTTGCTCAGTCACTTATGATGGCTACAGCTATTCCTCTTCACGAGGATAATGATCCTGAGGCTCCTGAGTTCTCACCAAGATCACAGGGCGCAGGTCTTGCAAATGTATATAATGCGGTAACCACTCCTGTTTATGCTCTTGTTGGTGACAAGGAAGGCAATGACGGTAAGGTTAAGGCAGTTCTTGGGGATGACCCGGCAAAGAATGGCAATTACAATTTCTCTTTTGACCTTTACAACCTGACAGATGATGTTCAGTACTATGTTCTTGATTCTTCAGTTCTTACTGAGGAGCTCTATGAGCAGAGTGGTGTAACATTCTTCGCAGGAACATCACATGTGCTTAACCCTGTAGTATCACTTACTGCAGATGACACAGCACTTGTATATGACTTCAACGGAGACGGAAGAGTTAATAAGACAGATAAGAAGATCTTCCTTATGGCAGTTAACGGATCTGTAGAGGATCCTGTTCTTGAGCTTTATCAGGATTACTTCGACCTTAACCAGGACGGAGTTGTTAATACCAAGGACGTATATCTCTTTGGTAAGGTACTTAAGGGCAAGTCAGATGTTGCAGATCTTGGTCTTGAGGTTGTTCGTGTAGATGACAGCACAAAGATTGATGTTCAGATCTCACTTTCAGACGCAGACAGAGAGTATCTTGCAGGATTTGAAAATGGTATCTATGTAGACGGTTTCGTTTATGTAAATGGTAACGTTGATCTTTCAGTTCCTTTTCTTGCTTTCTACGGAGACTGGGGCGATTCACCAATGTTTGAGGACTATGACTTCGAGGAGTATGTACACAACCCTGATTACGACCCTCAGACATACACAGGAGTCAGCAAGACAAACTTCCTGTCAATCTTCCCATACGGCGGAAGCAACGAGATGTACTATGTTCCTAACCTCTTTGCAGATGATGCTGCATATGTAGCAGACAGAAATGCTATCAGCTCAGAGAACGGAACAATGATCGGAAGTCAGTATTACTCACTTATCAGAAATGCTAACAGAGTAATCATGACAATTACAGATAAGAGTACCGGAGAAGTTTACTTCAAGAATACTGAGTATGAGAACTACGCAGCATTCTCATACAACGGACAGTGGCAGAACTACATTCAGTGGCAGGATCTTATGTGGGCCGGCACTGACTTAGAGGGTAACCCTCTTGAGGATGGCACTGAGGTTGATATCACAATCCAGGCAGTTCCAAGCTACTTCGATAACGTAGAAGATCCAAGCACACTTAAGAATGCCGGAATGTACCTTTCAACACCAATGGCTATCGATAACACCAAGCCAGTTCTTACAGATGCTGTTAAGACAGAAGACGGTAACTACGAGCTTACAGTTTACGATAACAGATACACAGCAGCAGCTCTTATTCTTGACAGAGAAGGCGAGATCATCGGCAGATATGCAGTTGATCAGCTTGAGAAGGATACAGATGCAGTTGTAACAATCAAGGCTCCAGAAGATGTATTCTATGTAGAGCTCTTTGACTACGCTTGCAACGGAACTGTATACCGCTTCAACAACACAGGACATGCTGATACCAAGTACGTAACAGATATTACTCTTAGCGCTGATGAAGTTACTCTTAAGCAGAACTATCAGGTACAGGTTAAGGCAACAGTTGGTCCTAAGTGGCTTGCTGAAGGTTATGATGCTGTAGTTTGGTCATCTTCAGATGAAGATGTTGCAGTAGTTGACGAGGATGGTTACATCCTTGCAGTTAAGGTAGGAACAGCTACAGTAACAGCTACAACACTTGCTACTGACAAGAAGGGCAACCACCTTTCAGCTGATGTTAAGGTAACTGTTATTCCATTGAACAGTAAAAACGACGCTGCAGATGAAGATGCAAGCGCAGTAGATGCATCTGATGATGCTGCAGATGAAGCAGTTGAAGAAGCTTCTGATGATGAGGCAGGTGAAGTATTCTTTGACATTACTGACAAGGTAAAGACAGCTTCTGTAGAGGAAGCAAGTTTAGAAACTAGTGTAGAGGATTCAGAGGCATCTGTAGAGGCAGCTTCAGAAGAGACTACAGAAGGAGGAGAGAATGATGATTAAGAACATTAAAAGAGCATTCGTTCTCGGAATGACCTCACTTATTCTTTTTACTGGACTGCCTGCAACAACAGTACATGCTGCTGACAGTGCACCGGTACATACAAAGGCAAGTGTATCAGGCAAGGCAACAAATCAGACTGTTACCTACAAGCTTGATCTTAATAAAGTAAAGGTTTCCGATGGTAGAGTTGCAGTAACTTTTGATCCTGAGGTACTTACACTTGTTAAGGCTAAGGGAGATGTACGTTTCGACGAAAAGGATTTCAATGAGGAATATGTAGCTGGTGAGGAAGAGGGCGTTTCATATGCTTTCGTAAATGAGTCAGCTAAAAATGTTAAGGGATCTCTTTTATCTCTTACATTCAAGGTAAATGCAGGTGTTGAGAATCAGGATACAGTTGTTAAGACTAAGGTATTCACTCTTGATAATGAAGAGACAGAGATTCTTGCAGATGTAGTACTTGAGGATACAGTAAATGTTGGTAGACCTAAGCCTGTTACACCACAGAACGTAACTGCTTCTCAGACACTTCTTGGTGTAAATGTTCAGTGGAAGAAGGATGCAAATGCAGACGGATACGTTGTATATCGTTCAACATCCAAGAATGGTAAGTACAGCGCAGTTGCTACAACAACAGGTACATACTATCTGGATCTTACATTAAGAAACAACACAACTTACTACTACAAGGTTCAGGCATACCAGAAGCAGGGCAAGGACAAGATCTATTCAGACTTCTCTAACCCGGTTTCAATCAAAGTTAAAAAGTTCTTTGGAATTTTTGGCTAATAATAATTAAGTAATAAAGGATAGGGGTCTGCATCTGCAGGCCTCTTTTTTTTCGTGTAAAACCAATTCACATATATTTTATAAATGTATGGTTGACATGGGGGCTTACGAGTGATAACTTATGATACAGAAGATGTTAGCACTCGAATAGAGTGAGTGCTAACACTCCAAAAAATATACCATTCCAATGAATTTTACCGGTGAATGCAGAGGAAGGGCTTATGGAATTAGACGCTAGAAAAAGAAAAATACTTCATGCCATAGTTAAGAATTATTTGGAAACAGGCGAGCCTGTAGGCAGCAGAACTATTTCCAAATATACTGACCTTAATCTTAGCTCAGCTACCATTCGTAATGAGATGGCAGACCTGGAAGAGATGGGGCTTATTCTTCAGCCACATACTTCAGCCGGACGTATTCCTTCGGATCAGGGCTACAGAGTATATGTAGATGAGATGCTAAGGGACAAGGAACAGGAAGTTGAGAACATGAAGGAAATGCTTCTTGATAAGGAGGAGAAACTTGAGAACCTCCTCAAGCAGGTAGCCAAGACCCTGGCAATTGATACCAATTATGCCACTATGATCTCAGCACCTCAGATCAGGAAGAACAAACTTAAATTCATACAGATTTCTAAGGTTGATGATGAGCATCTTCTGGCAACCATTGTTATAGAAGGTAATGTTATCAAGAACAAGATTATTCCGGTTGATGAAGTCCTTGATGATGCTACAATGCTCAAGCTTAACATCCTGATGAATACCAGACTGGATGGGCTTGCAGTTGAGGATATCAACTTGGGACTTATCGCTGCAGTCAAACAGGAAGCCGGAATTCACAGCGAGATTATCGGAAATGTTATCGATGCAGCTGCTGAGTCAATTACAGCAGACGAGGATCTTCAGATCTATACAAGCGGCACAATGAACATTTTCAAGTATCCCGAGCTTACGGATTCTACCAAGGCTAGCGAGCTGATCAGTACCTTTGAGGATACCAAGGATTTGTCCAGTATCGTAGAGGGAACTCTTTCAGCTGATTGTGAAGAGACAGGTATTCAGGTTTATATAGGAAATGAGACTCCGGTTCAGGCCATGAAGGATTGTAGCGTTGTTACGGCAACCTACGAGCTTGGAGATGGTATGAAGGGTACAGTCGGAATCATCGGACCTAAGAGAATGGATTACGATAAGGTAATCTCCACACTTAAGAATATGAGGCATGCGCTTGACGACCTGTACAAAAAGAACTAGAGTCAGCGCGTTTTGATATAGAAAGATTTTTAGGAGGCAGTTAATTTGAGTAACACAGATAACAAGAAACCTGTTAGCCAGCAGGAAGAAGAGGTTCTTGAAAATATCATGGAAGAGCTTGAGGCTGAGGCTAAAGAGAAGGCTGAGAGTAAGGACCCTGAAGAGAAGGCAGCAGATGCCAAGGAACCTGAGGCTGATGTACAGGAGGCAGAATCAGAGGAAGTAGAGGCTCCTGAAGAGGCTGCTGAGGGCAAGGATGAGAAGAAGAAAAAGAATCCTTTTGCCAAGAAAGAAAAGAAAGATCCATTAAAGGAAAAAGTTGACGAACTCAACGACAAAGTTATGAGACAGATGGCTGAGTTCGATAACTTCAGGAAGAGAACAGAAAAGGAAAAGGCTCAGATGTTTGAACAGGGCCAGGGTAATGTCCTTGAGAAGCTTCTTCCTATCATAGACAATTTTGAGAGAGGTCTTGCGGCAGTTCCTGAAGCTGAAAAGGACGGAGCTTTCGCAGATGGTATGAACAAGATATACAAGCAGCTTATGAAACAGCTTGAGGATCTTGGAGTAACCCCTATTGAAGCTGTGGGTAAGGAGTTTGATCCTAATCTTCACAACGCAGTAATGCAGGTTCAGAGTGATGAGTATGAATCAGGAATAGTTGCACAGGAACTTCAAAAGGGATATATGTTCCACGACACCGTGCTCAGACATAGCATGGTTGGTGTTACACCATGAGTGATATAAGGATTCAAAGTTTCAAATATACATGCTTGCATGGATATATTTGAAACCTTGAAGACTGAACAGACATGAGGAAGTAGGCAGATATGCCGGATTCCGAATGGATGTAGGATTGCGAGAATGAAATGGAGCAATCCGTATATGACGATGATTTGTATATTATTCAAATAACGGAGGAAAAAACAATGAGTAAGATTATCGGTATCGATCTTGGTACAACTAATAGCTGCGTAGCAGTTATGGAAGGCGGTAAGCCAACAGTTATCGCTAACGCAGAGGGCGCTAGAACAACACCTTCTATCGTTGCTTTCACAAAGAACGGTGAGAGAATCGTTGGTGAGCCAGCTAAGCGTCAGGCAGTTACAAACGCTGACAACACAATCGCATCAATTAAGAGAGACATGGGTACAGACCGTGGCCGTACAATTGATGGCAAGAAATATTCTCCTCAGCAGATTTCAGCTATGATTCTTCAGAAGCTTAAGGCTGATGCTGAACAGTATCTCGGCGAAACAGTTTCAGAGGCAGTTATCACAGTTCCTGCTTACTTCAACGACGCACAGCGTCAGGCTACTAAGGACGCTGGTAAGATTGCAGGTCTTGATGTAAAGAGAATCATCAACGAGCCTACAGCAGCTGCACTTGCTTATGGCCTTGACAACGAGAAAGAGCAGAAGATCATGGTTTATGACCTTGGTGGTGGTACATTCGATGTATCAATCATTGAGATCGGTGATGGCGTTATCGAAGTTCTTTCAACAAACGGTGATACACACCTTGGTGGTGATGACTTCGACCAGGCAATCATCAACTGGATGGTTCAGGATTTCAAGAACAAGGAAGGCGTAGACCTTTCAGGCGATAAGATGGCTATGCAGAGACTTAAGGAAGCTGCAGAGAAAGCCAAGAAGGAGCTTTCTTCTTCCACAACAACAAACATCAACCTTCCTTTCATTTCAGCAGGCGCTGATGGCCCTAAGCACTTCGATGTAGACCTTACAAGAGCTAAGTTCGAGGAGCTTATCCATGATCTTGTTGAGAGAACAGCTATCCCTGTTCAGAACGCTATGAAGGACGCAGGTCTTAACAACTCAGACCTTGGAAAGGTTCTCCTTGTTGGTGGATCAACACGTGTTCCTTGCGTAGTAGAGAAGGTTAAACAGCTTACAGGACATGAGCCTTCAAAGAGCCTTAACCCAGATGAGTGCGTAGCTATCGGTGCTTCTATCCAGGGTGGTAAGCTTGCAGGCGATGCCGGTGCAGGTGATATCCTTCTTCTTGACGTAACACCTCTTTCACTTTCAATCGAGACAATGGGTGGTGTTGCTACAAGACTTATCGAGCGTAATACAACAATTCCTACCAAGAAGAGCCAGGTATTCTCTACAGCAGCAGATAACCAGACAGCTGTTGATATCAACGTTCTTCAGGGTGAGAGACAGTTCGCCAAGGACAACAAGTCACTTGGACAGTTCAGACTTGATGGAATTCCTCCAGCAATGAGAGGAGTACCTCAGATCGAGGTTACATTCGATATAGATGCAAACGGTATCGTTAACGTATCAGCTAAGGACCTTGGAACAGGCAAGGAGCAGCACATCACAATCACAGCTGGTTCTAACATGTCTGACGAGGATATCGACAAGGCTGTTAAAGAGGCTCAGGAGTATGAGGCTCAGGACAAGAAGAGAAAAGAAGGAATCGATGCTCGTAACGATGCTGATTCATTCGTATTCCAGACAGAGAAGGCTCTCCAGGAAGTTGGCGACAAGATCGACGCTTCTCAGAAGCAGACTGTAGAAGACGACATCAAGTCTCTTAAGGATCTTCTTGAGCAGACCAAGGATAAGGAACTTTCAGATTCTGAGATCGATTCACTCAAGAGCCAGAAAGAAAAGCTCATGAACGATGCACAGGCTCTCTTTGCTAAGATGTATGAGAATGTACAGGGCGCTCAGGGTGCAGGTCCTAACATGGGTGCAGGCGCAGGCCCTGATATGGGCGGTGCTTCTCAGAACACATCAGCTGGCGATGACAACGTAGTTGACGGAGACTACAGAGAGGTTTAATCCTAAATGGCAGAACAGAAGCGAGATTATTATGAAGTCCTTGGCGTCGCAAAGGGCGCCAGCGAGGACGAGATTAAAAAGGCATATAGAGTGCTTGCCAAGAAGTACCACCCGGATATGAATCCGGGCGATGCTTCTGCAGCAGAGAAATTCAAAGAGGCATCAGAAGCCTATGCTGTTCTCAGCGACCCTGAGAAGAGACGTCAGTATGATCAGTTTGGTCATGCAGCCTTTGATGGTGGCCAGGGCGGATTCGGTGGCTTTGATTTCAATGGCGCTGATTTCGGCGATATTTTTGGCGATATCTTTGGAGATTTCTTTGGCGGTGGCAGATCAAGAGGCGGAGCAAGAACAGGCCCTTCCAAGGGTGCTAATTTGCGTGCAAGCGTACGTATAACATTCCTTGAGGCAGTATTTGGCTGCGAGAAAGAGCTTGAGCTTACTATCAAGGATCCATGCCCAACTTGTCATGGTACCGGAGCTAAGCCGGGAACTTCTGCTCAGACATGTTCAAAGTGCGGTGGTAAAGGACAGATTGTTTATACACAGCAGTCTTTCTTTGGCACAGTAAGGAATGTTCAGACATGTCCTGAATGTGGCGGTACCGGTAAGGTAATCAAGGATAAGTGTACTGATTGCCACGGATCAGGATATATCGCAAGCAGGAAGAAAATCAAAGTTACAATTCCTGCAGGTATAGATAATGGCCAGAGCGTAAGGATCAGAGAAAAAGGTGAGCCCGGTGTAAACGGCGGACCTAGAGGAGATCTTTTAGTTGAGGTCGTTGTATCAGATCATCCTATTTTCCAGAGAGAGGGTTATGACATCTATTCAGTAGTACCTATGTCATTTGCCATTGCTACTCTCGGCGGCACAGTTATCATCGATACTGTTGATGGTAAGGTTGCTTATGATGTTAAGCCCGGTACACAGACAGATACAAGGGTAAGACTTCGTGGAAAGGGTGTTCCTTCACTTAGAGATAAGGATACAAGAGGCGATCACTATGTAACTCTTGTAGTTCAGATACCTGAGAAAATTTCCAAGGAAGCCAAGGATCTTCTTAAGCAGTTCGATGAGAAGACAGGAGATAGCCTTGGAGCAGCTGACCGCGTAATGGGTTCCGGTGATAAGGGCCCTGACAATGGCGGTGGCGGCAAGAAGAAAAAAGGACTTTTTAAGTAAAAAGTTCATAAATATTTGACAGATATGTTATACTTCCGTAGTTAAAGTAGTGTATATTTAACTACGGAAGTATTTGCGCGTTTATAAGAAATGGAGCAAGACAGCTATGAAATGGATGAGATTCAGGGTTAGAACCAATGAAGAGTCTGAAGATATTATTATAAGTTATCTCGAGGAGATAGGCCTTGAGGGAGCACAGATAGAAGATAATGCTCCTCTTTCAGCTGCTGACAAGGAGCAGATGTTTATCGATGCTCCTGAGCTTGAGCCTGATGAGAAGGACAGCGGTATCGAGAGTGGTATTGCCTACCTCAATTTCTTTTTGGAGATTGATGATGAAAATGTGCTGACAGTTGAGCTGCCTAATGACGAGGGAGAGTATGTTAAGGAAAAGAGAACTCCCGAACAGATGCAGGCTGCCATCAGAGAAAAGCTTGATGAACTTAAGAGCTTTTCGGATATCGGTGACGGCACTATTTCTGTGGATGTCACAGAGGATATCGACTGGATCAACAACTGGAAGCAGTATTTCCATAAGTTTTTTATAGATGACATTCTTGTAATTCCTTCCTGGGAAAAGGAGTCTTCTGAAGATCAGGATAAGGCTTCAATGGTGCTTCACATTGACCCTGGTACAGCATTTGGTACCGGAATGCATGAGACAACTCAGCTCTGCATCAGAATGCTCAAAAAGTACGTTACTCCTGAGACTGAGCTTTTGGATGTGGGAACAGGAAGCGGTGTTTTATCAATCCTTGCTCTTATGTTTGGCGCTAAGCACGCTGTTGGAACAGACCTTGATAAGTGTGCAGTTCCTGCGGTTAAAGAGAACATGGAGAACAACGGCATTGCAGCTGACAAGTTCGACATGATGATCGGTAATATAATTGATGACAAGCAGGTTCAGGACACTGTGGGATATGATAAATACGATATTGTAGTTGCAAACATTCTCGCCAACGTTCTGGTTCCGCTTACTCCGGTTATTATGAATCAGCTCAAGAAGGGCGGAATTTACATAACATCTGGTATTATAAATACCAAAGAGGAAGAGGTTAAAAAGGCACATCTTGATGCTGGTCTTGAGATCCTGGAGATCCACCATCAGGGCGACTGGGTTTCAATTACTTCGAGGAAAAACTGATGTATCACTTTTTTGTTGAGAATTCTCAGCTGGCATCTGACTATAGCAGTGTTGAGATTACAGGAAATGACTTTAATCATATAGCCAATGTTCTTCGTATGCAGAAGGGAGAGCAGTTTTCTGTAAGCATTAGGGATGATGATTCAGGCAAAGAGATTTTTTACGAGATAGATGAAATTACTGATTCAAGCGTTATTGGTAAGCTTTGTTTTATAGAGGAGGCCGGAAACGAGCTTCCCTCCAAGATATATCTTTTCCAGGGACTTCCCAAGGTGGATAAGATGGAGCTGATCATTCAGAAGGCAGTAGAACTTGGGGCATTTCAGATTGTTCCCATGGCTACCAAGAGATGTGTGGTCAAGCTTGATGAAAAGAAGGCAGCAAGTAAGATCAAGAGATGGCAGGCTATTTCCGAGGCTGCGGCCAAGCAGAGTAAGAGAGCTGTGATCCCTGAAGTTACCATGCCTATGACAATGAAGCAGGCTGTAGAGTTTACCAAGGGCATGGATGTTAAGCTTATTCCTTACGAGAACGCCAAGGGAATAGAGGAGACAAAGCGTATTATTGATGCTATTGAGCCGGGGCAGAGTATTGCTATTTTCATTGGGCCTGAAGGGGGCTTCTCCGAGCAGGAGATTGACCTTTGCAGAGAAAATGATATAATGCCAATTACGCTCGGAAAGAGAATATTACGTACAGAGACAGCGGGATTTACGATTATCTCCTGGCTTATGTACCATCTTGAAAATTGATTAGATTTGGTGATTTAGAAAATGGAAGCATATTTGGATAATTCAGCTACGACCAGAGCTTTTGATGAAGTAGCTCAGGCTGTGGTCAAGGCAATGACAGAAGAATACGGCAATGCCTCAAGTGTTCATCACATGGGCACTGTGGCAGGGGACAGAGTAGCCCAGGCTAGAGAGACAATTGCAGCAACACTTAAGGTTGACCCACAGGAGATTCTTTTTACCTCCGGTGGAACAGAGTCAGATAACCTGGCACTTATCGGCGTGGCAAGAGCCAACAAATGGCGCGGCAAGCACATTATTACTACTTCTATAGAGCATCCTGCAATTCAGGAGACCTGCACATTCCTGGAAAAAGAGGGCTTTGAGACGACTTATCTTCCTGTTGGTCCTGACGGTGTTGTGGACCTGGAGGTCCTTAGAGCAGCTATCAGACCGGATACAATCCTGGTATCCATGATGTTTGTTAATAATGAGATCGGTGCTATCGAGCCTATCGAGGATGCCGGCAAGCTTATTAAGTCTATTAACCCTGACATCTATTTCCATGTGGATGCAGTTCAGGCTTATGGTAAGGTTTTGATAAGACCAAGATCCATGAATATAGATCTTTTATCTGTAAGTGGGCACAAGATCCACGGCCCTAAAGGAATTGGATTTTTATATATCAAAAAAGGCACCAAGATAGTTAATATCTGCTATGGCGGGGGACAGCAGAAGGGAATGCGTTCAGGAACAGAGAATGTTCCTGGAATCATGGGAATCGCCCTGGCAGCCAAGATGTGCTATACAGACTTTGATGAGCACATCAAAAAGCTCTATGAATTAAAGCAGTATCTGGTGGATTCTCTTAACGAGAGACTTTCGGATATTAAGATAAACGGACCTGAGGTTTCAAAGGGTGCGCCTCATATTGTGAGCGTTTCAATAAAGGGCCTTGCGGCAGAGACAGTTCTTAATATGCTCAGCAGCAAGGGAATCTACGTTTCTGCAGGAAGTGCATGTACATCGAACAACCCTCATGTCTCAGATACACTGAAGGCTATTGGCCTTGATAAGAATCTTCTTGAGTCAACAATACGTATCAGTATGTCGGTTATGACAACCAAAGAAGAAATAGATTATTTATTGGATACACTATGTTCACAGGTAGATACCATGAGGAAATTCTACCGTCACTAATTATTAGGAAGGATATTTTTATGCAGTACCATGCTTTTATAATCAAGTATGCAGAGATCGGAGTAAAGGGTAAGAACAGATATATTTTCGAAGAAGCCCTTGTTAAACAGATCCAAAGAGTTCTTGCAAAGTGCGACGGATCATTTAGCGTTTCAAGAGTTGCAGGAAGAATCTACATCGAGGCTGAAGGCTTTGATTTCAACGAGGTTGTAGACCAGCTTGGAACAGTTTTTGGTGTAACAGGAATCTGCCCGGCTGTAACAATTAACAGAGATGGAGAAAATCACCTTCCTGATATCGATGGCGTTTCCAAGGCAGTTATGGATTTCATTGACGGAGTATATTCTGACAAGCACAAGACCTTTAAGGTTAAGGTTCGCCGTGTTGATAAGAGCTATCCTATGGATTCCATGGAGATGGGCGCTGAGCTTGGTGCAAGAATCCTTGATACCTTCCCTGAGATGAAGGTTGATGTTCATAACCCGGAGATCCTTCTGAATGTAGAACTTAGAGAGAAGCTTAATATCTTTTCCGAGATTATTCCAGGACCCGGCGGAATGCCAATCGGTACTGCAGGTAAGGCGATGCTTCTTTTGTCAGGTGGTATTGATTCGCCTGTTGCCGGTTACATGGTTGCCAAGAGAGGTGTTGATATTGAGGCAATTTACTTCAATGCTCCGCCATATACAAGTGAGAAGGCTAAGCAGAAGGTAATTGATCTTGCCGGAGTTGTAGCCAAGTACACAGGTAAGGTAAGACTTCATGTCATCAACTTTACTGATATTCAGATGTATATTTACGAGAAGTGTCCACATGATGAGCTTACTATCATCATGAGAAGATATATGATGAAGATTGCTGACATTATCGCAGGCCAGACAGGCTGTATGGGACTTATCACAGGTGAGAGTATCGGACAGGTAGCTTCACAGACTATGCAGAGTCTTATGTGCACAGGCGAGGTTGTAACAGATATGCCTGTTTACAGACCTCTTATAGCTTTTGACAAGCAGGATATCGTTGATATTTCTGTTAAGATTGATGCTTACGAGACTTCAATTCTTCCTTACGAAGATTGCTGCACAATATTTGTAGCTAAGCATCCTGTAACAAAGCCAAGACTTGATATTATCAAGAAGCACGAGGAGAATCTCGTAGAGAAGATCGATGAGCTTGTAAAAGTGGCTCTTGAGACTGATGAGATTATCACAATCGAGAAGTGATCAGAATGGATACTTCTGCTGTACTAAGCTCGATAGTACCTCGCTAAGTACACAGAAGTGGTTCGCACTAGATTCGTGAAATACCTCATCAAGTGCTCTACACAAAAAGACCATCTTAAACCGAGGTTTAGGATGGTCTGTAATAATCTTTTTTTAGAGGATCTAATCCTTAAGATTAGATCATGTAAGGCTTGAGAATCTCAAGAACCTCATCTGCGCCGTCTTCTGCATGGATATTGAGATCGATTGGCTTAGAAAGATCCAATGAGAAAATACCCATAATAGACTTTGCGTCGATAACGTATCTTCCTGAAACGAGATCGAAATCATAATCAAACTTCGTAATATCGTTTACAAAAGATTTAACCTTATCGATAGAATTTAAAGAAATTTTAAT
Organism: Butyrivibrio sp. VCB2006; assembly: GCF_000420945.1. Taxonomy (GTDB): domain Bacteria; phylum Bacillota; class Clostridia; order Lachnospirales; family Lachnospiraceae; genus Butyrivibrio. The sequence continues at coordinate 82,063 of NZ_ATVX01000005.1, forward strand.
GGTCTTCATCGAGCAAATACCTCCTTCTTTTACTTTATAGTAAACGTAGAAAAGATAAAAGTCAATGACCTAGGCCTTAAAAAGATATGAGTTTTTGATAAAACTGCGAAAGATCGGAGAAAATGTTGAACAATACACCAAATACCGTAAATGGAATGAAGGTTGCCATGCACAACCTTGGATGCAAAGTTAATAGCTATGAGATGGATGTCATGGCAATCAGGCTTCGCGAGGCCGGTTGCGAAATAGTCCAGTTTACTGACAAGGCAGACATCTATATTATCAACACCTGTACTGTTACAAACATCGCAGACAGGAAGTCCAGGCAGATGCTTCACAAAGCCAAGAAGGAGAACCCTGATTCTATCGTGGTTGCTGTAGGCTGCTACGTGGAAACAGGCATAGATGGTGTTAAAAAGGACGAGTGCATCGATCTGGCGGTTGGAAATAATAAAAAGTCTGAAATTGTCGAAATATTGAACAGCTTCCTGGAAGCTAAGGGGGATTTTGAGGATAAAACCCTTGGCGGAACCTCAATTATCGATATTAATCATACAAATGTGTACGAAGAAATGACTCTTTCAGAGATGCCAGAGCACACAAGGGCTTACATCAAGATTCAGGACGGATGTAACCAGTTCTGCTCATACTGCGTTATTCCATATGCAAGAGGAAGAGTCCGCAGCAGAGAGATGGAGGAAGTTCTTGCTGAGATTAAGGGACTTGTCCGGAAGGGCTGTAAAGAGGTTGTTCTCACCGGAATCCATATTGGCTCCTATGGAGTTGATAAGGGGCAGCCGATGCTGGTGGATCTTGTTGAGAAGATTGCAGATATAGACGGCATTGAGAGAATCAGACTTGGATCTGTTGAACCGAGGCTAGTATCACCGGAAAATACCAAGAGACTTGCTGCTATTGATAAGCTTTGTCCTCATTTTCATCTGTCACTTCAGAGCGGATGTGATTCTGTTCTTAAGAGAATGAACAGACATTATACAGCTGCAGAGTTTGAAGAGAGCGTAAGACTCCTTAGAGAGGCCTTTGACAGACCGGCTATTACAACTGATGTTATTGTCGGATTCCCCGGAGAAACAGAGGAGGAATTTGAGGAATGCAGAGCTTTTGTGGAAGAAATCAATTTCTACGAGATGCATGTCTTTAAGTATTCACCAAGAAAAGGAACTGTTGCTGCCGGCATGAAGGAGCAGCTTACAGACAGAGAAAAGACTGCAAGAAGTGAAGTGCTTCTTAAGATGACTAAAGAGCAGTCCGAGAAATACAGAAGCTCTTTTATCGGAGAGACTGTAGGTGTTCTGTGGGAAGACTGCGAGGAAATAAAAGGGAAAAACTATATTATCGGACATACTGACAGATATGTCAGAGTTGCTGCTTCAGAGGATAGCCCACGATTTAAGGCTACTGTGTCCGGAGAAATCACAATGGAAACTATTTCAGGCTTCCTTAATCCGGAGACGCTTCTTGTGTGAGAATTTGCGGTACGTTGCTTATTTAAATCGGTTAGTGTAATATTAATATGTATATGCATTTGGATTTTAAGAGAGCAGATGCGAAGACTCTCTGAAAATATTACATGAATGGAGAATGAATATGGCAGATCAGGATTTAGGAAATACCCAATATTTCAAGGTTGAGGTTGAGCCGGAAACTGGTGTTAAGAAGGTTCTCTCTGTTGTTTATGATGCACTTTTAGAGAAAGGTTACAACCCGGTTAACCAGATTGTTGGATATATTATGTCCGGTGACCCAACATATATCACAAGTCACCAGGGCGCAAGAAGCCTTATCATGAAGGTTGAGCGTGATGAACTTGTTGAGGAGATGCTCACAGAGTACATCAAGAGCAATGACTGGGCAAGGAAATAAGATTTATGCGTATTATGGGTCTTGACTACGGCTCTAAGACTGTTGGAGTTGCTATTAGTGATGAGCTTCTTTTGACTGCTCAGGGTAAAGAGATTGTCCGTAGGAAAGAGGAGAATAAGTTAAGAAAAACATTAGCGCGCATTGAGGAGCTGATTGGAGAGTATGGGGTTACTAAGATTGTTTTGGGACTTCCACTCAATATGGACCAGACCCCCTCTGAGCGCTCACAGTTGTGCCTGGAATTCAAAGACAAGATCGAGAGAAGGACAGGTATTCCGGTTATTATGTGGGATGAACGCCTTACAACTGTAGAGGCGGATGAGATCATGGACGAGGCCGGAATCAGAGGACGAGACAGAAAAGAATATGTGGATATGATAGCTGCGCAGATAATACTTCAGGATTATCTTGATAATTCCAAGGATAAGGCAGAGTAAGCTATCTACAGTAATTGAACGGAGATTTATTTTGGAAAAGATTATTTTTAGCCCGGACGGAGAAGAGCCGGTAGAATTCTATTGTTTGGAACAGACTGTTATTGGTGCCAAGACTTACCTTCTTGTCACAGATGAAGAAGATGGTGACGGAGAGGCGCTTATTTTGCGCGACGACTCCGATATTAAAGATGAGCAGGCGCTTTATGCGATCGTTGACGATGATCTGGAACTGGAAGCAGTTGCAGGTGTATTTCGCAAGCTCCTTGCTGAGGATGATATAGATCTGGATATTTAACGGGGACTTTGGTTTATATCTATTTCTGTATCTCCGCCTATAAATTATGGAGGAAATAATTTGAGCAAAAAGAAAATTGAAAATACCTCCAAGCTGCAGGTCATCCCGTTAGGTGGCCTTGAGCAGATTGGAATGAACATCACTGCCTTCAGATATGAGGACAGTATTATTGTGGTGGATTGCGGTTTGTCTTTTCCTGATGACGACATGCTTGGAATCGACCTTGTTATTCCTGACATCACATATTTGCAGGAAAATATTGATAAAGTTAAGGGGTTTGTTATTACCCACGGACATGAAGATCATATCGGAGCGCTTCCATATGTCCTTCATGAGCTTAATGTTCCTGTTTATGCCACAAGACTTACAATGGGCATCATTGAGCACAAACTGGAGGAGCACAACCTTCTGAAGAACACCAGAAGAAAGGTTGTTAAGTTTGGACAGTCTATTAACCTTGGACAGTTCAGAGTTGAGTTCATCAGAACCAACCACTCCATCGTAGATGCAGCAGCGCTGGCTATTTATTCACCGGCGGGAATTGTTGTGCACACAGGTGACTTTAAGGTTGACTACACACCGGTTTACGGCGATCCTATCGATCTTCAGAGATTTGCCGAGATTGGTAAAAAGGGCGTTCTGGCTCTTATGTGCGATTCAACAAATGCTGAGAGACCGGGATTTACTGCATCTGAGAAGACTGTAGGAAGGGCACTTGCATCTCTTTTTGATGAGCATGAGAATAACAGAATTATTGTTGCTACCTTTGCATCCAATGTAGACCGTGTTCAGCAGATCATTAACACTGCCCATAAGTGCGGCAGAAAGGTTGTGGTAGAAGGCCGCAGCATGGTCAGCATTATTGATATAGCTCAGAAGCTTGAGTGTATCCACATTCCGGAGAACACTCTTATTGATATCGAACATCTCAAGGATTATCCGGAGAATAAGACGGTCATCATCACCACCGGAAGCCAGGGAGAAAGTATGGCGGCTCTTAGCAGAATGGCTAACGGCCAGCACAGAAAGCTTTCTATCGGAGCCGGAGATACAGTTATTTTCTCTTCTCACCCTATTCCGGGTAATGAGAAGGCTGTTACAAACATCATCAATGAGCTTCAGATGAAGGGTGCAGACGTTATTTTCCAGGATGTTCATGTATCAGGACATGCGTGCCAGGAGGATATCAAGCTTATCTATACTCTGGTTAAGCCTAAATATTCAATTCCTGTTCATGGTGAGTACAGACATCTTATAGCTCAGGCTAATATTGCAAGAGATCTTGGAATTGCCAAGGAGAATATCTTTATCCTTCATTCCGGAGAGGTTCTGGAGATGGATGATGAGAGCGCCAAGGTTAAGGGTAAGGTTCCGTTCGGAGCAATCCTTGTTGATGGTCTCGGCGTGGGCGATGTAGGTAATGTTGTCCTTAGAGATAGACAACATTTGGCTGAAGATGGTATTGTAATAGTTGTATTTGGAATAGATAAAGAGAGCGGACAGCTCGTATCCGGGCCAAGTATAGTTTCAAGAGGCTTTGTATATGTAAGAGAATCAGACAAGCTGATAGATGATGCTACGGATCTTGTTCTTGATGATGTTACGGAAGCTCTTGATAAGGGTGTTACTGACTGGGGTAAGCTCAAGGGTATTGTTAAGGATGCTCTTAGCGATTATATCTGGAAGAAGACAAAGAGAAGACCAATGATCATGCCTATCATTATGGATACTAATTTCTGATAGGAAGGTTAGTGGCCTGGGAGAGACCAATGAACGTTAGAAAGCTGGTGCTTGGTCTGCTGGATGCAGCGGTTAAAATTGCATTTGTTATTATTGTAATCATGCTGATAAGCAGATATTCCAAGCTTGCCTACGAGTATGGATATCACATTTTTAATCAGGTTCCTGTTTCTTCGGGAACAGGCAGAACTGTTACTGTGACAATAGCAAGCGGTGATTCTGCTAATACAATAGCGGATAAACTTGCAAGCGTAGGCCTTATTACAGACAAAAACTTATTTAAGCTTCAGGAAAAGTTCTCGGATTACCATGGATTAGAAGCTCCGGGTACCTACGAACTTAGCACATCTATGACTCCTGAGGAGATGCTTCAGATTATGGCGGCAGGTGCTACCACTAATTCGGAGGGCAGCAGTCAGTCAGAGTCGGGAACAGAGGATTCTGTTGAAGAGACAGTGGAGCCACAGCCTGAAGTACAAGAGGAAACAAACGGTGGTTGAACAGGACAGAATGACGGCCTTTATCAATTCACTTGATCCGGGAAATGCTCCCTATCTTGATGAATTGGAGAAAAGAGCCAAAGAGACTGATGTTCCTATAATTCGTAAGGATACACAGGCGCTACTTAAATTCTTAATGGCACAGTCAAGACCCAAGAATATTCTGGAGGTTGGCTGTGCTGTAGGTTTTTCTGCTCTACTGATGGCAGAATACAGTGATATTGATACCAAGATCACAACCATAGAGAAATTTGAAAAGCGCATACCTATAGCAAGACAGAACTTTATACAGTACGACACTCATAATAAAATCACACTCCTAGAAGGTGATGCGACAGAAATTCTCAAAACGCTCTCTCCGGGGTATGATTTTATTTTTATGGATGCAGCTAAGGGCCAGTATATTAATTTTTTACCGGATTGTCTTAGAATCCTTAATAAGGGAGGCCTTCTGGTATCAGACAATGTCCTTCAGGACGGGGATGTTATAGAATCCCGATTTGCTGTTACAAGGAGAGACAGAACGATTCATGCAAGAATGAGGGAATATCTGTATGAGCTCAAGCACAATGAGGCTCTGAATACGGTTATTCTTACAGTTGGCGACGGAATGACCCTTTCGGTAAGGCTATAAGATAGATATTTATAGATGTATTAATTTGTTTTTAGAAATATGGAGAAATCAATGAAAAAACCTGAGTTACTGATTCCGGCAAGTAGTTTGGAAGTATTAAAAACAGCTGTTATGTTTGGCGCAGATGCTGTTTTCATCGGAGGAGATGCCTTTGGACTGCGTGCTAAGGCCAAGAATTTCAGCCCGGAGGAAATGAAAGAGGGTATTGAGTTTGCGCATGCTCACGGAGTTAAGGTGCATGTAACAGTTAATATCCTTGCCCATAACTATGACCTTGACGGAGTGGAGAAATATCTTCATGAACTTAAGGAACTTAAACCGGATGCGCTTATTATTGCGGATCCCGGAATATTTATGAAGGCCAGAAGAATTTGCCCTGAAATAGACATTCATGTATCAACTCAGGCTAACAATACTAACTATGAGACCTACAATTTCTGGTATGAACTTGGCGCTAAAAGAGTAGTTGCCGCCAGAGAATTATCTCTTCGTGAGATTAAGGAGATTACTTCAAAGATTCCGGATGATCTGGAAATGGAGTGCTTTATTCATGGTGCTATGTGTATTTCCTATTCCGGAAGATGTCTTCTATCCAACTACTTCACCGGAAGAGATGCCAACAAGGGCGCTTGTACACACCCTTGCAGATGGAAATACGCTGTTGTGGAAGAAAAAAGACCCGGAGAGTACCTTCCTGTCTATGAGAATGAGAGAGGAACTTATATCTTTAACTCCAAGGATCTGTGCATGATCGAGCATATTCCTGAGATGGTGGATGCTGATATCGACAGCTTCAAGATCGAAGGCAGAATGAAGACAGCTCTTTATGTTGCTACAGTTGCCAGAACTTATAGAAAAGCTATTGATGACTATTTTGAATCTGAGGACAAGTACAGGGAGAATATGCCCTGGTATCTTGATCAGATTTCCAAGTGCACATATCGTCAGTTCACTACAGGCTTCTACTTTGGCAAACCAAGTGACGAGACTCAGATCTATGACAACAATACCTATGTAAACGAGTACATTTACCTTGGTATTGTAGGCGATATTGACGAGAGAGGATGCGCTAAGTTCGAGCAGAGAAATAAATTCTCTGTTGGTGATGAAATCGAGATCATGAAGCCTGACGGAACCGATGTTAAGGTTAAGGTAGAGGCTATGTACGCAGAGGATGGAACTCCTGTGGAGTCCTGCCCTCATTCCAAGCAGACTCTTTTTGTAAAGTTATCCGAGACTCCTGAGAGGTACGATGTTCTCAGAGTGAAGGCAAAAGAAGCTACTGAAGAAATTAATACACCGGATTGCGGTATTTAACAGCTGATCAGATGTTGCTATATGGTGACATCTGATTTCTGCTATAAAAAATACTTTGCGATTTCCATATCTTGTTGTAAGATGTATTTGTTTTTATGCATTTTTCTGCGGTTATCGATTGAATAAATTGTGCGAAAGGAATGTGGAATTACATGGGTAACAATGTAAATGTAGAAGAGATTTTCGGACAGAACGTCTTTACTCTTGCCAAGATGAGAGAGCGTCTTCCCAAGAATGTTTACAAGGATGTTGTAAACGTTACTGAGCATGGCGGAGAATTGTCCAAGGAGTCAGCTGATGTTGTAGCTAACGCAATGAAGGAGTGGGCAGTAGAGCACGGCGCTACTCACTATACTCATTGGTTCCAGCCACTTACAGGTATTACTGCTGAGAAGCATGATTCTTTTGTTGGCAGCGCTGACAAGGATGGAAGAATGATCACCTCTTTCTCTGGAAAAGAACTTATTAAGGGCGAGCCTGATGCTTCATCATTCCCTTCAGGAGGTCTTCGTGCCACATTCGAGGCAAGAGGCTATACAACCTGGGACATCACATCACCTGCTTTCCTCAAGGAATCAGGCGCGGGCGTTACACTTTGCATTCCTACCGCTTTCTGTTCATATACAGGAGAGGCTCTCGATAAGAAGACTCCACTTCTTCGTTCCATGGAGGCTATTAACAGAGAGGCTCTTAGAATTGTAAGACTATTTGGTAATACTACTGCTACTAAGGTTAACGTTTCCGTAGGACCTGAGCAGGAATATTTCCTTGTGGACTGGGATAAGTCCATGAAACGTGAAGACCTTATTTTTACAGGAAGAACTCTTTTCGGTGCTCAGCCACCTAAGGGACAGGAGATGGAGGACCACTACTTTGGTGTAATCCGTGAGAGAGTCGGAGAGTTCATGAAGGATCTCAATGTAGAGCTTTGGAAGCTTGGAGTTCCTGATAAGACACAGCACAACGAGGTTGCTCCTGGACAGCACGAGCTTGCTCCTGTTTATGAGACAGCCAACATTGCTGTAGATCACAACCAGATCATAATGGAGACCATGAAGCGTGTTGCTGAGCATCACCACATGAGATGCCTTCTTCACGAGAAGCCATTTGCAGGTGTAAATGGTTCTGGTAAGCATGATAACTGGTCACTTTGCACAGATGACGGAGTTAACCTTCTTGATCCAGGTGATACTCCTAATAAGAATATTCAGTTCCTTTTTGTACTGGCTTGTATCCTCAAGGCAGTTGATACTCACGCAGATCTTCTCAGACAGAGTGCATCAGATGTTGGTAATGACCACAGACTTGGCGCTAACGAGGCTCCTCCAGCTATTATTTCTGTATTCCTTGGAGAACAGCTTGAGGATGTAGTAAGACAGCTTATTGAGACAGGTGTTGCCAAGTCCAGTAAGAGAGGTGGCAAGCTCAAGACTGGTGTTTCTACACTTCCTGAGTTTGAAAAAGACGCTACTGACAGAAACAGAACATCACCATTTGCTTTCACAGGTAATAAGTTTGAGTTCAGAATGGTTGGCTCATCTGATTCTATGGCCAGCTCCAACACAACTCTCAACACTATTGTTGCTGAGGCTTTCTGTGAGGCTGCTGATAAGCTTGAAAAGGCCAAGAATTTTGATGAGGCAGTACATGATCTGATCAAGGAATACCTTACAGATCATCAGAGAATTATTTTCAACGGCGATGGATATTCAGATGCATGGGTAGAAGAGGCTAAGAGACGTGGACTTCCTAACATCGCATCTACTATTGAAGCTGCTGATACACTTACTACCAAGAAGGCTATTGAGCTCTTTGAGAGCTTTGGTGTATATACCAAGACAGAGCTTGAGTCAAGAAAAGAGATTATTTTTGAATCTTATGCCAAGACTATCAATATTGAAGCACTTACCATGATAGACATGGCATCCAAGCAGATCATTCCTGCTGTTATGAAGTATGCTGGAAGACTTGCTGGCGATGTTAATGCTATCAAGGCTGCTGGAGTTGATGCTTCAGTTCAGACTGATGAGCTTAAGGAAATTCAGAGTAACCTTAGCAAGATGAAGAAGGCTCTTGATGATCTCAAGAAGCTTGAGGCTAAGGCTGGTAAGATTTCAAATCAGAGAGAACTTGCTTTCTTCTATAAGGATAAGGTTAGACCTGTAATGACAGCACTCAGAGAGCCTGCTGATGCTCTTGAGATGCTTGTAGATAAAAAAGATTGGCCATTCCCAACATACGCTGATCTTTTATTTGAAGGCTGATATTTACTGCCATTCGCGTTATTTCAAATGCGAATGGCAGTATTGATATTAATCGTTATAACGATTTTTATAAAAATTTTAAAAAAGTGCTTGCATTTTATTATTTACCTGCGTATAATTACTTCTTGTCGATGGGCTATCGCCAAGCGGTAAGGCAACGGACTCTGACTCCGTCATTACGTAGGTTCGAATCCTACTAGCCCAGCTTTCAAAACGAGATTGGCTTTTCCAATCTCGTTTTTTTTATATCATGATATACTGTTAGCAAAACTATTTTAGCCTATGTAGGAGGCCCATATGTACAGCTTTGATTCCCGGATCAGATACAGTGAAGTAGATAGTAGTGCAGTATTGACCATAGAGTCTTTAATTGATTATTTCCAGGATTGTTCCACCTTCCAGACTCAGGATGGCCCTGCCACTATGGAGTATCTTAGAGAAAAAGGGATTGCCTGGGTACTTAACTCCTGGCAGATAGAGATAAAAAGACTCCCCAAGCTCTGCGAAGAGGTTACGATTGGTACAATTCCTTACACCTTAAAGGGACCTATGGGACTTCGTAATTTCTTTATGAAGACCAGGGATGGGGAAATGCTGGCAGTAGCCAATTCTGTTTGGACATTGTTTGATTTTGTGAAGGGTGTGCCTACAAGAGTTACGCCGGAGATTATAGATGCCTATCCTATTGAGGATAAGATGGAAATGGACTACAAGGATAGGAAAATTGCCATTCCAGAGGGAAATTCCAGGGTAGCAGAGGAAATAGTTGTAAGGAAGCACCATTTGGACACCAATAACCATGTTAATAACGGACAGTACATCAGAATGGCTATGGAAAGCCTTTCCGACAAGGACAAGAATATTGTTTCTTTGAGAGCTGAGTACAAGAAACAGGCTCTTTTAGGGGATGTATTATATCCGGTTGTGGTTAAGAGTATTATGGGTGATAATATTATTTATACAGTTAGTCTGAATGACAAGAACGAGGAAAGCGTATGCGTTGTTCAGTTTGAAACTAATTAAGATCATGCAGTAGTGTTTAGCATGTTGATGGCATGCCAAAAGAAAGGACGGAAGACATTATGATTAAACTTGGAGAGAAGCAGAAGCTTACAGTTGTTAAGAAGGTAGACTTTGGTGTATACCTTGCAGAGGAAGGCGCGGAGGATAAAGTTCTTTTACCTATCAAGCAGGTTCCTGCAGGTACAGAGGTTGGTTCCGAGATCGAGGTGTTCATCTACAAGGATTCGGATGACAGACTTATTGCTACAACCAAAGAGCCCAAGATAATGCTGGGAGATGTAAGAGTTCTCAAGGTAAAAGAAACCAGCAAAATCGGAGCATTTATGGATTGGGGCCTTGAAAAGGATGTACTGCTTCCATTCAGAGAGCAGACAAGAAAGGTTAAGGCCGGAGAGGAAGTTCTGTGTGCCCTTTATGTGGACAAGAGCAGCCGTCTTGCTGTGACGATGAATGTTTATCCATATCTTAAGTGCAACAGCCCATACTCCAAGGATGACAAGGTAATCGGAACCGTTTATGAGCTCAGCGATAATTTCGGAGCTTTCGTTGCGGTTGATGATATTTATTCAGGACTTATTCCCAAGAAAGAGCTCTTTGGCAATGTGAAGATCGGAGACAGCGTTAACGCCAGAATCACCTCGGTCAAGGAAGATGGCAGACTTAATCTCAGTATCAGAGAAAAGGCTTATCTTCAGATGGACGAGGATGCTCAGAAGCTTATGGAGATGATTGAAAAAGGCGGCGGCAGGCTTCCATTTACGGACAAGGCTTCACCTGAACTTATCAGAGAAAAGACTCAGATGAGTAAGAACGAATTTAAGAGAGCCGTTGGACGACTTCTCAAGGAAGGTCGTATTACAATCGGCAAAGACAGCATAGATAAGATTTGAGGTTGAGATTATGGATTATAGGAGAGCAAACAGAACATATTTGTATATGATTTTGGCCACCCTTGGCCTGGTACTTGTTCTCTCTTTGTGGTATCTGAACGGTGGATCGGAAATATCTATTTTAGCCAACAATATACTAAGTGAGGCTGTTGTGCTGATACCGGCTATAGCAGCTGTTTTGTACAGCGGAGAGAAGTTTTCGGTACTTATACCATTTCGAAAAATAAAAGTGACTTCCGTAGTCCTTATTGTAGTTTATGTTATAACTCTTTTCCCGATGGTTGCATTTGTAAATTCCATATCAATGCTGTTTGTGGAAAATGCGGTGGCGGCTATTAGCGATGATGTTCTCAAGATGCCGATGTGGGTCATGTTCTTGTCCATCGGAATCCTTGGACCATTCGTGGAAGAGGTGATATTTAGAGGCGTTATCCTTCAGAGCTACCAGAGAACCGGAAGAATAATAGGATCTATTCTGTTGTCATCCATTCTTTTTGGAATGATGCATATGAACTTTAACCAGTTTGCCTATGGCGTTGCTATGGGAATCATGCTCGCTCTTTTGGTTGAGGCCACAGGTACAGTGCTGGCATCATTTATAGCTCATGCAGTATTTAACTCCATTGAAGTTGTGATGATGTATGTAAACAGTGATGCCATTGATGAGGCGTCTGAGCTTGCAAGTGACTATATGGGACAGCTTGGAGGAACGGTTTCAACAATTATCTACCACGCATACCTTTTGGTGGCGGCAGTTCTTTTTACAACTCTTGCACTATTGATTGTAAGGAAGATATCAGAGAATGAGGGAAGAAAAGAGTTCCTTTTATCGATTCCACACTGCAGGAAGCAGGGCTATAAGCTTGTGACAATTCCGCTTATCATTGCCATGGTGATTGCTGTTGGATTTATGTTTTTTTCCATTGCGTACGTATAACATGAAGAACCCCATAACCTTGCGGTTATGGGGCCTTTTGTTTCTCAGATCCTAATATCGAAATTGGCGCCGATATTGGGGTTTACAGATAATTCTGCTGCGGAGTCAATTGTTGATACTAGCGCTTCTCCAGCGCTCTCCATAGTATCGAGACTCTTAGCCAGTACCGCTACGCCAACGTCGTTTAGTACCTTGTTCTGAGATAGTGCCATTGATAAAGCGGGAATATCCATAAGCACCTCCTGTGCAACTGCAATGTAACTTCAGATCCCATGGGGATCCGCGCACATATACACTTTATCCTATCTTTTATATCGACATTTTTTTCTATGAGCCTTAGATTCCTAAAGGCTTTCTTCCACACAAAAAAAGAAGTCCGTTTTTGTAGATTTTGACGATGAAATCAAAAAAATGAACAAAAAACAGCTATAATGAGGTAGATTTTTTTGTACATTTATATTAAAATGACAATAGTTTTTATTATCGCAGCGGTTTATCAGGTTGCAGAAAGAGTGATAAATGATTTCTAATCAAATTCTCCAGAATACAATTGATGGACTTAAGACTATCGCACACGTTGATCTCTGTGTGCTTGATATTGATGGCAAGGAGGTTGCATCTACATCAAGTGATATAGGCAACGTATCTGTTCCTGCCAGAAATTTTGTGGATTCACCTGCAGATTCTCAGGAAATCCAGGGACACCAGTATTTTAAAATTTATGATGAACAGCAACTTGAGTACATTCTGATTTGTACTGGTAGTGGAGAGAATACTTATATGCTGGGCAAGATGATTGCCTATCAGATACAGAGTCTTTTGGTTGCTTACAAAGAGAGATTCGACAAAGACAACTTTATCAAGAACCTTCTTCTTGATAATCTGCTTTTGGTTGATATTTACTCAAGGGCCAAGAAACTCCATATTCAAACCGATGCCAAGAGAGTGGCTATGATCATCGAGTCTGTAAATGGCCGCGATAACAACGCTCTTGAGATTACAAGGACTCATTTCGGAAACGGAAATGACTTTGTTACTGAAGTTGATGAGGACAACGTTATTGTTGTCAAGGATGTGAGCGATATGCTCAAGCCATCCGAGATTTCCAAGGTTGCAGAGGAAATGCTGCAGACACTTGAAAAAGAGGGACTTAGCGGCGTAAGAGTTGCTTACGGTACTGTAGTGGGCGAGATCAAAGAGGTTTCCCGTTCCTACAAAGAGGCTAAGATGGCTCTGGATGTAGGCAAGATCTTCTTCGATGAGAGAAAGGTTATTTGCTACAGCGAGCTGGGAATCGGTCGACTTATTTACCAGCTTCCAATACCTCTTTGCAAGATGTTTATCAAGGAAATATTCGGGGGAAGAAATCCGGACGACTTCGATCAAGAAACCCTTACTACTATCGACAAGTTCTTTGAGAACAGTCTTAATGTTTCTGAGACATCAAGACAGCTCTTTATTCACAGAAATACTCTTGTGTACAGACTGGACAAGCTGCAGAAGAGTACAGGACTTGATCTTAGAGTATTTGATGATGCGATCACCTTTAAGATTGCGCTGATGGTTGTAAGATACATGAAGTATATGGAGAAATTTACTTGATAAAAGGGTTCAGAAACATGGCACTGTAATTCGCCATGAGATAGTTACATTCGGATCCGGGGGAGATTTATGGAAAGATCATACAAAAGAAAAAGAATAAACAGGCAGATTCCGGAGGATGAGGTTATCACGCTTGAAAACGTGACTAAATCTTATTCTACGGGTGCGCCGGCTTTAAACGGAGTCACCCTTCATATCAAGAGGGGTGAATTTGTTTTTATTGTGGGAGATAGTGGATCAGGTAAGTCTACGCTGATCAAGCTCCTCCTTCGTGAACTTGTGCCTACAGACGGTGAGATCACTGTTCTGGGCTATAACCTTAGGAGAATCAAGCACAGCAAGATTCCTAAGTTCAGAAGAAATCTGGGAATTGTATTCCAGGATTTCCGTCTTCTCAAGGACAGAAACGTGTATGAGAACGTTGCTTTTGCGCAGAGAATTGTGCAGACTCCTACAAGAGAGATCAAGCGAAACGTTCCTTCAATACTTGCCACAGTTAACCTGGCCGGCAAGTACAAGAGTAAGATAAATCAGTTGTCAGGTGGTGAGCAGCAGAGAGTTGCTCTTGCGAGAGCGCTGGTCAACAGACCTGCTATTTTGCTTGCGGACGAGCCTACAGGAAACCTTGATCCTAACAATTCATGGGAAATTATGAAGCTCATGGAGCAGATTAATGAGAACGGTACAACTGTTATCGTGGTTACACATAACAGAGAAATCGTTAATGCCATGAAGAAACGAGTTATTACCATGAAAAAAGGCGTCATTATAGAAGACGAGGAAGAAGGTATGTACATCGATGAGGATTAATAGTTTCTTTTACACTATTGGACAGGGCTTCAAAAACCTGGGCAGAAATAAGTGGTACACACTGGCTTCTGTAGCGACTATAAGCGCATGCTTATTCTTGTTCGGCATTTTCTATTCAATAATCACTAACTTCCAGCACGTTGTTAAGACTGCTGAGGAAGGCGTATCTGTAACAGTATTCTTCAATGAAGGTACCACAGAGGACCAGATCCTTGCAGTTAAGAGTGATCTTGAGAAAAGAGCTGAAGTAAGAGAGATAGTATATGTTTCCGCAGATGAGGCCTGGGAAGGCTTCAAGCAGGAATACCTTGGAGAATATGCTGACGGCTTTACAGAGAATCCTCTTGCGGATTCTGCAAACCTTCAGATTTATCTTAATGATGTATCTTTGCAGCCCGCGCTTGTTACGTATGCAGAGTCCATAACGGTTGTCAGAGAGGTTAACAGATCAGAGGTTACAGCTACCACACTTAGCGGAGTCAATAAGCTTATTGCTTATGTATCCGGTGGTATTATCATTATTCTTTTGCTGGTATCAATATTCCTTATCAGCAACACAGTAACCATGGGTATTGCTGTCCGGAAGGATGAGATCAATATCATGAAGTATATCGGTGCTACAGACTTCTTTGTAAGAGCGCCTTTTGTGGTTGAGGGTATTCTCATCGGAATAATAGGATCAATAATACCGCTCGTTATTGTATATTTTGTTTATACAAAGGCAATTGAATACGTTGCATCTAAGTTTACTATGCTCAGCTCCCTGCTGAACTTTTTGCCTGTAGATGTTGTTTACAATAAGCTAATACCTATTTCTCTGGCTATAGGTATCGGTATTGGTTTCTTTGGAAGTTTCACCACAGTCAGAAAGCACTTGCATGTGTAATTCGGAAAGGGAAGTTTATTTGGTTTGAGCAGATTAATAACAGGTAAGAAAAAGAGAATACTATACGCTTTACTGAGTATAGTTATGGTGGTATCTCTTTGGGGAAGTAATACTGTTGTTTCCCATGCCGATGTTACCGAAGAAAGCATCAAGGCCAAGGAACAGCAGATATCCAATGCGAAAAAAGAGCGCGACTCCCTCAAGAATGCCAAGACGAACCTTGAAAAAGTAAAAAAAGATTTGGAGAGCAGTAAAACAAATCTTAACAACTATATCACCAAGATCGACGCTTCTCTTACCGATGTTCAGCAAAATATAGATTCGCTGGAAGAACAGATTACAGTTAAAGAGGGGCAGATAGAGACAACAACCCAGGAACTGGCTGAGGCTGAGGAGATTCAGAAGAATCAGTACGAAGCCATGAAGAAGCGTATCAAGTTCATGTATGAGCGCGGAGGCGTTATTTACCTGGAACTTCTGATGGAATCCGGAAGCTTCGCCGATATGCTTAATAAGGCAGATTACATTGAGAGTTTGTCCGCATACGACAGGATGAAGCTCGATGAGTATATAGCAACAACAGAGCTGATCACTCTTACCAAAGAGGCTTTGGAGGAAGAAAAGGCAACTCTTGATGAGGCCAAGGAAACCAAAGAGGCGGAGCAGGCCAATCTTGAGAATCTTCTCAATCAGAAGAGTGCAGAGCTTAACAGTGTTCAGGCAAGTATTACCGACAAAGAGGCGGCTATCAAGGAGTACGAGGCTGAGATCAAGGCAGAAAATGCTGCTATCGCAGCTCTTGAAAAAGAGGTTGCGGCTGATAAAGAGGCACTTTATAGCAGATATACCTACGATGGCGGAATGTTCACCTGGCCATGCCCTAAATATACCAGAATATCCGATAACTATGGTATGAGAATGCACCCTACTCTTGGAATCGAGAAGATGCATAACGGTATAGACCTTGCAGCACCGGGAGGATCACCTATTCTTGCGGCCTATGCTGGAACAGTTGTGGCAGCAGCCTACGAAAGCTCTATGGGTAATTATGTAATGATCAACCATGGAGGCGGATTATATACCGTTTATATGCACTGCTCAGCTCTTTATGTATCTAAGGGACAGGACGTTTCAGCCGGAACTAAGATTGCTGCAGTTGGATCTACCGGAAGATCCACGGGAAATCATCTCCATTTTGGTGTAAGATTAAATGGAGCATATGTTAGCCCATGGAATTATCTTAAATAAAACATAGAGGTGAATTAAGTGGATAGTAATAATGGATTGAATCAGTCTACTGAACCGGTAATGGATTACAATAATCAGGTAGTTACTGGTCCGGGCAGTGTGAACAATCAGGATGGAAAAGATACCAGACTTACCAAGAGGTTCATAGCCGGAATTCTTATTGGCTTCCTTGCTTCGGTTTTGGTGGTTTCCACAGTGGTTTTATATTTGCTTTTTGTGGGTAAGAGCGCTATTTCACCGGTTCTTGGACTCGGCGGAAGGAGCGAACTCATAAGTGATGAGACCCTTAACAAGATTCAGGCCCTTGAAGATGTAATTGACACCTATTATTACAAGACTGATGTTGATAAGCAGGAGGAGGCCAACGGAATCTACAAAGGTCTTATGGATTCTTTGGGAGATCCCTATTCTGTTTATTACACAGAAGAAGAGCTTGATGAAATGATGAACAGCACCAAAGGTGTGTATTATGGCATCGGTGCTTATGTAAGTTTTGACAATACTTTGAATATGGCAAGAATATCAGGTGTTATGCCTGGAAGTCCTGCAGAAGCTGCAGAACTGTGTGTTGACGATATCATTTACGAGATCAACAAGGAATCAACACAGGGACTTTCCCTTGAAGAGGTTGTGGGCCGCATCAAGGGTGAAGCAGGCACTACAGTTCATCTGACTTTGGTCAGAGAAGGTAGTGCAGACAATGTTGAGGTTGATGTAGAGCGTGCTCAGATTGAGGTTCCTACAGTCAGCACTGAGGTTTTCGATAATGGAATCGGATATCTCAAGATCACAGAGTTTGATGAGGTAACTTACCAGCAGTTTGTTGAGGGAATGGCTGAGCTTCGTGCCGAGAATATAGAGGGACTTATTATTGACCTTAGATCTAACCCTGGCGGAAACCTTGCTACTGTTTGTGATATAGCAAGACAGCTCCTTCCAAAGGGTATTATCGTTTATACCGAGGACAGGGATGGCAACAGAGAAGATTATACCTGTGACGGCGAACATGAAATAGATATTCCGGTAGTTGTTCTGGTTAATCAGTATTCAGCCAGCGCCAGCGAGATTCTGTCAGGAGCCATCAAGGACTACGGAATCGGAACCCTGGTAGGTAAGACCACCTACGGTAAGGGGATTGTTCAGAGAATCTTTGATCTCAGAGACGGAACAGCTGTTAAGCTTACAGTAAGCAGCTATTTCACACCTAACGGAATCAATATCCATGGTGTCGGTATTGAACCTGATGTTGAGGTTGAATACGATGCAGAAGCCTATGCCAAGGACAAGACTGATACTCAGCTTGACAAGGCAAAAGAGGTTATGATGGAGCTTCTTGACAAATAAAAACATATTTAGTATTATTCATGACTGTGTCTAATTCTTAGGCACAGTCATTTTTTTATCGGTTGATTGGGAATTACCCATTCGAAAAGCTCAGATCGAGCATTTTTTCCGTTTTTTGTTTAGGCAATGATTAGTAAGGAAAGGAAGTTATGAAAGTAAAAGCATGTATTTGTACTGATGTAGGTACAACCAGAGAAATTAACCAGGACGCGGCACTTATAAAAGTTGCCAACACAAGAAATCATGGAAGAATATCTTTGATTGCTATCTGTGATGGGATGGGCGGCTTGTCCAAGGGAGAAGTGGCAAGCTGTAAGGCGATCAGAACCCTTGAGTCCTGGTTCCATGAGGAATTGAGTCTTCTCCAGAATATGTCGGAAAACGAACTATGGGACGCTGTCGAGAGTTCTTTTGACAGGATGGTAAGGAGAATAAACGGCGACCTTAAAAGGTACGGAAAGCACAGAGGAGTGCAGCTGGGAACAACGCTGGCAGCCCTGATACAGATAGGAACCAGGTACATGACGGTAAATGTGGGAGATTCCAGGATCTATGCTGTAAGAGCCAAGGAAGTTGAGAGGCTTACTAAGGACCAGAGCGTTGTTCAGGATAAGCTGGACAAGGGAATTATTTCCGAGAGTGAAGCTTTGGAAGATCAGGAGAAATCAGTTCTTTTGCAGTGCCTTGGCACATCCCATGCTCCGGAGCCGGAGGTAAGGAAGGGCCAGCTAAAAGGAAATACCACAATTGTGGCCTGCAGCGATGGCTTTTGGAGAACCCTTGATGGAGAACAGCTTAGAAAGAGGCTATGCCCGCAGATGTGTCTGACTGATGAGGATATGCTGGGACAGTGTAAAAAAATGGTGGAAGCAGCCAAGGATAACAGGGAAGATGACAATATTTCCGTGGCTGCAATGTGCCTTGAAATGTGAGGTGGCCATGTTGAGATATAGGATAATCAGGCCCCTTGGAAGCGGCGGAAACTGCAATGCATTTCTGGAAAAAGATACCCGGTCGGGGCAGCTTGTCACTATAAAGCGCTGCAAACAGGCAGAGGGTAAAGCTGATGAGATAGAGAAAAAGAATATGGCCAGTGAAGCCAGAATTCTTAATATGATTGACCACGGAGCTGTGCCAAAGCTCTATGAAAAATCGGCGGAAGAAATCGTTTTGGAATATGTGCCGGGTAACAGTCTTGAGAAGGTTCTTTTGACAAGGGGTGTCTTTTCCGAAAAGGAGGCAGTGAGGATTGCCTACGAGCTTTCGGGGATAATGAGATATCTGCACGGCCTTAGGCAGCCCATAATTTACAGAGATTTAAAGCCTGCCAACGTGGTATTAAAGCCGGATGGCCATATTTGCCTCATTGATTTCGGGGCGGCGAGAGTCTTTGAAAGGGGCGAACTTGAGGATACTTTGAATCTGGGAACTCTGGGATTTGCGGCGCCGGAGCAGTTTGGGAACCTTGGTCAGACGGATCCAAGAACAGATATTTACTGTTTTGGCATGACTCTTTTGCAGCTCATATCCGGTGTGGATACCAAGGATATGGATCAGGTGATGAGCTATAAAAAGAACGGAATAAAGGGAGTTTCAAGGGAAGTCCTTGGAATAATCGATAAGTGTACACGGGCCGACAGAGAGGATAGATTTAAGTCCTTTGCGGAAATACAGAGTTCTCTTACAGAGCTTCCCAAAAAGAAGAGACTTCGCAGGATCCTGCAGGGAATTAAGCTTACGGCGGCAGCAGCTCTTTTCTCTGTTGTTATCTCAGGAGGAATCCTGAAAGCGGAGGAAATAAAGAGCCTGGCTGCCAATGATATGTCTGTTCGAATGCCGGTTGTGAGGCAGAGGTTTGGCTATGCCAGATCATGGATAGAGGAATTTGTAAGTAGAGAGGTATTAGAAAAAGAATGATGATTTTTGTATATACTTTCATCAGTGTTTTGGTGGCATTGGTGGTTATATTGGGCGTTGGAAGCCTTCTCGGAGACGAGAAGGAGGAGCCGGTGAGGGCTGTGGAAGGTAAGGCTACAGCTGCTATGTGCACCACAAGGCTTCTGGAGACAGCGGATTACAGCGAGGATTTTGCGGAGGACGATTTTGTGATTGAACAGGATCTGGTATATACCTATGATTCGCTGAATCTTGCGTGAACATACGTTCTGGAAATATATGGACATTAGTTTTTATTGATGGTATACTTTCAGCATGAATTGAGTGCTTTAAATCATTTTTGAGAATGGGTGCGCATATATGGAGTTTAAGTTACATAGTGATTTTAAACCTACAGGTGATCAGCCTCGGGCTATCAAAGAGCTGGTGGAAGGTTTTAAGGCTGGAAATCAGTTTGAAACCCTCCTTGGAGTTACGGGTTCAGGTAAGACTTTTACCATGGCCAACGTTATCCAGGCTTTGCAGAAGCCTACGCTGATCATTTCTCATAATAAGACCCTTGCAGGTCAGCTCTACGGCGAGATGAAGGAGTTCTTTCCTGAGAACGCGGTGGAATACTTTGTTTCCTACTATGATTACTATCAGCCGGAGGCCTACGTTCCCCAGACAGATACATATATTGCCAAGGATTCTTCCATCAATGACGAGATTGATAAGCTTCGTCTTTCTGCTACGGCCTCTCTTGCGGAGCGCAAGGATGTAATTGTCGTGGCCAGCGTGTCCTGTATTTACGGTCTGGGTAGTCCTGAGGAATTTAAGGGAATGTCTATTTCTTTGAGGCCCGGAATGCGCAAGGACAGGGATGAGACCATCAAGGAACTGGTGGCTATCCAGTATAACCGCAATGACCTGGAGCTTAGCAGATGTAATTTCAGAGTTCGCGGTGATACAATCGAGATTTTCCCTGCCAATGCTGACGACTATCTTATCCGGGTGGAGTTCTTCGGGGATGAGATTGACAGAATCTGCGAGATTGAGCCGGTGACAGCCAAGGTCAGAAGCGAGCTGTCCCACGTGATGATATATCCTGCATCTCACTATGTTGTCCCTCAGGAAAAGATAAATATGGCCTGCGACAATATAGAAAAAGAGCTGGAGGAACAGATAAAGTTCTTTAAGGGCGAGGACAGGCTTATTGAGGCCCAGAGAATTTCCGAGAGAACGAACTTTGATGTGGAAATGATGAGGGAAACGGGCTTTTGCTCCGGTATTGAGAACTATTCAAGGCATCTTAACTTTATGAAGCCGGGAGAGCCGCCGCTTACACTTTTAGACTTCTTTGACAGAGATTTCCTGATCATAGTGGACGAGTCCCACATGACGATTCCCCAGGTTGGCGCAATGTACCACGGGGACAGAAGCAGGAAATTAACGCTTGTTGACTATGGCTTCAGACTTCCGTCTGCCCTGGATAACAGACCTCTTAATTTTGAGGAGTTTGAGTCTCATATTGACCAGATGCTGTTCTGCTCTGCAACTCCGGGCAAATACGAGGAGGAGCATGAGCTTCTACGTACAGAACAGGTTATCAGGCCGACAGGTCTTTTGGACCCTGAGATTTCGGTAAGGCCGGTAGAGGGGCAGATTGACGATCTGATTGGTGAAATCAGGACTGAAGTTGACAAAAAGAATAAGGTTCTTGTCACAACCCTGACTAAGAGAATGGCAGAGGACTTAACAGAGTACCTGGCAGAGTCCGGAATCAGAGTTAAGTACCTGCACTCAGATATAGATACCCTGGAGAGATCGGAGATTATCAGAGATATGCGACTTGATGTCTTCGACGTACTGGTTGGTATCAACCTTCTAAGAGAAGGTCTGGACATTCCGGAGATTTCTCTGGTTGCTATTATTGATGCAGATAAAGAGGGCTTCCTGAGATCTGAGACATCGCTTATTCAGACTATTGGACGAGCAGCCAGAAATGCAGAAGGCAGAGTTATCATGTACGCTGATAACATGACCGACTCCATGCAGAAGGCCATCGATGAGACCAAGAGACGTCGTGCTATTCAGGAGAAGTACAACGAGGAACACGGCATAACTCCTCAGACTATCAAGAAGGCTGTCAGAGATCTTATCGCCGTAACCAAGGCTATTGCCAAGGAAGAGATTAAGTTTGAGAAGGATCCTGAGTCTATGGATCAGGCTGAACTGGAGAAGCTGATCGGACAGGTTCAGAAGAAGATGAAGAGAGCAGCTACAGAGCTGGACTTCGAGACTGCTGCATCCCTGCGTGATCAGATGATTGAACTTAAGAAGATACTTAATGAACTGACTGAGGGAAAATAATCGTTACCGCTATATGAGAATATATTGGAGTAAAGTATGACAGTAGAAAACAGCAAGATGACCAAGAAAAACACCACCACCAAGAGGATTTTGCCCTCTGATATCCATGACTATATCAGGGTTCGTGGTGCCAATGAACATAATCTTAAGAATGTAAGTGTGAAGATTCCAAGGGAGACTTTGACAGTATTTACCGGCCTTTCCGGTTCAGGCAAGTCTTCACTGGCCTTCGACACTATTTTTGCTGAGGGCCAGAGGCGCTACATGGAGTCTTTGTCATCCTATGCCAGAATGTTCCTGGGACAGATGGATAAGCCTAATGTAGAGCGAATCGAGGGATTGTCACCTACAATCTCTATTGATCAGAAGTCTACCAACAAGAACCCAAGATCTACAGTGGGAACCGTGACAGAGATCTATGATCACTTTAGACTTTTGTATGCGAGAATAGGTATTCCTCACTGTCCTAACTGCGGAAGAGAAATCCGCCGCCAGACTGTGGATGAAATGTGCGATCAGATCATGGCTCTTGGAGAAGATACCAAGATTCAGATCATGGCTCCCGTAGTGCGCGGCAAGAAGGGTGAACATGCCAAGACTCTGGACAGAGCAAGGCGCGCCGGTTATGTAAGAGCAAGGATTGACGGAAGCCAGTACGAGATTTCAGAAGAAGAAATCAAGCTGGACAAGAATATCAAGCATTCTATCGAGATTATTGTAGATAGAATTGTGGTTCACAAGGATAACGAGAATCTTAGGAGAAGACTTACCGATTCCGTAGAAAGTGCACTGGCACTGGCGGACGGACTTCTTTTAGTGGATGTTATAGATGGAAAAGAGCTTAGTTTTAGCCAGAACTTCGCCTGCCCTGACTGCGGCGTCAGCATTCCGGAGATTGAGCCAAGAAGCTTTTCTTTTAACAACCCATTTGGTGCCTGCCCTGACTGTTTTGGACTTGGCTACAAGATGGAGTTTGATGAGGATCTGATGATTCCTGACAAGAGTCTGTCTCTTAATGACGGATGTATCGTGGTTATGGGATGGCAGTCCTCCAATAAGGAAGGCAGCTTTACCAATGCTACCCTGAAGGCTCTTGCCAAGGCTTATAAGTTTAGTCTTGATACTCCTTATCAGGATCTTCCTGAGAATGTTCGCCATATGCTGATCCATGGCGCGGACAAACAGGTTATGGTTCACTACGAAGGCAGCCGAGGTGTAGGGGATTATCCGGTTCTTTTTGATGGTCTTATCAAGAATGTTGAGCAGAGATATAAAGAGACCTTCTCTGAGAATATGAAAGCAGAGTACGAGGAATATATGAGAATTACGCCTTGTCAGCTCTGCGGCGGACAAAGACTTAAAAAGGAGTCTCTTGCCGTAACAATTGATGACAAGAATATCTTTGAGATCACTTCCATGTCTATCGGTGAACTCCATGATTATCTCGAGAATCTTAATCTGTCTGAGCATCAGATGGTTATCGGATCTCAGGTCCTCAAGGAGATCAGGGCGAGAGTGGGATTCCTTATCGATGTAGGACTGGATTATCTGTCTCTTTCAAGAGCCACCGGAACTCTTTCCGGAGGAGAGGCCCAGAGAATAAGACTGGCAACCCAGATCGGTTCGGGACTTTGCGGCGTTTGTTACATTCTGGATGAGCCAAGTATCGGCCTTCATCAGAGAGATAACGATAAGCTTCTTAATACCCTCAAGAACTTAAGAGACTTGGGCAACACTCTTATTGTGGTAGAGCATGATGAGGATACCATGAGGGCAGCAGATTACATCGTTGACGTTGGACCGGGAGCGGGTTCTCACGGAGGCAAGATTGTTGCTACCGGTACCGCAGAAGAGATCATGCAGGTAAAAGAGTCCATTACAGGCCAGTATCTGTCAGGAAAGCTCAAGATCGAGGTTCCTGCGGACAGGAGAAAGCCCACAGGATTTATCAAGGTTATAGGAGCACAGGAGAATAACCTTAAGAATATTGATGTTGAGATTCCTCTTGGAGTTATGACCATAGTTACCGGTGTTTCCGGCTCAGGAAAGAGCTCTCTGGTTAATGAGATTTTGTATAAGCGTCTTGCAAGAGATCTTAACAGAGCAAGATGTATTCCCGGTAAGCACAAGGATATTCAAGGCCTTGACCAGGTGGACAAGGTTATTGCCATTGACCAGTCACCTATCGGACGTACCCCAAGATCTAACCCTGCAACCTACACAGGTGTGTTTGATATGATCAGAGACCTGTTTGCAGGAACGCCTGATGCCAAGGCAAGGGGCTACAAGAAAGGCAGATTTTCTTTTAACGTCAAGGGTGGACGATGCGAAGCCTGCGGCGGTGACGGAATCATCAAGATTGAGATGCATTTCCTTCCGGATGTTTATGTACCTTGCGAAGTTTGTAAGGGAATGAGATACAATCATGAGACTCTTGAAGTTAAGTATAAGGGCAAGAGTATCTATGATGTTCTTGATATGACTGTGGAAGAGGCTCTCGGCTTCTTTGAGAATGTTAAGACCATTAAGCGTAAGATCCAGACACTGTACGATGTAGGTCTTGGCTATATTAAGCTTGGCCAGCCAAGTACAGAGTTGTCAGGTGGTGAGGCTCAGCGTATCAAGCTTGCAACAGAGCTTAGTAAGGTTGGAACAGGTAAGACTGTTTATATCCTTGATGAGCCTACAACGGGACTTCATTTTGCGGATGTTCAAAAGCTGGTCAAGATCATGCACAAGCTTGTTGAGCAGGGCAATACTGTTGTGGTTATCGAGCATAACCTGGATGTTATCAAGACAGGTGACTATATTATCGATATGGGACCGGAAGGAGGTTCCGGCGGCGGAACAGTAGTAGTATCCGGCACTCCAGAGCAGGTTGCCAAGTGCAAAAAATCCTACACAGGTGCGTACATAAAAAAGATGCTAAAGTAGGGCCTTTAAGTTGCCGATATACTTACAGGAAAGGTGTGCCCCTTTTCAACGGTGCATTTTTGGTTTATAATCGTAATGATATTATGAGCTAATTGGCAAAACTAGTATGTTTTGCTTTACATTTGAAAGGGGTACTAAGGAAATATGCAGTACGCAGACATTGGAATTGATTTAGGAACAGCCTCTGTACTTGTTTACATCAGAGGTAAGGGTGTCGTTTTAAAAGAGCCATCAGTTGTGGCATATGACAGAGATACAGAAGAGATCAAGGCTATCGGTGAGGATGCAAGACTTATGCTTGGTCGTACACCGGGTAACATTGTAGCTGTCAGACCACTTCGTCAGGGCGTTATTTCTAACTACAAGATCACAGAGCAGATGATGAGATATTTCATCAAGAAGGCTATCGGACGTAGAATCCATCGTAAGCCTTTCATCGCTGTATGTGTTCCTAGTGGTGCTACTGAGGTTGAGAAGAAGGCCGTTGAAGATGCTACAAGACTTTGCGGCGCAAGAGATGTTAAGACAATCGAAGAGCCTATCGCTGCTGCTATCGGAGCAGGTATTGATATTACAAAGCCATGCGGAAATATGATCGTAGATATCGGTGGTGGTACATCTGATATCGCTGTTATTTCTCTTGGTGGTACAGTTGTAAGTACATCAGTTAAGGTTGCCGGAGATGACTTCGACGAAGCTATCGTTCGTTACATGAGAAAGAAGCACAATCTTCTTATCGGTGATCGTACTGCAGAAGATATTAAGATCAAGATTGGATCAGCTTACCCACGTGCTGAGGATGATTACATGGATGTCAGAGGTAGAAACCTTGTAACAGGTCTTCCTAAGACAGTAAGAGTATCATCTGAGGAAACAGAGGAAGCTCTCAGAGAACCTACATCACAGATTATCGAGGCTATCCACAGCGTTCTTGAGAATACACCACCTGAGCTTGCTGCAGATATTGCAGACAGAGGAATTGTTCTTACCGGTGGTGGAGCTCTTCTTCGTGGACTTGAAGATCTTATCTATTCTAAGACAGGCATCAACACAATGACTGCAGAGGATCCTATGACAGCAGTTGCTATCGGAACCGGTCGTTATGTAGAATTTATCGTTGGTTTCCACGAGGATTAATACCCTGTTCATGGACTGAATGGGCGATAAGACCAGGATGGTATGAGGAAAATTGGATGGTAAAGGGTCTTTACACTGCTTACACAGGTATGATCAACGAACAGCGCAGAATGGATGTGCTGACCAACAATCTTGCTAATGCCGACACCAATGGTTACAAAAAAGAAGGATTAACAGCGCGAGCTTTTAAGGATCAGCTTGCGCTGAAGATAAAGGATTATACTGATGCTCCCAACACTGCACGTGGACTGGGCATTATTAATCCTGGTGTAAAAATAGGGGAAAGCTACGTTGACTGGACCGAAGGACCAATGAAGGAGACACAAAACACCTTCGACTTCGCTATAGCTGGACGTGGCTTTTTTGCTGTGGATTACACAAATAAGGCTATAAATATCGAAAGAGATACCAAGGAACAACAGGATATCATGTACACCAGAGATGGCTGCTTTACTCTTAAGATCCTTGATCCTAAAAAGCCTGAGGAAGGTTATCTTACAACTCAGGATGGAGATTTTGTTCTTGATAATAAGGGCAAGCGCATAAAGCTTGATACACAGATTCCTGTTCAGACAAATACTACAGGCGAACTTATTCAGGACGGCGAAGTTGTGGCTATACTTGGCGTTTACGACTTTGAGGCAACCGAATATCCTGATGGCCGCTATTCTTATGACAATCTTCTACACTATGGTGAAAACTTCTATATTCCGGTTGATGAGAATGTTGAAGCTACAGCTTTGGAATTCCCTACAGTTTATCCGGGATTCCTTGAACAGTCCAATGTATCTGTTGTAGATGAAATGGTTAATATGATTGCTACCCAGAGAAATTATGACACCAACCAGAGAATGATCACTACTATAGATGGTACACTTGAAATTGCAGCTAATCAGATTGGAAGGATCGGTTAAAATTTAGAAAATTTTAATAAAGTAATCTGATGCTGAAACCGATATATAGATAGAACAAAGATTACCAGTCACGGAGGACGGTAATATGGCATTATCGAAATCGGAGGTGGCTTATGGTAAGAAGTTTATGGTCCGCTGCAACGGGTATGAATGCCCAGCAGACGAATGTTGATACTATATCTAATAACCTTGCCAACGTTAATACCGCAGGATATAAAGCGCAAGGCGCTCAGTTTAAATCTCTCCTTTATCAGGAACTTCAGACAGTTACAACTACAGCAAATGGTGCTCCCAAGCCAGTTACCTCTCAGGTAGGCTTAGGAACCAGAGTTGCGTCCATAAATCAGTTCTTTAAGCAGGGATCTTTTTTGACCAATGATAACCCTGCAGCTATGGCTATCAGTGGAGATGGCTTCTTTAGCTACTTCGATAGTGATGGAACGACTCAGCTTTATACGAGAAATGGTAACTTCAGCTGGGCACTTTCTGAGGCAGGAGGAACATCACTGGTTCTGACTACTGCAGAGGGTAATAAAGTACTTGATACTACAGGAAAAGAGATCGTAGTAGACGGAAACAGAGTAGCAAGCCGTATTACAATCGGTGGTGACGGAAAGGTTTATTATCCTGATGAGCAGGGCGTTCCACAGGAACTAGGATTCCAGGTTGGCTTGTGGCAGTTTCCTAACAGAGAAGGCCTTGAGAGAGTTGGAAGCGTAGCATTTAAGGAGACTCCTGCAAGTGGAAATGCTATTAACGAGTCAACAGCAGCAGGTGCTATTAAGCCAAGTGAAATCGTTCAGGGATATCTTGAAGGCTCCAACGTAAACGTAGCAACAGAGATGGTTAACCTGATCGTAGCTCAGAGAGCATATGAAATGAACTCAACAGCGATCCAGACAACTGATGAGATGATGCAGACAGCTAACGGACTTAAGAGATAATAGTAAAGCATAGATAATGCGATAGCGGGGGAAGACTATGGCATCATTAGATATTAAGGGGCTCAATGCCACTGCTTTAACTGAATTTGCACTAAGCGAAAGTAAGAATGCTTCTGCTGAACTTGTTAAGAACAAGGTAAGCAGTGTATCGGACAAGTCTTCAGACGATGAACTGTGGGCTGCTTGTAAAAGCTTTGAAGCATACTTCCTGGAGCAGATGTTTAAGGAAATGCAAAAGTCTGTAGATGCCATCAAACCTGATGGGGGAGATAAATCCACACAGACTCTTGTGGATTATTTTAAAGGTGAAACACTTCAGGATATCTGCGGAAGCGCAGTAGAGACTCAAAGTAATGGTTTCGCCCAGATGTTATATGAAAATCTTAAACGAAATTATGATATTCCAACAGCTCCTGAAGCTGCTGCAAGTGCGGTAGAAACAGAGGATGTCGAAGAATAAAATAAAAATGATTGATAAAGCGCGTAATTCTTAAGAAATCTTAAGAATCATGCGCTTTTTATTATGCTATAATGCCTATTATGGAAAACGAGAACGAGATTATTAAAGGTTATATTGAGCATTTTATATACAAGAATGCTGAAAATGGATATGGGGTTGTTAACCTGGTTTCGGAGGATGAGGAGATAATCTGCACAGGAACATTTAAGGATGCGGATGTGGGAGACTTTCTGGAGGTTGAGGGCTCTTTTGTCACCCATCCTGTGTATGGCGAGCAGCTTAAAGTGGTGAGGTTCAAGGTGATTGTCCCTGAGGATGCTGTATCTATGCAAAGGTACCTTGGCTCCGGCGCCATCAGGGGAGTTGGAGAGGCTCTGGCAGCCAGGATTGTCAAAATGTTTGGGGATGACACCTTTAGAATTATTGAGGATGAGCCTGAGCGTCTGGCAGAAGTTAAGGGAATCAGTGAGAAGAAGGCCATAGATATAGCGATTCAGATGGCTGAAAAAAGAGAAATGCGAGATGCAATGATCTTTTTACAGCAATATGGAATCAGCAATACGCTGGCTGTTAAGATATTCAACCAGTACGGAAGCAGGATTTACGCGATCATCAAGGAAAATCCCTATCAGCTTGCGGATGATATCAGCGGTGTGGGCTTTAAGACAGCTGACGAGATTGCAGGGAAAGTCGGAATTGCAGTGGATTCCGAGTATCGAATCAAGTCTGGCATTTTGTATTGTCTTTTGCAGGCATCGCTTGATGGTAATACCTATCTGCCACTGGAGCAGCTTATAGACAGGACTGTGGAGATATTGTCCGGCGGACCACAGGAGGTAATTGACAGGGAGAGTGTCAAGGCTCAGATTGGAAACCTCATGATGGATAAAAAGCTGGTCAGCAAGAATGAGGACCAGATATATGCCGCCAGCTACTATTACGAGGAGCAGGGCTGTGCAGTTATGCTGGAGGGCCTTAACCTTGAGGAAAAGGTGACGGATTCTGAGAGGCAGCAGTGCCTGTCTAAGATAAAAGAGATTGAGGAAAGACGCGGAGTTTGCCTTGATGATCTGCAGAGAGAAGCAGTATTAAAAAGTATCTCCAACGGCATTGTCATAATCACTGGTGGACCGGGAACAGGTAAGACCACAACCATCAACACCATAATCAATTACTACGCCGGTGAGGGCCTGGATATTATGCTGGCGGCGCCTACAGGCAGAGCTGCCAAGAGAATGACCGAGGCTACAGGGTATGAGGCCAGAACAATACACAGACTTCTTGAGGTTTCAGGTCAGGTGAGCGATGATGATGACGGTCGCTCCGGGGGAGTTCATTTTGAGAAGAACAGGGATAATCCCCTTGAGGTGGATGCCATAATTATTGATGAGATGTCCATGGTGGATATTCATCTCTTTTACGCGCTTCTAAAGGCGCTGGTGCCGGGAACACATCTGATTTTGGTAGGAGACAGCTCACAGCTTCCAAGCGTAGGCCCCGGACAGGTCCTTAAGGATCTGATAAACAGCGGTAAGTTTTCCACAATAACGCTTCAGAAGATATTCAGGCAGGCGGAGGAGAGCGACATAGTTATGAATGCCCACAGGATTCATAACGGTGAGAAGCCTGTGATTGATAATAAGAGTAAGGATTTCTTTTTTCTGGAAAGAGATGACAGTAATGTCATTTATAAGCACATGATACAGCTCATAAGGGACAAGCTCCCGGGCTATGTTGGGGCGGACTCCTATGATATACAGGTGCTGACACCAATGAGGAAGGGACCTCTAGGCGCGATTCAGCTTAATCTTGTGCTTCAGGAGTATTTGAATCCGCCGGATCCAAGTAAGAAGGAGCACACCTACGGCGACCAGATTATCCGCGAGGGTGACAAGGTCATGCAGATCAGGAATAATTACCAGGCGCAGTGGGAGGTTATGGGCAAATACAACGTTGCTATAGATTCAGGCATGGGAATATTCAACGGAGATATGGGCATTGTCAGGGAGATCAACGAGTATTCGCAGGAACTTGTGGTTGAATATGATGAGCACAGACGCGTGAGATATCCCTTCTCAGAGCTTGATGAGATTGAGCTTTCATATGCCATAACCATCCATAAGTCACAGGGAAGCGAGTATCCGGCTGTTATCATGCCAATCTTGGGAGGCCCCAGGATGCTTCTCAACAGGAATCTATTATATACAGCTGTTACCAGGGCTAAGAGTACGGTGTGTATTTTGGGCAGCAGCCAGACGTTGTTCAGTATGGTTGACAATGAGCAGCAGCTGCGAAGATATACAGGACTGATGGATAGGATAGTAGAGATTTTTAATGCTTCAGAGTTATAAAAATAATGTGCTTAGGCTTAAGGACAAGGTTCTGGATGTGGTATATCCGGGGCACTGCCCGATTTGCGATGAGCTTTTGCCTTACGTAGAGACTACGGATGGAAGCATTTCTTTTGGCAGAATGATACATAGGGACTGCGCAAAGAAAATCCGATATGTGAGGGGTAATACCTGCATGAAGTGCGGAAAACCTCTTCCGGGAAGCGAACAGGAGAGGGAGTACTGCAGGGACTGTGCCAAAACAAGACATGTATTTGACAGAGGCTTTTCTGTATTTGATTACAGAAGCATTTCGGGATCTATATATAAATTCAAGTACATGGGAAGGCAGGAGTATGCAAGGTTCTATGGAAAAGCTACCGGGAGGCTCCTTGGAAAAGAACTAAGGAGACTTGGAATAGATGCCATAATCCCGGTACCGATGTACAAGCCCAAGCAGATAAAAAGAGGATACAACCAGGCGGATGTTTATGCTAAAAGCGTTGGAAGAGAGCTTGGAATTCCAGTTTATAAAAATGTTATAAAAAGGAATAAAAATACGCTTCCAATGAAGAAATTAGACGCTCGCGGCCGCCGCAATAATTTGAAAAAGGCTTTTAATATAGCCCGAAATGATGTAAAATTTAAATGCATACTTATTATCGATGACATCTATACAACTGGAAGTACTATTGATGAGATCGCCCACGAGTTTCGGATTGCAGGAGTTGAGAAAATCTATTTTCTGACATTGGCAATCGGGCAAACTACTTAAAATAAACGGAGGTCACTTTATGAACTTACGGAATTGTGCAAGATGCGGTAAAATGTTTAACTACATCGGTGGTCAGCCTATTTGTGATCCATGCAAGAAGGCCATCGAGGAAGATTTCCAAAAGGTAAAGCAGTACATCGTCGATAATCCGCGTGCAGGACTTAAACAGATTGCTGATGACAATGGCGTAACTACCAAACAGATTCAGCAGTGGATTCGCGAAGAGCGTCTCATGTTTACAAGTGATTCTCCAATTCAGCTTCAGTGTGAGAACTGTGGAGAACTTATTCAGACAGGAAGATTTTGCGCAAAATGTAAAGGAACAATGGCTAATAATCTGAACCAGACTTTCGCAAAGCCGCAGCCTGCAGTTCAGCAGCCGGTTAAGAAGGAGCAGAAGGCTGGTATGCGCTTCCTGGATACATAAGGAGCAGCAATGTTAGATGAAGAAAAAGTCATTTTGATGACCAAAATGACTGCGTTCATAGACCGTGAAGGCAAGAAAAACGATGCGATAAACACATATTTTAAGAGTGATTATGTGGGCTACAACATAATCAAATCCGTAATAAGTGCCACTATCGTGTACGCTATATGTCTTGGGACCTATGTTCTGTGTAAATTTGAGGAGGTTTTGTCTAACCTCTATAATACAGAGAATTTATTGTCAGTAGGCAGGAAGTGGTTGATATACTACCTCCTGCTTGTTGGCGTGTATTGTCTTGCAACATATGTCATTTATTCCGTTCGATATACCAAAATGCGAAAGAGTATGAAGGCATATTATGGCAATTTAAAAAAACTAGCTAGAATGTACGAGAAAAAGGATTGATAATATGACTTCATTACTGGAACTTAAGCAATATATCAGCAAATTTTATATTAAGAACGAGACATATATCGCATACGTGTGGAAGTTTCTTCTGGCACTTATCACTATTGCAATGATCAACAATAAACTGGGATATATGCAGCCTCTCAATAACATCGCTATTGTTTTGATGGCTTCACTTTTGTGCGCAATTTTGCCGGCGAACTTTATTGTGTTTATTGCAGCAGCTTTCATTCTGGGACATTTATACTCAGCAGCTGTTGAAAGTGCTCTTATTGTAGCCATCATTTTCCTTTTGATGTTTCTTCTGTATTTCAGATTTTCACCTAAGGATACTTTGGCAGTTCTTTTGACACCACTGTTTTTCTTTATGCATATTCCGTATGTAATGCCACTGGCAATGGGACTTTTGGGACTTCCTACATCAGTAGTTTCAGTTTCCTTCGGCCTTGTGATTGCGTATATGATCAATTACTTTGCAGCAGGAAACAGCGTAGGCAAGATCGGAACAGATGTTGAAGAGACTTCTAACCAGTTCCAGTCAGTACTTAAAGGAATTCTTGGAGATAAGGCCATGCTTGTTATGATCATTGCTTTCGCAGTGGCTCTTATCGTTGTTTATATTATTCGCAGATCATCAATCGATCATTCCTGGAGAATCGCAATTGCTTCAGGAGCAATAAGCATTATCGTTTGTACATTGGTTGGAGATCTTGTGCTGGAGACACAGATTTCATTCTTTGGCGTAATTCTCGGCACAATCGTTTCAGCAGCGCTGATGATTGTGGTAGAGTTTTTTGCCTTTAATGTTGACTATAGCAGAACTGAGAAGGTTCAGTTTGAAGATGATGAATACTACTATTATGTGAAGGCTGTGCCTAAGGTTACTGTTTCTGCTCCTGAGAGAAGGGTTAAGAGAATTAATCGTGCCAAGGAAAGGCGCAGATGATATAAAGGAAATATAGTAGCATATGGATTTTCTTTTTGACTTTAACAGAACAACTTTACATATGCCTACGATCAGGTTCTTTGATATACTGGAAATCTTTATTATCGCGTTTCTGGTATATCACATTCTGGTTTGGGCGAAGGATACCAGACTATGGTCCCTTTTAAAAGGGGTCATAGTTATTGTTGTGTTTATACTTATTGCAGCAATATTCAATATGTCCACCATTTTGTGGATTGTTGAGAAGGTAATCGGAATCGCTATTACAGCTATGGTAGTTATTTTGCAGCCTGAACTTAGAAAGGCTTTGGAAGAATTGGGGCGTAAAAACTTTTTTGCCAATCTGTTTGCTATCGGAGATGGCAGAACAGAGGAGAGATTCTCTGACAAGACTCTTAATGAGATTACCAGAGCCTGTGTAGAAATGGGCAAGGTTAGAACAGGTGCGCTTATTGTTATCGAGCAGAATCATCCTCTTACTGAATTTGAACGTACAGGAATTGACGTAGACGGCATAGTTACAAGCCAGCTGCTTATCAATATTTTCGAGCACAATACACCGCTTCATGACGGTGCAGTTATTATCAGAGGAAACCGTATCACTTCTGCAACTTGTTACCTTCCTTTGTCAGATAACATGGGAATCGGTAAGGAACTTGGTACCAGACATCGTGCCGGTATCGGTGTTTCAGAAGCGACAGATTCCCTTACAATCATTGTTTCCGAGGAGACTGGTAAGATAAGTGTTGCATATGAGGGAGAGCTTGAGAGAGCTGTAGACAGCGACAGACTTCGCGAGCGTCTGAGATTTATTCAGAACAAGCACAAGACTGAAGCTCCGGTCAAGCATTTTGCCAGAAAGGCCAGGGCTAAGAAATGAAGAGAATAACAGCCAATTGGGGATTGAAACTGGCTTCGCTTATATTTGCAGTAATTGTTTGGTTCCTGGTAACCAACATTAACGATCCGATTATTTCGGTCAGATACACAAATATCCCTGTAACAATCAAAAATGGAAATGTTATAACGGATAAGGGACAGGTGTACACAGTACTTGATGGAAGTGACACTATCAGTTCCGTTACTATCTATGCGCCAAGAGCAGTTATAGACTCTCTTAGCCAGAGTAATATTGTGGCTACAGCCGACATAAGTAACTTATCAAGTCTTAATACTGTCAGCATTGATGTAGTTACCAACAAGTATTACGACAAGATTGAAAAGATTATTCCAAGTTCTGATGTGGTGAAGTTAAACGTTGAGAGAAAAGCCAGCAAGAGCCTTGCTCTAACAGCGACAACCTCAGGAACTTTGTCTGACGGATATATTATTGGTGATGTGACAACAGAACAGAACATGGTCAGAATCAGCGGACCTGAGTCATTTATCAACAGTGTGTCCAAGGCTTCAGTAGATGTTGATGTTACAGGTTTTACTTCCAACATCGGAACAGATGCGGACATTGTATTGTATGATGCGGACGGTAATCCTCTTGATACTTCTCAGGCGGGAGTATCAATGAATATCAAGACTGTTCGTGTTAACATTCAGATTCTTGAAACCAAGTATATTCCGGTCAAGTATAATGTGACAGGTGAGCCGGCATCAGGTTATGCTCTTACAGGTCAGATAGACAGTACACCGTCAGAGGTGCTGGTGGCAGGAAGAAGCAGTGTTATTTCAGGACTGAGTGTACTTACTGTAGATGATGACAGTCTGGATGTATCCGGATACACCGGAAACCTGACTACAACCATAGACCTTAGCAAGTCACTTCCTACAGGCGTTAGCTTTGGCGATAGTGATTTTAACGGTACAGCATCAGTTGTTGTTTATATCGGAACAGTTGTTGAAGAAACCTTCGAGATCAGTGTGAACAATATTTCTGTTGAAGGTGAAGTTGAGGGATACGAAATATATGTGGATGACAGTGAGTACGATCAGGTTTCGCTGACACTCCAGGGACTTCGCAGTAATATAAATGCGATCAATCCGGAAAATATTACGGGAACAACCAAAGTGAGTGATATTTTATCATTCAATGAGCTGACGGAGCTGACACCTGGCACATATACAGCACCTATTGCTTGGAATATACCGGATGGTGTATATTGTAAATCTGCTGTCAGCGTTTACGTTACAGTTAAAGAATTAGAGTAAAGAGGTTTTTATTATGAGTAGATTATTTGGTACAGACGGCGTAAGAGGAGTAGCTAATGATGAACTTACTCCACTCCTTGCTATGCAGCTTGGACAGGCAGGCGCGTATGTTCTTTCTAAAGAGGTAAATCACAGACCTACAATTATGGTTGGCTGTGATACAAGACTTTCTGGTGACATGCTGGCAAGCGCTCTTATGGCAGGCGCATGTTCAGTAGGCGCTGATGTTGTTAATGTTGGTGTTATTCCTACACCTGCAGTAGCATATCTTACCAGGCAGTACCGTGTTGATGCAGGAGTAGTTATTTCTGCTTCACATAATCCTATGGAGTTTAACGGAATCAAGTTCTTTGATAGCAATGGTTTCAAGCTTCCTGATGCAATGGAGGATGAAATCGAAGTGCTTATCCGTAACAATATGGAAGGCGTTAAGATGCCTACCGGAGCAGGCGTAGGTAGAATCAAGACTCGTACCGATGCCAGAGAAGAGTATATTAACCATAATCTTAAGACAGTAGATATCAGCCTTTCCGGCATGAAGATAGTTATGGACTGTGCTGAGGGAGCTTCACATTACACTTCCGTAGAAGCTATCAGACAGCTTGGCGCTGAAGTAATTGTAATACACAACAATCCTGATGGAGTTAATATCAATTCAAACTGCGGATCAACTCACATGGAAGAGCTCATGGGCAGAGTTGTGACAGAGAAGGCTAATATTGGCCTTGCATTTGACGGTGATGCAGATAGATTCCTTGCTGTTGACGAGAATGGTAAAATGGTTGACGGTGATGAGATCATGGCAATCATCGGCAAGTTTATGAAGGATAACGGTAAGCTTGCCAAGAATACAATAGTAGCAACTGTTATGAGTAACCTGGGCTTCTTCAAGATGGGCGAAAGAGAAGGAATTCAGATCGACAAGACCAAGGTTGGTGACAGATATGTTCTTGAGCACATGAAGGAAATCGGGGCTAATCTCGGTGGAGAGCAGTCAGGACATATTATCTTCCTTGATGACAATACTACAGGAGATGGTCTTTTATCAGCACTGCACCTCTTAGAGGTAATGGTTAAGACCGGTAAGCCACTTTCAGAGCTTGCCAAGGTAATGGAGGTTATGCCTCAGGCGCTGGTTAATGCTCATGTTCCTACACACAAGAAGGATAAGTATATGGAGTATCCTGAGGTTGCAGGAGCAATCGCAAATCTTGAGAAAGAGTTTGCCGGAGACGGAAGAGTCCTTATCAGACCTTCAGGAACAGAGCCTCTCGTAAGAGTTATGATCGAGGGAAAAGACCAGAAAAAGATTGAAGACGAAGCCAAAAAACTTGCTAAGCTCATTGAGGAGGTTATGCTGTAATATGGTTAGCCAGAAAGTAGTTATTACTAATCCTACAGGATTGCATTTAAGACCGGCAGGAAATCTGTGTAAGGTTGCAATGAACTACAAATCACATATTACTTTTAGCTATGGTGAAAATACCGCCAATGCTAAAAGTGTTCTTAGTGTTCTTGGCGCTTGTATTAAATGCGGCGATGAGCTTGTATTCAAGTGTGAAGGGCCGGATGAACAGGAAGCTATGGATGCTC
Organism: Butyrivibrio sp. VCB2006; assembly: GCF_000420945.1. GTDB lineage: Bacteria > Bacillota > Clostridia > Lachnospirales > Lachnospiraceae > Butyrivibrio. The sequence continues at coordinate 119,150 of NZ_ATVX01000005.1, forward strand.
TCGTTGAAGCAATTGAGAGCGGACTTGGTGAGTAATAAATAATAAAGGGGTAATTAGGTATTATGAAAAGATTTAAGGCTTTAGTATTGGCAGGAATAACAGCTGCTATGCTAATTGGTTGCGGGAATTCTAGTGATGATGCTGTTGTTGGAATCAGTATTGAGAAGCTTGAGGATGTAGCTCCTGTAGTGGAGGCTAGCGTTGAGGCTTCCGTAGAGGAGTCCAATGAAGACATGCCACCTCAGGAAGGCATGGTTAGAAGTTATTTTACTAATGAGTGGGTTGATGAATCTGTTAATACAAACAGACCACTTGCAGTTATGTATCCTATCAACAAGGAAGCTCAGCCACAGTACGGGCTTAGCAATGTAGCAGTATTCTATGAAATCATGGAAGAGGGCAGCATGAGCCGTCAGATGGGTATTCTTGAGAACTGGGAAGGACTTGATAGAATCAGAAATATCAGAAGTATTCGTGACTACTTCATTTATGCAGCACTTGAGTATGATCCTGTTATCGTTCACTATGGCGGACCTGAGCTTTATGTAAGTGGTGTCCTTACAGGCAAGAACAGACCTGATGGTGTTGATGATGTAGAGAACCTTAACGGTGTAGGCGGTAAGGCAATGGGCTCTGATTATGGCGCGTTCTTCCGTGTTCCTGAGGGAAGTACTTCTGAGCACACTGCATTTACAGATGGCTCACATGTAGCATCTGCTATGGAGAAAGCCGGATACTCCAAGACACACAGAACTGAGTATTTCCAGGAAGGTTCACACTTTACTTTTACTGGTTATACAAATCCTAATACATTGGAAGATTATGCAGATGCTGTAGAGGCAACTGAGATTGATATGGCAGGATGCTATCCTGTAACCAAGTCAGCACTTAAGTATGATCCCGAGAAGGAAGTATATCTTAAGACTCTTTACGGTGATGCCCAGAAGGATGCTGTAACAGGCGAGCAGCTCGCATTTACTAATGTTATTATCCAGAGAACATACCATGAAGTTCGTGATGCTAACGGATACCTGGCTTATCAGATGCATGATAAGACAAGGGATGGATATTACATCACAAAGGGCAAAATGATTCATATGACTTGGGAGAAGACAGCAGATTATGCTCCAACCAAGTATTATGATGATAACGGCCAGGAAATCACATTTAATACAGGTAAGACAATGATCTTTGTTATTCAGGAAAAGGGTGGTTCATTCTCTAAGTTTGAGGTTAACGGAACTACTTACGAAGATTGATGTTTATTAGGGAATATACTGCGGGCGGCAGAGATGCCGTCCGTTTACATTGAGAAAGGTAATTTTGCATGGAAAAGATAATTGTAACAGGATGCAATGGTCAGCTCGGTAGAGCAATTAACAAGGAACTGGCAGGTAAATACGAGCTTGTTAACACAGATGTTTTTGAAGGAGATGGCATTACTCCTCTTGATATCACTAATGTAGATAATGTAGTGAAGCTTGCAAGAGAGGTTAAGCCTGCAGCAATTATCAACTGTGCTGCTTATACTGCGGTAGATAAGCAGGAATCAGATATTGATCTTTCATACAAGATCAATGCAATCGGACCTAGGAACCTCTCTATTGCAGCAACAGAGGTAGGTGCTAAGCTGGTTCATGTTTCTACAGACTATGTGTTTGAGGGAAACGGAACTAGACCATACGTTGAGTTCGATAAAACAGGCCCTGTAAGTGTATATGGCAAGACAAAGCTTGCAGGTGAAGAGTTTGTTAAGCAGTTCGCAGATAGATTCTTTATTGTAAGAACAGCATGGCTTTACGGTGATGGCAAGAACTTTGTTAAGACTATGCTTGGTCTTTCAGAGAAGATGGATGAGATCAGCGTTGTTATGGATCAGCAGGGAACTCCGACAAGTGCCAAGGAACTGGCTAAGGCAATTGCTTTCCTTTGCCCAACAGATAACTACGGTGTATTCCACGGAACATGTGAAGGATCAACAAACTGGGCTGATTTCACAGATGAGATCTTTAGAATTGCCGGAAAGACTACTAAGGTTAACCATGTTACTACAGCACAGTATATTGAGAAAAATCCTCAGGCAGCTCCAAGACCAGCCTACAGTATTCTTGAGAATTATATGCTGAAACTTACTTCTGACTACATGTTTGCTGACTGGCATGATGCTATTGAGGAATATTTAAAAGAGCTTCTGTAATTTGTTTTTAGGAAGTATCGGAGATTTTGTATGCAGTTTTTTAGTGATTTATTAAGTAATAAGATACTTGTGGCGTCATTTTTTGGATGGTTATCCGCACAGGTACTCAAGACAATTATCTACGTTCTGGTTAACAAGGAATTTAACCCGGAAAGACTTACCGGTGATGGTGGAATGCCAAGTTCACATTCTGCTACGGTAATGGCCCTTGTGACAAGCGCTTGCTACTATTATGGCGCAGGAAGCTTTGAATTTGCCATTGCCGGAGTAATGGCCCTTATTGTCATGCACGACGCTATGGGTGTAAGAAGAGAAACCGGTATTCAGGCCAAGGTAATCAACAATATGATGGACTGGTTTCAGGAGCTTGACAGTGATATTCCTGCTGAGGAAAAGCTCAAGGAATTTGTAGGCCATACACCTCTTCAGGTTTTGTTTGGAGCTATTCTTGGCGTTATAGTCGGATTTATTGTGTGTAACCTTTACTAAACAATAGTAAGCGGGGGTATATAGTACGTGCTATCAGTTGTACTTATCTGGATATATGCAACAGCCACAACCTATTTGACAGGCTTTGCATTTCTTAAGTTCATAACCTCCCTGGAATGTATGCACTCCAAAAAGGGGAATGGTACATACAAGAAATATAATGCTCATTTTAGGGCCAGCTATATTATTGCCGGACTGGTTGTTAATACAGTATACGCAGAGATATATAGTTTATTTGGCGGGGTTGGGCTTGTAGCCAACATCCTGCTTGTTGCTGTTTGTGTAGTTATAGCGGTTTATTACAGAGATGAACTTTTCGGGGACTTAGTGGATGTACTTCGCCTTTTTGTTTCCGGAAGGAATGGATATTATTATCTTTTGGTATTTCTTTTGATGGCTTATGGCACCTCACATGGAATCATGCACTATGATTCCGACCTTTATCATGCGCAGGCAATCCATTGGATAGAAGACTACGGTGTGATAAAGGGGCTTGGTAATCTTCATGTGAGACTGGCCTACAATAGCGCATCTTTTGCGTTGTCTGCTTTATACAGTATGAGTTTTATAGCAGGCAGATCTTTTCATGTGATGGCAGGTTTCTGCGCTTTGATGCTTGCCTGGGAATGCCTTGATCTAAAGGATTTGTTAAGACGAGGCCAGCCAATATTATCTGATTTTGCCAGAGTGATGGCTATTTACTATCTTTTTACTATCTTCGATGAGATGGTAGCTCCGGCATCTGATTATTTCCTTTCTACTATTGTTTTTTATATTGTGATAAGGTGGCTTGATATGAACGTTAAGCATGAACGTTCATATGTGCCATATATTATGCTGTCTCTTTTAGGGGTGTTTGCTGTGACCATCAAACTTTCAGCCGCTCCTATTATGATACTTGCCATTATTCCGATCTACAGACTCTTTTCCAGTAAGAATCCCAATAAACTTAAGGTATTTGGACTGTCTGTACTTACTGCTCTTATAATATCGGTGCCGTTTTTCATTAGAAACATCATCATTTCCGGATGGTTGGTATATCCTGTTACTTCCATCGATTTATTTAATGTTAGCTGGAAGATTCCTGAGGGACTTGCAGCTTACGATGCCAAGGAGATAAAGACCTACGGAAGAGGTTTTACCGACGTGGCAACCTATGGGGATATGCCCTTTGATCAGTGGATAGGAAGCTGGTTTGAAGGAATACACGGTGTAAACAAGATTATGCTTGTGCTTGATATCCTTGCAGTGGCGGCCTACATTGTATTTCTTATTTATTTCTTTGCTGTGGCTATCAATAAAAAGGCTAAGCTGGGGGATAATAAGATATTTAGTATCAGTGACAGAAGAATGGTTAATTTCGCGGATTTTTTGACCATAAGCGGCACTATGGTGGCTTGCCTTGTGTTCTGGCTCTTTACAGCGCCTCTTATCAGATATGGTGAGGTCTATGTCTGCCTTACATTTGCAATTATATTCGGAAGATTGTTGATAAGACTGTTTAACCATATAGGTTATGAATCGGAAATTGCCAAAAGAGCTCTTCACATTGCGGTCATGATTTTGAGCTTGTGGCTTTTGTACAAGGGCATTAACCTTGTAAAGGCTGATATTCCATCCTTTAACCCAGTTAATCTGCTGGTTCAGGAAGATTATGGACAGTATGAAGTGTCTGAATTTGAAATATCAGGTGTTACTTTTTACTATCCAAATGAAGGCGACAGGATAGGATATAGTTATTTCCCAGCGGCAACAAGGGATATGACAAAAGAAATCAAGTTTATCGGATATGATATAACAAGCGGCTTTATGCCGATTGCTGAATAATAAAAATATTATTAAGTGATTATAAAGCAAATATAAAAATATATTAAATATCGCATACAAATGAACTGCGTACAGTTAAATGAAGTATCATAGTAGTAGATAAAAGGACGACCCGATGTGTTAGATAAGGGGGAGCTTTATGAAGAAGGTTTTATTACTACTAATGACTTTTTTGATGGCGGCAATGTTCTTTGTTCCGGTTACAGCACAGGCATCAAACGAGGACGACGTTCTTACGATGATGAATGCTGTCAGGGAATCAGCTGGATTAGAAGCTCTTACTATTGATGAGGATCTGCAGGATATTGCAGAGATCAGAGCGGTGGAGTGTTCCCAGAAATTCTCGCATATAAGGCCTAACGGTAAGGCCTGGTATACTGTATCCGACCTCACAAATGGTGAAAACCTGGCCCATGCTAGAAATTATAATCAGCAGAAGCCTGAAAATGTGGTCTATGCATGGACCCTTAGTTCTAAGCACTATGCTAATCTCGTAAGGAACTCTTTTACCTCGGTTGGAATAGCTTATTATGTGGGGGACAATGGAGATACCTATATAGCATGTGAGTTTCGCTGATGGATTTTAAATTGATATGTATGAATAAAAAGAACCCAGTCATTCGACTTTTGATCGAAGACTGGGTTTTATTATGTGTTGTTAAAAGAATTATCTCTCGGCACGCATAGGATTGTTTAAGAAGTCCTCGTATGCGAGACGGATACCGTCATCAAGCTCTGTTGTGTATTTCCAGCCAAGCTTTTCAGCCTTGGAAACATCAAGAAGCTTACGAGGTGTGCCGTTTGGCTTAGTAGGATCCCAACGGATTTCTCCGGTGTAGCCTACAATAGCTGCAACCTTCTCGGTAAGTTCCTTGATAGTAAGCTCTTTTCCTGTTCCTGCATTGACTGTCTCGTCACCGCTGTAGTTGTTCATAAGGAATACACAGAGGTTAGCAAGGTCATCAACATAAAGGAACTCACGAAGTGGGCTTCCGTCTCCCCAACAGGTTACGTATGGAAGGTTCTGCTCCTTGGCTTCATGGAAGCGGCGGATAAGAGCCGGAAGTACGTGTGAATGTGTTGGGTGATAGTTATCGTTAGGACCATAAAGGTTAGTAGGCATAACTGAAATGTAGTCTGTGCCGTACTGTTTGTTAAGGTACTCGCAGTACTTAAGTCCGGAAATCTTAGCAAGAGCATAAGCCTCGTTGGTCTTCTCAAGCTCTGATGTAAGGAGACAGTCCTCCTTCATTGGCTGAGGAGCCATTCTTGGATAGATGCAGGATGAACCAAGGAATTCAACCTTCTTACATCCATTTTTCCAAGCTGAGTGAATAACATTCATCTCGAGAATCATGTTCTCATACATGAAGTCTGCAAGAGCCTCTGAGTTACCCATGATACCGCCAACCTTAGCAGCTGCAAGGAATACGTACTCAGGCTTTTCTTCCTCGAAAAACTTTTCAACCTGATCCTGTCTTGTGAGATCAAGTTCTTTATGTGTACGGGTAATGATGTTTGTATAACCCTGTTTATTAAGTTCTCTTACGATTGCAGAACCAACCATTCCTCTGTGGCCTGCAACATATATCTTAGCGTTCTTTTCCACTTTATTTGCCTTTCTGAAACAATTTCGCTTATAAGAATTACTTGTCGATACCCTTTTCAAGGAACTCAGCAAGGTTGAATTTAACGTGCTCGTTGGCTCTTTCTACTGCAACCTTCTTCATATCATGCTCAACCATGATCTTAACAAGCTCTTCGAAGGAAGTTGTCTGTGGATTCCAGTGGAGCTTCTCTTTTGCCTTGGTAGGATCACCTAAAAGGTTAACAACGTCTGTAGGTCTGTAGAAATCAGGAGATACTTCAACAAGAACCTTACCTGTTTCCTTGTCATAACCCTTCTCATCAGCGCCTTCACCCTTGAACTCAAGCTCGATACCTGCATAGTGGAATGCAAGCTGTGCAAATTCACGAACAGAGTGCTGAACACCTGTAGCGATAACGAAATCTTCAGGCTTATCGTTCTGAAGAATGAGCCACATACATTCTACATAATCCTTGGCATATCCCCAGTCACGAAGAGATGAAAGGTTACCAAGATAGAGCTTATCCTGCTTGCCCTGAGCAATTCTGCTGGCAGCAAGAGTAATCTTACGTGTTACGAAGGTCTCACCACGTCTCTCTGACTCGTGGTTGAAAAGGATGCCTGAGCAGCAGAACATGTTGTAAGCTTCTCGGTACTCTTTGATGATCCAGTAGCCATAGAGCTTAGCTACAGCATATGGGCTGTATGGATGGAAAGGAGTATTTTCACTCTGAGGAACTTCCTCAACCTTACCATAAAGCTCTGATGTTGATGCCTGATAAATACGGCATGTATCAGCAAGTCCACACTGACGAACAGCCTCAAGGACTCTAAGAACACCTGTAGCGTCTACATCAGCTGTGAACTCAGGTGAATCAAAGGATACCTGAACGTGTGACTGAGCAGCCAGGTTGTAGATTTCATCAGGACGAACCTTACCTACTACTCCAAGAATGCTCATTGAGTCACCAAGATCACCGTAGTGAAGATGGAAATGCTCGTGTCCTTCAAGGTGAGCGATTCTTTCTCTGTAGTCAACGGATGATCTACGGATAATTCCGTGAACGTCATAGCCCTTCTCAAGAAGGAACTCTGCAAGATAAGAACCATCCTGACCTGTTATACCTGTAATAAGTGCTTTTTTAGCCATATTATTTTCCTCTCGATAAAAAATAAAACATTTGCATATTTCCAACTAATTATAAATGCTAAATTTAACTATTTAAATTCACTTTCTTGATTTTGATTTGCATTATCTTGACATGGAAGCTAAACTTATGATATGAGTACGGTTATGCGCTATAAATATGTGAATGTATCTCGTAGTTCTGAACATTTCGATGAGCCAAATCAATGGATTTGTCTCATCTACATAGAACTATAATCGATACATTTACATATTCATAGCTTATAACCTGACTATGTAGACTTATATTTATAGTTTAGCATATATCAAGGAGGCCCTATTGAAAGACCAGTTGTTTCAAGGTGAATATGTTTCTTCAAACAGAATGCTGTATACACCATCGGAATTTGCCAAGTCTAATCTGATGTATTTGCAGGAAATTGGTTCGCTAAAAGCTAAGAAAACTCATACCAGTAAGAGACAAAATCTTGATTCATTTTTGTTTTTCTATGTAAAAGAGGGCAGTGGAATCCTGGACTATGGCGGAAGGGAATATACGGTAAAGAGCGGTGACTGTGTCTTTATCAACTGCAAAAACCCATATATGCACAGAACCTCGGAAGATCTGTGGACTCTGGAGTGGATCCATTTTAACGGAGAAAGTGTGCTTCCTATATACCTTAAGTATGTGGAAAGAGGCGGACAGCCGGTGTTCAGGCCGGAAAGTGGATTTGCACCGGAGAGGATATGGGAAGATATAAATTCTACCGCCAGATCTTCGGATTATATCAGGGACATACGAATCAATGAGAACCTTTCAAGGCTTATCACTTTTCTTATGAGCTTTAGCTGGAATCCAGAGGCGGAACCTGTTTCCAATAATTCTCAGACTATCATAAATCTTAAGGACTATCTTGATACGCATTATCAGGAAAAGATAACTCTTGATATGCTTGCGGACACTTTCCTTGTAAATAAGTATTCTCTTTCTAGAGGCTTTAAGGAACAGTATGGAACCTCTATAATCAATTATCTTTTGATAACCAGAATCACCCATGCCAAGCAGATGCTGAGGTTTACGGATGAGTCTGTGGAAGAGGTTGGAAATAAGTGCGGCATATCGCCACTTTATTATTTTTCCAGGATATTTAAGCAGATAGAAGGCATAAGCCCTATGGAGTACAGACTACAGTGGAAATGAGCCAAGTCATTGAAAGAAACGGCCTAAAAGTGTAAAATGTTTGGTAGGATTGCGTTATTATGCTTATAAGACGCTAATATAATTTATTGGGAGAAGTACAATGGAACTTTTGAGTGTTATTGTTCCCTGCTATAACGAACAGGACAACATAATTGATTTTTATGATGAGCTTTTTAAGACAGAGAGCTTTTTTAAAGAGAGAAATGTAGATATTGAGCTGATTTTCGTAAACGACGGCTCCAAGGATAATACTGTCCCTGTGGTAAAAGAGCTTCATGAGAGGGACGGAAGAGTACATCTTATCAACTTTTCAAGGAACTTTGGTAAAGAGGCCGGAATGTACGCCGGACTTCAGAAGGCTAAGGGCGACTATGTAGTAGTTATGGACTGTGATCTTCAGGATCCACCGGCTCTTTTACCTGAGATGTACAGATGTATTGTGGAGGAAGGCTATGACAGCGTAGCCACAAGACGTGTGGACAGAAAGGGTGAGCCTCCTATCAGATCATTCTTTGCAAGACAGTTTTATAAGTTGATCAATAAGATGTCCAAGACTGAGATTGTTGACGGAGCAAGGGATTACAGACTTATGACAAGACAGTTTGTGGATTCTATTCTTTCCCTTGAGGAGTACAATCGTTTCTCCAAGGGTATCTTCGGATGGGTTGGATTTAAGACCAAGTGGCTTGAGTTTGAGAATATCGAGAGGAAGAAGGGAGAGACCAAGTGGTCCTTTTGGAAGCTGTTCCTCTATGCCCTTGACGGTATTGTGGCATTCTCAACAGCACCTCTTGCAATGGCATCGGTACTGGGAGTTTTGTTCTGCTTTATTGCTCTGATATTTATTATTTTCATTGTTGTAAGGCAGCTCACAGTTGGTGATCCTTATAATACTGTAGGATGGGCATCAACTGTCTGCATTATTTCCCTGGTAAGCGGTGTACAGCTCTTTTGCATGGGTATTATCGGACAGTACCTGTCCAAGACATACCTTGAGGTTAAAAAACGTCCTATGTACATTGTAAAAGAGGAGTTATAATGGTCAGCATTATTGTTCCCGTTTACAATGCAGCTAAATATATTGAGAACACCATAAAGATGGTGAGTGATCAAACCTACAATGATTGGGAGCTTATTCTGGTGGACGATGCATCAACCGACGGAAGCGCTGATGTGATCGAGAACATTATAAAAGGCCAGGGTAAGCGCATCAGACTCATCAGGAAGAACAACAATGAAGGGGCAGCAGCTGCCAGAAACACAGGTATTGATGCTTCTTCAGGAAGATTTATCGCATTCCTTGATGCAGATGATGTCTGGATGCCGCAGAAGCTTGAGAAACAGGTGGCATTCATGGAAAAGACCGGAGCAGCATTTTCTTTTCACTCCTATGAGTTTGGAGATGAGGATGCCAATCCGACGGGCAGAGTTGTCAGAGCACCTAAGGAGCTCAGATTCAGGCAGGCTTTGTCCAGAACCGTGATCTTTACGACAACTGTTATGTTCGACACAGAGAAGATAGACATGGAGATTATCCATATGCCTCAGGTACCCAGTGAGGATACAGCCACCTGGTGGAGAATCCTTAAGAGCGGGTATGTGGCTTATGGCCTTGACGAGAATATGGCCATTTACAGAAGGCCGGCTAAATCCTTGTCATCTAATAAATTTATAGCTATACAAAGAATCTGGTTCTTGTATAGAAATATTGCAGATCTGTCGATTGTGCAGTCCTTTTACTATTTTGTGGGATGGGCTGTCAGAGCAACACTTCGCAGACTGTGACCGGTAAAAGGGGATTTTGTATGAAAAACGTTGAATCAGCCAAGAGAATTCTGGTTCTTTTTCTGGGGTTTATTGGTTTGGGGATGCAGACCGCTGTATATGCTTTCTTTTGGTTTAGAACGTATTATCCTATTGTTTCTGCGACCCGTATAAGCCAGGATGGATATGTCCTTGGTGGTGGACTTAAGCTGTATTTCAGAGGTCATGTTCTTATTTTAGGAATTTACTTCATACTTCTTTTGTTCTTTTCAAATACCTATGGAGGACTGAAAATAGGTTATCTTAAGCCTATGGATGTGTTCTTTTCACAGATTTTCGCCCTCTTTATGGTGAATTTCATATCTTATTTTCAGATTTCACTTTTGAGAAACTGGCTTGTTAAGGCTTGGCCAATGGTGATGATATTTGTTATCCAGCTGGCGATTTCTTTCCTGTGGGCCTATGCTACAAACGGCTTGTATATGAAGATATTTAAGCCAAGGCAGCTTCTTTTGGTAAGTGGTATTTATCCCGTAGACGATATAACCAAGAAATTCAACACAAGAAAAGATAAGTATCATATTGCCAAGTACATGAATATTTCCGAGGGAATTGAAAAGATTTATGAAGAGTGCCTTGGAAACTATGACGGCGTTATTATTTGGGATGTTCCGAGTGAGTACAGGAACGGTCTTGTTAAGTATTGCTACGGCAGAAACATAAGAATTTATGTAATGCCCAAGATCACGGATGTTCTTTTGAAGGGATCAACACAGCTTCACCTGTTTGATACTCCTGTTCTGCTTCTTAGGGAATATGCTATTAAGATCGAGAAGAGGGCTATAAAGAGACTGATTGATATTGTGTTATCTCTTTTACTGATAGTTCTCTGTTCTCCTGTCATGCTTATTACAGCTATTGCCATTAAGCTTTATGACGGAGGCCCTGTTCTGTACAAGCAGGTTAGATGTACTCAGTATCAGAGGCAGTTCAAGATCATGAAGTTCAGAAGCATGCGTGTGGACGCTGAAAAAGATGGTGTTGCGCGTCTTGCTTCCAAGAATGATTCAAGAATCACACCTATAGGTAAGTTTATCAGAACATGCAGAATAGACGAGCTTCCACAGCTGTTTAACATTCTTGTGGGAGATATGGCATTTATCGGACCAAGACCTGAGAGACCTGAGATAATTGCTCAGTATCTTGAGGAAATGCCGGAATTTGCCTTCAGAATGAAGGTTAAGGCCGGACTTGCAGGCTATGCGCAGGTTTATGGCAAGTACAATACAACGCCTTATGATAAGCTCAAACTGGATCTTACATATATTGAAAATTATTCTGTTTGGCTTGATATTAAGTTGATGCTCTTAACAGTCAAGATTTTGTTTACGCCTGATAGCACAGAGGGTGTTGATGATGATCAGGTTACTGCTCAGAAAAAGGCATAAGTTCTGATTTGGGAGAAGGGTATGGAAAGAGGAAGTAAGGGACATAGAGAAGAAACTCTGAATTTACGGTGCTTTTATTTAAGGCTCCTTAGGAAGATTTGGATAGTTCCTGTGGCTGCAATTGTTGGCGCATGTCTGTGCCTTGGAATATATACGCTTGTTACGGTGACTTATGGGCCGGCCAGAAGCTACAAGGCAGATGCAAGGCTATATGTGAGCTTTGCTTATGATGAGAATAAAGGTACGCTGGTAGATCACTACAATGCCTATACCTGGCAGCATATGCTGATGCCCACAGATGATATCCTTAATCCCATCATCAAAGAGCTTGAGGCAGAGCAGATTTTTGTAACAGAGAATGATGGCCCTTCCGCTACCTACGGAAATGCCAAGTCGATCACCAAGGATGAACTTTTAGCTTCTATAAATGCAGATACTCCTTCGGATGTAAGACTGATGCTTCTTTCAGCGGAGAATGCGGACAAGGAGCTTGCGGATGCTATTTTGAGAGCTAGTGTTAAGTCTCTTGAAAATTACGGCAATACAAATAAGGCTTTTGATTCAATCAAGTGTCTTAGTATAGATGAAGCAAAGCTCGTTACCTATTCTGACAGAAGTGTGGCGGCAGTTCTGTTTGGAGCTATATGCGCAGCTGTAGTGGCTATTTTGATAATGCTCTTAATAGCAGCTATAGATGATGCAATCTTTATTCAGGAAGATGCGCAGAAGCGCTATGGCGTAAATGTTCTGGGAATCCAGTGTGAAAAACCTATAGAGTTCTTTAATAATGAACTGGTGGCAGCATTTGGAAAGGCTACTGAGGGAACAGGCAAGGTTGCGGTTATTTCTGTAGACAGTATAGACAGCGATAAGGCTTCTGCAGAGGATACAGAGCACATTAAGGCTTTGATAGCAGGCACTGAGGCATCAGAGCATGTGGGACTTGTTCCAATGTCAGTTCCCGGAACGGTTCTTGATAATTACAGAAAAATAGGCACCTGCGACGGAGTGATTGTTTGTGTTCCGTTTGGAATCAGAAACGGAGCCATGACAGAGCACATTCTGACACAGCTCAAAAAGCACGAATGTCCTGTGCTTGGAATGATAATTGTCAGGGCGGACGGCAGGTTTATGCGTGCCTACTACGGCATCAGATAAATGGTAAAAGATATGGACGAGAACAGGCTGCAGATTTTGATCTCAGCAGTAAATAAGGAGGCTGAAAAGCTTCCGGAAATGATGAATATAGAGTCTGATGCGGTTATCGTTAACCAGATTATCGGTGAGGATGATACCGCGGGGGACGGGAATGATAGTCAGGGCAAGGATTTAGAGATAAGCTTTGGAACACATAAGGCCAAGATACTTAACAGGCGTGAAAAGGGTGTAGGCAGATCGAGAAATCTTGCTTTTGATAATTCTGACCATGAGATCATCCAGTTCGGGGATGATGATATTGTTTACGATAGTGGATATTCAGACAGGATACTGGCTGAATTCGATGCCCATAAGGAAGCGGATGTTCTTTTGTTCAACGTCAAGGCACAGCCCGGAAGAGAGACCTACTGGAACGAGGACTATGCCAGGGTTACCTGGAAGAACTACGGCAGATATCCTGCATATGCCATTTGTGCAAGGCGAGATAAGCTTCTTGCGAGCAATGTGAGATATTCTCTTTTATTCGGTGGCGGAGCGCCATATATGAACGGTGAGGATAGTCTCTTTTTACATGACTGTCTGAAAGCAGGGCTTTGTGTATATAGGACTACTACTGCTATAGGACATGAGAGAGTAAGCGAGTCTACATGGTTTAAGGGATACACAGAGAAATTCTTCTTTGACAGGGGAGTTTTATACCATTTTCTGTATGGGAAAATGGCTTTTGCGTTGGGATTTAGATTTTTATTCAAGAACAGAACTGAGATGTGTTCTGAACTTGGACTTTTTAAGTGCTACAGGTTACTGATGTCCGGAGTCAGGCATGGGAGGACGATTTAAGAGCAAATGTCAGTGTATTTATCTCTTACAGTGATAGTGCTGCTACTGGCACTTTTAATTAAACAGACTGACGGTAAATGCGGCGTAATGCGCATATATCAAGGGATGAGCAGGCAACAGATGATCAATCTTGTCACCTGCCTTGTTATTTTTGTGCTATTATTTGCTGTTTCCGCTCTTAGACTTAATGTAGGTAACGATTATCTCAAATATGTTGAGTTTATGCATCTGGCCTATAGTAATGCCTATGTTCCCACAGAGATTGGCTTTAACATGCTGGCTAAGATAATCTATTTTCTCTGCGGCTTTGAGAACTATCTTTTGATCTTTGCTATTTTTGCTTTTGCAACAATATATTTTTTTATGAAGGCAATGTATGAACAGAGCAAATGGTTTACGCTGAGTTTTGTAATGTTCATGCTGCTGGGCTATTATTTTCAGTCACTTAGCACAGTCAGATATTATCTGGCACTGTCTATTGCCCTTTATGCTGTAAAGTTTGTGATTAACAGAGATTGGCCAAGATTTGTACTTATTACTTTGTTAGGGAGCCTTTTTCATAAATCTCTTTTGCTGATACTGCTCTTATACGTGGTGGCACAGCTGAAATGGAAGAGATGGATGTACGCAGGTCTTGGAATACTTGGTATTTCCTGTCTGTTTCTCAAGGACTTCTATCTTAAGATTGTGATTTACCTATATCCCTCCTACAAGAATACAGAGTACCTTGAGGGAGGAACAAGCATTGTAAACATAGTCAGATGCATTGTTATTTTTGCTTTTTCCATGTGGCTTTATAAGGACGTGATAAAAGACAGCAGAGAGAACAGATTCTATTTTATATGCAATATAATGGCGCTGGTTTTGTATGTTTTCGGATCCTTCATACCGGTTATTTCCAGAGTGGGCTATTACCTGACAGTTACCCATATCCTGTTTGTACCTGCCCTGGTGGTTGGAATTAAGGATGAGGACAAAAGAAAAATAGCTACCGCCGCCACAATGATAGCTTGCGTTATTTATTTCGTTCTTTATATGAGAGGGGCAGGAAATGATGGTATTCGAATACTTCCGTACCAGACATTTCTTTTCCATGACCTGCCACTTACGCTTTCTGAGAGAGGCTACTATTAAGGGAGAATAATTCTATGAAGAAAACCTTTTTTACAATTATCATAGTGTCCTATAACCCGGGAGAGAAGCTTTTTGAGACTATCAGAAGCGTTGAGAAGCAGACTTTTACAGATTACAGGATTCTGGTAAAAGATGGCATGTCTACAGACGGTTCTGTTGATAAGCTTAAAGAGGCTTATAACGTGGCAATGGCCGGAACTGATGAGGATAAGACCATTACACTTTTGGAGAGCTGTGATAACGGTATCTATCATGGGATGAATATTGCAACTGCTTATCTTAAGGGCAGGATCATAGAGAACAGGGCAATCAAGGAGGATGCGGCAAGCACTGAGGATGTAAAGCTCCTTAGAGCAGGAGAGAGCCCATCATATGTCTTTTTCCTTAATTGCGGTGACAGATTCTATGATGAAAATGTCCTTAGAAACATGTATGAAGCCATAAAGGGCAAGATCGAGAAGGAAGGAACAACTCTTCCAGCCATTTTTTACGGAGATATTTTTGATAGACAGACAGGCTATAAAGTCGCATCAAATCCGCAAATAAATGATTACGCATGTTATAGAAATCTTCCGTCTCATCAGGCGTGCTTTTATGACGAGAGGCTGATCTATAAGAATCCCTTTGACCTCAAGTATAAGGTGAGAGCTGACTACGAACAGTTCCTTAGGTGCTTTTACAGGGATAAGGCCCTTACTTACTATGTGCCGATGGTGGTTTCAAGCTACGAGGGAGGCGGCTACTCTGACCAGAACAAGAAGCTTTCCGAGGAGGAGAGAAAAGAGATTATTAAGCATTATCTGACCGGGGCTCAGATAAGGAAGTATGACTTCCTTAGAATAGCCACGCTGTCAGGACTACGTACAGTGCTTTCATCCAATAAGATAACAGCAGGTTTTTATAATGCCGTTAAGACTGCAATCTATGGGCTTAAGGGTGGTAAGGAGGAGTAATATTGAAGGTTTTATGGCTATGTAATATTATGCTCCCGGCGTATGCCAAAGCTCATAACCTTGAGCATTCAGTAAGAGAGGGATGGCTGTCGGGATGCTTTGACAGATTGTGCAGAGAACCGTTTGCGGAAAGAAAGATTGAGCTTGGAGTGTGCTTTCCTGCTACAGGAGAGATTGCTTCTTCCAAGGAAGTAATCGACGGCGTCACATATTATGGTTTTTGGGAGGATTTAAACCATCCGGAGAAGTATGATGGGACGGTAGAGAATCGGTTTCATGTGATTCTGGATGATTTTAAGCCGGATGTGATTCACATTTTCGGCACTGAGTTTCCACATACACTGGCAATGCTCCGTTGTTTCGGCAATCCTTCAAAGGCTCTCGTGGGAATCCAGGGAGTATGCGGGAAGATTGCTGAAGAATACATGGCAGGTATTCCTGAGGAAGTACAGAAAAGTGCTACTTTGAGGGATAAACTTAAAGAGGATTCTCTTTTGCAGCAGCAGGAGAAGTATAGGATCCGTGCCGAGCATGAGAGGGAAGCGATTCTCTTGACCGGAAATATTACCGGAAGAACTGCTTTCGACAAGGAAGAGACTGCAAAGATCAATCCCTCGGCCAGGTATTTTGCAATGAATGAGACTATGAGACCTTCCTTCTACGAAGATAAATGGGAGGAAAAGAACGTTAGGCCTCACAGCATCTTTTTATCTCAAGGTGATTACCCTCTTAAGGGATTCCATTTTGTGCTGAGTGCGATGCCTAGGATTCTGGAGAAATATCCTGATGCCCATTTGTATGTGGCAGGAAATAACATAATCGGAAAAGGCCAGAGTAAGTACCCGTATTTTCTTAGGGCAAGTGCTTACGGCAAGTATTTGAAGTCAATCATTGGGGCAAATAAGCTCAAGAAAAAGGTGACAATGGTTGGCATGCTGAGTGAAGAAGAGATGAAACAGCAGATGCTACAGAGCAGCTTGTTTGTATGTGCTTCTGTTGTGGAGAATTCTCCTAATTCGCTGGCTGAGGCCATGCTTCTTGGAATGCCCATTGTGGCAGCAAAGGTTGGCGGCGTTCCCAGCATGATTCAGGGGAATAAAGAGTGCAGTTTCTTTGAGTCAGGAGATGCCGAGGGGCTTGCTGATGCTGTGATACAGATGTGGGATGAGCCGGTTATATCCGGTGTGTACGGCGATAATGCAAGGAAACATGCGCATTTTACACATGATCCCGATGCTAATTACAAGAGACTTATAGAGATTTACGAGAAGATAAATAATCAGGAATGATATACAGGTGGATAAAGGCATGGTAGTTACCTTTGTTTCCAACTACATAAATCATCACCAGCTTCCGTTTTGCAATGCTATGGATGCAATGGAGGATGTTGAGTTCCATTTCATCCAGACTTCGCCTATGGAAGAAAAACGTGTTCAGATGGGCTGGGGGATGGATCCTTCGGATATTTCCTTTGTTTCACTTTATTATCAGGATGAGGAAAAATGCAGAAGGCTCATTTTAGGTAGTGATGTGACGATTCTTGGCTGGTCGGATGGACTCATTGCAGATTTGGAAAAAGAGAGGCTTTCTTCCGGAAGGCTTACCTTCAGGGTTAGTGAAAGAATCTATAGGGAAGGTCAATGGAAGGCTATAAGTCCAAGGGGCCTTGCCTCCAAGTATAATGAGCACGTCAAATACAGAAAAAAGCCTGTGTACCTGCTATGCGCAGGAGCATATGTGGCATCTGATTTTGATCTGATCGGAAGTTACCCGGGTAAGAAGCTCAAATGGGGATATTTTCCACAGCAGGAAATCAGTGAATTCAAAAAGCCTGAACTTGGAAATGCAATAAATATCTGCTGGGCAGGAAGAATCATTGAACTTAAGCACTGCGAATATGCAATTGAGGTAGCAAAGCTATTGTCCGATAAGGGCTATGACTATCACCTTGATATTGTTGGAGATGGCAACAAGAGAGCGGATATAGAGAGTCTTATTGATAAATATGGGTTAAAAGATAAAGTGACTATGCATGGTTCCAAGAAACCAAAGGAAGTTTTGGAATTTATGCAGAGGGCAGATGTATTTCTTTTTACCAGTAATTATCTTGAAGGCTGGGGCGCAGTAGTTAACGAGGCTATGCAAAGCGGCTGCGCGGTAGTTGCTTCGAGGGAAGCAGGTTCTGTACCTTATCTGATCCAGGATGGCATAAATGGACTAAGCTATGGTGGTGGAAGCCTTAAGGCTTTAGAGTCAAAGGTATTGTATTTATTTGAAAATAGAGATAAAATTCGAGAGTTTGGCGAAAGGGCAAAAGAAACCATAACAAGATGGTGGAATGCGGAAAACGGAGCCGAAGAACTGGTTAGATTTTCCAGGGAAGCCCTAAACGGAAAAGAGCCGGAGCCCAGTGCAGAAGGACCTATGAGCGTAGCGCCAAATCTCAAACCTGCGGGACTTATTAGAACCATGCAGGAAAAAAACAGATTGGAATAAAGAATGAGAACTATTGATAAGATTTTTGATGTTGAATTTAAAATTGGAGATGTGAAGATAAAGTGCTTTGACGTGCTTGTGGCTATTGTGCTCACAGCATTGGGGCTGATGTTCAGATTCTCTTTATATGATGTTGTATCAGGAGATTATAAGACAGCCTTTGCTGATTGGATGAGTGAATGCCACGCCGCAGGCGGTTTTGCATATCTTGGTATTAAGCCGGGAGTATCAGATGCCAGCACTTTTGACTATAACTGTATGTTCCAGTATCTGATCGTAATTCTGCATTACATCGGCGGAAATATGTCTGATATGTATCTGGTTAAGACATTGTCTGTGATTTTTGATTTTGTCTGTGCTATTAACCTTGCGCGAATAGCATATCATGTATCAGGTAAAAACATTCAGAAGGCTATGCTTGCTTATTTTGCAGTACTGTTTCTTCCTACAGTGGTACTTAACAGCGCAGCATGGGCCCAGAATGATTCAATCTATACAGCCTTTATTTTGCTTTCTCTTTTGCATGTACTTAAGGGAAATGATTTCAGGGCATTTATGTACCTAGCTATTTCCTATAGCTTTAAGCAGCAGGCAATATTCTTTATGCCATTCATAATACTGATGTGGCTTAAGAATAAGATAAAGATCAGATATATACTTGCAATCCCCGTGTTCCATGTTGTGGCTATGATTCCTGCAGCAATTGCCGGAAGAAAATGGGGAGACCTTCTTGGAATCTATGGAAATCAGGTTGAAATGTTCACAAGACTTTCCATGAATTATCCTAGTATTTACACAATCATAACATCTGATCTTGATAGAAGTATCAGAAAGCTCATTATCCGAGGCGGTGTTATGGCAACAGTTATCATATTCGGTATGATAGCGTACTACATGTATAAAAAGAAGTTTGCCATTACAGGTAAGTTCATGATAACGCTGGTTATTTTTACAGCGGAGCTTTGCTGCTTCTGTCTTCCTGTTATGCATGAAAGATATGGCTATATGCCTGAGATGCTGGCGGTAGTATATGCTCTGTACAGCTACAAGAGACTTCCGATTTGTGCATTCCTTCAGGTTATCTCCATGATCACCTATACCAGATACCTGTTTGGCGCTACAGTGTCTTATTTGTGGCCACTTTCAGTTGCGATGCTGGTAATTATCCTTACAGTTGGCTATGATCTCTACAAGCAGATGCAGATTCCGGAGGGAGCAAATGTCTGAATTTGACAAAAAGATATCGGTTGTTATCCCTGCATATAATATAGAGGACCTGCTTGGAAAGTGCGTGGAGTCTATTGTTAATCAGGATTATCCGGGAGAACTTCTTGAGATAATTGTGGTGGATGACGGATCGACAGATGGAACCGGTAAGGTTGCTGATGAACTTGCGGATAGGTATAGTAATGTCTTTTGCCTCCACAAGGAAAATGGCGGATCCAGCAGTGCCAGAAATTTGGGAATTAGTCATGCAACCGGTGAATATATCGGATTTGTGGATAGTGATGACTATGTGGATGGTCGCATGTATAGCACTCTTATGAGGGCAGCAACTACCTACGATGCTGATATGGTCCAAATTTCCAGAGACGAGATTTCCGAGGATGGGACGAAACGACCCGATGTGGTAATCCCTCCAAGTGAACCGTTGGTAATTGAGCCAAAAGAGCATTTGAGAACTCTTTTGATGCACACAGGTGATGCATCTTTTTGCACTAAGCTTGTTAAGAGAGCTTTTTTTACAGAAGATATGCTCTTTCCTGAAGGAGAGCTTAATGAGGATTTCTATCTGATGATACATATGCTTGGAAAGGTCAACAAGGTGGTGATACTTCCTCAGCAGTATTATCACGTTTATTACAGACTTGGCAGTAATTCCAGGAAGAAAGCAGAGGATAAGGACTATTTTCCGTCTGTATTTACGGATATTGTCAGAAATGCTGATGTGGCCCTGGAACTGGTGGGGAAGAACTATCCTGAACTGGTTGATGTGGCAAGACGTTTTGGATATGTGCAGAGGCTTGACTATCTGCTGCATATTCCGGTTTCAAAAATGACAAGAGACAATGATTTTTATAGGGACGTTGTCAGAAATGTCAGAGGAAATCTGGGCCGGATACTTGGCAATAGATATTTAACAGGTAAGCAGAAGATATATCTTATGATACTTGCGCTTAACCCCAGAGGAATACGTGCACTTCATGCTAAAGTTCGCGGCTTATAGAGGTAGGTATAAATTTTCATGAAAAGATTGGGCATAATACTGGTTTTCGTATTTTCAATATTGGTAAATGTTTACTTTGGCTTCCAGAAGTCAGGTTTTCACGAAGACGAGTATTATACCTATTATTCTACCAATAGAAGTATCGGGCTATACCAGCCTGACAGACAGTGGCAGGACAGACAGACCATACTTGATGAATTTGTAGTTAAACCGGGAGAGGGCTTTAACTATGGGCTTGTTAAGCTTGTTCAATCCTGGGATGTTCACCCGCCGCTTTACTACATGATTTTTCATACTATCTGTTCATTCGCCACGGGTGTATTTACAAAATGGCCAGGTATCATAACCAATCTTATAGCTTTTTCCTTAACGTTTCTGGTCCTTGACCTCA
The DNA here is from genome assembly GCF_000420945.1 of Butyrivibrio sp. VCB2006. Classification (GTDB taxonomy): domain Bacteria; phylum Bacillota; class Clostridia; order Lachnospirales; family Lachnospiraceae; genus Butyrivibrio. Next base: position 139,989 of record NZ_ATVX01000005.1, read on the forward strand.
TCCTAAGAAGGCTCAGGGCATCATATTTCGTTGAGGTTATGGCTCTTTTATTCTACGGAGTTAATCCCCAGACGATTTCCTGTAATATGCTTATCAGAATGTATGCCTGGTTATCTCTTTTTGTGGCACTTTGCGCCTATCTCCACATCAGAATGGTTCAGGAATATGATGAGAAAAAAGCTAAAGAGGGCTTTGGAAGATTCTTTCTGACGATGTTTCTGCCCATAATGATCACATCATATTTGGGATTTCTTACCCAGTATTTTTACCTGTTTTTCTTCGTTTCCATTGGAGTAGCCTTTGCCGCATGGCTGGTATTTGTAAGAAAAGACATAAGGCTTGGGGCTATATATGTGATCAGCTGCGCCGTTTCTCTGGCCCTGGCAGTTTTTACATACCCTGCCAGTGTTCATCATATGCTGGGAGGCTACAGAGGAAATGAGGCCGCAGGAAGTATTTTTGATATTGGAAATACTGTGATGAGGCTGTCTTTCTTTGCAGGGCTTCTTAATGACTTTGTATTTGCCGGAGTACTGTGGGTTTTGGGTATTGTAATCCTTGTAGGACTTGGATACAAGTTGTATCTTAAGAAGGCAAATGGTTTAGCACCTGAATTTGTGATATTTGCAGTTGGAGTAATAGGGTATTTTCTTATTACCGCCAAAGCTGCGCTTTTAGTTGGAAGTGCCTCGAATAGATACGAAATGCCTGCATATGGGCTTGTGATAGTGATAGTTGCAGTACTTTTGCAGAGGGCGTTACGACTTGATACAAGTGCTTCAAAAGGCGTTCAGCTCGCAGGAAAAATAATGATGCTGGCTGCAGGAGCAGTTTTGCTATTTAAAGGTATAGTGGTAGATGATAGAGTACTTTTCATGTATCCGGAGGATAAAGACAAAATTGCTTATGCCGCTGAGAATCATGATCAGGTGGCTGTTGTCATGTATAATCCTGCTACTCCGCATAACGTCTGGAGGCTCACAGATGAGCTCCTTGAGTATGATAAGGTCTTCTATATGGATGAAGAGAATACGGAACCTATAACGGAAGATAATCTGATAAATGCTGGGAAGATCATACTGTATGTGGCAGATGATGAGAGTCAGGATGAGGCACTGGATAATCTGAAGAAATCCACAGGAAAGGAACAGATGGAGTTGCAATCGTTTGAAGATATGTGGGTTACATATGAATTGAAGTGAATGCAGCAGATATGGGCTGAAAATATGCGATTTGTGAGACATTTGCACGAGGAAGATAATTCATGAGTATATAAGAAAAAAGAAGTTATTCCGTTTATGGTTCGTTTGATTTTAGAACCATGGAATAACTTCTCTTTGATTATATGCCATGAATTACGACGAGGAAACGCGAACAAATCGTATATTTCAGTCTAAGTTGTATACGTAGATAGTGTATGGACTGCTTTCATCGGTATAAATTCCGATCAATGTGATTCCAAGCTCGTCTGCATTGGAAAACTCAATTCTTGAGAAGATGTACTTACAGTCAAGGCTCTTGAGCTCGTCTAGATTAACAACAAGTCTTGTGTCCGTTACTTCAAGGTTTCGAAGCGGTGCATAAGTGTTCTCATCAGAACCTGAGTAAAGACTTACTCGTGCGCCCCATCCCTCAAAATAGGATTTAAGTGAAGGAGAACCTTCAAGGGCAGGCTCTATGATACTGGTCCATTTATCTTTGTATTCCTGAGCATACATACCAAGATATCCATCTACAGTGGCAATTCCGTTGTAGTTAAGAACTGCCGGGTGCATGCCGTAGGCTGCAGACCATTCGCCGTTATAATCAATATCATCGATTATTTTATCAAACAGCTTGGTTGAGTAGAACTCGTTGTAGTTTACATAGGTTGTTTCACGGTGCTTGATGATCTTGAAGGCCTGGTTGTAACAGGTGTAGTAGAAATCATTGTAAACCTGAGGAACAAACATAACTACCAGAACCGCAAGGGTGACAATTATATTTGCCAGAGGCTTAAGGTTCTTTTTGCCATAGTCATACATTCTGACGCATACAAGAAGAAGCTCGGCGTACCACAGGAACGTATTAAAGTAAGCTGTTCTTGCAAACTCAAAACCTGTAAGCGGTGGAACCAGCATCTCAAAGAGATGTCTGAATGGAGCATACTGGTATAGGCCGAAGATAAGTACATTGAAGATAATCCAGAGCATTACAAGATTGATTGGATCCTTCATGATCTTGCCAGCCTGCTTATTTCTAATGTAAGCTGCGTTTATAATAACGATTGCAATTAAAACTACGCCAAGAACAATGTAGGTGTGAGAATCTTCTGAGTGGAAGGAGGCATCTGCAAACTCTGTAAGTGCAGTAAGCATTGCCTGACCAAAGCTGATCTCACCGTGTTCCATGGTGGTTCTGATGGTAATTGTGTCGGATAAGAGCATTTCCTTGAAGAGTCTGTATTCAAAGAGAATGTATCCGGCTGAAAGAATCACAATTGAAGCAAAGGTGCTCTTTGGAAACTTCTTATCTCTGATCCAGAGAATTATTACGGCAACTACCATATAGGAGAGAATGAAGAATCCATGATATGAGAAATAAGATAACAATGGATATAAAAATACTCCTATATAAAGTGGAAGCCTTTTTTTGAAGGTTTCTGCAAAGTAAAGCTTTCTGAGCAGAAGAATGATAAACGGAACGGAAGTAAAGGCAATTCCATAGGTTGGGAATACAGGGATCATTCCATAGGCTGCTGCTATCACAATGATAAGGGGCTTATACTGCTCATAGCGGTCCTTGTAGACATCCTTGGCAAGTAATGTAAAAGAAATGATACCAACTGCTATCTTGGCAGCATATCCGGCAAGGTATGCCCAAACTCCTGGAAGCAGAATATAGAACAGATTGTAGACAAGGAACTCCGATCCGAACAAATCTCTTGGGACTCCGTGAAGAATCGGAGCATCAGCACCCTGTTTGAACCAAAGGCCTGCCTTTTTGAGCATTTCGTAGTGAGCCATAAAAAGGTCCAGGTTGTCGTGAATCTGGAAATAGCTTTCACCTCTAAATATAAGGAACACTGCGGCCTGAATAGCCAGCAGTGTTCCTGTTAAATATAGATACCAATACTTTTTGATAGTATTTATCTTAGTCATGATTCGTAATCTTCTCCTACGGTAAACTTAGGAACCCACTTACCATCTTTCTTCTCAAAGAGATCCTTGTTTACGTACTTATCAACAACTTCCCAGAATTCTTCTTCTGTGATGGACAGATATTTGCATGTGGCATCGATGTACTGCTGACCGCAACGTCCGTCATATTCGTCAACATACCACTTACCATCTTCTCTGCTGAAGCGTCCTTCTCTGATGTCATAGCAGATTTCGTCTGTAGCATAGCCGAAACCGAACTTGAGATACTTGATCATCTGGTTAGGAATCTGAAGGTCACTGTCAAGGGCTGTATATCTTCTGTAACGACCAAGATCATGAAGATCTCCGGTTCTGCCTTGAAGACCTCTTGCGATAGCAAAGTCAGCATTTGTTACCTGTGACCATTCCTTGGTGTAGTACTGAAGGAAGATTGCCTTGATTCCCTTAGCCTGCATCTCTTCTACAGTAGGAATCTTGTAAAGGAAAAGATCCTTCTCGGTAATGTTATTGGAAAGATCAACGAAGCTGTCTACGCTGGCACCACGGATTGTCTCAAGCTGCATTACAGAGAATGCATTACCTGTAGCTTCCTGGTTCTTGGCAGCGCCAAGGGTAAGAGCTGCGTTTTCACCCTGAATGATAAGAGGGATGTTAAACTTAACCGCCATAATGTAGGATGATGCCCACAGGCAGTATTCTGAAGCCGCAATGATATTTCCTCTTTCGAAGAATGATTTTCTAGCCAGCTTCTTGGCAACAACAGGATTTGGTCTGATAGAAATAATATCAAATCCAAGGTTGTTAAGGTTATCTATGTTGTGACGACCGATATCTGTGATTTCATCAGGCACACAGTTGATAAGAAGTGGATTAAGTCCAAGCTTCTCCTTGGCGTATACTGCCTGGAATGTGGAATCCTTACCACCTGAAACACCGATAATACAGTCATAGGTATTACCACGCTTCTTGGCCTCGGCCTTTGCTTCTTCAGCAAATCCCTTAAGTTCAGCTTCACGGGCAGCCCAATCTATAGTTGCCTTAGATTCTTCATATCTGCAGGCGAAACAAATCTGTTCATCGTCAAAAACAATACCTGGTCTTGTGTCCGGCTGCAGACAACGCTTACAATATCGCATTTTCATGTGCGTATTCTCCTTTTTTGGGCTATTTTTAAGTCGCTTTATTTTACATCTAAATAATAAGGTAAGGCAAGTGGATGACAAGGAAACCTTTTGATTATATAATAAATGGCATGAATAGCGAAAAATCTAATAGGCGAGTATATATTTGCCACACATATTACCATGCGTATATTGCAGTAGTAAAAGAGCTGATCGGAAGGCGTGAAAAGAGTGGAAGTGCTGACATTATTCTCAGCACCATGTCCAATGATTTCGAGAGCCTTGAGGACAGACTAAGGTCAGCAAACGTATTTGACAATATTTATACCTATGATGAGCAGGAGGACGTTACCTCGGAGGAAGTGATGAAGTATCACAGAGACAGAGGAAACATCGTCCTTAATTTGGTACAGAGAATTACTTATACAAAGCTCCTTGGTAAACTTCAGGAAAGTTATATACCAACTGATATCTCACAGTACAGCGATGTTTATGTGTTCTGCGATTCTGATCCTATAGGATACTATCTCAATTACAAAAAGATACATTATCATGCCGTAGAGGATGGGCTTAATTCAGGTCTTTTGGATGATCAGGCAAGAAACGCCAACAGAGGTGCATGGCCTCTTAAGAAGGCTATGGCAAAGCTTGGTCTTATATTTATTGAGAGCGGATATAGCAAGTATTGCCTGGATTATGAAGTTAATGATATTAGTGCAAACCATAGCCTTCCTCCAAATGTGGTGGAGATTTCCAGGGAAGGCTTGAACAAGAAGCTTACAGACGAAGATCACAGAACACTGGTGGAAATATTCCTACCTGATCCGGACAGACTGGTTAACCAGCTTCTTGAAAAGAACCCGGAGGATGCAAACAAACCAAACGTTATGATATTAACAGAACCCTTGTGTGAACTGGATGTCAGAAAGCAGATGTTTGCTGATATTGTGGATGAGTACAAGGATAATTACAGGATAATCATTAAACCTCATCCTAGAGATCTACTTGACTATGAGCATGAGTTTCCGGGGGTAGTGGTCGTAAAAGACAGATTCCCGATGGAAGTTCTCGGAGATATCAAGGGCTTTAAGGTGGATAAGCTTGTCTCGGTAATTACTCAGGTGGATAATGTGTACTTTGCAGAGGAGATTGTTTACCTGGGATTGGATTTCCTTGATAAATACGAGGACCCAAGCATCCACAGGAAAACCGAATTGTTGGATAAATAATAGTTGTTATTTGCAGGGGGATATATATGCAGCTTAGAAGGGCTACAATGGATGATGCCCTGGATGTTCTGGTTTGGAGAAACGATGAGACTACCAGACAAAATTCTTTTACCCAGGATTTAATATCACAGGAAGATCATCTGAAATGGTTTAAAAGAAAACTTGAGGACGAAAATTGCATTATGTATATCCTTGAAGATGGAACATCGGTTGGCAGTATCAGACTTGATGTGACAGATAATATCGGAGAGATCAGTTACATGATCGCTCCCGATAAAAGAGGCAAGGGATATGGCAAGAAAATCCTGAAGCTTGTGGAGCAGACATCAGAGGCCGGGGAAATTAAGTCTTTGGTTGGATTTGTAAATGAGAGTAATCCGGCTTCCGCAAAATGCTTTGAGAGTAATGGATATGTGAAATTGATAGCAAATAATATCTATTGCTATATTAAAACTAGATGATGAATACTGAATACAAATAGACTACGAGGAATAAAATGTTTAACGAGTGTATCAAGATAGGAAATTTATCGGTCGGAAAAGATCAGAAGACCATGATTGTGGCTGAACTTTCCGGTAACCATAACGGGGATTATAACAGAGCAGTTGAGATCATTCATGCTGCCGCAGAAGCGGGAGCAGATGCAGTTAAGCTTCAGACCTATACAGCGGATACAATAACAATTGACTGCGATAAACCCTGGTTTATGACTTCCGAGGGAAGCTTATGGGAAGGCAGAACACTGCACGATTTGTACAAGGAGGCCTATACTCCATGGGAGTGGCACGCAGGTCTTATCGAGGAAGCAAATAAGCTTGGCCTTGAGTGCTTTTCTTCTCCATTTGATTTTACTGCAGTTGATTATCTTGAGAATTTAAATGTTCCTGCTTATAAGATTGCCAGCTTTGAGATCAATGATATACCGCTGATCAGGAAAATTGCAGCACTTCATAAGCCAATCATTTTTGCGACAGGCATTGCTTATGAAGAGGACATAAGACTTGCTCTTGATACCTGTCTAGAGGAAGGAAATAAGGACGTAATTCTTCTTAAGTGCGTAAGTGCTTATCCTACACCCTATGACATGGTTAATCTTAGGATGATGGAAGACCTTGCAGATAAGTACAAATGTATTGTAGGTCTTTCAGACCATACACCGGGAAGTGTTGTTGCCACAGGAAGCATTGTTCTTGGAGGCAAGATGATAGAGAAACACTTGACACTTAACAGATCCGCAGGCGGTGTTGATGATGCTTTCTCAATGGAACCGGCCGAGTTTGCAGAGATGGTCAAGAATGTTCGTATTATGGAGCAGGCTCTGGGACAAAAGGAATATGCTATATCCGATAAGCAGGCTTCCGAGAGAAGGCTCAGCAGATCTCTTTTTGTAGTAGAGGATATAAAGGCCGGAGACAAGCTTACTCCGGAGAATGTAAGATCAATAAGACCCGGAAACGGAATGCATACCAAGCACTATGAAGAGGTTCTTGGCATGACAGCTGTTTGTGACATTGAGAAAGGCACCCCACTTAGCTGGGAACTTATTAAATAACTATAGGTATGATTGGAATCAGAGCAGACGCCAACAGCATAATCGCAACAGGCCACGTGATGAGGTGCATCACTATTGCCAAGGCTATTAGAGAACTGGGAGAAAAAGCCACATTCTTTTTTGCAGACCAGGAATCTCTTAGGCTGTATCAGAATAACGCATCATCGGATGAGTTTGATGTGGTTGTTCTGGACAGCGATTGGCGGGATATGGACGGCGAAGCGGATAAACTTAAGACAGAACTTAGAAACAGAAATATTCAGACTCTTCTTGTGGATTCTTACAGTGTAACAAGAGACTATTTTGAAAAGCTACGAAGTGTGTGCAGAATAGCATATATGGACGATCTTCACAAAGATGAGTACCCTGTGAATTTTCTGATAAATTACAGTGGTTATTCTAATGAAATGGGATATGAGGAGGCTTATAAGGAACTTAAGGGTTTTAATGACGAAAAGACCCGCCTCTGCCTTGGGCTGCAATATGCGCCTTTGAGAGAACAGTTTTATAAGCTTGTTATAGATACTGATAACGAGAAATATTTTGAGGATAAGAATAGGCTCCATGTCCTTGTTTCTACAGGTGGAGCGGATATGTGCGGAATGCTTCTTCCTATACTTGATATGCTGGAAAACAGCCCCCTGGGGAGTAGGGCTCTGTGGCATATTGTTGTTGGAGATTATGTTGATAATCCTGATGAGATAATTGGAAGAGCCGAAGCTAATCCAAACGTTGTTGTCCACAGATCTGTCAGGAATATGGCATATCTTATGAAAAACAGCAACGCAGCAGTTATGGCCGGGGGTACAATGCTTACGGAATGTGCCGCCTGCGGCTTGCCAACTGTTTTTTACCAGGTGGCGGATAATCAAAAATATAACGTCCAGTATTGGGGGAAAACTGAGGGCATGGTTTTTGCCGGCGATGTGTCAAAAGAAACAGCGAAGCCTGGCGTTATAGGGGTAATTGAGCAAAGTCTCATGGACTGGCTCGATGAACCACAAAAGCTACTTACAATGTCCCATAATCTTCAGGGGATTACAGACGGAAAAGGCGCCATCCGTATTGCCAAGGCGCTCATAGGAGAGGTATGAAACTAAGTATTATCGTTCCTGTTTATAACATGGCCCGGGATAAAAAGCTTGAGTTCTGTATGGACTCTCTTATTGGGCAGAATCTTAGTGACTTTGAGATAATAGCTGTAGATGACTGCTCTACAGACAATTCACTTGTTATTTTAAAAGACTATGAAAGCAGATTTCCTGACAAGGTAAAGGTTATTCACAGCGAAGTCAACAAACATCAGGGCGGAGCTAAGAATATTGGAATTAGAGAAGCTTGCGGTGAGTGGATTGGCTTTATAGATGCTGATGACTGGATTGATCCGGACATGTACAGACAGATGCTTGAAAAGGCTGAGGCAACAGGTGCTGACATGGTGGGCTGTGATCTGACTCTGGTTAGTGAGCACACCTATGAAGTCTCCGATGATATTGAACGCAACGGAAGCAAAAAGCTATGCGGCGCTCTTGATCATGAGAAAAAGAAACAACTGTTATTGGATGGCGGAAGACTTGTGGTAAAGATATATAAAAGGGCCACAATCCTGGAGAATAAGCTCTTTTTCCCGGAAAATATCTTCTATGAAGATAATGCCATGAGCAATTCTTACTTGTTAACTGCCAATCACTATGAATATATTGACAAGCCCTGGTATTATTACTATCAGCATGAAGCTTCCACAGTACATTCTTTCTCTGAGAAAATGTGCCGAGACAGGATGGAAGCGGGACGAATCATGCTAAGTGAAGCCAGAAGACTTGGTTTTATCAGTGAATTCAGACCTGAGATAGAATTTATCTTTACACAGCTCTTTTACGTTAATACACTATTTACTTATATGCCCTGCGTTAAACCGGCAAAGCTGTCTTTTGTAAAAGAACTGACTGATGAAATGATGGAAACATTTCCTGATTTTGAGAAAAACAGCTATTATGTAGAAAGACTTAATCAGGAAGAGAAAAGGCTTATACATATGGCATGCGGATCACCGCTGCTGTTTTATATCTACTACAAGCTCCTTTGGGGCTATAGGAATCTAAGAAAAAGGCTGGGAAACAAATAATGAAAGCACTTGCACTTATTACCGCCAGAGGTGGTAGCAAGAGAATCCCGAGAAAGAACATTAAGGATTTCAATGGAAAGCCGATTATAGCTTATTCTATAGAGGCTGCCCTTGGCTCGGGAGTATTTGATGAGGTTATGGTATCCACTGATGACGATGAAATTGCTGAGATTGCAAAATCTTATGGCGCGCAGGTTCCATTCCTTAGAAGTGAAAAAACATCCAATGATTTTGCCACTACAGCTGATGTAATAAATGAAGTAATCAGCGAATATGAGAAACGTGGCAAGAAATTTGATATAATTACCTGTATTTATCCTACGGCTCCTTTTATCACTGCCAAGAAGCTTAAAAATGCTGTGGAAGAGCTTAGTGCCTCAGATGCTGATACACTGATTCCTGTGGTAAGATTCTCGTATCCGCCACAGAGAGCTATGGAAATACATGATGGAAGACTGGTATTCAGACAGCCGGAAAATCTGTCAAAGAGATCTCAGGATCTTGAACCTCATTACCATGACGCAGGTCAGTTTTATGTGACAAGAACCGAGAGCTTTTTGAAAACAAACAGCCTTCTTGTGGGAAGCATTCTTCCCCTTGAACTTTCAGAACTTGAAGTTCAGGATATTGATAATGAAGTTGATTGGAAGCTTGCAGAACTTAAATATAACCTGATAAGCAAAGATATTACTGAATAAGAACAAATAATCTGTATTCACTGTAACCTGATGTAGCAAACACATGAGGAAAACAAATGGATAAAAATGTTGTTATTAGTGAAGTATCAAAAATAGTGGCTGAATTCTCCAAGACACCCTATGAAGTGAATCCCCGCGCCAAAAAAGTATTTCTTTCTGCGGGAGATACTGATGAGTATCATGTCCTTGGGAATTTATTGTCTGAGATTTATGTATCAGACAGCCCATGCCGTAAGGTTTTAGACACTACAGGCCTGACCTGTGAGGTTATGGTTGGGGAGAATTTTGACAGTGAATACAAGAAACAGCTAAAAGAGCTTGCGGATAAGGTTAGCGCTATTATATTACATGATCATGTTGATAACATGGCTGAACTGATGAGCAGCTGCGATTTTGCTGTATCAGCGGGAGGAAGAGTTATTTATCAGCTTTGCTCGGTAGGGGTGCCTACTGTTGTATTTAGTATGTCTGATCCGGAGGCAGAATTTGTCCAGTATTTTGACAGTGTTGGTGCTGCCAAGTATGCAGGAGATGCAAGAAAGGACAAGAGACTCTTCCAAAAAATTGCTACCTGGGGAACTGCAGCAGTTGATAACCAGGGCTTCAGAGCCAGGATGAGCAAGAATGCCAAAGAAATATCGTCTGAAAAGAATATTGAGAATATAGCGGAACTTATTTTAAAAGTTACTAAGTAACCGCTTGGAAGGATACTATATTTATTTATGCGTAGGATTTTAAAAAAGATAAATGTACTGCTTGATAGAAAACAAAAGCTCCAGATGGTAGGAATTGTATTTCTTATGCTGATTGGCGGAATCCTTGAATCCTTGGGAATCGCCCTGATCGCACCTATTATGCAGATTGTAATGGACCCGGAGAAGGTTCAGGAAAACGAGATTCTTTCAACAGTTTACAATACCTTTAATATGACAAACACTACTCAGCTTGCGAAACTTATTATGGTTTGCCTGATCCTTGTGTTTGTAGTCAAGAATTTAATGCTGTTTTTGATCAATGTGGTTCAGCTTAAGTTTACCTACACTAATCAGTTTGCTACTTCAAGGCGAATGATGATCAATTTCATGCAGAGGCCTTATGAATACTATCTAAATGCAGACACCAGCGTAATCCAGAGAAGTATTACCTCTGATGTCAACAACATGTATGCGCTGATTCTAAGCATTCTGCAGCTTACAAGTGAAGTGATTGTTTTCATGTGTCTTATAGGAATCCTTCTTAGTCAGGACGCTCAGATGACAATAACAATAGCAGCTCTTTTGGTGACAGTGCTTCTTATTATCAAGTTTGTGATCAAGCCTATTATGGTCAAGGCCGGTCAGGACAATCAGGATTATTACAGTGGACTTTATAAGTGGATCAATGAGTCTGTAACCGGAATCAAAGAGATCAAGATTGCCAACAAGGAAAACTATTTTATCAATGGCTATGCTGATTGCGGAGCAGGCTATGTGTATGCTGTTCAGAAGTACAATCTGTATAACTCCACACCAAGACTTCTTATCGAAACAATAGCTATTGCCGGAATGGTTGGTTATATGCTCTTTGATATGTCCAAGGGAGTTGCGCTTTCAGATCTTGTGCCACAGCTTACAGTTCTGGCGGCAGCGGCAGCAAGACTTCTTCCAAGTGCTAACAGAATCAATAACTACCTGACTTCAATTGCTTATTTTGAGCCATTCATGATGAATGTTACAGATAATCTCCAGCAGGAGATCAATGATGGTTCTGTTTCTTATGACAGCGAATCATATAGGAAAAAAGTAGTTGTAGATAAGCTTCCAGTTACCAAGGATATTGAGATGAAGGATATCTGCTACAAATATCCTAATACTGACTCTCTTATTCTGGATAAGGCCTGCATGAGCATTCCTGTAGGTAAGTCTGTTGGTATCGTAGGAACTTCAGGTGCAGGAAAGACCACCATCGTTGATGTGCTGCTTGGCCTTCTTAAGCCAATAAGCGGCAATATTTTTGCAGATGGAACTGATGTTATGAACAACTATCAGGGCTGGCTTAAAAATATCGGATATATTCCGCAGACAATATTCATGGTGGATTCAACAATCCGTAAGAATGTGGCTTTTGGCTATGCTGATGATGAAATAGACGATGCCAAGGTTTGGCAGGCACTTAGAGAGGCTTCTCTTGATGAATTTGTAAAGAGCCTTCCGGAAGGCCTTGATACTCAGATTGGTGAGAGAGGAATAAGACTCTCCGGTGGACAGAGACAGAGAATTGGTATTGCAAGGGCTCTTTTTGAGGACCCAGAGGTGCTGGTTCTTGATGAGGCTACATCAGCTCTTGATAATGAGACTGAGGCAGCAATCATGGATTCTATCAATAAACTTCATGGTAAAAAGACACTGATCATCATCGCACACAGACTTCAGACTATCGAAAAGTGTGATATGGTCTACAGAATTGAAGACGGTAAGGCAACAAGGGACCGTTAAACTATACTTAGAATAATTACTGCCAAAAGCGGACGTTGTCTGCAGAGGGCAAGGAGGCTTTATGTCTGGTGGGGAAGGACTGACCAAAAAGAGAAATGCGAATTTTGAACTGCTAAGGATTGTGGCTATGCTCATGATCCTGGTGCTTCATTATAATTCTCATGCGGATGTGCTGCTTCATTTGGGCGTTCCGGCCACCAAAGTTCAGCTTTTTGCTACGATATTAGAGGGTTTTTGCATTACCGGACTTAATACCTATGTGTTTCTCAGCGGATTCTTTTTATCCAAGTCCAAGATAAGACCCAGCCGCATATTACAGCTGATATGTCAGGTGTACTTCTACACCATTTTGATATCGGTTGCCATGATGATTGTGGGTGTATATGTTGTCCATACAGATGACTCTGTCTTTAAAACAGTTCAGTATCTTTTCCCAATTTCTTCTGAGCACTACTGGTTTGTAACTGCCTATATAATAATGTACGTCTTTGCACCAATCATGAACGCTGCAGTTAATACACTTTCCAGAAAACAGCTTAAGTATTCAATATTGGGACTCTTAGTATGGTTCTGCTTTATCAAGAGCATTGTTCCTGTAATGTTTGTTACGGATCATTTTGGATACGACTTTGGCTGGTTTTTGTGTCTGTATCTTATCGCTGCCTATGTCAGAAAATATGATGTGGTTCTTTTTTACAATGCAAAGAGAAGCGCACTGGTATTTGTCGTATCATGCCTTATGATAGGCTTTATGTGCATTGCTATTTACTATTTCAACTATAGATTTGGCGGCCTCAATTATTACGCAGAGGTTCCTATTCATTTGAATTTCATATTTACTCTTACAGGCTCCCTGGGACTTTTCTCATTTTTCAGGTTCTACAAGATGAGAGAAAGCCGCTTTGCAGATGCAGTAAGATTTGTGGCACCCCTTACTTTTGGTGTATATCTTCTTCACATGCATTTGGAAATAAAAGACAGGTGGGTTATTTGGCTTACACACCTTCTTGGGGAAGTGCCTACGGGAAGTATTATTTTATATGTATGGCATCTGCTTAGATCAGTGATCATTGTTTTTGCAGCCGGTGTTTTTGTGGACTGGATCAGAAAGATGATATTTGAATATGTGGGCAGAGTGCTGCAGGGTACATGGCTCTTTAAGAAAATCAGACAGTGGGATGATGAGTTATGTCAATAAATATCAGAAGTTACTTTATGCCTTATAAGCGTTTTCAGAAGCCCTTGGAAAAGTATTTCTTTCCATTGGTTTTATTGCTGTATCCGCTTATAGGTGTAAACTCAGGCCTGGATATTACTGACACCATGTATAACCTGGCTAATTACGAATACATTGACCATGTTTATCCTATGTGGCTTTTTTCCACATTCCTTAGTAACGTGACAGGAAGCATTATCATGAAGCTTCCTTTTGCAGGAACAATGCTGGGCTTTAGCGTGTACTGCAGCTTTATAATAAGTATCATAGCACTTGTTGCTTATTATTCTCTTCAGGATTACATGCCTGGATGGATGATATTTATCGGCCTTTTTATGGCTGAGAGCTTATCCTGGTGCCCAAGAGTAATAATGTACAACTATCTGACATATCTTCTAATGACTTTGGGAGTGATCTTCCTGTTGAAGGGATTATTTGCCTGGGAGAAACAGGGGCATCTGCTTTTTTGGGCTGGTGTATTTCTGGGCCTTAATGTTATGGCTCGTTTTCCCAATGTTGTAGAAGCGGCATTCATACTTGTTCTGTGGTTTTACTGTGCCATAACAAAGGAGGAGTTCCTGGGAGCTCTTAGAAAAACAGGGATTTGTATCGGGGGCTATCTGGTAGGACTAGGAATTCCTTATTTGATAATAAGTGTTATTCATGGACCGCTTGCCTACTTTGACATGATTTCAAGCCTGTTTGGAATGACGGAGACTGCTTCTGATTATTCTTCCGGTGGTATGATTTCTATGATTATATCCGGTTACACAAGCAGTGCTTCTGCAATGCTGATTTTACTGCCTTGCCTGGTTGCAGGTTTTGTGATGTTTCTTCTTTGGGAAGATAAGTATGTCTGGGTAAAAAAGCTGTTGTTTAGCCTGGGACTTCTGGTTATTGTAAGATACTATTTTGCTATGGGAGTTCTTACTAGGAATTACCACTATTATGACAGCGTTTTCAAAATCTCAATGATGTTTATAATAATAGCTCTGGTTTTGAGCATTGTTGGCAGCACGGGTTTTTTGAATGGAAGTAAGCAGGAACAGACACTGGCGTTTACAACTCTTTTGATAATACTGATAACGCCTCTTGGAAGTAACAATTATACTTATCCTGTAATCAATAATCTTTACATAGTTGCGCCTATAGCTCTCTGGCTCATGAGAAGGCTTATGCAAAGACTGGGAGAGAGAGAATACAATTTTGCCTGGCAGAGTATGATAACAATGGTTATCATTGTAACTCTGGTACAGGGAACAATTTTTCATGGCAAATTTGCGTTTGTTGACGGCGCTGATGGTCAGAAAAGAGATACTGTTTCCACAACAATTGAAAAGGCACGGGGAATGGTATCAACAGAAGGTAACATCACTTCTTTGGAAGAGCTTAGCCAGGTAATTGAAAAAGTCAGAGATGATAACAGTCAGGTATTGTTATTCGGAGGAGTTCCGGGGCTTGCGTATCTCTTTGACCTTGAACCTGCCATTGGCACGGTATGGCCCGATCTTGACAGCTATACTACAGCTAATTTTGACAGTGAACTGATGGAAATGTCCGTTTCCGAAAATCCTACTCCGATTATCATTATTGGCAAGGACATGCAGGATTATGCCAACATTGCCGCCAAGTATGATATTTTATTGGACTATATTGATAATCACGATTATAATAGTGTCTTTGAGAGCGAAAGATTTATGGTTTTCGCAAATGGATTTGAAAGTGAGGAATGATAGAATATTTATGGAAGATACAAAGAAAGATATTTTTGACAGGATCATGTCACTGCCTGTTCTGAATATATTTGAACCTTTTTATAAAAAGTACAAGGAAGGTCTTTTATACCTCTTCTTCGGAGGACTGACTTTCTTCCTTAGTATTTTTCTTTTCTGGTTCATGGACAGCGTTATGCATCTCAATGAGATTGTCAACAATAGTATTGACTGGGTTATTTGCGTTGCATTCCAGTTTTTTACCAACAGAACCTGGGTGTTTGATGGTAAAGTAGATACCAAGAAGGATTTCCTTAAGCAGGCCGGATCATTTACACTTGGAAGACTTTTTACCCTGGTAGTAGAAGACTTACTAATTTTTATCTTTATTACTTTGATGGGATTTCCAAAGATGCCTGTTAAGCTTGGGGCAACTTTTGTAGTAATTGTACTTAACTATGTTATAAGTAAACTGATAGTATTCAAAAAGCCGGCACAGACTAAGGAATCTGCCACAGAGGAGTAAACTATGCGTATAAACTTTAATGTACCTCCTTTTACAGGAAAAGAATTCGATTATATCAAGGAATGCGTTGAGAATCAGAAGATTTGCGGTGATGGTCCATATACTGCAAAGGCTAATGAGTGGATTGAGAAAAAGACAGGTGTAAGCAAAGCACTTCTTACAACCTCCTGTACTCATGCTACAGAGATGTCAGCAATTTTGGCAGGCATCAAAGAAGGTGATGAAGTAATCCTTCCTTCCTATACATTTGTTTCTACAGCAAATGCATTTGTTCTTCGCGGTGCCAAGGTTGTTTTTGTTGATATCAGACCTGACACCATGAATATTGATGAAAATCTTATAGAACAGGCTATTACCTCCAAGACCAGAGCAATTGTTCCTGTTCACTACGCAGGTGTTGCCTGTGAGATGGACACCATCATGGACATTGCCAAGAGACATAATCTTATTGTTATCGAGGATGCTGCTCAGGGCGTTATGTCTTCCTATAAGGGTAAGGCCCTTGGCTCAATCGGTGATTTTGGTAACTACAGTTTCCATGAGACCAAGAATTATAGTATGGGTGAAGGCGGAGCCCTTCTTCTTAGAGATGAGAAGTACGTGGATGATGCTATTATCATCAGAGAAAAGGGTACTAACCGCACACTCTACAAGCTTGGTAAGGTTGATAAGTACAGCTGGATCGAACCAGGCTCATCATATCTTCCAAGTGAGATGAATGCTGCATATCTCTATGCACAGCTTGAAAAGGCTGATGAAATCAACGATGCAAGAATGGATCACTGGAACAGATATTACGAGGCTTTAAGGCCTCTTCAGGAAAAAGGTCTCATAGAGCTTCCTGTAGTACCTGAGGGCTGCGTTCACAATGCCCACATGTTTTATCTTAAGTGTAAGGACTTGGAGGAGAGAACAGGTCTTATCAATTATCTTCAGAGCAATGATATTCTTCCTGCATCACATTATGTACCTCTCCATTCTTCTAAGGCCGGACTTATCTATGGCGAGTTCAGAGGAGAGGATAGATATACAACCAAAGAAAGTGAGAGACTCCTCAGACTTCCTATGTACTACAAGCTTACAGATGAGGATCTTGATGAGGTTGTCATGAGAGTTAAGGAGTACTACAAGTTTTCTTGAGGCTAAATAACACAAAAACTTGGTTGGGGCGCTTATGAAAAAGTCACGAATGAATATGAGCATAATAGTATCCGCTGTGGCAGTACTGACTGTAATGGTAGTGACACTTATGTTTGGTGACTATTTTTTCGACCTTAACGATGATGTTTTGATGAAAGATATACTCTCAGGGGCCTACACAGGTGCTCCTGAGGGGCGTAATATACAGATGCTGTATCCAATTAGCTGGTTTATCTCGCTATTTTATAAAACAGGGATAAATCTTGACTGGTACGGCATCTTTTTATGTGCAATGCAGTATTTGTGCCTGTATTTGGTTACATCAAGGCTCTGCAGAAAAGCAGCAGATTCAAAAAGGGCTGTGTTATACGCGGCCTGCATAGCAGTGGCTACCCTGGGCTTTTTCTGGCCTCATTTTTTATTTGTCCAGTATACCTTTGTATGCGGAATGCTCTCTTCTACAGCGGCATTTCTGATTCTTCTTTCTGACAAGGAGGATAAAAAAGATAACTATATTGCCCTCATTCTGATTCTGGTAGCCTATCTTATCAGGTCGGAGATGCTTCTTTTGACCCTTCCCATGGTAGGTGTTGCCATACTGATCAAATGGGCATTATCCATGCAGGAATACTGCAGGGCTTCAGTTATGTCTTTTGTAGGGGAAAAGAAACAGCTATTTAGAAAGTACCTTGGTCTGTGCTTTATGGTTGCTGCAGGGCTTATAATCTGCACTGTGATCCATAAGATTGCCTATTCTCCTGCTGAGTGGAAGGAATTCAACAGATTTTTTGACAACAGAACAGAGCTTTATGACTTCCAATATATTCCTGACTATGCAGAAAACAAGGACTTCTACGATAGTGTAGGGCTCTCTGAAAGTGAGCAAAAGCTCCTAGAGAATTATAACTTTGCGTTGGATGATGAGATAAATGCCGATTTGGTGGGCGAGGTGGCAGAATATGCGGCCCAGACTAAGAGCGCCGATGAGCCATTATCAGCAAGGCTTTCCAAATCCATGTCGTTATACATATACAGACTTCATCATGTGTCAAAACCAAAGTCCTATGAGTATCCAATGACAGATTTTCCTTGGAATATTGGGATTATAGTGCTGTACATTGCCACCGCTCTGGCCCTTTTTGTAATTCATAAGAAAAATAAGCATTACAAGGTTGTTTCCTGTCTTCTTCTGATTACTCTTTTAGCATGCAGAACAGTACTGTGGCTTTATATTATAATGAGAGGTAGGGATCCGATCCGCATAACTCATCCGCTGTATCTTATGGAACTTCTGATTCTTACAGGGATGATTGTACTGTTATCAGAGTCAAAGGGTGAGAAATCTTCTGAAAAGAATTCGAATAAACTTTGGTTTGTGGCACTTGCCATCGGTCTCATCGGAGCTGCTTCAATTCCAATGCAGAGTAGCGTGATAAACCATGAGAATACAATACGTCAGGCTATGCTTGATAAATACCGGGCTTTATATGACTATTTTGACGACAACAAAGACAACTACTATTTTATAGACGTTTATACCAGTGTGACACTTGGAGATGCAGCTACGGAGGAATCCGCTACCTTTTCAGAGAAGATGTTTGACAGAGTGGATAACAGCTTTGCAAACCATGATCTTCTGGGAGGATGGGCATCAAAGAGCCCTATTTACCAGGATAAGCTGGAAAACGCAGGTTTTTTGAATGTTCAGGATGCCCTTATTTCTGACGGTGTTTATTTTGTTCAGAATAAAACTTCAGATACGGAATGGCTATTGAATTATTACAGGGAAAAGGGAATTGGCATCAGCATAGAACAGACGGATATGATTGCTGATACCTTTGGAATATATAAGTTAGAAAGAGTTGAGTAATATGAGTGATATGGAAATTTTGACCCAGGGTAATCTGGTAAGCTTTAGAATGATAACAAGGCAGGATACTGACCTTGTTGTTAAGTGGCGTAATAACCCAAGAGTTAGAGATAACTTCGTTTACAGAGAGTATTTTACAAATGAAATACATGAGAAATGGCTTGAAGACTTCGTATTTGCTGGCAAGGTAGTTCAGATGATCA
This sequence comes from Butyrivibrio sp. VCB2006, assembly GCF_000420945.1. Taxonomy (GTDB): domain Bacteria; phylum Bacillota; class Clostridia; order Lachnospirales; family Lachnospiraceae; genus Butyrivibrio. The sequence continues at coordinate 158,995 of NZ_ATVX01000005.1, forward strand.
TCCTTGAAAAGGACAGCAATAGGCCAGTTGGAAGTGTGTATTTTAAATATACAACAGAAGACAAAACCGAGGCAGAGTACGGCATTTTTATAGGTGAGGATGATGCTATCGGCAAGGGCTACGGCAATGAAACTGCCAAACTTGCAACAGCTTATGCTAAAGACTCCCTTGGAATCAAAAAACTTATACTCAGAGCTTTTTGTTATAATACAGCAGCAATAAAGAGCTATGAGAATGCAGGCTTTGTTAAATATCAGGACCTTCCGGCGGTAGAGTGCAGTGATGGTCAAAAAAGTGATATGATACTCATGGAGAATTGTTTATAAATCGAAAGGTGATTTACCAAATGACAGATAAGAGAATCAGCTTTGTTATTCCCTGCTATAGATCAGAGAAAACACTGGGCTCAGTAATAGAGGAAATTGAAAAGACAATGGCTACCCGAAACGGTTTTAGCCATGACATTATTCTTGTAAACGACGGTTCTCCGGATAATACCTGGGAAACCATTCTTTCCGAGGCTTCAAAGGCAGGGGATGGACATATTATCGGCATAAATTTTGCCAAGAACTTTGGACAGCATGCAGCGCTTATGGCCGGACTTAACAGATCAACCGGGGACTATGTGGTGTGTCTTGATGATGATGGTCAGACTCCTGCAGACGAGGTATTTAAGCTTATTGATGCTCTGGAAAATGGCGCAGATGTTGCATACGCCAGATATGGACACAAGCAGCACAACATATTCAGAAACTTCGGAACCTTTATGAATGAGACTATGGCCTCGGTAATGCTTGGAAAGCCCAAGGATCTTTTTGTATCAAGTTACTTTGCTGTAAGAAGATTTGTTGTGGATGAAATGGTCAAGTACGAGAGCTCATACCCTTACGTTATAGGCCTGGTCCTTAGGACCACCAAGAACATTGTGAATGTGGATGTTAATCACAGAAAACGTGAGGTGGGACAGAGCGGCTATACATTTTCAAAGCTTCTTGGCCTATGGATAAACGGCTTTACGGCGTTTAGCATAAAGCCACTTAGAATTGCTACTTTCACAGGTTTTTCTTTTGCCTTTATCGGCTTCATATATGGGATTTATACCATCATCAAGAAGTTTGTAAATCCTGATGTACCGGTAGGATTTTCGGCACTGATGAGCGCTGTAATATTCATTGGGGGCATGCTTATGCTGATGCTTGGCATGATAGGTGAGTATTTGGGCAGAGTTTATATATCTCAGAACAAGAATCCACAATTTGTAATTCGCGAGACTACGGAAGATGGAAAAAAGTGAATTGGGGAAATTAAGTGTAAATACGAATAATAAGAGTAGTAAAATAGCCTGGCTTTTGTCAGGCTTATTTGGCGTTTTATCAGCTATTTTTATTGTCTGGGGTTATCAGCTTGAAAAGGCTGACTGTATCAACCTTTCAGATCAGAACTCACTATTGGTTCTTGTCCTGATGATACTGGTCTTTACTATAGATACCAAGCATATTTGGGATAATTATACCCAGAGCTTTCATGGCAGAAAGTTTATGGGAACCTTCAGACTGGAGAATTACTTTAAAAAGGTGGAGGATCCGGTCAGGAAAAATGACTTTTGGATTAACTGGGCAGTTCTTGTTGCTCTTACACTTCCGGTATTATTGGGCGTTTTTCCGGGGTTTTTTGTGTATGATGCTCAGGATGAGCTTATGGAAGTTATAACCAGAAGCTTTACAACACATCATCCGCTTTTGCATGTTTTGTTCCTTGGTGGAACTATAGCACTGGTGCATAAGTTTACCGGTTCCTGGAATGCCGGAATTGCAACCTACATTATCATACAGATGCTGATAATTACCGCTGTCTTTGCTTACGTCATTACCTATATGAGGAAAAAAGGCGTTTCAAGGAAGGGCAAGATAGTCTGGATTCTCTATTATGGACTTTTTCCCACAATAGTAATGTTTACGCTCTGTTCCTGCAAGGATGGACTTTTTTCGGCGCTGATGGTTCTTTTGACTGTATATTTGATACAGATGACAGAAGACATAGAGGGATTTTTAGGAGATAAGCGAAAGGTAGCTGCAGTTATCTTTGTTGCAACGCTTCTTCCATGCTTTAGACATAACGGCTTTTATGCATATCTTGTGTTTGTGCCCTTTGCATTGGTGTATTTCAGAAAACAGCTCAAGTCTGTGTTGGTTCCAATGCTGGTGCTTCCGATAGTTCTTTACCTGATCATATCAACAGTTTTATCGGCAGCCCTCGGATGCCAGGGAACCCATAATCAGGAAAAGCTTACTGTTCCAATTATGCAGATGGCCAGAGTCTATACCTATGACCGCGACAGTATGACACAGGATGAGATAGACACGTTAAAAGAGTATATTCCGGAAACCAACTTGGATCTGTATACCCCAAGGGTATCCGATCTGGTGAAGGTTGCCTTTAATAATGACAAGTATGATAAGGATTCACATAGCTTTTGGAAGCTGTGGTTTTCACTACTTAAAAAGCACCCAATGACCTACCTTAACAGCTGGATGCTTACTTCCTACGGATACTGGTATCCTGCTGCAAACATTAACGTTTACAAGGAAACCACTGTATTTACATTTACATATGAGAAAAGTTCTTACTTTGGATATGAGGTAGAACAGCCCGGAGAAAGGACAAGTCTTATACCTGCAATTGATGAGTTATACAGATACTTGTCCATTGGAAGTCTTCATGAAGATAACAGGGTATTGTCACTTTTGTTTTCACCGGGGCTTTTGTTTATAGTTTATCTGTTTGCAGTTCTTTACAGGCTTTCACAGGGGAATTTCAAGAGAGTATTGCCCTTTGTTCCACTATGCCTTACCTGGCTGACAGTACTTCTTGGGCCGACTTATCTGCCAAGATATGTTCTGTATCTTTGGACATGCCTTCCGCTCCTTGCGGTTACCGGCTCTGTGACGGATTTGATTAAGAATAATAGGTATGATAATATTTAATGATGGCTTTTTGCGCCTAAAAATTCTGGGAACCTTAGATTATGAGACAGATTATTAGTAAGAAAACAGCAATTACTTTAACTGCATTACTCATTACGCTAGTAGCTATTCTGAGTATTTTTCCGTTTAGAATTTGGACCGGTGTTCAGGAATATTCTGCCGGAGGTAAATTTACGGAGAACTCAGGGGTAGTCAATTACGAATACACCCTGATGCAGAAAATAGTAGCTCAATATGACAGGCTTAGCAGTGTTGACGTTTATGTATCTGAAATGGTAAATGGCAGATATATAGGCGTTTCTGTGTATGATGAAAACGCCGGTGAGATACTGAGGACTTTTATAGATACAGAAGGGGTCGAGATTCCAGGCTTCGTTAATGTGCCTATGGAGCTTAATGTAGAAGTCGGCAAGGAATACTATATAGGAATTAAGGGATGTAGATCCAAATATACGGTGGGACTTGAGGATCTGTCAGATGAAGTCGGATATGTGGGAAGCCTTTTTTACAACTGGGAAGAGATTCCGGGCAGACATATTTATGCCACCTATAACTACAGGATCCCTATGGCCAAGAGCCTGTCTCTTATAGGAATTCTTGCATTGACTGTAGCATGCATTGTTGTTTTACTTGTTACAGAGCTGTTTTTCAAAAAGCATCCTGAGCTTAACACCTTATCAACAGGCGAAAGCGCTATCAGGGTTGTGGCTAATCCTATAGCGGCAGTGTGCTTTGCCACTCTGATGATTATGGTATTTCCGCTTAGAGTCTTTGATTCAAGGGCTGTGGATATAATTTTTTATGAGTTGGGTCTTATTATTGCCGCAGGTATGACATTTTATGCAATAAATCACAAGGTTGTAAGCCACAAGTATGGAATATCCTTCTGGGAAGGCGTATCAGACAAAAACAAAGTTATCTATGTCCTTCAGATGCTGATGATCGCTCTTGCTATATGGCATGCCAGCGATTATATGAACGGACTTTATGATATTTATCACACCTTATCTGAGAGAAGAATGATAATCTGCCTGTTACTTTTGATTATCCTCACCTTTGCATTTAAGGATGTGTTTAATGTATTTAATCTTATTTGGCTTGTGATATCCATTGTGGGAGCCATCAATTATTACAGAGCAAATTCCTTTACTCCTGAGGAAAAAGAGTTTGATCTTAAGAACATGGCTCTTAAGTATCTCATATGGATTGTTATCCTGGCAGGATTTGTTGTTATTTGTCTCGTAAGGACAATGATTTCCAGAATCGCTCACAATATACGCAGCAAAAAGAAAGCCTTTGGAACCAGCTATCGCATTAGCTGGTTTGGATGTGCGCTGATCATTCTTTTTGCAATGCTTATTATCTTCAGGAACACAAGAACCTGGGGAATTTACCTGGCACTTATCTATGGCGGTCTGTATTTCAGGCTATATTACTGGAAGGGCAAGAAGGACTGGTACAAGATTCTTTCCGGTGGCCTTATGCTCAACTTTGCCATTTCACTGGGATTTTCTTTGCTTCACAGATATTTCCCGGGATATGTAAGCGGAAGATTTGGTTTCATCTTCCACACAGTAACAGTTACTGCCGAATACCTTACCTTTATGGGAGCGGCAGCTACGGTTATGCTGGTTATTAAGGTTGTGGCTTTCCCTAAGGGACAACGTTTTGCGGAGCTGTTTAAGACAGCATGGAAAGAGATCATTCTTTTTGGATGGATCATGGCATATGCCATATTTACAGTATCAAGAACAGCATATGCAGCAATCTGCGCGGTTGTTTTGTGTGTAATCCTTGTGGTGATAAGCCAGTACAAGAAGCAGTTCCTGAGAATCGTTGGGGTAATGCTGGTGTCAGTACTTGTATGCTTCCCAGCAGCCTTTACACTTCAGAGAATTGTACCAACCATGGTTGCACAGCCTGTATTTTATGTGATTGATGATGCAGACTATGCCATCAGAGGCGGCGCATCCTGGGATAACCCCAACTTTATGTGCGTTGAAAGATTTGTAAATCTTTTTGGAATTAAGATTTTGGGCATCGATGCAGGAGATTATATCTACCCTGCCGATGTTCATAACTATGATAGAAATGGTCAGCCAATTTTGGATAACTATGGTTACCCGATTGATAACTCCGTAGAAGAGTATTATCAGCAGGAACAGGGAAGGATAACTCTTCCGGAGGCTGTAGGCGACTATCTTGTTTCAAACGGATTTACTCATGCTGAGTTCATAATGCTTATGGATACTCTAAACGGATATGTTGATGAGAATAGCAGACTTGATGTTATTTCCAACGGACGTATCACTGTTTTCAAATCATATCTTAATGAACTTAACATGAAGGGGCATGATGAAATGGGGGCACTTCTTCCAAACGGAGAAATTGCAGTACATGCCCATAATACATATATTCAGGTAGCCTATGACAATGGAATTGTCACAGGTGTGATTTTTGTGATGCTGATTCTGTTTGCTATAGTCGCAGGCATCAGCATGTACAAGAGAAATAAGGAAAATGATCCTCTCACGCTTATTTCTTTTGCTATTACTATAGGTTTTGTTGTGGCAGGAATGACAGAGTGGGTATTCCATCTGTGCAATCCTATGACTGTTGCACTGATGCTGTCTTTCGCGGGGATGATTTTTAAGGATAAGAAGAATGAGTAAGAAAAAAGAGCCTTTTAATTATCAAAAACTTTATAGAAGAACGGGCCTTATTATCTACGATATTATCAGCATAATTTTTGCTAGTTATATTGCTATTTTGATGAGATATGAGTTTAGGCTTGATACTATTCCGGATCACTTTTTAACTCCGGTTAATACCTTTTTGCCTATAAACATACTGCTGACCTTTGGCGTGTTCTATTTGTTCAAACTTTATGACAGCCTTTGGGCCTATGCAGGAGAAAGAGAACTTCAGAATCTGGTTATGGCCTGTGTTATTTCAGGTGTTATCAATGCGATTGGCCTTCAGTTCTTTAAATCCCAGTCACAGCCGGTTCCACAGAGTTACTATTTCCTGTACACCTTCATTCTGTTGTCAATGATCTTTGTAAGCAGGTTTTCTTACAGATTCCTTCGCAGTCAGAAGCACAGGGTAGAGAACAGGAACAACAGCAAGGCTGTAATGATAATCGGAGCAGGAGAAGCTGCCAACATTATCATCAAGGATATTATTACAAGTAACTACTCTACCATGTCCGTTAAGTGCATCATTGATGATGACACAAATAAGTGGGGCAAGTATATCCAGGGAATCAGAGTTGTCGGTGGCAGAGATAAGATTGAAGAGTGTGCTGATCTCTACGATATTGATGAGATCATTGTGGCAATGCCTTCAGTATCAAGACCGGAACTTAAAAAGATCCTGGAGATATGCAAGAATACAAACTGTAAGCTCCGTTCGCTTCCGGGAATGTATCAGCTGGTTAACGGAGAGGTTAACGTATCAAGACTTCGTGAAGTTGAGGTAGAAGACCTTCTTGGAAGAGATCCTATTGCGGTAGATATGGACCAGATTGCCGGATATGTAAGCGGCAAGGTTGTTATGGTTACAGGAGGCGGCGGATCAATCGGTTCAGAGCTTTGCCGTCAGATCGCAGGTCATAAGCCAAAGCGCCTTATCATAGTGGATATCTACGAGAACAATGCCTATGACATCCAGCAGGAGCTGGTTCGCAAGTATCCTGAAATGGATCTTGTAGTACTTATAGCTTCAGTTAGAAATACCCTGAGGATCAACTCTATTTTTGAACAGTACAAGCCTGATATTGTTTATCACGCGGCTGCTCATAAGCATGTTCCTCTTATGGAGGACAGCCCGGGAGAGGCTATCAAGAACAATGTATTTGGTACCTGGAAGACTGCAATGGCAGCTGCCATGAACGGCACCAAGAAGTTTGTACTTATCTCCACAGATAAAGCTGTTAACCCAACCAATGTCATGGGAGCCAGCAAGAGAATCTGCGAGATGATTGTTCAGACCTTTAACAAGCACTATGATACAGAGTTTGTTGCTGTAAGATTCGGTAACGTTCTTGGATCCAACGGTTCGGTTATTCCGCTTTTCAAGAAGCAGATAGCTGCAGGAGGTCCTGTTACAGTTACAGACCCTAACATCATCAGATACTTCATGACAATTACCGAGGCAGTTTCACTGGTTCTTCAGGCCGGTGCCTACGCAAAGGGCGGTGAGATATTCGTCCTTGATATGGGTGAGCCAGTCAAGATCCTTGATCTTGCAGAAAACCTTATAAAGCTTTCCGGATATAAGGTTGGAGAGGATATCAAGATTGAATTTACCGGACTTCGTCCAGGTGAGAAACTTTACGAAGAGATGCTAATGGATGAGGAGGGACTTCAGGAGACATCCAACAAGATGATCCATATCGGTAAGCCTATTGAGATGGATGAGATGAAGTTCTTTTCGCAGCTTGAGAAGCTTAATGTTGCAGCCAAGGAGGAATCTCCAAACATTAGGGAGCTGGTAAAAGAGATTGTTGAAACCTATCATCCTGATGTTCACAGATATGTTATGACAAGAGACAGAAAAGAAGCGCTTGAAAAAACTTCTGAAATTATAAACAGTGGTCTTTCTCAGTAAAATGGGAGACAAGGAGTAATATTATGGAACTTAAGCCATTCGAAAGCAAAATCTATCTTTCTTCACCTACAATGCATGGGGAAGAAATCAAGTACATTCAGGAAGCCTATGACACCAACTGGATGTCCACAATAGGCACTAACATCAACGAGGCCGAGAAGATGATCTGCGAGAAGGTTGGCTGCAAGGATGCAGTGGCTCTTTCTGCCGGAACAGCAGCTCTTCATCTTGCAATCAAGCTCGCAGGTGAAAGACTTTACGGACAGACCAAGGTTGGTCATGGAAGTCTTGAGGGACACAAGGTATTCTGCTCAGATATGACCTTCGATGCCACAGTTAATCCTATTGCCTATGAAGGCGGAGAGGCTGTATTTATCGATACAGAGTATGACACCTGGAACATGAGCCCTAAGGCCCTTGAGAAGGCTTTTGAGATTTACCCTGAGGTTAGACTTGTTGTAATTGCTCACCTCTACGGAACTCCAGGCAAGATGGATGAAATCCGCAATATCTGCGATAAGCATAATGCGCTTATTGTAGAGGATGCTGCCGAGTCTCTGGGCGCAACCTATAAGGGCAAGCAGACCGGAATTCTCGGTGATTACGGCATTATTTCTTTTAACGGAAACAAGATCATTACAGGATCTGCTGGCGGAATGTTCCTGACAAATAATGAAGAGGATGCCCACAAGGTTCGTAAGTGGTCAACCCAGGCAAGAGAAGATGCTACCTGGTATCAGCACGAGGAGCTTGGCTATAACTACCGTATGAGCAATGTAATCGCCGGTGTTGTTAGAGGACAGATTCCGTATCTTGAGGAGCACATTGCTCAGAAGAAGGCTATTTATGAGCGTTACAAGGAAGGCTTTAAGGATCTTCCTGTGACCATGAATCCATATGATGAGAGCTGCAGTGAGCCTAATTACTGGCTTTCATGTATCCTGATCGATAAGGACGCTATGTGCAAGCAGGTTCGTGGAGAAAAAGATGTTCTTTATTCAACAGAGCCCGGAAAGAGCTGCCCTACTGAGATTTTGGAGACAATTGCCAAGTACAATGCAGAGGGAAGACCAATCTGGAAACCTATGCATATGCAGCCTGTTTACAGAATGAATCCGTTTATTACAGAAAGCGGAAACGGAAGAGCAAGAAGCAATGCTTACATCAATGAGGGAGCAGTTCCTGATGTGGGTATGGACATTTTTGAAAGAGGTCTATGCCTTCCAAGTGACAACAAGATGACTCCGCAGCAGCAGGATGTGATCATTGAGATAATTAAGCGCTGCTTTGCATAATTAACGCATTTGCCGAGGTTTTATGTATAAACATTTTTTTAAAAGACTATTTGATATAGTGTTATCCCTTATAGTTATAATCCTTTTCTCATGGCTGTATATTATTCTGGCAATCCTTGTCAGGACTAAGCTTGGAAGCCCAATTATCTTCAAGCAGCAGCGCCCCGGTAAGGATGAAAAGATATTTGGAATGTACAAGTTCAGGTCCATGACTGATGAGAAGGATGAGAACGGAAATCTTCTTCCTGATGAAGTAAGACTGACCTCCTTTGGTAAGAAACTCAGAGCAACCAGTCTTGACGAGCTCCCTGAGTTTTTCAACATTCTCAAAGGAGACATGAGCTTTATAGGGCCAAGACCACTTCTGGTCAAGTATCTGCCTTACTATAACGAGAGGGAGAGACTTCGCCACAGTGTAAGACCGGGACTTACCGGCCTGGCACAGGCTAACGGCAGGAACGCAATTTCCTGGGAAAAGAAATTTGAATACGATGTTTATTATGTAGAACATTTGACTTTCCTTATGGATTTGAAGGTTATAATTGATACTGTGAAGACTGTTTTGTCCCATGACGGAGTTGTGCTTAATGCACTTCCTGATTTTGACGAATACAGACAGCAGCAGGCTAAAGAGTGAGCAGATTTATGGCGTACATGACACCTATATGCAAACTTAATAGTGATGAGTTTAAGTCTCTCTATGTAAAAAGAGAAGACATGATCCCCTACTCCTTTGGTGGAAACAAGGCAAGAAAAGCGTTCTTGTTTTTTGAGGATATTGATAAGGGAGATTATGACTATGTGGTGACCTATGGCAGCAGCCATTCCAATCACTGCAGAGTGGTAGCCAATATGGCGGCAGAAAGGGGCATGAAATGTGTTATCATCGGCCCGCAGGAAGTAAGTGACAGTACCTATAACAGTCGCATGATGGAACTGTTTGGGGCAGAGATCATCACAGTTCCTGTAAATGACGTCAGCGCCACAATAGATAGTAAAATGCAGGAACTTACAGATTACGGACACAAGCCATATTTCATCATGGGCGGCGGACATGGAAATATCGGTACTCAGGCTTATGTAGAGTGCTATGATGAAATCATAGAGTTTGAAAAAGAGAATAAGATTCATTTTGACTATATCTTTTTTGCTTCCGGAACAGGAACTACTCAGGCAGGTCTTGTATGCGGCCAGCTGATACATGGGGATGACCGAAAAATCATCGGTATCAGCATTGCCAGGAAGAATCCAAGAGGCAGGGATGTGGTTATAGACAGCATTAGAGATTACCTTAATGGTGAATACTCAGAGGGTGAGATTCAGGACAAGACCATTTTCCTGGATGACTATACCGGAGATGGTTATGGTGTGGACAGTACAGAAATACAGGGCACTATAGAAAAATCACTTGTTATGTATGGAATGCCACTGGATAGCACCTATACAGGAAAAGCATTCCTTGGTATGGAGAAATATATCAGACAGAACAGTATAGCTGATAAGAACATTCTTTTTATCCACACCGGAGGAACACCACTGTTTTTTGATGAGCTGAATAAAATGCGGAGGTGAATATGAGCACAAACATATTAGTATTGAGTGCAGGAACAAGAAATAAGTTAGTACAGGCTTTCAAGCATGAACTTGCCAATAACGGAAAGGTTATTGCTACAGACTGTTCCAATATTGGACCGGCAATTTATGATGCCGATAAGGCTGTTATCGTTCCCAAGATCAAGGATCCTTTCTATGTAGATGAGATTTTGGGACTTTGTAAAAGAGAAAAAATAGATGGAGTATTCAGCCTCATTGACCCTGAGCTGTCTCTTCTTGCAGAGAACGCAGACAGATTCACTGAAATAGGGGTAACTCCTATTGTGTCTTCTTACGAGCTTTGCGAGACAAGCCTTGATAAATACCAGATGTATGAGATGCTGGTTAAGCTGGGCATTCCAACAGCAAAGTGTTATCTTTCAATTGAAGACTTTGAGAATGCAATGTCAGAGGGAGATGTTAGTTTCCCTGTTTTTGTTAAGCCAAGAAAGGGAAGCGCTTCTATCAACATAAATGCAGTTGAATCCAAGGAAATGCTGATAGCTCTTTTCCATGATTATGACGACCTTATCATTCAGGAGTATATGAAGGGCCAGGAGTATGGCGCTGATGTGTATATCGATATGATCTCAGGAAAGTGCACATCAATTTTCCTCAAGGAAAAAATTAAGATGAGAGCAGGCGAGACTGATAAGTCCGTATCTGTTAAGGATGAGAATCTCTTTAAACAGATAGTATCCTTTGTTGAGACTGTTGGTTACAGAGGAATGATCGATATAGATCTTTTCTACGATAACGCTACAGATACCTGGTATCTGTCAGAGGTTAATCCAAGATTTGGCGGCGGTTATCCACATGCTTACGCATGCGGAGTAAACTTCCCAAGACAGATCATCAATAATCTTAAAGGAATTGAGAATCCGGTGAACATTGGCGATTACCAGGAAGGCGTGTACATGATGAAATACAATGAACTCTGTGTTCTTCCGGAAGAAAAGCTTGTTATAACCGAGCGAAATAATTAAGAAAAGTAAGGATAAGTAGTATGCCTAAGGCACTTATTTTGGCAAATTCATCAAGCGGTCTTTATGACTTTCGAAATGAACTGCTATTGAGACTGTTAAAGGAAGGCTATGAAGTAGTGATCAGCCTTCCTGATGATTTAAAAAACAAAGAACTTAATGAAGAGGGCTGCAGAGTTATTCATACGGACATTAACAGGCGCGGAGTTAATCCCATTCAGGATATGGCTCTTTTCAATGCCTACAAGAAGCTTCTTAAGGCTGAAAAACCTGACGTTGTTCTTACATATACTATTAAGCCCAACATTTACGGCGGATTTGCCTGCAGATGTCTTCATATACCGTATATGTCCACGATTACAGGACTTGGTTCCACCTTTGAAAGAGGCGGAATGCTGCTTAAGCTCATAGTGGCCATGTATAAGGTATCACTTAAGAAATGCAGATGTCTCTTTTTCCAGAATGATACCAACAGAAAGATATTTGAGCAGCACGGAATCAGAGCAGGGAAACATGTGACTGTAAGCGGTTCGGGAGTTAATCTTGAAAAACACAGATTTGAAGAATATCCCGGACATGCGGATGATATAACAAGATTCCTTTACATAGGAAGACTCATGAAGGAAAAGGGAACCGAGGAGTACCTATGCAGTGCTCAAAAGCTTCATGAGAAGTATGGAGACAAGGTATCTTTTGCGGCAGTTGGATACTTTGAGGATGATTACGAGGAACTGGTGAATAAAGCTCAGAAGGAAGGCTATCTTAAGATGATACCTTTCCAGAAGGATATTCATCCTTATATGAAAGAGGCGGATGCCATTGTTCACCCATCCTACCATGAGGGAATGAGTAATGTCCTTATGGAGGCAGCAGCCACCGGAAGACCTGTTATCTGTTCAGACATAAGCGGATGTAAGGAAATAGTAAACAGAGATGTTTCCGGAATCCTATTTGAGCCAAGAAATAAAGAGAGCCTTTATGAAGCGTTGGAACGTTTTATGAGCCTTGACTTAGATCAGAGAAAAGAAATGGGTCTGGCCGGAAGAAAATGGGTCACAGAGCATTTTGACAGAATGCGCGTGGTTGACGCATATGTGCGAGAATTGACAGAAGTAGTATAATAGCTATGTAATTTTTTGATAAGAGAACATATTTAGTGTGGAGGAAACACAATGAGTTTATATGAAAAGCTCCTTTCAGGAGAAGAGAAACTTTCATTAGTAGGTCTTGGCTACGTTGGTATGCCAATCGCAGTTGCTTATGCCAAGAAGATCAAGGTAGTAGGTTATGATTTCAACGCTGCCAAGGTTGAGCTATACAAGCAGGGAATTGATCCAACAAGAGAAGTTGGTAACGATGCTATCAAGGAGACAACTGTAGAATTCACAGCAGATCCTGAAAAGCTTCGCGAGTGTAAATTCCACGTTGTAGCAGTACCTACACCTGTTAATGACGATCACACTCCTGATCTTTCACCTGTAGAGGGAGCAAGCCGTACACTTGGTAAGTACCTTACAAAGGGATCAATAGTTGTATATGAGTCAACTGTATACCCTGGTGTTACAGAGGATATCTGTGTGCCAATCCTTGAGCAGGAATCAGGCCTTAAGTGCGGCGTAGATTTCAAGGTTGGATATTCACCAGAGCGTATCAACCCAGGTGACAAGGTACACAGACTTGATACTATTACCAAGATCGTTTCAGGTATGGATGAAGAGACCCTGGAGGAAGTAGCAAATGTATATAGCCTTGTTGCTCTTGCAGGTGTATATAAGGCTCAGTCAATCAAGGTTGCTGAGGCTGCCAAGGTTATCGAGAACTCACAGCGTGATATCAACATCGCTTTCATGAACGAGCTTTCAATCATCTTCAACAAGATGGGTATCGACACAAAGAGCGTTCTTGAGGCAGCAGGTACAAAGTGGAACTTCCTTCCATTCAGACCGGGACTTGTTGGTGGACACTGTATCGGTGTAGACCCATATTACCTCACATACAAGGCTGAGGAACTTGGATATCATTCACAGATCATTCTCTCAGGCCGTCGTATCAACGATGACATGGGTAAATATATTGCAGAGTCAGCTGTAAAGAGACTCATTGCTAATGACATTCCTGTCAAGAACGCTAAGGTTGCAATCCTTGGCTTTACTTTCAAGGAGAACTGTCCTGATACACGTAACACTAAGGTTATCGACATCTACAAGGAGCTTGGTGAGTACGGAATCACTCCTGTAGTAGTAGATCCTCAGGCAGATGCAGACGAAGCTAAGAGACTTTATGGTATCGAGTTTGATACACTTGATGCTGTTAAGGATATGGACGCAGTTATCATGGCTGTGGCACATGAAGATTTCAAGGAATACAAGCCAGCAGACATTGCTAAGTTCTTCAATGCTAAGCATGCTACAAAGGTATTCATGGACCTCAAGGGTATTTACAACCTTGAAGACTACAAAGCTCCTGAGTTTGATTACTGGAGACTGTAATTTGCAGCATGACGAGAACGAAGTGAAATCATGCGTATATCATATGGATATATGGAAGGATATAAGAAAATGGGATTTAGAGATTTAAAATTTCCGGAAGGTTCAGTCTTCCTTGTAACAGGTGGCGCAGGATTTATCGGATCAAATATTTGTGAAGCACTTCTTGATATGGGCTATACAGTAAGATGTATGGATAACCTTTCTACAGGTCATATCGAGAACATTCAGCCTTTTATGAGCAACCCTAAATTCACATTCATCGAGAAGGACATCAGAGACCTTGATGCATGTATGGAGGCTACTAAGGGAGTAGACTACGTTTTGAATGAGGCCGCTTGGGGCTCTGTTCCAAGAAGTATTGAGATGCCTCTTTTATATGAGGAAATCAATATCAGAGGAACACTTAATATGATGGAAGCTTCAAGACAGAACGGTGTTAAGAAGTTTGTTTATGCTTCCAGTTCTTCTGTTTACGGAGATTCTACGGTTCTTCCTAAAAAGGAAGGTCAGGAAGGAAACGTTCTTTCACCATATGCTCTTACCAAGAAGACTGATGAGGAATACGGTAAGCTTTACAAAAAGCTCTATGGTCTTGATACATACGGACTTAGATACTTCAACGTATTCGGAAGAAGACAGGATCCAAATGGTGCCTATGCTGCTGTAATTCCTAAATTCCTTCGTCAGCTCATGAACGGAGAAACACCAACTATCAACGGTGATGGTAAGCAGTCAAGAGACTTTACTTATGTTGATAATGTAATTGAAGGTAACCTTCGTGCCTGCCTTGCATCTTCAGAAGCTGCCGGAGAGGCTTACAATATCGGTGCAGGCGGAAGAGAATTCCTGATAGATGTTTATCACCATCTTACAGATGCACTTGGAATGGATGTTGAGCCTATCTTTGGACCACCACGTGCAGGTGATATAAGAGATTCAAATGCCGATATTTCCAAGGCAAGACTGAATCTGGGTTATGACCCATCATTTGATTTCAAGGCCGGAATTACACTGGCAATAGAATGGTACAAGGAAAACCTATGATGGCTGATGCCTCATATGATACGGATATTATATGAAAATCGCAATTCGAATGGATGACATCACACCTGATATGGACTTTGAGAAGTTCTACAAGTTCAAGGCAATCTTGGACAAGCATGATATCAAGCCCCTTATTGGTGTGGTGCCTGATAATAAAGACAAGAAATTAAAAAAGAGTGCCCCCAGAGAGGACTTCTGGGAGTACATCAGAGGTCTTCACCAGCAAGGCTGGGTAGTAGCAATGCATGGATATAATCATGTATATACTACAAGGGAAGCAGGAATGTTCCCCATAAGCGATAAGTCTGAGTTTGCAGGCGTAGCTTATCCCAGACAGGATGAAATGATTAGGGAAGGAAAGCGCATACTTAAGAGTCATGGAATAATCACTGACTTTTTCATGGCGCCTTCACATTCCTATGACAGAAATACCCTGAAAGCTCTCAAAGTAAACGGCTTTTACAGAATTACAGATGGCTTTGGCACTCAGCCCTATGAGATGGATGGAATAACCTTTTATCCGATTTCTGTTAGTAAGGCCAAGACTTTATCCAGTAAGGAAGAGGGTATAGTTACATTTGTATATCATGCAGGTACTATGTCAGACAGAGACTTTGATGCCTTTGAGAAGCTCTTTAGCAGAGCGGATGTGGTATCTTATGACGAATTCATGCATTACGATTCACAAATCCGGGGACTTAAGGAAGAAGCCCAGGAGTTTTTGACTGCTAAAGCCAAATTTTATGCAGTCAGATTAAAAAGAAACCTTTCAAAGAAATAAGGGTGGACCAGATGGAATACGGGTATGGACAAATACGTATACTCCACGTATTAGGGGGACTTGGCGTTGGTGGAGCAGAATGCCGTATCGTTGATCTTTATCGCAATATGGATAGAGACAAGATACAATTTGATTTCCTAGTACACTATTCGCCGGAAAAAACAGGAAAAAAGAGTCCGACTTCTGATGAACTTATGGCAGTCAGGGAGCCGGACTATTTTGATAATAGCGTAAAAAAGCTGGGAGGCAGAATTTTCTGCGTCCCTAAGTTTGTTGGAACAAACCTTGTTGAATACAAGGCTGCGCTTAAGAGGCTTTTTAAGGAGCATCAAGGCGAGTGGAAAATGGTGCAGGGTCATATGACCAGTACAGCAGCTATTTATCTTCCTATAGCTAAGAAATCAGGTATTCCAATTTGTATCGCCCATGCCAGAAGTGCAGGAGTAGACAATGGTGTCAAGGGAATTGCCACCAAGATATTCAGGGCCCCGCTTCAGAGGGAAGGTCTCACAGATTATAATTTCGCCTGCTCCAAGGAAGCCGGTATTGCTGTGTTCGGTAAAGATATGGTTAATGCCGGAAATGTGCGTATTATTCCAAACGCCATTGATCTTGGACATTTTACGTATAACGAAGCAGTGAGAAATAAGATCAGAAAAGAGCTTGGGGTCAGCAATGCTCTTGTAATAGGTCATGTGGGAAGCTTTAGATATGCCAAGAACCACGAATTTCTCCTTAATGTATTTGCACAGATGTGCAGGATTTTGGATAATGATGATCTTAATCAGTACAGCATGCTTCACGGCATGAGAGTCAGATTACTAATGCTGGGCAAGGGGCCACTGATGGATGATATGAAGCATCTGGCAGACAGACTCCATATCTATGACCGCTGTATTTTTGCAGGTAATAAGAGCAATGCCAGCGAGTACTATCAGGCAATGGACTATTTCTGCTTCCCGTCAAGGTATGAAGGACTTCCTGGAAGCGTTGTTGAGGCGCAGGCAGCAGGACTTCAATGCCTTGTTTCAGATGCGATAACCCCTGAGGTTAATGTTACAGAACTTGTTTCAATGCGCAGTATTAACTCTGAGCCAAGAGATTGGGCCCGCAAGATATTGGATGACCTTTTATTTCATGAGGATTATCATAGCGATGCCCTGGCTGAGGAAATCAAGCTCAACAAGACTCTGACCGCAATAGCAGGTGAGAGACCGGAGAGTATATTTGAAACTGAAGATATGCCTGACTTTGATCTTCTTGATGAGGGCACAGGCTTTGAAAAGGTTAATGTTCCCAAACATGCGGATAGAGATATTCACAGATCTATAGAGTATTCTATCGGAGATAGAAAGCAGTCTTCAGCATATATACAGGGAAAACTTAAGGCAGCAGGCTTTGATGTTAAATCCCAGGCTAAGCTTATGGGCTTTTTCTACGAAAGAGGACATTTTTAATGGATGGCACAAAGAAAAATTTGATGCTTATGGTCCCTATGCTTCATCAGGGTGGATTTGAGCGTGTGTGCGTCGCAACCGCCAAGCTGATGCAGGACTACTATAATGTTGTGGTTTGTATATTCAGCTCCAAGGATATCAACTACGATGTTACAGGACTTAATATTGTGGATATAGATGTGCCTTCCAAGAAAGGTACAGTCAACAAAATCCTCAATGTATTTAAGCGCGTCAACAAGGTTAAAAAACTTAAAAAAGAATTGAAGATAGATATTTCTTACAGCTTTGGAAGTTCTGCAAATTACGTAAATGTTCTTTCCAGAGGCAAAGAAAAGGTGCTGACAGGACTTCGATGCCAGACAGATATGGAAAGACCGGATCAGATTAAGCTCTTTTGCAGCAGATCAGATCAGGTGTTGTCCTGTTCAAGAGAAATTATGAGGCAGCTTTCATCAGATTATAATTATGATAAGAGCTCCTATATCTACAATCCGCTTGATGTGCAGGATATTCAGGCAAAGAGCCTTGAAGAAATCACAGATTACCCCTTTGAAAATGAAGAGGGAGTTAAGGTTATATCCTGCTCTGGCAGAAATGATTACATAAAAGGAATATGGCATCTTCTTAAGGCATTTGCCCTTGTTTATAAAAAGCATCCAGAAGCGCGCCTATTGGTTTTGGGCTCCGGAAACTGGGATGAATACAAGGAACTTGCCGATAAACTTGGAGTTGGCGAAAAGGCCTCTTTTGCCGGCCTTAAAAAGAATCCTTTTGCATATGTTGGAAAATCAGATATCTATGTATGCAGCTCCAATCATGAAGGTTTTCCAAACGCAGTGCTTGAAGCAATGGCGTTAAAAAAGCCGGTTATTTCCGCGGACTGTAAGACCGGTCCAAGAGAAATTCTTCTTTCTGATGAAGAGTACAATGAACTGGTTGCCAAAAAGCCTGACGGAGCAAGCGTTTCGGAGTGCGTTCACGGCGAGTATGGCATTCTGATCCCGGATATGGATGAGAATGTAAATATGGACCCTGAGTATATCACTGACGGCGAGAGAATACTTGCTGATGAGATATGCAGTTTACTTGAGAGTGATAAGTCCAGAGAGTATTATAGTGATAAGGCATATGAGCGTGCCCTTGACTATGCCCCTGATAACTATAAAGAAAGCATCCACAAGATACTTTCAGAATATGAATAATGCTAGCAAGGCAGAAAATATATGAAATCAATAGCATTCCATTTAAATTGCCTTTGTCAGGGCGGAGCGGAAAGAGTAGTTACTAACCTGGCAAACCGCTTTGCAGAGGAAGGCATAAAAGTATATGTCGCCACAGAATGGTATGACGAGAATGAATTTGAGCTTGATGAAAGAGTCACGAGAGTTCATGTCGGACTAAGAGAAGGCGATGAAAAAAAGAGCAGAGTTACGAAATTTCTTTTAAGGGTTAAGTACTTAAAGGAATTTGTTAGAGAGTATAAGCCGGATATTTTGGTGGCATTTGCCCACAGAGCCAATTACAGGGCTCTTATGGCGGCAGGAAACACTAAAATGCCGGTGGTTATTTCCGTGAGAATTAATCCGATTGGCTATTACGATGCCTTTTCGGATAAGATTCAGATAAAATGGCTGTTCCCAAAGGCTGCCGGATGCGTTTTCCAGACTCAGGAGCAAAAGGAGTTCTTTAAGCCATATTTGCAGGACAATTCAGTAGTAATCATGAATCCTATTAACTCCAAGTATTTCAAGGTTAAGAGGAGTGATACCCCTGATAAGTGCGTAGTTCACCACGCAAGGCTTGTGGATTTTAAGAACCAGCCGATGCTTCTTAGGGCGTTCCTTAAGGTACATGAAAAGCATCCGGACTATGAACTTAAGGTATACGGACCGGATTCTTTTGACGGCACCAAGGAAATTCTGGAGAAAATAATAGCTGACAACAAGGCTGAAAGCTTTATTCACCTTATGGGCCCCTGTGATAAGCTTGACGAGGAGATACCTAAGGGTGAGGTTTATGCATATTCTTCGGATTATGAAGGTATGCCCAATTCACTTCTTGAAGCCATGGCTATGGGAATGCCGGTGGTTTCAACTGATTGTCCTTGCGGCGGCCCTAAGGCTGTAATCAGAGATGGTGAAAATGGCTTTTTGATCCCGGTGGGAGATGAAGATGCTCTTGCTGACAGAATCTGTAAGCTCATCGAGGACAAAGAGCTGGCAAACAGGATGGGAGCAAAGGCCAGAGAAATTGAGCAGATCGCAAGCGTAGAAGCTATCTTTGTTCAGTGGAAAGACTATCTGGAAAAAGTGACTAGAACATGATAACGGAGCAAACGATTATTTATGTGTGGAATTTGCGGATACATATCTAAAAAGAGAATATCAGAAGATGACCTCAGGATCATGAATGATACCATGTATCATCGTGGTCCTAATGATAGTGGTGTTGCTATCTATGAGGGAACCGATGGTTACAGCATCGGCCTTGCCCAGAGAAGACTTTCGATACTTGATCTTTCTCCTCTTGGTCATCAGCCAATGCATTCGGAAAATGGCAGAATAACCATTGTCTTCAACGGTGAGATATATAATTTCCTCGAGCTTAAAGAAGAACTTAACGGATACCCTTTTAAGTCAAACTGCGACACTGAGGTAATCATTGCGGCATACCTTCGCTGGGGCATTCAGATGGTGGACCATATCCATGGTATGTTTGCTATAGCTCTCTATGATAGGGAAACTCAGGATGTTTACCTGATAAGAGACAGAATAGGTAAGAAACCACTCTTTTACTGGATTGATAATAACAATATCGTATTTGCCTCAGAGCTTAAGCCTATTATGAAGTGCCCCGGATTTAAGGGAGAAATCAGAAGACAGCTCCTTCCAAGATATCTGTATCAGCAGTATATAATGGCTCCCGATACAATTTTTGAGAATGTGTACAAGCTTGAACCCGGTACAATTCTCAAGTTCAGAAACGGAAATATCAAAAAGTGGAAATATTGGGATGTTAAAGAAGTTTACGCAAGGGAAAGTGCAAACCCTGTAACCAGCTATGAAGAGGCCAAAGAGGGCCTTAAGCAGCGCCTTAGACATTCCGTTGCCGGAAGAATGATAGCTGACGTGCCTCTAGGAACATTCCTGTCAGGCGGATATGATTCATCTCTTGTAACAGCGATTGCACAGGAACTTTCAGATAAGCCTGTAAAAACATTTTGTATTGGCTTTGATGTTCCTCAGTATAACGAGGCTGCTTATGCCAAGGAGGTAGCTGCCCACCTTGGATGTGACCATACAGAACTCTATATTTCGGAAAAAGAGATGTTCGAGCTGGTCAGCAGTATTCCGCAGTATTATGATGAGCCTTTCGCAGACAACTCAGAAATCCCATCAATGCTGGTGTGTAAGCTGGCTAAAAAAGATGTAACAGTTGCTCTTTCAGGTGACGGTGGAGATGAGTTCTTCTGCGGTTATAATATTTATGACAACGTAAGACAGGCACAGATGCTTGAGATTCCGGGAGCAATCGTAAACGGGATCGGCAAGATACCTGTTCCCGGTGGCAGACTGATTGATAAGATGCCATTCAGGGTTAAGGTGGTTGCCGGAAACAGAGATCCGGAGACCAAGACACAGCTTGTTTCCGAAGGATATGTAAGAGCATCCCATGCTTTTATTACAGGACAGGAAACCCTGGATATTCCAATGACAGCAAGGCAGTATCTGGAGACAGATTATAATCTTGGGGATAATATTGCTCCTGTTCTTTATCCTATGGAGTCCATATATAAGGTGGATAACTTCCAGGTCAGAAGGATGCTTCTTGATATGGATACTTATCTTCCTGAGGATATTCTGGTTAAGATGGACAGAGCTTCCATGAAGTATTCGTTGGAGGCCAGATGCCCGATCATGGATACTGATGTAATGGAGTATTCCTTCAGAATACCTCATAAGTTCAAGTATTGTAATGGCGATAAGAAGCATATCCTCAAGGATATTGCTTATGATTACATTCCTAAGGAGCTTTTGGACAGACCAAAGACAGGTTTTGGTGTTCCTATGGATCAGTGGCTCAGAGGCCCTTTAAGGGAGCAGCTGCTTGATTACAGTAGTACGTCCTTCCTTAAAAAGCAGGGAGTATTTGATCCGGATTATGTATCCAGATTTATAAACAACTACGTAGTAAACGGAGATGCCGGCCCGGCAACAGGTGCAAACTACAGTAAGATTGCCTGGTCATTCTATATTTTCCAGCAATGGTATAACTACCACATTTTATGATGACTAATAACAAAGCAAGCAAAAAGCATATAGCCATGTATATAGGATCTCTTCAAAAGGGCGGTGCAGAGAGAGTAATGGTAAATCTGGCGGAGTATTTTTGGAGCCAGGGCTACAAGGTTACTTTTGTTACTACCTATCTTGCCCATGAAGAGTATCAGGTTGAGCACGCCTGCTGGAAGGTGGTTCCTGCAGGAGCCGACGGTGCAACTTTAGCCTGCGACACAGAGGAAAACCCTGTCTGGGTAAACCTTGAAGGCGACGAGAAGGGCGGAATACGAAGAGTCTTTTCTGCACTTCTTAAGGAGGAGCAGAAGAGCAGGGCAGCCAATCTTAAGCTTAGAAAAGAAAAGCTTCGGAAAATCTGGAAAGAGCTTAAACCTGACATTGTTCTTAGCTTTATAGGCAAGAATAATATCATGGCACTTTCGACAGCAACCAGAGAGGATATCAAGGTTGTTGTATCTGTTCGTGCCGATCCCTATATGGAGTATGATACAAAGGCACTTAAGACCGGAATGCTGATGACCTTCGGGAAGGCAGCAGGTGTCGTTGTGCAGACCACTCAGGCAGAAAAGTTTTTCCCTGCCTACATCAGGAGAAAATGTACTATACTCCCCAACTCTATAAATCCATCCTTTATCAGGAAAAGATATGTAGGGGAAAGGGAAAAAAGTATTGTTATGGTGGGAAGGCTTGATGAGAACAAAAATCAGGCCATGGTAATGGAAGCTTTCTCTGAGATTGTTCGTGAAGGCTTTAGCGACTATAAACTTAAGCTTTACGGAGATGGCCCTGACAGGCTTAAACTGCAGCGACTTGCAGTGTCTCTGGGAATTGGCTCCAATGTAGAGTTTGCAGGCAACGTTGAACACGTTGCAGAACACATAGAGAAGGCAGCCATGTTTGTTCTGGCTTCAAGCCAGGAGGGTATGCCTAACGCTCTTATAGAGGCAATGAGTCTTGGACTTCCATGCATTTCTACAGATTGCCCCTGCGGCGGACCAAGGGATTTGATTGAAGACGGTAAAACTGGTCTTCTTGTTCCTGTTGCAGATAAGGATGCTATGAAGATGGCAATTTTGCGTCTTATCAAGAATAAAGAAATGGCCGACAAGATTGGCCAAAATGCTACCTATGTTCAGGGCGAATACAGTCCTGAAGAAGTTAATAGGAAATGGAAAGAGTATTTTGAAGAGATACTCGCAAAGAAAAAGGGAAAAGCTTAATGCAGTTTAATTCTTATATTTTTATACTGTGCTTTTTGCCTCTCGCACTGATCATATACTTTGCGCTTCACCATTTCGGCAAGGATAAATGGGCCAAGGCATACCTTCTTGGTATGAGCCTTTGGTTCTATGGCTATTTTAATGCTTCATATCTTGCCATCATATGCGTGAGTATTTGTGTGAACTTCCTGATATCCAGGAGGATGGCAAACGCAGCTGCTAAAAATAAAAAAGGTTATCTTTGGGTAGGCATAGTATTTAACGTGGCTCTGATTTTTTACTTTAAGTACTATGACTTCTTTTTGAGTAATATAAATACAGTTTTCAGAACTGATTTTGTTCTTAGAAATATAATGCTTCCTCTGGGAATCAGCTTTTTTACATTCCAGCAGATATCCTTCGTTGTGGATTCCTATAAGGGGGAGACAAAAGATTATTCTTTCCTGGACTATGCTCTTTTTGTATCCTTTTTCCCACAGCTTGTTGCAGGTCCTATAGTTCTTCATTCTGAGTTGATTCCACAGTTTAAGGATAAGAAAAATTGGTCTGTTAATTTTGATAATCTCTCGGAGGGCCTTATTCTATTTACCAGAGGTCTTGCGAAAAAGATACTGATAGCGGATACTTTTGGAAACGCAGTTGATTTCGGCTTTTCAAAGGCAGCACTGTATGCTACCGGTGAAAATGCGCTTACTCCAAGAGAAATAATGATTGTTATGCTGGCCTATACATTCCAGATTTATTTTGATTTCAGCGGATACAGTGATATGGCCACTGGTCTTGGAAGATTGTTTAATTTCAAGATTCCAATGAACTTCAATTCTCCTTACAAGGCTTTATCCGTTGCTGATTTCTGGAAGCGATGGCATATGACTCTTACCAGATTCCTTACGAATTATATCTATATTCCTCTTGGTGGAAACAGAAAGGGTAAGGTAAGAACATATATCAATGTAATGATAGTATTTCTTATAAGCGGATTGTGGCATGGGGCCAACTGGACCTTCATTCTTTGGGGTGTTATCCATGGTCTTGGCCAGTGCTTCAATAAGCTGACTCATGGGTTGTACGTGAAAATATGTGATACTCTTAATAAGCTTAAAACAGGCCGTCTGTGGCTCTTTGTACTTAAGGTGGTCCAGTGGTGCGTTACCTTTGTATTTATTAATGTGACATGGCTTTTGTTTAGGGCAGATAGTGTTAAACAGTTCCTCGAGCTGATAAAGAGACTCTTTGTTCCTTACTATTATTTGGGAGATGAGGTACTGGAGTATTTCAGAATTCCCAAAATCAGGTATTTGTTTGCACTTATAGGTGCAAATCCTTCAGAGCATTGGACACTGATTTTCTGTACCGTTTTCATAATGCTTATGGCACTGATCCTGGTACTGGCCTTTCCGAATAATTACGAGAGCAAGAAAAAAAGAAATGTATGGAACCTTGTGGGTACCTGCGTTCTCTTTGTAATATGCGTTCTGTCTCTTGGCAAAGTATCAACGTTTTTGTATTTTAATTTTTGATTTTATAGTTTGAACTGATGAGGAAATAATGTCGGGTAAAAAGTTCTTTATCACAAGTTTAATATTGATATTGGGAATCTTCCTGCTTTTTGGCGGCATGGTTTTCTATATTGATCCGTTTTTCCACTATAGAGCCCCAAATGGCAAGTTCTATTATGAGCTCTATGAGCAAAGATCTCAGAATGATGGAATTACCAAGTACTTTGATTATGATTCTATGATCATAGGAACCTCCATGGCAGAGAATTTTAAGGCTTCTCTTTTTGATGAACTTATGGGTACTAATTCCGTTAAGGTTTCCTATTCAGGTGCTACCTACAAGGAACTTAATGATGACCTTATGGTTGCCTATAGATCAGGGCATGACCCCAAATATGTTCTAAGGCCCCTGGATTATTCTCTACTGGTGGTGGATAAGGATGAAATAAGAACTGATATGGGAGAGTATCCTGTATGGCTTACAAACAGTAATCCCTTTGATGATGTGAAATACCTGCTGAACAGAGATGTTATAATTAACTATACTCTTCCTGTAATCCTAAGGTACATCAGGGGCGTAGAAGGTGGATATACTAGTTTCGATGAGTATAGCTACACCGGAGACAATAATGTTTTCAGTAAAGAACTGATACTTCAGAATGTGCAAGAATTCACGCAGGGCGCGGAGGTTGCACCTACAAGTGAAGATTACACAATACTCACGGAGAATATGGAACAGAATGTGGTGTCGCTTGCCAGAATGCACCCTGAGACAACATTTCTGTATTTCTTTCCACCCTATTCAATGGCATATTGGGGCGGACTTAGAAGTGAGGGTAAGTTAAATCAGATGCTGGAGTACAAAAAGGCAGCAATAGAGCAGATGCTTGAGTGTGATAACATTCATATTTACAGCTTCACTCTTTTTACTGATATTACTACCAATCTTGATAATTATAGGGACGTAGCCCATTACTGTCCCGAAGTTAATGATTTTATCATGAAGAATATTGCTGATGGGGAAGAAGCACAGCAGAGTGAATACACAGGATTTGGCAGGATTACAGCCGGCAATAAGGATGAATATCTTTTGATGGAAAAAGAGTATTTGAATTCCTTTGACTATGGTCAACTTCTTAAATGATGAGGAAAGTTTATGTGCGGAATAGCGGGACTTATTAGGTACAAAAAGGATGCAAAAGAAAATATACAGAAGATGAATGACAGGATGATCCACAGAGGACCTGATGCAGATGGCGTATTTATCAGCCAGGATGGCAAGGTTGCTCTTGGACACAGAAGACTGTCTATTCTGGACCTGTCACAAAATGGTGCCCAGCCCATGGTCTCCCACAGCGGCAGACTGGTGATGGTCTATAACGGAGAGATCTATAATAACAAAGTTCTGAAGGACAGGCTTGTTAGAGAAGGTAAAGTCACAGAGTTTAGGAGTACTTCCGATACGGAGGTCCTTCTGGAGGCCATTGAGCATTATGGAATAAAAGAAACCCTGACTCTTAGCAAGGGTATGTTTGGAATAGCTGTCTATGATAAGGAGAAAAACACAGTAACTCTGGCGAGAGACAGAGTCGGTGAGAAACCTCTTTACTATGGAATTGTTGACGGTGCCTTTGCTTTTGCTTCTGACATTGGATGCCTTAGAGTTGTTGATGGTTTTGACAATGAGATAAATACTGATGTACTTGATATTTATTTTACAGAAGGCTACATCCCGGCGCCTTATTCAATCTACAAGGGAATAAGCAAGCTGGAGGCCGGAACAATCCTCACTGTAGATGTTGACAGCTTTGAGACAAAGACTGAAAGCTACTGGTCCATGAAAGAGGTTGCCCATAAGGGACAGAGTAATCTTTTTACAGGTTCCAGAGAGGAAGCGGCAATTGAGCTGGAGAGACTGTTAAAGGAGTCCATCAAAGATCAGATGGTTGCTGATGTTCCGGTTGGAGCATTTCTTTCTGCAGGAATAGACAGCAGCACTATAGTTGCGCTGATGCAGTCCATAGCACCGGGAAAGGTAAGATCCTTTACCATCGGAATGGAGGATAAAGAATATAACGAAGCCCATATTGCTGCAGAAATAGCAAAACATTTAGGCACAACCCATACAGAGCAGTACATAACAGAAAAAGATGCCAAGAATGTTATTCCGTCTCTTGCAAGAATGTTTGGTGAGCCTTTTGCAGACTCATCACAGATTCCCACATATCTGGTAAGCAAGATGACAAGGCAGCATGTTACGGTATCTTTGTCCGGAGATGCCGGCGATGAGCTGTTTTGCGGATATACTTCCTATGATTCCATAAGCAGAATCTGGGGAAAGATGCATAATATTCCATATTGGATCAGAAAACCGGCCAGCTCCATTGTGCTTCACAGTCCTCTTGCAAAGAAGGAAATCTATAGAATAAAGGGAACACTTCTCGGTGCAAAAGGCCCCTGTGACCTTCACAGAATGGAGCATGAGACGGATCCTTTGACAAAAGAAATTGCACTTACCCATAGCGGACTTCCTTACAAGTATACGCAGCTTGCCAATGACTTCATGAGCGAAGTTAATCATGAATGCATGCTGATGGATATGCTTGTGTATCACCCGGACGATATCCTGGTGAAGGTGGACAGAACAGCAATGGCTGTTTCTCTTGAAACCAGAGTTCCTATGTTGGACAGGGATGTGGTGGAATTTGCCTGGTCACTTCCTATCGATTACCTTAGAAAAGACGGCGTTGGTAAGCTGGTACTTAGAGATGTTCTCTACAAGTATGTTCCAAGGGAAATGATGGAGAGGCCAAAAAAGGGATTTGCCATACCAATAGAAAAATGGCTTCTTGATCCGGAACTTAGACCTTGGGCTGAAGATCTGCTTGATAAGGATAAGATAAGAGCTCAGGGAATACTTGATGCTGATGTTGTAGAGGGAATGTGGAGAGATTTCACAGAAAGAGGAATCTACCGAATTCAGATATGGTACATTCTTATGTTCCAGCAGTGGTATGAAGCGGAATATGAGAGAAAATAAAAGGCAGATAATAAGTGGTTTGAGTAAAACAGCCTATTAGAGTATAATTAAACTGATTATTTGTGCAAATTTCTATTGAGGGTGACTAGTTTATGATAATTATTCAGCTGAAGGGCGGAATGGGCAATCAGATGTTCCAGTACGCTTTATATAGGCAGCTCAAGAAGCTTGGCCGTGAAGTTAAGATCGATGACGTGACAGGATTTGTTGACGACAAGCTTCGCATTCCTGTTTTGCAGAGATTTGGTATAGAGTATGACAGGGCCAGCAAGGCAGAAGTAGTTAAGCTTACTGATTCCAAGATGGATATTTTTAGCAGAATCAGAAGAAAGCTTACCGGCAGAAAGACCTTCAGGATAGATGAGGAAGAGGGAATGTTTGATCCCAGGATCCTTGAGGTTGAGGATGCTTATCTTGTGGGCTACTGGCAGAGTGATAAATATTTTACCGATGAAGAGGTAGAAAGAGAGCTTAGAGATGCTTTCGAGAAGAGACCTCAGGATATCATGCAGGACAGCGTAAGCTGGACAATTCTGCAGCAAATAGAGTGCTGTGAGTCTGTAAGTCTTCATATCAGAAGAACAGATTATGTGGATGCGGAGCACAATCACATTCACAATATTTGTACTGAAAAGTACTATAAGTCTGCAATTGATGAAGTGAGAAATACATATCCAAGTGCTGTATTCTTTATTTTTACAGATGATAAGGAATGGTGCAGAGCCCATTTCAGAGGCCCGAATTTCTTTGTGGTTGATCTGGATGAGGATACCAATACTGATATTGCAGAGATGACTCTTATGAGCAGATGCAAGCACCACATAATGGCTAACAGTTCATTTAGCTGGTGGGCTACATGGCTTAACGATAATCCCAGTAAGATAGTTATTGCTCCGTCTAAGTGGATCAACAACAGAAAGATGGACGATATCTATACTTCAAGGATGAAAAAGATAGCTATCTAAAAGGAAAATTATGGACAGTAGTAGTAAAAAGGTTAGTCTTTTAAAAAAGATTAGTTACATATTTGATAAAAAGCAAAAGGGACAGCTGGTTATACTGGCTGTCCTTATACTGATTGGTGGTGTTTTTGAAACACTGGGTGTATCTATGATGCTTCCTGTGGTTTCAACCATTATCGTTCCGGATTCGTTACATGAATTTATAGAAAATCATGAATATCTGCAGCAAATTATAAATATACTGCATCTTGATAGTGACAAGAAGATTGCCTGTGCTCTTTTGGCTCTGATGATAGTTATTTTTGTAATCAAGAATGCATATCTTTTATTCCTTATTCACAGGCAGAACACCTTTGTAGCAAGGGCTAGAAACGACATGATCAGTCGTGTCATGAGAGAGTTTTTGAACCGCCCTTACGAAGATTATCTCGGAGCAGATATTCCAACTGTTTTCAGAATAACAGACAGTGATATTCCAAGAGTATTCTCACTGGTTCTTGCAGCACTTTCTCTTTCTACAGAACTTGTAGTATCCACATGCCTTGGAATTGTACTTTTATTTGTAAACTGGCAGATGACTGTGCTTATGGTGGCAGTTCTTTTAATCATGACACTTATAAGCGTCAAGGTATTAAAGCCAAAACTCAATGATATAGGCAGAAAGAATCAGGAAACCCAGAGTAGGATTGCCAGATGGAGAATTCAGGCTATTTACGGTCTCAAGGATGTTAAGGTACTTAACAGACAGGATTTCTATATTCGCAACTACTATGAATCAGGAAGAGTTGGTGCCAATATAGCAAGAGACTATGCGGTCCTTAACAGCGTGCCAAGACTTATGATAGAGACTGTATTTATGGCTACAGTTCTTTTGTTCATACTGGTGTATATCTTAAGGGGGGGAGATGTTACCCTTCTGATCCCACAGCTGACAGCGTTTGGTGTAGCAGCGGTCAGAATTATGCCTTCTGCTAACCGTATTAACACTTATATAACTGAGATTGCTTACGAGCAGTATTCTCTTGATTATGTATACGAGAACCTTACAGAGTCCATGAAGACTGACAAGGCAATGAGAGCAGAAAGAGCTGCCATAGCCGGTCCGGAGCTCCATTTGGAGGATAAGATCGAGCTTAGGGATATTACCTTTAAATATCCCGATGCGGACAGAAACATCTTTACTAAGGCAAACATGGTAGTACCTAAGGGCAAGTCCATTGGTATCATGGGACCATCAGGTGCAGGTAAGTCTACAATCGTTGACGTTCTTCTTGGACTTTTGCATGTTCAGGGCGGAGAGATTTTGTGCGACGGCGCCAATATCTTTAGTAACTATGATTCATGGCTGGCTCAGATTGGATATATTCCACAGTCAATTTATCTTGTTGATGAGACCATTAGAGAGAACATTGCATTTGGTATAGATGCTGACAAGATAGACGAGGACAGAATCTGGGAAGTTATGGAGGAAGCTCAGCTGGCGGACTTCGTGAGAACTCTTCCTGAGGGACTTGATACTACGATAGGCGACAGAGGCGTAAGGCTTTCCGGCGGTCAGAGACAGCGTATCGGTATTGCCAGAGCTCTTTATCATAATCCTGAGATTTTGGTGTTTGATGAGGCTACAAGCGCTCTTGATAATGAAACAGAGGCAGCAGTTATGGAAGCTATCAATGGTTTCCATGGCAAGAAGACAATGGTTATCATTGCCCACAGACTTAATACAATAGCAAACTGTGACGTTATCTATGAGGTTAAGGATGAACAGATAAAAGAGACTACTCTGGAGGGTAGAACTATTATCCAGTAAAGGTAAAGTCTTTGCTGTATGAGTATTATACAATACCATTAGTTGATTTGTTTTAGGAGTATAGTTAGCAGATGATTGGAACTGAGTTTATTCCTGGGTATGGTCTGGGAAATCAGCTGTTTTTTTATATAGTTACCAGATGCCTTGCTCTGGAAAAGGGAGTAGACTTTGGTTTCGTTAATCCCGGGCAGGTGGGAAATGTTTTTCATTCCCAGAAGGGCATGTACTTCATGGATATTGATATGGGTAAAGAGATATCCAGGGAGGAAATGGAGTCTTTCAAGATCTATCATGAGCAGGACGACAGGTTATACCTTGGAGATTCAGTTCATGATATGACCCATGGATGTTATATTAGCGGAGCTGATCCCAAGTTATTCGAAGTAGAAGATAATACAATTGTTTACGGCAATATGCAGGATCAGTCATATTTTGAGAAGTACCGCGATCAGATTAGGGAGTGGCTTCATGTTAGGGAAGAGGCTGAATCCTATGAGTACACCGCTGATGATCTTTGCATTATCAACATGCGAGGTGGGGAGTACACAAGCTGCCCGGAACTGTTCCTTGACAGGCGCTACTGGCTAAATGCTATTAAGAATATGAAAAAGATAAATCCCAATATGAGCTTTATGATCATTACAGAGGATGAGGAGGCAGCCAAGAAGGTACTTCCTGAGTACGAGTGTCACCATTTCGATATGGGCAAGGACTACGTGACAATTAAGAATGCCAGATATCTGATATTGTCCAATTCATCTTTTTCACTTATGCCCGTAATGTCCAGCACAGAGCTTAAATACGCTATTGCTCCCAAATACTGGGCAAGACATAATGTATCAGATGGTTTCTGGTCATCTGAGCAGAATATCTACAGCTTTTTAACCTATCAGGATAAAAAGGGAAAGCTTTTTACAGCGGATGAATGCAGGAAGGAACTTGAAGAGTACAAGAAGCGTTCTAAGCTATATGCAAGAAGAAATAAAAGACCCGGGGCTGTAAGGACATTTTCCCAGAATATACGCAGAAGACTTATTTATGCCTGGTTCTTTACGAAAAAGATATGGAGAAGCCTTGAGAGGCGAACCGGAATCATAAAAGTATTTCACGGCTGATAACCTGTGAATTACAGAAGCAGATTGTAGAGTTATATATGGATAATAAAGAAAAAATCAAGCTTCCAAATGTGACACTGGTTGCAATGACCAGCGTGGATATATATGAAACCTTAAAGGCTATGGAATATAGCATGAGGGGAATCGAGTTTGGCGATGCTGTTATCGTCACTGACAAGAAGCCTCTTTTCATGCCTAAGGGAATAAGGTATAGTCACACAGATAAGCTCGATAACATTGATAAGTTTAATTACAAGATGACCTATGAACTGGGAAGTCATATCAGCACTGATTTTGCACTTATAGTTCATGCAGATGGATTTGTCATACATCCGGAGAACTGGAGAGATGAGTTCCTTGAGTATGACTATATAGGATCACCCTGGCCACTCCCTACTAACGACTATGCCTACAGGGATAGCAAGGGAGAAATCTGCCGCGTAGGTAACTCAGTATCTATCAGGTCCAAGAGACTGATGGATTATCCCAAGACCCATGATCTTTTGTGGGAAAAGGGATTTGATGATTTTTATAACGAGGACATATTCCTTTGCTGCATGCACAAGAATGAAATGGAAGCAGCAGGTATGAAGTGGGCGCCGCTTGAAAAGGCGGTTTTATTTGGAAGAGAGCATCCACTTCCGGAAAACAAGGGGATAGAGCCTTTTGTTTTTCACAAATGGTGGGGAGAGAATGAGAACTATCCAAGGTTCTACAGCCCCGGGAAGAGATTTAAGAAAGCTGTGAGACCGCTCTTATTCTGGAGAAGGTCCAGGAAATGGAAAGAGGAGCATAACGTTCAATGACGTTTTCAGTAATTATTCCGGTTTATAATGCTGAAAAGTACATAGATAGCGCACTTAAGCCTGTGATTGCAGCCGGTGAAAAGGGCTGTGACCTTGAGGCTATCCTTGTGGAGAATGGTTCAGAGGATGGCAGTGCTATAATCTGTGATCGTTACGCTGATAAGTACGATTTTATTAGAACAAGTCACTTTGGCAAGATCGGAGCCTTTAGAGCCAGACTTGAAGGAATGAAGCTTGCGGGCGGAGAGTATCTGATTTTTGCTGATGCTGATGATGAATTAGCAGAAGATAATTTTGACAAGTTATCAGATTGCATATCTTTTTACGGAGAAAGGAGTATTACTCCGGATCTGATTATTTATAATGCTGCAGATTCCAAGGATAGAAACGGCAAGCTTTTTTCTTTTCCATTTGAAGAGGGCAAGGTCTATTCAGGGGAAGAAAAAAGAGTTTTCTATGATATCATGAGTTCTTCAGATGCCTTAAATGCTATGTGGAATAAGGCGGTCAGAAGGGACTTTATAAGAGAAACTGACAGCTTTGAAGGAGTATTACTTAATCACGGGGAAGATCTTCTGCAAACGGCAGAATTTATTGATAAGGCTAAGACTATAGTTTATATAGACAAGGCTTTGTATTATTACAATCAGAATTCATCAGGTCTTACAGGCTCTTTTCATAAGGAATATATGGATGATCAGATAACGGCCTGGAAAAAGTTTGATAAGTATATTGAAAAATGGCATAGGGATGGCGATGGATACTGGGATATCCTTGCGAGACGTAAGACTCTTACCTGCGCAATAGCTGTAAAGAGCCTTATTTACTCCGGAATCAGGAGGGCAGATATAGCTCGTTTCCTTAAAGAGATGATGGATATGCCATTTTATAAGGAATATGCAGGTGAGCCCCTTCCCGAGTGGGCACCTGAGGCAGACGTATTTGTGTATAAGCTTATGAATTCGGATAAGCCTTATAGCAATATGATGCGTTCAGCTTCGAAGTTTGCTATTAAGAGCAAGGTAAAAAAGATACTTGGCTGGAAAGAGGATGTGAATAATGGTAATTGACTGCGTACCATTTTTTAACGAGGTGGACATATTAAAGCTTCGCCTTAATATATTAAATCCATATGTAGATAAGTTCATTATCGAAGAGGCAACCACCACTTTTTCCGGTGAACCTAAAGAGCTTTGCTTTGAAAAGAACAAGGATCTCTTCAAGGAGTATCTGGATAAGATCACTTATGTAGTGGTTTCTGAGGATAAGAATTTTTCACTGACACATGAGAGGGATTATTATCAAAAGAACCATCTCATAAAAGGTCTGGAAGAAGTCGGTGCAACAGATAGCGATGTAATAATCTTTGGGGATGTGGATGAGATCCCTAATCCCAAGGTATTGGAAAAGATAATAACTGAGTTTGATAAGACTAAAGTTTATCATCTGGCTCAGCGTAATTTCTACGCATTCCTTAATATGGAAGAAAAGTCAGGAGAGCTTTTATCAATAACAGGAGATTTTCCTGAGATAGCAAGCTCAGACAGAAAATGGCTTGGAACAAAGGTTACTAGTTTGTCTAATATTCCTGAGGAGGGAATAGTAAGGTTAAGAGATCTTGTTCCTGTAACTGATAAGAGATCAGTAAGAGTGGCTGATGGCGGTTGGCACTTTGGCTACATGGGAGGAAGAGGAGAAAAAAATCCTGTGGAGCGCATAGGTGTTAAGGTCAAGGCAGCAGCTCACCAGGAGTATAACGATAGAGAAATTCTGGCTGAGACCATGGACAGACTGATTCTCGGGCAGGATATTTTCGGAAGAAATGCAAGGTTTGAGAGAGTAGAGATTGATGATACCTATCCTCAGTATCTAAGAGAACATGTTGATGATTATAGCTACCTTGTAATGCCCAAGATTACAGCTCTTTCAAAGTGTTATCATAAGCTGGATATTACTGTAGGCAGGTTCTGCCGCAAAGCGTACCACAAGATACTTAGAACGATCAGAAAATAAGAGACTACTTATGGACTTTTTGACCTTAGAGAATAGAAAGAAAATAGCGAACAGACTTTTCTATCTGGCTCTTTTGATAGAACTGGTATTGATGATTGCCGAGAAGAGCGAGCTTTACTTCGATTTTGAGAGCTATGTTTTCAGAGTGACCTTTGTACTTACTCTCCTTTCTGTGTTTGTAAATGACCACAGCAAAAAAGAATGGGTGGTCATAGTACTTACCTGGATTTTTACCTTTATATGTTACAGGATAACAGGTAGGAACGAACTTCTTAGATTTGCCACATTTATGATGGCTGCCAAGAGTATTAATCTTGGTAAGACTATGAAGGCTTCTTTTTGGGTAAGCCTTGTGGGATTTGCAAGTATAGCTCTTTTGTCAGTTACCGGGATATTGGGAAGTATCGCAGTTACTACTGATTACGGCAGGGGAGATGCCAATGAACTCAGATATGTCTTTGGTTTTGGACATCCCAATACTCTTTGGGGCTGTGTGTTTGCACTTATGCTTTTGTGGCTGTGGATTTATGGCAGCAAAGCAAGGCTGTGGATGTTTGCAATCCTTTTAGCAATTGTCATTGGTATGTATAAGATCACGGCATCCAGGACAGCTTTTTTGATCGGTATCATTACTATAGTGATGGCGCTTATCATCAGATATCTGCCACTTCTTAGTAGCAAAAAGATAATATATATCTTTACGGGGCTGGTGACTCCGGCGTTTTGTGTGGCTTTTTCCATATGGGGAGCGTGTATAAGTTATGTTTCCAGATATGAGTTTAAGCATCCATATTACAAGCAAATTGAGTTTATAGACGAGCTGTTAAATAACAGAATCCATAATCTGTACAGAGCAAATGAGCGCCATGCAGGTTCTATCGAGACCTGGAAGTTGTTTTCTGATAAAATCTCAGAAGAGTACTTTGATATGGGCTGGGTAAGGCTCTTTTACTGGTATGGAATAATACCGACTGCTATCATATGCCTTTTGGTTATAGTGTTTATCTATATCTGCTACAAGAGAAGAGATGCATGGAGCATTGTTCTTTTGCTTGCACTTTCAATTTATACGGTTATTGAAGCGACGTTTATTTCGGTTTACATCGGAAGAAATATAATGCTTCCGATATTTGGAGTGTACCTTTGTTCAATCAGCGAAAGGATGACAAAAAATAATGTCTTTGAAGGCTAGGAAAACTTTATTTTACATAATGGTTTTAGTTGCTTTCCTTGCGGTAACTATTTATGAATTTCTGACTCCATATATGTCAGATGACATCATCTACATGGATGAGGTTGCTAAGGCGGGGAACTTCTTTGATCTCTTTGGTCAGGAGGTTGAACACTGGATCTCTCATACCGGTAGAAGTGTATCTCACATAATACTCAGAGTTTTTCTCTTTATAGGAATCAAGGGAGTATTCAACGTGGTTGCCGGAGCGGTATTTGTGATTTTATCGCTTCTTATCTACGCAAATGTCGATGCCAAAAGAGAATATGATGTAAGGATATATGGCTTTATTCTTACAATGCTCTGGTTCTTTGATCCGGCTATTGCCAATACCGTATTCTGGGAAGACGGAGCCTGTAACTATCTGTTCACTACCACAATTATCATGGGTTTTGTGACTCTGTACAGGCGTGGTATCAAGAATCAGAATAAGGGCATAGGTTTTGCTATAGGAATGTTTTTATATGGAATAGCAGCCGGATGGTGCAATGAGAATACTTCCGGCGGACTTATTCTCTTTATGCTGATTGAGCTGGTTTATCATTATGTTACAAGCAATAAGAGCTTTAGCTTTATTAAGCCGTTTATGATAACAGGACTTGTAGGAAGCGTCATAGGTTTTGTTATGATGATCATAGCTCCCGGTAACTATGGAAGATTGGCTGTTACAGAGGAGGAACATACAGGATTTCTTGCTCTCATGGCAAGGTTCCTCAAGATTACACTGGCAATCAAGAACAATTATTTCGTGCTTGTTGCAGCATTTATAGTGGTTGTTATCCTGACACTGTTTCTTTTTGGAAAAGAGTCAGAGGCTGCCGGAAAGCTCAAGACTGTAGCGCTCTTTGGCGGATTATTCCTTGCTACATGTTATGCACTTATTATGATCCCATCTTCTGAGCTCAGGTCCTACTATGGAGCAAGTATCTTTTTGATGACTTCTGTTGCTCAGGGAATTGGAATTATAACTGATTCCAAGGAAGGCCTTGTTCAGGGCATTCTGGTATCAATTGTAAGTGTGTTTGCAGCTCTTTTCCTCCTGGGATATGTGGATGACGGAGCTAATCTTGCCAGGATCAAAAGAGAATTTGACGAAAGAGATGCATATCTGACTGAGATGGGGCAGCAGGGAGCCGATAATGTTGAGGCGCCTATGCTGAGACCTCAGTGGGAGAATAGATTTACAGTTGCATATGAGGTTGATATTCAGGAGGATTGGCAGTTCTGGATCAATTTCTTTACAGCACAGCACTATGGTCTGGGTACTATTCATGGAGTTCCCAGAGAAGAATGGACTTTATATTAATTGGAGTTTGGGAAATTTATGTCTTTAGCTAGTAACAAGACTATCAGCATTATAATTCCTGTATATCAGGCAAAAGACACACTAAGAAGGTGTGTCTTGTCTTGTTTAAATCAGAAGGATTTAGACCCGAAGGAAGTGGAAATAATTCTGGTGGATGATGGCTCCACGGATGGAAGCAGCGAGCTTTGCGATGAACTTGCAGCAGAGGATAAGCTAAACAGGATAATTGTAAGGCATACAGAAAACGGCGGTGTATCCCATGCGAGAAATACAGGAATTAAAGAGGCTTCGGGACGCTTTGTTGTTTTTGTGGATGCTGATGATGCCGTAACAGATGGTCTTCTTGGCAATATGATCAAGCACGCAGATGAGAGCACTCTTTTGGTGGATGAGACTAATAACTATTCAGCCTCAGGGAAAATCAATGGTTACGCCTACATTGAAAATGTGATACTGAATGAGAACACCCATGTCTGGGGCAAGCTCTTTGACAGAGATACAATAGTATCCGGAAATCTATGTTTCATAGAGGGCCTTACTATCGGGGAGGATCTGTTATTCCTTCTTGATTTTGCACTGCTTGTTGATAAGAAACACAGCATCAAATGTATTGCCGACGGGGATTATATCTATACAGAAAATGGGAACAGCGCCATGAACAGGGCATTCAAAAAGAGCTATCTGGACCAGATCAGATGCTGGAAGATGGCAGAGGAGAAGCTCCTGGCTGTTAAGGGTAGTGTATCTCCCTATGCTTTTGTTTCTGTAGCAGTAAGCCAGATACTTACAGCTCTTTTGGTTGTAGGAAAAGTGGCAGTTCAGGGTGATGAAAGAGATGCCGGACTTGATGCAATGGCAGTGTCACAGGTTACAGAGCAGATCAGACATGCACTTAAGACAAGAGGAGCTTTTGCGGGACTACCTGCAGGCCATAAGCTGAAGGTAATAATCTTCAGAATAAGTCCGAAACTATATCTTGATTTATATGCCAGACATAAAGGGGCAAAAGGATGAGCATGGATCTCAACAGACCAATAATTCTATATATGCATGCAGGCAGCGGCAACCACGGCTGTGAAGCTATAGCAAACAGTACAGTTAAGCTGATTGCCCAAAAGAGACAGGAAGCCAGCGTGGATACCCACATTCCTGTTATTGTAGTAACTAACAGTGTGGATGAAGACCGTAAGTATTCTCTTTCTCACTTGGAAAAAGAGGGACTTTGCCGCCTTGTAGAGGATAGGCACATTGACAGAGATGCTATTCCTCATATTTTATATTATGTTTACCGCAAACTAAGCGGTGACAGAGAATCTTTTTTGAGATACAAGTACAAGGATGCCTTTGCGCTGTTTAAAAAGCTTACAGCGGATTACAAGGATGTTACTCCCCTGGCGGTATCAATTGGCGGAGACAACTACTGTTACCCGGAAATGGTGACAGACCTTATTCTTGCACATAACGTATTCAGAAAAAGAGGGTTTGAAACAGTTTTATGGGGATGCTCAATAGAGCCGGAGTCTCTTAAGGACAAGGAACTGGTTAAGGATCTGGATTCCTATTCCAAAATATATGCAAGAGAATCCATCACCTTTAATGCACTTATAGATGCCGGAATATCCAAGGATAAGCTGGTTCTTAGAAAGGACCCTGCCTTTGAACTTGGTACCAGTAAGGTGACTGTTCCCAAGACATTTTTGCCCGGAAAGACTGTAGGGGTTAACCTTAGCCCTATGGTTCAGAATAAGGAGAAGGTTCCGGGAATTACAATTGAGAACTACAAGAATTTCATTAAGTATATTCTTGGTGAGACTGATCAGAATATTGCACTTATTCCTCATGTTGTATGGGCCAATAACGATGACAGAGGCCCACTTGAGGAGTTGTATCTTGAGTTTAAGAATACAAACAGGGTGACGCTTATTGAGGATGCGCCTGCAGAGGAGCTTAAGGGATATATTTCCATGTGCAGCTTTTTTGTGGGAGCAAGAACCCACTCAACAATTGCAGCCTATAGCAGCGGTGTTCCGACACTGGTTATTGGCTATTCGGTTAAGAGCAGGGGCATCGCTACGGACTTGTTTGGAACCTGTGATAAATATGTTCTTCCTGTCCAGGAGCTCACAGAAGCTGATGAAATGATAAAGGCTTA
Source organism: Butyrivibrio sp. VCB2006 (assembly GCF_000420945.1). Lineage (GTDB taxonomy): Bacteria > Bacillota > Clostridia > Lachnospirales > Lachnospiraceae > Butyrivibrio. Next base: position 197,684 of record NZ_ATVX01000005.1, read on the forward strand.
TAAATGGATTGTTACAAATAATAAAAGTCAGTAAAGATATTACCGGGGGTATTGGGGAATGATTATAGTTAAGATTGCAGGCGGCCTGGGAAACCAAATGCAACAGTATTCGTTATATAGAAAGCTTCTTAGTATGGGGAAGGAAGTAAAGCTTGATCTTTCGTGGTTTTCACCGAAGATTCAGGAGAAGATGCTGGCAAAAAGAGATTTTGAGTTACCTCTTTTTGTAAATCTTCCATACGAGGTTGCTACTACAGAAGAAGTAAATGCTTTTTTGGAACAGTGCTTTTGGGAGAAGGTTTCAGGGAAAGTGCGTCGTAAGCTGGGTAAGCAGGCATCTGACAATAAGAATGTCTTTGTGGAAACTCAGATGTATCATCCGGAAATTTTTGATTTCGATGACAAATATATTGATGGTTATTTTGCCTGCCAGAAGTACTATGGAGACATTATGGATGAACTTAGGGAGCTGTTTGTATTTCCTGAACACTCTATTCCTGAGCTCCATCAAAGGAATATGGTCCTGGCATCCAAGATGGATAAAGAGAACTCTGTAAGTGTGCATATCAGAAGAGGCGATTATCTTGATCCGGAGAATTTCAAGGTTCTGGGTAATATTTCAACCAGCGAGTATTATGACAGCGCCATGAAATATTTCATGGATAAATATCCGGATACTCATTTCTATATTTTTACAAGTGATCATGAATATGCCAGAGAAAATTTCAGGGATGAGAGTCTGTACACAATTATTGACTGGAACACCGGCAAGGACAGTGTGCAGGATCTTATGCTTATGAGTCATTGCAGAGGCAATATTTGTGCTAATTCAACTTTCAGCTTCTGGGGAGCAAGGCTTAACAAAAGGCAGGATCACGAGGTTATCAGAACCTTTACCATGCGTAATAATCAGCACTGTGAACCAGATATCATGCATGATTATTGGAATGGCTGGATTTTAATGGATAAAGACGGGAAGATTGTTTAAATGGGTAGAGTTAAATCTGCGACAAGAAATATAGCCTTTGGATATGTGGGACAGATGGCAACAGCCATTATGTCTTTTATCCTCAGAAAGCTCTTCATCATTTATCTGGATGAAAAGCTTCTTGGAGTTAACTCTCTTTACGGCAATGTCCTTTCAATCCTGAATATGGCTGAACTTGGAATAGGTACTGCGCTTAATTTCAGCCTTTATGGGCCTGTTGCCAGAGGAGAAAAAGAAAAGATCAAATCCTATATGCAGCTTTATAGGAAGGCATATTATATCATTGCCATGGTAGTGGCTGCTATAGGCCTTTGTCTTGCACCCTTTTTGGAACTGCTTGTCAAAAAGCCGGGTAATATTACCCATAAAGAACTTCTTTTATATTATTTCATATTTCTTTTCAACACAGTCAGCAGCTATTTTGTGGCCTACAAGTATAGTCTTGTAAATGCTGAGCAAAAGAACTACATTCAGACCAATATTATTACCATAACCAAGGTAATTACTGTATTTGTACAGATCATAGTTCTTGTTATTACCAAAAATTTCCTCTTATATCTTCTTACAGATGCCTTTATACAGCTGGCTCAGAAGATATTTGTATCAAGATTTCTTGATAATATGTATCCTTACCTTAGGGAAAAGAATGTGGAGAGACTCTCTAAAGAGGAGAGTGACAACGTTTGGAACAAGACAAAAGCCCTTGTTTTCCATAAGGTTGGAGACGTGGCAAGACTCCAGACGGATGCCATTATCATTTCATCCTTTATAGAGGTAGCTATGGCCGGAGTCGTAGATAACTACAACATGGTCATCAGTACAGTATCAAACTTTGTAAACATTATTTTTAATTCGGTTATTTCAAGCTTTGGAAATCTTATAGCCACAGAGTCCAAGGAAAAACAGTTTGGAATGTTCAGGGTGTACAGATTTTTTGCATCCTGGGTTTATGGTTTTTCCTGCGTGGGATTTATGGTTCTTTTGACACCACTTATCAGGATATGGCTGGGAGATAGCTGGATTTTGGCGCCGGCTGCAGTTTATTGCATACTGATAGATTACTATTTTAAAGGCGACAGGATTGTTCTTAGTAATTACAAGACGGCAGCAGGGGTATTTGAACAGGACAAATATCTGGCTCTTATCCAGGGAGCGGTTAACCTGGTAATCTCAATATGCCTTGTACAGACACCTCTTGGAATTACCGGTGTCTATGTTGGAACTATAGTTTCAGGTCTCATTGCCAACATTACAAAGCCTGTGATTATTTACAGGGCTTGCTTTGACAAGGGCGCATGGGAATACTTTATCGACAGCTTTAAATATCTGGCCAGTCTTGTGTTTGTACTTGTGGTATGTAATGTGATCGGAAACAGAGTTTTGGCAACTCTCAATATTGGTACATTTCTTTTGATGGCAGTTATCATTACAGTAATCTTTAATGGTGTATATATTCTTTTATATGGCAGAACTGAGGAGTTTAAGTATCTGTTCGGAAAGATAAAGGAAAGAGTACGATGAACGATTATAAGCGTATTGTAAGCAGAACCACTTCTGAACTTGATAACATTATGAAGGTCAGCACTTCCCAAAGGGTGAAGGATTATGCCAAGAAGCTTATGGGAAGAAGCGTTAGAACTTCAGATCCTATGTTTTGGCCATCCGGAATGCTGATGCTTGGGCTTACAGAAGCACTTTCCGCGGGTGATTGGGATAACCATGAGGATGACTTTATTGTCTTTTCTCTTAAAGGCCATATGAAGCTGTGGGCGGATCAGTATAAATATAAGATAAGATTTGTGGACGATGCACTTTCCGGGTATTCCATGATCAGACTCTCAAATGGTGCTGACGGTGAATTATATCAAAGAGGCTGTGACAGGATAAGGGATTATGTTAAGAGAGCAGCGGTTGATGACCTTGGATCCATAATCTACAATCCGGGAAAGAACAATAAATATATATTTGCAGATGGAATTGGACAGGCAACCTTGTTTATGGCAGCGGATGTTCTTACGACGCTTAGGGCAGGTGAAAATTCTTTTGATAATAATACTCAAAGCGATGTCCTGTATTATAGTGAGTCAGACTATATCAGTGCCGTGGGCAAGATATATGCTCAGTTTATTAACTATTACAAATATGGAAGAGATAGTAAGACCGGACTTTTGTACCATGGCTATGTTGTAACAGCTGATAAAAAAGGTCCCGGTGCCAATATTACCTGTGAAAGAAAGGGTATACTTGGATGGGGAAGAGCCCATGGCTGGATGATGATGGGACTTTCAGAAGCTGCGTATTTGGAAAAGGAAATAAAAGAGAGAATACCTTCAGGACAATTTGGTGCAATACTGGAGCTTTCTACCTGGTTCAAAGAACTAACCGAAGTTGCACTTGAGTATCAAAGGCCTGACGGAGCCTTCAGCTGGCAGCTTAATGCCATTGATGGACATGTGGATATGTCTGCGACAGGAATGATCGCATATTCCGTTGCCAGAGGATATGTAAATGGTCTTTTCGATAATGATACAGAATTAAAAGAGAAAGTAAGAAAATCTCTTCTAAAGGCGAAGGAGGCAATGTATGCCCATACTGACAATGGAGTTGTGGGTGATGTACTGAGCTCCTGTGATGACTTTGCTGTCCATTATCAGATTTATGGAAATTATCCGTGGGGACAGGGAGCAGTTCTTGCGGCTCTGTCTGTGATCGACAGAATATAACGTATAAAAAAGGGAATGTCAGATAACTGACATTCCCTTTGTGTTTGAAGTGAGTTTTATCTTGCAGGAGCCCACGTAATTCCGTAGAGCTGTTCCATAAGCTTTCTAAGTTCTTCCTTCATGGAGTTGCAGGCAGAAGCTTCGTCTACAAAGTTCATAACGCCGATTCGCTCTTTGTTGTCCTGGAAGAAAACAGCCCAGCCCTTATCAGTCTTATCGAGGCAAATTCTATTCTTGTGATGGCCACCTATTTTGTAAAGTTTCTTAGGTACCAGATGATCTTTGAAGTATTTCTTGAGTTCTTTTGAAGTCATAATGCAACCTCCAATTTGGTTTTAAAAGTAATCACATGTAGTTTTGATTACTACATATAATATAACATCAAACTACATAAAAGGCAAGGCGAAATATAGCAGGTATTAACTTTTAATAAAATTACTATAAATTGTAATGATTCTAAATTTTTTGTCGATATAATATATGAACTGGTAGTGTGCATTTGTAACAAGGAGGAACATGGATGTTTACTCGAAAATGCCTAAGGATGGGAATAAGCGTTATATTGTCAGCGGTGATCATGGCAACATGCCCGGTCATGACATATGCCACAGAAGTCGATGGCGCAACGGTCTTCGGCTCCGGTAGTAGTGCGTCTGATCTGGAAGAAGTCAAAGAAGCTGCTTTAAACGCACTAATCACGGATGAGGAAATTGAACAAAGAATAAATGAAGATGAGATCTGGGCGCTTATTGATAGAGATGACCTTAGATCTTTTGTTGACGTGGACTCACTTAGAGAGTCTATAGATAAAAGGGCACTTCTTGAAACTATAGATCTGGACGAACTAGTAAAACAGATTGATGAGGTGGACCTTGCCAGACAGGTTGATACCGACAAGCACCCTATTGATGTTGTTAATGCTCAGCTTCCTATACTTGGAGAAAAGAGTCCTTTTGATTTCATAGTTGATCCTATGAAACTTCTTTATGCTACTTCTGAGAATAGTGAAGAGGTCGGATTAGTTGAAGAGAAAGCGACAGTTCTTTTCGCCAATACCAGCGGAGACTATAAGTTTTCCAGTAAAAGTGATCTGCTTACAGTAGTTAATAAAGGTAATGTTCCTGTTAGATTAACAGTTAAGGCCAATATAACAAATGCTGGCGGCATTGTATTTGCAAACAGCAAGGCTGAACTTACTGGGAATGATCCCAGCATTTTCATGGCATTATGTGATGAGAATGGAATCGCAGCTGTAATGACCGAAGCAGGTGAAGCCAGAATCGATGTGGTTCTTAAGGCGGTTCCTGATGATGCGTATAGCTTTTCCTGGAATGAGGAGAAACAGAAATATGAATATACTCTGAAGGAAGAGGTTGATGAGTCAGTATATGATTCATTCTCCTTCTATATCTGCGCAGATTGTAATACAGAGGCCAGCTGGAGCCACCTGCGTAGTGCCCCGAGAATTGCCGTTTCGTGGCAGACTGAGCCTATTGAACCTGACAAGGATGCCATAGATCAGGAAATAGAAGATTATGAGACAGAAATAGATGATTATGTAACTGCATTCCTTGAGACATATAATCCACCTGTAATCGAGAAATTTGTCGTAGAAACTGTTCCTGTAGAAAAAGAGGAAACAGAAGAGGAGACAGAGGACTTTATCGAAGAAGCAACGGAAGAAACGACAGATGCAAGTTCCGATGAAAGCTCCGTAGAGATAATAGAAGAAACAGAGACAGCAGCGAATAGCGACTCTGTGGAAGATATTCAGGAAGAAGAGGTTCCTAAAGCTGAGAATGTGGATGCGGCGACTGATGCTTCTTCCGAGTTAACCTCTGAAGAAGTTGTCGAGGAAGATTCTGATATAGCCTCAGAAGAGATATCTTCAGAAGAACCATTCTATGTAGAACACTACACTGAAAGAGTCGAGGAAAAGACTCAGGAAGAGACCCGAAGCGAGAAGATTGCAAAACTTAGAAAGGCAGAACTGGTTAAGCTTGTTACCGAGAAGTTTAAGGAGCTTATAGAAGAAGAACTGAACAGGCTTGTGGAAGAGGAAGTTGACAAACTTGCCCTTGAGCAGTTCGAATCAATAAAAGCGGATATGATTCTCTCCTATAAGGAAGAGATGGCAGAAAAGCTGACAGAAGATATTACGTCTGAAGAAGATGAAGACCAGCTTATTCCTGAAGATGAAGATACGGAAGCAGAAGTAATAGATACAGGAGACGACGAGGCAGAAGAATTAACTGAAGAACCAAAGGAAGAAACGAAAGAAGAATCGAAAGAAGAACCAAAGGAAGAACCGAAAGAAGAACCAAAGACAGAGACTAAAACGGATGAGGGTATAGTCTTCTTTGGCGAATGAATAAGATGAACTGAAATTTAATAGGATTGTTATATTAAAGCACCGTTTGCTGTTTGCGATACGGTGCTTTATTTCGTATAATTATTGTATATATTTACGATGATGCGAAAATAGGCTTTTTGATAGTTAAGAGGGGATATTCTATGAATATAGCGATTATTCTGGCAGGAGGAACCGGAACAAGGGTTGGAGGTGATATACCCAAGCAGTTTCTTGAGTTGTCGGGACAAATGATGATACTTCATAGTATGAGAGCCTTTGCTGAGTCAGAGTACGTTGGAAATATACAGATTGTAGCAGACAGTGCTTTTCGGGAAAAAGTAGAGGATGCAATCTTTGAGGATGGAGATAGTCCTATTGCGGAAAAGTTCCTTGGCTTTTCTGATCCGGGAGAAAACAGACAGCTGTCTATATACAATGCACTGAAAGACATAGGACAGATACTGGGACAGGATAATATTGACGGAGTAATAATTCACGATGCAGCAAGGCCCTTTGTGACAGTGGAAACGGTGAATGAATGTCTTTTGACCCTTGATGGCCATGATGGCGCAATGCCTGTACTTCCTATGAATGATACGGTTTACTTTAGCAGAACAGGTCAGAAAGTAGACGAACTTCTTAACAGAAATCAAATATATGCAGGACAGGCTCCGGAGGCCTTTTGGTACAAGAAGTATTTAAAGGCCAATGAAGATCTTTTGCCGGATAAGATTCTTTTAATAAAAGGCTCCACGGAGGTTGCTATAATGGCCGGTCTTGATGTGGCAATGATCCCGGGAGATCAGAGGAACTTTAAGGTTACAACTTCTCAGGATATGGAAAGAGCAAGACAGATTCTGGATAACACAGGATGGTGAAAATGAAAGCTCAAGTGCTCTATGGCATAGGTAATATCAAATATGCAGAAACCAATATGCCGGTTCCCAAAAAAGGAGAGGCTTTAGTTAAAGTTAGCCATTGCGGAATATGCGGCTCTGATATTCCCAGGATATATAAGAGCGGTGCTCATAACATGCCGATTATTCCGGGACATGAATTTTCAGGTGTGGTGGAGGATTGTAAAGATAAGCCTGCACTTGTAGGAAAAAGAGTTGGAATATATCCGCTGATTCCATGTATGGGCTGCGCGCAGTGTGAAAGCGGACATTACGAGATGTGCCAGAACTATAACTACCTGGGATCCAGGTGCGACGGCGGATTTGCGGAATATGTCACAGTTCCGATCTGGAATCTTGTTCCTCTGCCGGATGAAGTGTCTGATATAGAAGCAGCAATGCTGGAGCCAATGGGTGTTGCGGTACACTCTCTCAGAAGATGCGGACTTCTTACTGATAAGTATGAAATAAATCCTGACCATGATGATGTCACGGTGTTGGTATGCGGCCTGGGTACCATAGGTCTTTTGACGGCTATGTTCTTGAGTGATGCCGGATTTCCAATGACCTACTGCATAGGGAATAAGGATATACAAAAGAAAAAGCTCTTTGAGATGGGCTACAGTGAATATAATTTCTGTGATGTCAGATATGAGGATACCTATGATTTTGTTAAAAGCCTTCGCGGCGGAAATGGCGTGAATTATTACTTTGAGTGTATAGGAAGATCTGAAAGCTACGAGCAGGCCATAAAAAGTACAGCACCTCTTGGTACAGTTATGCTGGTTGGAAATCCTGCTTCCGATATGGAGCTTTCAAGAGAAACTTACTGGAAAATACTGCGTAATCAGATGAGGGTTCTCGGAACCTGGAATTCCTCCTATGAGGGAAGAAATGCCCGCAAAAAGTGCTATCAGGACGACTGGCAGTATGTCATTAACAGGCTCGTGGAGTGGAAAAGCGGAAAGAGAGTCGGCCCCGGGCATTACGAAGAAACGGCAGACGGAGAGGAGTATTTTGTTAAGTTTTCTCCTGAAAATCTGGTATCTCATTGCTTCTCCTTGGAGGATATGCATAAGGGTCTGGACATAATGAAACGTAAATCTGAGGATTATGTGAAAATTATGGTCAAAATGGTTTAAACGCCTTTTGGTGTGCTACAATCATTTTTATGTTCATTTTGGGAAAGGGATTTGCGTTTAGAAATGAAAGTAGTTATTTTAGCAGGTGGTTTTGGTACAAGAATAAGTGAAGAGAGCCATTTGAGACCTAAGCCAATGATTGAGATCGGCGGCAAGCCAATTCTTTGGCACATTATGAAGGAATACTCATATCATGGCTTTAATGAATTTGTAATATGCGCAGGATATAAGCAGGAGGTAATCAAGGAGTACTTTGCAAATTATTATCTCCACAACTGTGATGTGACTTTTGATTTTGCCAATGGCGGACAGGTGGAGTTTCATTCTCAGAAGGCTGAGCCATGGAAGGTTACTGTGGTTGATACCGGATATAGCACAATGACCGGTGGACGTATCAAGAGAATCAGAGAACATGTGGGAGACGAGACCTTCTTTATGACCTATGGTGACGGCGTCTGCGACATTGATATGAATGATCTTTTGAAATTCCACAAAGAGCATGGAAAGATTGCTACTGTAACAGCTATTCTGGCAGGACAGAGATTTGGCGTCTTTGATATAGACAGAAACGATAAGTCTATCGTTAGAGATTTCAGAGAAAAAGCCAGCATTGATGGTGCTCGTATTAATGGCGGATATATGGTGCTTGAGCCAGGTGTATTTGATTACATTGAGGGCGATAATACCTTTTTTGAAAAAGAGCCTATGCATAACCTTGTTAAGGACGGTCAGATGGCTGCCTACGAATACAATGGTTTCTGGAAATGCATGGACACAGCTCGTGAAAGGGATGAGCTGTCCAGCCTGATCGAGACAGGCAGAGCTCCTTGGATAAAGTGGTGAGTAATATGAAGATTTCAGATTATATAGTCGATTTTTTGAGTAAAAGAGGCGTCACAGACTGCTTTATGGTAGTTGGCGGCGGCGCTATGTTTTTAGATAATTCTTTTGGACATGCTAAAGGAATCGCTTGTACTCAGTTTCATCACGAGCAGGGCGCAGCCATGGCGGCCGAAAGTTATTCAAGGCTTGAAAACAAAGTGGCAGCTCTTTGCGTAACCTCCGGCCCGGGGGGAACGAACGCAATTACGGGCGTAATGGGTGGCTGGCTTGATTCGCTCCCCATGTTTGTTGTAAGTGGGCAGGTGCGCTACGACACAACGGTAAGATATTGGAAAAAACTAGAAAAAGATGCTAATGGTTTCGGGAATGACTATAGCGATTTAAGGTCCCTTGGTGATCAGGAGTATGACATAACCAGGATGACAGAGCATATCTGTAAGTATGCCGTTATGCTGGAGGATCCGCAGGATATCAGATATCATATGGAAAAAGCCTGGTTTCTTATGAAAAACGGAAGACCTGGTCCGGTATGGATTGATGTTCCTGTTAACTTCCAAAACACTGACGTGGATGTGGAGAAGCTGCGAGGCTTTGACCCGGAGGCGGAGAAAATGGAGAGACTCCTTCCTCCAAGCGTTGGAAAAGAGCAGGCAAAAGAGATTCTTGATCAGATCCGTAATGCCAAAAGGCCTGTTATTTATGCAGGAGCAGGAATCAGAGTTTCAGGCGGTTTTAATGCTTTTAGAGAAATGGTAGATAAACTGGGAGTTCCGGTTTGTACCTATTGGGATTCTATTGATCTTATGGAAGATGCTAACCCACTTTACTGCGGAAGAGGCGGAAACATGGGTGACAGGGCAGGAAACTTTGCAGTACAGAATGCAGATCTTTTGCTGGTAATAGGAAGCAGGCTCTCTATAAGACAGGTTGGCTATAACTGGCAGAGCTGGGCCAGAGCAGCTAAGGTAATCATGGTTGATGTGGACAGGGCTGAGATGACCAAACACACAATCCATGTAGATGAGAGAATATGGGCTGATGCCAAGGATTTCTGCATGGTGATGGCAGAAAACGCAGGTGAGAATATTCCGGTAAGTCCATGTGATGACTGGAGAAAACAGTGCGTAGCATGGAAGGAAAAGTATCCTGTTGTTTCCGATGGGCAGAAGAATACAGGAAGTGGCCCTGTAAACGTATATGGATTTATGCGAATCCTTTCCGAGAAATTACAGGCAGGGAGCCTGACTGCTGTTAGTAACGGAGCCTGCTGCGTTGCTGGACATCAGAGCTGGTGCATCAAGGAAGACACAAGATTTTTTAATAATAACGGCGTAGCCAGTATGGGATACGGACTGCCTGCTTCAATCGGTATGTGCATAAGTTCCGGGAAGAAGGAAACTATCTGCCTTGAAGGGGATGGCAGTATAATGATGAATCTTCAGGAGCTTCAGACAATTATTACTAACAAACTACCTATAAAGATTTTTCTTATCAATAATGATGGCTACCATTCAATCAGGATTACGCAGAATAACATTTTTTCTGAGTATTCAAAGGTTGGTATAGGACCGGAGAGTGGGGATCTGGCTTTTCCGAAATTTGAGAAGATTGCAGATGCCTTTGGCTTTAAATACATAGGAATTAAAAATGGTGATGAACTCGAGGAAAAGCTGGGGGAAGCTTTGGATGCTGCGGGGGCAGTATTGTGCGAGGTATTTACTGATACTACGCAGGTCTGGGAGCCTAAGAGTTCAGCCAGAAAAAATCCGGATGGAACACTTTATAGTCCTCCTCTTGAAGATTTGGCCCCATTTCTGCCAAGACAGGAATTAAAGGACAATATGTATATTGAAATGGATTACTAAAAAATCTGCAAAAAATATACGAATTATGATTAGGTATATGATTGTCATTAGCTAAAATTAAGTGTAACGAAAGGAAGTATTATGAGACATAACAAGGGGACCTTTATAGTAAAGGTAGATGATTGCCAAAACGAGTCTTGGCAGGGGAGAGTCGTTTGGGCAGATGAAAACAAAACAGAGCATTTCAGAAGTGCGCTGGAGTTGTTTAAGCTAATGGATAATGCCATAAAGAACAACGAAATGAGCAGTAAGAAAGATCAGGGGACTGCTTAAATATTAAAAAACGATAAACAATCGTTTTTTTGTTGTATATCCGCGCTTATTTATTGGATAATATTTATGTGCATACAACCAAATACAGATTAAGTATTCAGAGGGGGTAATGTGATGCTTAAAGAATCTAAACGTTTACTGGCGGTATGTCTGGCAGTAGCTTTTGCAATCACTACCTTTGGTAGTGATTTTTCTTATGCAAAAGTTTCTGCTGCGGACGAAGAAACCGTCAAGGAAATTACTTCTGAGGAAGATATTTCCACAGTTGAATGGGAAAACATTTCGGACACAGAAAATGTAAATAATGAGGATTTGTCAGGCCAGGGGGCTGGGGCTGACGAAGAAGAGCATAATTCCATACCGGAAGAGGAGGCTACTGATGAGGCAGTTTCCGAAGCTCAAAATCAGGAAACTGTGGTAGAGGAAACTGTCGAGGAAAAATCCCAGGAAGTAGCTCCTGCAGAGGAGACAACTATTTCTGAGGAAAATGTTCCTTTAGATAACACTCCATCAGAGGTTACTGAGGAAAGTTCTGCTGAGGGTTCATCAGAGGATGCTGCAAGTAGCAGTTCATCAGATGAGGCTGCCTTAGAGAGCTCTTCATCAGCTGCAACGGAAAGCTCATCAGATGCAGCAAGTGCAGAAGCTTCTGATAAAGATAAAAAGGTAAATAGTCCTGCCCAGAAATTCTCAGGAGATTCAGTAGGAATCCATGTAGAAGTAGAGGCTGGTGAGGGAGTATTCCCTGCAGGCACAACAATGACTGTTGTTGCAGTATCAGACCTTGATGCTATTGATGCAGCCAAGGATGCTCTTGGCGAAGATGTTCAGCAGGCAAGAGGTGTTAATATTACATTCTATAATGCTGATGGAAAAGAGATTGAACCATTAGATTCTAAGTGTGTTCAGGTGTCAATTTCACTTGGTAACGATCTTAGCGGAGAATCTTTTAGCGTAATCCATAAGGATGATGCAGGTAACACCGAAAAGGTGGCAGATGCAAGTTCCGATGGAGCTTCTTTTAGTGCAAATTCTTTCTCAGTATATATCGTAGCAGGATCCGGAAATTCAAAGGATGATACTACTGACAAGAGAGCTATTTGTACATATGTTTTCACTGACAGAGGAACTGAGTTTAACACACAGCTCGTTAAGGAAGGCGACAACTTAGCTCATCCCGGTATTCCTAAAACCGGTTCAAACGAGGAGTTCCTTGGATGGTTTACTGCAGACGACAAGGAAGTTAAGTTTGGAAAAGTTGAGCATGTAGTAGCTAATAGTAAGGTTGAAGTTTTTTCAAAGATACAGACTACCTATTACCTTACATACATCGGTGTGGATGGCGAAGTAGTTCATGTTAAAAAGATAGTTGTTGTAACCGGTGATTCTACTATGGTGGATGTAAATGACGTTACAACTGAGCCTAAGCATGATACACAGGCTTTCCTTGGCTGGAGCCGTGATAAGAACAGCAAGACGTTAATTAAGGAAAAGATCGATATTGCCTCCGTTCATGAAGTATATGCAGTAGTAACCGGTGTTCACTGGATTTATTTTGACGAAAATGACGGTGTAAAGGGCGGCGGTGCCACTTATACAGATCCTATTCATGTTCAGACTGGAAAGACGGCCACACCGCCAGCTGACCCTGAAAGGCATGGATACGATTTCAAGGGCTGGTACGAGAAGCAAGGCTCTAAGGTTGGTACAGTTGATGAGTCTTCAGCGTTTGATTGGGGTAAAGTTTTCGCGGATAGTGATCCGGATATCACTCTTTATGCAAAGTGGGAACCTAAAGAGGAAGCGGAATTCACAGTTGTTATCTGGAAGCAGAATATTGGAGACAGTAAGACCATAACGGATAACAGTGCCAAGAATTACGACTATCAGGAGACTTATACCAAGAAAGCGAAGGTTGGAACACCTGTATCTAAGGCTATTGCAGGTGACTGGGCATCTATAGAAAAAGGATTCCAGTATAGTTGGCTTGAAGGCGTAAGAATTGAAAATGGAAGTCCTGTATCCTGCGACACAATAAGGGCTGAGGAAGACACAATCATTAATCTATATTATGATCGTGATCTGATGACTATTATCTTTAAGGACAAAAATGGCAATTCTTATAAAGGCTTGGAGTTCACAGGACTTTACGGACAGAGATTGTCTATGTATAACTATGTATGGCCGGTAGAAGGTGCTCCATGGGCATACAAAAATAATGTGCTTGAGCCCGGTAAAACAGTAAATTTGCACATAGACTTTGTTGATGCATTTATTTTCGATGCTTATGTTACCGGTAATACTCTTGTCTTGTACGATATCCATAATGGTGAATCATCCCATGATGTTTATTACTATTATCAGGAACTTGATGGTATAACTTATACACTGGATAAGAAGATCACTCACTATGGTACGGAAGGAAAGAATTATTACTTCTACTGTGATGATTATTACACAGGTTTTAAGCCGGAGTACTACATTCAGAATGGCGCAGAACATAAAATGGATGTGGGAACAGAGATAATCGGTCAGTTTACTGATGATAATACTGATGACCTTCATCTTTATTTTAAGAGATTATCCAGTAAGATTGAATTTAAGGATAATTTTGATGGCAATACATCTTTAGTTTCGGCAGATCCTGTATTTAGCAATATTCTGTATGAAATGCCTCTTGATGGAAGCGTTAACGGAATTGAATACGAGAGCCTTGCTCCAGATCTGAGCACAGATCCTGCTTATGACAAATCGGGTTACAAGTTTGTGGGCTGGTGTGTTGATGAAGGCGGACAGAAGCTGTATGACTGGAAAGAAAAGATGCCACTTGCCAATAAGGTTCTGTATGCTAAATATGAGAAAATCAAGTGTAAAGTAACGCTTATTCCTAACGGCGGTACACTTATTCCTGGTCAGAAGGATGAATTCTATAAGTGGTACAGAGAATCTCTTAAGAAAGATACCATGGTCAACTGTGTTAAACGCCCGGGATATGAGTTTGTAGGCTGGTTTGAGGATTCAAATGGTCAGAACCCATATGGTTATGGTGAAATTCTTAATGATATTACATTGACAGCTATGTGGAGAAGACCCGGTAATGTCACTGTTGAATATGATGCGGGTGAACACGGCGATCAATCCACTGTACCTGATGACGGATATATTTATGCAGTGGATTCGCAGGCTGTAGTAGGTGCACCTCCTAAAAAAGTAGAAGACGGATGGGTATTTATCGGTTGGAAGATTACCAATGACAGCACCAACATCCTGTATTATCCAAACAACTATTTTGGAATCAAGAAAGATTACCTGGTAGATAATGGCGTGGTAGACGGCCTTGAAATGAAGAAGGTTGTTCTGGTTGCTCAGTATAACTCAAGAAGCGAAATTAAGATCGATCCTGAGTATACAACTATTACCTATCATTCCAATGATCCAAGAAATCTTACAAGAGATGTTATTCTTGGACCGGATGGAGTTACAAAGCTTAAAGTTAATGAGGCTGTTAAGGCTCTTACACTTGCAGAGGCCGGATTTGAAAGACCGGGATATACTTTCCTTGGTTGGAGTAAGAGACCAGGTGATAACAGAGCATACAAGTTTGCGGATCCGGGAGCCAATATAGCTGCAGATAATGATGGAGTACCAAATGATCTGTACGCGATCTGGTATATTGAGCCGGATACACCACCGGATAATCCGCCAACACCTCCGGATAATCCACCATCAACTCCGGAAAATCCTCCGGCAGAGCCTGCTACAACAACTACAGCGGCTCCGGCAGGACAGGTTCTTGGAGCAAGGAGAGAAACAGGTAGTGGTCAGGCAGTTCTTGGAGCAAGAAGAGCCAGAACTGAGGATACAACAAATCTGGCACTGAGAGTGCTTGCTATAGTAGCAGCCGGAGCAGTGGCAGCAGGGCTTTTGATGACGTCCAGAAAAAAAGATGACGAACAGAGGGAAGACTAAAATTTATGGGCGAAGCTAAGCAAATGTTATTTGCCAGAAATTTAATAAGCATTTGTGTTGATAGTGACGAGAATGCTGATTATCAAGGATGTTTGTGGCACCAATACTCGGATGACCCTATCAGATTCGAGAGTGCCACAGGCATGTTTTCCACCATGGACGACCTGATGGACAATTGGGACTTTCCACAAAAGAGTCTTGAACAAAGACAGTTCATTCCCAAGGAACATCATGCTCACAAAAGAGACGTGGTCAAAGATGATGAGCTTGTAATCGACAAGGTGCAAAAGCAGCACGGCACTCGTAACATTCAAGGGAAAAAGGGTAAACTTGCTACATTCATAGTGCATGTGGCCTTCAGACAAAATGCTACCTGGCAGGGACATGTTGTGATAGTTAATACCAATGAAAAAAAATCCTTTTCAAGTGCGATGGAACTCCTTAGAATAATTGATGACAATATGAAAGGGGATTGAACCATTGTCAGGAAAGATTGTCCTAAAAAAGGTAGAAAAGCCCATAAGATATATTCTGGGAGTGTTATTGTTTCTGGCGGTTGTTTTTGCTATAGGTTTTAAGATCTACACATTAAATTATTATAAGGCTGATGATGAGGCAATAGCTGAAATCAAACAGGAGATTGGAGACAGAGTCAGCACATACTCAGATAAGAATCTGGTTGTTTTTGTTCCGAATAATGAAGAAGCAAAGGCAATAATAGTTTTTTATCCGGGTGGAAAGGTAGAATACACAGCATATAGTGGGCTTATGTATGAGCTTGCGGACAGAGGTTATGCTTGCCTGCTTCCAAGAATGCCGGAGAACCTGGCTTTCTTAAGACTAAATGCGGTGGATATTATCAAAGATAAGTACCCTGATAGGATTAAGGGCGCAGAAGGGCTTAAGTGGTATTTGGCGGGACATTCTCTCGGCGGAGTGGCAGCAAGCCAGTATCTGGGAGAACATGCTGATGGCAGCTACGCCGGAATAATATTATGTGCTTCCTTTACCACAACGGATTTTAGCAGCAGTGATCTAAAACTCTTATCCATTTATGGCTCAGAGGACAAAGTCCTTAATATGGACAGCTATAATGAAAGTAAATCCAAGTGGCCGGATGATGCTCAGGAATATGTAATCAAGGGTGGTATACATTCTTATTTTGGCAATTATGGAATCCAGAATGGAGACGGCATTCCATCTATAACAAACACAGAACAGATCGTTGATGCTGCGGATGTTATAACCGGATTTATTGGCGAATAATAGCACTTCTGTTCAGAAAAATCGATTTTTGTTAAGATTAAATATGCTATCATGTAAGAGTATTACATGATAGCATTTTTAGTTTGTATTAAGGGAGAATATTATGAAGTTTAAGATTGTAGAAGTATTTAACAGGAGTGTGACAATAGAGCTTGAATCTGATTCAATTTTTCAGCAGAATCAGGAATATATAATAGATATTGACGGAAAAGAAGTCTATAGGGGAACTCAGAACGTGGTGTCAATGACAGGGCTTTTACCGGATCAGGAATATACAATTACAGTGAGATTTGGCGGCACCGAGGAATGCCAGAAGTTTACAACAAAGCATGAATCAACCCTTCTTGATGTTAAGGCCTTTGGTGCGAAGGGAGATGGACAAACTCTTGATACTGCTGCAGTTCAGGCAGCAATAATGGCATGCCCCAAGGATGGAACAGTTTATCTTCCAAAGGGAGAGTATCTTGTGACACCTCTTTTTCTCAAGAGCAATATGACTTTGTTCCTGGATGAAGGAGCTGTGATTTTGGGAGATACCGATAGAAATCACTATCCGATTCTTCCGGGAATGATAAGAGATACAGATGAAAAGGGCGAATACAACCTTGGAACCTGGGAAGGAAATCCGCTTAACTGCTATGCTTCACTGATAACAGCTATTGATGCGGAGAACCTTGATATCATCGGACCTGGTACCATTGACGGAAATGCCGGAAACAGTGACTGGTGGGTTAACGCCAAGGTTAAGAGAGGAGCATGGAGACCAAATGCCATGTATCTTGTAAGGTGCAAGAAGGTAAGGGTTCAGAATGTGCGCATTCAGAATTCTCCATGCTGGACAGTCCATCCATATTACAGCGATGATCTTGCATTCCTTAACCTTTATATTCACAATCCATCAGATTCACCTAATACTGACGGTCTTGACCCTGAGAGCTGCAAAAATGTATTGGTTCTTGGAACTACAATTTCAGTTGGCGATGACTGCATGGCTATTAAGAGCGGCAAGTATTACATGAGCCTTAAACATCACAAGGTTACTGAGAATATAATCATCCGCAACTGTAAGTTTGAAAGAGGACATGGCAGCGTTACAGTTGGAAGCGAGGTTGCCGGTGGAGTTAAAAATGTCAGAGTATCACAGTGTATATTTGACGGTACAGACAGAGGACTTCGTATAAAGACAAGACGTGGACGAGGCGAGAGATCTGTTCTGGATGATATTCTTTTTGAGAACATTGATATGAATGGCGTACATATGCCATTTACTGTGAATATGTTCTACTTCTGTGATCCTGACGGACATACAGACTATGTTCAGAATCAGAATCCTGCTCCGGTTGACGAGATGACACCGGTCATTGGATCTATAACAGGCAGAAATATTGAATGTAAGGGAGCAAGCGCAAGCATTGTATGCGCAGTAGGTCTTCCTGAAAGACCAATAGAAAAGCTTGTGTTTGAGAATATTACTGCAAGTTTCCTTCCGGAAAATGAGCGTGTTCCGGAAAGACCTGTCATGATGGATAATTTTGACGAGATGAGTGGCAGAAGTATTTATGCCAAGAACGTCAAAGAGTTAGTGGTTTCAAATATGACAATTACCGGCAGTGTTGATAAAGAGCCGGAGCTTATTGGGGTAGAAAAGGCAAGTCTTGAGGGAGTATCCTATAACTGATAGCTGGATATTCGGATGTTTGGGAGATGTAAAAGTTGCCGGGAGATAATGTTATGGTGTCTAAGAAAAAGTCTGTGTATGTAAAAGCAAATTTGATAGTGGTGGTAGTTGCCTTGTTTGTGGCTATTTTACAGGGTAACTACTTAACATCAATTACTTACGGTGAGTATGGCCAGGTACAGCTGGCACTACTATTTCTTATAGGTTTTGTAAGTCTCGCTATTATTGTAAGTCAGAAGATGAAAGGAAACCTGGATACTCAGAAGGGGATTCTGTGGACTGTCTGGCTTGGAATGCTGATAAGGGCAGGATACGTTCTTTTTTATGATATATATACTCTTCAAAATGATGCTGGTACCTATACCGGATTTGGTACAGATACCATAAACAACGGACACATCGGATATATTGAGTATATTTATAAGTTTTTCCATTTGCCTGATATGGATCCATATGATCATTTTGGATATTACCATCCACCGCTTCACCATACTATAGAAGCTGTCTGGATGACATTACAAAGACTTATTGGGGTTCCCGAGAAGCTGGCTTTTGAAAACCTGCAGGTGCCAACACTTATTTATTCAGGTCTTTGCATGGTGGTTATGCTTCATATATTGGAAAAGAGTGGAGTAACTGAAAAGCTTTGGATTCTCGGAATGAGCTTTTTTGCTTTTTATCCCAAAATGCTGGTTTTGGCAGGATCTATCAACAATGATATTCTTGCACTGTTACTTCTTTTGGTAACCATTTGGAGAACCTTGGAGTGGATAGAGGATAAATCTTTTGCCAATATAATTAAGATTGCCTTGGCTCTTGGCTTTGGAATGATCAGTAAGCTGAATACCGCTATATGCGCATTCTCTATAGCCCTTATTTTCTTTATTTATCTGGTACAGGTTATAAAGACTGGAAACAGAGTTGGAATCAGGAATGCTTTCCTTGAGTATGTGGTATTTGGAGTGATCTGCATTCCAATCGGTCTGTCATACATAGTTAGAAATATTGTTCTCTTTGGAGAAAAGCCAGGAATTCCTTCGCCGGCTCTTATTCCAAACGAGTCTGTGATGTACACAGGCCCATATTCAGTTTGGTCAATAATTGGTATTCCTACACTGACGGATCTTCATGTGGAGTTTCCTTTCCATGTGTTAAGCGCCGCTTCAATTCATAATACATGGGTTATCTTATTCCAGACCGGGCTGTTTTCGGAGGCATTTCCGGCGGATATCGGAAGAGGCCTTTTGGCAATAACTCAGATAGCATATGTTGGAGCTATCATTGCGGGAGTTCTTTTAACTATCGTATTTATTGCAGGTTATACCGGAAGACTGCTGGGTGAAATCAGAGAAAAAGAGGACTGTCTTAGAACAACATTTCTTCTTTTTACCTATGTATTTATGCTGCTAAGCTTTGGCCTGTATGTATTTAAGTATCCATATACCTGTAGCAGTGACTTTAGATATATGACGGCATCTTTGGTGTTTGTCGCTTTGGGCCTTGTGGATGTGTTTGAAAATCGACGTAAAAACTACTTTACAAGGGCTATTGCCTGGGTATCGGTTTGGAGTGTAGTTCTCTCTCTATCAGGGTCACTTATTTTCTACATGTTCTATAATCTTGCAGCCTGAAAAAGAGATGGTCGTCAGGTGACTTGTAATATTTGGAGATATTAAAATGCTTAAATTTCTGAGAAAGTTTAAGATTACGACAATATGGCTTGCGCTGGTTCTTGCTTTTTGCCTTACGGGATGTACCAGTGAAAAAGCGGTAATTGCAGCTACCGAGAGAACTAGTGAAGAAGTAGTAATCGCAGCTACCGAGAGTACTAGTGAAGAAGCAGTAATCGCAGCTACTGAGAGTACAAGTGAGGAAGCAGCTGTTGCTGCCACGACAGAAGCTGCAAATATCCCGGATGAGAATGGAGAATATACCTCCAGGGAAGATGTTGCACTGTATATACACACCTATGGGAAGCTTCCTTCGAATTTCATCACCAAGAAAGCTGCCAAGAAGCTTGGCTGGCCCGGAGGAAGTCTTGAAGAATATGCTCCCGGAAAGAGCATTGGCGGCGATTACTTTGGCAACTATGAAGGTCTTTTACCTAAGAAAAAGGGAAGAGAGTACCATGAGTGCGACATAGATACTAAGGGAAAGAGTAAGCGCGGATCAAAGAGAATCATTTATTCAAATGACGGGCTTATTTATTATACCGGGGATCACTACGAATCCTTTGAGCTGTTATACGGAGAACCCTAGCACTTAGGTGGATTATCAGAGTTTTGTTTGATAGGAGCATAGATGGAACAGGTCTATTATATTGATCTTATGGAAGTTTACAGCAAGGAAGATCTGCAGGATTTATTGGTAAAAGAACTGCCTCTTCCGGATTATTATGGCAAAAACCTTGATGCTTTTAATGATGCGCTCAGGGAGTTTGGGGATGAATGGAATGTGGTCTTCTATAATTCCAAGTTTGCTGAGCATAGATTAGGAAATTATTTTGAAGAGCTGAAGAGATTATGCGGCGAAGCCTGCGAGGATATGCCGGGGCTTTTGATAAGATTCTTTCCGTGAGATAGGAGGAAGATTATGAGATATCCTGAGTTCTTGAAGCCGGGTGGAACAATCGGTTTTGTTGCTCCATCCTTTGGATGTACCTTTGAACCTTATATCAGCAGATTTGAAAATGCCAGAAAGAATTTTACCGAAATGGGTTATAAGCTTGATATCGGTCCTAACTGCGACAAGGCAGAGGGAATCGGCATCAGCAACATCCCGGAAAAATGTGGCGCTGAGCTAAATGATTATTATAAGAGTGATCAAAATGATGTCCTCATGTCCGTAGGCGGTGGAGAACTTATGGATGAGGTCGTTCCGTTTATTGATTTTAAGGGTGTATCGGAAGCAAAACCAAAGTGGTATATGGGCTATTCCGACAATACAAACTTTATTTTTCCATCTGTAACTTTGGCTGACACTGCGGCTATCTACGCACCCTGCGCAGGGGATTTCGGAATGGTGAAGTGGCATCCTGCAGTTTCAGATGCCTGGGACCTTATTACCGGCAAGAAGCTTTCATTTGAAAGTTATGATAAGTGGGAGATGGAGCTTCCTGAGGACCCTGATAATCTGTGCAGTTACTACGTAACTGAACCTAACAGAATGAAGGTCTACCCAGTGGGCGGACAAAATGTAATTTCCGCTGAAAAACCTATAATCGACGGCTCTGATATTCACGATGAAATAAGATTTTCCGGCCGTCTTATCGGTGGCTGCCTCGACTGCCTAGTCAATCTTGTTGGCACACCCTACGAAGATGCCAAGGGCTTTTCCGAAAGGTACTCGGGCGACGGAATCATCTGGTTCCTGGAAGCCTGTGACCTCAACGTTTACAGTATCCGTCGCTCACTTTGGAACCTTCGTGAAGCTGGCTGGTTTTCACATGTTAAAGGCTTTTTGATCGGACGCCCTATGGCAGCTTTCGGCCAGGAAATGTTCGGACTTAACCAATACAACGCTGTCGTAGACGTCCTCAAAGAGTTCGACGTCCCAATCCTCATGGACCTCGACATCGGCCATCACCCGCCTATGCTCCCAATTATCTGCGGAGCCATGGCCCAGGTAACCTTTACCGACAACAAACTCAACATCTCCTACGAACTAAAGTGAAACGCTTTCCACTCACAGCCGTTATCAGAGGCCGCTTTCGCATCCCAAGCCAGGGGCCTTTCGCTCACGCAAGAGATTTTTTTCGCCGCTCCTTGCCGGGAGTTCATGGCCTCAAAAGTCCGGTCCATAATTCCATGGCTCAAAACTCGCATTCTCGGCCCGTATTCGAGCAGGTGTTTGCGCCCGGCGAGTCTGAGATGGGAAATGACAATTTCTGATGTTCGAAAAGCACACTTTCCCGCGCCTCGGAGGACTTGTTTGAAGCAGGGCGGAAGAAATATTTATAAAGGAAAATGCCATATCGGTGCGTAGCACCTTAAAAAAGAGAAGAAATCTACTTCTTCAAGCTAGCTTGGAAGATAGATTTCTTCTCTTTTTATATGCTCGCTTTGCGAGCTATGGCATTTTCTACTAGACACTTTTCAACCGCCCTGCAAGTTTTGGCCGTAGATGGCGCATTAAAAGAAAGTGTGCTCGAACATCTAAGAAATGTTTCATTTCTCAGTGACGAGCTGGCGAAAATACTGCGCAGACAAGGGCCTATGATGCTCAGACATGTTGAGCCAAAACCGGAATTATGGACCGGACTTTTTCGGCTCATGAACTTTCCCCGACACTCACAAGGCGAAAAAATATCTCATTGCGAGTCGCTTGCGTCCCCTGGCTTGGGATGCGAAAGCGGCCTCCGGAAAACAGCTGTGAATGGAAAGCGGATTAGTTGTTTCGGCGAAGGATCTCTGTGTAGGCGAGGATCAGGGGTGCAACACCCTTGGCTTCGTTTTCTACGACGGGCTCTGAGAAGTAGTATTCGAGAGAGCCGTCGCGGTGCTGAGCTCCGCCGAGACCTGCTACGAGGCAGATGCCTCCAAGCTTAGGTGAACCGTCTTCGTTGCGAGAGAGGTATTTCTCTGTGATTCCATCAAAGGCTTTCATGGCTACTTCTTCGAAGCGCTTTGGAAGGTATCCGAGACGAACCCCCTTGAGAAGACCGTAGGCGATAAGTGCTGTACCGGATGTCTCAAGGTAGTTGCGGGAATCATCTTTTTTGTCTACAACCTGGTAGAACATGCCACTCTCATCCTGGAAAGGAATAAGTGCATTGGCAAGATTCTCAAGCATTGTCTGAAGGTATCTGTATTCATAGTACATGGACTCGTCCATGGCCTGCGCTGTATCAACAAGGGCTACAGTGAACCAGCCAAGAGCTCTGAGCCAGAAGTTAGGGCTACAGCCAGTATCCTTATCAGCCCAGTACATGTCACGGCTCTCATCATAGCCATGGTAGTAAAGACCGGTCTTGGCATCCTTCATAAGAGCTTCTACATTCTTGAACTGCTTGAAGGAATCAAGGCATCCCTGCATCTTGTTGTAGCGGCGCTCATACTCCATGTAGAATGGCTGAGCCATGTACATTCCGTCGAGCCACACCTGATAAGGGTAGATATTCTTGTGCCAGAAGTTACCTGCATTGGTACGAGGCATGGTATCGAGCTGAGCTCTTACAGTATCCATTGCCTTTCTGTATTTCTCTTTGCCGGTAAGGTCATATAATTTGAAAAGATTCTTGGATGGATTGATATTATCAAGGTTGTACTCTTCGGTACTGTAAGTTTTGATTGAGCCATCTTCCTGAACAAACCAGCCCACAAACTTATCAGCAAAATCAAGGTACTTCTGATCGCCGGTCATCTCATATAATGAAAGAACAGCAGTGATCATACATCCATCAATATAGTTCCATTTATTTGGCTTCCCGCTAAGTACATTTTCAATGTTCCAGTAAGGGTGCTCTGCGTCGGATTTCTCAAGTAGAAAATCTACATATTCGCTGAGCATTTTGAAGGTTTCTTCTCTTGTCATTTTTTCTCCATCCCATCTAAATAATCAAAATAAACTGTATAAAATGTAAGTGCTTACATTTTAGCATAGTCGCATTGTTTTACCAACATATTTTTTGTCATATTAAAGAAAAAGTCCATAAAGATAGAAGCTACCTTGGTTTGCGGTAAATCAGAGAATCATTGACTAAAAGGGCTGTAAATAATAAGATAGTTTGGTATAAGAATGAGAGGTAATTATGGCAACAAAAAAGACTTCAAATAATAGTTTATATAAGGATATTACCGGAAGAATGCTGGACTTTATCGATGAGAGTCCTTCCTGTTTTCAGGTAATTGATAATCTCAAAAAACGTCTTGTTAAGGCAGGATATGTTGAGCTCAAAGAGTCAGATCTATGGAAGCTTGCTCCTGCAAAGGGCGGAAAGGGTGGCAAATATTTTGTTACCAGAAATGATTCTTCAATCATTTCATTCAGAATTCCCAAGAAGGATTTCAAGGGCTTTTACATGATAGCAAGCCACAGCGATTCTCCTTCCTTCAAGATCAAGGAAAATCCTGAGATGGAAATGCCGGGAGCATATATTAAGCTCAATGTTGAGAAGTATGGCGGAATGCTCTGCGCAGAATGGTTTGACAGACCGCTTTCTGTTGCGGGAAGACTTATTGTAAGAGACAAAAAGGCAGGTGCTGTAACCAAGCTTGTTAACGTGGATAGAGATCTTTTGATGCTGCCTGCCCTGGCAATTCATATGAACCGCGAGGCCAATGACGGCTACAAGTACAATGCACAGAAGGATATGCTTCCAATCTTCGGTGATGACAGCGCCAAGGACAAGTTCTTCGAGGTTGTTGCTAAGGCTGCCGGAGTCAAAAAAGAAGATATTCTGGGACATGATCTTTTCCTTTACAACAGGGTTAAGCCTACAGTATGGGGCGCATCCGATGAGTTTATTGCAAGCTCGAGACTTGATGACCAGGAATGCGTATATACCACATTTGAGGGATTTTTAAATGCAGCGGACTCCGATAACGTGGCTGTTCACTGCGTATTTGATAATGAAGAGGTAGGAAGCGGAACCAAGCAGGGCGCAGCTTCAACCTTCCTTAAGGACACTCTGACAAGAATAAATGAGTGCCTTGGCAGAACTAATGAGCAGTATTTTACAGCAGTTGCTCAGAGTTTCATGATTTCTGCTGACAATGCACATGCAATGCACCCTAATAACCCGGATAAGGCAGATCCTGTTAACAGACCGGTTATGAATAAGGGTATTGTTATTAAGTATAATGCCAATCAGAGATACACAACTGATGCGGTTTCTGCAGCTACTTTTAAACTTATGTGTGAGAAGGCAGGGGCGCCTTTCCAGAGCTTTACAAACCGCTCAGATATGCCGGGTGGATCTACACTTGGTAATATCTCAACTTCTCAGGTTGCTGTTAATACAGTTGACATCGGTCTGGCACAGCTTGCCATGCATTCTCCTTACGAGACTGCAGGAAGCAAGGACCCTGAGTATCTTGCAGCTGTATCACAGGTATTTTACGAGAGCTGATTGCTTATATATTTAGGTGCAGGGATGCAGCAATGTTTTTAGGAGGATTTTGGATTTAATGGGAATTTTTGATTTGTTTGGTGGGAAGAAAAACGCCGGAGGCGCTGAGAACAAAGAGGAACTTAGCGCAGCAGCGCAGAAGGAAAAAGAGATGCAGGCAGCAATGGATGCTCATGCGGATATGGAGTGGCCGGGATTTCCTAAGCTCAATCCTGTAAATGCGCCTGAGCTTGAGGCAGCACAGATGCCTGAGACTGTTTCTGAAGAGAGAAAGAATGAAATCGGTGAGATGATCTATGACTCGGATCTGTCAGCTGATTCTCTTAGATTTTTATCTAACCAGGAGATTCTTTTTCTTTTGACTGCTCTTGAGGTATTTAATAAGAAGGCTCCCCTTCCGGGATTTGAGAAGAATCACAGAAAGGTGTACAACGAGCTTCTTGGAAGAGTAAGAGACGCGGAAATCCTGTATGTATTATATGATGCAACAACAGGCTATCCTTTCATCGACCACGGCTTTGGTAATGTTTATTTTGAAAAAGAGATGGCAGAAAAGGCAGCTGAGATTTTTGCAAGGCAGTTTAGACGTCTTATGGTAAAAGAAATCAAGGTGGAGAATCCTGATGATACCTCAGCTGTAAAAAGAGGATTTTTTGATTATCTGTACTATATCGGCATTGAGAATATTCTTGTGGATAATGGTGCATACAGAGCCAGATTTAAGAGAAGTGAGATTGTAGCTGCTCCGGGAGACTGGAACAGTGAGGATCTTGGAAATAATCCTGTGAACCCAGCACTTAACTTTGCAATGCTGGATTTCATGGAAGAGCTGAGATGGCCAGTTAAATACGAGAAGAGAGATGATGTTGTAAAAGCAAAAGAAATGAGAATGCTTTCACTTATCAGATCCAGCAGCTTTATTGTTCCAATGCAGCATGAAGGCCCTGTGGAAGTTCTTGAGGACGGCAAAATGCAGTTTAATAAGGACACCAAGTTTAAGTTCCTGGTTCTTAACACCAAGGACGACAAACACTTTTTACCTGTATTCACTGATGGAATTGAATTTGGTAAAAAGCTCAGAGGCTCTGAGTGGAATGCTGCTGTATTCAAATATCAGGACATCCTGAAATTCATGAGTGACAAGGATGGTATTACAATCAATCCTGAGGGACAGAGTGTTGTACTTCCTAAGGATAGAATGATGATGCTTGAGATGGCAGGACAGCACGCTGACCAGATGAGGAAGAAGGCAGGAATGGCCGGTGCACCTACAGGTGGAACAGCATCAGATTCAGAAGAAGTTGCGGTTCAGAAGGCCCTTAATCAGGCAATGAAGCGTATGAACGAAAATAAAGAAGATAAAGAAGATAAAGAGTAAACTCAAAACAGCTTGTTTGTATACGGATATTAGTCTAAAATATATAATGTAGACTAATATCCGTTTTACTATTTTGAGGTAAAAATATGCTGGATAGATTACTGGGTAATTACATGCTGGAGAAAGGTCTTTTGACCAAGCAGCAGCTGCAAAAAGCTTACAGTATTCAGGAAAATAACAGAGTTAAGCTTGGTGTTATTGCTGTATCCGAAAAGCTTATGACCATAGCGCAGGCAGAGCAGGTTAATGCACTTCAGGCTACTATGGATATGAGATTCGGCGACATTGCTTTAGAAAAGGGGTATCTTTCACAGACGCAGCTTGGAAGGTTGTTGGAGCTTCAGGGAAATTCTTATCTGGCATTTATCCAGGCTATAGTCGATGAAAATTTCCTTTCTATGGAACAGGTTCACAATGCAGAGCTTGAGTATCAGAAAGAGTATGGGTATACCGAGACTGATATTGTAGATCTTAAGTCCAATGATGTTGAAAGGATAGTATCTATTTTCCTTGATGATGATATGCTTGCCAATAAGGAGCTCATTGTCATGGCAATTAAGACTATGTACAGACTGATAGATAGTCATGTGTGCATCGGAAAAGCCTACAGAGTAGAATCCCTTCGAAGTGAAGTGATCGGATATCAGAAGTTCCATGGTGATGAAAAGGCTACAGTGGCGATTTGCGGCAAATACCAGGATGTTGAAAAGCTGGCGGTTTCGTATACCAAGGAAGAATTTATTGAAACCGAAGAAGATGCCTTGGATGCAACCTGTGAGTTTATCAATTGCATCAATGGTCTTTATGCAACGGATAGAAGTAAGATCGGTGTAAAAATCGAGCTTGAACCACCGGAGTTCTCTGTTACATACACTGAGACAAAGGGAAGTCCGATTGTGGCTTTACCTGTTCGCCTTAGTGGTGGAGAGATTGTTTTACTTACTGCTACTGGTGATGATGTTAGCATAGGATGAAAATTATTAATATAGGCCGGAGGTAGTACATGAAGAGGGTACTTATAGTTGATGATTCAAGAACATCCAGAAGAGTATTAAGAGACATGCTGGAAAGAGCAGGTTATGAGATTATCGGAGAGGCTGTAAACGGGCAGGAAGGCTATGATCAGTATGTTAAGCTTCAGCCTGATATCGTTACAATGGATATAACCATGCCGGTTATTGATGGCATTGAATCCCTGAAATTAATCAGGAAGTTTGATCCTAATGCGAAAGTAATAATGATCACTGCTGCGGGGCAGAAAGAGAAGATGGTGGAGGCTGTAAAATTCGGAGCAACAGAGTTTATTGCCAAGCCATTTATGGAAGAAAGTGTATTATCTGCGCTTGCGCATTGCTAATATGCAGAATATTTGCGACAATAGTAGCCGAGGAGTATTACTCCTCGGTTTTGTTGTTATAAAAACTATAATTGAGGTTTTGAATGATGAAGGGAAAAGTTCTTATAACAGGAGCATCCAGAGGAATAGGACGAAGCATCGCCGAGCGTTTTGCTGCCGAAGGATATGATCTGTATCTTTTATGTAGGAATAATATAGCGGATTTGGAGAAATTCGCAGCAGAGCTTTCCAAGACGTCAATTATTACAGCCAAAGCTTTTCAGTGCGATGTGGGTGATATGGAGAGCTTAAAAGGCGTGTTTGCGGAAATTGACGATATTGACATAGTGGTAAATAATGCCGCAGTTGCGTGGATAGGTCTTTTGACAGATATGGAGATTTCGGATTGGAAGAGACTAATGTCTACAAATTTGGACTCTCTCTTCTATATTAGCAAGCTTTCTGTTCCAATGATGGTTAAGAAACATAGCGGAAGGATTATCAATATTTCTTCAGTCTGGGGAAACGTTGGGGCATCCTGTGAAGTGGCTTACTCAGCATCCAAGGGTGGCGTTAATTCTTTTACCAAGGCTCTGGCAAAAGAACTGGCTCCAAGCGGTATCTCGGTGAATGCAATAGCTTGCGGCGTTATAGATACCGATATGAACAGACAACATCTCACTGATGAAGACCTTGAGGAACTTAGAGGGGAAATTCCCATGGACAGATTGGGAAATCCTTCTGAAGTGGCAGAACTTGTGCTAAAGGTTGCACAGGCGCCTTCATATATGACTGGGCAGATCATTACAATTGACGGAGGATGGATATGATCAAAAGTTAATATACTTTTTATAATATGGGTATTTACAAAATTCAAAAAAATGGTAATATAAAATTAAATTGCACACAATTTATATTAAAGTTTCATATATGATACGTGTCTTATAAGGAGGTTAATATGTACGATCTTGTTATTATAGGTTCAGGCCCTGCAGGACTTTCAGCTGCTGTCTATGCAAAGAGAGCAGGACTTAACATGATTATTATTGAAAAGAATCCTGTCAGCGGTGGACAGATCATTGATACCTATGAGGTAGACAATTATCTTGGTATTCCGGGGGTTAACGGATTTGACCTTGGCATGAAGTTTAGAGAGCATGCTGATAAGCTGGGAGCTGAATTTGTTGATGCCACAGTTACAGGAGTTGAGTGTGTAGACAAGGGCTCTGATACTAAGGCACCTGTATATAAGGTTGTTACAGATAATGGTGAGTTTGAGACTCATACAGTCATCCTCGCGACCGGTGCACACCATTCTAAGCTCCAGATTCCGGGAGAAGAGGAATTTATAGGAAAGGGTGTATCTTATTGCGCTACCTGTGATGGTGCTTTTTATAGAGGAAAAGTTACAGCGGTAAATGGTGGTGGCGATGTGGCAGTGGAAGATGCTATTTTCCTTTCAAGATTTTGCAGCAAGGTCTACCTGATCCACAGAAGAGATGAGCTAAGAGCTACCAAAATCCTTCAGGAAGAGCTGTTTGGACTGGATAATATTGAGGTTATCTGGGACAGCGTTGTTAAGGAAATTAAGGGCGAAGATAAGGTTACTCACCTTGTTGTGGAAAACGTTAAGAATAAAGAAACAAATAATCTGGATGTAGATGGAATATTTGTGGCAATTGGTATTGTTCCTTCAACAGATTTATTCGAAAATTTGATAGATTGCGATGAAAAAGGTTACGTAATTGCGTCAGAAGATGGAGCGACCTCTGCGCCCGGAATTTTTGTTGCAGGTGATTCCAGAAAAAAGAGACTTCGTCAAATTGTGACAGCTGTTGCAGATGGCGCAAATGCTGTAACATCTGTGCAAGATTTTCTGGTTGGAAAAGAGAAGTGAAAACGATTAAGCAATAATGCAGAAACTAAATTAAATACAATTCGTATCTAAGAAGTGGCGAAAATATCGGATTTTCGTCACTTCTTAAATTATTTTAGGGTTGACAAAAGTTTAGAATTAGTTTATATTCTAAAAAGATGTAACAAATTTCGTAACAATTTGGAGGTCAGTTTTGAGAAAAGCGAAAATGCAGCTCGTAGCATTATCATTCACAGCTGCTATTACTTTTTTAGGTTCAAACATAGACGCCTACGCTGCTACAAATAATAAGGTGACTAGTGTAATGCCTCAGGCAGGTATTACTTATGCCCTTGGAAATAATCAGGTATCTCTTTCAACTCTTCAGCAGTCAGTTGCGGCTGATAAGGCTCAGGCAGAAACTTCTTCTAGCAGTAGTACTTCAGGTGATACTGTAGATTTAGCAGATGCTGTAACAGATGTGACACCACTAGCTTCTACTGTTACAGATAGTGTTCTTTCAGATATTCAGAACGCTACAGGTGCTGTTATTCAGAAGTCCAAGGATGCTGCAGCAGAAGCTGCATCTGAGGATGAGGAGCAGTCAGAAGAGGAACTCTTTAAGTCACTTGTTATCGCTAAGGTTACCAATTACGTTAACGTAAGAGATATTCCTAGCGAGGAAGGTGAGATAGTAGGTAAGCTCTATGATAAGTCAGTAGGTACTTATATAGAGGAGCAGGATGGCTGGTACAAGATTCAGTCAGGTTCTGTAGAAGGATTCGTTAAGGCTGAGTTCTGCGTAACAGGTGATGATGCTGTTGAACTTGCCAAGGAAGTTGGAACCAGAATCGCTACAGTTACAACCACAACCCTTAAGGTTAGAAATGGTGCAGGCCTTGATGCTGAGGTTATCGGTCTTGTTCCAATCGAGGACGAACTTGTTGTAGAGGAAGAACTCGATGGTTGGGTTAAGGTTAGTATCGAGGAAGGTGACGGATACGTTTCTACTGATTACGTAACACTTTCTACTGAGTTTGTTAAGGCTGAATCCAAGGCTGAAGAGGAAGCTCGTCTTGCTAAGGAGGCGGCAGCAAGAGCAGCAGCTAATAAGGCAGCTAAGAGCAATACTTCCAAGTCTTCAAGCTCTTCAGGATCAAGCAACTATAACTCAGCTAGTTCTTATACTACAGCTACAAGCTCTATTGGTTCTGCTGTTGCTCAGTTCGCGCTTCAGTTTGTTGGCAATCCATATGTATATGGTGGAACATCACTTACAAACGGTGCTGACTGTTCAGGATTTGTAATGAGTGTTTATAACAACTTTGGTGTTAGTCTTCCTCATAGCTCAGGTGCTGACAGATCTGTTGGTGCAGCTGTTGATGGACTTGCTAATGCACAGCCTGGTGATATCGTATGCTATTCAGGTCACGTTGCTATCTATATTGGTAATGGCCAGATTGTACATGCTTCTACAGCTAAGACCGGTATCAAGGTTTCTAATGCAGACTACAGAACAGTATTAGCCGTTCGTAGGATCTTCTAAAAGTGAGAAATGCGTAAATAAATAATGCAGGTTATCGAGAATTTATTCTTGATAACCTGTATTTTTTTATTTACATATGGCGAACGCCATGAAACGAGGAATTGCGAAGCAATTTCGAGTGTGCATTTCTCACTATTGCACATAAATTGAAAAGTCAACATGAAATTAATATTTTTTTTTAACAATTTCTTTATTAGTTATCCACAATCCACAAGATAAAAATGTAGATTTTAAGGACTTATACACGAAGTTATCCACATTGTCCACAAAATGAGTCTTAATCAAGTGGATTTTAAGCAATTGAAAGCAATAGATATTTTTTGTGCATGTTGTACAAATTCGGTTTGTTAATAAAAAGATTATGTTTAACATTACTCTTTGAAATTGCATATAAGCTTTGTTCAATGGTATAATAGCGTATAGACAAAAACCGCATAAAGACGCGAATTGTCTTAAATAATGGCTACAGATATTTCTTTTTTCTGAAATATTCAAAGAGCTATCGAAAAGGGGATGATTGCATGAAATTTACAATCGTAGGAAAGAACATCGAAGTAACACCCGGCCTTCGTTCCGCAGTTGAGGAAAAGATAGGCAAGCTGGAGAAGTATTTCACTCCCGATACTAACGCAAATGTCACTCTTAATGTGGACAAAGAGAGACATAAAATTGAGGTTACCATTCCCGTTAAAGGAAAAATTATCCGTGCAGAGCAGGTCAGCAATGATATGTATGTATCAATTGATCTGGTAGAGGAGGTTATTGAGAGACAGCTCAAGAAGTATAAGAGCAAACTGGTAGATAAACAGCAGGCAGAGGCCAGCAATTTCAAGAAAGAATATCTTGAGACAGATTATATGGATGATGAAGACATCCGTATCGAACGTATGAAGAAGTTTGATCCTAAGCCAATGTATGCTGAGGATGCTTGCGTACAGATGGAACTTCTGGGACATAATTTCTTTGTATTTGTTAACGCCGAGACAGATCAGATTAACGTAGTTTACAAGAGAAAAGGTAATACTTACGGTTTACTTGAACCTGATGTATAAATCGGCTCGGAAACTATCTCACTTAGAGGTGGTTTCTACAATTGAATAGAACGTAAGAAGTAACAGTGCTGCGATATTGCGGCACTGTTATTTTTTTATCAATATCGTGTTAAAAGATTGTCAATTTATGGCTTTTAAATAAAATATTCACGTCACTTCGACATTTTTTGTTGCATTTGCCTAATCGCTGTGCTACAATAAATCTGTTCTGATAAAAATTTAACGAGTTAAACGGAGGTAATATTTTATGGCACAGAAGGTAGTTATAGCAGGCGCATGCAGAACAGCCATTGGTAAGATGGGAGGAGCTCTCAGCAATACTCCTGCAGCAGAACTTGGTTCAATCGTAATCAAGGAGGCACTTAACAGAGCAGGTGTTAAGCCTGAGATGGTAGATGAGGTACTTATGGGATGCGTTATCCAGGCTGGTCTTGGACAGAACGTAGCTAGACAGGCATCTATCAAGGCTGGTCTTCCTATCGAGACTCCTGCAGTAACACTTAACGTAGTATGCGGATCTGGTCTTAACTGTGTCAATATGGCAGCTGACCTTATCAAGGCTGGCGAGGCTGATATTGTAGTTGCCGGTGGTATGGAGAACATGTCAATGGCTCCTTACGCACTTCCTAATGCACGTTTTGGATATCGTATGAACAACGGAACTGTTGTAGATACAATGGTTAACGATGCTCTTACAGACGCTTTCAATCATTATCACATGATGATCACAGCAGAGAATATCTGCGACAGATGGAACCTTACAAGAGAAGAGCTTGATGAGTTCTCAGCTAATTCTCAGCAGAAGTGCGAGAAGGCTATGGCTGATGGTAAGTTCAACGACGAGATCGTTCCTGTTCCTGTTAAGGTTAAGAAGGAAATCGTTGAGTTCAAGACAGATGAGGGCCCTCGTGCCGGAACAACTGTTGAGACTCTTGCAAAACTTAAATGTTGCTCTGGTAAAGAGGGCGGTCTTGTAACAGCTGGTAATGCATCAGGTATCAATGATGGTGCTGCAGCAGTCGTTGTTATGAGCGAAGAGAAGGCTAAAGAGCTTGGTGTTAAGCCTATGGCTACATGGGTTGGCGGCGCTCTTGCAGGTGTTGAGCCTGAAGTTATGGGTATTGGCCCTGTAGCTGCTACCAAGAAGGTTCTTAACAAGACAGGTCTTTCACTTGACAACATCGATCTTATCGAGGCTAACGAGGCATTTGCAGCTCAGTCAGTTGCAGTTGCTAAGGACCTTGGATTTGATATGAGCAAGGTTAACGTAAATGGTGGTGCTATCGCACTTGGACATCCTGTTGGAGCTTCAGGATGCCGTATCCTTGTTACTCTTCTTCATGAGATGGCCAAGAGACCTGAGGCTAAGAAGGGCCTTGCTACTCTTTGCATCGGCGGCGGAATGGGCTGCGCTACAATCGTAGAAGCTTACGAGGGTTAACCCTAGTTTAATTCGGCCTGCTGTGCTTGCACGGCAGGCTGTTATCAAAATAATTCACAGGAGGAAATAGTAATGGGTTTTGTTAATTGCGAAGTAAAAGAAAACATCGCTGTTGTTACAATCAATCGCCCAGAGGCTCTCAATGCACTTAATTCACAGGTGCTAGATGATCTTGCTGCTGCTTTTGATGGTATCGACACAAACGTTGTAAGAGCAGTTGTTCTTACAGGTGCCGGTGAGAAGTCATTTGTTGCCGGTGCTGATATCGGAGAGATGAGTACTCTTTCAAAGGCAGAGGGAGAGGCTTTTGGTAAAAAGGGTAATGATATATTCCGTAAGATTGAGCAGTTCCCTGTTCCGGTAATTGCTGCAATCAATGGATTTGCACTTGGTGGTGGCTGCGAAATTTCTATGAGTTGTGATATTAGAATCTG
The DNA here is from genome assembly GCF_000420945.1 of Butyrivibrio sp. VCB2006. GTDB lineage: Bacteria > Bacillota > Clostridia > Lachnospirales > Lachnospiraceae > Butyrivibrio. Next base: position 231,791 of record NZ_ATVX01000005.1, read on the forward strand.
TTCAGATAATGCTATGTTTGGACAGCCTGAGGTAGGCCTTGGAATTACACCTGGATTTGGTGGAACACAGAGACTTGCAAGACTTATCGGTGCAGGAATGGCTAAGCAGCTTATCTACACAGCACGTAATATCAAGGCAGACGAGGCTCTCAGAATCGGTCTTGTTAATGCAGTTTACACACAGGAAGAGCTTCTTCCTGCAGCTGAGAAGATGGCTTCACAGATTGCTGCAAACGCACCTATCGCAGTTCGCGCTTGCAAGAAGGCAATCAACGATGGTCTTCAGACAGATATCGACAATGCACTTGTTATCGAAGAGAAGCTCTTTGGCTCATGCTTCGAGACAGAGGATCAGAGAGAGGGAATGGCTAACTTCCTCAGAAAGAAAGATGATCCGGCTAAGGTTAAGGTAGTAGCATTTAAAAACGCATGATAAGGGATTCAAAGTCGTGAAATGTCTTGCTTGCAAGAAACATTTCACGAACTTGAAGACCGGCGTTTTTATGAGGAAGTAGCACGATAGTGCGGATTCCGAATAAAAGCAGCATGACGAAAGCGAAGCGGAGTCATGCGTATCATGCGAATAAACATAGAATATTAAAATTTAGGAGGAACATAAAATGAAGGTAGCTGTTATTGGCGCTGGTACAATGGGATCAGGTATTGCTCAGACATTTGCTCAGGCTGAGAGTGTTGAGAAGGTATATCTTTGCGATATCAAGACAGAGTTTGCAGAGGGCGGCTTTGCTAAGATCAAGAAGGGTCTTGATAAGCAGGTTGCTAAGGGAAAGAAGACTCAGGAAGAGGCTGACAAGATCACAGCTAAGATTCAGACAGGTCTTAATGACATCTGTGCTGACGCTGATCTTGTAGTTGAGGCTGCTCTTGAGGTTATGGACATCAAGAAGAATCTTTTCAAGGAGCTTCAGGACAATATCGTTAAGAATCCTGATTGTATCTTTGCTTCTAATACATCATCTCTTTCAATCACAGAGATCGGATCTGGCCTTGCTAAGCCTATCATTGGTATGCACTTCTTCAATCCAGCTCCTGTTATGAAGCTTGTTGAGGTTATTCAGGGTGCTAACACACCAGACGATATGGTTGAGAAGATCAAGAAGATTTCTGAGGATCTTGGAAAGACTCCTGTTCAGGTTAACGAGGCAGCTGGTTTCGTTGTTAACAGAATTCTTGTTCCTATGATCAACGAAGGTATCTTTGTATATTCAGAAGGCGTTTCAGATATCCAGGGTATCGATACAGCTATGAAGCTTGGATGTAACCATCCTATGGGACCACTTGAACTCGGTGACTACATCGGACTTGATATCGTTCTTGCTATCATGGACGTTCTTTACTCAGAGACTGGCGATTCCAAGTATCGTGCTTGCCCTCTTCTTCGTAAGATGGTTCGTGGCAAGAAGCTTGGTGTTAAGACTGGCATCGGTTTCTACAACTATGCTGATGGAAACAAGGTTCCAACTGATGCCTGAGTGCTCAGCGAGGTATTATCGAGCATAGCAATCAGGTACACTTGAACATGAGACGAGGTACTTTCGAGTCCATGGTGTCAAGTGTTTCCTTGTAAATAATAAATAGATAGAAAATAAACGGAGGAAATAATAATGGATTTTCAGCTTAGTCAGCAACATGAAATGGCAAGAGCTCTTTTCAAGGATTTTGCAGAAAAAGAAGTTAAGCCACATGCAATAGACGTTGATGAGACAGAGGAGTTCCCAAGAGAGACTGTTGCAAAGATGCAGAAGTATGGTTTCATGGGTATTCCGATTCCTAAGGAATATGGCGGACAGGGTTGTGACCCTCTTACATACGTTATGTGTGTTGAGGAGCTTGCGAAGGTTTGTGGTACAACGGCAGTTATCGTATCTGCTCACACATCACTTTGCTGCGATCCTATCATGACATACGGAACAGAAGAGCAGAAGCAGAAGTACCTTGTACCTCTTGCAAAGGGCGAGAAGCTCGGCGCATTTGGTCTTACAGAGCCTATGGCTGGTACAGATGCTCAGGGCGTTCAGACCAAAGCTGTTCTTACAGAAGATGGTAAAGAGTGGGTTCTTAACGGATCTAAGTGCTTTATCACAAACGGTAAGGAGGCTGATGTTTACATCATCTTCGCTTACACAGATATCGTAGAAGACAAGAAGGGCAGAAAGCAGAAGAAGTTCTCAGCATTCATCGTTGAGAAGGATACTCCTGGATTCACATTCGGAACCAAGGAGAACAAGATGGGTATCCGTGGATCAAGCACATACGAGCTTATCTTCCAGGATTGCCATATCCCAGCAGAGAACCTTCTCGGTGCTCGTGGAAAGGGCTTCAACATCGCAATGCATACTCTTGACGGCGGACGTATTGGTATCGCTGCTCAGGCTCTTGGTATTGCTGAGGGTGCTCTTGACAGAACAGTTGAATATGTAAAAGAGAGAAAGCAGTTCGGCAGAGCTATCGGTGCTTTCCAGAATACACAGTTCCAGCTTGCTAACATGGCTACACAGTGTGAAGCTGCACGACTCCTTGTTTACCAGGCTGCTGATGCAAAGAAGAATAAGGACTATTACGGAATTGAAGCTGCAAAGGCTAAGCTTTTTGCTGCTGAGGTTGCTATGGATGTTACAACTAAGGCAGTTCAGCTCCATGGTGGTTATGGTTACATCAGAGAGTACGAAGTAGAGAGAATGATGCGTGATGCTAAGATCACTGAGATCTACGAGGGTACATCTGAGGTTCAGAGAATGGTTATCTCTGGTGCTTTACTTAAGTAATCACTACTAATTTGAGAATAGAAGGAGAATAAAAATGAAAGTTGTAGTTTGCATTAAGCAGGTCCCTGATACAAAGGGCGGCGTTAAGTTCAAACCCGATGGAACATTGGATAGAGGTGCAATGCTTGCTATCATGAATCCTGATGACAAAGCAGGTCTTGAGGCAGCACTTAGATTAAAGGATCAGTATGGCGCTGAGGTTACAGTTCTTACAATGGGACTTCCTAAGGCTGACGCTGTACTTAGAGAAGCTCTTGCTATGGGCGCAGACAAGGCAATCCTTGTTACAGACAGAGTACTCGGCGGCGCTGATACATGGGCAACATCTTCTACAATTGCCGGTGCACTTAGAAATCTTGAGTATGATCTCATCATCACAGGCCGTCAGGCTATCGATGGAGATACAGCTCAGGTTGGACCTCAGATTTCTGAGCACCTTCATATTCCTGTAATTTCCTACGCTGAGGAAATCAAGGTTGATGAGAAGGCTAAGACTGTAGAAGTTAAGAGACAGTTTGAGGACAGATATCACATCGTTAAGGCTAAGATGCCTTGCCTTGTTACAGCTCTTTCAGAGCTCAACGAGCCTAGATATATGACTCCTGGCGGAATCTTCGATGCTTTCGAGCAGGAAGTAACTGTTTGGGGCAGAGCAGATCTTAAGGACGTTGACGATTCAAACCTTGGTCTTAAGGGATCACCTACACAGATTGCTAAGGCTTCTGATAAGGTTAAGAAGGGTCAGGGCGAAAAGGTTGCTCCTGATTCAGCTGATGAAGCAGTAGAGTATCTTGTAGGTAAGCTTACAGAGAAACATGTAATCTGAGTGATATAGGGACGAAAAGTTTCAATTATGGCTGCTTGCAGACATGTAATTGAAACCTTGAGGACCGAACAGATATGAGGAAAAAAGATATGTGAATGAAATGAACATATCGTTTTCCGAATGGCTGTAGCATGGCGAGAACGAAGTGAAGCCATGCGTATATCACACATTACAGTAAATATTTTAATGATAAAGGAGAAGAGTCATGTCTTTAGAAGAATATAAGGGTGTATTTATATTTGCTCAGCAGGTAGATGGCGAGCTTTCAAGCATCGCACTTGAGCTTCTGGGCAAAGCCAAGAATCTTGCAGAAGATCTTGATGAGAAAAAAGTAACAGCAGTACTTCTTGGAAGCGATGTTAAGGGTCTTGTAGACAAGCTTGCAGAGTATGGTGCTGACAGAGTAATTTTAGTAGATGATCCTGCACTTAAGGATTACAGAACAGAGCCTTACACACATGCGCTTGCATCTGTAATTGATGAGTACAAGCCTGAGATCCTCCTTGTTGGTGCAACAGCCATCGGTAGAGATCTTGGCCCTAGAGTATCATCAAGAGTACATACAGGTCTTACAGCTGACTGTACAAGTCTTGATATAGGTGATTTCCCTCTTGAGCCATCACCAGCTAGAGAGACCAAGCACAAACAGCTCCTTATGACAAGACCTGCTTTCGGTGGAAACACAATCGCTACTATCGCTTGTCCTGACTTCCGTCCTCAGATGGCTACAGTTCGTCCAGGCGTTATGCAGAAGATCGATCCTATCAAGGGTGCTAAGGCAGAGGTTGTAGAGTTCAATCCTGGTTTCGAAGAGAATGATTGCTATACAGAGATCGTTAAGATCGTTAAGGAAGCATCTTCTGTAGCTGATATCCAGGCTGCTAAGATCCTTGTATCCGGTGGCCGTGGAGTTGGCAGCCCTGAGAACTTCAAGATTCTTGAGGATCTTGCAGAGGCTCTTAACGGAACAGTTTCCTGCTCACGTGCCGTTGTAGATTCAGGCTGGAAGCCAAAGGATCTCCAGGTTGGTCAGACAGGTAAGACAGTACGTCCTCAGCTTTACTTCGCTATCGGTATTTCCGGAGCTATCCAGCACGTTGCCGGTATGGAAGAGTCTGATATCATCATCGCTATCAACAAGGATGAGAATGCTCCTATCTTTGACGTAGCTGATTATGGTGTTGTAGGAGATCTTAACAAGATCGTTCCTGCTCTTACCAAGAAGATTAAAGAGGCACTTGCTGCAAAGGGCTGATATAATCTAAATGAGAATAAACTCCTGATGTTGTGAAAACAGCATCAGGAGTTTTTTGATGCCTTATTCTTTCTAAATTTTCCTTTGTACTATATAATTGACGAGTAAAGGGGAAAACTATATGAGCGTTTACAAAAGACTTCTAAAAGAAAAAGACGACGAATACAAAGAGTTTCAGGCAAAGCTTGTTCCGAACATTGATCCATCTACGATCATTGGCGTCAGAACCCCGGCTATGAGAGCAATAGCCAAAGAGGTGTTTGGAAGCCAGGAGAGGGATGAGTTTTTAAATGAGCTTCCCCACAAATACTACGAGGAGAATCTGGTTCATTTCTTTATCGTTTCGATGATAAAAGATTTTGATGAGACGGTTCAAAAAACAGAGGCGTTTCTTCCCTACGTAGACTGTTGGCCTGTATCTGATCAGGCAACGCCCAAATCTTTTAAGAAGAACCATGAAAAGCTTCTTCCCTATGTGAAGAAGTGGATTGCTTCAGATGAGGTATATACTGCCAGATTTGGCATACGTATGCTTATGAATGAGTATCTTGGAGATGATTTTAAAGAGGAGTATCTTGAGCTTGTGGCTTCTAAAAAGGGTGATGACTACTACCTTAAGATGATGGTGGCCTGGTACTTCGCAACAGCTCTTGCAAAAAGATACGACGAGAGCGTAAAGTACATCGAAGAGAAAAAGCTAGATGACTGGGTTCATAAGAAGGCAATACAAAAGGCTGTAGAGAGCTACAGGGTATCAGATGAACACAAGGAATATTTGAAGAGTTTTAGGTAATGGAGAAAGAAGTTTAATGGACAAGAAACAGAGATTATTAGATTTAATTGATATGGCCGGTAAAGGAAGCATCGAGGCTGCAGAGGAAATTGCAGTAGGATACTTTGAAGGGAAATTTGGAGGAAAAAATCCGGCTAAGGCCAAGAAGTGGGCATCTTATGCTGCTAAACATGGAAGTGAAGTAGCACAGGAATTATTAGGAAAATTATGATGGGACGAAATAGAAGACGCGTAGGGGCTGCTCTACTGGGTGTGGTTATGACCGTATCTGCGTTAATGGGCTGTGGCGCTGGCAGTGATAAAGAAGCATCTTTAAAGGCAGATGAATTTGAAAATGTAGTATTCCCTCTTATAGATGAATACGACCCTGGCATGAGTGTGGCACATTTTATCAGTGCACCAAAGGAGACAGATGCTGAATTGGAGGACGGTATTGTACGTCCCACTGAGTATGAGGCATCTTTTCTTATGGCTGTTGATGGAACTGAAGCCAGTTTTGCCCTGGGTGATTCCAATGGCGAGTATGGAAGAGTGTCCCTTTATGGAATCAGAGCTGTAGAAGGAAATGAATGCTTTACCTTTAGAAGCTTTAATGGGGGCGTTGAGGATGACAGTTATAAGCTGGAGATTCCGCTTGAAGGGGAAAACTTCGGTATTTATAACGTCAGCATAGCTGTAAAAGATGATAAAGCAAGGGTTACTGTTAATGATAAGGACCTTGGTGAAATTGATGTTCCAAAGTTCCCACTTGCCTGTGTTGGTACTTACAAATCAAGAGGCACAGATACTGCCGGTATTGATGATATCAAGGTGACTTCAGAGGGACAGGAGGTCTTTAGTGAATCCTTCGATGGAGTATTTGTAAATAAACTCCATGGATATGATTATGCAAATTACCATGGAAGTGCTTTTGACCCAATGTATTATAAGTATTCCTATGATTCCAAGGGAAAGAGCATGATCATTACCTCCGGATTCTTACTGTCAGAGACAGACAAAGATCCGGCAAGAGTATTTAAACGCGAAATTGATATTGAAAAAAATAAGGTGGATAGCGCCTATTTATATATGACTGCCCTAGGCTCATACGATATAGAGCTAAACGGACAGAGGGTTTCAGATAACTTTTTTGACCCGGGTAAAATGGTATTTGATAAGTATCTGAACTACGTTTCTTATAACGTGACGGACATGCTGGAAGATACCAATGAAATGAATATATATCTTTTCCACGGCTTTTTTGACAGAGGTGTGGGTTATCCGGAGGTGGCAGCGCCCTGGGGAGATACTCTGGCAGTTAAGGGTGAACTTGTAGTTAATTACAAGGATGGGTCAAAAGAGATTATTCCAACGGACGAGAGCTTTTCTGTCAGCAGAGGCAGCAGATACAGGTTTGATGATATCTATCAGGGCGAGTTTGTTGATGACAGAAGGGACATTAATACTGCCAATGACTGGAGCAATCCGGTAGTTGACGCTGTGGATGATAAATTCCTGAGCGCGCAGATTCGCCATAAGGAAAACGAATCTATCGCAGAGTGGGATAGCTTTGAGTATGTAAATGTAAGCGAGACTGATGGCGGACATTTTGTATATGATTTCGGACAGAACATTGCGGGAACTATTGAGATTGATATGAGTAAGCTGACTGGTCTTGAGGATGGTCAGGTAATTACCTTCAGATATGGTGAGATTCTCAATGACGACAAGATGTTTTGGAGATACCATGATGGCGAGGATGCTTCTGTCTGGACCAAGGGCCTGTTATCTGCTAAGAGTACGGATTATTACGTATGCAGCGCTGATAAAGCTGATAGCCAAGTTTGTTTCTCTCATACCTACCATGGCTTTAGATACGTGGAAGTTATAGGACTTGACCAGGAAATTCCGGTTGATGCTATAAGAGCAATAGCGATTTCTTCCGATGTGGAGCAGACAGGAGAGTTTAGCTGCTCAGATGAGATCATAAATAAGCTTTATAAGAATTCTATATATAGTCTTAGGGCAAACATGATGGACAACCCTACGGACTGTGCTCAGAGAGATGAAAGACTTGGCTGGGCCGGAGATGCACAGGCAGTGTCCGGTTTTGCCATGTATGCATATGATACAGAAGCTTTTTATCGCAATTATTTAAAAGAACTAAGAACTCAGCAGGGCGGGGATGGCTCCATAAATGATGTGGCGCCCACCAACAATCCCTTTGGAGGACATAGCTGCTGGGGGGACAGCATCACCCAGATCACCTGGAATGCCTATCTTCAATATGGAGATCAGACTATAATTGCTGATAATATAGATGCAGCTGAGAACTGGGTGTATTATCTGATGGACAGGTCGGAAGATTTTCTTTTAACTACGGAAGGTTACGGCGACCACTTGTCAGGACAATCAACGCCTGAAAGTCTGACAGACACTGCCTGGGCTGCGCATTCTGCAAGGCTGGTTGCAAGAATGCATGAGGTTAGAGAAGATGAGCAGCTGGCAGAAATCTTTGATGGTTATGCTGATGAGTTTACAAAGAAATGGCAGGAGACTTTCATACGACAGGATCCAAGCGTTGCGGCAGGAATTCTGATTGCAGATGTAGAATCTGAGACAGCATATGCTTTAGGAATAGCCTTTGATCTTTTCCCTGAGGATATGAAAAAAGACGCAGCAGAGAGACTTAATATGCTTAGTGAGTATGGTGCAAACCTCTTCTATCCGGGATATTCAGGAATGGCTCAGTATCTGCCTGCACTAGCACAAAACGGCTACGGCAATACGGCTGTCAGGGTGCTGACTAATACTGCTCCCGGTGGAATAGCACATCCTCTTTCTATGGGGCTTACTACGAATCCTGAGGATATGGGGGTATTCAGATACCAGGATAGAGAAGGAAATGATTATCCTAATGGCGCATATGAGGTTACGGGATCTCTTAACCATGCTGCATATTCAAGCGTTTTGGCATTTTGCTACAGCGATATTCTGGGAATAAAGCCTGATGAAAAGGCTGCGGGATACAAGCACTTTTTTGTAGCGCCCACTGTGACGGAAAGCCTTGAGAGTGCAGAAGGATCACTTCAGACAAGAAACGGACTTATTAAAGTGTCCTGGAATTCCACGTCAAAAGAGATATCGGTGACTGTACCTGAGAATTCTACATGTACACTTATGCTTCCCGGTGGCGAGACCAAAGAGCTGACAGGCGGTGAGCATAAGCTTAATTGGTAATAGGCACCACGTATAATTAAGGATAAACTTTAGATACAACGGGAGAATTGGATAATGGCTAATATTTTAGATTACGAAACAGTGGCTCTTAAAGATGATGACGACGCCATAGAGATTATTGATCAGACTCTTTTGCCTGGTAAGACTGAGATGATAAGGCTCCATACAGCTCAGGAAATCTGGGATGCGATTTATCTTTTACAGGTAAGGGGAGCGCCGGCTATAGGTGTGACTGCTGGATTTGGAATTTACCTTCTTATGAAGAGTTCAAAGGCAGCAGACTATCAGGAGTTTATTAAAGAGCTTCAGGAAAAGAGTGATTTCCTTAATTCCTCACGACCTACAGCTGTTAATCTTTCCTGGGCACTTAAGAGAATGCAGAGTCATATCTTTGACTTTTGCAATATTATAGTTTCAGAGGATGGTTCTGTAAACCTGGATCAGGCAAAAGAATATGATTTAAAGGGCATTTTAGCTGAAATGAGAGATGAGTCCGAGCGCATTAAGACTGAGGACATCGATGTGTGTCGTAGAATTGGTGAGTATGGCTTAACACTCATTGAGGATGGATATGGACTTCTTACGCACTGCAATGCGGGTCAGCTCTGCGCCTGCAAGTACGGAACAGCCACAGCTCCTATGTATCTTGCTCATGAAAAAGGCATGAATATCAAGGTTTATTGTGATGAGACAAGGCCTCTTTTGCAGGGAGCAAGACTTACTGCCTATGAGCTTCATTCTGCAGGAATTGATACTACACTCCTGTGCGATAACATGTCTGCTTCACTTATGAAGAGTGGTGCTATAAATGCAGTATTTACAGGATGCGACAGAGTGGCAGCCAACGGCGATGCAGCCAATAAGATCGGGACCAGCCTGGTAGCTCTTGCAGCTAAGAGATATGGTGTGCCTTTTTATATTTGTGCCCCTACATCTACAATTGATATCAGCACTCCTACAGGTAATGACATCAACATTGAGCAGCGCAAGCCTGAGGAAGTAACTGAAATGTGGTACAAGGAGCGCATGGCTCCTGAGGGAGTTAAGGTATATAACCCTGCCTTTGACGTAACAGACAATGAGCTTATAGCTGGTATTGTTACTGAGTACGGAGTTCTTCGTGCTCCATATGATGAGGCTATCAAAAAGCTTTTTGAGGAACACAAGAAAAACTAAAGGTTCACGGAACTGATAAGGGGATTTAGTCAATAAATTGCGTAAAATTTTATCCCCCCAGGGGGCTTGTAGGCCCCATTTTCTGTAGATTATACTTATGATGTTGCCAAGGTGTGTGGTGCGCTTCCTGTGGTCCGACAGGCAGCGTGCTAACGCACCATTTTAATCTAAAGAAATAGTATGGAGGAGGCATTTTTTATGCATATGGCAGACGCCCTTGTGGCACCAGCAGTAGCTGGAACAATGTATGTTTTATCAACAGGAGCAGCGGGAGTTTCTGTTAAAAAAGTAAGAGAGGAAAACGATCCTAAGAAAATCCCTGTAATGGGTGTAATGGGAGCATTTGTATTTGCTACACAGATGCTGAACTTTACAATCCCCGGAACAGGTTCATCAGGACATCTTTGCGGAGGTATGATGCTTTCTGCACTCCTTGGACCTTTTGCAGGATTCCTTACTATGATTGGAGTTCTTTTGGTTCAGTGTTTACTATTTGCTGACGGAGGACTTCTGGCTCTTGGATGTAATATATGGAATATGGCCTTTTATGGGTGCTTTGTGGGAGCACTTCTGATATGGAAGCCTATCATGACGAAAGGAGCAACGAGAGCTAAGATAATACTTGCATCTATCTTGGGATGTGTTCTGACTCTTCAGATGGGAGCTTTCTCTGTAACAATCGAGACACTTCTTTCAGGAGTAACAGAGCTTCCATTCTCAGTATTTGTAGCAACAATGCAGCCAATTCACCTTGCAATTGGTCTTGTTGAGGGTCTTATCACAGCTGCAGTTCTTATATTTGTTCATGAGGCAAGACCTGAGCTTCTTTGGGGCGTTGGCAAGTCAGAAGAGCCTGTTAAGGAAGGCAAGCTTTCTTTCAAGGGAACAATCATCGCTATCGCAGTTGCAGCAGCTATCTGCGGCGGCGCAATTTCTCTTTTCGCTTCTGCATTCCCTGATGGCCTTGAGTGGTCTATGGAGCAGGTAGCAGGAACATCAGAGCTTGAGGCGCAGGGCGGAGCTTATGAGACAGCAGCAGGTATTCAGGAGACAACATCTCTTTTACCTGACTATGCATTTAAGAACAGCGAGTCAGCAGTTGGAACAAGCTTCTCCGGAATTGTGGGAGCTCTTGTGGTAGTAGGCGTTTGCGTTGGCGCATCCTATGCTTTCAGATTCTTCCGCAAAAAGGAAACTGCAGCTTAAGATATAAAAGTTCTTGGAAATATGCTAAGCTAAGTGTATGAATTCTATTGAAAAAAACATAGGCGAACTTAATAAAATTCAGAATTTACAGCAGCGTTCTCATTGGATGAATGACCTTCATCCTTTGGGAAAGCTGCTTCTTAGCATTCTGTACATTTTTACTGTGGTTTCTTTTGACAAATATGCGCTTGTTCCGCTATTTGTTATGTCTGTTTATCCGATATTCGGTTTTATTGTGGGAGAGCTTTCCTTCAAAGAGGGACTCTACCGTATGAGACTTATCCTGCCACTGGTTCTGTTCGTTGGAATCTTTAATCCCTTTTTTGACAAAAACATAGTGATGGTTGCAGGCATGGAGGTATCCGGAGGAATCATATCCATGTTCACGGTGATGCTGAAGGGTTTTTATAGCGTGCTGTCGGTGTATATCCTTATTGCTACAACCTCTATCGATGATATCTGCTATGCTCTTAGAGCGGTCCATGTTCCCAAGATTATAGTAATTGTCATAATGCTGATCTACAGGTACTTTGGAGTAATGGCAATTGAAGCAGACAGGATAATGACAGCTTATAAACTTCGGGCCCCTTCCCAGAACGGTATACATTACAAGGCCTGGGGAACGTTGGTTGGGCAGTGGCTTCTTCGCAGTATGGATAAGGCAGAGGTTGTCTATGAGAGCATGCTGCTTAGGGGCTTTACCGGAGATTTCAGGATCAAGAAAAAGAAAATCCGAATTGCTGATGTTTTGTATCCTTTGATATGGTGCGTGATCTTTGTGATTATCAGACATTCAGGTATTTTTGGGTGATAAATTGCAGCGGAAGATGATTATAAGTGGTAGGAGATTATTATGCATACCGGAGTTCAGGGTGAAATACTTCGAATTGAACATTTGAGCTTTGCTTATGAAAAAGAGCAGCAGGTGCTGGCGGATATAAATCTTATGGCCTATAGCGGTGAGAGTATTGGAATTATAGGAGCCAACGGCATTGGAAAGTCTACACTGATGAAGCTCCTGGTGGGGCTTTACCTTGACTATAAGGGTGTGTTGGAAGTTGCAGGGCACACTGTGGACAAAAAGAATCTGAATCATGTAAGAGAGCATATTGGATATGTTTTTCAGGATTCGGACAGTCAGCTCTTTTTATCGACGGTGGAAGATGATGTGGCTTTCGGCCCACAGAACTATGGCCTTTCTGATGAAGAGGTAGAGAAAAGAGTTTCTGAGGCCCTTGAAAAGGTGCATATTACCGAGCTTCGCAAAAAACAGACCTATAAGCTTTCAGGCGGTGAAAAGAAGCTTGCGTCCATAGCTACGATTCTGGCCATGGAGCCGGATATCATCATTATGGATGAGCCCTCTATCGCACTGGACCCCAGGAACAGGAGGAATCTGATAAAGATTCTCAATGAGATTAAATCTCTTAAAATTGTAACTTCCCATGACCTGGATTTTATTATGGATACCTGTGAGAGGACGGTTCTTTTGGATGAGGGACGAATCATTGCAGATGGCGCCAGCAAGGATATTCTTTCTGATGAAGCTCTTTTGACGGAGCACGGTTTGGAACTTCCGCTTCGGTTACAGAAATAATGAGTTTATACAATGTTTCGTTGAGCAAGAAACAGTAAAGTGATAAAATAATCTATATAACTATTGGGGTACTGCGGCCAAAAGGTCCGCGTATCGTAGAAAAAATTATGGAGGGTGTTATGGCAAGAAAAGTAGTTTTGGCGGGAGCATGTAGGACAGCGATTGGAACAATGGGTGGAACACTTTCCACAACTCCGGCACCGGCACTTGGTGCAATCGTTATTAAGGAAGCGTTGAAAAGAGCTGGCGTTAAGCCGGAGCAGGTTGATGAAGTATATATGGGCTGTGTAATCCAGGCGGGTCTTGGACAGAATCCAGCCAGACAGTCAGCAATCAATGCGGGAATTCCTGTAGAGGTTCCTGCAACTACAATAAATGTACTGTGCGGATCAGGTCTTCACTGTGTAAACCTGGCAGCTAAACTTATTGGAATGGGTGATGCAGATATCATTGTTGCAGGTGGTATGGAGAATATGTCCATGGCTCCTTATCTTATGCAGCAGGGCCGTTATGGATACAGAATGGGATCCGGAGAACTTCAGGATGCCATGATCAAGGACGCACTTACAGACGCATTTGGCGGATACCATATGGGAATCACTGCTGAGAATATTGCGGAGCAGTGGCATCTTACAAGGCAGCAGCTTGATGAGTTTGCAGCCTGGTCACAGAATAAGGCAGAAAAAGCCATTGCAGAAGGTAAGTTCAAGGAAGAAATCGTTCCTGTAGAAATCAAGAAAAAGAAAGAAACAATTATTTTTGATACAGATGAAGGCCCTAGAAAGGGTGTAACCGTAGAGGGTATTTCAGGACTTAAGCCTGCATTTAAAAAGGACGGTGGCGTGGTTACTGCAGCTAACTCTTCAGGTATTAACGATGCTGCTTCTGCAATCATCGTAATGAGTGAAGAAAAGGCTAAAGAGCTCGGAGTTAAGCCACTTGGAACCTGGATCGCAGGTGAACTTGCAGGCGTTGAGCCAAGTATCATGGGAATCGGTCCTGTAGCAGCAACTCAGAAGGTTATGAAGAAAGCCGGATATACAATCGGAGACTTCGATCTTATTGAGGCAAACGAGGCGTTTGCAGCTCAGTCAGTTGCAGTTCAGCATGATCTTGGATTTAGCAATGACGTACTTAACGTAAATGGCGGTGCCATTGCTCTTGGACATCCTGTTGGATGCTCCGGAAACAGAATTTTGGTATCTCTTCTATATGAAATGCAGAGAAGAAATGTACATAAGGGACTTGCAACTTTGTGCGTAGGCGGCGGAATGGGCTGCGCAGCTATTGTTGAAAGATAATAGGCGCAGTTTTATTGGAGGCTTAGATGGCTGATCGTTCAATTCTTATAGTTGACGACAATGAGATCAATAGAGGAATTCTTGGCGAGATCTTCAAGGAGAAGTATGAAATTCTTGAGGCTGGTGATGGCAAGGAAGCCATGTCCATGATCGAGAAAAATGAAGATAAACTTGCTGCCATTCTTCTTGATATTGTCATGCCTGAAATGGACGGATATGAAGTTTTGGAGGCTATGCAAAAGAAGGATAACCTCAATGACTCTATCCCTGTTCTTATGATCACGGCGGATACTTCTACGGATGCGGAACGTACCAGTTATCAGAAAGGCGCTGCGGACGTTATTCATAAGCCATTCGATCCTGTTATTGTTGATAAAAGAGTTTCAAGAACTGTAGAACTCTTTGATTCCAAGAATAATCTTGAAGATCAGGTAGATGATCAGACAAGAGTGCTTAAAAAGCAGTTCCTGTATCTCAAAAAGCAGGAAGAGCGCTTAAAGTACAGTAATGAAAGAGTTATTGATACTATAGCTACGATAGTTGAATTCAGAAGTATGGAATCCAGCTTCCATCTTAAGAGAATAAAAGGATTTGTAAGAATACTGGCTCTTACAGCAATGAACAACTATCCGGAGCTGGGGCTGAATCCGCATCTTATAGATGTGATTACTCAGGCATCGGCTATGCATGATATAGGAAAGATATCTGTTCCCGACTCTATACTCCTTAAGCCCGGAAGGCTTACAAGCGAAGAGTTTGAGATGATGAAATCGCATACTACAAGAGGAAGCGAGGTTATTGAGCTGATCAAGGATGTGCAGGATAAGGAATATTATGAACTGTGTCTTGATATTTGCAGACATCACCACGAGAGATATGATGGGGGCGGATATCCTGATGGCCTAAAGGGAGATGAAAATTCCATTGCGGCTCAGCTTACTGCAATTTCCGATGTCTATGATGCCCTTGTAAGCGATAGGGTGTATAAGTCTGCATATCCTGTGGATAAGGCCTACGATATGATCAAAAATGGCGAGTGCGGTGTCTTTTCACCCAAGATCCTTGCTTGTTTTGAATTCGCAAGACCAGATATGGAGAAGCTTGTTGCCCAAACCAAAGCTGAAGAAAATTCAGACAAGGTATATTCCGGCGGCGCAAAAGAAAAATAATTGTTGACAAGAATGGCGCTCATGCATATAATATATTTTGTTGCGAAGGCGACTTGTGCGTGTAGCTCAGCTGGATAGAGCGTCTGGCTACGGACCAGAAGGTCGTGGGTTCGAATCCTGTCACGCACACTTCTAATAAAATGGCACTCAGATTTGCTTCTGAGTGCTATTTTTTTATATTTTTTTAATACATTTCTGTTATCTGACAATTCAAATCATTCCCATGAAACCGCATACATTTTATCGATTAGTTTTTTTACTTGATTCAACATGAATGAAGATAGGAATAATCTGTGCAAAGTATACAAAAAATCCCAGTGAAATTTTGTTTACTTTTGAGCGAAATAGATGAAAGAAACTTACATTTCTCTCTTGTTTTCGTCAAACTGAATATGCTAAGATAAAGGCACATTTCATATGTTAATGTAAGCGGTTACATAATTAAAAAAGTATAAACTTACAAGTATTTTTGGGAGGACAAGTATGATTAGAAAGACGAGATGGCACAAGGCTTTCACCAAGGCTAGCGCTTTGGCGATGTCAGCAGCTATGGGACTTTCATCGTTTTCTGCGGCTTTGCCGGGCGGCGTAGCCTATGCAGAAAATTATGAGCCATTAGCTGAAGGCTCAGAAGCTTCTTCAGAGGCTACATCTGAAGTAAGTGAAGCTGAGTCAGTTGAGGCTTCAAGCGTTGCTTCTTCAGAGGCAGATTCATCTGCTACAGAGCAATCTGAGGCAACAACAGCAGATTCAGAGGAAGTAGTTGAGGCAGGCGGTGAATCTACAGCCAAGCCAGAGAACGAGGGAGAAAAAACTGATTTAGAAGAGGCTTTGTCTGATCAGGGGGAAGAAAAGGAAGTATCAGGCAGAAACTTCGATGAATCCAAGACTGACGTATGGGATTTTGGTGCAGAAAATCTTGGAGATGCGTTCAATAACAGACTTGACGCAGAGACAATTAACGGTTTTTATTCAGTAGCAGCCGGTACTACAGGCGTTAATCTTGCATCTTTCTCGGTTGATGATGGGGATTTTGTGTTTGCAGATGGTGGTTATTCTACTGCCCACAGACTTAGAACAACAAACACTGCTTTGACCCGTTATGATGCCAAGAGCCTCAAGGATGCGGATGGCAATGTTTATAGCGGATATATCTATTCAAATAAGGGCGGCAACGAGAATGTTTATGTAGCACTTCAGTGCCAGACAGATGATGTGGTTACTGCTTATGTTGCAAGTAATGGTACAGATTCACAGGTTCATTTCCAGAACATGGAAGATTCAAGTGATGATGCTGCATTTCTTCATCAGAACGGCAGTGGCACTGTGACCAAGATGGTATTCTATCCATCAGCATCAGCTCAGTACAAAATCTTCTCAGCAAATGAGAAGCTTGTTGTAGCCAGAGTTCTTCGTGAGCATGCCAGATATTCATATCTGACAGGTTCAGTAGAGGGATTTGAGGGTACAGGTTCTTTTGACCTTGTATTTAAGAATACTCTTAATGGTAATGAGGTTAAGGCTACAGTTGCCGATGGCAAATTTACAGCAAGACTTGCAGAGGGCTTTGATTATGAGATGAGCCTTGCAGGCGCAGATGAGTATGTTATTTCTTCAGACAAGACTGTTAATATCTCATCTGATTCAGAGATGAATGTAACTGTAAGTTCTATCAGCCTTGTTCAGGTTTCAGGTAAACTTACAGGAATCGCAGACGAGGATGTGCAGAAATTTGCATCAGCTGCTGAATTCAAATTCACTCCTCAGGACAAGAATTCTGTATATGTTCCTGAGATAGCTCTTTCTGTTTCAGAGGATGCTATTGAATATGAAGTTAAGCTTCAGAAGGATGTAACATATGATGTTACTGTAGCAGACAAGGAAGATACAGCTTCAGCATCTTATGCAGCTGTTGATGACTATGATCTTGTAACAACACAGCTGACAGTAGCTGAAGATCTTGAAGATGCTGAGATTGTTTTCGAAGCAAAGCCTGTATATAAGGTAACAATTGTTCCACAGGGAGCAACACTTTCAGACCTTGCAGAGGCAAACTTCAAATTCACAAGACTTGATGTAGAAAAAGATTATGTAGCTGATGGATATGTATATGAGTTTACAGGTACTGATGCTATTGCTCTCAGAGATGGTCAGTATGTAGTTGAGGTTACTAACTCCGGTGCATATGTTCAGAAACTTACAAGCAACCTTATTGTTAAGGGTGCAGATGTTTCCAAGACAATTGGCTTCTCATCAGATATCACAGAGTGGGATTTCTCTGACGCAGCTTTTGCAGCAAAGTTTGCAACAGCCACAGAGGGAACTTACAACGGTCTGTCCTGGACAAACGGAAGATCTCACAACGCAACTTACCTTTATTCAGGTGCCGGAACAATTTCCGTTCCTGTTAAGGGCGCTTGCCAGATTCAGGTAACAGCTAACTATCAGTATTCATACTATTTTGAAAGTGAATCTGAGGCTTCAGTTAATGTTAAGAGCGGATCAACAAGCCAGAATGATACATTTACTTATGATTACAAGGGTGGTAAAGGAACTTTTGATATAACAGTTCTTGGAACTTCCTATATTACTAAGATTGCTACTGTTTATCAGACAGAGTACAAGTCAGAGCTTTTAGTCGGATCATCTGACAAGGCTGATTATGCTACAGTAGGTGAGGCTATTGCAGCTGTTCGCCTCATGAACAGAAAAGACGGTGAGAGAGTAACAATTAACATCGAGCCTGGCAACTACGAAGAAATGCTCGTTGTTGACGTTCCAAATGTTACTCTTGCAAACGCAAGTGCTAACCCTACAAACACACTTGTAAACAGCGGCGTTGACATTGATGACAACGCAGTACGTATTACCTGGTATTATGGACATGGCTATACATACTACAGCATGGGCAGCGATTACAAGTATGATGCAGAGCTTCTTGAGGCTAACAAGGCTAACGGATATGCATCTGTAATCAATCCTGGTTCAGGTACAGCTACTTACTGGAATGCTTCAGTAGTAGTAAATGCTTCAGGATTCGAAGCTAAGAATATTATTTTTGAAAACTCATTTAACCAGTACATGTCACAGAAGGCAGCTGAGGACGTTATCGTAGCTCAGAGCTCAGCAAAAGAGGGCACTGTAGCAAGAAGCGCTATGTCAGCCGGTGACATAAAGGTTCAGGAAAAGAAATATGTTGAGAGAGCAGCAGCTCTTGCTCTTACAGCATCAGCTAAGGAAGCGTATTTTGAGGGATGCCGTATTATCGGACGTCAGGATACTCTTTACGGAGCAGTAGGAACTACAGCAGGTTTCTATAACTGCGCAGTATATGGCGGAACAGACTACATCTTTGGCGGAATGACAGCAGTATTTGCAAAGTGTGATCTTGTTCTCAACACAAGCGAAGATAAGAATGATGTAGCTTATATTACAGCACCTCAGCAGGGATCAAGCTCAAGCCGCGGTTATCTCATGTATAACTGTACAGTAAAGAGCACAACTCCAGGTGTTGATACAGCTTCACAGTACACCTCCAAGCCTGGACAGTTCGGAAGACCATGGGCTGCTAATACATCAGAGGCAGTATTCTTTGATACAGTTATTGAGGCTACAAGCTGGAAGGACGGAGCTTATAGTGCAGATGCCAATACTTCACTTATTCAGCCTGTAGGTTGGAACACATCTCTTAGCGGACAGTCAGCAAGATGCGTTGAGTATGGTACATTTGAGGTATCAGGTGAAGATAATAGTGCTGCACGTGCATCATGGGTACAGCAGCCTAAGGAAGCAGTTCTTGCAGATGGCACAGCTATTTCTGTAGCAGCGTTCCTTGGAGACTGGGATCCATTTGCAGATCACAATGATGATATGAATATTACTTTCCCTGATGGAACAAGTCAGGACGCTCCTGCTCCGGCTCCATCAGAAACACCTGCTTCTGAGACTACAGAATTTGTATTTGAGTCTTCAAGCCTTGATACATTTGCTGCAGGGGCTAAGGTAGACGGAGATACACAGAAGGCAGGAACGGAGGATTACTTTACACTTATCTACAGCGCTAAGTCTAAGGTGGATACATCAACCAAGGTTTGGGACGATGAGTATACATCAGGTGTTAGAGTAAACTTTGGCGGAGTGGCTTCTACAGAAAAGAATGCTATTAAGTTCACAACATCCAATTCTGCAACAGTTAAGGTATGGTGGGCACAGGGCGGAGATGACAACCGTCAGATAGCTATCCTTAACGGCGCAGGAGATAAGGTGGCAGTAACAGAGGGTACATATACCAAGAATGCTCCATATATTTCTACTCTTAAGGTAGATGCTGCAGGAACATATTATCTCGGAAATGTCGTTAACAATAACTATATCTTCAAGGTTGTAGTAACTGAAGATAAGGCTGCAGAGCCTGTTGTTTCAACTCTTGAGTCTGCAGATCTTACAGCATTTGCTGCAGGAGCTAAGGCTGATGGAGAGACAGAGAAGGCTGGTACAGATGAGTACTTCACACTTGTTTACAGTGCTAAGTCTAAGGTAGATTCTTCTACAAAGACTTGGGACGATGGATACACATCAAGCCAGAGAATCAACTTTGGTGGAGCAGTATCAACAGAAAAGAACGCAGTTAAATTCACTACATCTGCTGATGAAGCAACAGTTAAGGTATGGTGGGCATGTGGAGACACAGGTCGCCAGATGGCACTTCTTGATTCTAACGGAAGTCAGGTTGCAGTTTCAGAAGAAGCAGCAGTTAAGAATTCAGCTTACACATCAACTCTTAAGGCTGGTGCAGCTGGAACATATTATCTCGGCGGTGCTACAGGTAACAACTACATCTTCAAGGTAGAAGTTACAGATGGTGCTCCTGTAGAAGTTAAGAGAGCTGAGTGGTCTGAGGTTAAGACGCCTGTTATCAAGAATGTTGCACTTAATTCTTCTGACTCAGGCAAGATCGATGTAACAGTTGATGCAGTAATCGGACTTGACGGTGGAGATTCTCTCGTTGTTAAGATGCTTGATGCTGAGGATAAGGAAATTGCTTCAGCTAAGTCACTTGCTGAGAAGGATGAGTTTACACTTTCATTTGCTCCTACAAAGAGCGGCGATTATCACTTTGTGGCAGAGCTTAGCCGCGAAGACGAAGAAGCTGTTAAGACAAGCGAAGCAACAAGTGCATTTACATTTGTTCTTCCTCTTGCAGCACCTGCATTCAAGAATGCTGTAAACAAGGGCGAAGGAACTGTAGTAGTTAAGTTCTATTCAGTACCTGAAGCAACTTCTTATTTACTTGTTGCAACAGATAAGACTGATGCAGCATCAATGGTTAAGGCAACAGTTGAGACAGAAGCTGTTGATAATGATTCAACTGAGTACTCACACACATTTGTTGGACTCAATGTTGGACATGTATATGAACTTTCACTTGTGGCTCTTCGCGGAGATGATAAGTCAAAGGCCAACACAATGGACGTTGAAATCACATCTGAAGGTGAGCGCGAGTGGGTATTCTCAGCATTTGGCCAGGGCGTATCTAAGGGTTCAAATTGTGGCTATAAGGCAAATGATGATGGTTCTGTAACAGTATGGAATACAGGTAATAAGGGTAAGATTGTTCCTGCTTCTACAGACGGACTTTCATTCTTCTACACAGCTATTCCTGCAGATAAGAACTTTACTCTTACTGCAACAGCTACAATTGATACATGGGCATTTACAAATGGTCAGGAAGGCTTCGGCCTTATGGCTGCCGACAGAGTTGGCGTAAATGGCAACAACGCGGTATTCTGGAATAACTCATATATGGCTTCAGGTACTAAGGTTGAGTATTACTATGATGCTGACAAACAGGTTGCAACTCTTGATGAAACACCTAACAAGATTACAATGAAGCTTGGTCTTGGTGCACAGGAGAAGGCTGGTGTTACACAAGAGAACCTTTCTCGCCTCGAAGCTAATGATACAGCAACTGTTACAGGCGAGTTCTCAACTCACATGTACTCTCTCGAGACAAGCTGTGGTCCTAACGGAACAGGCACATATAACCTGTTTGGTAAGGAAAGTTCAGGAACAGTTGTTGGTACAGTAGCTAATCCTCTCACTCAGATAAGACTTCGTATCCAGAAGAACAATACAGGATACTTTGTAAGCTATCTTGATGAGAATGACAATGTTCTTTCAGTTAAGAAGTTCTATGATACAGAGGCTCTTAATAAGCTTGATGCAGACAATGTTTATGTTGGATTCTTTGCGTCAAGAACATTTAAGGCAACATTTAGTAATATCGAACTTACAGTGATCGATCCTGCTGATGATGAACCTGCAGAGGAGAGACCTGTAACTTATGTAGCTCCAAGTTACAAGGTGATTTCAGCAACATATTCAAATACTGCCAAGTATACTCTTAACTATGTTGGTAACGCTGATGGCGTTCTTACTATCACAGATGCAAAGGGCAAGGCGGTAGTTGATAATCAGTCAGTAACAGCTAATGAGGTTGTAAGCGCAGTTGTTAAGCTTGCCAAGGGTGATAACACATTCAATGTAAGCTTTAAGCCAGACGAGAGCTTCTGCCCAGACGGCGATCAGTATCAGAGACTTTCTTCTTATGAAGCAGCTGAATTTGTTCATACAGTTAGATATGACACAATCAGCGATGATGAGAAGGTTTACGTAAGTGTAGACGGTAAGTTTGATGCAGCAGGAACAGAAAATGATCCTGTAGATATCTATACAGCTGTTAAGTATGTTCAGCCAGGTCAGACAATTGTTGTTAAGGCTGGTACATACAGCTTGAGCAAGACAGTAACTGTTGAAAGAGGTATTGATGGAACACCTTCTAAGCCAATAAAGCTTGTAACAGAAGGCGGAAGAGCAATCTTTGATTTCAATAAGAAGTGCGCTGGATTCATCTTTGCAGGTGACTACTGGTATGTAAACGGTATTGACTGTACACATTCTGGAAACTCACTTAAGGGTATTCAGGTATCAGGAAGCCATATCACAATTGAAGATGTTCGTACTTATGAGAACGGCAACACAGGTCTTCAGGTAAGCAGATATCTTGGTTCTGATGACAGAAGCGAGTGGCCAAGTTATGATCTGATCCTTAACTGTACATCATACAGCAACGCTGATGCTGGTTATGAGGATGCAGACGGATTTGCTGCTAAGCTTACAGTTGGCGATGGTGTTGTATTTGACGGATGTATCGCATACAACAATGCAGATGATGGATGGGATCTCTTTGCTAAGGTTGAGACTGGTTCTATCGGTCAGGTTACAATCCAGAACTCAGTAGCATTTGCAAACGGTTACGGAGTAGATGGAACTAACGAAGGAAATGGTAACGGCTTTAAGATGGGCGGATCAAGCATGTCAGGCCCTCACAAGCTTATCAATTCTGTAGCATGGGGTAACAAGGCTAAGGGTATTGATTCTAACTCTGGCCCGGATATCCAGGTTTACAACTCAATGTCATTCAATAATGGTGCTAACAACGTAGCTCTTTATACAAATGACACAGCAAATACTAACTACTATGTAGACGGTGTTATTTCATACCGTACAACAGGAACTGGCACAAACGAGAATATTAAAGCTAAGGGAACACAGGATAAGAACAACATCTACGGCAAGCTTAACTTCTTCTGGAATGATGGCGCAAGCGCTAATAGCGAAGACCTTAAGGTTTCTGATGATTGGTTTGTATCACTGAATGCTCCATATGCTAATCCTGCAGATCCATATGCAGTAGCAGCATATTTAAGAGCTCCTGACGGATCAATTAACCTTGGTGACTTCATGAAACTCTCAGACACAGGTCTTGCAGCTCTTGCAGCGGCAGGTATTGAGTCTAAGGATGTTGCAGCAGGTCTTGACGGCTCATACGATGCAGTTAGAGACGAAAGAGAAATCTCTGGTTCAGCTGATGCTGCTAAGGAAGATGAAGAGGAAGAAGAGCCAGAAGAACCTGAAATTAAGGGTGAATTTGTTACAAAGTGGGGAACAGTTTACTTTGTAACAGAAGATGGTGAGAAACTTACAGGACTTAATAAGATTGAAGGATCACTTTACTTCTTTAAGTCTAATGGCGCAATGGTTAAGTCAGATTTCGCTACTGTAGATGGTTATACTTACTATCTTGACCAGAACGGTAAGGCTGTAACCGGCTTTATGACAAAGTGGGGAACCCAGTACTTCTTCGACCAGGATTGCCATCAGGTTAAGAATAGTATTGTAGAAGTAGATGGCAACAAGTACTACGTAAATGCTAAGGGCGCTGTTGTTAAGCAGAATTACGCTACAGTTGATGGTAAGACATACTACTTCAATGGAAATGGCGTGATGGTAACCGGCTTCATGACAAAGTGGGGAGCTGTATACTACTTCGATGAGAACGGTGTTCAGGTTAAGAATGCAATTGTAACAGTTGATGGTAAAGAGTATTACCTCAATGCAAATGGACAGCGTGTAACATCAAACTTTGTAACAATTGGTGATAAGACATATTACTTTGGATCAGACGGAGTTATGGTTAGAGGCTTCATGACAAAGTGGTTCAGCAAGTATTACCTTGATGAGAACGGAGTTCTTTACACTAATTGTACATTTACAGTAGATGGAGTTACTTATAAAGCTAACGCAAAAGGTATTCTTACAGTTGTAAAGAAATAAGGTTTATTACGCGGGCTCGCTGATTACATCAGCGAGCTCGTTTTTATGTTATAATGATACGGATTGTAAGTTAGTTTTTGTTTTGGTGAAAAGGTAGTAGAAAACAGTTTATGAAAAAGATGGAACTTATAGCTCCTTGCCATTTTGGTTTGGAAGCAGTATTGAAGAAAGAAATAATAGATCTTGGTTATGATATCACTGAATCTGTGGATGGAAGAATAACCTTTGCAGGAGACGCTGATGCGGTTTGCCGCGCAAATATCTGCCTTAGAACGGCTGAGAGAATTCTGATTAAGGTTGGGAGTTTTCATGCGGAGTCTTTTGAAGAGCTGTTTCAGGGAGTTAAGAATCTTCCATGGGAAGAGTTTATTCCTGAGAGAGGTAAGTTCTGGGTAAAGAAGGCATCCAGCGTTAAGAGTAAGCTCTTTAGCCCCTCAGATATTCAGTCTATTGTTAAAAAAGCCATTGTTGAGAGGATGAAGCAGAGCTATCATACCGACTGGTTCAAGGAAGATGCAGAGAGCTTCCCTATCAGAGTATTTATTATGAAAGACGAAGTTACGGTGGCTCTTGATACAACCGGTGATTCTCTCCATAAAAGGGGATATCGTAAACTTGAATCCAAGGCTCCTATTGCTGAGAATTTGGCTGCGGCTCTTATAATGCTTACTCCTTGGCATGCGGACAGGATTTTGGTTGATCCTTTCTGTGGTAGTGGAACGATTCCGATTGAGGCTGCAATGATGGCAGCAAATATCGCTCCGGGTATGAACAGACATTTTACTGCTGAGAGCTGGACTCACATTATTACACCTCAGAACTGGCAGGATGTCCGGGACGAGGCTAGAGATGAAATTGACACCGGTGTGGAGACAGATATCCAGGGTTATGACCTGGATCCTGAGATGGTGGAAATAGCCAGAATCAATGCCAAAAAAGCCGGAGTAGAGAATATGATTCACTTCCAGGCGAGAGATATTGCTGATCTTAGCCATCGTAAGAAATACGGCTTTATTATAACAAACCCGCCTTACGGCGAAAGAATCGGTGAGCAGGGCGAATTGCCGGCACTTTACAAGACCATTGGAGCAAGGTACAAAGAGCTTGATGCCTGGTCTATGTATTTGATAACAGGCTTTGATCAGGCCGAGAAGTATATTGGCAAAAAAGCTGATAAGAACCGCAAGATATACAACGGTATGATAAAGACATATTTTTACCAGTTTATGGGACCTAAACCTCCTAAAAGGAATGGATGAGAATAAATGAATAATGCTGATATGAAAAAGATGCTGATAAGGGCATCGATATTTACTGTTCTTTCCGTAACTATGATGTTACATAGATCAGCCACCAAGCATATTCTCATAACCGATGCTGCAGGTCAGGATGTGGACAGAGAGTTTAGCAGCGAGTCCTATAATCTTCTGATAGATAGAAATGTATCTGACAGGCAGGCCGGTAAGCTCACTATTCCTCTGTCAAAGAGTGTAAGCTCAGATGATATCGTTATGGAAGACCGATATATGGATCATGAGCTCAGAATTTACATCGATGGCAGGGAAGAAGGTTTTTATCTTGATAATGCAGTTGTTTCCGATCTGGATATATTCGAGGATGCAATCTGCATTACAGAGAATGAAACCGGCAGTGTTTGTCTTGATTTTAAGCTGGATGGCATATATGCAAATGAAAGCTCTTTAACAGAATCCAGCACTATCGAAGTCAGGTTTTTTAAACCCAGTGAGGAATATGATAGGGTGGTTGTGATTGATCCTGTTTGTGGCGGTAGTGAGGCCGGCAGTTCTTTTGACAGAATTTCGGAAAAAGATATAGCGCTTAATGTGGCACTTGCGCTTAAGGCATCCACTGACAAGGATGAGAACAACGACATTAAATTCTATTACACAAGGTTGTCAGATGTATCTACTGATGATGACAAGAGGCTTAAACTTATAGAGGATACTGAGGCTGATCTGGTGGTTAGAATTGATGCTGATACATATGCTGATGGTGCTGATGGCATCAGGGCATATTATAACGACGAATTCTTTTTAAGAAGCCTTAATAATGCTGAATTTGCAGGAAATCTGGCAAATGCATGTATGAGCAGCGCGGGAACCGGAATAGTAGGAATCTATCCGGAGTTTGAGGATGATGCGATTCTTTCACAGGCTAAGGTTCCGGCTGTAAAAGTTTCTGTTGGTGCTTTAAATGGCAGCGCAGATCACAACAGGTTACAGGATAAGACATATATAATGAAGCTTTCATCCGGTTTATATCAGGGAATAATGGATGCTTTTGAGGAGATGAAATGAGAATAGTTTTTGCTACAGGTAATAAGGGTAAGTTAAAAGAAATTCATAAAATACTTGGGGATCTTGGCATGGAGATATTGTCTATGGCTGAAGCAGGTGTTGCGGACGATATAGAGGAAACCGGAACAACTTTTGCTGAAAACTCCATGATCAAAGCAAAGTCAGTTCAAGGAAGCCTTAAGAAACGTAATTCCCAGGACGACAGTATTGTTCTTGCTGACGATTCCGGACTTGAGGTTGATTATTTAAATGGTGAACCGGGTATTTATTCAGCGAGATATATGGGAAAAGATACATCCTATGATATCAAGAATCAGGCTATTATCGATAAACTCGAAGGAGTGCCTGAGGATGAGAGAACAGCAAGATTCGTATGTGCAATTTCCGCAGTATTCCCTGATGGAAGGGAATTTAGCTTTTTAGGTAAAATGGAAGGCCATATTGCTCATGAGATTGCAGGAAGCAATGGCTTTGGCTATGACCCGATCTTCTTCCTCCCTGAATATGGCAAGACCAGCGCTGAATTATCTGCTGATGAGAAGAATGCAATAAGCCATAGGGGCAAGGCTCTCAGGGAGATGGAAGAGGTACTTCGAAAGGAACTTGGGACCAATGCATAAGTATCTTGTGGTTAGTGATACTCATGGAAGAGATCAGAATTTTTATGATGTTCTTGATATTGAGGAGCCTTTGGATGGAATAATCCATTGCGGAGATTTTGAAGGTTCAGAAGAAAAATTTGCTTTGGCGGCCAATTGCCCTGTATATTTTGTGGCAGGCAATAATGATTTCTTTTCCGACCTCAATAGAGAGCTTGAATTTGAACTGGATGGTCACAACTTTTTTGTAACTCATGGACATCACTATTATGTAAGTATGGATTATGAGAGTATTAAGAGTGAAGGAATTGCTAGAGGAGCAGATATAATTCTTTTTGGACACAGTCATAAACCTGTGGCAAAAGAAATTGACGGAGTATATCTTTTTAATCCTGGAAGCTTATCTTATCCAAGACAGGAAGGCCGAAGACCCAGCTATTTGCTGCTTTTCATCGATGATGATGGTAAAATAGAATATGAAATAAAGTACTTATAAATACGAAAAAAAACTTGTGAAAATAGTGTTGACATATGCTCTCAAATCGTTATATAATACTTCTTGCGTTACGGCAAAAGGCAATAACGAATAACAAATCGGGGTGTGGCTCAGTTTGGCTAGAGCACCTGCTTTGGGAGCAGGGGGTCGCAGGTTCGAATCCTGTCACCCCGACTAACGTAACGCAACACTTGCGGGTGTAGTTCAATGGTAGAACACCAGCCTTCCAAGCTGGATACGTGGGTTCGATTCCCATCACCCGCTCTAGTGAATTTATTTCACTTAACCGTGTGTCCGTAGCTCAGCTGGATAGAGCAACGGCCTTCTAAGCCGTGGGTCGGGGGTTCGAATCCCTTCGGGCACACTTTTATTTTAGCTAAAAATATGGTGGCTATAGCGTAGTTGGTTAACGCGCCAGATTGTGGTTCTGGAGATCGAGGGTTCGAGTCCCTCTAGCCACCCTGAGAATTAGTGCCGATGAGAATCGGCGTTTTTTCTTGAATATGCCTCTTAAATGGCATAAAATTATAATTGTAGAAGCTCCAGCTAAATGTGGCTTAAGCTCTTACGATCTTGGGCTATCGCCAAGCGGTAAGGCACAGCACTTTGACTGCTGCATACGACGGTTCGAATCCGGCTAGCCCAGCTAAGCGATGGATTTACTACGTCGCTGTTTTACAATGAAATATGGGATACTAGCTCAGGTGGTAGAGCACTTGACTTTTAATCAAGTTGTCGGGGGTTCGAATCCCCCGTGTCTCAGTAATAATCCCTAGCTTCTTAGGAAGATAGGGATTTCATTATTTTTATGCGGATATGGCGGAATTGGCAGACGCGCTGGATTTAGGTTCCAGTGGGCGACCGTGCAGGTTCAAGTCCTGTTATCCGCAGCATAAGAGGGTTATTCGTGGGTTCACGAATAATCCTTTTTTATTATGAATTAGGAAACTGATAACAGGTCTTGAAGCTTTATAGTTTCTTTATTGTATGTGTCTGATTAGGGTGCTATGGTGTAAATATGGGAAACGAAACGAAGACTATAGAAAAAAATAAGATTACCGAAGGCTCCATATGGAAGAATATGCTGGGATATTTCTGGGCCCTTCTTTTGGGGGCTTTTTTCCAGCAGTTTTATAATACGGTAGATGCGATTATCGTAGGTAAGGCTGTTGGAAGTGACGCCCTTGCGGCTGTTGGCGGGTCTGCCGCTATGGTAGTTAGCCTGTTTGTCGGATTTTTCATGGGATTATCCTCGGGCGCGACTGTAGTTATAGCGCAGTTCTATGGTGCTGGCAGGAGAGAAGAAGTTAAAAAGGCGGTACATACTGCTATTGCCATGTCCATCGCTGGAGGCGCTCTGATAACCATTATTGGCTTTTTTATCTCGAACTGGATAATTGGTGTTATGAAGACTCCTGTGGAGGTAATTGAGGCCTCTACGGTCTATTTGAGGATATACTTCGTTGGGATGATTGCTAACCTGATTTATAACATGGGAGCCGCTATTTTAAGAGCAGTCGGTGACTCCAAAAGACCACTGTATGTGCTGATAATAAGCTGCTTTGTGAATATCGTTTTAGATGTCTTTTTTGTTATTGTACTTGGCCTTGGAAAGCTTGGTATCACTCAGGGCGTTATAGGAGTAGCGGTAGCCACTGTGATGTGCCAGGTCATAAGCGCAGTGATAATCGTAGTGATGCTGATGCGCAGCGAAAATTCATACAAACTGATTCTTAGGGAAATAGGCATTGATGGTCAGATGCTGTCTAGAATTATTAGAATTGGATTTCCCGCAGGCGTTCAGACAACTATGTATACCCTTTCTAACATCCTGATCCAGGCTTCTATCAATGAGTTTGGCAAGGATGCGACTGCAGCCTGGGCGGCATACGGAAAAATTGATGTTCTCTTTTGGATGACAATCAGTTCTCTGGGAACTTCAGTAACTACTTTTGCGGGACAGAATTTCGGAGCCGGCAAATACGACCGCGTGCGCAGCAGCACGAGGCAGGGATTTATAATTGCTTCAATTATTACCATACCTCTTAGTATAGTATTGTATTTCTGGGGCAAGGGCTTTTTGTATGTCTTTGTTAATGATGAAAATGTTATCAATATAGGAATACAAATGATTAAGTTTCTTGCACCATTTTACTTTATGTACATTGGAGTGGAGATTTTTTCCGGTGTCTTAAGAGGAATGGGATCAGCTCTGGTGCCGATGCTTATTACCTTAAGCGGAATATGCCTTCTCAGAGTATCCTGGATACTCATCGCATTTCCTGTGAACAGAACTATAGAGATGGTGGAAGTAAGCTACCCGATTACCTGGATGACAACTTCAGTTCTTTTTCTTATTTACTATGTCTACTATGTAAGAAGACATAAGATAAAGGGAACTGCTACTGATCGTAATAAAGAGATTTCGAAATAAGCAGGTTAGCTTATTAGGTATATTTTTATGACAAGTGGTGACAAGGATTTTACAGAATATAAGAATTGCCGGCTGTGCCCAAGAAAGTGCGGCCTAGACAGGACTGTGGCTACAGCCTTTTGCAGGGAAAAGAGTGATCTGCATGTGAGCAGGGCGGCGCTTCATATGTGGGAAGAACCCTGTATTTCCGGAAATAATGGCTCCGGAACAGTGTTTTTTTCAGGCTGCAACATGGGGTGCGTTTTTTGTCAGAATAAGGCCATCAGCAGAGGCCAGGTAGGTAAGTATATTTCCGTAGACAGGCTCGTGGATATCTTTTTTGAACTGGAAGATAAAGGGGCTAATAATATCAACCTGGTGACCGGGGATATGTTTGTCCCCACCATTAGAGTAGCTATAGAGAAGGCCAGAAACCGAGGGATTGGAATTCCATTTCTTTTTAATACATCATCATATCTTGAGCTCCAGACAGTTAAGAGCCTTGACGGGCTTATTGACATATATCTTCCGGATTTTAAGTACATCAGGGAAGAGGATGCGGTCAGATATAGTAAGGCTCATGGATATGTGGATGCTGCCAAAAGAGCTATTGATGAGATGGTCAGGCAGTGCCCAGAATGTATCTTTGAACGTGAGAAACGCTTAGATGTTTCTAATGCTATAGAGCCCCAAAAAGATACGACAAATGATACTGAGATAATGAAGAAGGGGGTAGTAGTAAGACACCTTCTGATGCCCGGAATGCTAATACAGGCTAAAATGATTGTTCGCTACCTCTATGAAAAATATGGGGACAGTATTTATATCAGCCTAATGAATCAGTTCACCCCCAACGGAGAACTGTCAGAGTATCCCGAAATCGACCGAAAGGTATCTGATAGGGACTATGACAGCCTGATAGATTATGCGGCCCAAATAGGTGTCGTAAATGGCTTTATGCAGGTGGGCGAAACATCCAAGGAAAGCTTTATCCCCGAATTTGATTGCTACGGTGTTTGAAAAGCCGCGTTCCTGATCTGATGGGCAGAAGCGGAGCTTGGCAAACGATGGTGGAGGGGATAATAAAAAGGCTTAGAGATAAGGTGGTTACCTTTCTCTAAGCCTTTGTGATTGTTTGGGAATTTATTAGTTGCCGGCAGAAACGTCTGCGGGAACTTCGTTAACTACTGATTCTGTCTGCTGAGCAGGAGCAGCTTCGGCAGGTGCTGCCTCGCCTGCGGCTTCTGCGGCTGCGGCTTCTGCTGCGGCCTGGGCTGCCTGTGCAGCTGCTACAGCAGCGGCTTGTTCTGAAGCGATGATACCTTCGATTCCTGGCTGAGTCATGAACTCAACTGTATGATGACAGGTGTTGAGAACTCGGACTTCATTGCCTTCCTCATCAGTAACTGTAGTGTAAGCAGAATTGCCTGGAGTGTAATTTACAAATCCGGACTGGATTGCTGCTGGTACTTCTGGGGTAAGTTCAAATACACCGGCTGTCTTGAATGGACAAAGCTCTGTTGCTGGGCATCCGTCTATACCGCACATTGTTCCCTGATAGTGAACATCACAGCTTTCGGTAGGAATTGTGCCTTCTTCAAAGTACTCATTCATAAGTGTTCCACTGCAAAGTCCCTCTATTGGCTGTTTGCCTGATCTTGAACATACTGTTCCGACTACAATACCGGATGGCATTGAGAAGGAAGATGCCGGAAGATTCTCATGTACTCTGGACATTACCTTTCTCCACATTGTCTTGGAGAGGTTCTTTTCAGCTGAATCCTTCATGCTTACGTTGTTGTCGTAACCGGTCCAAACTGTGGCTGTGTAGTAATTGGTGTAGCCTGCAAACCAAACATCTTTATAGTCTGTGGTTGTACCGGTTTTACCGGCAATAGCAGTTGTTCCAAAGTTAACTGAAGTAGCAGTTCCGGAAGTAACAACATCCTGCATTGCACTAGTTAAAAGAAAAGCTGTAGTTTCTTTTAATACACGCTTAGTCTTGGCTTCTGTATTATCAAGGATTACATTGCCATCATGGTCCACAACTTTTGTATAAAGCTTGGGCTCTACGTAAACACCACCATTTGCAATAGATGCGTAAGCGGCATTAAGTTCGTAGTTCTTAACACCGTAGGTAAGTCCACCAAGAGCAGTAGACTGCTGAATGTCTGAGTAAACCTTACCATTGATGGTCACACCGTCTGTGAGGGTTGTGAATCCAAAGTTCTTGAGGTAATCATAACCAAGCTGAGGTGTGATAAGGGTAAATGCCTCAACGGCAATAACGTTCATGGAATCCTTAATAGCCGTTCTTACAGTATTAAGACCTCTGTATTCTGATCCCCACCAGTTTTTTACGAGGGTACCGTTATCGTAAGCAAACGGAGCATCATTAAATACTGTTGCAAGAGTAAGGCCTGCGCTATCTATACCGGGAGCATAGGTTGAAAGAACCTTAAAGGTTGAACCTGGCTGACGGTAGGAGTCGGTTGCTCTGTTAAGGGTTCTGCTGGCTGTCTTCTGACCACGACCACCTACAAGAGCTACAACGTAACCTGTACTCTGCTCCTCTACAGATATTGAAACCTGTGGCTGAGGAGTAAGTGTATATTTCTCACCAAGCACGGTGTCGCCTTCGTTCATAACAGCGGCCTTGTAGTTCTCTATAGCCTCCTCGGCAGCTTCCTGAGAAGAGTAGAGCATATTGAAACCTGTAATGCTCTGCTTGTAATAGGACTGGAACATCTCACTACTGTGGTTGGTAACTGTACCATCAGCTGCCTGAACAGACAGTTCGTAGCTAAGAAGCCATTTTGTGCCGGAAGGATAGTTCTCTTCATTCTGGAATACATCATCACAGATAGCCTGAATTTCAGGATCCTGAGTTGAATAAATCTTGAGACCGCCACTGTACAAAAGAGTGTAGGCCTGAGTCTCGTTGTATCCAGCCTCTATGAGATCATCCAAAATGTCGTTGGTCAAAGCGTCGACAAAGTAGGAGTTGATGGTAGAGTCGCCACCGGTCTCCTGGTTGACGTTCTGAATTCTTGAATATACATCATCTGTCATGGCTGTATCATACTCAATCTGAGTAATGTACTCGTGCTTGAGCATGTTGCCTAAAACTTTTTTACGTCTCTCAGCGTTCTTGTCCGGATGAGTAATAGGATTGAAACGGCTGGGGTTCTGAGTAATAGCAGCAATAACAGCTGACTCTGAAATGTTAAGTTCACTACAGGACTTGTTGAAATATCTAAGTGAAGCAGCCTGAACACCAAGTGTATTGGAACCAAGGTTGATGGTGTTGAGGTAGTTAAGGAGAATATCCTCCTTGCTCATGCTTTTTTCAAGCTGTACAGCCAAATACTGTTCCTGAATCTTACGCTTTACCTGCTGGATTTTGCTCTCATCGGTCCAACCTGAGAAAACGTTGTTCTTAAGGAGCTGCTGAGTAATTGTACTGGCACCCTGTGAGAAATTACCTGAGGTAAGTCCTACAACACCGGCTCTTATGATACCCTGAATATCGATTCCGTTATGTTCATAGAATCTCTCATCCTCGATAGCTACGAAGGCTTTACCAAGGTGATCCGGAATCATGTCCCAGGTTACAGGGATACGGTTTGAATCCGTTGAAACCAGCTTGGCTATCTGGTTGCCATCAGTGTCATATACGAAGGTTGAAAATCCCTTAGGTGTAACGCTGATATTACTGATGTCAGGAGCGGTGTCTCTGATACCATTGAATACACCGATTCCGGCGCTGGCACCGATGATAACGCCGCCTATAATGAGCGATAATATGATATAGAAGCCAAAAAGACTGATCTTTTTGCCCCATTTATTAGTACCGGAGTTAAGGGCTCTTGCCTGTTCTACGATACCTCTTTTTCCATAATTCATAAGTAATCCTCGCTAAACATATATGCTGTCATATTGATTAAATGATATATAGCATGCGATAAAAATCCATACTACAACACCTTATTATAACACCTGCGCCCTAGGAAAGTAAAATTTCGGGTTTGTCAGGTACGTCTATAGGCTTATACAGGTGAAAAATATTAGTCTCGTGTTATAATAATGCTCATGAGCGAAAGAGAATCTTTTAAGATAACAATTTCAGAAGGATGCGGTGAAATCGTTGAAAAGAAATCCCGCTTTATTGCAAATGTATTCCCTGTGGAAACTCAGCAGCAGGCTGAGGAAAAGATAGCAGAGATCAGCAAGAAATACTGGGATGCCAGACATAACTGCTATGCCTACGTAATCGGAGTAAATGGAGAGAATACCAAGTGCAGTGATAACGGAGAGCCTTCAGGTACAGCCGGTAAGCCGATTTTGGAAGTAATAAACGGAGCAGGTCTTACCAATACACTGGTTATAGTCACCAGATACTTTGGCGGAGTTCTTCTGGGAACCGGAGGTCTTGTCCGTGCCTACACCCAGTCCGCCCAGGCAGGTATTGCGAACTGTCAGGTAGGAGAGAAGGTTCTCTCTCAGAAACTGACTCTTAAGGTTGGCTACAATATGATCAACAATGTGCAGTATTACCTTTCTCAGAACGAAATCTCTATTGCAGATTCCCGCTACGAGGCTGATGTTCAATTCGATATCTGCGTCCGTGACGCTGACAGACAGCGCATCTGCGACGGGCTTGTCCAAAAATGTGAAGGACAGATTGAAATCGTTGAGGGCGATAAAGGATATTACATATTATAAAAATAACTGCCGGTGTAAAACACCGGCAGTTTTATATTGGTCAGTAATTATTTCTTGAAGCTTGCACGCTTTCTAAGTGTAGGATCAAGAATTCTCTTACGGATGCGAAGGCTTGTAGGTGTTACTTCAAGGAGCTCGTCTGTGTCGATGAATTCGATACACTGCTCAAGAGACATAACACGAGGTGGAACAAGTCTAAGAGCTTCATCTGAGGCTGATGTTCTTGTGTTAGTAAGGTGCTTGGTCTTACATACGTTAACCTCAACGTCCTCACTCTTACCACTGGTTCCGATTACCATTCCGGAGTAAACCTTGTCACCTGTCTTGATGAAGAGCTGTCCACGGTCCTGAGCATTGAAAAGACCATAAGCTGTAGCTTCACCAGTCTCAAATGCGATAACAGAACCAGTCTTACGATAGTTCATATCTCCCTTGTATGGAGCATATCCATCAAAAATAGTATTGATGATACCATTACCCTTTGTATCTGTCATGAACTCACCTCTGTAACCGATAAGTCCACGTGAAGGAATGTTGAACTCAAGACGAGTATAGCCACCATTTCCGGCACCCATGTTTACAAGTTCGCCCTTACGCTCACCGAGCTTCTGAATAACTGAACCAGAGAACTCATCAGGAACATCAATGTAGCATTTCTCCATTGGCTCAAGCTTGTGGCCGGCTTCGTCTGTGTGGTAGATAACCTCAGCCTTGCTGACTGCAAACTCGAAGCCCTCACGACGCATTGTCTCGATAAGAACTGAGAGGTGAAGCTCACCACGTCCTGAAACCTTGAAAGTCTCTGTTGTATCTGTATCCTCAACACGAAGTGATACGTCTGTGTTGAGCTCTCTATATAATCTGTCACGAAGGTGACGGCTTGTTACATACTTACCTTCCTGACCTGCAAGAGGAGAGTCATTAACAATAAAGTTCATTGAAATTGTTGGCTCTGAAATCTTCTGGAAAGGAATGGCAACCTGATTATCAACTGAGCAAAGAGTGTCACCAATCTTGAGATCTTCGATACCTGAAATAGCAACGATAGAACCAATCTTGGCTTCCTGAACTTCTACTCTTCCAAGTCCATCGTACTCATAGAGCTTGCTGATCTTGGTCTTGATACGTCTCTCAGGCTCGTGGTGGTTAACAACAACAACTTCCTGGTTAACCTTAACGATACCATTATCAACCTTACCTACACCGATACGACCAACGTACTCGTTGTAGTCGATTGTGCTGATAAGTACCTGTGTGCTGGACTCTGGATCACCAACAGGTGCTGGAATATAGTTGATGATTGTATCCAGAAGAGGCTTCATATCTGTGCCCTGCTCTTCGATAGAAAGAGAGGAGGTTCCAGCCTTAGCTGAAGCAAATACGAATGGGCAATCAAGCTGATTGTCATCTGCTCCAAGATCCATGAGAAGTTCAAGAACTTCATCGATAACTTCCTTAGGTCTTGCCTCAGGTCTGTCAATCTTGTTAACACAAACGATAACAGGGAGTCCAAGGTCCATAGCCTTACCAAGAACGAACTTAGTCTGTGGCATTGGCCCTTCAAAAGCATCAACAACAAGAATAACGCCGTTAACCATCTTAAGAACTCGCTCAACCTCACCACCGAAATCAGCGTGGCCTGGAGTATCAATGACGTTGATCTTGATATCTTTATATGTGATAGCTGTATTCTTAGACATGATTGTAATTCCACGCTCTTTTTCGATATCGCCGGAATCCATTACACGCTCAACAACTTCCTGACCTGCACGGAATACACCGCTCTGGCGGAGAAGTCCGTCTACAAGAGTTGTTTTACCATGGTCAACGTGGGCAATGATAGCTACGTTTCTTACATCATTTCTAGTCTGCTTCATAAATTTCTTTGTCTCCTTAATATAGAAAAAACACATTCACTATTTTCAAACTAACGCATTATAGCACGCACTTTTTTGTTATTCAATATCTTTTTATTATGCCGTAATTAAATGTTGATAAAAATTCACAGAATAACCGCAGATTTCTGCTGAAAATTCCTTGTGTGACATTGCACCAACATATATAATGAAGTCATTCGTTGGCTTTGACGGTTTAAACAGATAAAACATAAAAACGCCAAAGCGGATGGTAGAGGAATATATTGTAAAGGGGAAATGGTATGAAAGCGAAGTTTTCAGAGTATTTAAGCACTATTGCTCCGGGCATTAAGCAGCTGATCGCTGAGCTGGGTAAGAACTATGACTATGTCAGTGTTCTTTCAACAGATTCTGTAGGATTCAGTATGGCGGCGTCCCAGAGGGTTAAGAGTATTAGTGCAAACACACTTATGGTGGAGAGAGGAAACGTTGTGAGAGTCTATAAAGATGGCCTATACAGCGAGTACTCTTTTAACCTGTTTGACTGCGAGAATGTGGCAGAGAAGGCTGGCAAGATCAAGAAAGTTCTTGATAAGCAGCTTGCAGTATTAAAGATGGCAAAGACGGAAGTTTACAACACAGATAAGCTCTCTGATGAGCCTCAGGAGCTCTTTGTTGAGATGGAGACCACAGATCTTCCAGAGGAGACAGATCTTGATGCACTGATCAAGAAGTTTAAAGAGTTTAGTGATAAAGGAGCTGCTCTTTCGGAGGAAATCATTGATTGTAATGTAAGAGGAGAATCTACTCATGTTAGCAAGATGTTCCTTACAGCCAATAAGGATCTTCGTCAGAGCTATGTTCAGTCCACTGGCGCAGTTATAATATTTGGATCCAGAAATGGCAAGACAGATAACGGCTACCAGGCGATTTCTGACAGAGAAGGTCCTGCAATCTTCGATGGTCTGGAAGATCTTATCAATGAATCATTCAGAGAACTTAATGACTGCCTTGGCGCAGAGCATGTTGTCCCTGGTGAGTATGATGTTGTCACATCTCCTGAGGTTTCGGGACTTATTGCCCACGAAGCTTTTGGCCACGGCGTTGAGATGGATATGTTTGTTAAAAAGAGAGCGCTTGGTCAGGAATATATTGATAAGCGCGTTGGATCTGATCTTGTTTCAATGCATGAGGGAGCTCTTGTATGTAAAGATACATCCAGTTATGCCTTTGATGATGAGGGAACTCTTGCTGGAGACGTAATAGAAATCGATAAGGGTATTCTTAAGACTGGCGTATGTGACGCTCTTTCTGCCCTCAGGCTTGGTACAAAGCCTACAGGAAATGGTAAGAGACAGAACTTTGAGCATAAGGCTTATACCAGAATGACAAACACTATGTTTGACAGCGGCAACAGCACCAAGGAAGAGATGATTGCTTCTATTGCAAAGGGATACCTTTTGGAAGGCTTCAACTCAGGTATGGAGGATCCTAAGCACTGGGGAATTCAGTGTATCATTTCAAGAGGCTATGAGATTATTGATGGTAAGCTGACTGGCAAGGTCGTTGCGCCACTTGTACTTACAGGCTATGTGCCAGATCTTCTTGGCTCAATTTCTATGGCAAGTAAAGACTACGTTTCATTTGGAAGCGGAATGTGCGGTAAAGGCCATAAGGAATGGGTTAAGACTGCAGACGGCGGCCCATATCTTAAGTGCAGAGTAAGACTTGGCTAAGCGGGAGGATGACATGACAGATAAGATTATTGAATTATTAAAACAGTCTGGTGCTGATGCCTGGAGTGTTACAGATAAAGTTACAGAGGGCTGGGAGTTTTATTTTATTAAGCACCAGCTGGATCAGAACAGAGTTCGCGATGTAGAACATATCACTGTAGAAGTTTACAAAAAGATTGCAGATGGAAAGTTCATCGGTAAAGCTTCTGAGGAGATTGCTCCAACTGCTTCATTAGAGGAAGCAAAAAAAATTATTGATGCGCTGTGTGTAAGAGCTACTTTTGCTCCAAACCCATACTACGAGCTGAATAAAGAAAAGGTAGAGGTTGAAAACAAACCTATCGACGTTCCTAAGATGGCACAGGATTTCATTGAAGCCCTGCAGCAGGTTCCTGAGACATCAGGTGAGGATATCAACTCTTATGAGATTTTTGCTGAGAGCAATAAGAGAAGATATGTAAACTCTGAGGAAATTGATGTTACAGTTACATATCCTAAGTCAATGGTAGAGGTTGTTGTTAATGCCAGAAACAAGGAACATGAGATCGAGCTTTACCGTATGTATGAAGCCGGAACCTGTGATAAGGATCATCTGGTAAAAGAAATCTCTAATACCCTTAAGTTTGGTAAAGACAGACTGGATACAAAGCCTACTCCAAATCTTTCAAAGACAACAGTTCTTTTTTCTACTAACGATGTTGAGCAGATCTATAAGTGGGCTGCAATGAATATGCATGCAGCATATAAGTACATGGGCTACTCCAAGTGGGAACTTGGCAAGGAAGTCTTTGAGGACGTAAAGGGAGACAAGCTTACTATCAAGGCAGTTAAAGAACTTCCAAATTCTGCTAATAACAGTGCAGTGGATTCAGAAGGTGCTGTTGTCAAAGATATGTACCTCGTTAAAGACAATGTGCCAGAATGCTATTGGGGCGATGTACAGTTCCGCTATTATCTTGGCGTAAAAGATTCCTACATCGTGGGTAACTTCACAGCAGAGGGCGGAGAGTATACAGAAAAAGAGCTTAGAAGTGGCAAGTACCTCGAGCCAGTTGAGTTCTCTGACTTTAGCGTTAATCCAATAACCGGAGAGATTGCTGGAGAAATCCGTCTTGCATATCTCCATGACGGCGACAACGTAACAGCAGTTAGCGGAGGCTCTGTATCAGGAAATCTTAACGAACTTATGAAGAATGTAAGATTATCCAAGGAACTCAAGCAGTACAACAACATTGTCGTTCCATCAGTTGTTAAGATTGAAAATGTGACCATTTCCGGAGCGGAATGATAGAAGTAAACATAAGATGCTACTGTTCAGTTTCTTGGACAGTAGCACATAATGCGCACTTTATTGGAAAAAGTGCAATTGTATTGACAAAAACTTGACACAAGTTGTACTATTTAAAAAACAAACATAAGACTTTAGATAGAGGTTGCGTATTTAATGAGTAACTTTGCAAATGCGTCAGGCGCAGGAGAAGCAAAGCGAAAGGTGAATATGCCGAAAGGTTTGGGGCCTGAACTCCAAATGCTTGGGCATGCAGTTAAGAGCTGCATGACTGTCATCGTAAGATGGGGCGCTATCAAGTTCATTCTTATATTTTATGTTATATTGGGAATGGAATAGTATTTGCGGCTCATCAGATTTATCTGTTGAGCCTTTTTCTTTAGTCGGTTTATATCAAAGGAGGATATTGATATCATGGCAATTTTTAAGGGAGCAGGAGTAGCAATTGCAACACCGTTTAATCAGGATGGATCAGTTAATTATGAGGAATTCGCAAGACTCATAGAGTTCCAGATTGCAAACGGAACAGACGCCATCATAGTATGTGGCACTACAGGCGAGGCAGCAACCATGTCAGAAAAAGAGCACATGGAAGTAGTTAAGTTCTGTATTGATAAGGTTAACAAGAGAATTCCTGTAATTGCCGGAACCGGTTCAAATTGCACACAGACAGCAATTGAGCTTTCAAAGCTCGCAGAGGAATATGGCGCAGACGGCGTTTTGTGCGTAACTCCATATTACAACAAGGCTACTCAGGAAGGCCTTTATACTCACTTTAGTGCTATTGCAGATGCCATTAATATCCCTATTATTCTTTATAATGTTCCAAGTAGAACAGGTTGTAACATCCTTCCGGAGACTGCAGTAAGGCTTTGCCGCGACAAGAAGAATATCGTTGGTATCAAGGATGCTACAGGCAATATCGCCCAGACTTCCAGAATGATGCAGCTTGCAGATGGATGCATTGATCTCTATTCAGGTAATGATGATGAAATAGTTCCAATCATGTCTCTTGGTGGACTTGGAGTTATCTCAGTTCTTTCAAACGTAGCACCACAGCAGACTCACGATATCTGCCAGAAGTGCCTTGACGGAGACTTTGCTGCAGCAAGAAAGCTTCAGTTTAATGCTATTCCTCTTGTGAAAGCTCTTTTCTCAGAGGTTAATCCAATTCCTGTTAAGAGCGCTCTTAAGATGATTGGTTTTGAGGCTGGTCCACTTCGTCTTCCACTTACAGAGATGGAGCCTGCTCACCAGGAAGTTCTTAGAGATGAGATGAAGAAGTACGGACTGGAGGTGCGCTAAATGACAAAAATGATCATGCACGGCTGCAATGGCCGTATGGGACATGTTATTGTAGATCTGGTAAAAGAGGATGCTGATATTCAGGTAGTTGCAGGTGTTGATGCTTTTGGCGAAAACACTTATGATTTTCCTGTGTTTAAAAGCCTTTCAGAATGCAACGTGGAAGCAGATGTCATCGTGGATTTCTCAAATGCATCTGCAGTAGAGGGACTTCTTGATTATGCTGTAGCGGGGAACGTACCGGTTGTTTTATGTTCAACAGGGCTTTCTGAGGAGCAGCTTTCCAAGGTAAAAGAGGCATCTTCCAAAGTTGCAGTTCTTCGCTCCGCAAACATGTCAGTTGGTGTTAATGCACTTCTTAAGGTACTCAAGGAAGTGGCGCCGTTATTTGCAGAGGCTGGATTTGATATTGAAATAGTTGAAAAGCATCATAATCAAAAGCTCGATGCTCCTTCCGGAACAGCTATTGCACTTGCTGATGCAATCAATGATGCATTTGATGAAAAATACGAATATACTTATGACAGAAGCCAGAGACGAGAGAAGAGACGTCCTAAGGAAATTGGTATCTCAGCTGTAAGAGGTGGAACAATTGTCGGCGACCACGATGTTATTTTTGCTGGTCTCGACGAGGTTGTAACTCTTTCTCACAGAGCATATTCAAGAGCCATTTTTGGAAAGGGCGCTATTCAGGCAGCCAAGTTCCTTGCGGGAAAGAACCCCGGAATGTACGATATGGCTGATGTACTGGCGTAATTTATGATGATAGGCGGTTTTCATGTATAATAGTGAAAACCGCTTTAATTTTATATATGGAAGGATAAATCAAATGAGGTTTAGACCCTGTATAGACATACATAACGGAAAAGTTAAACAGATTGTAGGCAGCAGCCTTATAGATGAAGGAGATAGAGCAAAAGAGAACTTTGCCTCCACAAAAGGGGCTGATTTTTATGCTCGGATGTACAGAGAACTGGGGCTTTCCGGGGGACATATTATTCTCCTTAATCCGGTAGAGAGTCCATACTATGACATTACCAGGAAACAGGCACTGCTGGCCCTTTCTGCAACTCCTGGCCTCCTGCAGATCGGAGGGGGAATAAATCCGGATAATGCAGCAGATTTTCTTGATGCCGGAGCGTCCCATGTTATTGTTACTTCCTACGTATTCAAAAATGGCAAGATCAGTATGACTAATCTCAAAAAGATGGTAAAAACAGTGGGAAAAGAAAGACTGGTTCTTGATCTGTCCTGTAAGGCAGCATGCGATGATGATAAGAAAACTAATAAGTATGTTGTAGTTACAGACCGTTGGCAGAAGGAAACTTCTGTAGAATTAAATGCTGACACTCTCGACGAGTTATCTGAATACTGCGATGAATTCCTTGTCCATGCGGCAGATGTGGAAGGCAAGCAAAACGGTATAGAGGAAAATGTTGCGAAGATTCTGGGAACTTGGGCAAAGAAACCAATTACCTATGCCGGTGGAGTTCACGATCTTAAAGACATTGAATTATTAAAGCGCATTGGCAGTGGAAAGGTCGATGTTACCGTAGGAAGTGCGCTGGATATTTTTGGCGGCGAACTTAAATTTAAGAGTGTGTTAGATGCATGCAAAGCGTGAATAGTTGATTGAAAATGACAGTAACCCAATCGCTCAAAAAAGCCAT
This sequence comes from Butyrivibrio sp. VCB2006, assembly GCF_000420945.1. GTDB lineage: Bacteria > Bacillota > Clostridia > Lachnospirales > Lachnospiraceae > Butyrivibrio. Next base: position 274,201 of record NZ_ATVX01000005.1, read on the forward strand.
CCGATTAAATCGGATGGCTTTTGTTGATTAATCATTGTTACAATCTTGCGAATTCAAAATATATATCTATATTAGAATAAGGCACTATGTAGTCTGATTAATTAGCCTTTAACTCACCTGTGAATCAAAGCTTGTTTACGTTTACGGCCTGAGGTCCCTTTTCGCCCTGGATTACATCATACTCTACAGAAGCGCCCTCTTCGAGAGACTTGAAACCTTCCATGTTGAGTCCTGAATAATGTACGAATACATCATTTCCAGCCTCGTCAGAGATGAAGCCGTAACCCTTCTGGTTGTTGAACCACTTAACAGTACCTTTGTTCATTGTAATACCTCCACTAAAAATAAAAAAATAATCGTTCTGTTGTCCACGACAACATATTAATGCTAACACATAAAAATCCAAAAGTAAAGGTAATTAATTGTTTATACGCGCATATTTTACGCAAAAATATAACATTTTGAGGTATTTTTACGATTTACGGAATTGAGTACTTTACTTTACTAGTTCAGAGTGATAAAATGTTTAAGCACGAAAGTATTATTATCGGAATACAGATTAATTATGGCGAAAAAAATATTATTAAGGAGACTTCTAATATGAACAAAAAGATTAGGACAGATGCAGTTGATCACCTGTTTAATGCAATACTATGCCTCCAGAACAAGGAGGAGTGTTATAGCTTCTTTGAGGATCTTTGTACAGTAAATGAGCTTCTTTCTCTTTCACAGAGATTTGAAGTTGCTTCTATGCTTAGAGACCATAAGACTTATCTTGAGATTGCAGAGAAAACCGGCGCTTCTACAGCGACAATTAGTAGAGTTAATCGTTCACTTAACTATGGCGATGACGGATACGAGCTTGTGTTCGAGAGAATGCAGGACTGATTAACGATTGTATTTTTGTGTAAAAAGAGAGCCTTGCGCATTCGGATGGATGCGTAAGGCTCATTTTGTTTATCATTTTTTCTTGTTATTGTCGTCTTTCTTTTCTTCTTTTTTCTCTTCAGAGCTCTTTGATTCTTCTGAAGCTTTATCAGATGCAGCTCTTTCTTTGGCAACTGATGCAGAACTCTTATCGAGATTTGCCATGTCACATCTGCCCTGGAAAACCGCGTTCTCATCGATGATGATTCCTTTGCAGGTTACATCTCCGATTACCTTTCCGGTATCACTGATTTCAACCTTTCCTTGAGGGGAAGAAATATTTCCGTTTACTTCACCGGCAATATAAGCATTGAGACAAGAAACAGTTCCTGTAATCTTAGCTTCCTGACCTACGATAAGTGCGCCGCTAACAGATACGTTTCCTTTTATGGTTCCGTCTATTCTGGCAGAATCCTTGGTTGTAAGGGGACCTTCTATAACCGCACCCGGTCCGATGATGGTTCCAACCTGCTCCAGTGATGGATCAAGTGAAGTATCCTTTTTACTTCCGAACATATACTTTTTCCTCCATTTATCCATTTATCTCAATTAGTGTTTCTGGATTTATATATTCATCGTCCTGTTGAATCTGATAACCAAGAGTGGTGTTATCCTCGCCAACAACGAATAATATGTCGCCTCTGTCAATTGAATCGCCTTCGGAAACAAGAGGGTTACCTGAATTTCTATATATAGAAACGTAGCCGTTTCCGTGATCTATAGATATTAGGTTTCCGAATTTGGCATCGCTTGTGACAGTAGTAACTGTTCCTGATCCGGATGCTATAACGTTGCTGCCTTCACCGGCCGCAAATATCATAATAGCATTGCCTGTTGCGCTGTCTTTGTTGTCGTCTGTAAGTTCAGTAACAGTAGTAGCAGTTGGATCGTCAACTGCATTTGTCATAGATGCTGTTCCTGAAAGAGGGAAGCCGGATGGAATAGCAAGTGCTTCCGCTTCCTCAGCAGAGGACTGTTCATCCTCAATTCTCTTATTGATTGCGGCAGATAGCTGTTCGATTTCTGTTTCCAGTTTAGTGTTCTCAGCGGATAAGGTAGTGCTTTTCTGCGTGAGTTCTTCAATCTGCGCCTTCTGCTGAGCTTCAATATCCTTCAGTGCATTTATAGTCATGGCGGAATAGATAAAATAGCAAACAAGAGCCAATACTATAATGAAGCATGTATACGCCAATACCTGGGTTTTGAAGTGGTTTAAATGAAGACGCTTTGTGCTGCCGTCAGAATCCCCCGAGATGATCATAAAAGTATAATGCCTTTTATGTCTGTGTTTCTTAGGTTTTATTTCTTTACCCATAATAACCTCGCATTACTTTTTCTCACCCTCAAGGCCTAATTTTAACATAACAACCGTCATTTATGCAATACTTACAAAAATAGCCACGGAATACACGGATTCCATGGCTATTTCACCCCTCATAATGTTAATCGCATATAGCGGATCAACCCATTTCAGCTACTACTGTGTATTCTTTTACACCAGCCTCGTAAGGAATAACGTTACCAGATACTTCCTTGCCATTTACGGTAAGCTTCTTGATGCCCTTCTGAGCGCCGTTCTGCTTAACGCTGATGTTATATACAGCATCGCGATATTTTCTTGTAATCTCGAAATCACCAAATCCTTCAGGGATACAAGGATTGATTGAGAGACCGTTATGTGTAGGATATACACCCAAAATGTACTGTGAGATATTAACAAAAGTCCATGCTGCAGTACCTGTGAGCCAGCTGTTCTTGCCCTGGCCAAAGAACTTAGCATCTCTTCCTGCAACCATCTGTGAATATACATAAGGCTCAGTGCAGTGAATTTCACTGATGTCCTCGATATAAGCAGGACAAGTTTTTTTGTAAATCTCGAAAGCTCTGTCACCGTGACCAAGAACTGTCTCAGCAATTGATACCCAAGGATTGTTGTGGCAGAAGATACCTGCGTTCTCCTTGTATCCTGGTGGATAAGAAGAAACCTCACCGAGTTCAAGGTGATACTTGGTGTATGCAGGCTGAAGGATCATTACGCCATACTTGGTATCAAGTCTCTCTTCAACACTCTTAAGTGCTTTCTCTGCAAGACCTTCCTTAACACCGATGCCTGCAAGTACGCAGAAGCCCTGAGGCTCGATGTAGATCTGGCCTTCTTCACACTCTTTTGATCCAACCTTGTTGGAATATGCATCATAAGCACGAACAAACCATTCGCCGTCCCATCCGGCTGTGATAGCTGCCTGGTAAACCTTGGCAATCTCTTCACGTGCTCTCTTAGCTTCAGCGTCATCTCCGAGAAGTTCTGCAAGCTGAGCGTACTCTTCACCGTATTTAACAAACATACCAGCGATGAATACTGATTCAGCAACAGGTCCCTCAGAAGGCCCGAAAGTCTGGAATGATTCACCAGGGTGCTCTGAGAAGCAGTTAAGGTTCAGACAGTCATTCCAGTCAGCGCGACCGATAAGTGGAAGACCGTGAGGACCCTTGTGAGTTGCTGTGAAATCGAAGGAGCACTTAAGGTGTCCCATGAGTGTCTTAGCAACACTCATATCATTATCGAATGGAACCATTTCTTTTAATATAGAAAGGTCACCTGTTTCTCTTACATATGCACTTGTTCCTGCGATGAGCCAGAGCGGATCATCATTGAAACCTGAACCGATATCTGAATTACCCTTCTTGGTAAGTGGCTGATACTGGTGGTATGCACTACCATCCTGGAATTGAGTGGAAGCTATATCAATGATACGCTGTCTTGCTCTGTCCGGAATAAGGTGTACGAAACCAAGAAGATCCTGGCAAGAATCTCTGAAGCCCATTCCACGGCCGATTCCTGATTCATAATAAGAAGCAGAACGTGACATGTTAAATGTAACCATGCACTGGTACTGGTTCCAGATGTTGACCATACGATCAACCTTCTCATTAGAAGATGAAATATGATAATTGGAAAGAAGCTCTTTCCAATAGTTCTTGAGTTCTACAAGTGCAGCATCTACAGCAGCCTCTGTCTTGTATGCTTCGAGCATCTTAAGAGCAGGTTTCTTGTTAACTACACCCGGAGCTTCCCACTTGTCATCCTCGGGATTCTCGATATAACCAAGAACGAAGATGAAAGTCTTGGACTCGCCAGCTGCAAGATCAATGTTGATCTGGTGAGAAGCGATAGGTGACCAGCCACTTGCTACAGAGTTGGTGCACTTGCCCTCTGCAACTACGTCAGGACTATCTGGTCCGTTGTATGCGCCAAGGAAAGCATCTCTGCTGGTATCAAAACCATCAACTGCAGAGTTGACACTGTAAATAGCGTAGTGGTTACGTCTCTCTCTGTATTCTGTTTTGTGGTAGATTGTAGAACCACCATCTGTAACTTCTACTTCACCTGTGCTGAGATTTCTCTGGAAGTTCTTCATGTCGTCGTCTGCGTTCCAGAGACACCACTCAACATATGAGAAAAGAGATAACTTAGCTGCGGTTTCTTTATTATTGGTAATAGTAACCTTGGAAATCTCACAGTTATCATTCATAGGAACAAAGGTGAGAACTTTAGCTTCCACGTTGTTCTTGCTGGATGTAAATGTGCTGTATCCAAGACCATGACGGCACTCATACTGGTCAAGTGCTGTCTTGACAGGCTGCCAACCCGGATTCCATACTACGCTGCAGGCGGAATCTGTGTTGTCCTTAATATAGAAGTACTTACCATTATTATCGTATGGAACGTTGTTGTAACGATATCTGGTGAGTCTCAGCAGTTTGGCGTCCTTGTAGAATGTGTATCCACCACATGTGTTGGATATCAGTGAAAAGAACTCTTTGTTGCCGAGGTAGTTGATCCATGGCAATGGAGTCTTGGGTGTGGTGATGACATACTCAAGGGCTGCATCATCAAAGAAGCCGTATTTCATATAAAACCTCCCAATACATATAAATAAACTTAAACGTTTTCGGAATTTCTAGTGACATTATATATGCTAAATCCATATAATGCAACAAGAAAAAAATAAAGTTTAAAGTCGCATAAATACTGGGGATGAGACAATAGCTTCCAGTGAAACCGGTATCAAAATATCAATGAATATAAGTTTACGAAACACTATCGAAAACGTTTAATAAAATTTTTATGAATATAAACTGGAATTTATAAAAGTGTATGAAAAAGCGACAATGATTTTATAAAAATGTACCAAAAGTATAAAACATGCACAAAAAAATATAAAAACATATTGCTTTTGGGGTAATAATGTTGTACTCTGAAACTACGAAAACGATTTAGTAACAAACAAGGCGCAAACGGTAAATAGAATGGTGTCATTAAAAGATATTTCTAAGGCTTGTGGAGTATCCGTTGCGACAGTATCCAAGGCACTTAACGATCATAGTGATATCAGCCAGGAGACCAAGAAACATGTCAGAGAGGTGGCTGAGAAGCTTGGATACAGACCAAACGCTGCAGCACAGGCTCTTAAGACGAACAAAACAAATAATATTGGCGTCCTCTTTGTTGATGAAGCTAATAGCGGACTTACACATGACTATTTCAATCATGTTCTGGACAGCTTCAAACGCACAGCTGAGGAAAACGGCTATGACATAACCTTCATCAACAGTGGTAATAAGAGACTAAACAACATGTCCTATTTATCACACGCGATATACAGAGGTTTCGATGGAATCGTGATTGCCTGTGTGGATTTCTCAGATCCTCAGGTAGATGAACTTATAAAGAGTGAGATTCCGGTGGTTACAATTGACCACCTGTTTTACAACAGAACAGCAATAATGTCTGACAATGTAAATGGAATAAATGAACTTGCCACTTATGTATATGAGCAGGGACACAGAAGAATAGCTTATATACATGGTAAAGAGTCCGGAATGGAATCTTCGGTAACAAAAAGCCGACTTTCAAGTTTCTACAAGACATTACAGGATTTTGGAGTTGAGATTCCTGATGAATATGTTCCGGCAGTTCCATACAGAGATACAGATGCAGCTTATGAAGCGACTAATAAGCTTCTTGATTTAAAAGAGCCGCCAACGTGTATTTTTTACCCAGATGATTTTGCAGCTTTCGGCGGAATAAATGCTATTAGAAAAAGAGGTTTACGAATTCCGGAAGACATCTCAGTCGTGGGGTATGACGGTATTGAGATCGCCAGAAGGATAAGCCCAATCCTGACTACTATGGTACAGGACACTGAACAGATTGGATTGCTTGCTGCTTCTAAGTTGATTGATCTTATCAATAATCCCAAGGGGACAATCGTTGAACAGGTTGTAGTAAAGGGGAATATTGAGATGGGAGAGTCAGTAGCAAGAATTAGCCAGTAAATAAAAGGGAGAGTAGCAGTATGAAAGAATTTTTAAGAAACACCTGGAAACACAGAGCTCACGTTGTTATGGCACTGCCTGTGTTCCTCATCTTATTCTTTATCATGTATGTGCCTATGGCCGGCTTGGTAATGGCGTTCAAGAACTTCAACTATGTTGATGGTATTTGGAAGAGCCCATGGAACGGTCTTGATAACTTCAAGTTCCTGATAGCTTCCAAGGCAACATTCATTTCAATCACCAAGAACACAATTTTATATTATCTGTTGTTTACAGCAGTTGGTACATTCCTTAATGTAACACTGGCTATCATGATCGATAAGCTTGTGTTCAAGAAAATGGCCAAGACAATGCAGACTTTGATGATCATTCCGGTTTTTATTTCATATGCAGCCGTTCAGTTCATCGTATATGCATTCATCAGCTCTGACACAGGTATTATTAACCACATGCTTGGTACTACAACAAGATTCTATTCACAGGCTAAGCTTTGGCCTTGGATCCTCCTTGTAGTTAAGATCTGGAAGGACACCGGATATGGTTCAGTTCTTTACATGTCAGTGCTTGCCGGTATCGACTCAGAGCTTTACGAAGCAGCAGACATTGACGGAGCTAACTCCTGGCAGAAGATTCTCCATGTTACTATTCCATCACTTATTCCTATGGTAACAGTAATGCTTCTTCTTTCTGTTGGTTCAGTAATGCATTCCGATACAGGTCTTTTCTATCAGGTAACACGTAACAACGGTATGCTTTATTCAACAACACAGGTTATCGACTCTTACGTTCTGAATGCTATCTTTAGTAGTTCGAACTTTGGATTTGTAGCCGCAACGTCCTTCTTCCAGTCAATTGTAGGACTTCTGCTGATGTTGTTCGCAAATACAACAGTCCGCAGAATTGCACCGGAAAACGCATTGTTCTGATAATTGGCTAGAAAGGGGAAAGAGATGGCTAAGTTAAAAAGAGAAAACAACAAACTTGATATAGCTCCTTCTAAAGAGGAGAAGGTAACAGTAGGACAGGTTATTCTGGCAATTATCCTTCTTGCATGCACGCTGTTTGCATTCCTTCCTGTTGAGCTTACATTCGTAGCTGCTTTTACAGATGAAAAATCAATCGCAGTAAACGGCTTTAGATTCTGGCCTAAGGATTGGTCACTTGATGGTATGGCTGCAGTTCTTAAATATGGTAAGCAGCTGGCACAGTCATACCTGGTAACAATTTTTGTTACTGTAGTAGGTACTTTCGTGGGACTTCTTTTCATGAGTATGTTCGCATATTCAATCAGTCGTAAGGAGTTCAGACTTGCAAGATTTTTATCAATTTATCTTTTGATTCCTATGTTGTTCAATGGTGGAACACTTTCAGGATATATCGTATTCACAAGTTACTATGGATTGAAAGACAGCTTATGGCTCCTTATCCTTCCACTTTGTGTTTCGACCATGAATGTAATCATTCTGAGAACATACATAGCAAACAGTATTCCGGGAGAGCTTATGGAAGCTGCCAAGATCGATGGAGCAGGTGAATATAGAACATTCTTCCAGATCACACTTCCACTTCTTAAGCCTTCACTTGCAGCCGTAGGTTTCATGATGGCTACAGCTTACTGGAATGACTGGCAGAACGCTCTTTTGTACATTGATACAGATGCCAAGAAGCCTTTGCAGCTCCTTCTTATCAACATTCAGAAGAGTATCGAGTTCCTTCTTAATAACGCAAACGTTCCTGCATCAGCAAGAGCTGCCATGGGTGGTACTATTCCACAGTACTCATCAACAATGGCAACAGTTCTGGTAGTTATTGGACCTATCATGGTAGTATACCCATTCTTCCAGAAGTACTTCATCAAGGGTCTTACTGTTGGATCAGTAAAGGGCTGAGAGAACTTGCCAAGGTTTTTTACGAGGCTAGTTCGAACGTCTTCCGGCGAGCGAATGCGAGAGCGGAAGGTTCCATAACATGATATCTACCCGTTTGGGGTTGATATAAAAAACTAAACCACTAAATAAGGGAGGTTAATATGAAGAAAAAAGTTTTATCAGTAATGATGGCTACAGCAATGACTCTTTCATTGCTCGCAGGCTGCGGAAGCTCAGGATCAGCTACAGCAACTGAGACTCCTACAGACACAACTGCTACAGAGACACCTGCAGCAGACACAAACACAGACACAGCAGCTGCTACAGAGACTCCTGCTGCATCAGGCGACGTTACAGAGATCAGCCTTTACAGATGCTCATTTAACGTAGCTAACCCAGATTCCGCACAGGTTCAGAAGGTTCAGGATGCTATCAACGCATACATCGCTGACAAGATTCCTGTACAGATCAAACTTACAGACATCGGTTCTGGTGAGTACACAGAAAAAGCTAACCTTGCACTTGCAAACAACGAGATCAACCTTCTTTGGACAGCTTCTTGGGAAGGCACAATTGGAACTAACGACCTTTATCCTGCAAAGGCTGTTTACGATCTTACAGACCTCATCCAGGGATCAACACTTTATGGTTCAATGGCTGAAGGACAGTGGGAAGCAGCTAAGTATGATGGCAAGATCTACTTCGTACCTGTTTATAAGGACAACGTAGAAGGTTATGATTTCATGTTCCGTAAGGATGTTGTTGATGCTCATGGTTGGGATATCACAACAGTTAAGAAGCTTGCTGACCTCGAGCCAATGCTCGCTGATGCTAAGGCTGACGGACTTAAGTATCCTTTCCTTACACAGAAGACAGCTATGTTCTACAGATGGTACATCGACAGCTTCGATTTCTTCACAGCTGATGCTGGCGCAAACTTCGTAGCAGTTGATCGTAAGTCAGATGAAGTTGTTGACACAATCCTTACACCTGAGTACCTTGAGTTCTGTAAGCTTATGGCTGATTGGGCAGAAAAAGGCTACATCTCAGAGGATGATGCTACAAAGACAACTAACGATCAGACAACACAGACTCAGGATTGGGCAGTAACATGGTGGACAGATATCCCAGTTAACGACGAGGCTAATGCTCGTTATGGTCAGGAAGTTGTAATGCAGCCTGCAACAAGTAGATGGGCTCATTCAACATCAGCTCTTGGTTCTTGCTACTGCGTAACAGCAAACTCAACACCTGAGCAGGCTCAGGCTTGTGTAGATTTCCTTGGACTTCTTTACACAGATTCAACACTTGCTGATATCTATACATTCGGTATCGAGGGTGAGGACTTCACATACGATGCTAACCACCAGGTTGTGCAGAACTCTGAAAAGTACAACCACTCAATGTGGGAGTCAGCTAACGCTACAATCGTTACACCTCTTGCAAACGAGCCAGCTAACAAGGCTGATCTCTATGATGCATTCAACGGTGGCGCTAACACATCTTCAGCAGCTGGATTCAGATTCGACAAGACTCCTGTAGAGGCTCAGTACACAGCATGCGCTAACGTAGCTGGTGAGTTCGGATTCGCTCTTGAGAACGGTGGTGTTGCTTCTGCAGACGTTGAGTCTACAATCGAAGCATATCAGGCAGCTCTTGATGGCGCTGGATATCAGGAAGTTCTTGCTGAGTTCCAGAACCAGTACAACACATGGAAGGCTTCTAAGTAATTTGGGAGTTTCACGAGTATAGTTGGATACACGGGAATTTGATATCCTCCTTTCTTTATCCTTGGCCATACCTCCAGGATAAAGGTTACTCTTTCCTTTTATAAGCGTTAATAGAAAGCCATGGCATTCCCCGATGCCATGGCTTTCGCTTTGTCTAAAAATAGTAGTTCCTTCTTATTACAAATATAGTGGCAATAAACATGGATATATATTATAGTTAATATATAGATGTATTTTCGTTCACCGTTTTATGTATTATGAGAGGGAAAAGTACATGAATACAATGACAAAGCGAATTATATCCTGCGGAGCATGTATACTATTGGTTTTGTTCTGCATATGGGGCAGTACTTACGTTGTAGAGAGAGAAGGCAAACAGTTTGATGGATCTGCACAGGGCTTTGGAGGCGAGATAAAAGTATCTGTCTTTGTAGAGGGCAACACCATAACGGATATCACCTACCAGACAGAAGGAGAGACCCCATCAGTTGGTATAAGTGCTATACGTGCGCTGCGAACCAAGATTCTGAAAACCCAGAGCACGAAAATTGATGCGGTTTCCGGAGCAACATATACTTCAAAAGGATTCTTGTCAGCTATAGATATGGCCCTTGCACAGGGAGGTATAGTAGCTGATGGAAGTGGCGCTGTGGCAGAGGAAGACTATGAAGCTACAGCAGATGTTGTCATTGTGGGTGGTGGCGGTGCCGGAATGACAGCTGCCATTGCTGCAGCAGAAAATGGCAAGAAAGTAATACTTCTAGAAAAGAATGAAATCCTTGGCGGAAATACCAGTAGAGCGAGCTCTGGAATGAACGCAGCAGAGACGCACTATGAGGCCGAACAGGGCGTCGAGGACTCTGTAGATCTTTTTGTGGAAGATACTATGAAGAGCGGAAAAGAGATAAATGATCCGGAGCTTGTAAGAACTTTGGCGGAGAAATCAGCAGAAGCCATAGACTGGCTAGATAAGGAAAATGTACCTTTGTCAGGACCTCTTGGAACTATGGGCGGTCTTAGTGCAAAGAGAACTCATCGCCCTACGGACGAAGAGGGTAACGTAACCTCTGTAGGAAACTTTCTGGTTTCTGCACTTTCCGGAAGAATTGATGAGCTTGGTGTAGAGATTATCTATGGCGCCACAGTAAATAAGATCATTATGGACGGTGGTAAGGCTTCAGGAGTGGTTGCTGCAGGTGAATACGGAAATACAATTACCGTTCATGCTAATGCAGTCATTGTGGCAACAGGCGGATTTGGCGGAAATATGGACAGAATCGTTGCGTTAAGGCCTGATCTTGCTGGATATATATCTACTAATGTTCCGACAGCCAGCGGCGATGCGATAGATTTTTTGACGGAAGTTGGTGCTGACTTTGTAGATATGGAGCAGATTCAGCTTCATCCTACGGTTATTCCTACAGATGGTGCACTTGTTGGTGAGGCCTTAAGAGGAGACGGAGCTATCCTTGTTAACAGGGAAGGTGTTCGTTTCACTAATGAAACCGGCACAAGAGATGCTGTATCTGCAGCGGAAGTTGCCCAGACAGGCGGAAATGTATGGCTTATAGCAAACCAGGATATGTATGATGGTTCCGCTGTTATCAAGAAGCTTGATAAGGGTGGCTATCTCGTAAAGGGTGATACGTTGGAAGATTTGGCCAAGGCCATGGAATTTAATGACAGTGCTTCAGCCGCATTAAAAGATACAATAGATACCTGGGTAGCATGTGTTGCAGCTAAAGAAGATCCGGAGTTTGGAAGGGAAATAGGAGATGTTCTGACGGATCTCTCGCAGGGACCTTACTACGCAGTAAATGTAGGCCCCGGAATACACCATTGTATGGGCGGTGTAAAGATAAATACTGATGCACAGGTAATTGATACAGAGGGAAATCCTATCCCGGGGCTATATGCTGCAGGAGAAGTAACAGGAGGCATCCATGGTGCCAACAGACTTGGAGGAAATGCTGTAGCTGATATCGTTGTATTTGGCAAGATTGCAGGTGAGAATGCTTCCAAGTAAGAGATATTCATAGGACAAGTAAATTAAGGAATAGAGAGTGTTACGAGCCGGGACAGAGTGGCTTGTAACACTCTTTTTTGGTGGGAATGTATAAAAATCACAACAAAAGGTGAATAAATATAATTATTTTATGCATTTTTATAGTTGCCTTTGGGACTTTACTGTGCTAAACTCTTTGTATCGCAAACACATGTCCGTGTGAGAAGAACAAAATATGCTATATACGCACATGTGTCTTTGGTGGAAAGACTATACAATCTTTATGCATGCGATACAAAATAACTGATAATCTATGGGAGAAACCTCTGTAATGCAACAGGATACAGGTTATTACGTTATAAAAAAGCAGGCGGTTCCGGATGTGCTTCTCAGGGTGGTAGAAGCCAAGAAACTGTTGGAATCCGGCAAGGTTAAGACTGCAGCAGAAGCAGCAGCCAAGCTTGGAATCAGCCGCAGCTCTTTTTATAAGTATAAAGAAGATATATATGAATTTCATGATAGTCTACAGGGCACTACACTGACATTGACGTTTCAGATGAATGATGAGGTAGGTCTTTTGTCTTATGTTCTTAACCTCATTGCGGAATTCGGGGCCAATATTCTCACAATTCATCAGTCAATTCCGCTCAATGGTGTGGCGTCACTTTCAATTACTATTCAGGTTTTACCAACTACAAGAGACATAATGGAAATGATTTCCAAAATGGAAAAGGCAGAAGGCGTGCACAAGGTCCATATTACGGGACGAAGCGCAGCATTATCATAAAATGGAGGATGACATGGCAAAGGTAGCAGTTTTGGGATATGGTACAGTAGGAAGCGGAGTGGTAGAAGTACTTGATGTTAATGCCGCAGAGGTGGCAAAGAGCGCAGGGGAAGCGCTTGAACTTAAGTATATTCTTGATCTTCGTGATTTTCCTGGAGATAAGCATGAAGCACAGGTTGTTCATGATATTGATGTGATTTTAAACGATCCTGAGGTTGAGGTAATATGTGAGACCATGGGAGGTATTGAGCCTGCTCTTACTTTTGAAAAGAGGGCATTGGAGGCCGGAAAGAGCGTTTGCACTTCCAATAAGGAGCTTGTTGCAGCTCACGGACCTGAGCTCGTAGAACTTGCCAAAAAGAACAATGTAAGCTATCTGTTTGAGGCGAGTGTCGGAGGCGGAATTCCAGTTCTGAGATCACTTAATGATTCTCTTAAACATGAGAAAATCGATGCCATTACAGGTATCCTTAACGGAACTACCAATTATATCCTCACCAAGATGGATAAAGAGGGAATGGGCTTTGAAACAGTCCTTAAGATGGCTCAGGAGAGGGGCTATGCTGAGAGAAATCCCGAGGCGGATGTTGAAGGATATGATGCATGCCGTAAGATTGCAATCCTTGCCAGCCTTATGAGCGGCAAGCACGTTCAATATGAAGACATATACACAGAAGGAATTTCAAAGATCAATATTCATGATTTTGAATACGCAAGGGCACTGAATATGTCAATCAAGCTCCTTGCAATGTGTAAAAGAAATGAGAATGGATTTTTTACTATAGTTGCTCCATTCCTTGTTCCCAATGAGAATCCTCTCGCCAGTGTAAATGGAGTGTTTAATGCGATTGATGTACATGGCAACATGCTGGGAGATGTAATGTTCTATGGAAAGGGCGCAGGCAAGAATGCTACAGCCAGTGCAGTTGTTGCAGATGTTGTTGATATAGTCAAGCACAAAGGAAAACACATCGAAGTCAACATGAAGGCTGAGAAGGCAGTTCTTTCACCCAAGGACAATGCTGTTAGAAACTTCTTCGTAAGAGTTCCTGAAAACCTGGAAGATCAGGCCAAAGAGATATTCGGAAACAATGTTGAGGAAGTAAAAAGAAACAGTATTCCCGGAGAATTTGCTTTTGTAACTGAGCCTATTTCAGAGAAGGATTTTGAAGAGAAGCTTTGGAAGATGGACAGTGTTAAGGGATATATCAGACTTTACTGATAAAAAAATAAAGAATTAAGTGGAAGAGAGAGTGGCATTATTATGAAAAAGGTAGTTAAATTCGGTGGTAGTTCTCTTGCGAGTGCAGAGCAGTTCAAGAAAGTAGGAGAAATAATCAAGGCAGATCCTGACAGAGTATATGTTGTTCCTTCTGCTCCCGGAAAGAGAAATTCCAAGGACACTAAGGTGACTGACATGCTGTATAAGACTTATGCTCTTGCAGAGGCTGATAAGGATTTTAAGAAGCAGCTTTCTGACATCAAGGCCAGATATGATGAGATTATAAAGGGTCTTGGACTTAAGCTTAGCCTTGCTGAAGAGTTTAAGACTATTGAGAAGAATTTCAAAGCAAAAGCCGGAAAAGACTATGCAGCAAGCCGTGGAGAATATCTTAACGGTATTATCATGGCAGCTTTCCTTGGATACGAATTTATTGATGCGGCTACAGTTGTTGCATTTGACAAGAACGGCGAATTTGACAGCGAAAAGACTAACAAGCTCATGGCTAAAAAGCTTGAGAAATCCCCTAAGGCTGTTATCCCAGGATTCTATGGAGCTTACCCTGACGGAAGTGTTAAGACATTTTCAAGAGGCGGCTCTGACATAACCGGTTCTATCGTATCAAGAGCTATCAAGGCAGACGTATATGAGAACTGGACTGATGTTTCAGGATTCCTTGTTGCAGATCCACGAATCATTGAGAAGCCACCGCACATTGAGACAATCACATATACAGAGCTTCGAGAGCTTGCATATATGGGTGCCGGCGTTCTTCATGAAGATGCTATTTTCCCTGTAAGAAAAGAGGGTATTCCGATCAATATCAGAAATACCAACAAGCCCGAGGATCCCGGAACTTGGATTGTTGAATCCACAGCCAAGAAATCTAAGTATGTCATCACCGGTATAGCCGGCAAAAAGGGATTCTGCTGTGTCAATGTCCTCAAGGATCAGATGAACTCCGAGATTGGTTTTGTCAGAAGAGTTCTTCAGGCTTTTGAAGACCAGAGTATTTCAATTGAGCATGTTCCTTCTGGAATAGATACAATGACCGTATTTGTTCAGCAGGATGAATTCATAGAAAAAGAGCAGGCAGTTGTATCAGAAATCCACAGACTGGCTCATCCTGATATGCTTGAGATCGAATCAGACCTTGCACTTATCGCTGTCGTTGGACGCGGTATGAAGTCTACAAGAGGTACTGCCGGAAGAATCTTCTCAGCCCTTGCTCATGCAAGTGTCAACGTAAGAATGATTGACCAGGGCTCATCAGAGCTTAATATCATCATCGGCGTTGAGAACCGTGATTTCGAGAAAGCAATTCGTGCAATCTACGATATCTTTGTAACGACACAGATTTAAGCTGTTTAATTCATAGCCTCTTACGATTAGTAGAACATCCCAGGTATCTCAGTCAATGGGACTTTCGCGGCATATCCTCGCGGGCCGTGCCCGCTGTGGTATTCCGCGATTCCCATGACAGTGATATCTGGGATGTTCTAATAACCGCAAGCGGCTATGAATTTACTTCGTAAAATACATCATTTTGAATATCTCATTTACTTATCCAAGCAGATATTCAATAAACTTAATTCCAAGTTCCGGACGTTTGGTGTTAATGATTATTCCAAGTACAGGAGTTGTACCTGTAAGAGTATAAGCTCCGGATTCTGAAAGCTTTTCTGAACCATCAAGTCTGATTCCTACAGGAACAGGGTTATCCATTTCAGCTTTATCTGTTGTAGGGAATACAAAGTTCTTGTTGTAGTTATCAGCTATTACAGCGTATTTATTATTTGGATCAAATTCGCCGGTGCTGACATAATCCTGATATTCATCTGAATTAAGGTAATCAAGGTATGACTGATCTACGTAAACCAGGCGGTCTTCATATTTGGAAAGCTGCTCTGCAGACAAGATGTCTCTTAAGTCACCAAAAATCTGCTGATTGGCATAATACGAAAAGATATCTGAATCTGCTACCATGACATCGAGGTCTCCGCCGGCTACATTTGCCATAATTTTCTGGGCAGTAGAAATGGTGGTTTCTGTAATGACTTCCAAATTATAGGTTACGGAAGTGTCTATGAAACAGCTATATTTTTCTGTATCTATTTCTGCGTAGGGAGTAAAGCCTTCTTCCAATGTATCCTGCGCGCTGGACATTCCGGAGTTGAGCATAAGTGCGTAGAAACCGTAAGGTTTGTTGTTTCGAATGTCGTGGACAAGCATTGATATAAGGATTATCACAAAAATAGCAACCAGGGTATGAATCTTATAATATTCCCAGAAGTATTCCAGGTGAGCTTTGAAACCTTGTCCTTTTAATTTCTTTTGCTGTTCTCTTATTTCTTCATGTACTGACATGGCATTATCCTCCAATTGATACCGGGTAAAAATAAAATATGCATTTATTTCTTGTTTTGCGAAAATGAATCATTGTTTCTCCTGCTATTAATTAACAGAAAAATAATACATTTTTGTCATTAAAACATATATAATGGTAGTAGGCGCTTTTTATCCTTTTGCCTAAATCATAATAAAAACAATAATAGAAATAATGAAGAAAAGTGTCAATCCATTCTTTATGATAATTATGTGAAAATGCCGAGAAATAGTCGCAGGACAAAATCTTTGAATTGTTTGTTAAAGCCCTTGAAAGATTAGACAAAGTAATATAAGATAGTCGATAAAATGATATGGGAGGCTATTATTACAAATGGTTAGTGATAACAGTTATGTAGAATGTCTTGTCTCTAGTAAGGCGTCTCCGATTCTGGTTGTTCTCAAGGGAGTCGCAATTACACTCGCAGTTATTTCCTTTTTATCAACATTTTTAATGGGCACAGGTATTGTAGGCATGATTCTTGCAATTGCCTTCGGAGCAGGTTATTACTTTGCTTCTCTTAATGCCAGTATTGAGTTTGAGTATCAGTACTGTGACAGAGAAATCACTGTTGATAAGGTTCTTAACAAGCAGAGACGTAAGAATATCGGCAAGTATGATGTAGGCAGAATTGAGGCTATGGCTCCTTCTCGTTCTTATCATCTTGACGAGTACAAGAACAAGACCTACAAGGTGCTGGATTTCTCCGCAAGAGAGAAGAATCCTCAGCCGGATCCAACATATACTATTTATTATGATGGTAAAGAGAAGATTATTCTTGAGCCTACGAAAGAGTTTGTGGATGCCGTCAGAAACGTAGCACCAAGAAAAGTATTTGTTGACTGATTATAACTGAATATTGATTTGCACAGATAGTTAAAGCTTATTAATGTATGGGGATACATTGATACCAAGTAAACATTTTTTATTTTAAGAATGGGAGTAGAGAATGGGACAGATTATCGGCGAAGGAATTACTTTTGATGACGTACTTTTGGTACCTGCTTATTCACAGGTTATACCTAATCAGGTGGATGTTGGTACTTATTTGACCAAGAAGATCAGACTTAACATTCCTATGATGAGTGCAGGAATGGACACCGTTACTGAGCATAGAATGGCTATAGCAATGGCTAGACAGGGCGGTATTGGTATTATTCACAAGAACATGTCAATCGAGGCTCAGGCTGAAGAGGTTGATAAGGTAAAAAGATCAGAGAACGGCGTCATCACAGACCCATTTTCACTTTCTCCGGAACATACACTGGCTGATGCGGATTCTCTTATGGCAAAGTTCCGTATTTCGGGTGTTCCTATAACTGAGGGCAGAAAGCTTGTTGGTATTATTACAAACCGTGACCTTAAGTTTGAAAAAGATTTCTCTCAGAAGATCAAGGATGTAATGACAAGCGAGAATCTTATTACAGCTAAGGCAGGAATTACTTTAGAGGAAGCAAAGAACATTCTTGCCAAGTCCAAAAAGGAAAAACTCCCAATTGTTGATGATGATTACAACCTTGTAGGACTCATCACAATCAAAGATATTGAGAAGACTATTAAGTATCCTCTTGCTGCCAAGGATGATCAGGGAAGACTTCTTTGTGGCGCAGGTGTTGGTATTTCAGCTAACTGCCTTGAGAGAGTTGCAGCTCTTGTTGATGCCAAGGTTGATGTGATTGTCCTTGATTCAGCTCATGGACATTCTGAGAACGTTCTTAAGTGCCTTAGAATGATCAAGGAGAAATTCCCTGATCTTCAGGTTGTAGCTGGAAACGTTGCTACAGGAGAAGCTACCAAGGCTCTTATTGAGGCTGGCGCGGATGCTGTTAAGGTAGGTATCGGACCAGGATCTATTTGTACAACACGAGTTGTAGCAGGTATCGGTGTTCCTCAGATCACAGCTATTATGGATTGCTACAAAGTTGCCAAGGAGTATGGTATCCCGATCATCGCTGATGGTGGTATCAAGTACTCAGGAGATATTACTAAGGCTATCGCTGCAGGCGGAAACCTTGTTATGATGGGATCAATGTTCGCAGGATGCGACGAGGCTCCCGGTGAATTTGAATTGTTCCAAGGCAGAAAATATAAGGTATACCGTGGAATGGGATCTATTGCAGCCATGGAGAATGGCTCCAAGGATCGTTACTTCCAGGAAGATGCCAAGAAACTCGTTCCCGAGGGCGTAGAAGGACGAGTTGCATATAAGGGCACTGTAGAGGATACAGTATTCCAGCTTATGGGTGGCCTTAGATCAGGTATGGGATACTGCGGATGCCAAACAATCGACGAACTTAAAGAGAACGGCAGATTCATCAAGATGACATCAGCAGCTCTTCGTGAGTCTCATCCACATGACATTCAGATTACAAAAGAGGCTCCTAACTACAGTGTTGACAACAACTAATTAAACTTACGATGTAACTACATTTTCCTTGAGGGGGGACAATGCAGGAGACATTTACCAAAGTGGAATTTGAAAATGCCACAGAAATGGGCTCTTTAAACGAAGAAAAAGGAGCTCTTGGTAATTTTGCGCTTAAAAACACCGGCGTTTTACAGTCCTGGCAGGATAAGTTCTGTGAGATGTCCGGAGTGTATGCCATGTGCCTTGATTCAGAGGGCATGCCTATAAGCGAGTTTTCCGGCAATCCCCACGAAATAGAAATAATCAAGAAATACGTTACAGATATACGTATTCATAATATTTTCAAAAGAGTATCAGAAAGCGAGCTGGAGGATCAGGCCGTTGAGATAACGGAGGTTCCTAACCTGCGGCTCGCTGCTGTTGCTGTTAAAAATGGAAAACAGACTTCGGCAGTGTGGATAGTCTGCGGCGTATTCACTAACGCAGAGTATGAGGCTGAGTTTTTCCATATCCCACCAATAGATTCTTTTGGTTATCAAATCTCAGAAGATAAATTTTATAGAGTGCTTGATTTGCTCAGGGCATCCTTGAATGTTTTTATTTCCATAGAAACTTCAAGGTCACTTGCTGTTGCCAAAAGTGAGGAGTCAAAGCTTCAGGAGCTTGAAATGACCACCTCTTTTCATCGCGCTGAGACCATGACAGAGATAGTATCTCTTCTTGACAGCGATGAGGGAATTGAGACGATCATGGTGGACATTCTGTCAAAGCTTTGCAGCTATCTGCAGATAAGTAATGGCTTCACCTGCAGGATTCATCACAATACCCTGATGGATATTGTGGTTCAGTGGACTGCTCAGGATACACAAAAACTTTTTGCAGAGACTACTGACCAGGAGGTTTGCTGGTTCCTTGGAACAGAGAAGGCAATTGTCATATCAAGCGATACTCAGATGAATGCCGGAGAGCATGAACAGCTTGATATGCTTGGTATCAAAGCTTTGGTTGCCATGCCAATAGTAATTAATGGTGCGCCAAGGTTCTATGCATGCCTCTGCGAGACCAGAGAAAGCAGAATATGGTCTATAGATGACATAAAGTTTGTCAATGATACTATCAGGATCTTACAGAGTATTATCACCAAGAGAATTCAGACTAACTCTCTAGCTAGCTCTTTTGCCTCATTGGAAGCTGTTCTTGATAATGTGGGAAGTTCAATCTATGTAAGAGATATCGGTACGGGAGTGCTTCTTTTTGCAAATAGGAGCTTTAAAAAGAACTTTAGTAAGGAACTGGCGGAGAACAAGCTTATTGAGCTTTTTGAATCTAATATTCCGTCAAGGAGCCACAGTGGTAACTACGAGGTTAATCACAAGGCAAGATCCAAATGGTATGACGTATATTACACAAGAATCAAGTGGGTGGACGGCCGACCGGTTTCTTTGTGCGCTATCTACGACATTACTGAGAAGAAACTGTATCAAAAGAGAATTGAGCAGCAGGCATATACAGACTTCTTGACAGGTCTTTACAACAGAATGTGCTGTGAAAAGGATCTGGCCAAATATGTGGACGAGGCAAGAAATACCGGCAAAACCGGTGCTCTTATGTATCTTGATCTGGATGACTTTAAGCATATCAATGACAGCCTGGGACATCAGTATGGCGATGTGCTGCTTCAGGATATCTCCAAGGCCATGAGCAGGATTGAGGGAATCAGTAATTCCTGCTACAGAATGGGCGGAGATGAATTTGTAATTATTGTTCCTCCTGAGAGCTATGGCAGGATGGATAAGATTGTTGAAGAGATAAAAGATGCCTTTGCAACGCCATGGTATCTGAAGGATACGGATTATTACTGCACTATGAGTATGGGCGTTGTAAGATTCCCCGATAATGGTGATAATGTACCTGAACTTATCAGAAAATCTGATGTTGCTATGTATGAGGCAAAAAAGTCTGGTAAGAACAGAATTGCTGAGTACTCCGACAACATTGATTCCTCATCTATCCACAGGCTTGATCTTGAAAAGAACATGTTTGACGCCATTGGAAAGAGCTGCGAGGAGTTTGAAGTATATTTCCAGCCTATTATTACAAATACGAAGGGCTCAAAGAGCAGTATAGCACCTAAACACATCGGTGCTGAGGCACTGGTAAGATGGAACAGTGCTCAGTTGGGCTTCCTTAATCCTGACGAATTTGTGCCTCTGGCAGAGTATCTTGGACTTATAAATCCTATTGGAAATCATGTTTTGCAGAAGGCCTGTGAGTGCTGCAGACAGTGGAATGAGTCGGGAACAGGTGATTTTTCCGTGAGCGTAAATTTGTCTGTTGTACAGATCATGCAGACTGATATTGTGGATATTATTAAGAAATGTATAGAAGATAACAACCTTAAACCGGAGAACCTTGTTCTTGAGCTTACTGAGAGACTTGCCATAAACGACCTTGCAAGAACTAAGCAGACTCTTTTGGATATAAAGGCCCTTGGTGTAAGGCTTGCTCTTGATGATTTCGGTACAGGGTATTCTGCTCTTAGCAGTATCAGGGCTCTTCCTTTTGATATTATCAAGGTGGACAAGGATTTCGTAAAAGATATCGCGACAGACGATTATTCTCAGGCATTTGTTCGCATGATGGCACAGCTTGGCGAAACAATCGGGGCGGATATTTGCGTCGAGGGAATAGAGACAAAGGAACAGCTTGATGCCTTGAAGAATATGGGAGTTAAGTATATACAGGGCTTCTACTACGACAAGCCGTTAAGACGGGCTGCGTTTGAGGAAAAGTACGTATACAATAAGTGACTTTCCGGTGTCATCCGGTGATATTTAAACATCTTGGAAATATGGTATAATTTATGATAATATAATATGTCGCGACTATACGTCGAATTGACAAAAACTTTTTTAGAAGGTTGGTTTTTTGAGTAATGGCAGATGAAGTAATTAAGAATTTAAATGAGAATGCAGAGGGCGACAATACTCCTTCCAGACATTTCATTGAGCAGGCAATTGACAAGGACCTTGCAGAGGGCGTTTATGACCATGTGCATACACGTTTTCCTCCTGAGCCTAATGGATTCTTACATATAGGACATGCTAAGAGTATTCTTCTTAACTATGGCATGGCCAAGGAATACGGCGGCAAGTTCAACATGAGATTCGATGACACCAATCCTACCAAGGAGAAGGCTGAGTTCATGGATTCCATCATTGAAGACGTTAAGTGGCTTGGCGCTGATTATGAAGATCGTCTTTTCCATGCATCAGATTATTTTGATGAGATGTATGAGGATGCTGTTAAGCTTATAAAGAAGGGCAAGGCTTATGTTTCAGAGCTTTCAACTGATGAGATGCGTGAGTATAGAGGAACACTCACAGAGCCTGGTAAGGATGACCCTAACAGAAACAGATCTGTTGAAGAGAACCTTAAGCTTTTTGAAGATATGAAGAATGGCAAGTTTGAGGACGGATCAGTTACTCTTCGTGCCAAGATTGATATGGCATCTCCTAATATCAACATGAGAGATCCTATCATTTACAGAGTTGCACACATGACACATGCCAGAACCGGCGATAAGTGGTGCATCTATCCTATGTATGATTTCGCTCATCCTATCGAGGACGCGATTGAGGGAATTACACATTCTCTTTGCACACTGGAATTTGAGGATCACAGACCTCTTTATGACTGGGTAAAGAATGAGTGTGAGTACAAGAATCCTCCACGTCAGATTGAGTTCGCAAAGTTATATCTCAACAATGTTGTTACTGGTAAGAGATATATCAAGAGGCTTGTAGAGGAAGGAATAGTTGACGGATGGGATGATCCGAGACTTGTAACTATTGCTTCTCTTCGTAGAAGAGGCTTTACGCCTGAATCTATCAAGATGTTTGTTGATATGTGCGGTATTTCCAAGGCTAACTCTACTGCAGAGTATGCGATGCTTGAGTACTGCATCAGAGAGGACCTCAAGAATAAGGCTAAGAGAATGCTTGCAATTCTTGATCCTGTTAAGCTCATTATCGATAACTACCCTGAGGGACAGACAGAGTACCTCGAGATTGAGAACAATAAGGAAGTTCCTGAGATGGGAACACGTAAAGTTCCATTTGGAAAAGAGCTCTACATTGAGAGAGACGACTTTATGGAGGAACCACCCAAGAAGTACTTCCGTTTGTTCCCTGGTAATGAAGTAAGACTTATGAATGCTTACTTTGTAACCTGCACAAGCTTTGTTAAGGATGAAACCGGCAAGGTAACAGAGATCCACTGTACATATGATCCTGAGACTAAGGGCGGCGACAGCGCTGACGGCAGAAAGGTAAAGGGAACAATCCACTGGGTTGCAGCAAAAGAGGCTGTTACAGCAGAGGTTCGTCTTTATGAGAATATTATTGATGAGGAAAAGGGTGTTTACAATGAGGACGGATCCCTCAACCTTAATCCTAATTCAATCACAGTAATCAATGATGCCAAGCTTGAACCTGAACTGGGAGATGCAGTTGCTTACGACAAATTCCAGTTTGTAAGAAATGGTTTCTTTAGCGTAGACAGTAAGGATTCCAAGCCCGGTGCACCTGTATTTAACAGAATAGTTTCACTTAAGAGCTCATTTGTAGTACCTAAGAAGTGATTTAGAAGTAGAAGTAACAGAAGTAATGGAAGTAATGTCACCAAAACAAATTTTCGCTTAAAGAGAGGTTATGTTATGGCTGGTATTTTTTCTGGACTTGAAAAACTTGGACTTGGAAACATTGGCGGTGGTAAACTTTTCGAGGATCCTAAGGAAAAGGAAACTGCTGTAAAAAAGGAAGCTCCAAAACCTAAACTACAGCTTGTTAATGAAGAGGATTATCTTTTTCTGAAAAAGTATAAATGTCCTGTTTGTGAGAGCGAATTTGAAACCAAGACCGTTAGAACGGGTAAGGTTAGGATGAAGAATGTAGATATAGATCTTCGTCCTGATTATGATGAACTTGACCAGAATAAATACGATGTCATAGCTTGTCCTTCTTGTGGATATGCAGCTCTTGGCAGATACTTTGCTACACTTAATAAGTATCAGATTGAGGATATCAGAGTTAAGATCAGCATGAACTACAGGAAGCAGGATTATAAAGATCCTACTTACAGCTATGAATATGCTAGAAGCCTGTATCAGCTGGCACTGGCAAATGCAGTTGTCAAGAAGGCCAAGAATAGCGAGAAGGCGTACATATGTCTTAAGACTGCATGGGTAATCAGAGGAGAGACGCAGCGTCTTGACCCTGCGGAAGAAGGCTATGATCAGAAGAGGGCGGACAATGATGCCCAGGAAAAAGAGCTGCTTTCCAATGCCCTTGATGGATTTGTAATGGCAAGACAGTCTGAGGAATTTCCTATTGCCGGAATGGATTCATCTACACTGGATTATCTTATTGCTGCTTTGGCGGTGGAGACTGATCAGTATGATGTAGCCAGCAAGATGGTTTCTGAGCTCCTCACATCCAGAGTTGCCAATAGCCGTATAAAAGATAAGGCAAGGCTCCTCAAGGATATGATTGCAGAAAAGAAGGGTGTGAGCCCCGAATAAGGATTACAAATAATAAGCCTCGTATCGTGAAGATACGGGGCTTTAATAATTGTTATTTACTTTTCGTCGTCGAAGAATTCTTCTGATTTCTCAGGTGTCTCTTCCTTGCTGTCGTCTTCATCAAGGTCTTCCTTGGAATCCTCTTTGTCATCTGAAGGACTGATGTCTACATACTTACGACCAAATTTGATCTCTGAGGTATAGTCATCGTCATCCTCAAAATCATCGAAATCCTCATAATCGTCATCGTCAAAATCGTCAGCAATTGCCTCGTCTCTCTTGGACAAGTAGTAATATGCTCCAGCTGCAGCAGCACCTATCGCAGCGCAAAATACAATAAACTTACCAAATCCATTATTCTTGGACATGTAAAAGCCCCTCCTATCAAGCGATAAAATAATTTTAATACAATTTAATCACAAATAAAAGCATTATTGATTAAAATTTGATAAATAACGGTAAATCGTTTGAAGTGACTTTTTAAAAATGATATATTAGTTTTAGACTGGTATGGTCAACTACGGACTTCTATGGTGGGCTCTAAGAATGAATGAAAAATTTTGGGATTTAAAAAAAGAAAAGCAGGACAGAATGATAAATGCGGCGCTTAAGGTCTTTTCTCAGTATGGGTATTATCATGCCAGTACCGATGAAATCGTTAAGACTGCAGGAATCAGTAAAGGTCTGCTTTTTCATTACTTTGGAAGCAAAATAGGAGTGTACGATTTTTTGTATGACTATGCCACAAGATTTGTCGCACTTGAGCTTACCAATAATGTAGAAAAAAATGAAACCGATTATTTTGAACTCTATAATCAGATACTTGCGGCCAAAGTGGCAGCAATGAATAAGTATCCCTATATATTTCTTTTCCTTAATAAGGCTGATGAGGAGGATTATCTCGAAGCTGTGGGAAAAATCAGCGAGAGAAGGGATAAGTATCATGGAATAATGGAGGCTCTTCGGGAAAGAGCTGATATAACCAGGTTTGCCCCGGGAGTTGATTATAAAAAAGTTGGCTACATACTGGATTATACAGTTGATGGCCTATTGAGAGAGAATATTAAAAGTGAGGTTTTTAGAGCAGATATATTTATGCAGGAAGCTTTAGAGTATATAGACATGATCAGGAGCATGTCTATTCAATAAGGAGGCAAATACATGAGCAAGTTCTTAGTAGCAGGAGTAACACAGATCGAGACAATCGTCAGAGTGGATAATATTCCGGTTAGCTATGCGCCGCTTACAAGTGCCACTGACTCGATTTTTACAGCCATGGGCGGAGATGCTTACAATGAATCACTGGCGCTGAAATGGCTTGGAGACGATGTTACATTTATGTCCATAGTTGGAAGAAACCAGGATTTGGGCATGATCAATCCTCCTGACAGAAAGATTACTCTTTCCACAGAATATATTGTCCCACAGATGCTGGAAACGCCTACTGAGGTTGTTCTGTATGATAAAAACAGAAAGCAGCAGATCTTTGAGGATATCAAGGATCTTCGTGACAATGTTTACGATATGTCCATGGTGGCGCCTATTGCTGAGAGCTGTGACATGATGGTTCTTGCTAATGCTAATTTCTGCAGACCTTTTGCCAAGGAGGCAGCGGCAAGGAAAAAACCTATCGCTGTAAATATCAGAAACTATAAGCCTGAAAAGGAAAAATATAATACAGATTTCCTTGAGCCTGCTAAGGTTCTTTACTTTAGTGATGATACTCTCGCTGAGGACCCATATGAGTTCATCGACAGAATGTCGGGAACCTACGGTACAGAGATCATTATTCTAGGGCAGGGTAGCGAAGGACTTATACTATTTGATAAGACTCAGAATGTGAGGGTTCACTACAAGACCGTTAAGACCAATGAGGTTGTAAATACAATCGGTGCCGGTAATGCGCTGTTTGCATGTTTCCTTCACTATTACATGGAAACTGGGGATAGTGTAAATGCTATAAAGAATGCACTTCTTTTTGCATCCTACAAGATCGGTTACATGGGAACATCAAACGGATTTATGACAACAGATCAGCTTGAACAGTGGAGAAACCTTATCTGGGGCATCAAGAAGAACGTATTTGAAGAGAACTCATAATGCATTCAAAAAGAGAACAATGTTTTATTTCGTGCTATTCAGAGGATTCGACATTGTTCTCTTTTACGTTGAAGGCACTTAAAATAGTTGTTGCGATGGACCATGAATGGTGGTAAAGTTAGTTTATGGAAACGTTACCGGGAATATGCAATAATTTCCGGATTTATATTTTCTAGATATATAGTCTTATTTTTTAATAGAATGAGAGGGTAAAAAATGGCAAAGAGTAAACAGAAACAGACAAGAGCATGTGGTGTTCTCCTTCCTATTTTTTCATTATCATCTGAATATGGCATAGGAGCATTTTCCAAGCAGGCTTATGAGTTTGTGGACTTTTTGGAAAAGGCCGGACAGAGCTATTGGCAGATCCTTCCTTTGGGACCTACAAGCTATGGCGATTCTCCTTATCAGTCTTTTTCAACATTTGCCGGAAATCCATATTTCATAGATATAACCAAACTTATTGAGGAAGGTCTTTTGACCAAGGCAGAAGCTGACAAATATGATTTTGGAAGCTCTGACGAGTATATAGATTACGAGAAACTTTACAGATCAAGATATAAACTTCTGCAGAAGGCTTTTGAGAATCTGGATAAGGCGAGGAATGCCAAGACTCTTAAAAAGGAATTTGAGGCATTCAAGAAGAGCCCTGACAATGACTGGCTTAAGGATTATTCTCTTTTCATGGCTCTTAAAAATGCAAATGGCGGCAGATCCTGGATTACCTGGGATGAGGATATCAGACTTCGTAAGAGCGCTGCTATGAAGGCTGCTTTTACTAAGTATGCAGCTGAGGTTGAGTTTTATTCATTCCTTCAGTTTATGTTCCTTAAACAGTGGACCGCGCTCAAGGAATATGCTAATGGCAAGGGAATTGAAATAATCGGTGATATCCCGATTTATGTTGCCTTTGACAGTGCTGATACCTGGGCTAACCCTGAGTTATTTCAGCTTGATAAGAAGAATACACCTATCGACGTGGCAGGATGTCCTCCTGATGCATTCTCTGCAACAGGTCAGCTTTGGGGCAATCCTCTCTACAGATGGGATTATCACAAGAAGACAGGCTACAAGTGGTGGATGAAGAGAATTGCTCACTGCTATAAGCTCTACGATGTAGTCAGAATTGATCATTTCAGAGGCTTTGATGAGTATTACGCAATACCATACGGAAATCCAACTGCTGAGATCGGCGAGTGGAGAAAGGGCCCAGGATATGATCTTTTCGATACTATGAAAAAAGAGCTCGGTGAAAAGAAGGTTATTGCTGAGGACCTTGGTTATCTTACACCTTCTGTTATCAAGCTTGTTAAGAGAACCGGCTTCCCAGGAATGAAGATTTTGCAATTTGCCTTTGACTCCCGTGAGGAGAGTGATTACCTTCCTCATAACTACACCAAGAATTGTATTGTTTATACGGGAACTCATGACAATGAGACCACAAGAGGTTGGTACAACCGTCTTCCCAAGAATGATAAAAAATTCTGTAAGGAGTATTTGGGAATTCACTATGCCAAGGATGCTGTTTGGGAGTGTATAAGAGCAGCCTTTGCATCTGTTTCGGATACAGCAATTATTCCTATGCAGGATTATCTTGAACTCGACATGTCAGCCAGAATAAATACTCCTTCAACTCTTGGAGGAAACTGGGTATGGAGAATGGATAAGAATGCACTTACTGACGAACTTTGCAGTAAAATGCATGATTATGCCAGAATCTATGGCAGACTTAAGTGATATCTGATATTATAAATAGGCTTGTACTTGTTTTTGCATATATATCACAGACAAATTGTGTGAATGTAAATTAAGAGTTTCCATGTGTGTGGATATAAGCATGCATGGAAACTTATTATTTTATAAAGGGAAAACAAATGGCGGAGATAACAATCAGAGAAATAGCAAAGCGCTGCGGCGTCGGAGTCAGCACGGTATCACGAGCAATCAATAACCACTCGGATATCAATCCTGAAACCAAGCAGCGAATAATGGATGTGATAAAGGAAACAGGGTATATTCCAAATAATAGTGCCCGAAACCTTAAGAGAACCGATGCTAAGTGTATCGGAGTTCTGGTAAAGGGTATTACGAACCCATTCTTTACTCCTATCATTGAAACGATTGAGCAGGAGGCAGAGAATAAGGGTTATGCCGTGGTCCTTAGACACGTTGAAGCCTATGAGAACGAGGTTAATGTTGCTCTTGAGCTGGAAAAAGAAAAAAGACTTCGCGGAATAATTTTCCTTGGCGGAAGTTCCAAACAGGATGCTAACAGATTGAAGCAACTTAATGTTCCTGTTATTTTTGCAACCATTGGATCTGATATTTCAGATAATCTCGGAAGAAACGCATATTCCACAGTATCAGTTGATGATGCCGTAGAAAGCCGTAAGATGGTTGAATATCTTATAGGCCTGGGGCACAGGAAAATTGCAATTCTTACAGAGGGTAATGATGAGCCATCTGTTGTAAGACTTCGCTATGATGGATACTGCGACGCTCTCAGAAAACACGGTATAGAACTGGATGAAAGATTGGTCAAATACGTAGATCGTAGGATTTATGCTATGCAGAACGGCTATGAGACTACTAAATCACTGATAGAATCAGGTGCAGAATTTACGGCTATTTTCTGCATCTCGGATGTATTGGCTGTGGGAGCACTGCGAGCACTTGCTGATGCAGGTATCAGAGTTCCTGAAGACGTTTCTGTAGCTGGCTTTGACGGCCAGGATATAGCAACCTTCTCTATTCCAAGACTTACTACAATACGTCAGCCTCTTTCTGACATTTCAGAGGAGACCATGAGACTAATATTTGACCTCATTGAGGAAAAGAGAGGCCACAAGCATCTTATTTTCCCTGGAGAGCTTATTGAGGCTGAATCCACCAGAAAAATATGATGAAAAAGGAAATATAACTACATGAAATGTATTGAGGTTTACAACCAGTTTTATCATAAAGAGCCTGAGGGGATATCTTTTTGTCCATACAGAATATCACCACTTGGGGCTCACATTGATCATCAGTATGGTAAGATCAATGGATTTGCAATTGATAAAGGCATTCACATGGCCTATTCAGCCAAGATGAATGGAGTAATAGAAGTCCAGTCAGTGGATTTTCCCAAGAGAGCTCAGTTCCATGTTATGTCTATTCCTGATGAAAAAGTGGGAGATTGGGCAGACCATTTACGAGGTGCTGCCAGAGAGCTTTCAGAGAAGTATCCTCTTAGAATCGGCTTATCAGCTGTAATAGAAGGATCCCTCCCTATCGGAGGACTTAGTTCTTCAGCAGCGGTTATCATAGCTTTTTTGTCAGCCCTTGCCAAGGTTAATAACATATCACTTGGTCAGTGGGAAGCCATTATGATGGCGAAAGCTGCCGAAAACAAATATGTTGGCGTTAACTGCGGTAAGTTGGATCAGTCCTGCGAGGTTCTGTGCAAAAAGAATCATCTTCTTTATCTTGATTGTGCAGATGACAGCTTTGAACTAATCCCAAGAAATGATGCCATGAAGCCTTTCAAGGTTGCAATATTCTTTAGCGGACTTGAGAGATCTCTTGCTAACAGTGACTACAACCTTAGACAGGATGAATGTAAGGCGGCTGCATATAGTCTTTTATCTTATGCAGGAATGCCCTACGGAAAGTTTGCTGATACCAGGCTTCGTGACGTGCCAAGAGAAGTCTATGACAGCTATAAAGATCGACTTCCGGAGAAGTTCAGAAGAAGAGCAGAGCACTTTTTTACTGAAATAGAAAGAGCTCAGGCAGGAGCGGAAGCTTGGAAATACGGAGACCTTGAGGAGTACGGAAGGCTGGTGTTTGCCAGCGGAAAGAGCTCTGTAGAAAACTATGAATGCGGATGCCCTGAACTAATATCTTTGTATAACATAATGACAAAGACTGAAGGTATTTACGGAGGAAGATTTAGCGGAGCAGGCTTTAAGGGCTGTTGTATGGCCTTGATAGATCCTGATAAGGCGGATTCAATTGAAGCCTTTGTGAAGCAGAATTATCTTTCAGAGTACCCCGGATTAGAAGGCAAGTACTCATCATATATTTGTGATATTGCGGATGGAGTAAAACTATGAAGTGTATTATTTTAGCAGCCGGATATGCTACAAGGCTGTATCCCCTTACAGAGAATTTTCCAAAGCCACTTCTTAAGGTTGGTGATAAGGCAATTCTGGACTGGCTTATTGATGATATTAAGGACCAGATAGACGAATTTGTTGTAGTTTCTAATCATAAGTTTGCAGGCATATTCGAGGAATGGGCCAGAGAAAGAGGCGGCAATATTACTATTGTGGATGATGGCACTATCAGTAACGAAACCAGACTTGGCGCAGTTAAAGATATTCAGCTTGCGGCCAAAGAGGCTAATATTAAAGAGGATTGTCTTGTTATGGCAGGGGATAATCTTTTGGATTTCTCTTTGCAGAAATTCGTGGATTTTGCAGTAAGTAAGGATGCTTCCTGTGTTATGTGCCATGAAGAAAACCGACTGGAAGCCCTGAGGAAAACTGCGGTTATAACTATGGAAGAGGACGGAAAGATTACTTCTTACGAAGAAAAGCCCATGGAGCCCAAGGGAAATCACGCTGTTCCGCCGTTCTATTTCTACAAAGCAGAGGATCTGGGTAGCATTCAGGATGCTTTGGATGATGGCTGCGGATATGATGCACCAGGCAGCTTTGCAGCATGGCTTAGCAGACAAAAGACAATGTACGCTTTTGTTATGCCGGGAAAGAGATATGATATCGGTGATGTAGAAAGCTATGAGAATGTTAAGAAAGTATTTGAGAAGTGATGAATAATAAGCGGTTCCAGAATGAATCCGGAACCGCCTTTTTGTTATTTATATACTATCTTGGAAGACATATTTGCAGCCGCATTTCCATCAAGCAAATGCGCGATGATTGCAAGACCAAATTCGATAGCTGTTCCCATTCCGCGGCTTGTAATAAAATGTCCATCCTCTGTAACAGCAGTAGTCTGAACATCAGCGCCGTTAAGGTCCACTTCACAGCCCGGATAGCAACAGGCTTTTTTGCCATTAAGAAGGCCCATCCTGCCAAATACGGTAGGGGCAGCACAGATTGCACAGAGCATTTTGTCCTTAAAATCAAATTCTTTGATTTTTTCTTTTAATGGTTCACAATTAAACAGATTGGTGGTGCCGGGCTGGCCGCCTGGAAGTATCAGCATGTCAATGTCATCAAAGTCGATGTCTTCTATTAGTGCATCGGCAATTACAGTGATGTTGTGGGAACCGGTTACCTCTTTTCTTCCCATTATGGAAGCGGTGGTTATCTCTATGCCTGCTCTTCTGAGAAGGTCAACCACTGTAAGAGCCTCGATTTCTTCGAATCCGTCTGCAAGAAAAATAGCTGTTTTAGCCATAGTATCCTCCACGTTGTTTATATAAGTAATATCAGATTTATTCTAGCATATTCTCGGAGAGGGATATACAGATAATTGCAGGGGTATTATTATGGGAGTAAATTGAGTTATACATTTTTGGGGGCGGGTTATTTTGCAAAATTAAAGGAGCAAGAGTATGGGAATTGAGATAGAAAAGAAGTTCACGGTTAAAGAAATACCGTTTGATTTGGAAAAATATTCCTACCATGATATTGAGCAGGGATATTTAAATGTGCATCCGGCTATCAGAGTCAGAAGAGAAGATGATATTTATTATATGACATACAAAGGTTCTCCTTTTGAGGATATCGAGAACAATACCGGGGAAATCGGACAGGTCGAGTATAATATGCCTTTGGATAAGACAAGCTATGATCACATGGCGGCCAAGGCAGATGGCAACGTCATTAGAAAGAGGAGATATTTGATTCCCCTTAACGAAGACGCTTTTTCTGTAGAATATCTGGAAAAAGACCAGGTGACAAAAGAAATGCTGAAAAAGGGCGAGATCAAGATTGAACTGGATGTGTTCCATGCCCCTTTCGAAGGCAGGATTTTGGCAGAAGTTGAGTTCCCAAGTGAAGAAGCTGCAAGAAATTATAGGTCTGCAGAATGGTTTGATGAGGATGTTACCGGAGATCGCAGATATTCTAATTCACAAATGAGTAGAGAGACAATAGATTAATCAAAAAAGTGTGGAAATTAATAAATCTCTATGTTAAAATGTTAAGCGATTGTGCCCAAATGGGGCTAAGACTTTTTTAGGAGGAAACAAAAGTAACATGAGCGTAACAGTAGAAAAGCTCGAGAAGAGCATGGCTAAGCTTAAAATCACAGTTTCTGCAGATCAGCTTGAGAAGGCTATGCAGAAGGCATATGAGAAGAATAAGAACAAGATCCAGCTTCCTGGATTCCGTAAGGGTAAGGCTCCTCGTAAGATGATCGAGCAGATGTATGGTAAGGGAGTATTCTATGAGGATGCAGCTAACGAGCTCATCGAAGAGGAATATCCTAAGGCAGTTGAAGAGTGCGGTGAGAGCGTTGTATCTTCACCTAAGATTGATGTAGAGCAGCTTGAGGCTGGTAAGGATTTCATCTTCACAGCAGAAGTAGCTCTTAAGCCACCAGTTAAGCTCGGTAAATATAAGGGCGTAGAAGTTCCTAAGATGGACGTAGAGGTTACTGATGAGGATGTTGACGCTGAGATCGACAAGCAGCGTAACACAAACGCTAGAACAGTAGAAGTTACAGATAGAGCTGTTAAGGATGGCGATATCGTAACTCTTGATTTTGAAGGATTTGTAGACGGAGTTGCTTTCCAGGGCGGTAAGGGAACAGATTATCCTCTTACAATCGGTTCAGGTGCATTCATTCCTGGATTCGAGGAGCAGCTTGTTGGATTTGAAATTGGTAAGGAAGGCGATGTTAATGTAACATTCCCTGAGGATTACCAGGCTGAGGACCTTGCTGGTAAGGCTGCTACATTCAAGTGCACAGTTAAGGCTATCAAGGCTAAGGAGCTTCCTGAGCTTAACGATGAGTTCGCTAGCGAAGTTTCAGAGTTCGAGACACTTGCTGAGTACAAGGAAGATGTTAAGAATAAGCTCGTAGAGCGCAAGACAGCTGATGAGAAGGCTAAGAGAGAGGATCTCGTAGTTAAGGCTGTTATCGAAGATTCAGAGATGGAGCTTCCTGAGGCTATGATCGAGACTCAGCAGAGACAGATCGTTAACGACTTTGCACAGAGACTTCAGATGCAGGGTATGAACTTCGATCAGTACATGCAGTACACAGGTAACACTGTAGACAAGATGCTTGAGCAGGTTAGACCACAGGCTATCGAGAGAATTCAGGCTAGACTCGTTCTTGAGGCAGTTGCTGAGGCTGAGAAGATCACAGTATCTGATGATGATTTCGATGCAGAGCTTGCTAAGATGGCTGAGCAGTACAAGATGGATGCTGACAAGCTTAAGGGTCTTATGGGCGAAGGCGAACTCAAGACAATGCGTGAGGACCTTACAGTTCAGAAGGCAGCAGACTTCCTTGTAGAGAACGTTAAGGAAGGCGCTAAGAAGGCAGCAGCTAAGAAGACTACTACCAAGAAGGCAGCAGCTGACAAGGACGCTGAGGAGAAGCCAGCTAAGAAGACAACTACAAAAAAGACAACAACTAAGAAGGCAGCAGCTGACAATGATGCTGAGGAGAAGCCAAAGAGAACAACTAGAAAGAAGAAGACAGAGGAAGAGGCTTAATCCATTATTCTTTGTAAATTCAAGGTGCGGAGATGCATATGCGTCCCCGCACCTTTTTTACATAAAATAGATTGTGTAAAACATATTTGCGTGATACAATTGGTACTTATACTAAAAAACTTTAAAAAAGTACAAAAAAGCATTATAATGTAGTTGGTATGTGCATTACTATGCATTATTTTAGAAAGGATGATTGAAATGAGTTTAATACCTTATGTCATTGAACAAACAAGCCGTGGAGAGAGATCTTACGATATCTATTCCAGACTTTTAAAAGAGAGAATAGTATTCCTTGGGGAAGAAGTTAACGCTGCATCAGCCAGCACAATTGTAGCTCAGCTCCTTTTCCTTGAAGCTGAAGATCCTAATAAGGACATTCATATGTACATCAACAGCCCGGGAGGAGAGATTTCTTCCGGTATGGCTATTTATGACACAATGAACTACATCAAGTGTGATGTAAGCACAATCTGCATTGGTATGGCTGCCAGCATGGGCGCTTTCCTTCTTGCAGGCGGTGCAAAGGGCAAGAGAATGGCTCTTCCTAATGCAGAGGTTATGATTCACCAGCCTCTTGGCGGAACGCAGGGTCAGGCTACAGAAATTGAGATTGCTGCCAAGCACATCTTGAAGACCAAAGAGAAGATGAACAGAATGCTTGCTGCAAACACAGGCAAGACTTACGAGCAGGTTGCTGCCGATACTGAGAGAGACAACTGGCTTTCAGCTCAGGAAGCACTTGACTACGGACTTATCGATTCTATTATCGAGAATCGTCCTAGCGAAAAGAAAGACTGATGCCATAAGGTCAGTATTTATCTTGTGAGATAGTAATAATATAAGTTTTAGATTGGAGTAATATGGCAGGAAAGAATTCCGGAGAGATCAGGTGCTCTTTTTGTAACAAGACACAGGATCAGGTTAAAAAGTTAATAGCAGGACCTGCAGGTGTGTATATCTGTGACGAGTGTGTAGATATATGTGCTGATATTATTGAGGAAGAGTTTGAGGACGAGCCAGTCACAGGCAGAGCTCAGCAGATAAATCTTCTTAAGCCTGTTGAGATCAGAAATTTCCTTGATGAGTATGTAATCGGTCAGGATGAGGCCAAGAAGGTTTTGGCTGTATCAGTATACAACCATTACAAGAGAGTCCTTGCTCCCAAAAATGATGACAAGAATGATGTTGAGCTTCAGAAGAGTAACATCATTATGATTGGACCTACAGGTTCAGGTAAGACATATCTGGCACAGACTTTGGCCAAGATTATCAATGTTCCGTTTGCTATAGCAGATGCTACAACTCTTACAGAGGCCGGATATGTAGGTGAAGATGTTGAGAACATTCTTCTTAAGCTTATTCAGAATGCAGACTATGATATTGAGAGAGCTCAGTACGGTATTGTCTATATCGATGAGATAGATAAGATTACCAAGAAGAGCGAGAATGTTTCTATTACACGTGATGTATCAGGTGAAGGTGTTCAGCAGGCACTTCTTAAGATTGTAGAGGGTACTGTTGCCAGCGTTCCTCCTCAGGGCGGACGTAAGCATCCACATCAGGAGCTTATCCAGATTGATACCAGCAATATTCTCTTTATCTGCGGCGGTGCTTTTGATGGCCTTGATAAGATTGTTGAGGCAAGACTTGACCGCAACTCTATTGGATTTAACGCTGAGATAGCAGATAAGTCAGAAAGAGAGATCGGAGAGGTACTCAAAGAGGTTACTCCTCAGGATCTTGTTAAGTTTGGACTTATCCCTGAGTTTGTAGGACGTGTGCCTATCACTGTAACACTTGAGGGACTTTCCAAGGAAGCTCTTATGAGAATCTTAACTGAACCCAAGAATGCTCTTGTTAAGCAGTATCAGAAGCTCTTTGATTTCGATGATGTAAAGCTTACCTTCGAGGATGAGGCTGTACACAAGATTGCTCAGATGGCTTACGAGAGAGAAACAGGAGCCCGTGGTCTTCGTTCAATCATGGAGAAGACTATGATGGATGTTATGTATGAGATTCCATCAGATGAGACCATCAGCGAGTGCGTTATTACAGACGCGTCCGTGGATGGAACAAGTCAGCCACTGATCGTTCACAAGGATCAGAAGAAGCTTAAGCAGGCAAAGTAAATAGTAAAGTAAACGCCACCGATTACTCGGTGGCGTATTTTTTATTCTTCTGATATGCCCTTGGCTTCTGCCAAAAGTTCATCCATGAAATCATATATTTCCTGACGACCTTCTTTTGAAAGGGCTGAGTAAGGGAAAATCTTAATTTCATCAGGAAGTCCCAGTGTGTTGCGGAGCATGTTAAGATGCTTCTCATGCTGGGATTTTTTTATCTTATCTGATTTAGTTGCGATGATGACAGGCTGGAAGCCCTGATGAACAATCCACTTGTACATCTGAACATCGTTGGCTGAAGGCTCATGTCTGATATCTATTAACAAGAACACTCTGAGGAGCTGCTTGGAGGTGTGAAGATAATTCTCAATCATCTTGCCCCACTGCTCCTTGACCTTTTCGGGCACTCTTGCAAAGCCGTAGCCGGGAAGATCCACAAGGTAGAACTCGTCGTTAATGTTGTAGTAGTTGATGGTCTGAGTTTTACCGGGTTCCTGTGAAGTTCTGGCATAGTTCTTACGGTTCATGATGCCGTTTATAAGGGAACTTTTACCTACGTTACTTTTGCCTGCGAAGGCGAATTCCGGATGGATATTTTCCGGAAGGGTGCTGGTTATTCCACATACTGTTTCCAGGTTTACATTTTTAATTACCATAATCTATCTCTTTCTTTTGTTGTTTATTGACGCTCTTTTGATGACGTTGCCGTACTTCACCACTATTGTAATGGAAATGGCTTAGGATTGCAAAATGTCAAAAAATGTCACATAATATCAAGTAAGATACATGAAAATGTCATATATTCTACGAGAAGAAAACGATTTATTTAACATTAGGCTAGTCATTAAGGAGAATAATGTATATGACAATCGAAGAGATGATTGAGATAAAAAAGCACGGTGGATATTCTTACAAACTGTTGGCAAATTTGTCAGGCCTTGAGGCGGCTGTGATTCAGAAGATATTCACAGGGAAAACCAAATCTCCCAGGCATGATACTATTGTAGCTCTCGAGAAAGCATTTGAAACACTCAGAGAGTCTAAGGAAATTGCACTTACGCAAAGAAATAGTTCTTTTGGCGAAAATGGGCTGTGTGAACCGGAGATAGAATATGGTTCAAAAGGGAAAAGTGATAAATATACAGTTTCTGATTATTGGGCTCTTCCGGAGGGCAATCGAAAGGAACTTATCGATGGTAAGTTTTATGATATGTCTGCTCCAGGTTTAGACCATCAGATAGTAGCCAGAGAAATATCCAATACACTCATTAATTCAATTTCATCTCGAAAAGGTAAATGTCAGGTTTTCTTTTCTCCGCTTGGTGTTCAACTTAATAAGGATGATAAGACTATGGTGGAGCCTGACATTATAATAGTGTGCGACAAAGATAAATACTATGGCAAAAAGAATATTATGGGGGCACCGGACTTCATTGTTGAGATTATATCTGATTCCACCAAGAAAAAGGATATGACAGTGAAACTGGCGAAATATGAAGATGCAGGGGTAAGAGAGTATTGGATAGTTGATCCCAAGAAAAGGATAGTTATATCCTACGTTTTTGCAGAAGAAGTAACGCCGACCATTTATACTTTTGATGATGTAGTGCCAATTGCTATATATGATGGGAAAATCAAAGTGAATTTCAAAGAAATTAAGAGCACATTGGAGATGATGGGAGTATAATGTTTCGTAGATGATTGACCGAAGTGCAATCAGTACATAAAGAAATAGGCATTGGAAGGGAAGTTTATTATGAAAATATTAAAGAATATAAGACCTGATTATCTGATTCGTGCGGCAGTACTTATAGTAGTGGGAATAGTGCTGGCGGTGTGGACAGCGGCAAGCCTTGATGTCATTGCCAGGACTTTGGCAGTTCTTTTGATTGTTATAGGAATAATCTTAATTGGTGGATATTTGTTCCGCAAGGAAAAGAGCCTGACTATCTCAGGTGGTTTTGTAGCCGGCATAATTATAGCTGCAGTTGGTGCCTGGATATTTGCAAATCCCGGAAAGTTTACAGACTTCATTCCTAAGCTTTTTGGTATATTTATCCTGGTGAGCGGGCTTAGTAATCTTGGCCAGACAGCTTCACTTATTAAGTACAAATCGACTAAATGGTGGATTTCACTGATCATTGCCATTATAACCATCGGACTTGGCGCATTCCTTTTCTTTAATCCGACAGATGCCAAGGAAATCGCGGTAACCCTTATTGGAGTATTTCTTATTGTTGATGGTGCTACAAACCTCGTGACTGCAGTACTGGTTGGTGCTGCAGCAAATAGGGTAGAGCAGGAAAAGAATGCAATAGATGTTGAAGCAGTAGTTGTTGAGGAAGAAAAGAAATAATGAATTTTATTCCACTTAACGTATCGCTTGATGAAAAGTGTTTGCCTGATTTCATCAGGCGATATCATTTTGAAGAAAAAGATATAGCGGAAATTTCAAGACTATATAAATGTGTAAGCCCCAGGGTGCATGCCGAGTTTCATTATGTGGTAGATGCAAACACGGATAGTAATTGTAATGATGGGAAACAGGAAAGGGCAATTGTACTGGTTACTCTTGGACAGGCCTTTGATGAGTATCAGGAGAGCTTTCTGAATAAAGGTGATATCCATAAGGGATATATTCTGGATTGCATTGGGCTGGAACTATTGTGGGCGGCCTATGAAGACATAGATAAAAAGATACATGAGCTAACAGGCAAGTTTCTTGGAAATTATACCTTTGCAGGAGATAAGGAACTTCCTATAACAGATTTACCAAGGCTTATGAATCGGCTTGGACAGAAGATGGTAACTTACAATGAGGCATATGTGCTGATTCCTAAAAAGAGCGTGGTGTTTATCACACCTCTTTTGGAAGAAGAAATTAGAAAGTATGCAAGGTGTGCTGCATGCAGTAATACGAAGTGCAGCATGAGAGAAACGGCGTGAGGAGAGAAGATGTCTGAATGTAAAGGCTTGATCCATTTATATACCGGAGACGGGAAAGGTAAGACCACCGCAGCAATTGGCCTTTCTGTAAGGGCAGCAGGAGCCGGTAAAAAGGTTGTCTTTTCCCAGTTTATGAAGGGCAGGGATACTTCTGAGCTTAAGAGCCTGTGCAACATCCCTGGAATCACCATTGTTAGGAATAATATAGACCTTGGATGGTTTCGGAAGGATGATCAGCAGCAGATAGAGAGTTACACTAAGGCTCATAACGAGATTTTATCTGAAATAGAGACACTTATCATGAACGGGCAGTGCGATGTTCTTGTTCTGGATGAAGTTACATATCCATATAACTATGGGATTATCGACAAGGACAGACTAAAGGCTCTTATCAAAGATAAGCCGGAGGATATGGAGATTGTATTAACCGGCAGAAATGCGCCGGATTTTATGACAGAGGCTGCTGATTATATCACTCAGATGCAGAAGGTGAAGCACCCTTATGATAATGGCGTAGAAGCCCGAATCGGCATAGAGTACTGAAACCTCCGATGAAATGCAGGATGGCAAGCTTTGCAGCTGTTATACAGAGAATATTTTTTCGTGAGGGTGTTGACATAAGAAAAAAGGATTGTTATAGTTGTAATAGAACAACAATAACAATCCTTTATTGCGTAATAAAAGCCTGATTACGTGTATTACACGGGAGAGGAGGCATTATGAATATACAGAAATTTACACAGAAATCTATAGAGGCAGTTAACAGCTGCGAGAAGGTTGCACTTGATTATGGCAATCAGGAGATAGAACAGGAGCACCTTCTGTATGCTCTTATGACTATAGAGGACAGTCTTATAGCCAAGCTCGTTGAGAGAATGGGAATTGATACAGGATCCTTCCTTAACAGAATTGAGCAGGGAATAGGCAAGCGCACCAAAGTTCAGGGCGGTAATCCTTATGTAGGACCTGAGCTTAATAAGGCTCTTTTATCTGCAGAGGACGAGGCCAAGGCCCTCGGAGATGAGTACGTATCTGTTGAGCATCTGTTTATGGCTGTTATCAAGAAGCCCAACAGAGAGGTCAAAGAGATACTAAGAGAGTTCGGCATCGACAGGAACAGATTCCTTCAGGTTTTATCAGAGGTAAGAGGTAACAGAAACGTTACTACAGACAACCCTGAGGCTACCTATGACACACTTAACAAGTACGGAACTGAGCTGGTCGAGAAGGCAAGACGCCAGAAGCTTGATCCTGTTATCGGAAGGGATACTGAGATCAGAAATGTAATCAGGATTCTTTCCCGTAAGACCAAGAATAATCCTGTACTTATCGGTGAACCCGGTGTTGGTAAGACGGCAGTTGTTGAGGCTTTGGCTCAGAGAATAGCCAGCGGAGATGTGCCAACAGCCCTTAAGGACAAAAAGATCTTTTCACTGGATATGGGTGCTTTGGTGGCCGGAGCCAAGTACAGAGGCGAATTTGAGGAAAGACTCAAGGCAGTCCTTGAGGATGTTAAGGAATCAGACGGAGAGATAATTCTTTTCATAGATGAGCTTCATCTTATTGTTGGCGCAGGCAAGACTGACGGTGCCATGGACGCCGGCAATATGCTCAAGCCTATGCTGGCAAGAGGAGAACTTCACTGTATAGGTGCCACAACTCTCAATGAGTACAGACAGTATATTGAGAAGGATGCAGCTCTTGAGAGACGTTTTCAGCCTGTAATGGTGGATGAGCCTACAGTTGAGGATACCATCAGTATTCTTCGTGGTCTCAAGGAGAGATACGAAGTTTACCATGGAGTTAAGATAATGGACAGCGCCCTGGTGAGTGCAGCAGTTCTTTCAAACAGATATATTTCAGACAGGTTCCTTCCTGATAAGGCTATTGACCTGGTGGATGAAGCCTGTGCTCTTATCAAGACCGAGATGGATTCCATGCCGGCTGAACTTGATGAGCTAAATCGTAAGATCATGCAGATGCAGATAGAAGAAGCTGCCCTTAAGAAAGAGGATGATTCCCTTAGTAAGGAGAGATTATCCAATCTTCAGAAAGAGCTGGCTGAGCTCAAGGAAGAGTTCGATCTTAGGAAGGCTCAGTGGTCCAATGAAAAAGAGGCTGTGGATAAGCTTGCGGCCATGCGTGAACAGATAGATACCATCAACTCTGAGATAGCTATAGCTCAGAGAAA
Organism: Butyrivibrio sp. VCB2006; assembly: GCF_000420945.1. Classification (GTDB taxonomy): domain Bacteria; phylum Bacillota; class Clostridia; order Lachnospirales; family Lachnospiraceae; genus Butyrivibrio. The sequence continues at coordinate 315,457 of NZ_ATVX01000005.1, forward strand.
CGGTGATTATGAGAAGGCCGGAGAACTTCAGTACGGCAAACTTCCTGCACTTAAAAAAGAACTGGAAGAAGCTGAGGCTGCAGTAAGAGAAAGAGAGTCTGAAACAACCCTCGTTCATGAGAGAGTTTCGGATGAAGAAATTGCCGGCATTATCAGCAGATGGACAGGAATCCCTGTAAGTAAACTGACAGAGAGTGAGAGAAATAAGACTCTTCACCTTCCGGATGAACTTCACCAGAGAGTAATCGGTCAGGACGATGCTGTGGTCAAGGTTTCGGAAGCTATCATGAGATCAAAGGCAGGTATCAAGGATCCTACCAAGCCGATCGGTTCATTCCTGTTCCTTGGTCCTACCGGTGTAGGTAAGACAGAGCTTGCCAAGAGTCTTGCCCAGGCATTGTTTGATGATGAGAACAATATGGTACGTATCGATATGAGTGAGTACATGGAGAAGTACAGCGTGTCCCGTCTTATCGGAGCGCCTCCCGGATACGTAGGATATGATGAGGGTGGTCAGCTTACAGAAGCTGTAAGACGTAAGCCTTATGCGGTAGTTCTTTTTGACGAGGTAGAGAAGGCTCACCCTGATGTATTCAATATCCTTCTGCAGGTGCTGGATGATGGCCGTATTACGGATTCTCAGGGCAGAACTGTGGACTTCAAGAATACAATCCTTATCATGACTTCAAACATCGGTGCTCAGTACCTTCTTGATGGTATCAGGGACGATGGTACAATTAGTGAGGATGCGGAAAAAGAGACAATGGAGGACCTTAGAGCGCACTTCAGGCCAGAGTTCCTCAACAGACTTGATGAGATCATTATGTTCAAGCCTCTTACCAAGGATAATATCGGTGGCATTGTTGATCTTGTAATAGATGACCTTAATAAGCGTCTTGCAGACAGAGAGATTACAGTTCGTCTGACTCCTGCAGCCAAGGACTATGTCATAGAGAATGCGTATGATCCTATTTATGGAGCTCGTCCGCTTAAGAGATACATTCAGAAGTATGTAGAGACGCTGTCAGCTAAGCTTATCCTGGAAGACAGAGTTCAGCCTCATGATGCAATAGAGTTTGATGTAGAAGGTGGCGAGCTCACAGCCAGAGCATCCAAGAACTGATAATTACTGTAAATGGATTGATCATGAAAAGGGAGACGAAATGATACCACAGGATCCAGTGATGTTATTAAGCTTTATCAACATGAAGCTTCGCGATGAATACGGAAGTCTTGATGCACTGGCAGAAGGACTTGATATCAGTAGCGATGAGATGGAGGCAATTGTTATCAAGTTGCGTGACCTTGGATACGAATACAAGCCGGAATTTAACAAGTTTGCCTAAGCGAATGTAAATAGAAATCGGAGACAGAAAACTGTCTCCGATTCAGACTGTAGACAAAGTGGTCCTGAGAGCGTAGCTCTCAAGACCATTTTTCTTTTTCGCGAGTGTTTTATTGATAATAAAGGATAGAAACGGCCTCTATCAGGCCATCTCTAACCGCCATTCATGCTTGATTCTTGCAAGCTTTTTTAGATTCATACACGCAAAGGTAAGCGCGACCTTCATTTCCATCCGCGCCTTGCCATACATCTGCGTATATCTGAATCCGTGGTTCTCTTTTGCTGTTCCAAAGATTCTCTCTATTGTTTCTTTTCTGTGAGAATAGAGATCCTTCATTCCTTCTG
>NZ_ATVX01000006.1 GCF_000420945.1 Butyrivibrio sp. VCB2006
ACAGACAAGATTCCACTTAACACTGCTTCTACGCAAGATACTTTAAATGTACTACTGTAGCTGTTATTACCGCCGCTTTCAGAAAAAGCTTCAATTCCGCGAAAACGATATGCAGCAACCCATCTCACAAGGGTGGCATACCCTATCCCATTCGCTTTGGCAATAGAATCATATGAGCCTTCACCATTAAGATATTCATTTACTCTTTCGAGCATCCACTCGACAGAATGTTTCTTTTTGGCCATAAAAAATCCCCCTAAAGGAGACTTTGGTTATTTCCATTGTCTACTTTAGGGGAATCATATCAATGCAGGTCCTTTTATTAATCATAAGTTATGGATTCTCATGGAACTTATCGTAAATCTCTGAAAGATAAGTCTTAACAATCTGAATATTTGCCATCTTACGAAGATCAGCATTGCCCATAAGAACAGCAATTTCATCTGCAAGAAGAAGCATGTCGTAAATCTTGAGCTTGAATTCTTCTCTTGTGAGCTCATCAATGTTAATTTCCATAAGAGGTACACCAAGCTTTAAGGTTACATTTTCATCTGCAATACCTGTGAGCATCTGACGTGTCTCAGGATCAAAACCAACATAGAGGATGAGTTTTTCCTTCTCATGCTTTTTAAGTGAAGTAGGTGTCTGGTGAGATAACTCCATCCACTCGAAGAGATCTGCTTCATCCGGGTTCATGAGATACTTTGTAAGCTCTTCCTTGTGCTTCTCAACATACTGCATGTATTTGCTGGCGTTAGGGCCTGTATAAGCAAGCTCAACCTTAACACCATTATCTGACTTAACAAGTCTGCACTTCTCTGCAACTTCCTTTATCTTGAGAGAAGATTCTGTATTGCCAACAACCTTAAAGCTGCCAGTTTCTAATTCCTGTTTGAATTCCATTCTTTTCTCCTTTTTATACGAAACCTAAAATCCGTAGTTAGTATAGCACAAAGACTCTAAAAATGGTATACTTATTAGAGTTTTGCAATCTTTATAAAAGTTTTGGTGGGTAAAAAATGGCAACTGGTAACAAGAGGGGAAATACCAATAGGAAAACTTCAAAGGGGAATTCTCGTAGCAATTCAGGAGCTAAGAGTCCCAGAAGGAAACCTATCAAGGAAGAGGAGATAGACTATTCTCTTAAGAGCGAGATTATAGTAATTGCAGCTGTTGCGCTGGCAATTTTTCTTTTCCTGTGCAATTTTGGAATATGTGGCAGCTTTGGCAATGCGGTCAGCAGTGTGTTATTCGGACTGTTTGGCTTTACTGCGTATATTGCGCCAATTGTGGCTGCTGTTTCTGTGCTTATTGGCATAGCTAATTTTGGTTCTAATGCTTCCGTTCGGAAGATTGTTTCTGGAATAGTTTTGTTTTTAATAATTGGTATGCTTGCGGAGCTTATTACAGGAAGAGCTCAGGGAGCAGAAGCTTATGATGTTGCAGGCATTTATACTGCTGCAAGCTCAGCTCGCAATGGAGGCGGATTTTTCGCAGGCTCCCTTGCTTATTTGTGCTACAAGTATCTTTCACTTGTTGGTACAATACTGCTTTTGCTGGTTTTGGGCATTGCAAGTCTTGTTATCTTTACTCAGCATTCATTTGTTGGTGGTATCAAGAAAGGCGGCAGAAGACTTATAGAGAAGACCAGACAGGAAACCGAGAACTATAGGGACTATGCTGAGAAGCGCCGTGAGAAGATGGAAGAGCGCAGAGCCAGAATTGAAGAGGAAAAGAGACTGGCTATCGAACAGAAAGAGGACGAAAAGATTCTTCGAATGGAAAAGAAAGTCAGCGGTGTTATGCTGGATACAGCTCTTTCCAAAGATGAAGAAGAAACACAGGAACCTGTTGTTCATTCTGATTTTGATCCCTCATCCAATAAGAACGTATTTATTCCTGAGGATGAAATCAGTGATGATATCCATGAAATAATACTTAATAAAGGCATCGAAACAGATGTGGAGCCGGATGGTCAGCATGTTCTTCGAACAGGCCCGGTTATCCATGGCATGGGATATGATGATTACGACGAGGATGAAGAAGATGAGGAAAATGATATTCATGAGGTTTCCTCTGATAATATAATTCCTATTACAAGCCGCAGCAGCTCTGCAGCCAGAGAAAACATTGCTTCAAATCAGCCTATATTAATACCGCAGAATCCGGAGCAGTCCACCTCTAAGCTTGTGGCAAGAGCAGGCTCCTATGAATTTGAAGATGACATCCTGCCGGATGTACCTATTCATGCTGAGGACCTTGGAAACGGAATGAACGGTGACTATGTGATCCATGCTCAGGATCATGTCAGCAGAAGCGCCTCTGCCGATTCCCGAATTAATAACAGCGCGCCATCCAGTGTATCTTCTGTTGGGCCTGGACCACACACTACAAGTCCCGGAATGGAAAAAGAGATTGAGGCTCACAAGAAGGCTATTCCTAAGGCTTACAAGTTCCCTCCAATCAGTCTCTTGGAGAAGGGAAGCAGAAATAAGAACTCTGATTCAGCCAGAACGCTCAAGGAGACTGCGCTTAAACTTCAGGAGATTCTTGGAACTTTTGGCGTAAATGTTACGGTAACTGATATAAGCCAGGGCCCTGCTGTTACCAGATTTGAGTTGCAGCCTGAAGCAGGTGTCAGAGTTAATAAGATAGTTAACCTTGCTGATGATATCAAGATGAATCTTGCGGCCAAGGACATTCGAATTGAAGCTCCGATCCCAGGTAAGGCTGCTGTAGGTATCGAGGTCCCCAATAAGGAAAACCAGGCAGTTGCTCTTAGAGATCTTTTTGAATCCACTGAGTACAAAGAGTTCGAGTCCAAGCTTGCTTTCGCAGTTGGTAAGGATATAGCTGGTAAAACGGTTGTTGCAGATATTGCCAAAATGCCACATCTTTTGATTGCCGGAGCTACAGGCTCAGGTAAGTCAGTATGTATCAACACCATCATCATGAGCCTTATTTATAAGGCTAAGCCTGAAGAAGTTCAGATGATCATGATTGACCCTAAGATTGTTGAGCTTAGTGTATATAACGGAATACCTCATCTGATGATTCCTGTTGTTACAGATCCCAAGAAGGCTGCAGCTGCACTTAACTGGGCAGTGGCAGAAATGACCAACAGATACAAGAAATTTGCTGACAACGGAGTGAGAGACCTTAAGGGTTACAACAAGCTTGCCAAGGATAAGGATGATCCTGATATGCCGGTTCTTCCTCAGATAGTTGTTATCGTAGATGAGCTTGCTGACCTTATGATGGTATCTGCCAACGAAGTTGAGGATGCTATCTGCAGACTTACACAGCTGGCAAGAGCTGCAGGTATCCACCTTATCATTGCAACTCAGAGACCTTCGGTTGATGTTATCACTGGTCTTATCAAAGCAAACATGCCAAGCCGCGTGGCATTTGCTGTATCAAGCGGTGTGGATTCAAGAACCATTCTTGATATAAACGGTGCCGAGAAGCTTCTTGGTAAAGGTGATATGTTATTCTATCCTCAGGGCTATACGAAGCCAGCCAGAGTTCAGGGTGCCTTTGTATCTGACAAGGAAGTTCAGGCGGTTACTGATTTCCTCAGAGGACAGAACATAGAATCTTCTTATGGCGAGGATATAGAAAATCAGATAAACAGCATGCAAAGTAGTGGATCATCCGGTGGCGGTTTTGGTGGAGATTCCGATTCCGGCAGGGATGAATACTTTGTTCAGGCAGGAAATATAATAATAGAAAAAGAAAAAGCTTCTATCGGAATGCTTCAGCGTGCCTTTAAGATTGGCTTTAACAGAGCCGCCAGAATTATGGATCAGCTTTGCGAGGCAGGAGTTGTCGGCGATGAAGAAGGTACTAAGCCAAGAAAGGTACTTATGACCAAGACTCAGTTTGAGGAATACTTAAATTCTCAGGCCGGATGATATCTTTTTGAATATAATTCGTTATGAATTATAGATATAGTAACTAAAAGGGAAGAGAAAGTAGTTTTGTTGCGCAAGTCGCGGAAGGAGTTTTGAATGGCTGTAAAGAGTGATATTGAAATTGCACAGGAAGCAACCATGCTTCACATCAGAGACGTTGCTGGGAAGCTTGGAATCACAGAGGATGACCTTGAATACTATGGCAAGTACAAGGCAAAATTGTCTGAAGAATATGTTAAAAAAGCTCAATCGGGCAAAAGAGGCAAGCTTGTTCTTGTAACAGCTATTAACCCAACCCCCGCAGGAGAAGGTAAGACAACTACCAGCGTTGGTCTTGGTGATGCTCTTAACAGACTTGGTCACAAGACAGTGATCGCACTTCGTGAGCCATCTCTTGGACCTTGTTTTGGAATTAAAGGTGGTGCTGCCGGCGGCGGTTACGCTCAGGTAGTTCCTATGGAGGATATTAACCTTCATTTCACAGGTGATTTCCATGCAATTACTTCAGCCAATAACCTTCTGGCTGCTATTATCGATAATCATATTCAGCAGGGCAATGAGCTTGGTATCGATACAAGACAGATAATTTGGAAAAGAGCTGTAGATATGAATGACAGAGCTCTCAGAAATATCGTTGTTGGCCTTGGTGCCAAAGCTGACGGTGTACCGAGAGAAGACCATTTCGTAATCACTGTTGCATCTGAAATCATGGCTATTTTATGTCTTGCAGATGATATGGATGATCTTAAAAAGAGACTTTCCAGAATTATCGTAGCATATACAAGAGACGGAGAGCCTGTAACAGCAGGACAGCTTCAGGCAGTAGGCGCTATGGCAGCTCTTTTAAAGGATGCTATCAAGCCTAACCTTGTACAGACCCTTGAGCATACACCTGTAATCATTCATGGCGGCCCATTTGCAAATATTGCCCATGGATGTAACTCAGTAAGAGCCACCAAGACAGCTCTTGGAATTTCGGATATCACTGTTACTGAGGCTGGATTCGGTGCAGATCTTGGAGCTGAGAAGTTCCTTGATATCAAGTGCAGAATGGCTGGACTTAAGCCTGATGCTGTAGTTCTTGTAGCTACTATCAGAGCACTTAAATATAATGGTGGTGTAGACAAGAAAAATCTCGGCGAGGAAAATCTTGAGGCTCTTAAGAAAGGTATCGTAAACCTTGAAAAGCACATTGAAAACATTCAGCAGTACGGAGTTCCTGTTGTAGTAACACTTAACTCTTTCCTTACAGATACACAGGCAGAGATGGATTTCGTCAAGAAATTCTGCGAGGACAGAGACTGCAAGTTCGCTCTTTCAGAAGTATGGGCTAAGGGCGGAGAAGGCGGAGAAGCTCTGGCCAAGGAAGTAATCGATACCCTTGAGAATAAACCAAGTAATTATGCTCCTATTTATGGGGATGATCTTTCTCTCAAGGAGAAGATAGAGGCTGTTGCAACCAAGATATATGGTGCGGATGGAGTTACTTTTGCTCCTGCTGCAGCTAAACAGCTTGCAAAAATTGAAGAGATGGGATTTGGCAAGCTCCCTGTATGTATGGCAAAAACTCAGTATTCATTATCTGATGATCCTAACATGCTGGGAAGACCAACAAATTACAATATCACTGTTCGTGAAGCTTATGTTTCTGCAGGAGCAGGATTTGTGGTTGCGCTTACCGGCTCAATCGTAACAATGCCCGGACTTCCTAAGCATCCGGCTGCTTATGATATTGATGTAGATTTAGAGGGCAAGATTTCAGGCCTTTTCTGAGTGATATAGCAGCCAGAAGTTCAACAGATATCACTTAATATATATGAATTAGGAGAGGTTTTATGAGTGCAACAATAATAGATGGAAAAGCTATTTCACAGCAAATCAAGGATGAACTTAAAGAAAAGACAGCTGCGCTTAAAGAAAAAGGTATAGAAGTTACGCTTGCAGTAGTTCTTGTAGGCGAAGATCCTGCTTCTCAGGTTTATGTTCGTAATAAAAAGAAGGCCTGTGAGTACATCGGTTATAATTCATTATCCTATGAGCTTCCTGAGGAAACTTCACAGGAAGAACTTTTGAAGCTCATTGAGGAACTCAATGGCAGAGAAAATGTAGACGGTATTCTTGTACAGATGCCTCTTCCAAAACACATTAATGAGAAAGCTGTGATTGATGCTATTGACCCAAGTAAAGATGTGGATGGCTTTCATCCAATGAACGTTGGTGCACTTTGCATAGGAGAACAAGGATTTGTATCTTGTACTCCTGCCGGTGTTATCCAGCTTCTTAAGAGAGGGTGCGACGGCCAAATAGATATAGCAGGCAAAGAATGCGTCATTGTAGGTAGATCCAATATTGTTGGTAAGCCTATGGCTCTTTTGATGCTGAGAGAAAATGCAACTGTAACCGTCACTCATTCAAAAACCAAGGATCTTGCCAATGTATGTAAGAGGGCAGATATTCTGATTTCAGCTATTGGTAAAGCCGGATTTATTACTAAGGATTTTGTCAAAGAAGGTGCCGTTGTCATTGATGTTGGAATTAACAGAAATGCCGAAGGTAAGCTTTGCGGCGATGTGGTTTATGACGAGGTTGCGGAAATAGCCAGTGCAATTACGCCGGTTCCAGGCGGTGTAGGACCTATGACAATTGCCATGCTCATGAATAACTGTTATGAAAGTGCTGTTATGAGAATGAATAACAGCAACATTAAGTGATAAGATAAGTTTTATTTTGGGAGAAAGTAATTCTAGTGAAATGTCCAAACTGTGGTCTTGAAATTCCGGAAGGACATATGTACTGCGACAATTGCGGTACAGAAATTAACTTTGTTCCGGAATTTGAGCCTGAAGTAGAAAATGAAATAAACGAAACACTTTCTTCTGTTGCGGATGAACTCAATAAAGAAGAACGTCTCAAGGAAGAAAGAACCAGAAAGCGCAGGGAGTTTTTTGAAAAGCTGGAAAAAAGACGCCCTGTGATTTTGGTGTGCGTCGGAGTAGTTTTGGTTCTTCTTTTGGCGTTCATGTTATTTACACTCTTTAGTGATAAGTCATCTTATTATTACATCAGAAAAGCTGAAAAAGCCAAGAGCTCCGGAAGCATGAATAAGGCTATAGAGTACCTGATTGAAGGTAACGTTCAGCTTCCCGAGAATACAGATATTATATACAGATTATCTGATTACTATCTTGAGATGGGGGATTCAGATAAAGCGGTTGAGTCTCTTTTGAAAATTACTGATACAGGTCGTTTTTCAGAAGACAAGGTTATTGCTGCTTATGAGAGTATGATATCCATTTATGAGCAGGAACAGTCCTATGACAAGATAGCAGAGCTTTTATCTGCTACAGACAACGCTGCTGCAGCGGAACTTCGGGGTAAGTATATTCCCAAAGCTCCTCAGATGGGTGTTGCAGGAGGGGAGTTTGATGACATTGTTGTGGTGGCACTCCTTCCGCAATCCAAGGAGGATGGAGATTCTACGTATTACACTGTGAATGATGGAGACCCCAGTCAGTCAAGTATTCTTTATGAGAATGAAATTGTCCTTGATGAAGAGGGCGAATACCTTATTAAAGCGGCTACTTTTAATAAATATGGTATCTCCAGTGCGGTTGCCGAGGAAAAATATATAGTTAATAAGGGCATTCCATCACCTCCTGAAATAATGGAGCCAAGTGGTGATTACAATCAAAACACCATGATTGTAGCAGTGGCTGATGCCGGATGTACTATTTTTTATACTACGGATGGATCAGACCCCACTGTAGAGTCCAAGCAGTACATTTCACCTATCACCATGCCTGTTGGAACATCACATTATAAGTTCGTTGCAATTGACAGTGAAGGTGTGATGAGTGAAATAGTAGAGAGGGATTACCATCTGGTTTTCACAAGGCTTATTTCCAAAGAGCAGGCTGTAAACAGCCTTGTTTCTACTCTTGTAAGACTTGATATTCTTCTGGACAATACAGGTAAGGTAAGAGGAATAGAGGGACATAACGAGTATATCTACAACTCAGAAATTGAGATTGAGGGTGCAGGAGAATATTACGTAGTTGTTGAAAATCACGTTTCAAATGATGGCGTATCCACACCAACCGGACTTTTATATGCTGTAAATACTCACGACGGTTCCGTAAACAGACTAGGCTATGATTCCAGTGGGAAATATACACTTATAAAAATATCCAATAGATAAAATACTTTAGCAGTTTAAAGAAATAAAGATTGAAATTTTAGGAACTATATTTTATTATTGAAACATTGAGGGCAATCTTTTGATTGCCTTTGCAGATAATGTAGGTAGGAGGATTTGTATGTTCAAGATTTTAGAGGCTAATGAGCTTACTACTAATATTTTTCAGATGATAGTAGAAGCTCCACGTGTTGCACAGGCATGTTTACCTGGGCAGTTTCTTATTATCCGTGTAGATGAGGAAGGTGAGAGAATTCCTCTTACCATTTGTGATTATGACAGAGAAAAGGGCACAGTTGAGATAGTAGCTCAGGCTATTGGCGCTGAGACCATGAAACTTGGTAAGCTTAAGGCCGGCGACCATCTTGCAGATGTTGTTGGACCTCTTGGCAAACCTTCAGATCTTTGCGAAGAGAGTATAGATGAGCTTAAGAAAAAGAAAATCGTATTCATTGCAGGTGGTGTTGGCACAGCTCCTGTATATCCACAGGCTAAATGGCTTAAAGAGCATGGCGTAGATTGCGATGTTATCATTGGCGCCAAGACCAAAGACCTGGTTATTCTCGAGGATAGATTTAAGGCAGTTTGTAACCTTCATATCACAACAGATGATGGTTCTTATGGAAGAAGCGGTATGGTTACCAAGGCACTTCAGGACCTTTGGGATGAAGGAAATAAGTATGATCACTGCGTAGCTATCGGACCTATGATCATGATGAAATTTGTATGTAAGCTTACACAGGAACTTGGTATTCCTACAATTGTCAGCATGAATCCAATTATGGTTGACGGAACAGGAATGTGTGGTGCTTGTCGTCTCACAGTTGGCGGTGAAGTTAAGTTTGCATGTGTTGACGGACCTGAGTTTGACGGACACAAGGTTGATTTCGACCAGGCTATGAACAGAATGAAGCTTTACAAGACTGAGGAAGGCAGACTCATGCTCAAGGCTCAGGAAGGTGACACACACCACGGCGGATGTGGTAACTGCGAGTAATTTCATTTAACTAAAACAGTTGATTATATAGGAGAATATACAGATGGATGGATTTGTAAGAGTTCCTGTTCGTGAGCAGGATGCCAAGGTTCGTGCTACTAATTTCCAGGAAGTATGCCTTGGATATAATAAAGAAGAAGCTGAAAGCGAGGCACAGCGTTGCCTTAACTGTAAGAACCCTAAGTGTGTTCAGGGGTGTCCTGTTTCAATCGATATTCCTGCATTTATTCAGCAGGTTAAAGAGGGTGATGTCGAGGGTGCTTACCAGACTATCAGTAAGTCAAGTGCACTTCCTGCAGTATGCGGTCGTGTTTGCCCTCAGGAGAGCCAGTGTGAAGGACAGTGCGTAAGAGGAATAAAGGGCGATGCCGTTTCAATCGGTAAGCTTGAGAGATACGTTGCTGATACAGCTAGAGAGCTTGGAATCAAGCCGGAAGGTGCCAAGGAGAAGAAGGGCAAGAAGGTTGCTATCATCGGATCAGGTCCTTCAGGTCTTACTTGCGCAGGAGATCTTGCCAAGATGGGTTATGATGTAACAATTTTTGAGGCTCTTCATGAGGCAGGTGGAGTTCTTGTATATGGTATTCCTGAGTTCCGTCTCCCTAAGGATGCTGTAGTTAAGAAGGAAATTGAGAACGTTAAATCTCTTGGCGTTAAGCTTGAGACAGACGTAGTAATCGGTAAGTCAGTAACTATAGATGAACTTATGGAAAAAGAGGGATTTGAGGCAGTATTCATTGGCTCAGGTGCCGGACTTCCAAGATTCATGAATATTCCCGGCGAGCAGGCAATGGGTGTATTCTCAGCTAATGAGTTCCTTACAAGAAGCAATCTTATGAAGGCATTTGATGAGAACTCAAGAACACCTATCATGAGACCCAAGAAGTGCGTTGTAGTTGGTGGCGGTAACGTTGCTATGGACGCTGCAAGAACAGCTCTTCGTCTTGGTGCAGAGGTTCACGTAGTATATCGTCGTGGTGAGGAAGAGCTTCCTGCACGTAAAGAGGAAGTTGGACATGCTAAGGAAGAAGGAATCATTTTTGATCTTCTTACAAATCCTGTTGAGATCCACGCTGATGAGAACGGATGGGTAACAGGAATTACATGTATCAGAATGGAGCTTGGCGAGCCTGATGAGTCAGGAAGAAGAAGCCCTGTAGAGGTTCCAGGTTCTGAGTTTGATATTGAATGTGATGCAGTAATCATGTCTCTTGGTACATCACCTAATCCACTTATTTCTTCTACAACAGATGGCCTTGAAGTTAATCGCAGAAAGTGCATCGTTGCTCAGGAAGAGAACGGACAGACATCTAAGGCAGGTGTATTTGCAGGTGGAGATGCCGTAACAGGTGCTGCTACTGTAATCCTTGCAATGGGTGCTGGTAAAGCTGCTGCAAAAGGTATCGACGAATATCTTTCTCAGAAATAATTATCATATTTGAATATGTGCAAAAGAGATGTCCAATCAGACATCTCTTTTTATATGCAAAAACAACTATTAATAATCTATATTTCGACATACATAAAATCTTAAGAAATTTCGATGGTAAATCTTAAGAATTCTTGTGTAGTATGAGAAATAGAGTAGCAAATATGATACAATAAGATTTGTTTGGAGAGTGGATATGGAAAAAGAAGAAAAGATAAAAATCGCGATAACTGCAGGAATTGCAGGACTTATACTACTGATACTTGTATTGTTTCTGGCTTTGTCGGGGGTCAAGGATTCTAAAAGTGATGAAAAGGCTCTTAATGACAACATTACAGAATATGCTTCCAGTCTGGTAGAAGCTGACAAAGCGGGAGACCATGCGTCTTTGGATGCTTCATCTGAAGATGCTGCAACTGAGAGTACATCATCTATACCATATTCTGAGTACGTTAATTCCAAGAAGGGAACAGTATCAGGAAACAGCTTTTATGAGACCAAAGGAGCTGTTCTTAAGGATGTTTATAAGAAAATAACCTATGACACCAATGCTCAGCTTAAGGAAATGCTGACCTATTGGGAACAGGGTAATGATGAAGCAGTCAGAGATCTGGCGCACTTAGACAGATTTGAGGCAATGTCCCTTTCTTTATCCGGAAGTAATGATTTTTATTATTATGGTGAAGTTAATGCGGATGGTCTTCCTGATGGAAACGGCATTGCAGTTTATGGTGATGACCAGTATTACTATGGACATTGGAAGGATGGACTACGTTCAGGATCCGGTAAGTGGGTATGCTTTTATCCATCCTACAGCCAGTATGTAGTAACAGAGCATTTGTACACAGGTGAATGGGTAGACGATAAGCCAAATGGTCAGGGACAGGAACACTATGACTATAATCCTGACTACATGAACTACGAGGATATATATCTTCAGAATGCCATCGGTTGTTTTTCTAACGGCTATTATACAGGCGAAATGTATATAATTACCGTTGATAAGAACTATGACACCAAGGAATGGCTTGGCACCTGTGATAGCGGCAATTGGATTCAGGTACTTAACACAACCCTTGATGCCAAGGGAAGAATTCCTGTACTTTCAGAAAGAGAAAATCCATCAAATCTGCTGTACATGAATGAAAAGAAGATTATTGATAACGGCGTAACCGGTATTATAACAGGTGGAACAGTTAAAAGATGAGTACTATCAGCATTATTTGTGTAGGTAAGATCAAAGAAAAATATTGGAATGACGCTATTTCAGAGTATTCCAAAAGACTATCCAGATATTGTAAGATAAATATTATTGAAGTACCCGATGAGAAAACTCCTGATAATGCGCCTCCTGCCATAGAAGAGCAGATCAAGAAAAAAGAGGGAGACAGAATACTTCAAAATATTGATCCCGGTGCATATGTGTGTGCACTTGCCATTGGCGGGAAAAGATATTCATCTGAAGGCTTTGCTGAATTTATTGCGGATAAAGGGGTGTCAGGAGTAAGTCACATACAGTTTATAATCGGAGGCTCTTTGGGACTTCATGAGTCAGTATTTAAACAGGTAAACAGCCAGATCAGTTTTTCTGATATGACATTTCCGCATCAGATGATGCGTGTTATTCTGCTGGAGCAGATTTACAGAGGTTACCGTATAAACCGCGGTGAACCTTATCATAAATAGTTGGGGATTATTGAATGAGTGAGATTACTGAATTGTCATTAGCTCTTACAGCTGAGGACGAGAGAAACATTTTTGGGGGCAATGACAGCTATATTCGTAAGATAGAAAAGAGCCTTCATGTAGAGATAATTGACAGAAATGGAGAGCTTCACATAATTGGCGACAAGGAAGGTGCAAACAAGGCCTCGGGTATTATCAGGGAGCTTGTACAGCTTTCAAGACGCGGTACCAGTATAGAAGAGCAGAGCGTTGATTATGCCATTTCTCTTAAGGAAGACAGCGCCAGGGATAAAGAAAGTCTTAATGATAACGTCCTTGTGGATATAGACAGGGATGTTATTTGTCATACTATTTCAGGTAAGCCAATTAAGCCCAAGACTCTTGGTCAGAAGAAGTATATTGATGCCATAAGAAATAAAATGATTGTCTTCGGACTTGGTCCGGCAGGAACAGGTAAGACCTATCTTGCAATGGCTATGGCAATCACTGCTTTTCAGAGAGAAGAAGTCAGCAGGATTATTTTGACAAGACCTGCTATCGAGGCGGGAGAAAAGCTTGGATTTTTACCGGGAGATCTTCAGAGCAAGGTTGATCCTTATCTTCGTCCTCTCTATGATGCCTTATATCAGATAATGGGAACAGAGAATTTTATCAAGAATATGGAAAAAGGTCTTATTGAGGTGGCGCCTCTTGCTTATATGAGAGGAAGAACCCTGGATAATGCATTTATCATTCTTGACGAGGCACAGAATACGACACCTGCACAGATGAAGATGTTCCTTACCAGAATCGGATTTGGCTCAAAGGTTATTATCACCGGTGATGCAACCCAAAAGGATCTCTCACCTGACGTAAAATCAGGTCTGGATGTGGCTGAAAGCGTTCTTAAGGGAATCGATGATATTGCTTTTTGCAGACTGACAAGCAGTGATGTAGTAAGACATCCGCTTGTTCAAAAGATTGTAAAGGCTTATGAAGACTATGAGAAAAAAGCTGTAAACAAGCAGAAAAAGAAATCTATTCAGAAATTGGAGAGACGTTAAACCCATGGAAAGTGAAAACAAAGTAGATTTTAAGATAAAACTCTATTATGGGGGATTGTTTTTACTTACCGGATTATGTGTTTTTGCCTTTTCTTTTCTGACTGGCAAAAGCTATGAAGCAATCCTTAGAAATACAATAGTATCTCTCATTATTACAGGCACTGTTATTTTTATGCTGATTGATGCTATCACAAGAGGAGAAGGGGGCTTTTCTTACGACAATTACAAGCATAAAGACAGATTTATTGCTGTATATGCTATATTTGTGGTCTTGGCTTGTCTTTTTGGCCTTGTTCCTAATCAGTTCTGGCCATACATGTCCATGTTTGTAATTCTCGGACTTTTTTCAAATGCTGAGATTGGCCTTGTATCCGGAACAGGCCTTGTTACTGTATCTGTTATGCTTGAAGAAAACGGAAATTTCGGAGAGCTGTTCATGTACGTCCTTGCAGGAGCAGTGGCCCTGGCACTTCTTAGAGACCTTAAGGAGAATACCGCTATTGGTTTTCCTGTAGCCATTTCTCTTATGATGCAGGCGGTTTTACTTATTGCCTTTAATGTGTTGTTTCAGAATAGAACGTTATCAATCAACATTCTTATTCTGCCAATACTTAATTTGATGCTTAATCTGATCATACTTTTGATATTCCTTAACATGTTCGGAGTTTATATTATCCGTAAGTCAAATGATATGTATATGGATATCAATGACACTGAATATCCGCTTCTTGTTAAGCTCAAGGACTATGATAAGGATGAGTACTATAAAGCTATTCACACAGCATATCTGGCTGAAAGAATTGCAAATGGACTTGGCTTTAATGCAAGAGCAATAAAAAACTGCTCATATTACCACAGAATTGGTAAGCTTGAAGGCGCCGGGGACTGGGAGAGCGTTAAGCATATCTATGAGGAGAATCATTTCCCTGATGAAGCAATAGCTCTTTTACATGAATATATTGATCCTTCCTCTACCAAATCCAAGTCTAAAGAAGCTCTGACCATAAGCATTACAGAGACCGTTATTAGTTCTATAATGTATCTTATCAAGAAGAATAAAGATGCCAAAATAGATTATGAGCAGCTTATTGATAAGGTATTTGAGAAAAAGGAAGCTGACGGTGAACTTAAAAACTGTGATGTTACCTTTAGAGAATATGATCAAATGAAGAAAATACTTAAGAAGGAGAAGCTTTATTATGACTTTTTGCGTTGAGAATGAAGTAAACGCCAGCTTTGACTTTGATATTGAACAGCTTGGAAAAACTGTCGCCCAGGCAGTTTTAGATGAAGAAAAATGCCCTTATGAGGTTGAAATAAACCTTATTATTACTGATGATGAGGGGATTAGGGAAATCAACAATGAATTCAGACAGATTGATAATCCTACTGATGTATTGTCTTTTCCCAATGTAAGCTATGAAGAACCCGGAGATTTTTCTGTTATTGATGGGGAGCAGAAAATAGATCTTCTTAATCCGGATACTGGAAATATCAGTTTTGGGGATATTGTTATAAATGAGAACAGAGTCAGGTCACAGGCTCTGGAATATGGTCATTCGGAGAAAAGAGAATTCGCTTTTCTGGTAGCCCACAGCATGCTTCATCTTTGTGGTTACGATCACATGGAGGCAGACGAGGCTGCGGTTATGGAAGGCAAACAGAATGACATTTTGACATCACTGGGAATTACAAGAGATTAGTTTGTTTAAGGGAGCGTTGTATGAAGAGCTACACTGAGGAGAAGAGGATCAGACCGGATATTTTGACATCCGCTGTCTTTTGGTCCATCTGTATTATGATGTTTTTTAACATTATATCAGTGAGAATATTTGGGGACATGGGAGCAGGTTTTTGCTCAATACCAAATACACTTTTCTTTTTGTTGTATATTTCGTTTGTACTTGCTGCGCAGAAATCAGTTTATGTAATGGTCAGACTAAGAGCCAGACGCTCTCAGTTCCTTAATGCCGAGACCAACATGAAAAGATCCATGCGTATGTTTTCTCTGGCAGGAATTGTTCTGGCTTTAATACTGGGACTTGGAAGCTTTAGCATTGCAAGAAATGTTTTAGGTTCAGGCAAGGTATATTTTCAGCTTATTATTGTGGCAGCAAGTCTGCTACTGTTGTGCCCACAGGGAGTACTTAGAGGTTATTTGCAGGGACTTGGATATACAAAGCCAATAGTAATATCTGACCTGCTCATTTCAGTTACGTCCTTTATTTCAGGAGGTATTATTTCCTGGATCATGTATACCTATGGAAAAAAGGTTAATGACCTATTCCACGGAGATGAGTATAGCGCAATTTACGGAGCCTCCGGAATGATGATAGGACTACTTATTGGGTCCCTCGTAGGATTTTTCCAAATAGTTATCAGCTATACCCTTAGAAAAAAAGAAATAGCGGGGATTGTAAAAAACGGAGCACCCAGATATCTTGATAATAAAAATGATGTTTACACAAGCATCAGACCAATTATTTATCTGTATGCGTCAGCTCTCTTAATGCTGGTGGTAGATAATGTTACTTTTAATCTACTTCAGATAAAAGCGGGTAATGCAGATGGCATGATGGAAAGCTATGGTGCCTTGGGCGGACGGATAGTTTCATTTGTCATTCTGATATCGTTCCTTTGCTGTATTCCTTTCATTAAGTCCTGGAATAGGGTTATGGCAAGAATAGAAAGAGATGAGCTTGAAGGGGCCAGGGATAGGCTTAGAAGACTTCTTCACTATACTTATATGCTTCTTATACCTGTGTTTATTGCAGTTTTTGCAGCGGCAGACAGTATTCAGATTGCAATATTCGGTAAAAGCAGTGCTGAGATAAGCGGACTTTTTAGACTAGCTTCTGTCATGATATTACTTCTTTCTCTTGGAGTTATGATTTCATGGCATCTTAACCACATGGGTAAGAATACGCTTCTTACGATTAATCTGTCCATTGCCTGGGCTGTGCATATAGGACTTTTAGTATTATTATCAATTCTTATGGGCAATAACCTTAGAACTACCGTTATTGCTGAAATTGCAGCTTTGCTAGTTTATGATATCTTATGTATGTTTATGCTTCTTAAGATGTTAAAGCTTAGAGGGAATTTGCTTTTCAACGTGGGAATTCCATTCTTTGCATCAGGAATTTCAGGACTTATTTTACTTGCAATTGATAAGATTTTTGTTAATCTTATAGGCGAGATTTTAACAGTAGTTATTGGGTTAATTATTTTTACAGTTGTTTATATGGTTTTAATGGTTGTGCTTAGGGGCGTCAGGACACATGAGCTTGACTCCATACCTCTTGGTAGATTATTTGTTTCTTTTTCCGCCAGGATTCAGCACGACAGTTTTTATGAGGAATAGTTTTGGCTAAGAAGATTATTGTTGCCGGCGGCGGCGCTGCCGGCATGTGCGCTGCGATCTATGCGGCAAGAAATGGCGGAGACGTCACTATTATCGAGAAGAATTCACAATTGGGTAAAAAGCTCTCCATGACAGGAAATGGACGATGCAATTTATCCAATCTTAATATGAATGAAAAGATGTATAACCTTTCTGCTGAGAAAAGAATGAAGCAGTGGTTGTCTGTTTATGGCGTTTTAGACGTCATCAATTTCTTTAAATCCCTTGGAATTGTTATTAAAAGTGATGATGGATATCTTTACCCCGTTTCAGGTCAGGCCGGTACTGTTGTAACTGCCTTTGAAAATGAACTGAAAAGGCTTGGGGTAAAGATTATTTACGGTGAGCAGGTTAAGTCTGTAAAGGTTAATGATCTGGCACCTTATGAAGGCAGCATTAAACCCAGGCACATAGAAGCAGTTCTCACAAGAGGAGCAAAGGTAGACAATAAGCGCGAAAATTATACTGTTGTAACAAATTTAAATAGTTACGAGGCTGATAAGGTTATCCTGGCAACAGGTTCTCTTAGCGGCGCAAAGAGTACCATGTCTACAGGAGATGGCTACTATATATGCAAGCAGCTTGGAATGACAATCAAGGATACTTATCCAGCCCTTGTTGGCTTTAAGTGCGATGAATCTGAGATCATGCCTGAAAATGGTGTTCGTTGTACTGCAGAGATTTCTTTTTTACTTGGCGGAGAGGCTATAGCTGTAGAATACGGCGAACTTCAGTTTACCAAGGACGGAATATCCGGAATTCCTGTTATGCAGGCAAGTAGTAAGGTTGTTAAGCTCCTTTCTGAGGGCAAACCGATTTATGCTTCCATTAATTTTTTCCCAGATTATGATGAGGACGACTTTATAGCTCTTGAAAATGAGATGCTAAGACTACGGGATGACAGAAGCTTAAAAGAATTCCTTAATGGTTTCTATAACAGTAATATCAATGACATGATCATTAGGCGCATGAAGATGGGCTCTTCAATGAAAATGAAGAATATCTCAGAGAGCATGGTAAAGAGCATTTTTGCTACCTACAGGGATTATCGAATGAAGCTTTCTGAGAGCTACGGATATCAGCAGGCCCAGGTTACATCCGGTGGAGTCAGCCTTGGTGATATTAAGGATGACATGACGGTAAAGAATCATAACGGAATTCTTGTAATCGGTGAGCTTTTGGATGTAGATGGCAGATGCGGCGGTTATAACCTTCAATGGGCATTTACAAGCGGAAGTATTGCGGGAACGGTTGCATCCTTATGATGCTGTAATGCTAATTAGACGTGCCGTGTTTAAGGCACTATATGATGAGAGATAAGAATGATAAGAATTAATCAGATTAAATTTCCACATGATGATAAATTTCATAGCTATGAAGAATTAAAAGGAATCCTTTCTAAGAAGTGCAGTAAAATTCTTAGAATTGATCCCGGTAACATAGCTGAGCTTGAGATAATTAGACA
Organism: Butyrivibrio sp. VCB2006; assembly: GCF_000420945.1. Lineage (GTDB taxonomy): Bacteria > Bacillota > Clostridia > Lachnospirales > Lachnospiraceae > Butyrivibrio. Next base: position 18,133 of record NZ_ATVX01000006.1, read on the forward strand.
TTCTATTGATGCCAGAAAAAAACCTGAAATTTTCCATATTTATATGGTGGATATTAAGCTTAAGGGGCTTGATGAGAAGAAGGTTGTTAGTAAGTGCAGAGATAAGAATGTCAGCGTAACGGATAACTGTGGCTATAACTTCAATGAGATGGTAAAGATGAGAAAAAATCTTATTGAAGATGATAAAGTTTTTGGAAAATCGAATCAAGACAAAGATATTGTAATAGTGGGTGCTGGCCCTGCAGGTCTTTTTTGCGGGTACATGCTTGCTTTGAATGGCTTTAAACCTGTCATACTTGAGCGAGGCGCCGATGTAGATAAAAGAACTGAAATCGTTGAGCATTTCTGGAAAACCGGAGAGCTTAATACTTCTACAAATGTTCAGTTTGGAGAAGGCGGAGCAGGCACATTTTCCGATGGTAAGCTTAATACCATGGTCAAGGATAAGGATGGAAGAGGAAGACAGGCTCTTAAGATCTTTGTAGAAAATGGTGCCAATGAAGACATTATTTACGAGGCTAAGCCTCATATCGGCACTGATATTCTCAGAAATGTTGTTAAGAACATGAGAGAAAAGATTATTACCTGTGGCGGTGAGGTAAAGTTCAACTGCCAGGTTACGGATATACTTCTTGATGAGGATAGCACTGTTAAAGGCGTTGAATATATCGATGACTCCAAGCATACAATTAACTGCAGCACAGTGGTACTTGCAATAGGACACAGCGCCAGAGACACCTTCTATATGCTTAAGGATAGAAAGATTGATATGGCACCTAAGCCTTTTGCTGTGGGATTTAGAGTTGAGCATCCCCAAAGCCTTATTAATCTGTCACAGTATGGAATGGAAAATCCAAAAGGGCTTCCACCTGCACCATATAAACTGACATCAACCACTGATTCCGGAAGAGGAGTTTATTCTTTCTGCATGTGTCCCGGTGGATACGTTGTTAATGCTTCTTCTGAAGAAGGTATGCTGGCTGTAAATGGTATGAGCTACAGTAAACGTGATGGAAATAACGCTAATTCCGCTATTATCATCACTGTTGATCCCAAAGATTTTGGTTCAGATGATATCCTTTCCGGAGTTGAGTTCCAAAGAAAACTTGAGAAAAAAGCCTTTGAACTTGGCAAAGGTAAAATTCCGGTTGAATATTACGGCGATTTCAAGAAAGCAGTTGCTAAAGCCGGAACCGGCAATGAAGCACATGATAATGAAAATAACGAAGAGAAAATTAACACTCCATGCATGTGCGGCGAGTATGTTTTTGCTGATGTTCACACAATACTCACAGACGATCTGAACTCTGCTTTTGTAGAAGGAATGGAGAAGTTCGGCAGAACTATCCACGGATATAACAATGACGGTGCACTTGTTTCAGGTGTTGAATCCAGAACCTCTTCACCGGTTAGAATTAACAGAGGAGATAATTGTCAGTCTGTTAATGTTAAAGGTCTTTATCCCTGCGGCGAGGGTGCAGGATATGCCGGTGGTATTATGTCTGCTGCCATGGATGGAATCAAAATTGCTGAGTATATAGCTGCTTACACTTATTAATATAACGGGTTTTTATATGAATTACTTTGTTAACATGAATGGCATCGATGTGAATGCTTATTATAGTGATAATACAGTAAAAGAACTTTTTTTTCCCTTGCTTGAAAGAGTGACAAAGCTCCAAAAAGAAAAGGGAAGACGTGTTATTGTGTATGTTGCTGCACCTCCCGGTGCAGGTAAGAGTACGCTTTGCAGCTTTCTTCAAAAACTGTCCGAAGAAAACCCTGATTTTACAAATGCTCAGGCTATTGGAATGGACGGCTTTCATAGGCGTCAGGAGTATCTTGATACCCACAAGACTTTGAGATGTGGCCGAGAGATTTTTATGGCTGAGATTAAGGGGGCTCCTGAGACCTTTGATCTAACAGCATTTGAAGAAAAGATAAAAGAATTAACTATATCTGAAAAAGTTGGTTGGCCTGTCTATGACAGGCTTTTACATAATCCTGTTGAAGATGCTGTCGTTGTAGACGGAAGTATAGTTTTTCTCGAAGGAAATTATCTTCTACTTGATCAGGAGGGATGGAGAGATCTAAAGAAATACTCAGATCTTACCATTTTTATAAAAGCTGATCCTGATATGCTAAGAGAAAGGCTAATTGCCAGAAAAGCTGCCAGTGGAAATACCTTGGATAAGGCAACTGAATTTGTAGATTCAAGCGATATGGCCAATGTAAACCTGTGCCTTAATGATTCAGATATCTCGGATTTAACCTTTGTCCTGGATGATGAAGGTGAATATTATCTGGATAAATCAAATATCAGAAAGCTTATTCTTGAAAAGAGAAATAAGCTAGGCCCTGATGAAATAAGAGAAAAGAGTGAAATAATTAAAAATAAGCTTCTTGCACTTCCTGAATATGAGAAGGCCCATAGTATATTGATTTATGCTTCCATGGGAAGTGAAGTGATCACCGATGAAATCATACTGGATGCCTGGTCCAAAGGTAAAAATGTGTTTTGCCCCAAAGTAACAGATAAGGCTAACAGACAAATGAGTTTTGTCCAAATTGAATCACTTGAGGATCTTAAAAAAGGCTATTTCGGAATAAGAGAACCGGAGATAAATGAAGGCTCAAAAATATATACTGATTCTATGAGTGATGCTTTAGTTGTTATGCCCGGTGTTGCTTTTGATAAGGATAGGAACAGAATTGGCTATAACGGCGGCTTTTATGATACTTTTCTTGCGGACAATAAGGACTTAGATACTGTGGCTCTTGCCTTTGATGTCCAGATATATGACGGACGGATATATAAGGAGAAGCATGATATAAAACCTGATCGTATTATTACTTCTTAAAATTTGTAATTTTTGAGTTCAAAATTTACAAAAACAATTTTGAATATTCCATTTTTTTATACCTTTCACTTTTCTATAATGAGTACTGTAATTGGTAGGTGAGTTTCCAAAGTCGCACTCACCGTAATCTAACTCATTTAGAGAAGGGAAGGGTATTTTATTATGAAAAAGAAAATTCTTAGTACTCTCGTTTGTCTCACTGTAGCAGCTACAACAATTATCGGTTGTGGTTCACAGGCTCCAGCAGCTAACACAGATACAGTTGCACCTGAGACACAGACAGAAACTACTGAAACTAAGACAGAAGAGAAGGCAGCTGATACAACAGCTGAGGCTTCAGGGGATAAGGTAACACTTTCAATCTACACACAGTATGCAGATGATGATACAAAGGTTCCTTATGACTACGCTGTAGAGAAACTTGCAGAGGCTTATCCAAATGTTGAGCTTAACCTCATTGTACAGGCGCAGGATGATGGACAGACACTTAAGACTCTTGCGGCTACAGGACAGCTTCCTGATATCTATCAGGCTTCAACAGATATTATCAACACATTCCGTGAGTCAAACCAGATCATGGTACTCAACGATGTAGCTCAGTCTACAGGCTTCCTTGATAAGCTCTATGACGCTAACAAGGATCTTGCATATGCAGAGGATGGCAATATTTATGCATTCCCATTCTCAGGTCAGGAATATGTTCTTTGGTACTACAATAAGGCTCTCTTTGCAGAGAACAACCTTGAGGTTCCTGAGACATATGACGATCTTCTTAACTGCATCGAAGTATTTAAGTCAAAGGGCATCACACCTCTTGCACTTTTCGGTCAGGAAGGTTGGAACACAGCTGCTGCTTATGACGTAATCGCTACAAGATACACAGCTGGCGGTATCAAGGCTCTTGATGAGGGCTCTGCTTCAATCACAGATGAAGCTTATGTAAACGCTGCTAAGAAGATGGAAGAGCTTGTTGCTGCAGGCCTCTACCAGGATGATGCTACAACAACTAACTACGATCAGGCTTCTGAGAAGTTCCTTTCAGGTGAAGCTGCTATGTTCATCAACGGTCAGTGGTACATCGAGGATGCTACAAAGGCACTCGGCGAGGATGTTGACTGGATGTTCTACCCAGCAGAGGATGCTGCTTCATACGAAGCTGGCAAGGCTGTATTCTCAGGCGGTGGTTCTTCTTCAGGATTTGCTGTAAACCCAGATTCAGAGAATGCTGAGCTCGCTGCAGAAGTTGCTGAGTTCATCACAGAGAAGTACTGCGAAGCAAAGGTTATGTACAGACACAATCCACTTGTTGCTCTTAACACTGGCGCTCAGTCAGATTCAGAGCTCCCAGCTATGATGCAGAAGCTTTCTGACACACTTCCTTCAGTAACAGCAACAACAAAGTTCACATGGGGACTTACAAATTCAACATTTAACGATGCTATTCAGTCTGAGTCACAGGGTCTTGTTTCAGGACAGTTCACAGCTGAAGAGTTCATCCAGGATATCGAAGATACAATGGAGTAATTAAGCTTTTTAGAGAAGGCTTGTAATTAAAATGGTGCGGGGTTATAGCAGAATAAGGGGTTATATCTGCTGGCTCCGCACCAAAATTTTGAAAAGATATTATGTATTGGGAACACATTATTTTTCTGAAGAAATAGGGAGAAAACCATGAAAAAATACATGGGAAACAAGCTGGCTATACTACTTTTTATTCTGCCGGCCCTTGCAATTTTTATAACATTTGATTTTATTCCGATCATCCAGGTTTTTGCTTACAGTTTTACTGACTGGAATGGTCTTACAATTCCGAATTTTACAGGCCTTAAGAACTATATTGACCTGTTCACAGATAGAGTATTTTTTACATCAAACAGAAACCAGATCATATTCGCTGTAGTAATTACTGTTTATCAGATGCTCTTTGCAACTGTCTTTGCAATTACTATTTCCGATAAGAAGATGAAGGGAAGAAAGTTCCTTAGAGTCGCTTACTTCATTCCGGTTATTCTTTCTGTAACTGTTGTATGTCAGCTGTGGAGTGCAATTCTTGCAGGAGATGGTCTTCTTAACAAGGTTGTACAGCTCTGGAATGGAGATTTCAAACAGAACTGGCTTGGCGACAGATATAAAGCAATTTATGTTATAGCATTTGTAAATGCATGGCAGTGGATGGGATATCAGTTTGCACTTATCGTTGCCGGTATCAAGTCAATTCCTTCCGATTACTATGAGGCTGCCAGAATTGATGGCTGCTCAAATGTTAGAGCACATATGAAGATCACAATTCCTCTTCTTGCTGAGACATATAAGTTCTGTCTTATCATTTCGCTTACAGGTGGTATCAAAGCCTTCACTGAGATGAACATTTTGACAGGCGGTGGTCCTAACAAGTCAACATATACACTTACTTACATGATGTACAACGCAGCCTTTAAGAAATCCAACTATGGTTATGGTCTTTCTGCTGCATCAGTCATGGTAATTGAATGTATGCTTGTAATGCTGGTTATCAACTTTATCTTTAGAGACAGAGACCAGAAGAAGGAAGAAGAAAAAGCAAGGAGGAAGCGTAATGCGTAAGGACAGTAATAATAAAGCACTGCATTACATATTTGTGGCATTTTGCTGGATTTATGCAGCGTTTTCATTGTATCCACTTATCTGGATGTTATTTTATTCATTCAAGACCAATCAGGAAATCTTTGTAACAAACCCATTTGGTTTCCCTTGGCCACTTCACTATGAGAACTATATTACAGCATGGACCAAGTATGACGTTCCGCTGTACTTTATGAACAGTTTGATCGTTTCAATCGGAACTGTTGCAATAACAATCTTTGCAGCGCTTCTTTTCTCATATGCTACCAGCAGAATGGTTTGGAAGCTCAAGACCTTTACAAGACTTTTCCTTGGACTTGGAATGTTTATTCCTGTACAGGCTATCATGATTCCTGTTGTTAAGGTTGTTCAGAAGTTTAATCTTATGGGAACAAGATGGTCACTGATTTTCCCTTATATCGCAATCAACCTTGCTTTTGCATGTATGGTTTATTACGGATTCTTTAAGGGAATTCCTATGGAGCTGGAAGAGGCTGCCTGCATGGATGGCGCAAACATTTATCAGACTTTCTTTATGATTATTGAGCCACTTGTAAGACCTGCTACAGTAACACTTATCATTTATATCTTCCTGAACGCTTGGAACGAGTTTATCCTTGCCAACGTTGTTGTAGGAAGTATCCCAGAGCTCAAGACCCTGCCACTTGGAGTTTTGTTCTTCCAGGGCGAGTTCACCACAGACTGGGGCGGAATGGGAGCAACAATGGTAATTGCTTCATTCCCGGCAATCATTGTATATTCTATTTTCTCTGAGCAGGTAGAAAGCGCCATGACGATTGGCGGTGCTGTTAAGGGCTGATATTTTTCCCCTAAGGTAGAAAAACCTACCTTAGGGGTTTTTGCGCTATATGATATACTAGGTTAGAAATAAAATGTATGGAGATTATGAAAAATGACATCATCAATGAAGAAAAGGATAGGCATGTCCCTATTTGGAGTAATAACCTGTGCTATAAGCGTTGGTATTTTTAAGATTGCGGCTCTTGGAGTTGACCCATTTCAGTCCTTTATGGCCGGTCTTGATGCTCTGGTGCCGATAAAGTTTGGAACCCTATATATGATTACTAATGCAGTTATGCTTTTATTCGCGCTTATATTTGACAGACACTACATCGGCATTGCAACATTTATCAATCTGTTTCTGCTTGGATACATTACTCAGTTTACCTATGAATTTCTTCAGACAATAATTGTTGAACCATCCATGGTGGTGAGAGCTCTGTGCCTTGTAGTTGGCGTAGTTATTCTGTGTTTTGGTTCAGCCTTTTATATGACTGCAGATCTTGGTGTTTCAACTTATGATGCGGTAGCTCTTATTATTGTTAATACATGGAAAAAAGGAAAGTTTCAGTATGTAAGGATCATTACAGATCTTGTTTGTATTGCTATAGGTACAGCTCTTTTCCTGATAGCAGGGCATTCAATTCCGGAGATTCCTACAATTGTAGGCGTAGGTACTATTATCACAGCTTTTTTCATGGGACCTCTTATAGAGTATTTCAATATTCATATTACAAGACCTTTCCTTCACAAAGGCGAGAAGGCAAATTGATTTTTTAGCTATTTTATTCGTATAAACAACTATGACAAATAAAGATTTACGAGACATGACACTTAGGGACATGGAAGAGTACACTCCCCGGGGCAGGAGCCGCGGACGTGAGCGTGCAAGGAACATGTCCATCAAGTACAAGATTGCATCAATAACAATTCTGGTAGCACTGATTCCAATGGTGGTACTGACTGTTTTGATGCTTTTTTTCTATAACAGAGCCATTATGCAAAGAGCGGACAAGCAGATAGAAGAGAACATCAGGATAATGTCTGACAGGCTTTCATCAGTTCTGCAAAATGGTGAACTTTGTTCTAATAATCTAACCATCGAATTTGGAAATTACTACAATGACAAGTCAATGAAGCAGGTTACAAGAGACAGTAAGGTTACGAGCCAGTTGTCTCAGTCGCTTCTTGTGTATAACGGCATTTCTTCAATTGTTTTTATAGATCGCAATGGTAGATTTTATTCTACAAACCCAGCATTTAACGATGAAAGTACTGAAATTAAATATTCAAATTATGTTTATGAGCTTTCAGAGGCAAACGGTAAAACTGTGATCATGGATCCCATGGACAATCCCTTCAATAGAGAGGGAAAAGAAGTTATTACTATGGGAAAGCATGTAATTAACATAGTTACAGGAACTCATTTGGGATATCTTTTTATAAATATGAATAAGAACTATCTCATTGAGTCCTCTCAAAGCGAAATAAGCTATTATTTCCTTTATGACTCTTCTTCAAATGTTATAACGGAGTCTGAAGTTAAGGATCCAATCTATGCTGATGAGGAATTTGCAAAGAGTCTTTTAAATACTGATGAAAAGCTGATTGAGTATCAGAATGAATCTTATCTTTTTGCCAGGGATAGAATTGATAAATTTGATCTGACTGTTGTCGGAATTACTAACCTTAATAAGTTTAATGTTACAGGTAAGGATTTTAGATTTATTCTTTTGACAACAGGATCTTTTACCGCAGTACTTCTTTTTATTTCTGTTTGGTTTTCTGCAAACTTTGTAACCAAGCCGCTGAAGGTTTTGCATGACGGTGCGGAGCAGATTGCTGAAGGTGATATGAGCATAAGATTCAGGTTTAAGACCAAGGATGAGATTGGTAGGCTGGGCAGAATCTTTAACTATATGACTCAGAGAAACAAAGAGCTTTTGCAGCAGGTAGATGACGAGGCTAAAAAGAAGAGAGAATATGAGCTTGCTCTTATCCAGGAGCAGGTAAAACCACATTTTCTTTATAATACTCTGGATATTATCATAATGCTTATTGAGATGAACAGGAGTAAGGAAGCTGCCAGAGTTACTCATAAGCTTGCTAATTACTACAAGAATTCTCTTTCCGGAAGTGAAGAAATTGTATCCATAGAAAGAGAAATCCAGATAATCAGGGACTATCTTGACCTGCAAACCATGCGCTATGGTGATAAATTCAGCTATGAGATTGACGTGGATGAAGCAGTGTTTAAGTCTCAGATACCCAAGATGACACTTCAGCCTCTTGTTGAAAATGCCATCTATCATGGAATAAAAAACAAATCCAGCTGGGGTAAGATTACGGTTAAAGGAAGATTCAATTCCGGAAATGATGAGAAATCTTATGTTGAACTTAAGGTAATAGATGACGGCATTGGCATGCCTCAGGCTGAACTAAGTAAACTCAATGAGCTTCTAAGTAAAGAGGAGCCCTTTGACAATGATGAGAGAAAAAAGGCCAAAGAGGCAGAGATTACAGATCACGACTCTACAAAGGGCGGAAGCCACTTTGGACTTTATAGCGTAGCCAAGAGAATTAAGCTTTACTTTGGAAAAGAGTACGGCGCGGGAATTGAAAGTATAGAAGGCGTCGGTACAACAGTAATTGTTACAGTTCCATATTCTGAATAAAAACGGAGAATAGTATTGATACGAATAATGATTGTTGATGATATGCCTATCTTCCTTGAGTACTTACGTGGGTGTATCGACTGGAATTCATATGGATTTGAAATATGCTGCGAGGCACATGACGGAAAAGAAGCTTTGGAAAAGCTTGATGAATTCTATCCGGATGTGGTTCTTACTGATATTACCATGCCTTATCTAAATGGGCTTGAGCTGGCGGAAAAGATAACCAAAGACTACCCTGAAATATCAGTTATTCTCATAACAGGCAATAATGAATTTGAATATGCCAGAAAGGCTGTTAAATTAGGTGTCTGCGACTATATTGTTAAGCCTTTTGAGAAGGAGGAACTTATTCTTTCTCTTTTAAAGCTGCAGGATAATATCGGAAAAGCTGTTGAGAGCACTGCCACAAAAAAAGATGAACATTATGATGAACTTAGAGGTCTGATCTATGCAGGGGCTCATGATGAAGAAGCTGCAAAAAAACTGGAAGAATCCTTATTTGAAAGGACAGGTCAAAGCGGCGGATATCTTCTTGCGCTTATAAGGTTTGATTCTAAGGCTTTTTCTGAAAAAGAAGGTGATTCCAGAGAACAGCTTATGAACTGGGAAAATCTTATTGCAAAAATGCTGGCTGATAAATTGGATATCGCCGGTAAATTTGAGATTTTCCACGATTTTGAGAACAATATTGTAGCTCTAATGAGTTTTGATTCTTCTGACGACATAAATAATTACAAGGGGTATGAATTTGCTGATATTATCCAGATAGTTAAAAATCAATTGGAGATTGGAAGCGCTATAGCTCTTTCTTTTGCCGAATCTATTATTGATGTAAAAAAGGCTTATGAGAAAGCCTTGGGATTTCTAACTGAAAAGGGATATGGCCAGCTTTGGGATCTTAGAAATAATACCGAAAACATATCCTATTCATCACTGGATGCCATTATAAGGCTAAATAAAGACCTTGAGGTCCTTTCGGCAGACGATGCGGAAGAGGTTCTAAATACTCTTTGGGATAAGCTAAGGGACAAAAAAAATAGTGATGAAAACAAAATATCAATTACTGATATGAATCTTTTTACCAGTGCAATCAGTATTCTGATGACGAATATTATCAGTAAGGGCTTTTCTATTGATAAGATTTACGGAGATGGTTTCTCACCGGAAAAGTTTATGGCAATGGCATCTTCTTCTGAGGAGATGAAAAACAACGTTGTCTTCTTGTATAGGAAGAGAATTGAGTTTGAAAAGGGAAAAAAGCAGTCAAAGACACACGACATAGCAAGTGCAGCCAAGGACTATATTGAGATGAACTATTACGACAGCAATCTTTCTATCTCTGATATTTCAGAAAAGCTGTGCGTTAATCAGACATACCTTCGCAAAATGTTTAAGAGCGAAATGGATATGACGCTGACAGAGTATATTACTCAATATCGTATGCAGATGGCTAAACAGCTTTTGACCACAACAGATGAGAAGCTATCATCTATAGCCGAAAAAGTCGGCTTTAATGATGTGAGTTATTTTTCCAATGTGTTCAAAAAGTTTTATGGCATTTCACCAAGGAGCATGAGTAAGGAATCGTGAGTGTTGCGCAACACTCAATAGGAGGAATTGTCATGTCGATGAATAATACTGAATTTCAGACATTTCTGAAAAAACTGATCGAAGATGAAAAGAATGTGTATATCCCGGTTAATTCAAGTCTGTTTGAGAAGATTATTCATATAGATGCAAACTGCAGGAATATACATCCCAATCAGGATGATGAATTCTGCTTTCCTGAAGTTGGGCCCAGCTATCGTATTATTGGTGAGTATGAAAAGCAGTTTAGGGATGAAATAAGCAGAGGCTTTAAACCTAGAATGGAGCCGCTTGTTGTTATGAAGGCACATCCCAAAGGTTTTATGCTTGTTAATGGCCATCACAGATGGGCTGCAGCTCTTAAAATTGGCATGAAAAAGGTACCTATTAAGCTTGTAAACATGATGATGGAGGAAGATATTAAGCGTATCCTCAATAAGTCCGATCATGATAAAAGAGTTACTCTTGATCTGGATGAGGTTGTTTTCCGTACTCCTGAAGATGAATATATTGAAAAAACTAAAGGTCTTTTAACTAAAAAATCCTCTAAGAGAATCAGGCTTGGAATACCGGCTCTTTTCAGATATCTTAAGTCCAACGGCTATGACATTTGGGTATATTCATCCCAGTATTATTCAATAGATAATATTGCACTTATGTTCAAGAAATATTCGGTTCAGGTGGATGGCATTATTTCCGGAAGCGGTAAAAAAGGTATTTATGATGAGCAGAAGGTAACTTCTCTGAAGGAATTAATTACCGGTAAATATAAAACAACTATTCATATTGATAATGATATGGTTGTAGTCACAAAGGGAAAAGGGGCTGATTTTGAAGAATATGAAATTCGTTCGAATGACGAATTATGGTCTAAAGACGTAATTGATTTATTCGAGAAAATGAGAAAACAGGATACTGATACTTAAAAAAGGTCAATTGAATATCGTCTTTTGCTTGTTTATAATTTAATAATCGTAGTTGTTGTGGGCGGCTTTATGGGATTGGAGAAAAGTATGGAATTACTTGAGATTTGTAAAAGAGCGAAAGAAGTTAAGTACGAAGTACAAAGGCTTAGTACGAAAGCCAAGGATGATGCGCTTTTAGCTGTTGCCAAGGCACTTACAGATAAAAAGGACTTTATTCTTGATGCAAATAAAAAGGATTATGATAACGGCGTAGCCGGGGGTATGCATCAGGGAATGCTTGATAGGCTTAAGCTTGATGAAAAGCGTATTAGTGCTATGGCTGAAGGTCTTCGCCAGGTTACGGAGTTAGAAGATCCTATCGGTACTGAGATAGAGAGTTTTGAAAGACCAAACGGTCTAAAAATATCAAAGGTGAGAGTGCCATTTGGCGTAATCGGTATAATCTATGAATCAAGGCCAAATGTTACTGCTGATGCATTTAGTCTTACTTTTAAATCAGGTAATGCAGTTATTCTAAAGGGCGGTAGCGATGCTATTAATTCCAATATAGCAATTACCAAGGTTATAAGAGATGCCCTTTCTGAGCAGGGAATTAACCCTGATGTTGTCCAGCTTATAGAAGATACAGACAGATCCGTTACAAAAGCCTTCATGCAGATGAAGGACTATGTTGATGTCCTGATTCCTAGAGGAAGTGCAGGTCTTATTCGTGCTGTAGTTGAGAATTCTACAATTCCGGTAATTGAGACGGGAACCGGAAATTGTCATATTTATGTTGATAAAGACGCTGATATAAAGAAAGCGATAAAGATTATAATCAATGCCAAGACTCAGAGAATTGGCGTGTGTAACGCTGCAGAATCCCTTGTAGTGCATAAGGATATTAAGAAAAAATTCCTTCCGCGCTTTGGCGAAGCTATGAGAGAGTACGACGTAGAAGTCAGGGCAGATGAACTTTCTTTTGACTTGATTGACGGAGCAGTTTCTGCAACAGAAGAGGACTTTGGAAAAGAGTATCTGGACTATATCATTTCTGTTAAGACAGTGGGAAGTGTAGAAGAGGCTATAGATCATATAAACAAGTATAATACCGGCCATTCGGAAGCAATTATTACTGAGAATCAGGAAACCGCTGAAAAGTTTCTAAGCGGAGTTGATGCTGCCTGCGTTTATGTTAATGCCTCCACAAGGTTTACAGATGGCTTTGAATTTGGTTTTGGCGCAGAGATAGGAATCAGTACTCAAAAACTCCATGCAAGAGGCCCTATGGGACTTAGAGAACTGACATCCTACAAGTACAGAATTGTGGGAGATGGACAAATAAGAGCATAAAGGTGGATAAATTTATCCAAAGATAGTAATATAGGATGTGGCGTGATTATCAAATAAAATTGCGCCACATATTATAGTATTGGGGAAATTTGGGGAAATGGCTATTACTACAAATGAAGAACTTCTTGAAGCCAAGAAGCATATAATTGAAGTCTCCAGAGAGCTTGCTGAGGTGGGACTTCTGGTTCGCACATGGGGAAATATCAGCCAGAGGGTTGATGAGAATTCTTTTATTATCACACCAAGTGGAATTAAATACGACGATCTTACTCCTGATATGATCGTTAAGGTTAAGATAAGCGACCTTTCTTACGAAGGGGATGTTCTGCCCTCAAGTGAGAAAGCTGTTCATGCTGCTTGCTACAAGGCTCGCAGAGATGTTGACTTTATTGTTCATACACATCAGGTTTATGCATCCTGCGCAGGAACTCTTGGAATCAAGAAAATCCTGACCTACTTCGATGATACGGATATGGTTATCCCAGTGGCTCCCTATGCACTTCCGGGAACTGAAAAGCTTGCTTCTAATGTGGAGATGACTGTTAAAAAATACCCTGACATAAATGGAATTATCATGGCTAACCATGGCACTATCTGTATGGGTGTAAACTCCAAGGAGGCCGTTTTTGAGGCTGAGAGAATGGAGGTTGCCTGTCATAATTTTCTTGTGGATGTTTGCAAGACAGATATGAATCATGGTGTAGAAGTTGGTTTTAACAGCCATTTGGAAAATGGTGAGATTGTTTATGACAGTCCGGATACACCAATCAGGGTAAAAGAGATTCATGAGAAAATCTACAAAAAGCGTCCTGATGTTAAGTTCATTGTTCATAACAAATCAGAAGCGGTTATGACAGTATCCAGAAGAGCCAGTCATATGAGACCACTTCTGGATGATTTTGCTCAACTTATAGGCTATAGTGTTAAAGTTCCCAGCAATGAGCATGGTAAAGACGGACAGAGCTATCACAATATCAAAAAGAATGTTAATGCGATCTTTTCACTTAACGATGGGGCGTATTGTGTAGGTTCTACTTACGATGATGCTATGGCTGTAGCTATAGTTCTTGATAAGGGATGTATCGCGTATATTTCTGTTATGCGAAACGGAGAAGGACATTATCTTTCACTCTGGGAGAGTTACAAGATGAATAGGCATTATAGAAAGTCCTATTCCAAACTTGCGGATAAAAAAGGTAATTGATTGATGTTAAAAAAGACACAGATAGCTTTAATAACTGTAATTCTTGCCCTACTGGTGATTATTCCTGTAGGGCTTTTAGTTAGCGGCATGAGCGATGATTTTGAGGATCAGGCTGAAGCAGAGCAAAGCTCCATTTTCCAATCTGTTTCAAATCTCGAAGCCTTGGATTTGGGCCTCATTGATGGTAATGAACTAAGGGAAGAAAACGGTATTGATGCAAGCAGTGGTAATTCAAGTTTACAGGTAGAAGCAGAAGATATCACTGTTTCTATTTCTCTTAGATCTATCCAGGATGATCTAAAGATCAAGCTTTCCAATAGTGCTACTGATAAGCTTATCTCTAATGTGAATTTTACAGTTACAGTAAAAGGAAAAAATAAGACTGTAGATTATTCTGATTCTGATATGGATGGTATTATCTATATTCCATATGTGGAAGCTGGGGATTATACAGTTTTTTTATCAGATATATCAGCTGACAACAAGAATTATCATGCGGATAAATCTCAGACTATCACGGTATCGGATTCTATCAAATATACCAAGGTTGATATTAAGGATGAGATCAAAGAAGAGTCTCAGATCAATGTAGCTGCTGAGGATACTAAGGTACAGGACGCAGACCAGACAACGGATATTTCCGGTGCATCAGATGTGACAGGTAGTCAGGACAGTAGTGCTACAGCTGCAACTCCTGAACTTCATGAAGATGATATTTCGGAGGATGCAGAGGATCTTCTTGCTCAGATTGAAGCTGAAACTGCAGCCAGTGAGGCCTCTAAGGCTGGATACAAAGGAGCAGAGGGTGGAACTATTACGGCACATACACCTTCGGAGGCTCCAGCTATCGCATCAGATCCACAGTATATTGCAGCTCACAGCGGCACAAAGGGCATTGATGTTTCTAAACATAACGGAAACATTAACTGGAGTGCAGTTAAAAATGATGGTATAAACTTTGCAATTATAAGATGCGGTTACAGAGGATCAAGCTCCGGAGCCCTGGTAATTGACCCACTTTATTACACCAATATGGCCGGAGCCCAGAGTAACGGCATCAACACGGGCGTATACTTCTTTACCCAGGCCGTCAACGAAGCAGAAGCGGTAGAAGAGGCCTCCATGGTTCTTGAACTTCTTAGTGGCTATTCTTTGCAAATGCCGGTTTATCTCGATGTTGAAGCCAGTCATGGCCGTGGAGATCAGATATCCTCCGAAGAAAGAACTGCGGTCTGCCACGCATTTCTAACCACAATTAGAAACGCCGGCTACACAGCAGGCATCTACTCAAACAAAAAATGGTTCGAAGAGGGGCGCCTAAACACTGCCTCTTTTACTGATTACAAAATCTGGCTCGCTCAATACGTAGACATTCCAACCTACAGCGCCACTCGCTACGACATGTGGCAGTACACCTCCAAGGGTCAAGTAAACGGCATTGGCGGCTACGTAGACATGAACGTCCTCCGCTAATCCCGCCGCCCGCGGCCTTCCGCTTCATTTTCAATACACGCGGCACCCCGGCCCCGGCTGGGAATAGCGATTCGCAATGAGATATTTTTTCGCCTTGAGAGTGCCTGGATAAGTTCATGAGTCTCAAAAAGCTCTTTCAAGAATTCTGGTTATGGCTCAACATGTCTGAGCATCCATTGGCCCTTTATCTGCGCTGTATTTTCGCCAGCTTGTCACTGGCAAATGAAACATTTCTAAGATGTTCGAGCACACTTTCTTTTAAAGCGCCCTCTACGGTCAAAACTTGCAGAGCAGACAATTGAATTATTAGGAAAATGCCATAACGGTGCGTAGCACCTGAAAAAAGAGAAGAAATCTACTTCTTCAAGCTTGCTTGAAAGATAGATTTCTTCTCTTTTTATATGCTCGCTTTGCGAGCTATGGCATTTTCTATATTTACTATATTCACCTGCTCTGCTTCAGACAAGCCCTTCGAGGGCGCGGGAAAGTGTGCTGTTTCGAACATCAGAAATTGTCATTTGCCATCTCAGACTCGTCGGGCAAAAACACATGCTCGGAACCGGGCCAAGAATGCGAGTTTTGAGCCATAGAATTCTTGATTGAACTTTTTGAGGCCATGAACTCCCAAGCAGGAACGGTGAAAAAAATCTCTTGCGTGAGCGAAGTCCCAGCCGGGGTGCGTGCTCTTGATGGTGGTGGAAGTGGAAGGCCGCCCGCGGGGTATTAGTAGTCGGCGGATTTTACTTCCATCCAGGCGTCGTTGTAGAGACGGTCGGCGTCGTAGCCAAGGTATTTGTAGGACTCGGTTGGGAAGGTGTCGAGGTCCGGGAAGGCTACTTTGGAGTTCTTGATGTCTTCGTCCTCGATGTTTTCTTTGGCAACGTCGTTAGGTGTGGAGTAGGTGATGTACTCGAAGTTCTTGAGGGCGATGTCGCCGCGGCACATGAAATCGATCCATTTTTCTGCGTTCTCTGAGTTCTTGGACTCTTTGGTGATTACCCAGGAGTCTATCCATACGTTGGTGCCCTCCTTGGGTACTACGTAGACAAGGTCCGGGTTTTCTCTGGCTGTGTAAATGGCTTCTCCGGAATAGATTACGCCAAGAGCAGCTTCGCCGCCTATCATCTTGTCACGTACCTGATCTACTACGTAGGCTTGGACTAAAGGTTTCTGGGCTATGAGGTCGTCAGTGGCTACGGAAATTTCGCTTGGATTTGTTGAGTTGAGAGAGTAGCCGTTACGTAGAAGAGCTACCATCATGGCATCCCTTACAGAATCCTGCATCAGGATCTGGCCATTGTATTTGGGATTCCAAAGGATATCCCAACTGTCCACAACATCGTCAACCATGGTTTTGTTGTAGAGAATACCTACGGTTCCCCAGCAGTAGGGGACGGAGTACTTGTTTTCAGGGTCGAAATCCTGAGACTGTGCAAAGTACTGCTCACCTATGTTGGCGGCGTTTGGGATATTGTCAAAATTCAGCTCTTTTAACATGTCATTTTCAATGAGCTTCTGAATCATGTAGTCTGAAGGACATACCACGTCATAGGCTGAGTTGTCCTGAGCAAGCTTGGCGAACATTATCTCGTTGGTCTCGAACATATCATAGATAACGTCAATTCCATATTCATCTTCAAATTCGCCGATTACATCTTCGTCTATATATTCGCCCCAGTTATATACATAGAGCTTTCCGTTTGGATATTTGGATAAATCACTGCTGTCACAGCCTACCAGACATGGAATGATCATGGCAGCTGTGAGAATGCAGGAAATAATGCGCATCTTCATTTTATTTCTCCTTGGTCTTGGCTTGCGGTGCCCTGTAAACAATCATCAAAAGAGCTAAAACCACAACAAATATCAGAGCAGACAGAGCATAAATCTCAGGCTGAATACCTCTTTTTACTTCGTTGTATATGAGTGTTGATAAAGTCTCAAAACCAGATCCCTTGGTGAAGTATGTGATGATAAAGTCATCAAGAGACATTGTAAATGCCATAAGTGCTCCGGATATAATTCCCGGGACAATGTCCGGAAGTATTGTCTTGAAAAATGCATAGGGTCTTGATGCCCCAAGATCCAGGGCCGCTTCATACACATAGAAATTGATATTCTTGACTCTTGGCATAACGCTTAGCATAACAAAGGGAATGTTGAAGGTTATATGAGCAAGTAATATTGTGGCAAATCCTGTGGTGATGTGTATAAATCTAAACAGCAGCATAAGTGAAATACCGGTTACAATATCAGCATTGATCATTGGAATATTAGTGATTCCCATTATTACAGAGCGGATTTTACTGGATAAACCAATCATTGCTATACAGGTAAAGGTTCCGATAATTGTTGAAAAAATAGTAGCAAGGATTGCAATTGAAAGGGTATTAAACAGGGCACTTGCTACAGCCTCATCAGATAAGAGGTTTAGGTACCACTTAAACGTAAAGCCTCCCCATTTTGCTCGGGACTTACTGGAATTAAAGGAGAGCACAATAAGGGTCAGGATTGGGGCATACATGAAAATCAGGATAATGGCAAGATATATTCTTTCTAAAACTTTTCTCATTTTAGTTATTACCTCCATTATCTGACAGATTCTCTATGATCATATTAAGGATAATGAAAATCATAAGGACTATTGAAAGTCCACTTCCTAAGTGCCAGTCATAGAGCTGTGTAAATTCCTGTTCGATGATATTACCGATAAGAAGAATCTTGGAACCGCCAAGCATTGTAGAAATTGCAAAGGTAGTAAGGGCAGGAATGAATACCATTGTAATACCGCTCAGGATTCCGGGCATGGAAAGCGGAAGAGTAATTCTAAGGAAAGTCTGAACAGTGCCTGCACCAAGATCTCTTGCAGCGTTTATTACGTTTTCATCAATTCTGTTAAGGGCATTATAAATAGGCAATATCATGAAAGGCAGGAAGTTGTAGACCATACCAAGCACAATAGCGCTGTTTGTATTAATGATATTAAGAGTTGGAAGATGCATGAATTCAAGGATTGTGTTTATAACACCTTTACCTTCAAGCAGTGTCATCCAGGTTAGGGTACGAAGAA
The DNA here is from genome assembly GCF_000420945.1 of Butyrivibrio sp. VCB2006. Classification (GTDB taxonomy): domain Bacteria; phylum Bacillota; class Clostridia; order Lachnospirales; family Lachnospiraceae; genus Butyrivibrio. Next base: position 36,666 of record NZ_ATVX01000006.1, read on the forward strand.
GGAAATTCATCCACATTGGCAGAATAAATAATGTGACAATGTAGGCATTCTTCTTAAGCTTCATTGAAGCTAATATCATTCCCAGCGGATAGGACAATATAAAACATACCAAAGTACTAATGATAGCCAGGATCACAGATCTTTTGAGAGCCTTAAGATAACCGGGCTTAGCAATGGTAGCGATATTATCCAGGGTAAAAGAACCATCGGCTCCGGTGAAACCATAGTAAAAAACCATGCAGAGCGGAACCACTATGAATATTACTGCCCAGGCAATATAAGGAGATGCCATTAACGCAGCGTTTCGTCTAGTTTTAAACAGTTTCACTGATAGCCTCCTCGTCCTCAGAAGCAGGAACATTCATGATCTGTATATTAAAAGGATCTACGTTGATTCCAACAGTGGTGCCAACCTCAGAAAGCTTGGTGGAATGAACAAGCCATTCGTAGCCATTAGCTTCTACATCCATTTCATAGTGAACACCCTTGAAGGTAAGGTCTGTAACTACACCTGTAATTGTTCCCTTATCAGGAGCTACAAGCTCTACATCTTCAGGTCTTATTACAACGTCCACAGGTTTATTTTCTCCAAATCCTTTATCTACGCAGGCAAACTTGGCACCCAGGATTTCAACCAGCTCATCCCTTATCATAGTAGATCTGATGATATTACTGTCACCGATGAAGTCTGCAACGAAGGCGTTTTCAGGCTCGTTGTAAATGGTCTCGGGAGAACCTTCCTGCTGAATGTAGCCCTGGTTCATAACAACAATATGATCAGACATGGTAAGAGCTTCTTCCTGATCATGGGTTACATAAATAAAGGTGATACCCAGTTCTTCTTTAAGTCTTTTAAGCTCGTACTGCATGTCCTGACGCATTTTAAGATCAAGAGCTCCAAGGGGCTCATCCAAAAGAAGAACCTTAGGCTCGTTAACAATAGCTCTTGCAATGGCAATTCGCTGCTGCTGACCGCCTGAAAGTGAATCAGGCATACGATTTTCAAAGCCTTCAAGGTTAACAAGCTTTAATGCATATTTGATCTTATCCTTGATATAGCTGTCAGATTTATTCTTGATTTTAAGACCAAAAGCGATATTTTCAGCTATGGTCATATGTGTGAAGAGTGCGTATTTCTGGAAAACTGTATTGAGCTGTCTCTTATTGGGCGCAAGATTAGTAATGTCCTGGCCATCAAAGATGACACGACCATGATCCGGCTTCTCAAATCCACCAATTATGCGAAGAGTAGTAGTTTTACCACATCCACTTGGCCCTAAAAGGGTAACAAAAGAATTTTCGTATATGGATAAACTAAGATCATCCAGAATTAACTGACCGTCATACGATTTAGAAATATGCTCAAGAGTAATAAGGTCTCTGCCCATTTTACAATTCTCCTACTTATATTTATATTTATTCAATCTACTTTATTGTAATAAAGAATGAAACAGAGTCAAATACTTTTTAGTATTGAACAAATATATTTAAAGTTTTATATTGGTGTGATAAAATGTGAAATATATAGGTTACATCTAGGAGGAAGGCTATTATGGCTGGAAAAGACAAGTATGTTGCGTATGTGTCTAGTTATACTTCAGGACTTGGCACTAAATACGGTATCAGAATTTATGACGTTGATCTCAAGAACGGAAGATTAACAGAGAAACAGAAGGTTGAGATCACTAATTCATCTTACATCGGAATATCCCATGATAATAAAACGCTTTATTCAATTACTGATGCAGGGGTAGAGTCTTATCATATTCTTCCTGACGGAAGCCTTAAGTTTTTGAATGAAGCATCTATTAACGGTATGAGAGGTTGTTATCTCAATGAGGACCAGAAGGATAACTATCTTATAACAGCCGGATATCATGACGGAAAGGTTACAATCCTTAAGCTTAACAAGGATGGAAGCATCGGTGAGATCACTGATGAGAGATTCCATAAGGGCCTTGGGACTGCAGCCGGTCGTAACCACGTTCCACACGTTCAGTGCATCAAGGTTTCCAAGGATAACAAGTATCTTCTTGCAGCTGATCTTGGAATGGACAGAGTTAATGTTTATTCACTTAATATGGACAATGGCAAGATCAAGGAAGTTGACGTGATCCATTGTGATCAGGAATCTTCACCGAGACATATGCAGTTCTCCAAGGATGGTAAGTTCTTGTATGTATGTCTCGAGCAGAAGTGTGCCATTGATGTATATGAGTATGTTGATAATGACGGAGATCCTGAGTTTAACAAGATTCAGTCAGTATCCAATTCCGAGGAGTCTGATTCAATCGGTGTTGCAAGCTCAGCCCTTACCTTCTCAGAAGATTATAACTACCTTGTAAGCTCAACAGCAGGAGAGAACAATGTTATTGTATTCAAGGTAGATAAGGAGACAGGTCTTTTGACACAGAAGATTTGCCTTCCAATTGCAGGAGAGTATCCTAAGGATGCAGCTCTTTTCCCAGATAACAAGCATCTTGTATCACTTAACCATGAGTCGGATACAATGACATTCTTCACAGTTGATATGGAAAAAGGCACTCTTGTAATGAATGGACCTGAGATGCCGATATCTCGTCCTAACTGCATTATTTTCCACAAATTGGAAGCATAAGCATTAGAAATAAATAAACCCCGGGAAGCTTTGTACTTCCCGGGTTATTTTTTACTCTTTATAGAATTCTATGATGCTTGAAGCTTTAGAAGACATGTTGGATATCATAAGATCAAGGACTGTGTGAGCACACATGGCTTCAACTACGACAACGGCTCTTGGAACAACTACAGGATCGTGACGGCCGTGGATGTTGATATCTATGTTTTCGCCGGACTTATTTACAGTGTGCTGAGTTTTTGAAATACTTGGGGTTGGCTTAACATAGGCTCTTATTACAATGTCGCTTCCATCAGAGATTCCGCCAAGGATTCCTCCACTGTGATTGGACTCTTTGGAAATTTGTCCGTCATCCATTACAAAAGCATCATTGTTTTCTGATCCGTTATAGGTACTTACTAAAGTTCCATCACCTATTTCTACAGCCTTTACAGCTCCAATGCTCATGACAGCACGGGCAAGGAGAGCATCAAGTTTATCAAATACAGGTTCGCCGATTCCGGCAGGAACACCTGTAATACGACATTCTATAATGCCACCAAGAGAATCCTGATTGTTTCTTGCTGATTCTATCAGGGCCATAGCCTTTTTATCAGCATCACTGTCGGGCATTGCTGTTGGGTTTGTGAGAATAGAAGTTTTGTCGAATTTTGAATAGTCTATAGAAACATCGCCAATGGCTCTTGTGTAGGCGCAAACTTCGATTCCCATCTGAGATAGGAGTTTGGAACACAGTGCGCCTGCAGCAACTCTGCCTATTGTCTCGCGGCCTGAAGATCTACCACCACCTCTGTAATCTCTGAATCCATATTTTGAATCAAAGCCATAATCAGCGTGTCCCGGTCTGTAGTAACTGGCAATTTCACTGTAATCTGAAGATTTCTGTGATGTATTTTTTACCATCATGGAGATTGGAGTTCCGGTTGTGCGGCCCTCAAAGACGCCGGAGAGTATATCTACCAGGTCATCCTCCTTGCGGGGAGTGGTTGCCGCAGAGGTTCCGGGCTTTCTTCTATCAAGGAACTTCTGAATGTCACTTTCACTTAATTCCATGCCTGCAGGAAAACCGTCAACAACGACACCAAGTGCTTTGCCGTGTGATTCGCCCCATGTGGAGATTTGAATATTCTTACCTAAGATGGATCCTGACATAGTGAGCCTCTTTTCCGTAGATTGTTGTATTTACCTCATATATTAGCACATATAAGCCTTGGTTAAAAAGATGAGAATTTTACGCACTTTATAATCGATATATATGTACGAATATGCGATAATATTGAATTCTTCTTAAATAATTGGTGAATTTTTTGTGAAAACGTTATATAATCTATTCTGTAATTCTATTTTAGCGCACAATATCCGAAATAAGAGGGGATTTCTGATATGAATGCCAGCAATCTACAGAAAAAGATTACATACAAAGAGCGAACCATATCCAAAGTGGGAATGTTTAACAGGAAGCACAAATACCTGTCATTCCTCGGCTTGGCTTATGCTTTTTTGGCTATTTTTAGTTACAACTTTGTTTTTTATTTCTACAGAAATGTCAAAAGATTTACTTGTCTTGCATGTATTATTCTTTTCTTTATTTCCAGCAGCAGTTTTTCTTATCCGGCAATGTCACTTAATATCAGCTTTGACTCAGATATCAGCCATGACGTCAATGTAGAAGATGCCGACGTAGTTATTTCTACTGAGGAGCTTGCAGAGTCTGACGCAGAGCTTGCCAAGCAGGTTGAACTTGACAGCTTTGTTCTTGAGGAAACTCAGGAAGTAGTTAATCCTGATGTGTCTGAAGCAGATCACCTTAATCAGGAAAATCAGGTTTCTCTTGATGATATGCTTAATGCAGGCATTGAGGATAATTCTGAAATTATAATTGAGGATGAGCAGGTTGCGCTTGGAACTTCAGATTCATCCGAAATTTCTTTTAGCAAAAATGATTGGAAGATAATGCTCGTTAACAAGCAGCATCCGATTCCTGAGGACTATGAGTTCCATCTTGGAACTATCAGTGGAAGCATGAAGTGCGATGAGAGAATAATTCAGCCACTTCTTGATATGATGAAGGCTGCAAGAAAAGACGGTGTTGCTCTTATTGTATGCTCACCTTACAGAGATATGGACAGACAGACTATGCTGTTCACCAATAAGGTTAATAAGTACATGGATGCCGGAATGTCCTACATGGATGCTTATAACCTGGCTTCTCAGGCTGTTACGGTGCCTGGTTCATCAGAGCATCAGGTGGGCCTTGCTATTGATATCATTACCGAAGGCTATTCAAGCCTTGATGAAGGCTTTGCCAACACTGCAGCCGGCAAATGGCTTGCAGCAAATAGCTATAAATATGGATTTATTTTAAGATATCCTGCCGGAAAAGAAGAAATAACCAGTATAGAGTTTGAGCCATGGCACTTTAGATATGTTGGTGTTGACGCGGCGGAGGTTATGGCGCAAAATGATATGTGCCTTGAGGAGTTCTGGAGTAATTTTGTTGAGTGATTTGCGCCGGAATCAGGGCAGATTTTAATTAGATCCAGAGGTTATTTGTTTTATGTACAAGATTTTAAAAAGAGATGGTAGTGCCAAAAGAGCTGAATTTACCACCGTTCATGGCGTAGTACAGACGCCTGTATTTATGAACGTTGCAACTGTTGCAGCTATTAAAGGCGGAGTATCTACCGAGGACCTTGAGGGCATTGGCACTCAGGTTGTCCTTTCCAATACATATCATTTGCATTTAAGACCCGGGGATGACGTGGTCTATCGAATGGGCGGACTTCATAAGTTTATGTCCTGTAATAAGCCTATTCTGACAGACTCCGGCGGATTCCAGGTCTTTTCTCTTGCAAAAACAAGGCGAATCAAGGAAGAAGGAGTTTATTTCCATTCTCATATTGATGGACATAAGCTGTTCATGGGGCCCGAAGAGAGTATGAGAATCCAGTCTCATCTGGGTTCAACGATTGCCATGGCTTTTGATGAGTGTCCATCTGCCAAGGCTGAGCATGAATATGTCCAGATGTCTGTTGATAGGACCACCAGATGGCTTGAGCGCTGCAAAAGAGAAATGGACAGACTTAACGGCCTTGAATATACTGTTAATCCTCATCAGATGCTGTTTGGAATCAATCAGGGAGCTATTTTTGATGATATCAGAATAGAGCATGCCAAGAGAATCAGCGATATGGACCTTGACGGCTATGCTGTCGGAGGCCTTGCTGTTGGTGAATCTCACGAGGAGATGTATCACGTTCTTGAGACAGTAGTCCCTTATCTTCCTCTTGAGAAGCCTACATATCTTATGGGAGTTGGAACACCTGCCAATATCCTGGAAGCTGTAGAAAGAGGCGTTGATTTCTTTGACTGCGTATATCCTAGTAGAAATGGCCGTCACGGTCATCTTTACACAAACAGAGGGCATATCAATCTTATGAATGCAAGATATGAGCTCGATGATACTCCTATTGAGGAAGGATGCCAGTGTCCGGCCTGCAGACGCTATTCCAAGGCTTACATCAGACATCTTCTTAAATCCGGAGAAATGCTGGGACTTCGTCTTTGCGTGCTTCATAATCTGTATTTCTACAACCATATGATGGAAGAAATCAGAGATGCTATAGACGCCGGAAGATTCCAGGAGTATAAGAAAAACAAACTTGCAGGAATGCAGGAGTTTGACAGTATTAACAACAAAGAATACGCCAATATTGACAAGAACTGGAGAAAAGGATAATAGACTTGAATTTCCACCATGTTTTTAGTAATATGGTTTGGTATATTATATTTTTTGTTTGGAGGATGTTATGGGATTACTTTTGACTTCAGAAGCTGCAGCTTCTTCAGTTAACACATTATTTATCATTGCTATTTACGTTGTATTATTCGGATTCTTATATTTCATTATGATCCGTCCTCAGAGGAAAGAGCAGAAACAGAAGGCACAGACTCTTGCTTCACTTGCTGTAGGTGATAGCGTTAGAACTACAGGCGGTTTTGTAGGTGTTGTTCTTGATATTTCAGACGACATGGTTATCGTTGAGTTCGGTAACGACAGACACTGCCGTATCCCTATGTACAAGGAAGCTATCGTAGAGGTTGAAAAGCCTGAGGATGCTGTTGTAAAAAGTACTGATGCATCAGATTCCAAGAAGAAATAATTGGAATTTAGGCGGTATTAAAGACCTGGTTGGTTTGCTCCAATCAGGTTTTTTTGAAAAATAGTCACTGTTACACGTTAAAATAATGACGTGAGAAAATATTGGAGGAGAGAGTTATGAAAATGAATGTTACCTGCATTCCCGGCGATGGAATCGGACCTGAAATCGTAGCAGAAGCAAAAAAGGTTCTCGATAAAGTATGCCAGGTTTATGGACACGAAATTGTTTATAAAGATATTCTCATGGGTGGATGCTCTATTGACGCTTGTGGTGAACCTCTTACTGATCAGGCTATTTCTGATGCCAAGGCTGCAGATGCAGTTCTTATGGGATCTATTGGCGGAAACACCACCACATCTCCCTGGTACAAACTTCCTCCTAATAAACGTCCTGAAGCAGGACTTCTAAGGCTCCGCAAGGAACTTAACCTTTTTGCAAATCTTCGTCCGGCACTTCTTTATCCTGAACTCAAGGATGCGTGCCCTTTAAAGGAAGAAGCTGCAGATAAGGGCTTTGATATGCTTATTATGAGAGAGCTTACCGGGGGCCTCTATTTCGGAGACAGACAGACTGTTTCTGTTGACGGGGAACTGGTGGCTACAGATACACTTGTTTATAAGGAAAGTGAGATCAGAAGAATTGCCATTAAGGCTTTTGATGTAGCAAGAAAGCGCAGAAAGAGCGTTATCAGCGTTGATAAGGCTAATGTTCTTGATTCCTCAAGACTTTGGAGAAAGGTTGTAGAGGAAGTTGCCTTGGATTACCCTGACGTTAAATTAGAACATATGCTTGTTGATAACTGTGCTATGCAGCTCGTCAAGGAACCATCTCAGTTTGATGTGGTTCTTACGGAGAATATGTTTGGCGATATTCTTTCTGATGAGGCCAGCATGATTACCGGTTCTATAGGAATGCTTGCCAGTGCTTCTTTAAATGATACAAGCTTTGGCCTATATGAGCCAAGCCATGGAAGTGCTCCGGATATTGCAGGGCAGAACATTGCAAACCCTATTGCTACAATACTTTCAGCTGCAATGATGCTGAGGTTCTCTTTTAATCTTGATAAGGAAGCTGATGCAATAGAAAATGCGGTAAAAGAAATACTTCGCGATGGCTATAGAAGCGTGGATATAATGCCTAAGGGACAGGAAGATAAGTTTACAAAAACATCCTGTAGCCAGATGGGAGATTTAATTGCAGGAAGAATTACTAGTTGCTAAAACTGAAAAGAAAGTATATGAAATCTTACCTCATGAGCCTGAGGCAATGGCTTCAACCTTATTTATTATCGGTATGGCTGCCTATTACATGTGGAGAATGTTTGTAATAACGCCGCAGCATGAAGAACTTGAGAGCTTTTTTCTTTTTATAAATAATGGTCCGTTGTATTCGGCAATTAATTGGCCCTCACCCAATAACCATATAGGATATTCGGTTCTATCAGCATTTATGAACTTCTTTGGCAATAACTATATTGGGCTTAGGGGTGTTTCATATATTTGTGCCATAAGTAATCTCATATTGGTAAATAGAATCTGTCAGAAATACTTCACCCATGCCATGCCTTTTGGTGCCATGGTTTTATATGCTTCAATGCAGGTTGTTAATGACTTCGCAGTTCAGGGAAGAGGTTATACTCTTGCGACATTTTGCTTTTTGCTTGCGCTTTACTGTGTTACACAAATCTGTAAATCCGGGGAAGCAAATAAGCTTCATGTTATTACCTACATAATCTGCGTTGTATATGGCGTATATACTACTCCAAGTAGTATTTACTGGGCTGTTCCCGTATGCCTTACGGCATTGGTTTATCTTTTTATAAATGGATTCAGGAGCAGACAGGTATATGCTAGCGATTCTGAGAATATTTATCTTAGAAAGCTTAATAGCTTTATTGCATCCACAGGAATAAGTATTTTTCTGACTTTGATGCTATATACGATTATATGGCTCATGGTTGGAGCAAGAGAGCTTGTTAAGACTGAAGGTTCTCAGTTTTTCGGAGATACTGATTTTACGGTTCTAATAAGAAACCCTGTGGCGGCCCTTGGCACAGGCCTTCAGTATATGTTTGATCAGCGCAGAATAAATGCTCAGAATGTTGATCTTTTCGGGGATAGATTTTTATCTTGGATTGTGGATCTGCTTAATTACATGATTCCCGGTATGTGGTTTATTCTGTTTGCTTTCATCGCAAGCGGCCTGGCTATCATGATAACAGAATGCATAAGGCATTTTGAATATAGCAGAACAGTTATTAACCTTATGGTTATCATAAACATTCTCTACATTGTGTTGATCCTTATTAGTACTCACAATCTGCCATCACTTCGAGGCTTTGGATACGGATCTTTTCTTATGACAATCTGCATCTGTTCAACCTTTGAAAAGATCATTAATGTAGGTGTCAGAACTTACAATAAATATGTTGTAAATGAAGGAAAGCAGTCGGATGCCCATAAGGAAAATGAATATGTTAAGGGTACGGGTAAATGGTATGATGGAATAGGCGTATATATTCCTGTTGCAGCTATCATGATTCTTTTTGTAGTAAGGCTTTGCGACAGATCTTTTACGCTTCAGATGAATAATAGAGAAAATGATATCCTTAATTCAATGTATATTGCGGATATTGCACATAAAAAGAACCCCTGTGTTCTTGACTCAGATCAGGACTATCTTTTAAATTTTGCTTTTGGAATTGATTGTAATAAAACAAATGTTACAGGGTGTGATGTGGTAATTCTTGACAGAAATATGCTTGATCCAGGTTATAAGGGAGAGTATTTATCCAGGTTTTATCAGACTCAGGAGACTATTGACTGGGAATACCTGGATAGCATGCATATTCAATATGAAAATGATTCAATAATTCTATATACAAAGTAAAGGAGATATGAAAAATGGCTAAGAACAGTGCTAGAGTTATGGAAGGCCTTCAGCAGGCTCCACACAGAAGTTTGTTTAATGCTCTTGGATTTACCGAGGAAGAAAGAAGAAAACCTCTTATTGGTATTGTAAGCTCTTATAATGAGATAGTTCCGGGACATATGAACCTTGATAAGATTACAGAAGCTGTTAAGCTTGCTGTTGCAGAGGCTGGCGGCATGCCGGTAGTAGTTCCTGCTATTGCTGTTTGCGATGGAATAGCCATGGGTCATATCGGAATGAAATATTCTCTGGTTACAAGAGACCTTATTGCTGACAGTACAGAATGTCTTGCCAAGGCTCATGCTTTTGACGGAATGGTTTGCATACCTAACTGTGACAAGAACGTTCCTGGCCTTCTTATGGCTGCTGCAAGAGTTAATATTCCTACAGTATTTGTATCAGGTGGCCCTATGATGGCCGGAAGAGTAGACGGTCACAAGACATCTCTTTCTGCTATGTTCGAGGCTGTAGGATCTGTTTCTGCAGGCAAGATGACTAATGAGAAACTTTGCGAGTATGAAGAAAAAGCTTGTCCTACCTGCGGTTCCTGTTCAGGTATGTACACAGCAAACTCAATGAATTGTCTTACAGAGTCAATCGGAATGGGACTTCCAGGAAACGGAACTATTCCTGCTGTATATTCAGCACGTATCAGACTTGCCAAGAAGGCTGGTTATGCTGTAATGAATCTTGTAGAAAAGAATATTCGCCCAAGAGATATCATGACAAAGGAAGCTTTCATGAACGCTCTTGCCATGGACATGGCTCTTGGTTGTTCTACAAATACAATGCTTCATTTACCTGCAATTGCCCATGAAGCAGGAGTTGATCTTAACATGGAAATTGCCAACGAAGTTTCTGCTAAGACTCCTAATCTTTGCCACCTTGCACCTGCAGGCCCAACATACATGGAGGATTTGAACGAAGCAGGCGGCGTACTTGCAGTTATGAGCGAGCTTGTTAAGAAAGACCTTCTTAATACTGATCTTATTACTGTTACAGGTAAGACAATTAAAGAGAACCTTGAGGGTGTTTGCAACTTTAATCCTGAAGTAATCAGACCTATTGAAAATCCTTATATGCAGACCGGTGGAATTGCTGTTCTTAAGGGCAATATTGCTCCTGATACTGGTATTGTTAAAAAGTCAGCGGTAGCTCCTGAGATGATGACTCATGAGGGACCTGCAAGAGTATTTGATTGTGAGGAAGATGCTATTTCTGCAATCCTTGGCGGTAAGATTGTGGCAGGAGATGTTGTTGTCATCAGATATGAAGGCCCTAAGGGCGGCCCTGGAATGAGAGAGATGCTCAATCCTACATCAGCAATTGCCGGAATGGGACTTGGATCAACTGTTGCTCTTATTACAGACGGAAGATTCTCCGGAGCTAGCAGAGGCGCTTCAATCGGACATGTATCTCCTGAGGCTGCTGTTGGTGGGCCGATTGCACTTATCGAAGAAGGCGATATTATCAGTATAGATATTCCTAATAATTCTCTTAATGTCAAGGTTTCTGATGAAGAGCTGGCTAAGAGAAAAGAAAAATGGCAGCCAAGAGAACCTAAGGTAACAACAGGATATCTGGCTAGATACAGAGAAATGGTTACAAGCGGTAATCGTGGTGCTATCCTTGAGATCAAGCACTGATTTTGAATAGAGGAGAATGAAAAAATGCAGCTTACTGGTGCACAGATTGTTTTGGAATGCTTGAAAGAGCAGGGCGTTGATACAATTTTTGGATATCCGGGTGGAACTATCCTTAATATCTATGATGAACTTTATAAACAGAGTGAAGATTTCTTACATATCCTGACAAGCCATGAGCAGGGTGCTGCCCATGCAGCAGATGGCTATGCAAGATCAACAGGAAAGGTTGGCGTTTGCTTTGCTACCAGTGGACCGGGTTCTACTAATCTTGTAACCGGTATTGCCACAGCCTATATGGATTCTGTACCTATGGTGGCTATTACATGTAACGTAAATTTGCCACTTCTTGGTAAGGACTCCTTCCAGGAGGTTGATATTGCAGGCATTACTATGCCTATTACCAAGCATGGCTATATTGTTAAGGATGTAAAAGAACTTGCTGATACCATCCGCAAGGCATTTAAAATTGCACGGACAGGAAGGCCTGGCCCTGTATTGGTTGATATTACCAAGGATGTCACAGCTAAGACCTGCGATTTCAGACCTGTAGTTATAGCAGAGGAAGAGCCTGAAAAGACATTCAGGACAGATGATATAAATACTGCAGTCAAAATGATCAAAGCTTCCAAGAGGCCATTTATCTATGTTGGTGGTGGAGCTGTTATTTCCGGTGCTTCCAAGGAATTGAAAGAGTTTGCAGAGCTTATTCAGGCACCTGTTTGTGATACCCTTATGGGAAAAGGCGCTTTTGACGGAACACATAAGCTTTATACCGGTATGATTGGTATGCACGGCACCAAGACTTCTAACTTTGGCGTCAGCGAATGCGATCTTCTTATTACTCTTGGTGCAAGATTCTCTGACAGAGTAACTGGAAATGCCAAGACTTTTGCTTCTAAAGCCAAGATACTTCAGATTGACGTGGATGCTGCAGAAATCAACAAGAATATTCGTGTAAATTATGCTATAGTTGGAGATCTTAAGCTTGTTCTTAAAGCTCTCAACAGCAAGCTTGAAAAGATGGATCATAGCGAATGGCTTGCCAAGATTGATGATTACAAGAAAAAGTTCCCACTTTCCTATGATTCAGGAAAGCTTACCTGCCCATATATCATGGAGGAACTTGATAAGCTTACCAAAGGCGATGCTATAATTACCACAGATGTTGGACAGCACCAGATGTGGGCTGCTCAGTATTACAAATACAGAAATCCCAGAACGTTCCTTACCAGCGGAGGCCTTGGAACAATGGGCTATGGCCTTGGAGCATGTATTGGTGCTAAGGTTGGTAATCCGGACAAGACAGTAGTAAATATTGCCGGAGACGGATGCTTTAGAATGAATATGAACGAACTGGCTACAGCTTCCAGATATAACCTGCCTATTATTGAGATTGTTATAAATAACAGTGTTCTGGGCATGGTAAGACAGTGGCAGACTCTTTTCTATGAGAAACACTATTCTCAGACGGTATTCAAGGACAAAGTTGATTATTGTAAGGTGGCTGAAGGCCTTGGTTGTGAAGCTATTCGCGTCACCAAAAAGAGTGAAGTCGCCGGCGCGTTAAAAAAAGCACTAAAATCTGACAAACCTGTTCTGATTGATTGTATAATAGAAGAGGATGATAAGGTATTTCCAATGGTCCCTGCCGGAGCTTCTATCAGTGATGCTTTTGATGAGAAGGATCTTTTGCAGAAAGAAAAGTAATTGCCTTATATAATATGAAAAAGGTATTGTTATGAGGAGGAAAATGAAAAAGAAAGGCCTGATTGCTGCACTTATCTGTGCATGTATTTTGGTTGTGACGGAATCTGTCTATGTGTTCCTAAGTATCTGGTATGAGGGCGTTTTTCCGGCATTTTTGTGGATTGATGACATCTATCTTACCGGAAAGACTACAAAAGAGGTTAATCAGGAGCTCATTGAAAAACACCCCTATGACGGTATAAAGGTCATTGATATCTCCGGGGAGGAATTATTTATTTCTGCTGAGGATATCAAGATGGAGTATACATTTGAACCATCTCTGGAGGCCATCATGGAGAGTAGAGGCGGATTTAAATGGTGGCAAACTCTGTATCGTACGAAAAATCTTGCAAGCGAGATCAGTCCATCAATAAGCTTTGATGAAAACGAACTAGCTTATAGGCTTCAAAACTGGGAGGTTCTTACAACTTCCGACAACCTTTATGCTCAAATAGTAAAAGGTGAGAATGGATACGAGATTGATTCCAATTACGGATATAAGCCGATCATGGAAAATATCGTATTCAATGTGTCAGATTACATCTATTTGTCTGAGACTGAAATCAATCTTGCAGATAATAATGGAACAGATTATTCAAGGCCTAATTACACTGATTTGACCGGGGAATTTGAGAATTCTCACCAGGATCTTGTTGCTGAATTTGATAAGATAAATAAACTTCAGTCAAAAGAAATTTCTTTTGAGATTTTTAGTGGGAAAATTACGGTAAGTCCAGGTGATATCAGCAAGTTCATTCTTGCTGACGGAAGTCTTGAAGATGCTCTGGCTGAGGAAAAAGACAAACAGTCTCCGGGAAGCGGCCTTTTCATTATCGGAGGAGTGGAAAAAGAAATCTCCGAAGAAGATAGCTTTTATAATAATAACGGTCTTCTTGAGGATGAAAATGGCGATCTGATCATTTCCGAGAGCAAAATATACGACTATGCAAAATCCATCGCAGATACGTATACCACCAGATGGTGTATGGATAGGTATAGAGACGGCGAATCTAATCAGATTCTTATAGGCGGAGGAGATAAGGGCGACGGCTCTATTATCGATAAGAAGGTTTTATTTAATTGCATAAAAACCAAATTTATTGATGATAGCACAGATTTTGCTTCTAATTCGGAATCTGCTTCAGAATCAGATTCTGAGGATGTTGAAGATACAAATCCTCTGGATATTCTGGTAAAGGGTACCAAAGAGTACAATGCCAGCGAGGTTCTGGGAGATACCTACATTGAAGTGGATATGAATCAGCAGCACCTCTATTACTACGTTGATGGGACTCTGAATATGGATATGCCTGTAGTTACAGGGAATATTAACAGAGGAAGATCGACTCCCGCAGGTGTTTTTGATATTTACAATAAACGTTATCACACATATTTGAGAGGTGTTGACTATGTTTCTTATGTCAATTATTGGCTTGGAGTTAATAAAGGTGTTGGTATTCATGATGCCAATTGGAGAAGCGAATTTGGTGATGAAATATATAAAACTGATGGATCTCATGGCTGTATAAATTGTCCTGAAGAGAAAATTTCAGTACTTTGGGAAGTAGCCGAAGTCGGGACTCCTGTTATACTTCATTATTAGTAAATACTAGAGATTTGGGTGCATTTCGCACCTGAATCTCTTTTTTTATCTCTTTGCTTTAAACGTAAAAAACGAGATAAAAAGTATGAAAAAAATTTTTTAATAACATTAATTATTTAATAACGTTATTGACATTTTTACTTCACCGCTTTAAAGTATGTTTAAGCAAAAATTTATCGGTTTAAATGAGCAGAGTATTTTACCTAAAAACCGATAAAAGGAAAATAGTTTCCATAAAGTAATGAATAGTAGGAGGAGTAGTAAAAATGTCACGAGTTTATAACTTTTCAGCAGGACCTGCAGTATTACCTGAGGAAGTATTAAAACAGGCTGCTGCTGAGATGCTTGATTACAATGGATGTGGAATGTCAATTAATGAGATGAGCCACAGATCCAAAACTTTCGATAGCGTTATTCAGACAGCTGAGCAGGATATCAGAGATCTTATGAATATTCCTGATAACTATAAGGTTCTCTTTTTACAGGGCGGAGCAAGCCAGCAGTTTGCTGCTATTCCTCTTAATCTTATGAAGAATAAAAAGGCTGCATACATCATTACAGGTCAGTGGGCCAAGAAAGCTTATCAGGAGGCACAGAAGTACGGCGAAGCAATTGAGGTTGCATCAAGTGCAGACAAGACCTTCTCATATATTCCTGATTGTTCTGATCTGGATATTCCTGAAGATGCAGACTATGTATACATTTGTGAGAACAACACAATCTATGGAACTAAGTTCAAGACACTTCCTAACACAAAGGGACATATCCTTGTATCTGACGTTTCATCCTGCTTCCTTTCAGAGCCTGTTGATGTCACCAAGTACGGTGTAATCTACGGTGGCGTTCAGAAAAATGTAGGACCTGCAGGTCTTGTTATCAGCATTATCAGAGAAGATCTTATTACTGATGATGTACCTTCTTACACACCAACAATGCTTAAGTGGAAGACACAGGCTGATAACGGATCTTTGTACAACACTCCTAACTGCTGGAGCATTTATATGTGCGGCCTGGTATTCAAGTGGCTCAAAGAGCAGGGCGGACTTGTTGAAATGCAGAAGAGAAATGAAGAAAAGGCCAAGATTCTTTACGATTATCTTGATCAGAGCAAGATGTTCAAGGGTACTGTAAGACCTGAGGACCGTTCTCTTATGAATGTTCCGTTTGTTACTGATTCTGAAGAGCTTAATGCTAAGTTTATTGCTGAAGCTACCAAGGCCGGATTTGTGAGCCTTAAGGGTCACAGAACTGTAGGAGGAATGAGAGCAAGTATCTACAACGCTATGCCTAAGGAAGGCGTACAGAAGCTTGTTGATTTCATGAATGAATTTGAGAAGAACAATTAAGATAGGGGATAGGAGGGTGACATCCAATGTACAAATATAAGTGTATGAATCCGATTGCCAAGATTGGTCTTAATAATTTTACAGATCAGTATGAGGCAGTAGATAATATCGATGAGGCAGAAGGCGTTCTTGTTAGAAGTGCCAATATGCTTGAAATGGAATTTTCCGATAAGCTTCTTGCTATCGCAAGAGCCGGTGCAGGTGTTAACAACATTCCTCTTGATAAATGTGCCAAGCAGGGAATTGTTGTATTCAACACTCCAGGAGCCAATGCTAACGGCGTAAAAGAGATGGTTCTTGCTGCAATGCTCATTGCAAGCCGTGACATTATCGGTGGAACCGAGTGGGTTAAGGCTAATGCAGGTGACCCTGATATTGCAAAGCTTACAGAAAAGAGCAAAAAGAAATTTGCAGGTACTGAAATCTTTGGCAAAAAGCTTGGCATTATCGGACTTGGAGCCATTGGTGTAAGAGTTGCAAATGCTGCACGTCAGCTTGGTATGGAAGTATATGGCTATGATCCATATCTTTCAATCGATGCTGCATGGAGACTTTCTTCTGATGTTAAGCATGTTACAAATGTTGATGATATCTACTCTAAGTGTGATATTATCACAATTCATGTTCCAGCCCTTGATTCTACTAAGGGTATGATAAATGCTGATGCCATTGCCAAGATGAAGAAGGGCGTTATTATTTTGAACCTTGCAAGAGATATTCTCTGCAACGAAGTGGATATTCTTGCAGGAATCAACTCAGGCAAGATCCGCAAGTACGTAACGGATTTCCCAAATCCTACAATTGCAGGTCATGATGGATGTATCGTAATTCCTCACCTTGGAGCAAGCACTGAAGAATCTGAAGATAACTGCGCTGTTAAGGCAGTTCTTGAACTTAAGGATTACCTTGAGAACGGAAATATCAATAATTCCGTGAATCTTCCAAACTGCGATATGGGTGTTTGCAACGGTCCACGACTTGCTATCATTCACAAGAACGTAGCAAATATGATCAGCCAGTTCGCATCTTTCCTTGGAAATGCGGGCTATAACATCAAGGATATGAGCAATAAGTCAAGAGGCGACTATGCTTACACACTCATTGACCTTGAGGATGAAATTGAGGATGCTATAGTAAGCAAAATCGAAAAAATCGATGATGTAATCAGAGTAAGAATTGTTAGAAAAGACGTATAACCCCTATGGTTATGCTATAATAAGCGGGTGGGAATTTAGTTCCCGCCCGCTTTATCTTTAATGAAAATCGGAGGGTATGAAAAATGGCAGACATTAAACCTTTTAAGTCCTATAGACCGGCCAAGGGATTGGAAAAGACAATCGCCTCTCTTCCTTATGATGTATTCAGCAGACAGGAAGCTTATGAAAAAGTTAAGAAGGAGCCTGATTCATTTCTTGCTATAGACAGACCTGAAACCCAGTTTGATCCATCACAGGATATGTATGCTCAGGAAGTCTACGACAAGGGAAGGCAGATGCTTTGGGACAAGATTTCCGAAGGTACTTTTATCCAGGATGAAACGCCTTGCTACTATATATACGAGCAGACCATGAATGGCAGAACTCAGACAGGAATCGTGGCCTGTGCATCAATTGATGATTATTTGAATAATGTAATTAAAAAACACGAGAACACCAGAGAAGACAAAGAGCAGGACAGAATTAATCATGTGTACACTCTGAATGCTCAGACAGGACCAATTTTCCTGTGCTATCGTAAGAATAGGCTTATTTCCGATCTTGTTAATAAGGTAAAAGAGGTTGATGAGCCAGTCTACGACTTTGTCTCCGAGGATGGTGTAAGGAACAGAGTTTTTGTTATCTCTGATCTTGAAGAGACTGAGACTATCTGCAGAGTGTTTACAACAATTGATTCCATATATATTGCTGATGGCCATCACAGATGCGCTTCAGCGGTTAAGGTAGGCCTTAGGAAAAGAAAAGAGCTAGAAGGAAAAATAAAGGGGAAACTTGACTCTGATTACTTTTTGTCAGTTCTTTTCCCGGATGATGAGCTTATGATCATGGACTACAACAGAGTTGTTAAGGATCTGAACGGCTTATCCGAGACAGAGTTCCTTGATAAACTTTCTGGGATGTTTGATGTTAAGGAATCTGATACTCAGGTAAAACCATCTGCTAAAGGTGAATATGGTCTGTTTCTTGGGGATAAATGGTATAGACTAAATGCCAAAGACAGTATTAAATCAGATGATCCTGTAGAAGGGCTTGATGTTTCAGTACTTCAGCAAAATGTTCTTGGACCTATCCTTGGTATCGGAGATCCCAGAACTGATAAGAGGATAGATTTCGTTGGAGGAATAAGAGGTCTTGATGAACTAGAAAAGAGATGCAAAACTGATTGCCGCCTTGCGTTTTCTCTTTTCCCAACATCAATTGCGGAACTGTTTGCAGTTGCAGATGCCGGACTTCTCATGCCTCCTAAGTCAACCTGGTTTGAACCTAAGCTTTTAAGCGGCCTATTTATCCATACAATTTCGAATTAATATAGAAAATGTACTGAAATAAGGCATAAAAAATGATAAAATTAGTTTGGCTTTGAAAAATATTCATTCTGGAGGGGAATGCAGTGACCAGTAAACTGTATAAAATGATGAATTGGCCCGAGATAGAGGAAATTATCTATTCAGACGGTGATAATCCTCATAGAATTCTTGGAGCACATAAGGTTGGAAACAGTTATCTTATTCAGGCTTTTTATCCTGATGCTGATACTATTAAAGTTAAGGTCTTGAACACCAAAAAGGAATATGAGATGGAATTGGCTGATGAAGCCGGTTTCTTTGCTGCGATTATTCCTTTTGTAGATAAACTTAAGTATCAGTTTGTGATTAAGGATGCTGGGGGGAAAGAGTTTACTATTGATGATCCTTACGCTTTTGGTCCACTTATGGACAGAGAGGATTTCATTAAATTCGGAAGTGGCATCCACTATCATATTTATGAGAAACTTGGCGCACATCCTATGGTCAGAAACGGCGTTTTCGGCTGCGAATTTGCGGTTTGGGCTCCGGCTGCGGCAAGGGTAAGCGTTATAGGTGATTTTAATAACTGGGATGGCAGAACCTGCCAGATGCATAGATTGGATCCTATCGGAATTTTTGAGATATTTGTTCCGGGAGCCAAGGAAAACGATGGTTACCAGTTCGAGATTAAGACAAGAAGCGGTCTTGTATTTAAGAGGCCGGATCCTTTTGCTTTCGAATCTAAAGGCGAGAATGGAATCATTTCTGTAATAAAGAGCCTTAAGCAGATAAGATGGACTGACGAAAAATGGCTTGCAAATCGCAGTAAATTCGATCTTGATGAGGATCCGTTATCTATCTGTGAGATTTCACTTGAGTCTTTTGCCGGAAGACATGGCGAAAAGAGCAGCATGAAGGATGTAACCAGTGATGTTCTTGAGTATGTCAAGAATCACGGCTTTAACACTATTGAGCTTATGCCTGTTATGAAGCATCTTCCCGGGCATTTTTATCACGTTATGGATTTCTTTGCCCTTGATAATTCAAGCGGAAATGCAAATGAGTTTATGTCCTTTGTAAATACCATGCATAATGCCGGTGTTAGAGTTATCCTTGACTGGGTTCCAACATTTTTCCCTAAGTCTTCCTGCGGACTTAGCGATTTTGATGGAAGAGCTTTGTATGAATACGAGGATCCCAGAATAGGTGTACATCCTAAGTTCGGAGATATGATATTTGACTACGGCAGGAAGGAAGTTACAAATTTCCTTATTTCCAATGCATTATATTGGATTGAGAACTTCCATGTGGATGGTCTTAGGACCTCTGACATTTCCAAGATTCTGTATTTGGATTATGACAGAAAGCCGGGAGAGTGGCTTCCAAATATTTACGGCGGCAATGAGAACCTTGAGGCTCTCGAGTTCCTTAAACAGTTCAATACAATAGTTCACAAGAATAACCCGGGGGTTATTACTATTACTAAGGAAACAGCCTGCTGGCCACAGCTTACGGAAAGCGTTGAGGAAGGCGGCCTTGGCTTTGACTTTAAGTGGAATAATGGTTGGACAAGAGATTTTCTTTCATATATGCAGAACGACCCTCTCTTTAGAGCGGGACATCATGATGAGCTGACATTTAGCCTTATCTATAGTTATACTGAGAGATTTGTTCTTGCCTTTACACATGAAGATGTGGAGAAAGGTCTTGAGGGCTTGTACTATCTGATGCCGGGAGATTCATCCCAGAAGATGGCAAACCTTCGTATGGCTCTTTCATTTATGATGGTTCATCCGGGACGCAAGCACCTTTACATGTCTCCGGACGCTCTTACCGTTGACCAGGCTGTTTTTGTTGAGAATATCCTCAAAAAGCTAAACGAAATGTATTTTGATCATGACGCTCTTCATGAGCTTGATGGCTCAGACAGTGGTTTTGAATGGATCAACAATATGGCTTCTGATCAGTGCATGGTATCTTTCATCAGAAAGAGCTCCAATGACAGAGAAACTCTTTTGGTGGTTGCCAATATGGCAGGTGTTGAGAGAGAATATGAGATCGGAGTTCCTGTAGATGGTAGATATACTGAGATCTTTAACAGTGATGACTTAAGCTACGGCGGAACAGGCATTCTTAATGAAGGTCGAATCGAATCCAAGAGAAACCAGGTTGATGGAAGAGACTACAGTATTTCCATAAAGATTGCTCCGGTTTCACTTTCTATCTTTAGCTTTACTCCTTATACCGAGCAGGAAAAGAAAATCCGTGCTATCAAGGAAGAAGAGGAAATCAAGAAAGAGAAAGAACGCCAGGAAGCATTAGAGGCTCTTAAACAGAAACAGACTCTTGAAGAGCAGAGACTTCTTGAGGAACTTAAACTCAAGTATGAAAAAGAGCTTGCTGAGCAGGAGAAGGCTATCGAAGAGAAATACGAAAAGATTGAGGAGGAAAGAATCTTTAGTATTGTAACAGATGAAGCTGTAAAGGGCCTTTCTGCCGGTAAGAAGGATACTAAATCCACCAAAAAGCCTGCAGCTACCAAAAAGAAAACTACATCCGGTAAAACTGCGGCAAAGAAGACAGGCGGTAAAACAACCAAGAAATAAATATAAGAAATAATTTTTCAGCCCTTCTACTGTACAACATGCGGTAGAAGGGCTATAATAATGCTTGTGTTTTTTGCACAAGCTGGAATAGCGCAGTCGGTAGCGCAACTGATTCGTAATCAGTAGGTCGAGGGTTCGAGTCCCTTTTCCAGCTTTTTTCATTGCTATAGAGAATGCATCTTCTTTTTATGGTGATGAAGTTTGTGATATAATGTAATATGAATTAATTTTTCACGAACATAGTTGCCTTTGACTTCATATAGTATGGAGAGAGGCAATAATATAGAGAGGATAAGAAATGAAAGAATTAAAAGATTACGTAAGAACAATACCTGATTTCCCTGAGAAAGGAATCATGTTCAGAGACATTACCTCTGTACTTCAGGATCCTGATGGATTCCACCTTGCGATTGATACAATGCAGGATATGGTTAAGGATCTTGACTTTGATGTAGTTCTCGGAGCGGAGTCAAGAGGATTCATCTTTAGTGCTCCTATTGCTTACAGCAGGGGAAAAGCTCTTGTTCCTGTACGTAAAAAGGGAAAGCTTCCATGCGAGACAATCGAGGTTGAGTATGACCTTGAGTATGGAAAGGCTGTTTTAGAGCTTCATAAGGATGCTATTAAGCCAGGACAGAAGGTTCTTCTTGTTGATGACCTTATGGCTACAGGCGGAACAATTGAGGCTATGATCAAGCTCGTTGAGAAGCTTGGCGGAGAAGTTGCAGGTATTGCAGTCCTTATGGAACTCAAGGGCCTAAACGGTAGAGAAAGACTTAAGAACTATAGACTTGATGCAGCTATTAGTTACGAGGGAAAGTAATTTAGATGTCACAGAATTTCGACGATGGAAAAATTGAAGCCATAGAGGAGTTCCAGACACCTGATTCACTGTATGAAGGACTTATCAAGAGAGTTAGGAAATATCATCCGTCGGATGATATTTCCCTCATTGAAAAAGCCTATAATCAGGCTGCCGAAGCTCATCATGGACAGCTGCGCAAATCCGGTGAACCTTATATCATTCATCCCCTTTGCGTTGCTATAATCCTTGCTGATTTGGAAATGGACAAAGAGACCATTGCAGCAGGGCTTCTTCATGATGTCGTTGAAGATACTATCTGCACCAAGGAAGAAATAGAAGAGAGCTTTGGAGCTGACGTTGCTCTTTTAGTAGACGGCGTAACCAAATTGACAGCTCTGCAGCTTTCTACTGATAATACCAACAAAACTCAGGAACAGATTGATATGCAGGCCCAGAACCTGCGTAAGATGTTCCTTGCTATGGCCAAGGATATCAGAGTTATTCTGATCAAACTGGCCGACAGACTTCATAATATGAGAACTCTTGGTCATATGCCTCCGGAGAAACAACAGAGGATTGCCCAGGAGACTTTGGATATTTACTCACCTATAGCCGGAAGACTCGGTATCAGCAGGATTAAGGTTGAGTTGGATGACCTTTCTTTAAAATATCTTAAGCCGGATGTTTACTACGATCTTGTAGACAAGGTTTCCATCAGAAAAAGTGAAAGAGAAAAATACGTAGAGGATATTTGCGAGAATGTTCGAGAGGCTATTAAGGCTGCCGGAATAGAAGGCGAAGTAAACGGAAGAGTTAAGCATTTCTTTAGCATTTACAAGAAAATGCGTAACCAGAATAAGACTCTTGATCAGATTTATGATCTTTTTGCTATCCGTATTATTGTGGCTACAGTCAAGGATTGTTATGCGGCTCTTGGTGTTATCCATGAGATGTACAAGCCTATTCCGGGTAGGTTTAAAGATTATATAGCTATGCCCAAACCCAATATGTATCAGTCTCTTCATACTACTTTAATTGGTCAGACCGGACAGCCCTTTGAGATTCAGATCAGAACTTATGACATGCATAAGGCTGCTGAATACGGTATTGCTGCCCATTGGAAATACAAAGAGGCTTCTGATGGCAAGAAGGCTGAGAATGGTGAGGAAGAGAAGCTCATTTGGCTTCGCCAGATTCTTGAGTGGCAACAGGATATGTCAGATAACCAGGAATTCATGAATCTTCTTAAGAGCGATCTTAACCTGTTTTCTGATGATGTTTATTGTTTCACACCAACAGGAGAAGTTAAGAACCTTCCTGCCGGATCAACACCTATTGATTTTGCCTATAGCGTTCACAGTGCTGTTGGTAACAAGATGATTGGTGCCAAGGTAAATGGTAAGCTTGTTCCTATTGATTACAAGATTCAGAATGGCGACAGAATTGAGATTGTAACCAGCCAGAATTCAAGAGGACCAAGCCGAGACTGGCTTTCAATTGCAAGAGCCACATCCACTAAGAATAAGATCAATCAGTGGTTCAGACATGAATTAAAAGAAGAAAATATAGCAAGGGGAAGAGAGCAGCTTATTGAGTACTGTAAGAGTAAGGGCATAGATCTTTTTGCTATTTCCAAACCTGAATTTCAGGATATCATTACCAGAAAATATGGCTTCCATGACTGGGATGCTATATTGGCTGCTGTAGGCCATGGCGGACTTCGCGAAGGCCAGATCATCAATAAGATGCTGGAGCTCGGTGATAAGGAGCATAAGCGCAACATTACTGATGAGGAAGTTTTGGCGGCTGTTGCTGAGACAAATATTACTCCTCAGGTTTCCAGCTCAGATAATGCCATTATTGTTAAGGGCGTTCATGATGTGGCGGTTAGATTTTCTAAGTGCTGTAATCCAGTTCCCGGTGATGACATTTGCGGATTCGTTACTAGAGGAAGAGGAGTTTCTATTCACAGACGTGATTGCGTCAATGTTATTAAGATGCAGGAAGAAGACAGAACAAGGCTTATAGAAGCTAAGTGGCAGTCAGATACATCAGGCCCCGGCAGTAAATACGCAGCTACTATTAAGATATTTGCCAATAACAGAAGCGGACTTCTTGCGGATATTTCCAGAACTCTTTCCGAGAAGGACATTGATATTATTTCCATGAACACAAGAACCAGTAAGCAGGGACTTGCTACTATGGAGACGTCTTTCCAGGTTTCATCAAGAGATCAGCTTCGTGAGATCGTTGATAAGATAAGACAGATTGATAGCGTAATAGATATTGAGAGAACTACAGGATGATAAACTGACTGTAGTTTTCTTTTAGTTTATTGTGTTTTATGAATGAAACGGAGGCTGTATGGGAGAGCGTAATATTCAGGTTGCATGTATGACTTTGGGAATGGTAGGAACTAACTGCTATTTCGTATTTGATGAAGGCAGTAGTGACTTGGAAGGCAAAAAACATGGTGTTTTATTTGATCCTGCGGATCAGGGCGGTAGAATTTATGAGACGCTGACAGCCAAGGGATTTGTGGTTGATCTTATTCTTTTAACTCATGGTCACTTTGATCACATTGGCGGCGCCAAGGAGCTTACAGAGCTCACAGGAGCAAAGCTTGGATGCTACGAAAAGGAAATCGCAATGTGTAGTGACCCCCATCTTAATTTATCCAATGCTTATGGGATGAATCTTAGAGTGACTCCTGATGTTACCTACAAGGATGGCGATGTGGTAGAGGGCGCCGGACTTTCTTTTAAGGTGTTATTTACTCCGGGGCATACTTCAGGCGGATGCTGTTATTACTGCGAAGAAGGTAAGTTCGTTATCGCAGGAGATACATTATTTGAAGAGTCTGTTGGAAGAACAGATTTCCCAACAAGTTCAACCAGTGAGCTTTTGCGCTCTATTAATGATAAGCTGTTTACTCTTCCGGATGATACTCTTGTCTATCCGGGACATGGCGAGACCACTACAATTGAGCACGAAAAAGAATACAATCCTTTTGTGCTGGGGTGGTAAGCTTTAGGATATATGTATATTAGAGATTGGAATTAAGTATGATAAAAATCAAGCTAAATGTAGATAAATACCAGTATGATATACATTCACTGTTCAAGGCTTTTTATGGCAATGAGGATGTAAAGGTTATTATTGCCCATGCAAGTGACGAGGACTTTTTTGCATCTGTATTTATAAGAACTGATGAAAACAGTGATGACTATACAAAAGGTGAAGTTTCTGTATCGGTTAACAGTATTACTGAAGCTGTTAAGTTTGTCGACATGAAAAACTTAAGTAAGAATGACAATGCATCTACAAGCGGAGCCATGGGCGTCGATGAGGATTCTCTACAGGCAGACACCAGTAAAAATGCGGTTAAAAAGGCTATTTATCTTGCTCTTAAAAAAGAGACCGGGCGCGACCTTCCTTGGGGAAATCTCACAGGAATAAGACCTACAAGAATAGCAATGAATCTTATTGATGACGGTAAGAGTGATGAGGAAATCTATGCTTACATGAAGAATACTTATTTTGTAAGCGATGAAAAGATTGCTCTTAGCACTTCCATTGCCAGAAGAGAGAAGGAAATCCTTAAAGACATCGACTATGAGAATGGTTACAGTCTCTACATAGGTATTCCTTTCTGTCCCACAACCTGCCTGTATTGCTCCTTTACTTCCTATCCTATAGGTGCTTATAGCAAGTTGGTTGATGACTATATTTCTTATCTTGAAAAAGAAATAGATTATGTAGCAGAAAACTTCAAGGATAAAACTCTGGATACTATTTATATCGGAGGCGGAACACCAACAACACTTGAGCCGCACCAGTTAGAAAGACTTATTGGCTATGTGCAGGATAAGCTTGATACTTCCAAGGTAAAAGAGTTTACGGTTGAATCCGGAAGACCTGATTCTATCACAAGAGATAAACTTAAGACCATGAAGAAGATGGGCGTTAACAGAATATCCGTTAACCCTCAGACTATGAGAGATGAGACCCTTAAGCTCATTGGTAGAAGACATACTGTGGCTCAGCTTATTGATTCCTTTAACATGGCCAGGGAAGAGGGTTTTGATAATATCAATATGGATATTATTTTGGGACTTCCCGGAGAAACGGCTGAGGATGTAGCTTATACTATAGAAGAAATTAAAAAGCTTGATCCGGACGATCTTACTGTTCATTCCCTTGCAATTAAGAGAGGCTCTAAGCTTGCAGAGGTTCTCCATGAAAAAGAACTTAGGGGAGAGCTTAAGGTTCCGATTCTTGAATCTATTAACAATACAGAAGAGATGATGCACATCGCGGCGGATGGTGCTAAATGTCTTGGACTTGCGCCTTATTATCTTTACAGACAAAAAAATATTAGCGGAAACTTTGAAAATACAGGCTATGCCAGAAGCGGCAAAGCAGGAATATATAATATTTTAATAAATGAAGAAGTTCAGTCTATCGTGGCACTTGGCGCAGGTACCGTAACCAAGCGGGTTTACGGCAATGGAAGAATAGAAAGATGCGACAATGTGAAAGATATTAAGCTCTATATGGAAAATATTACTGAAATGATAGACAGAAAAAAACAACTCTTCAAATAGCCTATTTATGTAATATTTGAACAAAAATCAAGATTAAATATTCATGAATATGTACATGAAATTGATAATTGTTTGATAATTGTTTTAAATTATATAAAAAAGATTAAATAATTGGAAACTCAATATAAAATAATCAGTACCCCACTTTGCCTAGTTAAAGTGGGGTATTATTGTAATGTCTTGTGCATTATGCTATACTATTGTCAAAATTATGACGATATTGCTCAAAAACTATAATACGCAATATCACAAGGAGGTTTATATGCTGTTCCAACTTTATGGCAATACTGCTGCAATGCAGTTAATCGGCTGGGTGTTGGTATTCTGTGGTCTTATTCTTATGAATGAGATCGGTCGTAGGACCAAAGCAGGTGGAATGATCGTATTTGTTATTATTCCATGTATTCTTACTGTTTATTTCATTTTGGCACATCTTGGAATGTTCGGTGGTTCTGAGAACCCTACTGTGGCATTCATGGATGGATGGTTCCATTATTTCAAGCTTTATGCTGCTGATATCGGCTGCGTAGGCTTCATGATGATCAAGTACAAATGGGGTATTGGCAAAGAGAAATGGTTTGCTTGGTTCCCATGGTTCATCGTTGCTGCTAACATCATGATCGCTAACGTATCTGATATGGAGTCAGCTCTTGCAGCTGCTTCAATCACAGGCGACCTTTCAGGTGCTTGGTGGGCTTCAAACGAAGGTGTATTTATCTATGGTGGATGGTGGAACGTTGTTAACGCTCTTGCCGGAATGATCAATATCTTCTGTATGACAGGTGTTGTACACCTTTATACATCCAAGGATAAGAACCATGCAGATATGCTTTGGCCTGATATGACAGTATGGTTCATCGTTGCTTATGATGTTTGGAACTTTGAGTATACATACCTTAACCTTCCTACACATTCATGGTACTGTGGTGTTGCACTTCTTCTTGCTCCTACATTTGCTAACGCATTCTGGAACAAGGGTGCTTGGATTCAGAACCGTGCTAACACACTTGCTATCTGGTGTATGTGGGCTCAGGTTGTTCCTGCATTCCAGCTTTCAAGCAGATTCCAGGCAGCTCTTCCTTCAGTTTACGGCGGAGCTACAGAGAATGGTATCAAGACTATGGATCTTTATGAGAAAGCAATTGCTCTTTACCTGACAGGTAATGGTAAGACAGCTGAGGCTGGCCAGATCATCGAGAGCATGGGCATCACAGCTAACCCTACAGCTCAGGGTGTTGTAGCTATTCTTTCAATTGCAGTTAACGTGATCTGCATTGCTGAGATCATCAAGAGATCAGTTAAGATGGGCAAGAATCCATACGCTAACGAAGTATTTACGGATACTAAGGATTTCCAGCTTGCTATGGAGCGTGCTGAGGCGTAATATAAGTAATGTTTACGCTTAACACGAAGGAGATATTTATTTAATGGATAATGTTAGAGTCATCGAAGTAAAAAGAAGTATTTTTGAGAGTAATGACAAGGATGCAGATAAGCTCAGATCTGAGCTTAAAGAGTCCAAGACTTTTCTTCTGAATCTTATGTCTTCACCGGGATCAGGTAAGACAACAACACTTACTCGTACTATTGAACGTCTTAAGGACAAATACAGGATTGGCGTTATGGAAGCTGATATTGATTCAGACGTTGATGCCAAGACTATTGCAGCAACCGGAGTTAAGTCTATTCAGCTTCACACTGGTGGTATGTGCCATCTTGATGCAGATATGACACGTCAGGGAATTAAAGAGCTTGATGTTTCCGATGTTGATTTTGCAATTCTTGAGAACGTTGGTAATCTTGTTTGCCCTGCTGAATTTGATACAGGAAGCACCAAGAATGCGATGATTCTTTCTGTTCCTGAGGGACATGATAAGCCCCTTAAGTACCCACTTATGTTTTCTATTTGTGATGTGGTACTGATCAACAAGATAGATGTTGCTCCATACTTTGATTTTGATCTTGAAAAGTGTAAGGAATATATCCTTATGCGCAATCCAAATGCCAAGATTATTCCTATTTGCGCCAAGACTGGCGAGGGAATTGAGGCTTGGACTGATTGGCTTTCTGAACAAATTGAAGAAGCAATCAAGTAATTGGCAATGAGACTTTGAGAAATGCCAGGCGATATGGGGGGAGGAATACATATACCCTAGGAGTATCGTCTGGCATTTTTTAAGTTTATTGGGGAAGATTTATAGGTAATTAACGTATGCATGAACTTGGAGTTGTTTTTCACATAATAGATGATCTTACGGAAGTTGGAAAAGAGAATGAACTTACTAAGATCCATTCTGTAACCCTCCAGCTTGGAGAAGTTTCCGGCGTTGTTCCATCTCTTTTGACAGATGCATGGAAATGGGCGGCAGCCAAAAATGAGCTTATGAATGGCGCAGAGCTTATTATTGAGACTCTTCCGGCAGTAACTTACTGTGAGAATTGCAAAAGCGAATATGAAACTGTAAAACATGGCAAGATTTGCCCTAATTGTGGTAGTGAACATACATACCTGTTAAAGGGTAATGAGTTTTTAATAAAAGAGATATCGGCAACTTAACGTTTTTTTAAGAAAGAAGTGGTAGAGAGATGGATATGAACAATTTTGATATGAACGATTTGAATACCCCTTATTCCCTGGATCCAAATCGTAACAAGCAGGATCCCAGAGCTGGCATAATCCCTGATTCTGTGGATATGAATGCACCTTTCCGTGAGCCTCTTGCTAGATTTTCCAAGGCCGTTACGGATAGAAAGAACATTAAGCTTGGTATTGAGAAGATCACAAAAGAAAGTCCCGAGTACTGGGGCCTTTACAACCTGATCACAGACGAGCAGTGTGAGATTGCTCTTAAGCTTGAGAAGCGTAAACCTAAGACTTTTGAGCAGATTGCAGCTCTTTGTCCTGAATATACCAAGGAACAGCTCCAGAAGCACCTCGATGAAATGTCATACAACGGTGTTATCGAGTGGAACTATGAGAATGACAAGCATGAGAAACAGTATGTTCTTCCTATGTATGTCCCAGGTTCTGCTGAGTTCGGTAACATGAACCATAAGGTTTTGGAAGCACATCCAGAAGCAGGCGCTTTCTTTGAGAGAATGAGCCGTATTCCTCTCGAGGGACTTACACATATGGTTCCTATGGGCGGAGCAGGTGTAGGTATGCATGTTATCCCTGTTGAAAAGGCTATTGATATGCATGGCGAAGCAATTAACCTTGAGAAGATTTCATACTGGCTTGATTATTATGAAGGTAAGTATGCAGCTTCTCCATGTTCATGTAGAAGATCACGTAAGACCTTCGAACAGGGCTGTGCTGATGATCCTGAGGGATGGTGTATCGCTGTCGGTGATATGGCTGATTATGTTGTTGAAACTCAGAAGGATGGCCGTTATATCACTAAGGAAGAAGCTCTTGAAATCTTTAAGCAGGCTGAGGATAACGGATTTGTTCATCAGATCACAAATATCGACGGCGATAAGAAGATTTTCGCTATCTGTAACTGTAACGTTAATGTTTGTTATGCGCTTCGTACTTCACAGCTCTTTAATACACCTAATATGTCACGTTCAGCATATGTTGCTCACGTTGACAAGGATAACTGTGTTGCCTGCGGACGTTGCGTAGAGGTTTGTCCTGCCGGTGCTGCAACTCTTGGACAGAAGCTTTGCAAGAAGGATGGAAGTGAAGTTCTTTATCCTAAGATGCCACTTCCAACTGAGAAGAAGTGGTCTCCTGAGATGTGGACTGAGGACTACCGTGATATTAACCGTATTAATACTCACAAGACAGGTACAGCTCCTTGTAAGACAGCTTGTCCTGCTCATATTCCTGTTCAGGGATACCTTAAGATGGCTGCACAGGGCAGATATACAGAGGCTCTTGCACTTATCAAGAAGTACAATCCACTTCCAGCTGTCTGCGGACATGTATGTAACAGACGTTGTGAGGATGCTTGTACAAGAGGCACAATTGACAAAGCTCTTGCTATCGATGAAGTTAAGAAATTTGTAGCTATGAGAGACCTTCAGTCTGAGACTCGTTACATTCCTGAGAAGGTTATTCCTAAGATTGGTGGCGGTTTTGATGAGAAGGTAGCTATCATTGGTGCAGGCCCTGCAGGTATTTCCTGTGCTTACTATCTTGCACTTAAGGGCTACAAGCCAACTCTTTTCGAGAAGAATAAGAAGCCGGGCGGAATGGTTACCTACGGTATTCCTTCTTTCGTAATGGAAAAAGATGTAGTTGAGGCTGAGGTGGACGTCCTTAGAGAACTTGGAGTTGATATCCGTCTCGGCGTTGAGGTTGGTAAGGATATTACTCTTAAGCAGCTTCGAGAAGAAGGCTACAAGGCATTTTATATTGCTATCGGCTGCCAGGGCGGACGTGGCGTAAATGTTCCCGGAGAGGACGCTCAGGGCGTACTTAAGGGCGTTGACATTCTTCATGATGTTATTGATGATGAGAACTATAAGCTTTCCGGCGATACAGTAGTTATCGGTGGTGGTAACGTTGCTATTGACGTTAGCCGTACAGCTCTTAGATGCGGTTCACCTAAGATCACACAGGTTTCTCTT
Organism: Butyrivibrio sp. VCB2006; assembly: GCF_000420945.1. Lineage (GTDB taxonomy): Bacteria > Bacillota > Clostridia > Lachnospirales > Lachnospiraceae > Butyrivibrio. Next base: position 67,817 of record NZ_ATVX01000006.1, read on the forward strand.
GAAACTCGTGACATTATGCCAGCTCTTCCTGAGGAAATCGAGATTGCTGAGTCTGAAGGAATTGAGTTTAAGGGCGGATGGGGACCTAAGGAAATCCTCACTGAAAACGGTAAGGTTAAGGGTATCGTATTCAAGAAGTGTACTCAGGTTAAGAATGCAGAAGGCAGATTTGATCCTAAGTACGATGAGAATGAGACCATTGAAATTGCTTGTTCTAACGTTATTCTTTCAGTTGGACAGGCAACTGTATGGGGCGACCTTCTTAAGGGCGAAAACGTAGAGTTCAGAGGACCTGCTCCTGTAGCTGATAAGGTTACATTCCAGACTACAGTACCTGATATCTTCGTTGGTGGAGATATGTTCTACGGTCCTAGATTTGCTATCGATGCTATTGCATGTGGTAGAGAAGGTGCAGAATCTATTCATAGATTTGTACAGCCTCATTCATCACTTACAATCGGACGTGATCCTAACTTCTTCATCGAGCTTAATAAGGATGATATTTCAGTTAATGATTACGATCATGTTGGACGTCAGGTTGCTGGTGTTAAGGAGACCAATGGACAGCTTACATTCCGTGATACCAAGCTGGTATTTACAGAAGAGCAGGTTAAGAAGGAAACATCACGTTGCCTTTCATGCGGAGCTTCAATTGTTGATCCTAATAAGTGCGTAGGTTGCGGACTTTGCACAACACGTTGTGAATTTGATGCTATTAAGCTTACAAGGGATAATCCAGATGCTTCTACAATGAGAAAAGCAGAAGATAAGCTTAAATATATCCTTCCAAATGGCGCTAAGCAGGCTCTTGCAAGACCATTTGTAAAGAAAACACCTAAGGAAACAGCATGGCTTCCTAAGGATGAGAAATAATAATAATTTATAAAATTATAATTAAGATTAAGTCAAGTGCATAAATGTGTACTTGACTTAATCTTTAAAAATGTATATTAATAAGAAAGTGTAATTTTGAAATTTAATATCATTGATTATGAAGGGGCATTTTTAGGCACAATGGCAACTAAAACAACTAATAACAAGAAAAATTCACTCCTGATTGTTGAGTCACCTACTAAGGTTAAGGCAATCAAGAAGTTTTTAGGAACTGGCTATGACGTAGCTGCCAGTAACGGTCACGTAAGAGATCTTCCCAAGTCACAGATGGGTGTAGATGTGGATCATGACTTTGAACCTAAATATATAACAATCAGAGGCAAAGGAGATGTGCTTGCCGATCTTCGCAAGAAGGTTAAGAAGGCCGATCACGTGTACCTTGCAACTGACCCTGACCGCGAGGGTGAAGCTATTTCATGGCACCTTATCGCGGCTCTTAAACTTGATCAGGCTGATGCCAAGATTCAGCGTGTAACCTTTAACGAAATCACCAAGAATGCAGTTAAAGAGGCTATGAAGCATCCAAGAGACATTGATATGAACCTTGTAGATGCTCAGCAGGCTCGCCGTGTTCTTGACAGAATGGTTGGATATAGTATTTCACCACTTCTCTGGTCCAAGATCAAAAGAGGCCTTAGCGCCGGAAGAGTACAGTCTGTAGCTCTTAGAATCATTGCAGACAGAGAAGAAGAAATAGAGTCATTTATTCCAAGTGAGTACTGGACACTGGATGTAAATCTTTCAGCTGAAGGCGAGAAGAAACCTCTTGTTGCTCACTACTATGGAACAGGCAATGACAAAAAAGAAATCAAATCCAAGGATGAACTTGATAAGATTTGTGCATCTTTAAAGGGTACGAAGTATGTTGTAAGTGATGTTAAGAAGGGTGAGAGAACCAAAAAAGCTCCGCTTCCTTTTACCACATCAACTCTTCAGCAGGAAGCTTCAAAGGCTCTTAACTTCTCAACTCAGAAGACAATGCGTGTTGCTCAGCAGCTCTATGAAGGAATTGAGCTTGGTAAACAGGGTACAGTTGGTCTTATTACTTACCTTCGTACTGATTCAACCCGTGTTTCCGATGAAGCTGTAGCATCAGCTAATGATTACATCAAGAATAATTTTGGTGAGAAGTATTTGTCAGAAGGTGCTACTGCCAAGAAAGCTGATGCCAAGATCCAGGATGCTCACGAAGCAATCAGACCTACTTACATCGAGAATACGCCTGTAGTTGTTAAGGAATATCTTTCAAGAGATCAGTTCAGACTGTATCAGCTTATCTGGAGAAGATTCATGGCAAGTCGAATGGCTCCTGCCAAGTACGAGACAACTTCCGTTAAGATTGATGCCGGTGAACATAGATTTACAGTTGCAGCAAGCAAGACTGTATTTGATGGTTTTCTTAATGTATACACAGATGAAGAGGATCAGATTGAGAAGAATGTTCTCATGAAGAACCTTGATACTAATACAAAGCTTAAGTTCGACAGCTTTGATAGTGCGCAGCACTTTACACAGCCTGCTCCACATTATACTGAAGCTTCCCTTGTTCATGATCTTGAGGCACTTGGCATAGGCAGACCTAGTACATATGCTCCTACTATTTCTACAATCCTTGCAAGACACTATATTACCAAGGAGAATAAAGCAATCTTCATCACAGAGCTTGGTCAGGCCGTTAATAAGATGATGAATGATGCTTTCCCTCAGATTGTTGATGTTAACTTCACGTCTAACATGGAGGCACTTCTTGACGGTATTGCCGATGGTGATGTTAAGTGGAAGACTGTAGTTGAGAATTTCTATCCTGATCTTAATGAAGCAGTTGTTGCTGCAGAAAAAGAAATGGAGAAAATCCAGGTTCAGGATGAAGTTACCGATGAGATCTGCCCTAATTGCGGAAGAAACATGGTTATCAAATATGGTCCTCATGGCAAGTTCCTTGCTTGCCCAGGCTTCCCTGAGTGTAAGAACACAATGCCTTACTTTGAGAAGATTGGTGTAGAGTGTCCTAAGTGTGGTAAGGATCTTGTCCTTAAGAGAACAAGAAAGGGTAGAATTTACTACGGCTGTATTGATGCACCTGAGTGCGACTTCATGTCATGGGCAAGACCTGTTAAAGAGAAATGTCCTAAGTGTGGCAAATTCATGGTTGCGAAGAGCAATAAGCTTGCTTGCAGTGATCAGGAGTGCGGCTACGTAATGGATAAGCCCAAGGATGAATAAGAAATTTTGAGCCAAGACTCGGAAAAATCTAAATGAAATAAAAATAAACATGAGTTTTCTGAAAAATTAAGCTTATTTTAATAATTGTAGGCGCTTTAAGGTTTGAAGCGCCTATTTTTTTATGCTATGATACAAATAGCGTAGTAATGTTATTGACGCATTTTCGTTAATAGTATTGCTTGTGGGGAAATAATCTAAAAAGGAGAACTCTGATGAGTAGTGTACAGCTACTAGATAAAACCCGTAAAATAGGAAAACTGTTACATAACAGTAATTCCGGCAAGGTTGTTTTCAATGACATTTGCAGAGTATTGTGTGACATCTTAGCTTCTAACATGTTTGTTATTAGTAAGAAGGGGAAAGTTCTTGGAATTGGCGAAAGCGTAAACGTTGCTTCCTTGAGTGATCTTCTGGTTGACAATGTTGGCTCTTTTATTGACCCCATGCTCAATGAAAGACTCCTGACAATTCTTTCTACAAAAGAAAATGTAAATCTTGAAACACTTGGATTTGAGGGAATCGACAGTTCCAAATTCCAGGCAATCATAACTCCTATCGAGATTGCGGGAGAAAGACTAGGTACATTATTTATCTACAAAACTGACGCTCCTTACGATATCGATGACATTATTCTTTGTGAGTATGGTACTACAGTAGTAGGACTTGAAATGCTGAGAGCAGTTAACGAGGAGAATGCAGAAGAGAGTAGAAAGCTTGCTGTTGTTAAATCAGCAATTGGAACTCTTTCCTTCTCGGAGATGCAGGCTATCATTCATATCTTCGATGAACTTGATGGTATGGAAGGCGTATTGGTAGCAAGTAAGATTGCTGACAGAGTCGGAATTACCAGAAGCGTAATTGTAAATGCACTTAGAAAATTTGAGAGTGCAGGCGTAATAGAATCAAGATCATCCGGTATGAAGGGAACTTACATCAAGGTAACTAATGACGTAGTCTTTAACGAGATAAAAAAGCTTAAGGCTGAGTTGTAATTATCCGATAAATTTGATACAGGATGGATGAGATGAAGGGATTTATCATTTGGTAAGTCCCTTCTTTTTAATTCTATACATCTTGTATTTGAATTAAGTGATAGACACAATATAAAGTATATTTTTCTTGTATTTTGGTAGAAAAAATCATATTATTAATATAATAACATTATTGTGTCTATATTGCGTGTATTTTGGAGGATGCCATGATCAATAGTAATGCTTTTGATTATATCAACGTTCTTGATAAAGCCGCAGATGCTTCCTGGCTCAGAAACGAGGTTATTGCTAATAATATTGCCAATGTAGATACTCCAGGGTATAAGAGACAGGATCTGAATTTTGAGGATGAATTGGAGAGAGCTCTCGGTAATTCCAGATATGTTTCCATGGATGCCAAAGTGGCAGGCCTTAAGGAGCATGAGCTTAGACCAAGAGTCATCAATGATTACTCAAACTTCTCCTATAGGCTTGATAAGAATAACGTTGATATCGATACTGAAAACGTTACACTTGCTGCCAACCAGATCAAGTATCAAGGTTTAATGGCAGGCCTTAATGCAGAGTTTAAAAACCTTCAGAGCGTATGCAAGTCATCATGATTATAGCTAAAACCGTAGTAAGTGTGTGCTTTTGTTGGAAGGAGGCTATATGAATATATTTGATTCCTTTAACATTAACTCATCCGGTATGACGGCTCAGAGATTCAGAATGGATATTATTTCTGAAAACATTGCTAATGCCAATACCACGAGAACTAAAGACGGAGAACATCCTTATACTCGAAAAGTAGTAAGATTTGCAGAAAAAGGTACTCAGACACCTTTTTCTAGAATCCTTAATGAAAGGCTTGATCATTATTCAGGCCGAGGAGTTAAGGTTGTTCAGGTTCAGGATGATACCTGGACACAATACAATGTAGTATATGATCCTTCTCATCCGGATGCAGATGAGAATGGTTATGTAACTTATCCAAATGTTAATACGGTTACTGAAATGACTAACCTTATTGACGCCAGTAGATCTTATGAAGCAAATGCAACGGCTTTTAATGCCAGCAAGAACATCGCTACAAGAGGTCTCGAACTGGGACAAGGATAATTGGTAACAGATAATTACATCACAAGTGGTTGCTAAATGTTGATTCAGGATACGGAGGTCTGTTTAGGAGGGGATAATAAATGGCATCTCTTGATATTTCTCAACTTAGAAATGTTTCTTCTGATGTTATCAGAAATGCGGAACATCTTAACAGTAAGGTATATAACGTACTTGGTCCGCAGGACGACAATAACTCTTTTGCCAACATATTTGACAGGGCAATGGAGAACATTAACACCACAAATGCTTATTTGTCAGATGCAGAGAATGAGGAGATTAAGTGGGCACTTGGCCAGACCAATAATACTCATGATCTGTCTATCGCGCTTCAAAAAGCTCAGACAACTCTGCAGTACACAATAGCGGTTAGAGACCGCGCACTTTCTGCATATAGAGAAATTACTCAAATGCAGATCTAAGTTTTTAGTTTTTTAGTTTTTATTTTAAACGAGGGGAGGGAGAATAATGGCTGAAAGATTAAGAGCCGCGTGGCAAAAAGTTCTCGATTGGTGGAACCAGTTCACAGCCAAGCAGAAGACTTTGATAGTCGGCGCTGGTTCTGTTGTGCTGCTCACAATTATTATTCTGGTTACTGTACTTAACCAGCCTCAATATGTTCTATTGGCTCAAGCCACTTCTACCAAAGAAGCTTCTGAAATTAAGGATCTTCTCGATTCCAATGCAATAGGTTATAAAATGTCGGATGATGGTCTGAATTTTAAAGTCCTAAAAAAGGATCAGGCAAATGCCAGCCTTCTTTTGGGTGCTAATGATATTCAGTCCTATGCATACAGCATTAATAATGTCACGGATGGTAGCTTCTCCACCACGGAATCAGACAAGCAGAAAAAATATGTCAAATACCTGGAAAGTCAGCTGGAGCATGACATGCTGGTAAAGTTTGACGCCATAGAGAGCGCCAGCGTTACCCTTCATATTCCTGATAATGACGGAACACTTATTGGCAACAAGGACGAGGCTTCAGCGTGGATTCTTTTGAATGTTGTTGATCCTAACAGCTTTGGCGAAGAAAATGCAACCTTTGTAGCCAAGGCTGTTGCAGCTGCCCTTGGTAAAAAATCTACCAACGACATTGTAATCCTTGATTATAGCGGAAATCTTCTTTTCTCAGGAAGCGAAGAAACTACCGATGCCGGAATAGCAAGTAATCAGCTTAATCTTAAAACTAAGGCTGAGCAGATTGTTAAGAATGAAGTTAAAAAGGTTCTACTTGGAACAAAGCTTTATGATGATATTCAGGTAGCAAGCAATCTTGTTCTTGATTTTTCCAAGGAAGAAAAGACTAATCACACCTATACACCTGCAGAGGATCAGACACAGGGTGTTCTTTCACATGAGTCCATATACAATGCGGAAAATGTTAATGGTGTAAGCGGAATTCCAGGAACTGATACCAACGAAGATGATGAGACAACTTACGTAACTCAGGATAATACCAATTCAAGTTCTACGATTTCCGAGGAAACAAGGGATTATCTTCCAAACGAAGAGATTACTACCAGTACCAATATTCCCGGAGCTGTTAAATATGATGAGTCATCTATTTCTGTTACTGCAATTAACTATGTAGTAATGCAGGAAGAAAACTACGACAAGTCAGCAAATGGTGATCTTGACTGGAAGGATTACAAGATAGCCAATACAGAACCGGTGGCTGTTGATGTCCCTGAGGAAATGGTAAATGTTGTTGCCAAGGCAACAGGCATTTCCGCTGATAATGTGGCTATGGCAGCCTATACTCAGTATGTATTTATTGATAAGAGCGGAGCTAACGTTACTGTAACTGATATCTTACAGATTGTAACGATACTTATTATTCTTGGACTTCTTGCATTCATAGTAATAAGGAGTATGTGGACAAGCAAGAAGACAGAAGAAGAACCGGAGCCGGAAGCTCTTTCAGTGGAGCAGCTGCTTGAGTCAACACCTGAAGAGGCACTTGAAGACATCGAAATGGATACCGGATCAGAGACGAAACGTCTTATTGAGAAATTCGTTGATGAGAATCCTGAAGCTGCAGCTACACTTCTTCGTAACTGGCTTAACGAGGATTATGGAATGTGAGCAATCCGTGTATCGCGGATTATATTTTATAAATAATTTTCATGGGGAGTATAAAATATGGATGCTGAAGTAACTGGTGGCAATTCCTTAATTGCCGATTTTACTGGCACTCAAAAAGCGGCGATCCTACTTATTGCATTAGGACCGGAGAAATCCTCCGCCATATTCAAACATCTAAAGGAAGAGGAAATCGAGGAACTGACTCTTGAGATTGCGAACACAAGAAGTGTTACATCTCAGATAAAAGAGGCAGTTTTAGAGGAGTTCTATGGCGTCTGCCTTGCACAGCAGTATATAGCTGAGGGTGGTATCAACTACGCTAAAGAGCTTCTTGAGAAAGCTCTTGGTGAAGATAAGGCTCTTGATGTTATCAGTAAGCTTACTGCGTCCTTGCAGGTTAAGCCTTTCGAGTTTATTCGTAAGACAGAGCCTTCCCAGATCCTTACCTTCATTCAGGATGAGCATCCTCAGACTATCGCTCTTATTTTGTCCTATATGTCTCCTTCACAAAGTGCCCTTATCTTATCGGCTATTCCGCCTGACAGACAGGCTGATGTTGCAAAGCGTATCGCTGCCATGGACAGAACAAGTCCTGACACGATTAAAGAGGTAGAAAAAGTGTTGGAATCCAAGCTGTCATCTCTTGTAAACCAGGATTATACAATCGTTGGTGGTGTAGACGCGGTAGTAGAGATCCTCAATACAGTCGATCGTGCTACAGAAAAGCACATCATGGAGACTTTGGAAATCGAAGAGCCGGAGCTTGCCGACGAGATCAGAAAGAAGATGTTCGTATTCGAAGATGTTCTTCTTCTGGACGACAGATCTATACAGAGAGTGCTGCGTGAGGTTGAGAATAGTGACCTTGGCCTTGCACTTAAGGGTGCTACTGAGAACGTACAGACTGCAATCTTTAACAACCTGTCTAAGCGTCTTGCTGCTATGATCAAGGAAGATATGGACTTCATGGGACCTGTTCGTATGAAGGACGTTGAAGAGGCGCAGCAGAAGATTGTTAACGTAATCAGAAAGCTTGAAGATGCTGGTGAAATTGTAATCTCCAGAGGTGGAGGTGATGAGCTAGTTGTCTAATTTATTTAAAGCGGGTTTTGTTAGCTTTGACGATTCTGAGAAATTCGTCATTGATAGTAATGATCTTGCAAACAGAAAAATTGAAGCCTTTCAGGAACAGGAACTTCGTCGTCAGCGTGCAATGATGACTGACGAAGGGGGTTCTTTTCCTGAGGGAGAAGATGGAGATTTTGTTCCCGGAATAGATATGGAGCAGCTATCCCAGCTAACTGAGGATCAAGGTATGACGGAAACATTTCCTGATCCTCAATTTGATATGGAAGCAATGCAGGCTGAGATTGATTTTAAGCTTCAGCAGGCCCAGGAACAGGCTGATATGATAATCCAGAATGCCCAGGAACAGGCTAATGTCCTGGTGTCTCAGGCCCAGGAAGAAGGCCACCGTCAGGGATATGAAGCAGGTTATCAGGAGGGTGTTGCTGCTGCAGAGGCTCTTAAAGCTGATATAGAGCAGCAAAGAGGTGATCTGGAAGCTGAGTATCAGCAGATTGTTGACGGCCTTGAACCTGAAATGGTTGATGTCCTCACTCAGATATATGAGCATGTCTTTGGAGTGGAACTTAGAGAGGATAAAGGGATTATTCTTCATCTGCTCAAGTCTACACTTTCGAGAATCGAGCCGGGGAATGACCTTATTGTTCATGTTTCCTCAGATGATTATGATGATGTTATAGAAGAAAGAGCTTCTCTGGAGGCTTGTATTACATCTCCAAACACTACAATGGAGATTATAGAAGATCCTCTTTTAAAAGAGAATGAATGCATGATCGAGTCTGACAGCGGTGTATTTGACTGTAGTCTCGGTGTAGAGCTTTCAGAATTATCCCGTAAGCTTAAGCTATTATCTTTTGACAGAGCTAGAAGATAAGGAGCGCCAATGCTGACATCCCAGGTAGATTTTTCCAAATACAAAAAGATGCAGAATGCTCCATTTTATCGTATGAGTGGTAAAGTGGTTAATGTTATCGGGCTTACCATCGAGTCTGCCGGACCTGATGCTAAGCTTGGCGACATATGCCTTATTTATCCCAAGAAAAAAGATAATGAGACATTGTCTGAATCCAAGGGAAGACCTGCCATGGCAGAGGTTGTGGGCTTTAAGGATAATCATGTTCAGCTGATGCCTTACGAGAACACCAGTGGAATCGGTAATGGAAGTATTGTAGAAAACACTGATTCTCCTCTTAGAGTAAACGTTGGAGAAGGTTTGCTGGGACAGACTCTTGATGGCCTTGGAAGAATTGACGGTACAAGCTTTGGTAAGGGAGTTATGCTGGAGGATGGTATCGCCTATTCTGTTGAGAATCAGCCACCGGATCCCATGACAAGAGATCCGATTTCAGATGTTCTTTCTCTTGGAGTTAAGGCTGTTGATGGTCTTCTTACAGTTGGTAAGGGGCAGAGAATTGGTATCTTTGCCGGCTCAGGTGTTGGTAAGAGTACACTTCTTGGTATGTTTGCCAGAAATACTCAGGCTGATATAAATGTTATTGCTCTTATCGGAGAGCGAGGCAGGGAAGTTCGAGAGTTCATCGAACGAGACCTTGGCGAAGAAGGCATGAAGAGGTCAATTGTAGTCTGTGCTACCTCTGATAAACCTGCTCTAGAAAGACTTAAAGCTGCCAAAACGGCCACATCTATTGCGGAGTATTTCCGTGATAAGGGAAAAGATGTACTTTTAATGATGGACTCCCTTACGAGATTTTCCATGGCTCAGAGGGAAATCGGACTTGCCAGCGGTGAGCCTCCTGTATCAAGAGGATATCCGCCGAGCGTTTATGCAGAAATGCCTAAGCTTCTTGAGAGAGCCGGAAGATCAAGGAAAGGTTCTATTACAGGTCTTTATACGGTTCTTGTTGATGGTGATGATATGAACGAACCTATCACCGATACAGCCCGTGGTATCCTGGACGGACATATTGTTCTTAACAGAAAACTTGCGCAAAAGAATCATTATCCTGCAATAGATGTCCTTGCAAGCATTTCCAGATGTATGTCTGCCATAGCTGATCCGGAGCACAAAAAGGCTGCAGGAAAACTTAAAAATGTTCTTGCTACCTATAATGATGCTGAGGATCTTATAAACATCGGTGCTTACAGAGCCGGTGCCAATAAAAATATTGACTATGCCGTATCTAAGATTGAAGCAGTTAATGCTTTTCTGATGCAGGAAACAGATGAAAAGTTCTCTTTTGAAGAGATTAGACAGACTTTAATTGATATGTTCAATGATTAAAGAAAACGGAAATCTATATGGCAAGATTTGTTTATAGGATGCAGAGCGTCCTTAATATTAAACAGAAAACCGAAGGGCAGATCAAAATGGAGTTTGCTTCTGCTCAGTCTGAACTTAACAAGCAGATAGATATATTTGATGAATATGTCAGGCGTAAAGAGGAATATCTGCTGGAAGCAGAGGAACTTAGAAACGCAGAAACCCTTAAGCTTCAAGATATTCTCGATAACCAGTATGCTACAGCCCAAATGGACGTTATGATTGCTTCGCAGGCTAAGGTTGTTGCCCAGCATGAAGAGATTGTTGAGAAAATCAGAGTGAGACTAACCAAAGCTGTACAGGAGCGCAAAATGCAGGAAACACTTAGAGAACGCGCCTATGCAGAATGGATAGAGGAAGAAAAACAGGAAGAAGCAAAGGAAAACGATCAGCGTACAAGTTTTACATATACACAAAGGCAACGCGAACAATAACCTAATGAGGGGATATGCTTAATGGCTGATATTTCAAACATTGAAGATCCAAAAGCCGCCAAAGCCAAGCTTAAAGCGGATAAAAAAGAATATGCGAAGCAGTTAAAAGCCCAGAGAAAAGAAGCTAAAGAGAAGGCTCAGGAATTTGCCGACAGAACCGCCGAAATCAATGGTGATAATGCCGGAGGGTTTGCTACTATCGTAATTACTTTCCTGATAATTCTCATATGGCTTGCTATTATGGCTCTTTTGATAAAACTGGATGTGGGTGGATTTGGCTCGGATATCCTTGCTCCAATAATCGGAGATGTTCCGGGACTCAATCTGATCCTTCCGGATGGAGCTGCCAGTCAAAAAGAGCAGCAGGTAACAGATGTAAGTTCTGCCGAGAGTTCTATTTCTTCATCCATAAATAGCCTTGAAGAAGCTAACGCTTATATCAAGAGACTGGAGATTGCTTTGCAGTCTGAAATGGAACAAAACAGCAGCTATGCTTCTACGATTGATAAACTGGAGGCTGAGGTTTCAAGACTTGAACCATTCGAGCGCCAGCAAAAAGAGTTTTATGAGGAAAGAGCCAGTTTTTATGCCAGCGTTGTTTATGGAGATTATGCTCCGGATGCTGCTGCCTATGCTTCTTATTATTCAATGATCGATCCTGAGACTGCTGCAAGACTTTATCAGGAAGTGGTTCAGGGAGAACTTGATGATGAGGCTATCAAGGCTTTTGCTACCACTTATTCAGGAATGAAGGCCAAGCAGGCTGCCCAGATTTTTGATGAGATGGTGGATGAAAACCAGATTCAGCTTGTTGCAAGAATTTTGGCTCAGATGACAATCGAGAACAGAGGAGATATCCTTGCTCAGATGGAAAAGGCTAATGCAGCTAAGCTTACTCAGCTTCTTGAACCATCTGCTCTCGAAAAAGAGTCAACACAGGTTACAGGAGAAAAGAAATAATTTTATAAAAATTTAATAATGGATTAAATAGTCGCAGTACATGAAGATTTTGTGTGCTGCGGCTTATTTTTTTGACATCTTAGACTTAAGTTAAAGAGGCTTAAGCCGATATATTAGGTGAGAATCTATGCACCTTGAACTAAATATGAAGGAGGTACTTAATGAGCAGTACTACCAATACAATGGGCATACAGATGTCCATTATAACAAGTACTGCAGCAACTGTTTCTAAAGTAGAATTTACAACAAAAGGCGCCGGTAAGGCCCAGGCAAGCTTTGACGGAATACTTAATAAAGTATCGGATTCCATGCTCCAGACAAAGGTGGTGGACGTCAAGAAAAATGCCGGGCAGGAAATAAATCCAAAGCAGGCGTATCAGACTGATAATAGCCAGGGAAACGATCAAAATCTTCAGAATACTGATAAGGTTAAGGACATTGATAATACAAAGGTTAACGATGAAAATACAGCAAACCTTCAGGAAGAGAATACTGATCAGCAGGTTAATGAAGTAAATACTACCGAGGTAAAAGAAACAGAGGGCAAGGAAGCAAATAAGGAGCTGCAGAGCGCTATTGAGGAATGCGGCAAGGAGCTTATTTCCGAAATGGCAAAGGCACTGGATATCTCTGAGGAAGACATACTTAGCGCAATGGAACTACTGGGACTGACATTTGCAGATCTTTTAAATCCTCAGAACTTACAGCAGCTGGTAACAGATTTAGGTGGACAGGATAAGGCGCTTGATCTGATAACTGATTCAGATCTAAGTACATTTATGCAGGACCTCTTTGAGGATGCAGACAGTATGAAGAGCGAACTTATGAATGAGTTTGACTTATCCCCGGAGCAGTTCGAAGAAGTTGTAAATGAGATAAAGGAAGACTTTGGAGCGCACATAGAAAAGGCACAGGAAAAGACTCCAGAGATCATAGTTGATCAAAAACAACCGGAACTGACAAAAGAATTGACTGCATCACAGTCTAAGGAATCCACTCCTATAATCAAAACCGAGATTACTCCGGAAAACGAAGCCGAAGTAGAGACTGAGTTTAAACCTGTAGAGATGTCAGGGCAGACATCCAAGGATAATAATGAGAGTAGCAATAATAATCTCTCAGGGCAGGCTCAGAATCCTAATCTCTTTAACCAGCTACTAAACAACTTAACAGAGAATATAGATGTTGTTCCTACTGGTCCTGCTGAGTATACAGACAGAGCCCAGATGGAGAATATCATCAGACAGATTGCAGACAGAATCACTATTACATCTGCTGCCGAGGAGCATAGCATTGAGATGCAGCTCCATCCCGCAAGTCTGGGTAATGTAAATATTCTTCTTACAAGTAGTAAGGAAGGCATAGTTGCCAAGTTTACAGCTCAGAACGAGATTGTAAAAGAGGCAGTAGAGACCCAGATGATGACTCTTCAGCAAAAGTTTAATGAACAGGGCATCAAGGTTACATCAATTGAAGTCACAATTGCCAGCCACGCTTTTGAACAGAACCTGCAGCAAGGCGATGACAATAACAACGCATTTAATCAGCAGCAGGCTAAAAAGGGCAGGACGCTACGTAGAATCAATCTAGCAGAGATTGATGAAGATGGTGAAGCAGAAGCCATGAACGATGCAGACAGAATAGCAGCTCAGATGATGGCAGCGAACGGAAACTCAGTTGACTTTAGTGCTTAAACAAAAATACTTACATTTAGATTTTGGTTGCTGCTATGGGGGCAACTTCATAGCAGCAAAGAAAGGTAAGAATTATGGCAGATATAAACCAGGTTAGTGCGGTAATTAAAAACGGAGAAGTTACCAATACAGTTAAGGAAGACGCTACCAAGTCCGCCAGCACAGGTTATGACAAGGATTCTTTCCTTAAAATTCTTGTTGCACAGATGAAATATCAGGATCCTATGGAGCCTACTTCAAATACTGAATACATCAACCAGTACGCAACCTTCACACAGGTTGAACAGCTCAATAACATGGCTAATTCAATGGCTCTTTCAAGGGCATCAGAGATGGTTGGAAAGACAGTAAGAGTAACTCAGTACAATCCTGATAACGGCAAGACTACAGAGACTATCGGTGTTGTAGACTTTGTTACCTATAGCGGAAACAAGGCATACCTCAACATTGAAGGCAATAACTACAGTGTTGATAATGTATCTGAAGTATTTGATACAGATTACACAGATGCTAAGGCAGTTGTTAAAGACTTCCAGGAAGCAATCGACAAACTTCCCAGCAGCGTAGACTTTGTAAACGAGGCAGATCACGGTCTTACCATCGATACAATGTATGAGTTCTATATGACCAAGATGGACAAGAAAGCTCGCAACATGATGGATCCTGACTACATTACAGCTCTTCAGCAGTATGTACACAGAATCGATGATATCAGAGGAGACGAGCACAGATCATTCAAGATTGATGATAATGAAGCAACCAAATCAACAACTGAATGAACATAAAAGAATATGATTCAAAAATGATCGTTTGAATCAAGGCAACTATAAATGATTTATATTTCTTGGAGTAAAAACTATGACAATTGATGAACTTAGATTTTCTTCAATAGGTCAGGTCCAGGATCAGTACTTAAATAACAAGGTACCGAAAACCGGAACAAATAAACCTCTGCCTACAGGCGGCGGTTCTTTTGCTCAGGTACTAAATAAAATCCAGGAACAAGCCGATAATAGTAGTGTAGCAAGGGAGAATTTGAAGTTCTCCAAGCATGCTGCAAACAGGCTTAATGATAGAAGCATAGAGCTGACACAAGACCAGATGCTTAGATTAAATCAAGGTGCAAAAGAAGCGTCTGAAAAAGGTATTAAAGATTCTCTCATCTTAATTGATCAGCTGGCATTTATCGTGAATGTTCCTAACAACACAGTTGTTACTGCAATGGATCAGACCGAAACAAAAAATAATGTATTTACGAATATTGACGGAGCAGTGATTGCATGATTGGACCGAAGTATCGGGACGAACGGAAAGAAGATTATCGATTATAATTTTCTTTTCCCGGTATCAGGAGATCTTTTAATCCCCGACTGATTGAAGGGATTATCCGCAATTCTCACGCATCCGTCCAAAATCAAAGTGAAAAGAATCCGGGAGATCTTTATGTAAAAGAGCTCTGATTAACTGTCACTTGCTTTAAAATTTTGGAGGACTTTGCCTTATGATGAGATCACTTTATTCTGGTGTTGCAGGTCTTAAGACCCACCAGACCAAGATGGACGTTATCGGTAACAATATTGCCAACGTTAACACCACATCTTTTAAATCACAGTCTATTACTTT
This sequence comes from Butyrivibrio sp. VCB2006, assembly GCF_000420945.1. Lineage (GTDB taxonomy): Bacteria > Bacillota > Clostridia > Lachnospirales > Lachnospiraceae > Butyrivibrio. The sequence goes on from NZ_ATVX01000006.1 coordinate 83,190, forward strand.
TTCAGACCTTATGTACCAGACAACTCAGACAGCATCAGGCGCCACACAGACTAAGGGTGGTGTAAATGCTCGTCAGATCGGTCTTGGTGCTAAGTCAGGCGCCATCAATACAGCTATTACTTCTCAGGGCGCAACTCAGACAACAAATAACCCATTCGATATCATGATCACAGGTGAATCTTTCTTTATCGTTAACAATGGTAAAGAAAATCTCTACACAAGAGATGGTTCATTCTATGTAGATGGCGCCGGAAACCTTGCTATGCAGTCAAACGGATACTTTGTACAGGGCTGGGTAGCACAGGAAGATAAGGATACTGGTGAAATCACAATAAACAAGAATGCCGGCCTTTCATCTCTTCAGATCATGAGCGCTGACAATAACACATATTCACCAGCTTCTACAACAGCAGCTCTTTACAGCGGCAATATCGATGACAACGACACAAATATTCTTTCAGATGATGGTAAGACCATTACCCTCGAGTTCTATGATAATAAGGGATATTTATATACAGGTAAGTTCACACTTAAGGATACAGCTACAGATCATCTTTTCGCACTTACACTGACAGATATTATTGATTCTTCAGGAAATTCAATCGGACAGGACATGCTGGAGCATATTACTTTTGGAAATATTGATTCTGATGCTAATACAACAGCATTTCCTGCAAAAGATGGCTACGAGTTCAAGGTAGATGCAACTGGCAAGATATTCGATATCAATGCTCCCGGCGGAGATGTTAAATATGGTGATGTTCCAAATAGTGCAGACGGCCTCAATTCTCTTGGCGATCTTATGAGCACAAGTTCCAAGAAGTACAAAGGACTTCTCAATGCAGTATACGGAGTATCAGAAGAGGAAGAAAAGACTTATGGTTCAGCTGCTACATACCTTATAAATACAACAACTGGATCAGCAGATTATGGCAGCATTACAATTAATTACTCTGTAAACGACATTCCTGATGAAGAGAACAATATTGATGGATCATATGCAACTGCAAAGTACAAGTTTATGACTAACACTTCAAACAGCTACTACTTTGTAAATGATAGCACAAAGGAAGCTTATCTTGTTCCTTCCGGAACCGGAGATGTATCTAAGCTTAATGCAGATTATCTTAAAACTGTATTTGGAATAAACAACTTTGACTTTGATACAGATAAAAATAATTACACATTTACCTATGACTCATCAGCAGAACCTGAGAAGATGATACTTCAAAGAAAGATTACTCTTGGCGTTCAGACCAGTGAGGCCAGCTACGTAAACTCTTCTTTGGTAACAGCTAATGAGAATCAGTATTTTGTAAATAAGACTAAGTCTACCTCATTGCTTCAGGATATTTCTTCATGGGGTGGAAATGTAAATAACCTGACATATAAGTACAACGCAGGCAGCAAGACACTTACTCTTTATGGAGCAAAGGTTGAAGAGACTACTTCTACAGATAAGGGTACTATCCAGATAGATAAGTCTACTTTAACAGCTGCAAACTATGTTCCTGGCGAAGGAATTTCAAACTTGAGTGTTTTCATTACTCATTATAATGCGGCTCAAACTACTGATGCGACTAAGATTGATGCAACAAAGATGACGCTGACAGATTTGGCCACATTAAATACTTATATTGATGGTCTTCCTGATCCGGCTGATAATACTGATACTTCTGCAGCAGAAGACTGGTATTCCCAGATCATGAAGGAAGGAGCACAGGAAGCAATTACCAAAATGACAAGTCTTGTTTCCTCAAGAATTGCAGCTCTTAGCGATAGTACAAGTGATTATTATGATTCAAGATTTATCTCTACTGGAGCTGAAAACCCTATAACCTTTAATTTCCAGGAACTTACAGGAACTACAGGACTTGTTATCACATATCCAGTTAATGACCTTGGTTCTTCTAAGGAAATCGGAACTTATACAATTCAGACTGCTTATCAGGGAACACTTAATTCGGATTACACCAAGAATAGCCCATCTTCAGCTAAGTATATTTACAAGGCTTACGATGAAGGTACAGATACAAATGCATACAAGAAAGCTTATTCACTTGGAAGTAATCTGAGCGGTTCATTTAAAGATACAACGGCACCTTATGAGAATTTGCTTCTCGATGTATTTAGCTCAAATACCGGTGTTCAGAGCTTTATGGGAAATATGACTGCAGGACAGACTTATACAATATCCTTTGATCAGTCTACCGGTGAAGTATCAATTTCTCACACAGAAGAAGAAATCATTAAGCAGCCTGCAGGAAGTGAATACACAATTGTTGATAAGGGTAATGGTTCAATCGATATTACATCAACAAGTGTTTACAAGGATGTTCCGGCTGATGGAGATATTTCCACACTTCTTAGAACGGCTACAGGAAATTACGCAGACCTTCTTTATAAGATTTATGGTATCACTGATGAAGAGGCTGATGCATTCGGAACAGACGGAACATACAAGATTGGTAACGACGGTTCAATTAAGCTTACAATTGGTGATCACAGTATTCAGCTGGCATTCAAGGCTAACAATGGTGCTCTTGAATCAGCAGATGGCGTTAAGACCGGAATGGTAACAATGAACTTTGATCAGACAATACCCGGACTTGAGGCCTTTGGTTACCAGGAAAGCAGCGATCAGCATAAATTTGGAGATATCGACTTCGATTTCTCAACTCTTACAAACTACAACACAAACGGATCATCAACAATCAAGGCAGTTAAGGGTGACAAGAAGAGTCTTAACACAGGACGTGCAGTTGGTGAGATGAATGGTGTATCAGTAAGTACTGATGGTCAGATCTACGCAACATATTCAAACGGCCAGACCAAACTCCTTGGACAGATTGCTTCAGCAGAATTTGCTAACGCATCAGGTCTTTCAAAAGAGGGCGATAACCTTTATGCTTCAACTCTTAACTCAGGTGAAGCTACAATTCAGGATATCACAACAGATGGTGGCTATATGAATACCGGTGTTCTGGAGATGTCCAACGTAGACCTTTCATCACAGTTTACAGAGATGATCACAACTCAGCGTGGATTCCAGGCAAACAGCCGTATCATCACAGTATCAGATACACTTCTTGAGGAACTTACAAACCTTAAGAGATAATAGATAGCATTTCGATAGTTCTTTTAACAAATCTTAGGCAAAGTAACAGCCCTGTATCTTCCGTCGGATACAGGGCTGTATTTATTACCTTGTTATTTTGTAAAGAATACCTGAAGTGCGTGATAGAGGTGAAGCTGCCAAGCTTTCATGTCGTGAACGCCACCTGGGATTATGAAGAAGTCATAGTTTTCACCAGGCTTGAGGAAAGGAGACTTGTTTACTGCACGTCCCATGATATCTTTATGCTCCTCAAAGGCAATGTCCTTGTCGCCGTTAGCACAGAACATGAAGTCAAGTTCGTGGCCATTTTTGTGACCTTCTTCAAGAGTTTTGCAGATTCTCTCAACTTCCAGGTCGTGGTTACCAAATGGTCCGCAACAGCCGGAGAATGGTCCATAGTAGGAGAAGAGATCAAAGTTGTTGTAGAAAGCCGCTCTGTAGGTTGTCATGGAACCTAATGAGAGACCAGCAAAGGCTCTGTGATTTCTTGTTTTGATGAGGCTTTCTTCTGAAACATCGCCGGATGCGTAGGTGCTGTAATGGCTTTCTATGGCCGGAATGAGATCTTTTCTCAGCTCAAATCTGAAGTTCTCGCAGATGGCTTCGTCGTGAGTGTTCTTGTTTTCTTCGTCATGATAGAAGGTAGGAGTTACGATAATACATGGCTTGCTGATGCCCTGGGCCATCATATTATCAAGGATTGTTACTGTATCAGGGAACATATCAAGCCACCATTCCTGCATGAAGCCGCCTCCATGTAGAAGATAAAGCACGTTATATTTCTCTGAAGTGTTGTAGCCATATGGAAGATATACGAAGGCTTTTTTATTAAGCTTCCTGTGTTCGTTATCGTATGTTTCTGAGTTATATTCAAAGAGTTCTACAGTGCCTTTATTTTCACATTCTTTTAACATGTCTTTAGGCATTTCAAATACATAATCCATTTATTTTTGTCTCCTTTGAAGTAGATGCTTTGTTTGTTATATAGGAAATTATAAATATTTAGCAGGTGTTTTTCTTCAAAAATGTTGCGATGAACTGGTGATTCTTTGCTGCCTCTGTGGGATGGGAACGGAAAGAACCTGTTGAGATTTATGAAAATACAAAGCAGAGTATGACCAATATGTTCAGTACATGTTCTCAGTTGTGATCATTTTTAATCCTTATTATCAATATACCTCAAAAGAATCAATATCATCGCGAAAAATACGAAATAATAGTAACAAAACCCTTATAAAATCAGCATAACATAGCATAATATACGTAAAAGAATAGATATAATCAACATCTACGATATAACGTTTTATAAAAAAGTAGTGTACAGTGCATTTAAAAGTGGTAAAATGAAATTAAATACCACAATATGTTGTAGTTATACGAACAAATATCACAAAACAAATGCAAAAAGTAGTATTTTTGTAACATAATTTCAAATAGCATTAACGGAATTGAAATTATACTCCAAATATGACTAAAATGTGAACAAAACTTACAGATAACATGAACGTAATGTGGTAAAATTAATTCAAGTGGAAACAAAATTTCAAGCGCTAGTGAAATAATTGTAAAAAGTGAAATTATCGAGCCTATGCAGAAGACTGTTTTGATGTTAACCAAACTAGACACAAGGAAGATTCTTGTGAATGTACAGAATATCCAGACTGTGGAAGCTAATCCGGATACTGTTATCTTTTTAGGCGGTGGTAAGAAACTCCTTGTGAAGGAGAGCCTTGAAGAAATTTATAATATGCTCCAGGAAGGGTAACCTTGCTGGAAGTTTGGTGCATATATATCGGGGGATAGTTTATATGCACTAGGTACTGCGATTTTCTTATGGTATTTTGTGTCACTATAAAGTACGAAAGGGGTATATGTTGTGGATATTGCGTCATTGCTTGGTGTCGGATTATGTTTCGTATTCATGATCCTCAGTATCGTATTCTCAGCCGGTATTTCCGGTGTTCAGTACTTCCTGGATGCTCCTTCTGCGATGATCACATTCGGTGGAGCGCTTATGGCGGTTTTGGCTTCCAGAAGTATGCCGAGCTTTATAAACGGTCTTAAGTCTTATACTTTAATTTATAAGATGCCTACTGATGATACAAAAGGTACTATCAAACAGATCATCGATCTTTCCAACACAGCTCGTAAGGAAGGTCTTCTTGCGCTGGAAGAAGCAGCTGGTAACCTTGAAGATGCTTTCATGAAAAAGGGCGTTGGCCTTATCGTAGATGGTACTGAGCCAGAACTTGTTAAGAGCATCCTGGAGGCAGAAATTGATGCCATGTCCGAGAGACATAAATCTAACTATTCTTTCTTTGGCGATCTAGCCGGTATGGGTCCTTCCTGGGGAATGATCGGAACCCTTCTTGGTCTGGTTCTGATGCTTCAGAACATGTCAGATCCTTCATCTATCGGACCGTCCATGGCGGTTGCCTTGATCACAACTTTCTATGGATCAGTTCTTGCGAACTGGTTCTGTTATCCCGCAGAAAACAAACTTAAAGCCAGAGATAATGCTGAATACATGGCTAAGAGTATTGTCATAGAGGGTCTTCTTTCTATTCAGGCCGGAGAAAACCCTCGTGTAACAGAAGAAAAGCTTAAATCCTTCTTGTCACCTGCTGATAGAGCAGCATATGAAGCTGAAAATGGTTCCGGCGATGGAGGCGGCGAATAATGGCAAAGAAACCAGAAGAAATAAAACCTGGCTTGCCGGCGTGGCAGGGTACATTCGGAGACCTGATGAATCTGCTTCTTTGTTTCTTCGTATTGTTGTTCTCTATGGCTAGTATGGATGCCGCTAAATTTGAGGAAGTTGCTGCTTCTTTTAGCTCGGCATTCAGTATTTTCTCAGGTGGTGAGATGGCTATAGGAAAAGGAGCTCTCATTGGCGATGGTGTTTCGCAGCTGACTGAACTTTCTTCTTATGTCACCTCAATGGGTCTTGCTCAGGCAGGAGACGATGCTGATGAGGAAAGAGATGCTGTAGGCGAGATGAATGAAAAAGAGCTGATGGAAGCCGCGGAGGCTGAACAGCTTGAAGCATCTCAAAAACTTGCAGAGCAGATTCAGGCAGAACTGGATGAGGGAGATATAGAAGATGTTGTTTCCCTTAACTACACCAGCCAGTTTGTACAGTTAACAATCCAGGGTTCAATTCTTTTTGACTCAGGTAAAGTTGATATTAAAGAGGATGCGATTCCGGTTATTGATAAGGTAGGACAGATTCTTGAGACCTACGCAGGCGGAACAGTAGATATTGAAGGACATACCGACAATGTTCCTATGTCCTCCGGTGGAAAATACAGTAACAACGATGAACTTAGTTCCGGAAGAGCACTTTCAGTATTCAATTACCTTGTAGAAAACACTAATCTTGATCCAGCCAAGCTTATTCATACAGGAAGAGGCGAATATGATCCAATAGCTGATAACTCTACTGATGAGGGAAGAGCCAGAAACAGAAGAGTTGAGATCAAGATTTACAATCCGCTTAGTGCAAATTATTAAATTGTGAAGGGGACAAAAGAAAATGAAAAAGAACTTGCTATCAATCATCATTCTTGCACTTCTTGTGGTTAATATCGGCATGACAAGTTTCATGATGCTGAGTGTTATGACCACAAATTCACAGACAGCCAAGCTGATTTCTGATATTGCTGCAGCTCTAGAACTTGAGGCAAATGGCGGAAATACCGGTGGCTTCTCCGGTTCTGCTTCAGGAAATGTTGGCGTTTCCAATATTGCGACCTTTGGATTTACCGGTGATGATCAGCTTACCATTAACTTAAAGCCAGGCTCTGATGGCAAGTCTCATTATATGCTGGTTGAAGTAGTATTCTCCATGAATACAGCAAGCGCAGATTATGCAACTCTTGGAACTGAGGAAGCCCTTTCAGGAATGAAGGATCTTATCAAGGGTAAGATCACAAATACACTTTCTTCTTACACTTTGGAAGAACTTCAGGCTGACGACACTCCTGCAAGAGAAAAGATTCTTGAGGAAGTACAGGAGCTTTATAATTCAAACTTTATCTATGACGTAACATTCAGCTCTGTTCTGTATCAGTAATTAAGAGCCGGATAAGAAATAATTTATGTTCTTTTAGCTGTTTCTTTTTATCTCGAATGTAAAACAGCTTTGGGAGAGAGGAGAAAAGATTGAGTGAAGTCCTGTCACAAAATGAAATAGATAGTCTGCTGGCAGCACTCAGTACAGGTGAGCTGGACGTAGATCAAATGCAAGCCGCGGACGAAAAAAAAGTCAAAGACTATGACTTTAAGCGTCCCGCCAAGTTCTCAAAAGAGCATTTGCGTACTCTTGAAATGATCTACGAACATTACGGAAGACTTTTGTCTACAACGCTTCCTTTGTACCTGCGTAAAAACGTCCAGGTTTCGGTAGCTAACTCTGAGACTGTAACTTATTCGGAGTTTAGTAATGCGTTGTCCAATCCTGTAATTCTCGGTGTTATCAATTTCCTGCCTCTGCAGGGAACTATCATTCTGGAACTACAGGCAAATATAGGTTTTTCCTTTATTGACAGAATGCTGGGAGGTGAAGGAGGAACCTTAGATAAACCAAGACCCTTCACTGACATTGAGATGCCACTTATAGAAAAGCTTGTAACCATATGCATGCAGCTTATGGTTGAGCCCTGGCAGAACGTTGTAGCCATCAATCCGGTTATGGAGAGAATTGAGACGAATCCGCAGTTTGCGCAGGTTATTTCTCCTACAGATATGATCGCTATCGTAACACTTAATATCAAGATTGGTGAGACGGAAGGACTTATGAATGTCTGTCTTCCATACTTCACACTTGAGTCTGTCATGGATAAGCTGAATACCAAATTCTGGTTCTCTACTATGCAGAAGAACGCTGATGAGGACTATGAAGACACACTTGAGAGCATGGTTAAAAGAGTTGATGTTCCCGTTAAAGCAATTCTTGGTAAGTGTAATGTTTCGGTAAGTGATTTTGTTCATTTGCAGGCCGGAGACATAATTAGGCTTGATAACAGAGTTAATACAGATATGCAGGTCTATGTTGGGAATATTTATAAATTTACTGCATTACCCGGTACTGCCAAAGATAAATATGCCGTGAGAATAACATCGGTTGTAAGAGAGGAGGAAGAGTAGCAGCATGGATGGAATGTTATCACAAGATGAAATTAATGCTTTGCTAGCCGGAATGGATAGTTCTGGTGGTGGCGACGCCGGCGGAGATGCTCCTGCAGATGCACCGGCTACTGATGATGCAGCTGCTGCAACACCTGTTGGAGGAGGCGTTATTGATGAATCTCTTTTGACAGATTCAGAAAAGGACGCTATTGGTGAGGTTGCCAATATCAGTATGGGATCATCAGCAACAACGCTGTATTCCCTTGTTAACCAGAAGGTTAATATCACTACACCTCAGGTAGAACTTGCAACCTGGGAGACTGTTATTAACAACTACGAGAGGCCCTGTGTATTTATTCAGATTAAGTACACGGTAGGTCTTGACGGAACCAACATCCTTATTCTTAAAGAGCATGATGTAATGGTAATCACTGACCTTATGATGGGCGGTGATGGTACTAATACAGAGGGAGAGATTGGTGAGCTTCAGCTTTCTGCTATTTCAGAAGCTATGAACCAGATGATGGGTGCTGCTGCCACATCTCTTTCTACAATGATCAATCAGAAGGTAGATATCAGCCCGCCACAGGCAACACTTCTTGATATGATCAATGACGATCCTTCTGATATTGCCGACTTCCTGACAGGAACCTTTGTAAGGATTTCCTTTAAGATGCAGGTCGGTGATCTTGTGGATTCAACACTTATGCAGTTGTATCCTATAGATTTTGCTAAGACCTTGAAGGATACGGTTATCACAGGTGATAGTGGCGGCGACGCTGCACCGGCTCCCGAGCCTGCACCCGCACCTGCACCGGCTCCTGCTCCTGCACCGGATGCTGCTGCCGGAGCAATGCCGCAGATGGATCCGAGCATGATGGGCGGAATGCCTCAGATGGGTATGGGAATGCCTCAGATGGGTATGTCTATGCCTCAGATGCAGATGATGCCACAGATGATGAATATGAATATCCAGCCTGCTCAGTTCCAGAATTTTGCAGGTGGTACGACCATCATGGCAGGCGGAGAAAACATCGGTATCATCAAGGATGTTCCACTTGAAGTTACGGTTGAACTTGGACGCACAGCTAAGCCTATCGCTGATATTCTTGACTTTGCACCGGGTACGATCATAGAGCTTGATAAGGTTGCAGGTGAACCTGTTGACGTTCTTGTAAACGGTAAGTTTGTAGCCAAAGGAGAAGTTGTAGTTATCGAAGAAAGTTTTGGCGTTCGTGTAACTGAGATTGTTCAGTAACGCTTTGGGGAAATTATGGGACTTGATTCTTACTTACAGTTTATTTCGGTTTTAATAATCTTTGTTCTGGTGCTTGGCATTACTTTGTACGTTACAAAATGGATGGCAAATTACCAGAAGGGGTCTGCTTCAAGTAAGAACATAGAAATAATTGATACCTGCAAGATAGCTACAAATAAATACATTCAGATTATTCGTATTGGAGAGAAATATATTTCGATTGCTGTTTCAGGAGATCAGGTTACTAATCTGGGGGAGGTAAATCCGGATGAACTGGTTCCTGAGACGCAGTCAGGAGAAAACCTTGGCTTTAAAGAGATTTTTGACAAAATAAAGGGTGAGAAAAAGGGTAATGGAAAATAAGGGGTTTAGAATCGCCAGGATATTTGCTGTATTAGCTTTATCTTTTGGCCTTGCTTTCATAATTTTAATAGCTTCTCCTGTTACTTCCTACGCAACACAAAACGTAATATCTGATACCACGCCCACTGATCCTACCACCGATACAGAAAGTCATTTGACCGGTACTCAAGGAGAGAGGACCAATATTAACGAGCCTGGTTCTAGCGAGGATCCGGAGGACCTTAAGGAACTCAACATTGCAAATACTGTAACGATAACCTACGACAATGGTAATGGTTCTCTTAATGGTGCCCTCAGGATTCTTATCACTTTAACGCTTATTTCCCTAGCACCAACACTTTTAGTGATGATGACTTCTTTCACAAGAATCATCGTTGCACTTCATTTCACGAGAACAGCCATTGGTACCCAAACATCGCCACCAAACCTGGTAATGATTGGGATAGCTTTGTTTATGACTCTTTTTATAATGCAGCCAACGTTAACTACTGTGTATAACGATGCTGTAATTCCGTTTGAAAACGGAGAGATGGACCAGAAAGAGTTTTTTGATGAAGCCATGCAGCCTTTCAGGCAGTTTATGTATGGTCAGACCCAGAAAAAAGACGTAATTCTTTTTATGGATATTGACGGAATAGAGTGGGATGGGGAACTTGATAGTATTCCTAATGTAGTACTTATCCCAAGCTTTATTGTCAGCGAACTTAGAACAGCGTTTATCATCGGATTTATGATATACATTCCGTTTATTGTTATAGACATGGTTGTGGCATCAGTCCTTATGAGTATGGGTATGATGATGCTGCCGCCGACTACCATTTCCCTGCCATTTAAGATTCTTTTGTTTGTACTGGCAGATGGATGGAGCCTTATTATCGGTAACCTGGTTAAGTCTTTTTACTAAGCATGAGAGGAGGATGAGTACATGATTACAATTGGTGAAATCAATCAGATTGTAAGTTCCGCGCTTTTTATGGTTATTAAAATTTCAATCCCTGTACTTTTGACCTCCATGATTATCGGACTTGTTATTTCTATTTTCCAGACCGTTACATCAATTCAGGAGCAGACCCTTACATTTGTACCTAAGGTTCTGGCAGTGTTTATGATGATCATGCTCATGGGAAACTGGATGGCTACAGAGTTATCAGGCTTTATCACCACATTGTGGTCTGATTTTTCCAAGTATGTTCGCTAGGATTTAAGGGGGCTTTCATGCTTGATTACAACTTTAGTTATGGGGATTTGGAGGTTTTTCTCCTTATAGTGGTAAGGGTAATGAGTTTTATCTATGTTGCACCCTTTTTTGGAGGAAGACAATCGCCCAACCTTGTGAAAATCGGATTCGGACTACTTCTTTCAATTATGTTATATGGTGCAGTTCCTTTTGAGGCACCTTCATATAACACCATAATAGGTTATACGGTAATAGTGTTAAAAGAAGTATTGGCTGGCCTTCTTATAGGTTATGCAGTTCAGATTTGTCAGCTGATTGCATCTTTTGCAGGAACCGTAGTTGATATGCAGATTGGTCTTTCTATGGTCAACATATTTGATCCTAATACCAATGAACAGGTAACAATTACCGGAAGCTTATATTCACAGGTGTTGACCATGATGCTGATACTTACAGGAATGTATCAGTACATTTTAAAGGCTTTGGCAGATACTTTTTATCTGATCCCGATAAATGGGGCAGTAATAAATTCTGACAGGCTTCTTGCCTCAATAATCGGATTTTTAAGAGATTATATCGTAATTGGATTCAGAATATGCCTTCCGATCTTTATCATTACATTTATTACCAACGTAATACTTGGTGTACTGGCCAAGGTTTCACCTCAGATGAATATGTTCGCTGTAGGTATTCAGATAAAGATCATTGTCGGACTTTTAATTATGTTTATTACCGTAACAATGCTTAATGACGCATCTAATTTCGTTTTTATCAATATGAAGGAGCTTATGGAAGATTTTGTATACAGTTTACAGAGCAGCTGATGCTGATATTAAACTTATAATTCCATATAACCTTCAGTTCTTTGCTGAAGATGCCAACGGTGCTGAGAAGTCTGAGGAACCTACCGGCAAAAAGCTTGACGATGCCAGAAAAGAAGGTCAGGTTGCCAAGAGTCAGGAGGTGGCAACAGCTTTTTCTCTGCTAGCTTTTTTCCTGATTCTGAGGTTTGGTTATGGTTTCATGGCTGAAAACTTCGAGGCTGTATTCGGAAGGGTATATAACAACATTCCGTATGTGGCCAGGATGTATGACGGACACCTGCCGATTCAATCAATCCGAGCTCTTGTAAATAATGCGCTCCTTACGGTTCTTCTTATATGTGCGCCATTTCTTATTATTGGATTTTTAATTGCTTTTATTTGTGACCTTGTGCAGGTGGGATTTAAACCTACCAGCAAGCCGCTTCAGCCTAAGCTTTCCAAGCTTAATCCCATAAGCGGTATGAAAAAGATCTTTTCAACAAGAAAGATTTTTGAACTTATCAAGTCACTTCTCAAACTGGCTGTAATGGCTATTGTGATTATTTCGTATTTCAGTGACAGACAGGAATCTATTTTCCTGCTGTATGATATTCCGCTTAAACAAGCCATTGGCCTTATGGGAAGTTTTATCATTGATCTGGGAATCAGAATTGCTGCTGCCTATATGGTCATTGCCTTTGCAGATCTAATTTACCAGAGGCGCAAGTTCCACAAAGATATGATGATGACCAAACAGGAAGTTAAGGATGAGTATAAGAATACTGAAGGAAATCCTGAAGTTAAATCTGCTCAGAAGCGTCGAATGATGCAGGCATCAAGAAGACGTATGATGCAGGAGCTTCCTAAGGCTGATGTAGTAATTACGAACCCTACTCATTATGCGGTTGCCATAAGATATGACGCAGATGAGGCGGATGCTCCTATAGTAGTAGCCAAAGGCGCTGACTATGTGGCTCAGAAGATCAAGGAAGTAGCCAAGGAGCATAATGTCGAGATTGTAGAAAATAAGCCACTTGCCAGAATGCTATATGCCAACGTGGAAATTGGAGAGATGGTTCCTCCCGAGCTCTATAAGGCGGTTGCGGAAGTTCTTGCTTATGTATATCACCTTAAGGGCAAGGCGTAGTATGGCTTAGATATTTACATACTGCGTAAAGTATTGAAAATCCTAGGGAAGGAGGACTGATTATGGATAAAAAGAAGATCATTAACCGCGTATATGACTATGGTCTTGCTCTTTATATTGTTGCAGCAATTGTAATGCTGATCATTCCTCTCAAGGACTGGATACTTGATATTTTGCTTGCTTTTGATATGTCCCTTTCTTTTGTGATCATGTTTACTGCTATGTTTGCAACAGATGTTTTGGAAATGTCATTTTTCCCAACAATCCTGTTGTTTACAACTATTTTCAGAATTGCCCTTAATGTATCGTCCACGAGACTTATCCTGACAGAAGGAAGCGCCGGAGAAGTTATTACAGTATTTGGTACTTTTGTAGGCGGAGGCGATCTGATTGTAGGAGCAATTGTATATGTAATCCTTATTATCGTTCAGCTGATGGTCATCAACAAAGGTTCTGAGCGAGTCGCAGAAGTAAGTGCCAGATTCACACTCGATGCTATGCCAGGTAAACAGATGGCTATCGACGCGGACCTTAATACGGGAGCTATCACGGATGCCGAAGCTAAGGCAAGGCGTGATAAGATTCAGGAAGAAGCCAGCTTTTTCGGAGCCATGGATGGTGCTACCAAGTATGTTAAGGGAGATGCGACAGCAGGCCTAATTATTACAGCAACAAACCTTATTGGCGGAATTGCCATGGGGGTACTTAGAAAGGGCATGGATGTTAATACTGCAATTAACACCTATTCAATCCTGACTATGGGTGATGGCCTTGTAAGTTCAATCCCATCCCTTATGATCTCAATGTCAACAGGTATCCTTGTTACTAAGGGTTCAAAAGAAGCGGATTTTGGACACCTTCTTATCAAGCAGCTCTTTGGAATGCCCAAGACACTTTACCTTGTTGGAGGCGTAGTGGCAGGTCTTGGTATTTTATCTCCACTTCCAACCGTGCTATATGTCACATTCGGAGCAGCCTTTATCCTTATGGGAAGAATCACTTCCCAGACTATAGAAGAGGTTTCTACAGAGGCTGAGGTGGCAGCACCGGAAGAGCAACAGGCTGAAGAAATCAGGCAACCGGAGAATGTCACATCTCTTTTGCAGGTGGATCCTATTGAGCTTGAATTTGGTTACGGAATCATTCCTCTTGCCGATGTTAATCAAGGTGGAGACCTGCTTGACCGAGTTGTTATGATAAGACGCCAGGTTGCTTTGGAGCTTGGTACTGTGGTTCCAATCATTCGACTGAGAGATAATATTCAGTTGAATCCTAATCAATATATCATTAAAATTAAAGGTATACAGGTAAGTGATGGCGAAATCCTGTTTGACCACTATATGGCTATGAATCCGGGGCATGTTGAGGATGAAATTACTGGTATTCCAACATTTGAGCCTTCCTTCCACCTGCCGGCTATCTGGATTACGGAAAGCCAGCGTGAAAGAGCTGAGAGCCTGGGTTATACGGTTGTTGATCCACCGTCAATCATTGCTACACATCTTACCGAGATTATCAGAGAACATATTTCTGAGCTTATGACCAGACAGGATGTTCAGAATCTTGTTGATAACCTTAAGGAAAATCACCCGGCCCTGGTGGACGAGCTTGTGCCTAAGCTTATGAGCCTCGGCGAAATAGAGAAGGTTCTTCAGAACCTGTTAAAAGAGGGTGTGTCTATCCGAGACCTTGTTACTATATTTGAAACCCTTGCTGATTTTGCGCCATCTACTCGTGATCCCGATATTCTCACGGAGTACGTCAGACAGAGTCTGAAGCGTGCAATATCCAGTAAGTACTTTATGCCAGGGGAGACTACCAGCGTTGTTACACTGGATCCTAAGATAGAGCAGGAAATTATGAGTAGCGTCAAGCAGACAGAAACAGGCGCTTATCTTACTCTTGATCCTGCAAGAACCAAAGCAATCCTTAATGCTGTTGGGGAACAGGTAAGGAAACTTGAAGACGCTGGAAGGCTTGCAATCATCATGGCATCGCCTATTGTACGAATGTACTTTAAGAAGATGACTGAGGATTACTACAAAGATTTGATTGTGATTTCTTACAACGAAGTGGAACCTAATATAGAATTACAATCTGTGGGGATGGTAACGGCTTAATATGATTATCAAAAAGTATGTTGGAAAAACTGAGAGTGAGGCAACACAGGAAGCTAAAAAGGAATTGGGGCAGAATATTGTAGTGATGAATGTAAGGCCTCTTAAAAAGAACGGCTTTTTAGCTCTTTTCCAGGCACAAAAAATCGAGGTGACGGTAGCCCTTGAGGAAGAGACGGAAAGACCTGTCACAAGGACACTTACTCCTGACAGAAATTCAAGGCCTGTCGGAAGAAATCCTTTGGTTGAGGGAAGCCAGGTAGATACTGTTAAACCTGTTATAAAGGTAAATAAGTCTCCCGATATCATCGATGAGGGTAGTGCCATCGAAGAAAAACTTGATAATCTTAGTTCGCTTCTTGAGAAAAATATCAAGTTTAGCGAGAAGGATGATATTAAGGACAAGGCTTCTGACACTTCAAAAGAGGCTTTAAAGAGCGACCCGGCTAAATCAGATATTTCCGATGAAGCAATGTCCTTTATTAAATTGTTGTATAATACTCTTATAGAAAATGAAGTAGATGAGATATACGTAAACCAGCTTACAGATGAGGTTGAAAAGATCAGTAAGCCCGGAATGCCGTTTGATTTTGCACTTGCAAATGTATATCAGAAAATGGTTCTTAAGTTTGGTAAATCCGAGCCTATCGAACCAATAGAACATGGGCAGGGGCCAAGGGCTGAAATCTTCATAGGACCTACCGGTGTCGGTAAGACCACAACAATTGCCAAGCTTGCATCAGAGCTTTCTGTCACACAAAAGAAAAAAGTAGCACTTGTAACAGTAGATACCTATAGAATTGCAGCTGCAGAACAGTTACGTACTTATGCTTCAATTCTCGAGATACCATTTAGGGTTATCTATTCTGTAGAGGAGATGAAACAGGTAGCTGAGGATTTCAAAGATTATGACTACATTATGGTTGATACAGCAGGCCATTCTCAGCACAACGACGAACTCAAGAATGATATAGAGGCATATATCAGAACTCTTGAGGATCTTATGGACTGCGAAAACTATCTTGTTCTTTCAGCTACTACCAAGTATAGAGATCTTATAGAGATTGCTGATTCTTACTCAGAGCTTGTTGCCTACAAGCTTATCTTTACAAAGATGGACGAAACCGGGGCAAAGGGTAACCTGTATAATGTCAGAATGCATACCGGAGCACCGGTTGCCTACATTACCAACGGGCAAAATGTCCCTGATGATATCGCCATATTCGATGCGCAGCGTATCGTTAAGAATCTTTTGGGTGGAAAAAGTTAACGGGGGACTTTATGGATCAGGCGCAACAGCTACGTAATATTATTAAGAATACGAATAAGCCCCAAAGGCCACTAGCCAGAATAATCACTGTGACAAGTGGTAAGGGCGGCGTAGGCAAATCCAATGTTGCTATAAATCTTGCAATTCAGTTCCGCAAGATGGGGAAAAGAGTTATAATTCTCGATGCGGACTTTGGTCTTGCCAATATTGAGATTATGTTTGGAACTGTTCCCAAGCACAATTTGTGTGATCTTATTTATCAGGGAAAAAATATTAAAGATATCATAACCTGGGGACCTGAGGGAGTAGGATTCATTTCAGGTGGTTCAGGTATTTCCGGAATGTATAATCTTAGCAGGGATTACCTTGTATATATCATTGTTAACCTTGCGGAGCTTGATGCTATTGCAGATGTAATAATTATTGATACAGGTGCCGGAATTTCTGATGCAGTTATGGAATTTTTGGTTGCAAGCGGTGAAGTTATACTTGTGACTACCCCTGAGCCAACATCCATAACGGATTCGTATTCTCTTTTAAAAGCTCTTAATCAGTCGCCGAGGTTTTCAAGAGAGGATACCAAGGTTAAGGTTGTATCCAACAGAGTATCGTCTGATGAGGAGGGGCAACAGCTTTTTAATAAGCTTAATGCAGTAGTTGCCAGATATTTGAAATTACCCCTCACTTATATGGGAGCTATTCCCCAGGATCAGATGCTGGCTAGGAGTGTTATGCAACAGTCACCTGTTTCAATACAGTATCCTAACGCTAAGTCTGTGAAGGCTTTTGAAGCAATTGCGGATAAGCTTATGAATCCCGGCAATACTGCAGAAATCAAACAAAGAGGTATGGCGGCATTCTTTTCACATATTATTACAGGAAGAAAGCTTAGCACTACACCGACTCAGACTTTAAACAGTTCACCAAATTTACCGGCGTGATCTTTTCCAAACAATAAAGGAATGGAGAAATACGATAAATGCTTGCTGATTATATTGCTCCCGGCAACCGTGTCGAGCTCAAGGCAACGGGCAAGATATGGATGGATGAGGATGCCAGAACAAAACATATTTATATGAGTAAAGTCATGGATATTACTTCCGATGACAGGATAGAGGTGCTGATGCCTTATGAAAAGGGTCGTCTTGTACTGCTTCCTGTTGATGGAGAGTATAGCCTGTGCTTTTATAGCCCCAAGGGGCTGTTTCAATGCTTTTCCAGAATTGTAGACAGATATCGAAGCGATAACATGTACATTCTGGTGCTTGATCTGACCAGCGAGCTTACCAAATTACAGAGACGTGAATATTACAGATTTAGTTGCGCTCTGGAACTTAAATCAAGGCCATGCTCGGCTGAAGAGCTTGAAGCATTTGAAATGAACAGGAAATACCTGGTTGATCCGGGGACCTCATTGCAAAAAAGCGTTGTTGTAGATATAAGCGGCGGCGGACTTAGATTTGTATCAAACTTCAGATATGAGGAAGGAAGTACAATTTATTGTTCCTACAGACTTCCGGGCAACGCCAACGATAAAGAGTATGAAATGGTATGTACAGTCCTCAAAGTCAGTGAACTTGAAAGCAGACCGGGACTATTTGAACATAGAATTCAGTACATATATATAGACGAGACATCAAGAGAAGATATTATTCACTTTATTTTTGAAGAAGAACGAAAAATAAGAAAGAAGCAAACGTAAATGAGAAAAATTTTATTAATTGATGACTCTGCACTTATGAGAACCGTTCTCAGTGATATCATTAACTCAGACTCAAGATTCCAGGTGGTTGATAAGGCTAAGGACGGAATTGAAGGATTGGAACTCCTTAAAAAGAATACGTATGATGCCGTTGTTCTTGACATTAATATGCCTAGAATGGACGGAATTACGATGCTTAAGGAGCTTCAAAAGCAAAAGATCAAAGCAAAGGTCATGATGGCCAGCACCGACACCAAAGAAGGTGCCAAGGTCACAATGGATTGCTTGGATCTGGGCGCACTTGATTTCGTTCATAAACCAGACAGGGCTTCTGAGTGCAGAGGCGAAGATTTTGCCAAGCATTTCATCAACACTCTTGCAGCTGTTGCTGAATCCAGAGCACCTGTTCCTCTAAAAGCCTTTTCAATTGAAGATGTTAAGGAAACTAAGAAAGTAGTTGAGCTGGTCAGCAAATCTGGCAGCAAGATTACAGGAAATAAGATTGTAGCGATTGCAAGTTCTACCGGTGGACCAAGAGCGCTTCAGTCGGTTATTCCTAAGCTTCCTAAGAATCTGAGAACACCAGTTGTACTGGTACAGCATATGCCTGAAGGCTTCACTGCTTCCCTTGCTGAGAGACTTGATTCTCTGAGTGAGGTAAAGGTAAAAGAGGCTGCGGAGGGAGATGTACTTGCTCCCGGAACCGTCTATATTTCACGAGGCGGTAAGCATATGCACATAGTGAAAAGTGGGGGGAAGAGCACGATTCACTATATGGATGGTCCGACACGAGAAGGTGTCAGACCCTGTGCAAACTTCATGTACGAGTCTCTCATGGAGTCCGACTACGACGAGATTTGTTGTGTTGTACTCACAGGAATGGGAGCAGATGGTACAGAGGGAATCAAGAATCTAAAGTCTAAGAAAAAAGTTTTTGTTATCGGTCAGGAAGAAAGCACCTGCACTGTATACGGGATGCCTAAGGCAGTAGCAACAGCTGGGCTTGTAAATCAGGTTGTAAAGCTTGAGAACGTTGCTCAGGAAATAATAATGCATGTCGGTGTGAATTGAGGATACAAAACTTTTTTTATCTTTTCTTTATTTTCTTATAATTGAATC
The DNA here is from genome assembly GCF_000420945.1 of Butyrivibrio sp. VCB2006. GTDB lineage: Bacteria > Bacillota > Clostridia > Lachnospirales > Lachnospiraceae > Butyrivibrio. Next base: position 102,394 of record NZ_ATVX01000006.1, read on the forward strand.
CTCCATTCAAAAAGCCGATAATAAATTCAAGAGTGCGCGATATAACGTATATTTCTTGAATCTATCACTTTTCTTATGGAGGTAAATAGGTTATGGATGTTTCCCAGTATCTAAGTGTCTTTCTTGATGAAGCAAAAGAGCATCTTCAGTCTCTTAATGACAACATCATGGTTCTTGAACAGGACCCTGAGAATGAAGATTGTATTAATGAGATTTTCAGATCTGCCCATTCAATGAAAGGTATGGCTGGAACTATGGGCTATACCAGAATGCAGAATCTTACTCATGATATGGAAGATGTATTCTCGGATGTTCGTGCAGGTAAGATTAAGATCAAATCAGCTGATATCGATGTACTTCTTCAGTGTCTTGATGCTATTCAGGGCTATGTTGATAATATTACAGAGAATCAGGATGAAGGTACTGAAGAACATCAGAACATAATTAAATCCCTTGCGGATATTAGAAATGGCGGCGGTGGCGGCGGTGATGCTGCAGTTGCTCCGGCAGCTGAAGCAGCTCCAGCAGCAGAGGCAGCAAGCGACGGACCGGCTCCGGGCGCCGACGGCTCTTCGGATTATAGGGCAATTCGCCTTGATTCGTCTGTTAAATCTACATTAGAGGAAGCGAAAGCTCAGGGAAAGAAGATTTACGGTGTAACTGTACACATTCAGGAATCTTGTATCCTTAAGGCTGCCAGAGGCTTCCTTGTATTCAAAGGTCTCGAGGAAATTGGTGAGATCGCTGTTTCCGAGCCTAATACTCAGGATATTGAAGACGAAAAATTTGAATTTTCCTTCAGTCTTATTTTGATTACTGAAGAATCAAAAGAAAAGATTGAAGAAATTGTAAAAGCAGTTTCTGAAGTTGAAGGCTGCGACATCGGAGAATTCGATCCAAGTGGCGCTAAGCCTGCTGAAGATAAAGATGCAGCTCCGGCAGCTGAAGCAGCACCTGCTCCCACAGCAGCACCTGCGGCAGCTCCTGCAGCTAATACTCCTGCACCTGCAGCAGCTAAAGATGCCGGAGCAGCAGGCGGCAAGAAAGCTGTTGGTAAGCCAGTTGTAAACAGAACAGTTCGTGTTGATATTGAAAAGCTGGATGTTCTCATGAACCTTGTATCTGAGCTTATCATTGCCAAGAACTCGCTTATTTCTGCAGCAAACACTTCTGGCGTAAGTAACGGCAACGTTAATGAGCAGATTGAATATCTTGAGAGTGTAACCACTAACCTTCATGAGTCAGTTATGAAAGTTCGAATGGTTCCTATCGAGAGCGTACTTCAGAAATTCCCTCGTATGATCCGTGATCTTAATAAGACTCTTAATAAGAAAATGGAACTTACGATGACTGGTGAAGATACCGAAATGGACCGTACCGTTGTTGATGAAATCGGCGATCCTTTGATGCACCTTATCAGAAACAGTGCCGATCATGGTATTGAGAATGCTGATCTTCGTGCACAGCGCGGCAAGCCGGAAGTTGGACAGATTTTCCTTCATGCTTTTCAGGATGGTAACAGCGTTGTTATCGAGGTAGGCGATGATGGTAATGGTATCGATGCAGAAGCGGTCAAGAATAAAGCTATCGAAAAGGGAGTTGTTACTCCTGAGCAGGCAGCTCTTTTGACAGAAAAGCAGTGTGTAGAGCTCTTATTCCATCCGGGATTCTCTACAGCCAAGGTTGTATCGGAAATTTCAGGTAGAGGTGTTGGTCTTGACGTAGTTAAGTCAAAAGTAGAATCTCTTTCCGGTGAAGTTACTGTTAAGACCAAGCTCGGTGAAGGATCTACATGGGTAATCAGACTTCCTCTTACACTTGCTATTATTCAGGCTTTGATGGTAATCATCGGTCAGGAAAAATACGCTATTCCTCTTGATTCTATTCAGAGTATCGAGGATGTATCACCTAAGGACATAAAGTTCGTTGAGAACAAGGAAGTTATCAATCTTCGTGGAAGCGTACTTCCTCTCGTAAGACTTAACGAAGTTCTTGATACAACATCAACCAGAGAGCCCGATGAGGATATGGTTGTTGTTATTGCCAGAAAGGGTGATCAGCTTGCAGGTCTTGTAATTGATGAACTTATGGGACAGCAGGAAATCGTTATTAAGCCTTTGGGCAAGTATACAAACAAGTGCAAACTTATCAGCGGTGCTACAATTCTTGGCGATGGTGAGATAGCACTTATCCTTGATACTAACTCAATTTTCTGATAGTTACTATAGTCCGTTAACTTTTAGAAAGGAAGAAGAGCGAAATGAATGAACTTAGAGATACTACTGATGTAGGCGAACTTATTCAGTATATTGTTATCAAGATCGATGACGAAGAATATGGAATTAATATCAAATTCATCGACAATATCGTTAGAATGCAGCAGATCACACGTGTTCCCAAGGTAGATGATTATCTTAAAGGGGTTATCAATATCCGTGGTGAGATCGTTCCGGTTATGAGTGTCAGAATGAAGATGGGACTCACTGAGGATGAGATCACAAATAAATCCAGAATTATTATCCTTAAAACCGAAGGCGGAGATCTTGTGGGAATTATTGTTGACCAGGTTAATCAAGTATTGACACTGGATTCCAACAATATCGAGAAGATGCGTTATGACGATAAGAAGCAAAAAACAAATGCTTCTTTCGTAAGTGGTGTAGGACACTACGATGGCGGTCTTGTTTCCATACTTGATCTTGAAGCAGTTGTTTCTGAAAAGGAAGAAAAAGCTTCAAATGCTAGCTAATCGGAGGATAAAAAATGGGTGATATGAGTTTGGACAATTTGTCCAGTCAGTACTTTGACGTACTTAAAGAGCTGGGCAACATTGGTGCAGGGAATGCTACGACTGCTCTTGCTCAGATGATCGGAACCAAGGTAGACATGGCTGTTCCTCAGGTTCGACTTCTGGATTTCAAAGATGTCGGGGACATGATGGGCGGAGCTGAGCAGATAATGGCTGGTATATATCTTGCAGTAGAGGGAGATATCGATGGTGCAATCATGTTTCTGCTTAATAAAACTGCAGCCAGACATCTTGTAGATAAGCTTATGGGAACAGGGGCAAAGCCGGAAGATGCTGATTTTGATGAGGTTGAGCTTTCAGCCCTGAAAGAAGTTGGAAATATCATCACTGGATCTTATCTTAATTCTCTTTCAATGATGACCAATTTAAAGCTTGTTCCTTCAATTCCTTTCGTTGCTATTGATATGGCCGGCGCTATCTTAAGCGTTCCTGCTATTCAGTTCGGAATGATGGGAGACAATATTCTTCTTATTGAGACTCAGTTTTTCGATGAACTTAAGCTAAATGGGTACTTTATCCTGCTACCTGATGTTGATGGTTATGCTAAGATTCTTTCTTCACTGGGAATTAGTGATATAGGTGTATAAGCGAAGGGGCGACATATGAGTCAAATTATAAAGGTTGGTATGGCTGATCTGAATATATGTGTTAGCCCCGACGGCATCACCACACTTGGACTTGGGTCCTGTGTTGGAATCGCCGTTCGCGATCCGGTCACTAAGATCGGAGGACTTGCACATGTAATGTTGCCTGACTCAACTGAGATAAAAAATAATACGAATATCCCTAAATTCGCAGATACCGGCATAGAAGAGCTGATAAAACAGATTGTGGCAAAAGGAGCCAGCAGGTCGAGGCTGGTTGCCAAGATAGCAGGCGGAGCCCAGATGTTTGCTTTTCAGACAAATAACAATACTATGCGAGTTGGAGACAGAAATGTTCAGGCTTCTCTCAAGAAGCTGAAAGAAATGAACATTCCTGTTTTGGCCCAGGATACAGGCGATTCCTATGGAAGAACAGTTATTTTTTATCCCGAGAATGGTAATTTTGTAATCAGAGCGGTTGGAAAGCCAGAGAAGATTATATGAGTACCGATACCGAAAATGTAGTTGAAGAAAAAAAGTCAACTGCAGTGGATGAATTAAAAAAATGTAATACTAAACTGATCACACCACTGATAGTGCTAAGCAGTACTGCAATCATAGCGATTTTCACGTACTTTCAGCGCTATCCAGTGGGGGATTGGTTTGTTATTGTTTGTGCTTCTGTAGTGGTTTTTCTTATAATCGGTCTTATTGTTGAAAAAATGATCACCAAATTCGTAGATATAAACTACGAAAAAGCCGTGGCAGAAATTGAAGAGGCAAAACGCCTTGAGGAAGAAGCCAGGGCAGCTATGGAAGCAGAAGGTGCAGAGGTTGGGGATGGCCTTAATGTTGTTCCTGAAGAGGAAGAAAATCCCCCTTTATTCTAAAATACTAAATGTTTGGGGACTAGATCATGGATGAAGCAGCAAGAAGTAAATTATGGGAAGAATATCATAATACGAAGTCAGCTGATGTTCGTGAAAAGCTGATCTTAGAGTATGCTCCGCTGGTTAAGCTTGTTGCAGGCAGACTTAGTATGTACCTTGGCTTTAATGTTGAGTACGATGATCTTGTAGGCTATGGTATTTTTGGTCTGATCGACGCAATTGATAAGTTTGACCTTATGAAGGATGTTAAGTTTGAAACTTATGCAAGCCTTCGTATTCGTGGTGCCATTCTTGACCAGATCAGAAAAATGGACTGGATACCCAGAACTATCAGGCAGAGACAGAAAAAGATTGAAGCTGCGATCAGAGAGATTGAAAGAGATGGCGGCCACGTGGCAACTGATGCTGAAATAGCAGCCAAAATGCAGATTTCAGAAGATGAATACGCAAACTGGCAGAACCAGATGAAGGTTACCGGCGTTGTTTCTCTCAATGAATTTATGGATCAGGGATCTGATATCCCCGAAGATGCAAATAACAGAAGCTCAGGTTTTATTAAGCCTGAGGAAGCAATAGAAAAAGAAGAACTTAAAAAGATGCTGGCAGAGTCTTTGGAATCTCTGACAGACAAAGAAAAGAAGGTTATTCTCCTTTACTACTATGAAGAACTTACACTTAAGGAAATAAGCGAAGTATTGGAGGTTTCAGAATCACGAGTATCTCAGCTTCATACCAAAGCTCTTCAGAAAATGAGAGATAAGCTGGGTGATTATTTGGGAATACTCACATATTCAAGATAATTTACATCGAGGATAATGAGATGAATGGTTATTTTCAGCTGGTTATAACTGATCACGGTACTGGTATTAAAATCTTTAAGCCTACTGGAGAAGGTTTGCCGCTTGAGGTAAACACAGTCAGGGATTATCTTGACGACAAAAAAATAGAATATGATGTTGTGAAAATTAGTGAAGCTGTGACCAATCAGGACGAAGAGGTGGTTATTTTTACAGAAGCTCAGATTTTGCCTGAGCGCGAATACTGTAAATTTGAATCCTCAAAAGACCGTATGACTGTCACAGCTGTTTTTTACCCTCCAACCGAAGGTGCTGAGCTGATGACGGAAAAAGAGGTCCTGGATTCCCTTGCCTACAGAAAAATAGTGTACGGCATTCAGAACGAGGCCATTCATGAGTTCTTTCAGCATAGACAATACTGTACTGAAATTGTGGTAGCTCAGGGCAAGCCTGTAAAACAGGGACAAAATGCCAAAGTAGAGCTTCATTTCAATGCAAATCTTCGACCAAAGCCGGCTCTTAGGGAAGACGGAAGTGTAGATTATCACAACTTAAATCTCATAAATAATGTTAATGCCGGTGATCTACTGGCGACACTTCATCCGGAAGTTCCGGGCGAACCGGGAATAAATACTCTTGGCGAGAATATAAAAGCTGCGGCCGTTAAGTCCACTTATATCAAATATGGCAAAAATACTATTATTTCTGAAGATAAGATGACATTAACTGCGGAAAAGTCAGGACATGTAACCATTAAGGAGGGAAAGATTACAGTATCAGATGTGCTGACCGTGGAGAATGTTGATGTTTCCACCGGAAATATCGATTATGAAGGAAGCGTTGTTGTAAAAGGTGTTATTGCAACAGGTTTTAGCGTAAAGGCCGGAAGTAACATTGTTGTAAAAGGCATTGTTGAAGGCGCTACTCTTGAAGCCGGAGCGGATGTTATTCTTGAATGTGGAGCAAAAGCCGGCGGAACTATAAAGGCCGGTGGCAATATTATTGCTAAATTCATAGAAAATGCCACTTTAAGTGCTTCAGGTGGTATAACCAGCGAATGTATCCTTCATTCTAATGTGACATCAGGAACTGAGATTAATGTTACCGGTAAAAGAGGTTTCATTGCCGGCGGAAAAGTAATAGCTGCGGACAAAATACAAGCTAAGATCCTGGGCTCGGAAATGGGAGCAAATACCATTATTGAGGTAGGCGCTGATCCTCAGGTTAAGCTTAGGCTAAAAGAGCTGCAAAAAAATATGGGGACTGCCCAGAAAAATTTAGAAAGCATAAAGCCTACTATTGAAGGCTTTTCTAAGATGCTCAAAGCCGGAGCAAAGTTTTCGCCTGATCAGGTAGCAAATGTTCAAAAGCTGATTGCTATGAATAAGGCACTTACACAACAGATTCAGGATAATTCAGAGGAATATGCGGCTCTCATGGAAAAGCTTGCAGAGCAAAAGGAGGCAGAAGTAATAGTTGAGGGTACAGCATACCCGGGAACTACCGTAAATATCGGTGAACTTTCTATGATTGTAAAAAAACCCGTTCAATATAGCAAATTTGTTGTAAAAGAAGGAGATGTAAGATTGGCCCCAATCTAATTTTTTACTAATATTTTGCCGATAAATAGAATATAGAGAAGAAATTTCAGGAGCTACGTGATATAATTAAGCCCGGAAGGAGGGGTCTACCATGTCAATAAACAGAATTGATTTTGGCGTGATGGCTGCCAGCAGCGAGATCGGTACAATTAAGGCCGCAGAAGATGCAAGGCCTTTAATGGATCAACGCAATTTCCAGGCTCAGTTTAATCAGGAAGTAGATAATCAGCGAAGCCAGGTAACTCAGAAGGAAGATGTAGGTTCGGGGGAACTGAATTCTGACGCTCAGGAAAAGGGGAGCAATGAGTATATGGGTGATGGCGGCCGCAATAGGCGTGGGAACCATGGCGGTCAGGGAAAAAGCGCAATTTTAGAAAAGCAGTTATCGGCTGAGAAAATGGAAAAAATTGCAGGTCACGTACTGGACAGAAATGGAAAGCCGGTTGATTTTAGCATTTCTTCGGGTTTTGATTTGAAGATATGACCGAAATAGTGTATAATTAATGGTAGTTTTTTAGGGGATATTGGGCGGAGATATGATAAGCATTACTGAGGTTATTCTAATAGTTGCAGGCTTTGCAGCTATCATATTAGGGTACCTTCTACCAGCCGGTAAGGATATGGATGAGGAGGACAAATTGCTCATGGAGAGGGAAATCCGTGAGCTTGTTCGACGTGAGGTTGAGGATCAGAAGGAAACCATCGAGAACATGGTGGATGACACCGTGGACAATTCTTTAGATCGTACAGAACGCGCCATGGAGCGCATCTCTAACGAAAAACTCTCTGCAATAAATGAATATTCGGACACTGTCATCAATGATATTCACAAAAATCATGATGAAGTTATGTTCATGTATGACATGCTCAATGACAAGCATAAAAATCTTACCAGCGTAGTTTCTGAGGTTACCAAGAAGACTGATGAAGCCAAGCAGGCTGTTCGTGATGCAGAAGCTACAGTAAGAGATGCAGAGGCTACAGCAAGAGAAGCTCAGGTTGCTACCTCTAACCTGAATAGCATCACTACCAAAAAAGAGAATGTCAGAGCTATTCTTCTTGACGAAGATGAGGACAGATTAAGCGGCATCAGAATTCCTTATTCAGAGAAGCTTTCTAAAGCTGATGAGACTGAGAAGGAAGAGGATCTTGGTCAGGCAGTCAGAAATGAAATGACTACCCGTGAATCTCTTTTGGAGAAAAAGATTAATAGTGTTGCTGTTCATGTTAAGCCTGAAGAACCTGCTCAGCCTGAAACCGGATATGTTTCCGAGAAAGACCTTATGGAGCTTAAGGATATTGCTGCACAGGTAATTACCAAGGACCAGGCAAGCGGACTTCATGTTATCGGTAACAAATCTGAATCTACATCAGCCAAAGTTGTTCCAATTGCTGAGGCCAGGGCTGCAAATCCTGACAGGAATATGCAGGAACTTACAGCAAACGACCCTATATCTCAGAATAGGCGCATTATTGAAATGCATAAGGCCGGTAAGTCCAACATGGTAATTGCAAGAGAGCTTGGACTTGGAATTGGAGAGGTTAAGCTTGTTATTGATCTTTCCAACAAGCATAGAAAGGTAAAATAATAAATTTAAGGATAAATAATAGGTATGAAACTTAAGTATTATCTTCGTGGAATGGGAATAGGAATTATCCTTACTGCGATAGTTATGGGCTTTGCTCTTGGGGGCAGAAAAGCCACCATCAGTGACGCTGAAGTTATTGAGAGAGCCAAATCCTTGGGGATGATTGATGGAAAAGGCGTTCTTGATTCCGGAACTGTAGATAGTGAGGTGGGATTAAACAGTGATACATATACATCCGATCCGGCACTGGATCAAACAGGAGAAGAAGTATCTGAAGAAATCAACCAGGAATTCGCTTCGGCAGGTGAATACATTTCGGAAATGGGTGTCGATGCGCAGGAAGGCCAAGGTGAGGAAACAGAAACTGGAGAATCTTCAGAGCAGTCTTCGGAATATACAATTTCCGAAGATACACAAGTCGCAACTTCCTCAGGATCAGATGTAGGAACTGGTACAGATAATAAAACAGAAACAAAAACAGATTCTAATAATAAAGCAAGTTCTGAAGATAGTCATCAGGAGATACAAGATGATGAGACGGCTGTTGTGGAGGAAATTGCAGCTCTTGGCGGCAAGACCAGCGTAACCAAAACAATTACTATACCGGGCGGGCTTGGTTCCGAAGGAGTAGCGAGAGTTCTTTATAACGAAGGTATTATTGATAACGCTGCCACCTTTAATAATTATCTTGTAGAGAGAAAGATGGACAGGATAATCAGATCAGGCGTTAAGACCTTTCCTGCAGGCTCTACATATGAAGATATAGCAAGAATTATTTGCCAGGGATAAGAGACGATACATGATTTTTATCATGGTTGTCTCTTTTTTGCTTATTTTTATATAAAAAGTGTTGAAATATGAATAATGCTGTGCTAATATTAGAGAGCTGTTGATTTATGGGATATTTATGCCCTGAATGACAGGCTGCCACTGGCAGTAACACAAATATGCACGTATATCTAATTCTCATTCCGGTGTCAGCGAGGCTGATCAGTATGAGAGTCCGGCAGAGAGGATGACGCTTTTTCTTTGCAATATCGGGCCAGGGATATACGGAAGATTTAACCAAATGGAGGTAATAAAATGAGCGTTGTATCAATGAAGCAGTTACTTGAGGCAGGTGTACATTTCGGACACCAGACAAGAAGATGGAACCCTAAAATGGCTCCTTACATCTTCACAGAGAGAAACGGAATCCACATCATCGATCTTCAGAAGTCAGTTGTAAAGGTTGACGAGGCTTACAAGGCAGTATTCGAGATCGCACAGCAGGGTGGAACAATCCTTTTCGTTGGAACTAAGAAGCAGGCTCAGGACGCAGTTAAGACTGAGGCAGAGCGTTGCGGTATGTACTATGTAAACGAGAGATGGCTTGGTGGTATGCTCACAAACTTCAAGACAATCCAGAGCAGAATTGCTAGAATGAAAGCTATCGAGAAGATGCAGGAAGACGGAACATTCGATGTTCTTCCTAAGAAGGAAGTTGCTCAGCTCAAGAAGGAGCTCACAAAGCTTCAGGCTAACCTTGGCGGAATCAGAGATATGAAGAGAATCCCTGACGCTATCTTCGTAGTAGATCCTAAGAAGGAAAGAATCTGCATTCAGGAAGCTGAGTCTCTTGGAATCACACTTATTGGTATCGGCGATACAAACTGTGATCCTGAAGAGCTTGATTTCATCATTCCTGGTAACGATGATGCTATCAGAGCTGTAAAGCTTATCGTTGGCAAGATGGCAGATGCTGTTATCGAAGCTAACCAGGGCGCTGAGTCAGATGCTGCAGCTAACTATGTAGCAGATGAGGCAGAGGCAGCTGAGGCTGAGGAAGTTAACGAGTAATTTTTTTAATGAGACAAGCGAAACAATAATAAATACAATTTTATGTTTGCATATACAATTGTATTTATTATTGATTTCATTTGGCGAATAGCCAAAACGAGGAATTGTTTACAATTCCGAGTCTTGTCTCATAATTTTATATAATTATATAAATACGGAGGATAAATAAATGGCTATCACAGCAGCACAGGTTAAAGAGTTACGTGAGTCAACTGGCGCAGGTATGATGGAGTGCAAGAAGGCTCTTACAGAAACTAACGGAGATATGGATGCAGCCGTTGAGTATCTTAGAAAAAATGGTATTATGAAGGCTGAGAAGAAGGCTAGCAGAATTGCAGCTGAGGGTCTTACAAGAGTTGCTCTTAAGGATGACAAGACAGCAGCAGTTGTAGAGGTTAACTCAGAGACTGACTTCGTTGCTCAGAACGACCAGTTCAAGGCTTTCGTTGAGGCAGTTGCACAGCAGGCTGTTAATTCAGATGCTAAGGATCTTGAGTCATTCATGGCTGAGAAGTGGAACCTTGATGAGTCACAGACTGTTAATGATGCACTTGTAGCTATCACAGCAGTTATCTCAGAGAAACTTTCTATCAGAAGGTTTGAGAAGGTTGTTGCTTCTAACGGTATTGTTGTTCCTTACACACACGGTGGCGGAAGAATTTCAGTTATCGTTGAGGCTGAGACAGATGTTGTTAACGACGAGATTAAGGATGCTATCAAGAACGTAGCTATGCAGGTTGCAGCTCTTAATCCTAAGTTCGTTTCTTCTGAGGATATCTCAGAGGAATACAGAAACCATGAGAAGGAGATTCTTCTTGCTCAGGCTATGAAGGAGAACGAGGAGCTTCCAGAAGGCAAGAGAAAGCCTCAGGAGATCATCGAGAAGATGCTTGTTGGACGTCTTAACAAGGAGTTCAAGGAAATCTGCCTTAACGAGCAGGTTTATGTAAAGGCTGAGGATGGCAAGCAGTCAGTTAGCCAGTATCTTGCACAGGTTGGTAAGGCAAATTCAGCTAACCTCAAGATCAAGAGATTTGTACGTTTCGAGACTGGCGAAGGTATCGAGAAGAAGAACGAGAACTTTGCTGAGGAAGTTGCTAAGCAGGCAGCTGGTCTTAACTAATCGTTTACAGATATTTTTGAGCTTCGGAATTTATTCCGGAGCTCTTTTTTTATCCTTTATTTATTTTGATTTTGTTGTATACTAGTAGGGTATGATTTTTATGCAATGTTGGGAGTGAGTAATTTTGAATCAGTCAGTAACTATCAAAGGTACAAAATCAGGAATAATCCTTGTACTTGATCCTAGCGTGCCGTTTACTCAGCTTCGAGATGGAATAAAAGAAAACTTTCTTGAAGCAGCTTCATTCCTTGGCAAGAATAATATGGGGCTTATCATCAGGGGGAGAAAGCTCTCGGAGTCTGAGGAAAAGGAAGTTATTAGTATTATCGAAGCTAATACTAAATTGAGTATAACTTGTGCAATCGACGAGGAGTCAGAGACAGAGAGACTTTTTAAAGAGCCAGTAAGGCATGAAGAAAAGCCTATTCCTGAACAGTCTGAGATTATCACACAGAACGTTCCGGCAGATGTATGTGATAATAATGCGCAGATTCTGGTTGGAAATCTTCGTTCCGGACAAGATGTTTCCTGTGAACAAAATGTAGTAATACTTGGTGATGTTAAGCCTGGTGCAAGCGTTACTTCCTATGGAAGTATTTTTATCTTGGGAGAACTAAGAGGAAATGCGTTTGCGGGAGCAGGTGGTGACCAAAATGCTATAGTAATGGCTCTTAAGCTTAACCCACTTCAGGTCAGAATTGCAGATGCAATTGCTATTTCACCTGATGCAGAAAAAGGCCCTAAGCTTAAGCTCAAGAAAAAGAAAATTATGGCAAGTGAAAATGAGCCGGAGGTGGCATACATAGAAAACGGTCATATTGTAAAGACTATGTATGGACCATCATTCTTAAGACAATTTGGAAAATAATAATTTGGAGGATAGTATGGGAGAAGTTATAGTAGTAACATCCGGTAAGGGTGGTGTTGGTAAGACAACCACTACTGCCAATCTTGGTACAGGACTTGCCAAGCTCAATAAAAAAGTAGTTCTTATTGATACAGATATAGGTCTTCGTAACCTTGATGTAGTAATGGGACTTGAGAATAGAATCGTCTATAACCTTGTAGATGTAATTGAAGGCAACTGCAAACTTAAGCAGGCGCTTATTCGTGACAAGAAATATGAATCATTATTTCTTTTACCTGCTGCTCAGACCAAGGACAAGACAAGTGTAACTCCTGAGCAGATGAAGAAACTTACAGAAGAACTCAAGCAGGAATATGACTATATTATTCTTGATTGTCCTGCAGGTATCGAACAGGGCTTCAAGAATGCTATAGCAGGAGCTGACAGAGCACTTGTTGTTACAACTCCTGAGGTTTCAGCTGTTCGTGATGCAGATAGAATCATTGGTCTTCTTGAGGCTAATGAGATTGGCAAGACACATCTTATTGTAAACAGACTTCGTCCTGATATGGTTAAACGCGGAGATATGATGTCTGCAGACGATGTTATCGATATTCTTGCTGTTGAACTTATCGGACAGGTTCCTGATGATGAGAATATCGTTATAGCAACCAATAACGGTGAGCCTCTTGTAGGCGATAATTCTCTTGCAGGCCAGGCATATATGAATATCTGCAGAAGAGTAACCGGTGAACAGGTTCCTTTCTTAGACCTTGAAGCCAAGAAAGGTATCTTTTCTTGGTTTAAGAAAAAGTAATAAGGGGGAGGAACTATGAAACTATCAGATTTTTTTAAAAAGAAATCTTCAAGTGATGTTGCTAAAGACAGACTTAAACTTGTACTTGTTTCAGATCGTGCCACATGTTCTCCTGAGATAATGCAGAGAATTAGAAGTGATATCATAGAAGTACTTTCTAAATATGCCGAAATCGACATGGATGGAATCGATATTAATTTTACACAGATTGATACTGAAGAAAATAATGGCAAGACAGTACCTGCTCTTTATGCCAACATTCCAATTAAAAATATGAATCATACTGTAAAATAACTATGCTTAAACTCGGATTTCATCAGGATATCCGAGTTTTTTGTGTTTCTATGAAAGGCCAATTATGTACGAAGAATACAACGTAGGACTAACAACAGCAAAGGCCAAGGATTTATATAATCAGGGCTATGGAAACGTACAGGTAGATAATACAGCCAAGACTACACTGGATATTATTAAGGAGAATGTGTTTACGTATTTTAACCTCATTTTCCTGATAATGGCTATTTTACTTATAATTGCAGGCGCCTTTAATTCTCTGACCTTTTTACCTGTAATTATCTGCAATTCTCTTATTGGAATTGCTCAGGAGCTAAAGGCCAAGAAAATCCTGGACAAGCTTAGTGTAATAAGCCAGAGTACAGCAACTGTAATCAGAGATGGATCAGAAGATACGGTTGCTATTAGTAAGCTTGTGCTTGGAGATGTGGTCCTCCTTACCGCAGGAAGCCAGATATGTGCTGATGCAGTTGTAATAGACGGAGAAATTTCTGTAAATGAAGCTCTTCTTACCGGTGAAGCAGACGAGATTATTAAGACTAAAGATAGCGAACTTAAATCAGGAAGCTTTGTGGTTTCAGGAAGATGTCTTGCTGTTCTGACCAAAGTTGGTGCTGATTCATATATTTCCAAGCTTATGATAAAAGCCAAGAAAATGTCAGGAACTGAGCAGTCTGAGATGGTTAGATCAATTAACAGGATTGTCATTGCGGCTGGTATAGCGATTATACCTATTGGCATTTGCCTTTTTGTACAAAGCTTTGTTATACAGGGGAATTCTTTTGCAGAAACCGTGCCTTCTGTTGTGGCAGCACTTATTGGAATGATTCCGGAAGGTTTGTATCTTCTTCTTAGCATAACTCTTGGTCTTAGTACTATTAGATTGGCTAAGAGCAAAGTAATGCTTCATGACATGAGAAGTATCGAGACTTTGGCCCGTGTAGATACAATTTGCGTTGATAAAACAGGCACTATTACAGATAATAGCATGCTTGTTGCTGATGCAGTTCTTGCGAATCCGGGATATGAAAACGACGAAGAAAGACTTCGTGATATTGAGACTCTGATATCTGATTATATAGGCTGTGTTCCGGATGACAATATAACAATGCATGCCCTTGAAGACTATTTTAAGTATTCGACTAATAGGACATGCCTTAGTTTTCATCCTTTTTCATCTAAATACAAATATAGTAGCGTTCAGTTTGATGACGCTACTTATGTTATGGGTGCCCCTGAATTTGTTCTCGGGGATAATTTTGCTGCCTATAGCAAAACTATCAATTACTATGCATCAAAAGGGCTTAGGGTACTTTGTTTTGCCATTTATTATGGTGGCTGTGAAGGCTCTGAAGTACACGATCCCGCAAACGGCACTGTTTCTGAAAAAGCTCCTGAGGGAAGCATGCTGGGAGCATTGAATGTCCCTCTTGCATTCATTCTTTTGCAGAATCCTATTAGAGAAAACGCTAAAGAAACCTTTGAGTATTTCAAAAAACAGGGTGTAGACATCAAGGTTATTTCAGGAGATAGCCCTATTACTGTTTCGGAAGTTGCAAAGCGTGCCGGAATTAAGGGCGCTGATAAGTATATTGACGCCAGTTCGATAGAAGATAATGAGATTCCTGATCTTGTGGAAGATTATTCTGTTTTTGGAAGGGTATCACCGGAGCAGAAGCAAAAGATTATTAGGGCGCTTAAGAAAAAAGGACACACTGTTGCCATGACCGGTGATGGAGTAAACGACATTCTTGCCATGAAGGACGCAGATTGTTCTGTAGCCATGGCGGCAGGATCTGATGCGGCAATTCAGGCTGCTCAGGTAGTACTACTTGAAAGTGACTTTTCCAAGATGCCCGGTATAGTGGCAGAGGGTAGAAGAAATATCAATAATATAGAGAGATCAGCGACACTTTTCCTTGTTAAGAATATCTTTTCATTATTACTTGCCATTTTCTCTATTATCAATGTACTTACTTACCCATTGCAACCATCACAGATTACAATGGTAAGTCTTGTAAATATTGGAATTCCGGGATTTTTCCTGGCAATAGAACCAAATAATAAGAGAATAAAAGGACGCTTCCTTGTTAAGGTCCTTCTGAAGGCTATGCCTGCAGCTCTTACAGACTTTTTTGCTATAGCTGCACTTGTAGTATTTGGAAATACTTTCGGTGTAAAGGCAGATGATATATCTGTTGCATCGACATTTTTGCTGGCAATTGTAGGCTTTATTATTTTGACTAATATATCCGCGCCACTGAACAAATACAGAGTCAGAGTGCTGGTGGGATGTATACTGGGAATGATAGTGGGAGCCTTTGTGTTCCATGACTTATTCTCAATAAGTTATGTTTCAATAGAATGTGTTATGCTTTTTGTTCTTTTTGCAATAGCTACTGAGCCATTTATGAGATATCTGACAAAATTGTTCACCTTAGTTGAAAAAAGAATTCAAAAGAAAGCTTAAACTTCAATAAAAATTTAATAATTAAATGACAATTATATTTGATATTATGATATAATTAAATAGCATTCAATTATTTATGTGGGAGAGTATTAGATTATGGATAACAACGAAGAAAAATATGCAGCATTAAAATTGGAAAATCAGATTTGCTTTCCACTTTATGCATGCTCAAAAGAGATTATCAGAAAGTATAAGCCTTATCTTGATGAAATCGACCTTACTTATACTCAGTACATTACTATGATGGTACTCTGGGAGAAGAAGTGCGTAAATGTTAAGACTCTTGGCGAGTGTCTGTATCTTGATTCGGGTACTCTTACTCCTGTGCTCAAAAAGCTTGAATCCAAGGGGTATATCAGTAGAGTACGTTCTAATGAGGATGAGAGGAATCTTGTAGTTACAATTACAGAAGAGGGTGAGAAGCTTAAGGATCAGGCTGTCAACATCCCAAGTAAGATCGGCTCTTGCGTTTGCCTGTCAGCCAAGGATGCTGAATTACTGTACAGTCTTTTATACAAGATTATAGGAAATGTAAGATAATCTTTATTGATTTTTTTAATCAATAGAAATATAATAAATTTCGGCTTAAGTGTGCGTTTTTATCGGCTTTTTTAATTTTTTTGTCTTTAAAAGTGAAAAAATTAACGAAAACGCACATTCTTTTTGGAGGTTTTTATGAGTTCTCATACCCATGAACATCACCATCACCATGATCCTGAGCACACCAAAGTCATTGTTAACAGACTATCCAAGGCAATCGGACACCTTGAATCTGTTAAGAAGATGGTGGAAGACGACAGGGATTGTGCAGAAGTTCTTATACAGCTTTCTGCTGTCAGATCTGCTCTGGGAAACTGTGGGAAAGAGATTCTCAAGGAACACATCAGTCACTGCATTGTTCATGCGGTAGAAGATGGTGATGATGAAGCTATCATTGAATTAAATGAAGCTATCGACAAATTTATGAAAAATTCATGAGTGATCATGAAATATTGTGTGAAAGGGGCGTAACACCTTGGCTATTCCAAACTTAGTTAATTTTCTTATTTTATTTCCTTTCTTAGTTGCATTTCTTATCTTTATCCAAAAAGAAGCAACACCAGTGAGAAGCGCCACAATAATCCTTGGTGGCTTCTCTATCATGGCTGTAGCTATTTATGTAGCTGTAAATGTATTAATGTCCGGTGATACATCACAGTTCATGTATCTTGAAGAGGCACACATCGCTGACACCGTAATTATATGCGGCGAAGTATTTCTTATGTGTCTTGTATGTTTCCTCAGTATTAAATACAAAAAATACTACGCAATACTGATTTCAATGGCAGGTACACTTCCTGTACTTTGGATGGATTTAACAGGCAGAGCAGTAGAAGGCAATACTCACTTCCGTATTGATACCTTCGCAGCTGTTATGTACCTTATTGTTGGTATTGTTGGTATTCTTATCTGTATCTATGCTTCCGGTTACATGAAGGATTATCATCATCATCACAGAGATGTTGTTGATCGTTCAAATTATTTCCTTGCTCTTATGTTTGTATTCCTTGGAGCAATGTTTGGACTTATTTCTTCAGATAGCCTTTCATGGATTTATTTCTTCTGGGAGATCACAAGCGTTTGTTCATTCCTTATGATTGGATATACAAGAACTCAGGAAGCTGTAGACAATTCATTCAGAGCTCTCTGGATGAACCTTCTTGGAGGATGTGGTTTCGCTGCAGGCCTTATGTATTGTAACCTTGCACTTGGCATTTCAAATCTCAGCCAGGTTACTGATGCAAATGCATCCGAGCTTGTTATTATTCCTGTTACATTTTTTGCTTTTGCTGCTCTTACAAAGAGTGCACAGTTCCCATTCTCAAGATGGCTTCTTGGTGCCATGGTTGCTCCAACACCTTCAAGTGCACTTCTTCACTCAGCAACAATGGTTAAGATCGGTGTTTATATGCTGATCAGACTTTCACCTGTTATGGAGGGAACTCTTACAGGTATTATGATCACTGTCATCGGTGGATTTACATTCTTTGCAGCATCACTTCTTGCAATTACTGTTAGCGATGGTAAGAAGGTACTTGCTTATTCAACAATTTCAAACCTTGGTCTTATTACAGCCTGCGCCGGAACCGGTACTACAGAGGGTGTTTGGGCTGCAGTAATGCTTGTTTTGTTCCATGCAGTATCTAAGTCACTTCTGTTCCAGACAGTTGGTGATATCGAGAACTGTATGCACAGCCGTGATATCGAGGATATGCACGGTCTTATCATCAAGCTTCCAAGACTTGCATTCATTATGATCATTGGTATCTGCGGTATGTTCATGGCTCCATTTGGTATGCTTGTATCAAAGTGGGCAGCTCTTAAGTCATTCGTAGATTCAGGTTCAGTATGGCTTGTTCTTTTCCTTGTATTCGGTTCAGGTTCAACACTTTTCTACTGGGCAAAATGGCTCGGCAAGATTTGTACTGTAATCCATCAGTCATTTGAGCTTGAGGATATTACTCCTAAGAGTGAAATGGTTTCTATTTTCCCTCTTACAGCTATGATTGTTGTTATGTGCTTTGCATTCCCTTGGATGTCAGGACATATGATCCAGCCAATTCTTGATGAGGCATTCCATACCAACATTCCGGATGTTATCGGTGGAAGTGATGTAATTATCATGATGATCATGGTAACAATGATTTTCCTTATTCCTATTGGAGCAAGATTCTTATCAATTGGTAAGAGTTCTAAGATGACAATGTCTTATGTTGCCGGTGTTAATGCTGGTGATGACAGACATTACATTGATTCATTCGGCAAGGAAAGAGCTCTTTACATGTCCAACTGGTACATGGAAGATTTCTTCGGTGAGAAGAAGCTTCTCTGGCCATGCATTTGGGTTTCAACAGTTCTTGTTCTTGTTATGCTTATTGTTGTAGTTGGAGGTGCTATCTGATGAATGTTTGGATTATTGTAAAAGCTTTACTTTATATTCTTTTGGCACCACTAATTGGCGGCCTTATGTCAGGTCTTGACAGAGTATTTTCTGCTCGTATGCAGGGAAGACAGGGCCCACCTGTTATTCAGCCATTTTATGATGTTAACAAGCTGCTTCATAAGCAGACAACCGTTGTTAACAGTATTCAGGTTTTGTTTGTAACTGTATACCTTATCTTCACTATTTTTACCGGAACACTTTTCTTTGCCGGCGGTGATATGCTTTTGGTATTCTTTGCGCTGTCCATGTCAGAGGTTATGCTTGTTCTTGCAGCATTCTCTACAAATGGTCCTTACAGTATCATGGGTGCACAGCGAGAGCTTTTGCAGATGATGTGTTATGAGCCTATGACTCTTTTAGTTGCTATTGGTTTCTATTATGCAAACGGAAGCTTCATGGTTAATGACCTTATCGAGTCACCTGTACCTGCAATTGCTCGTATTCCAGGCTTCTTTATCGGATTTGTATTTATACTTATAATTAAGCTTCGTAAGTCACCCTTTGACCTTAGTACATCACACCATATGCATCAGGAAATGGTTAAGGGTCTTACAACAGATCTTTCCGGTAGCAACCTTGCACTTGTAGAAATCGCAGAGTGGTATGATCTTGTTCTTATGCTTGGTATCGTAGGAATGTTCTTTATTACAAACAATCCTATTAGCCGTGTTTGGGCAATAATTGCCTGTGCGGTTGTATTTTTCCTGGAAACACTTATTGATAATCTGTTCCCACGAGTTAAATACAAAACAATGCTTATTGTCACATGGAGTGTGATTCTTGTATTTGCAGGAACTAATCTGTTAATTCTTAACGTTTTGAAATAAGTATAGAAGGGAAGAGAATAATGAATATTTCTAAATCACCATGGGTGTTACATTATGACGGTTCCAGCTGTAATGGCTGTGATATAGAAGTTCTAGCCACAATGACTCCTCTTTATGACGTAGAGCGTTTTGGCATTATCAATACCGGTAATCCTAAACATGCAGATGTTTTGCTTCTTACAGGCGGCGTAAATGCTCAGACAGCTCCTGTAATCAGACAGCTTTACAACATGATGCCTGATCCTAAGGTAGTAGTTGCCTGCGGTATCTGTGCTTGTGATGGCGGTATTTTCAAAGAGTGCTACAACATTCTTGGCGGTGCTGACAAGGTAGTTCCTGTTGATGTTTATGTTCCGGGATGCGCTGTAAGACCTGAAGCTCTTATCGAGGGTGTTGTTAAGGCAGTTGGTATTCTTGAAGAGAAGAGAAATAAGCTTAAAGAGTCTATGAAGGCCGGCTACTGTACAGTAGATTACAGCAAAATGGCTGTGCATATGACTGCAGATGACTATGATCCAAGTACTCAGTATGACGCTGTTCTTACAGAGGAAGCTCTTAGACAGCAGGCTGAGGAGAAGATTAAGGCTAGTGCTAAGCCTGCAGCTCCTGCTGCAAAACCGGCTGCACCTGCCGTTAATGCCGCAGCTGCAAAGCCAGCTCCAGCACCTGCTACACCAGTTAATGCTGAGAAAGGAGAAAACTGATTATGAATATGGATTTTACAAGTGTTGCTCCTGAAAGCATTTTGGATGAGGTTCAGAAGCTGAAATTTGCCGGATATCATCTTATGCAGCAGTGCGCTACGCGTATTCCTGATGGTTTCGAGCTTGTTTATACCTTCGGTAAAGACTACGAGGTTAAGCAGCTTAAGATCACTCTTTCAGAGGATCAGGAAATTTCAAGTATCTCAAGCGCATTCCCGTGTGCTTTCATTCATGAAAACGAGATGCACGATCTTTTCGGTGTTAACATCAAGATGATCAACTTAGATTTTGAAGGTAAGTTCTATCGCACAGCGATCGAAACACCATTTAAATAATTGGAGGAACCAAAAATGTCTACAAAAAGTGTAATTCCATTTGGACCCCAGCATCCGGTTCTTCCGGAACCAATTCACCTTGACCTTGTTATGGAGGATGAGAAGGTAGTAGAAGCTATTCCTTCCATCGGTTTCATTCATAGAGGTCTTGAGAAGCTGGTAGATAAAAAAGATTTTAATGAGATGGTATATGTTGCAGAGCGTATCTGCGGAATCTGTTCTCTTGGCCATGGCCTTGGATATTCTGAGGCTATTGAGCACATTATGGATATCGATGTGCCTTCTCGTGCTAAATACCTTAGAACAATCTGGTCAGAGCTTTCAAGAGTACATTCACATCTTCTTTGGCTTGGTCTTTTGGCCGATGCTTTCGGATTTGAGTCTCTTTATATGGATTGCTGGAGACTTAGAGAAGATGCTCTGGATATGTTCGAGCAGTCAACAGGTGGCCGTGTTATCTTCTCAATCATGAAGGTTGGCGGTATCAGAAGAGATGTATCCGATGAAATGCTCAAAGACTTCTATCAGAGAATTAACAAGATGGAAGAGGATCTTAAGGTTATTGCTAAGCCATTCCTTACAGATGCAGCTGTTCAGACAAGACTTCGCGGTGTTGGATATCTTTCCGCAGAACAGGCTGATCTTCTTGGATGCGCAGGACCTTTCCTTCGTGCCAGCGGCGTAAACAGAGATATCAGATGCACAGGTTATGCTGCATACGGAGATATCGATTTTGAGCCTATCATCAGTAATGAAGGTGATTCATACGCACGTACAGAGTGCCGTATCAAAGAGATTTTCCAGGCATTTGATATTATTCGTCAGTGTATCGACAAAATGCCTAAGGACGGCGAGATTGATGTTCCTGTTAAGGGAATGCCAAACGGCGAATATATGATGAGAATCGAGCAGCCTAGAGGCGAAGCTCTTTACTATGTAAAGGCTAACGGCACTAAGTTTATAGACAGACTTCGTGTCCGCACCCCCACATTCTCTAACCTTCCGGGTCTTGTTGAGACTCTTAAGGGATGCGACCTTGCTGATGTACCTATTCTTGTTCTTACAATTGATCCATGTATCAGCTGTACAGAGAGATAATGTTTTATTGAATCGGAAATATGTCGATGTGTGTATTTCTTGATAAAATGATTGGAGATTAAAAATGGCACTTGCAAGTTTCAAAAATACAATTCTTCATAATCTTGTGTCAAAGCCTAAGACAAGGAAGGTTGAAAAGGAGTATCCTGTTGGTACAAGAGGACAAGTAGTAAATGACATGGATGTGTGTGTACTTTGTGGTCTTTGTTCAATCAAATGCCCTACACACGCTATCACAGTAGATAAGGCTGAAAAGACCTGGTCAATCAGACCTATGAGCTGTATTCAGTGCAGATGCTGCGTTGATAACTGCCCTAAGAAGTGTCTTTCAATGGGAACTCGTTTCCAGGAGCCTGGTTCTGATAAGGTTACCAAGACCTTCCATCAGTCTGAAAAAGCTATTGCTGCTCAGGAAGCCCTTATGAAGGCAGCTAAAGAGAGAGCAGCCGCAGCAGCTGCTGCAAAGGCAGCTCAGGCAGCCGCAGCAGGAAACGCACCTGCACCTGCAGCTCAGCCTGCACCTGCAGCTAAGGCAGAAGAGAAAACAGAAGAGAAATAATGATTTCTAAAATCACAGTTAAAGGGGCGGTACAGGGTGTTGGTTATCGCCCCTTTATATTAAAAAAGGCAACTGAATACGGTTTACAAGGGTTTGTACGAAATATTGGAGCAGCTGTAGATATACTTGTTAAGGGTGACGAAGAAACTATTCTTAAGTTCACTGAAATGATTAAAGGCGAGTATCCTTCAGGTGCTTTTATTTTGAATGTAGAAAAATGTGAGCTAAGTAATGAAGAATATACAAAATACCTTAGTTCTTTAAATATACAAGGTGATTTTGAAAAATTTGAAATAATTACCAGTGGGGAGATTGATCTTCCAAGCGAACTTCCTGTGTTTTTACCGGATATAGGTATTTGCCCTGATTGCATGTCGGAAATGCTGGATCCTAAAGATAGAAGATATCATTATCCTCTTATAAGCTGTGCAGGGTGTGGGCCAAGAATATCCATATTAAACATGCTTCCTTACGACAGGGACACTACCACAATGATAGATTTTGAAATGTGTCCTGAATGCGCTGCTGAGTATACTTTAGGGAGAAGAAGACATGCGCAGACTATATCCTGCCATGACTGTGGCCCTCAATATATCCTGATTGATTTCACTCAGAAAAGTTATTCTCAATGTAATACTAAAGATATAACAAAAATTATACGCAATGATAGCACTGATAACAGTTTAACTATCGAAAGGGCAATTTCTCTTTTACGAGATAATAAGATAATTGGCCTTAAGGGTTCTTCCGGATATCAGCTTGTATGTAAGCCAAATAATAATGCTGCATCCAATTTAAGACACACCAAAGGTCGTGAGAAAAAGCCATTTGCCGTTATGTTTTCCAATATAAAAGCCATCGAAGAATACTGTTATGTAAATGACATGGAAAAGGAGCTTCTTGAAAGCTCAGCTCGTCCCATAGTTCTTTTAAATGTAAAAAAAGCCTTCGATTATGAGGTATGTAAAGATAGTAGGTACATTGGTGCATTCCTTCCATCTGTTGGAATTCACAGACTTCTTTGTGATGCGGTTGGGCCGCTTATTGTCACGAGCGCTAATAAGTCTGATGAACCAATTATCATAGATGATGACGTTTTTCTTACTGAATTCAAGGGTAAAGGTGTGGATGCAGTTCTAGTCCATAAACGTAAGATAAATATGCCACAGGATGATTCTGTTATGTTTGTGGCAGAGCTTAAAGATGGAAAATACCTTAGCCTGTTTAACAGAAGGGCCAGAGGGTATGTGCCGCTTCCGATTTTCGTAAAAGAATCTAAGGATAACAATAATTCAGTAAAGGTACTGGCCTTTGGTGGCGACCTCAAGAGCACTTTTTCTTTTGGCTATAAAGATAAGATAATCCCATCACAGTATCTTGGGGATCTAAAAGACTTTGGCGTTAATGATAACCTCAAAAAGCTTCTTGCTTCTTACGAGGATATTTTCAAATTTAAGCCGGAAAGTATTGTTTGCGACATGCATCCTCTTTATGAGTCAGGAAGACTTGCTAAAGAGTATTCAAATAAGTATAATTTGCCCATATTTGAGGTTCAACATCATCATGCCCATATTTTATCAGTTATGGCTGAAAAGAGCTTAAAAAGCTGTATAGGTGTTTCTTTTGACGGAACAGGCTATGGGACCGATGGAAATATATGGGGCGGAGAATTCCTGTACTGTAACGGATCCGAATTTGAAAGATGCGGCCATATGAGTTATATTAAGCTCTGCGGCGGAGATAATGCATCAAGAAATGCAAAACTTGTAAAAGAGTGTTATTATAATGCAGCAAAGAATTCTAAAGAAGTACCGGGGCTGGTAAAAGCTGCTCTTGATAACAACATCAATGTGTTTAATGCATCTAGTGTAGGAAGGCTCTTTGACTGTGTTTGTGCGCTTCTTGGAATTAAAGAAGAAAACTCTTTTGAAGGAGAATGCGCTATAGCCCTTGAAAAAGAGGCATGGAATTATCTTGAAAGTCATAAAGAGGACGCAAGTAACGGAAGTTATTATAAGCTTTCATTTGAAATAACTAAGGGAGACGAAGGAAAATATATTCCTGATCAGACAGCTCTTTTTACTGATATTTGTTATGCCCTTTATGAGAAAAATATTCCTGCAGATGAGCTTTCGTATTCATTCCATATGGCCCTTTCTGATGTGATAGTCAGGGTCTGCGAATATATAAAAGAAAATAAGAAGGAGTCCAAGGTTTGCCTCTCAGGAGGCGTTTTTGGTAACAGACTTCTTTTGACAAATACATATCAGAAGCTGTTAGAAAGCGGCTTTGAAGTATTTGTAAATGAACTTGTTCCTGCAGGAGATGCGGGAATATCAGTAGGTCAGGCTTATTACCTGATGCTTAAGGAGGATTAATTATGTGCGTAGCACTTCCTGGAAAAGTTGTTGAGCTTAATGGCAACATGGCAACTGTAGATTTTAGCGGAAATAAGGTTATTGCTGATTCAGGGCTTGTGGATGTTAAGGTTGGCGATAACGTTCTTGTACATGCAGGCTGTATTATCCAGAAGATGGATGATGAGCTTGCCTGTGAAATCAATGAACTATTTAACGAAATAGAGGGCCTTAGTATTTAATATGATGGATTTAAAAGAGATAGTTAAGGCATTAAAAGAATACGATGGCGAGGAAGTTCGCATTATGGAGGTTTGCGGAACCCATACTGCGTCTATTTCCGAAAATGGCATTCCATCTATGCTTTCAGATAAGATAAAGCTTATATCAGGTCCTGGATGTCCTGTTTGTGTCACTGTAACTGCCGTGATAGACAAGCTTGTTGAGCTATCCATGAGAGAAGATACAATTGTGCTCACCTTTGGCGATCTGATCAGGGTAAAGGGCTCATCTAAATCGCTTGCTGATGCAAAGGGAGATGGAGCTCATGTTAAGATGGTCTACTCTCCAATGGAAACTGTTAAGCTTGCTGAAGCTGATCCTGACCACACCTATGTTTTTGCTGCAATTGGTTTTGAGACTACAACTCCTGTATATGCCATGGTACTGGAAAAGGCCATAGAGAAAGGCCTTAAGAATCTTAAGCTTTTGACTTCACTTAAGACAATGCCGCAGGTAATAAGATGGGTAGTAAATAATGGCGGTGGAATCGATGGATTTATCGCTCCCGGTCATGTGGCTACAATTACAGGAAGTAATGAGTATAAAGAGCTTTCTGAGGAGCTTGGAATACCCTTTGTTGTTTCTGGTTTTGAAGGACCACAGCTTCTTACTACTATCTATGCACTTGTTTCCATGAAGGGTAAAACCGGCGTGAGAAATATGTATAAAGGTGCGGTTACTGAGTCAGGTAACAATAAGGCCAAAGAGATCGTAAATAAGTACTTTGTTCCATCTGATGCTTCCTGGCGAGGCATGGGCAAAATCCCAGGCTCAGGAATGGTACTTAGAGATGAATACAGGATGTTTGATGCAGGAAGCTATGACCTGGATGAAGACCATATGCCGGTTGGATGTTGCTGCGCAAGCGTTTTGGTAGGCAAAATAAAGCCTTGCGACTGTCCTCTGTTTGGAAAAAGCTGCACTCCGGATAATGCACACGGAGCCTGCATGGTTTCAACGGAAGGAAGCTGCTATAACTACTTTGTTTCCGGAAGGAAATAATTTTATTGGAGAAATATAATGAAGATAACAATGGCTCATGGAAGCGGCGGAGAATCAACTTCTGCGCTTATAAGAGATGTATTTGCCAAACACTTTCATAATGAAATATTAGATAAATTAGAGGATTCTGCAGTTGTTCCCGGAGCAGGAAGACTTGCTGTAACTACTGACAGTTTTGTAGTTACACCTATTCTTTTTCCCGGTGGGGACATAGGAAGACTTTGCGTTTGCGGAACAGTAAACGATCTTCTTATGAGCGGCGCAAGGCCTATGTACTTAACCTGCGGCTGTATCCTGGAAGAAGGTCTTGATATCGATGTACTTGATAAAGTTATCGCTTCAATGGCTGAAACTGCTAATGAAGCAGGTATTAAGATTATTACCGGTGATACTAAGGTTATAGAAAACAAAGGCGGCGAGCCTGGACTTATTATCAACACATCAGGTGTTGGTTTTATAGATGATAATCTTGATGTTCCGGGTCCATTTAAACTTCAGGATGAAGATCAGATCATTATTTCAGGCAATCTTGGAGATCATCATGCCGCAATTCTTGGTACCAGAATGGGCATAGAATCCAATATTGTATCAGATGCAGCACCTCTTTGTGAGATGGTTAATAAGCTCCTTAATGAAGGTATCAGAGTTCATGCTATGAGAGATGTTACAAGAGGCGGCCTGGGAACAGTTCTTAATGAATTTAGTTCTTCTTCTAAATGTACAATTGAACTGGAAGAGGAGGCACTTCCAGTATCCCCCGCAGTTAGAGATTTTTGCGGAATACTGGGGCTTGATCCAATGTATATGGGTAACGAAGGAAAAATGGTTCTTGCTGTTCATAAGGATGATGCTCAGAAGGCAGTTTCTCTAATAAAAACATCAAAATATGGCGAAAACTGCTGCATTATCGGTAAGGTTTCGAAATTAGAGGAATCATCCGATAATAATAGTGTGGTCCTTAATACTAAAATAGGCGGAAAACGTATAATTGGTCTGATGTACGGAGAAGGTCTTCCAAGAATTTGTTAAATGATGTAAAATAGGTTTTGAATTTTAAAAAGAGATTTTTCCCGTTCTATTGAAAGGAATTATATATTTAATGGAGTTCAAGAGAATTAATAAAGATACAGTAACATGTATTATTACTGAAGATGATATGGATGAACAGGGCATTAAGCTTGAGGATCTTTTCGAGAAAAAGAAGGAAGCTATGGATTTCCTTCACGAGGTCATGAGAAAAGCCGAGGAAGAGGTAGATTACAAGCCAACCGGTTCTTTTATGCCTATGCAGATTACAGTACTTCCTGATCATTCCATTTCACTTACATTATCAGAGAATGCTTCCGCTTCCTTTGGTGAGATCCTTCGTAACCTTACTGACAAGGCCGGAATCAAGATTCCTAAGAATGTTCTTGAGGATCTTGGAGACTCAGTTGATGAAGAACGTATCAACAGACTTAACGAATATCTTAAGAGCCTTAAACAGCTTACCAATTCTGTTAAGAACATCATGGAAGAAAACGGAATTGCCAAAGATCAGGATAGTAGCGAGAAGATAGAGATCAATCAGAATGCCAGCGTAGAAGATGGCAAGAAGAAAGCTGCGCTTATTTCAAATGGCGTATCAAGACAGCCACAAGCTCATTCTCCTGAGGATAAAGAGAAGCGTGATGCAAACAGACTTAAGTTCCATGAGTATGTATTCACCTTCAATGATATCCGCACAGTGATTTCTTTCTGTAGTAAAGCTCCTGCGGATCTTAAGATTAAGAGTTCTCTTTACAAGAATTCAGTTGATGGCAAGTACTATCTTGACCTGCAGAGAGAGAACGAGGATCCTAAGGCTTTTGCAGCTCTTTTCACGATGGCTTATGAGTTTGGACATTTCCAGGCTACCAATCAGCATGTTATAGCTCATTACAAAGAGAATTTTGAATGCATTATTGAGAATAATGCACTGTATGAGCTTGCTAAAGCTTGTTAAACTTGTTTTAGGCACATAATATGGAGCGGTTTAGATTTATGCTGAGCCGCTTCTTTTTTATATAAGGATAAGAGAATGCGATTAAATCAATATATAGCGGCCTGTGGTGTTTGTTCCAGAAGAGAAGCAGACAAACTTGTAGCTGCAGGAAGAGTTAAGGTTAACGGTAGTATCCCTCAGCCCGGACTTCAGGTTGAAGAAACGGATGAAGTTTACGTAGATAACAAAAAGATAAGCCTGGTTATCGAGGATGTTGTTCTTGCGTATTATAAACCAATCGGAGTCGTATGTACTGAGAAGGACTCCCATGCTGAGAGATGCGTAACTACTGAAATTAATTACCCTACAAGAGTTACTTATGCCGGCAGACTAGATAAGGATTCTGAGGGACTTCTGATTCTTTCTAATGATGGAAATCTCATCAACGCAATGATGAAATCCTCCAATAAGCATGAAAAAGAGTATGAAGTGGAAGTTGATAAGGAAATAAACGGTGACTTTCTTAAGAAGATGGCGAATGGCGTCTATCTTGAAGAACTTGACAGAACTACAAGAGGCTGTAAGATTACAAAGACAGGCAAAAAGAGCTTTCGAATCATACTTACACAAGGTCTTAACAGACAGATCAGGCGCATGTGCCAGGCACTTGGCGCCAATGTAGTGAAGCTAAAAAGAATACGAGTTATGACAGTCAAGCTCGCAGATTATGAGCTTAAGCCCGGGCAGTACAAAGAACTGGATAATAGAGCAAAAGATGATTTGTACAGAGCTTGTGGCCTATTAAAGAAATAATAATTAGAAATTTGTTGGGAGAAATTTGGGGATTATGGCACAGATTACAGATGAAATCAGAAAAGAATATGATGCTTTGACAGCTGAGATCAAGCATCATATGGATTTATATTACAATCAGGATGAGCCTGAGATATCGGACTATGAATACGATCAGCTTATGATTAAGCTTAAAAAATTCGAAGCAGATTATCCTGAGCTTATTTCTAAGGATTCTCCAAGCCAGATCATCGGAGGCGTTGCCAAAAGAGAAGCTGGTGTCAAAATTACGCATAATGTTCCTATGCTTTCAATTGAAGATGTATTTACAACAGAGGCTGTAACCGAGTGGGCAGGAAAGGTGCATGCCCTTCACCCGGATGCTTTGTTTTCTGCTGAAATAAAGATTGATGGTCTTAGTATGACCCTTAGATATAGAAAGAGTGATGAAGATAATAAGCTTCATTTAGAGCTGGCTGAGACAAGAGGCGATGGTCTTATCGGCGAAGATGTAACTGCCAATGCTCTTATGATTCCTGATGTTAAACAGGTCCTGGATCTTCATTATGATTATCTTGAGCTTCGCGGAGAGGTATATATGTCACACGAAGACTTTGAGAAATTCAATGAAGAGCAGGAAAAGCTCGGTAAAAAGACTGCTGCAAATCCAAGAAACCTTGCCGCAGGAACTTTAAGGCAGCTGGATCCAACCATTACAAGAGACAGAGGCCTTAGAATGTTTGTTTTTAACATTCAGGATGGCCCTTCGGAGCTTATGGAATCTCATTGCCAGGGCCTTGATATGCTGGCAGCGGCAGGAGTACCTGTAGTATTTCATAAAAAATGCTTTTCAGCAGAAGAAATTCTTAATGCCATAAACGAGATAGGTGCAATGAGAGAAAATCTTGAATACGATCTTGACGGTGCTGTTATCAAGGTTGACCATACAGCCTGGAGAGATGATTTCCCTGCAGGAAGCAAGTACTCAAGCGGACATATTGCCTATAAGTATCCTCCTGAGGAACGCGTAGTTGTGATGGATGAGATTATTGTAGATGTAGGAAGAACAGGAAAGCTTACATTTACAGGAAGTTTCCACGACAGAGAAACCGGAAAACCCGCAAGACTTTGCGGTACCAGTGTATCCAGAGCAACTCTTCATAATCAGGACTACATCAATGAGATGCAAATAGGTATTGGGGGCGAATACAAGCTCTTTAAGAGCGGAGAGATCATTCCTAAGCTTAATGGCTGTGTAAAAGCTCCTGAAATCGTATATAAGGCTCCTGAAACTTGCCCTGTATGCGGATCAGTTCTTGTAAGAGAAGAGGATACGGCTGATATCAGATGTATAAATCCTACTTGCCCGGCCCAGGTCACAAGAACTATTGCTTACTTTACCAGTAGAGATGCCATGAATATCATGGGTCTTGGAGATACACTTGTGGATGCACTTGTTTCTGAAGGATATCTTCATACCTACGCTGATATTTACACTCTTTATGAACATAGAGATGCACTTGTAGAAAAGGGCATTATCGGAAAAGAAAAGAATACTGACAAACTCCTTGGCGAAATCGAAAAGTCCAAGGAAAATGATCCGGTAAGACTCCTTACAGGTCTTGCAATCAGAAACGTAGGAAAATCTACTGCAAGGGAAATAATGAAGCATTTTGACAACCTTATGGATCTTACCAAGGTTACAAGAGACGGCTTTTTGCAGATACCTGATATTGGTGAAACTACCGCGGAAGATCTATATGAATTCTTCCATGATGAGAACAACCTTCATGTTCTTGAGAAGATGAAAGAACTTGGCCTTAATATGCAGGTACCTGTAGATGAGAATGCCTCCGATAAGCTTGCAGGAATGACAATCGTTGTTACAGGAACTCTTCCTACACTCGAAAGAAAAGAAGCAGAAGAGCTTATTGTTAAAAACGGTGGAAAGGCTTCAGGAAGTGTTTCCAAAAAGACAAGCCTTGTTCTTGCAGGAGAAGCTGCAGGAAGTAAGCTCACAAAAGCTAATGAACTTGGAATTAAGGTAATAAATGAAGCAGAATTTCTTGATATGCTTAAATAATTGCAATAAAAACAATGATAAATACTGATATAATCATAATAATAGTTACTTGCAACGAGGTGAAAAGACATGCCAATTAAAATCCAAAATGATTTACCGGCTAGAGAAATACTTGAACAGGAGAATATTTTCGCAGTAGACGAAAACAGAGCTCTGCACCAGGATATCAGATCTCTTCAGATTTGTATTCTCAACCTGATGCCTCTTAAAGAGGAAACTGAGCTTCAGCTTCTGCGCTCCATGTCCAATACACCTCTTCAGATTGATGTATCCTTTATGCAGATGAGTTCTCATCATTCTAACAACACATCGCCTAACCATCTGAACAGATTCTATAATACTTTTGATGAACTTAAAGATAACACCTATGACGGACTTATTATCACAGGTGCTCCAGTTGAGCAGATGAAGTTCGAGGAAGTGGACTATTGGGACGAGCTTTGCAAAGTATTTGAGTGGTCCAAGACAAATGTAACTTCAACCTTCCATATTTGCTGGGGCGCTCAGGCCGGAATATATTACCACTATGGTATCGACAAGAAACCCCTGGATGAGAAATTGTTCGGTATTTTCAAACACAGGGTAATGAACAGAAAAGTGCCTCTTGTGCGTGGATTTGATGACGCTTTTTATATGCCTCATTCCAGACATACAGAAACTCCAGCCTCAGAAATTGAAAATTGCGATGATCTTGTTGTTTTGGCCAAGTCACCCAGAGCAGGTATTTTCCTTTGCATGAATAAGACCGGAAGTCAGATTTTTGTAATGGGCCATGCTGAATATGACAGACTTACTCTTGATTCCGAGTATAGAAGAGATCTTTCAAAGGGGCTTAAAATCCACGTTCCGGACAACTATTATCCCGATGATAATCCTGATAATAAACCTGACCTTTTGTGGCGTTCTCATGCCAATAACCTTTATACAAACTGGCTTAATTACTATGTATACCAGAACACTCCGTATAAATGGGGCCAGATTCTTGATGATGAAAAGATAAAGATGGCTTCCAAAGCACTGACCAAGAAGGTAGAAGATAATGGATAAGAAACTTAGGAATATATACACTGCTTTTCCTGAAGGAAAGCACAAAGTACTTACACTTAGTTATGATGATGGAAAAATACCTGATAAGAGGCTTGTAGCTCTTTTTAATGAGTATGGACTTAAAGGCACCTTTAATCTTAACGGTGGTCTTGAGAAGGCTCCCTTTAAAGAGTTCTATCAGGAGCATATTCCGCTATCTGAAATAAAAGAGGTATATGAAGGCCATGAAATCGCCTGTCACACCTTTACACATCCGACCATCGCAAGATGCCCCAAGGAACAGATAGCGCAGCAGGTTTTGGAAGACAGAAAGGTCCTTGAAAAAATCCTTGGAAAGACCGTAAGAGGAATGGCCTATCCCAATGGCTCTTTTGACGACAAGGTAGTTGAAGTTTTTAAGAGCTGCGGAATTGTTCATGCCAGAACTGTTAACCAGACACTTTCTTTTGAGCTTCCTTCAGATTTTATGAAATGGAATCCTACATGCCGTCATGCAGATCCAAGTCTCGAAGATCTCTGCAAGGATTTTACTAACTTCCATAAAACTCAGTACCTTCAGATGTTCTATGTTTGGGGCCACAGTTATGAGTTTGACAGAGATAATAACTGGCATATCATTGAGAAATTTGCCAAGGATATGGGTGGCCACGAGGATATCTGGTATGCAACCAATATAGATATAGTTGATTATTTGGATGCTTCAGACAGAATCCAGGTTTCTGTAGACGGAACCTTTGCATATAATCCAAGTGCTATACCGGTTTGGATTGAAGTTGATAAAAAACCTGTTAAATTATTACCAGGTAAATACACAGAAATTTAATAATAATTTAAGGTATAAATGCCTATTTTATGGCGTTTATACCTTTGTTGTTATCTTGTCTTTTACTAAAAAATACGATAAAATATTATTGTTAAGTCGATAATTTATTTGTGTTTTTTAACAGGGAGACTTTTATTATGGGCCTTACAATGGATAACGAGGATGTTGAAGTAAAAAGCACTGAAACCAAGAAAAAGCCAACTAAAAAGACAAAAGAAATGCTTGAAGAAAATGCAAATAAGATAGAGGAGCTCAAAAAAGAGCAGGTTGATTTAAATGCTGCGCTTTCTGATCTGGATAAAGAGGAGAGTGCGTTAGGCGATAAATCAGCCCTTAAAATGAAGGTTACTCATAAGAAATTTGGCGATGGCGAAGTTATAACTCAGGATGGTAAATACATCGAAGTTAAGTTCGCTGACGTAGTTAAGAAATTTGTTCTTCCGGGATGTATCGCTGACAAGTTCCTTGAAGTAGCTGATGAGTCTGTCTACGAATACTACGTTAAGAGTAATGAGATACATAAAAAGCGCATGAATACTGAACTCAAGATTAAATCTGCTGAGTTTGCTATTCAGCGTCATGAAGATGCCATTGAAAAGCTCAATGCAAAATTGAAATAATTACATGGATGAAAAAGGCACACTTTGGGAAGGGGTGTGCCTTTGCTTGTGAGATATAACTATTCGCAAAACACATGTTTAACGAACAATTAAAGCAAAAGACATAACAAAGCGGAATCATGCGATTCCGCCACCAAGTTCTCCTGCAATATTTATAGAATAATAATCGCGAATCTCTGAAATGTCACTGGTCATGCCAAGAATCCACATAAGCTTGGTAAGGGCTGCTTCGCCTGTCATGTCGTGTGCCTCAAGTGCACCGATTTCGAGAGCTCTTTTACCAGTTTCATAGACATCCATCTTGGAACCTTCGTATCTACACTGGGTTCCAACAACGACCGTCATGCCGTTTTGAATGAGTTTATCGAGTGTTCCTATGAAATCATGCTTCAAAAATGGCATTCCGCCGATTCCGTAGGCTTCGATATATAGGCCTTTGTAGCCCTGATCAGCGATGGATTCGATCAAGCTGCGGTGAATCCCAGGAAACATCTTAATCATGCAAACTTTGTCTGAATAGGAATTTGTAAGCTTGAAAATTCCCGTTCTTTCAGGCACTGAAGCTGTATCGATTTTCATTCCCAGAGAGCTTATGGTTGCTATATTAGGATAATTTATGCTCTCAAAGGCATCAAAATTCAAGGATCTGACCTTGGAAGCCCTGCATCCAAGCATTACTTTTCTGTTAAAAGCTACAAACACGCCTGGAATCTGGCTTGCAGCCATGTGTATCGCGCATCTGCAGTTTTCCATAGCATCCGCCACAGGATTTGTGATGGATAGCTGTGAACCTGTGATAACCACAGGAATTCCGATGTTTCTTAGCATAAAAGAAAGCATCGAGGAAGTATAGGCCAAAGTATCCGTTCCGTGAATTACAACGATGCCATCATAATCATTTCTGCAATCGCTTATCCGCTGGGCAAGCGCGCTCCAGTCCTCCGGAAAAATATTGGCGCTGTCCAGGGAACAGAAATCTTCTATCTCGATGTCTGTATCTCCGGATACCATCTTTAGCTCTTTTTGCATATCGTAGATGGAAAGCCCTGGAATCAGGCCATTTTGCTTCATTACAGCGGACAAGGTGCCGCCAGTATTGATAATCAGAATTTTCTTTTTCAAAATGCTCATCTCCTAAATTCAAAAATGAGCCGCTATCCCCGTCCTAGGGCTCATTCTGGGCGACAAAAGCTGCCATTATCTTGTCTCTTACGAGTTTATTGTACTATTCAACCTTATTCATGCCAAACACATCTTATTGAATAAATTCTGTTGCTGTAATCACTGAGTGTTGTGTAACCATCCTTAAGCGGATCTATGCAGATATATTCACCGTTTTCACTGCCAACGATCAGAACAAAATGATGATAACTAAACAAGCTCTTTCTGTGGACTTTTACGATTGGGTATCTGCCCTGAGACAGGCACTCATCGATAAAGGCCTTGTCCAAAGTGTTGTAAACCTCAACTCCGAAGCCGTCTATAGCATCCAGCATTCCCCACTGCATATTTCCTGCGCCATCGTAAACTCTTTTCTCTGTCAAAAGAGTTAGAAGCTGGCCTGGGTCCATAGGCTGTGAGCTTTCTGAAATGGCTGATGCAATGCAAGAAGTTATGCAGCCCGAGGATTCCATGGTGTACTTAGAGGTGCCAAGATTTTTGTCTGCCCAAGCCGGGTCATCCTGCCTGTATAGCACAACTCCCTGTGATACTGGATATTCCTCAGTACTTTTTATGTTCAGGCCTCCGCGATTCTTGACCACCTGCGAAAGCGCTACAATACAGACAATCGCAGCAACCACCAAAAATCCGAAGAGTACTTTATTTATTCTCTTTCTTCTTTCCATAATATTTCCTCTGTATAATGCGATATCCCAAGAATACCAGCACAGCCGCTGGTGAACATTACAATTATAGTCTTAAATGGAATAAGATTAAAAATCACTTAATCATTTTTTCTCTCGATCTTTAATGAGCGCATCGTGAATAGCTCTTGCTAATGCTTCCTCAGGTGCATTCTTAATCGCCCTTGCATGTGGACTTTCCTTAACCTTTATATCTTCCATTTTTTCAAGTTTTTCATTCTTTTTCATAAATGTCCCCATCACACTAAGTAAAAATCCCATAAAGAAGACTGTAGTGCAACACTCTCAGCTTCCTCATGGGATTATCATCATATAATAGAATAATTAAAATGAGAGAAAAGAACCAGCTACTGATCCAAGAACCATGGCTACTATAAGAACTAATGCCACTGTAGCAATTGCTTTATTATATTTTTTAAGTTTCATTGTAAATCACTTCCTTTGTAAAAAATCTTTTTAACTGGTGTAAGTATCGTAAATCTCAACGTGGTCGTAGATGCATCTCCAGGAGCTCCATGCATCGGCTGTTACGCAGATGTAATGAGTTCCGTCGTTGGAAATCTGATAGCTGGCACCGCAACATCCTGATTGTACTACAAAACCTGTCTTTGCGCCAATAACTTCTCCGTGAGTATCTTTATCTTCAATTCGGCGCATAAACCAGTTGGAAATCAATATTCCCTCGGGATGTTCGGTAGTTAAAGATGTAGTATATTTTCTGGCATTTAAAACTTCGTGGCATAGACTGTTTTCTTCTGCAGCCTTAAGTATCATAGCCATATCAAGAAGTGTACAGTAATGATTCTCGTCATAGATTCCAATGCAGTTGGTAAAATGAGCTGTATCAGAAAGGCCAAGTTCAGAAAGCTTATCGTTCATCATTTTTACAAAAGCTTCCTGGGAACCTGCGACATATTCTGCAAGGCACATGGCGGCGTCACCCCCTGAAGGAAGGATTGTTCCGTATAACATGTCTCTTACAGTAACCTTTTCGCCTACTTCAAAGCCTACAGCACTGCAGTCTTTCTTGAATACGAAATCACCAATTTCCTGAGTCATTACAAAAGTATCCTCAAGATCGGTAATATGTTCAGCAGCCACCAAAAGCGTAAGTATCTTGGTCATAGACGCCGGATTTATGCGAACTGTGCCTTCTTTTGAAGCTACTGCGGTTCCGTTATCCAAATTTACAAGAAGCGCATAGGTACTATAAACATTCTCGCTGGCAATATAATCTGTGTTCTCGGATACTTCCACAGTATAACCGTTAAAAAAGGAATTGGCATCTTCAGACAATGCTTTAAAAGGAGATGTCTCCTCTTCTGTCTCAGACTCTTCTACTACTGTATCAATTATTTCTAATACAGAAGAAGCTTCAGATGATGCATCCGTTGCCACATTCTCACTTGTAGTATCATTTTTATTTATATGACGGTGAACTACTGCAGATATAATCAGCACCAGGACCAGCACTATAGATATAATGCCAAGGGCGATTCTTCTTGTGATTTCTCTTTTTCTTCTTGCTTTATATTCAGAAATGGTCAGTCTTTGACCATCTCTTTTTCTATAATTACATTTTCTTTCCAAAATGATCTCCACCCAACAAATTATTCGAACTCTGAAATTTTACCATTTTTATCAAATTGCAATCAATCCATATATTTTACAGAATTAAAACCTTCAATTTGTGCACTTTGAAAGTACTAATTTTAGTGGTATCCTCAATAGTAAACACTAGTTGTGGTATACTAAATACATGCAAAACAATATTGGAAATGATGAAAAATATTATAATGAGCAGGACAAGATAAACATTATAAGGATGCGTGAAGTTCTCGATACGCTTCCTAAGTTCTGCAGGCAGTTTTTTAGAGGTATAGAGCCTACTACATCTGCCAGAACTCGTCTTGGGTACGCCTATGATCTCAGGACTTTCTTTGAGTACCTTCATAGTCAAAATCCTTCCCTTAGAAAAATTGAAATAAAGGATTTTAGTATAGGAATCCTGGACCAGATAGAACGAGAGGATATCGAGGAATATCTTGAGTATCTTTCTCTTTATGAGAAAAAAGACAAAGAAATAACCAACGCAGAACAGGGTAAAAAGAGAAAAATGTCTGCCCTTAGATCTATGTATAGTTTTTTCTATAAGGCAGAATTGGTAACCAGAAATACGGCTGAACTTGTTAATATGCCCAAGCTCCATGAACATGAAATTGTAAGGCTAGAGCCAAATGAGGTTGCAACTCTCCTTGATCAGGTTGAAGCCGGCGATAAACTTACTAAGGCTCAGCTTCGATACCATGAAAAGACTAAGCTAAGAGATGTAGCGCTTTTAACTCTCCTACTTGGTACCGGAATACGTGTTTCTGAGTGCGTTGGAATTGATTTTGACGATATCGATTTTGATACTAATGGTCTTAGAATCCATCGTAAGGGCGGATATAACACCGTAGTATATTTCCCTGAAGAAGTAAGAACCGCGCTTATTGATTATATTGAGCAGCGTAAAACCATTATTCCCGAGGAAGGTAGTGAGAACGCTCTGTTTCTTTCTCTTCAGAATAAGAGAATTACTGTAAGAGCTGTTGAGAAGCTGGTAAAAAAATATGCTCAAAATGTTACTACACTTAAAAATATAACTCCTCATAAGCTTCGAAGTACCTTTGGTACAAATCTATATCAGGAATCCGGGGATATTTATCTTGTAGCTGACGTTCTTGGACACAAGGATGTAAATACAACCCGTAAGCATTATGCTGCTCAAGATGATGCAAACAGGCGAAGAGCTGCCAAAATGGTGCATCTTAGAGAAAATAAATAACTTTAAATAACAAAAACCTAGCATTTTAGCCATGGACTAATCTGCTAGGTGATTTTTATTTATACGAGTTTATAAGTTTTCTTGAATACGCCTTTATCTACGATAAATATATCATGAATATCGTCCTGACTGACGGCAAGATAGTCGCCTTTCTGTCCGATCATGTATTTATCTGTGTCCCAATAAGTGAAAAGTTTGGTTGTCTTTGTAAGTTTCTTGGCATATATCTTTATGTCACTTGTGGACTCACAGCTCTTTGCCAGCGGAAGCAGTGAGAAAGATTTACCTGTGTCTGCATTCTTAATTGTTGGAATATAGTCACTGGTAAACTTAAATTTCTTGCGAGACTTTTTGAAACTAGAATTAAACTTTTCAGATGATATTGCTTTTACTTTTCCCTTGGAATCAAGAATAAGAATAGTGTTATCTCTAATCTCAATATTAGTATCGCCTTCCATAGACCTTATAATTGCCATATTTCCGGTAGGAACACATTCGTGAGGCTCTACATATGCAAGATTCATTGGTGCTCTCTCATACTTTGACATATGAGACAAAACAAGTGTTGTATCGTTAGCATGTATGATTTCAGCATTTTCAAAGTAATCCGCCATTCGTTCCTTGATGATATTGGAAATTGAATGCTGAGCGGAATCATCATCAATCTCAATATAATCAGGATATTGCTTGATGATCAGTTCATTTTTGAGAATTCCGCCGGCCTTCTCAGTATGTCCACCGCCGGAGCCTATCTTCTGAGCAAGGAATGTAGCAAGTTCATCAGCTCTTGTCTCTTTGGAACAACTTCTGATAGAAAACTTAACTCCAAAAGAAAGAATACTATAAACAAGACATACATCTATATCATCAACAGCAACAATAAAATCACCAATGAGACCTAGAATATTAGGATCGCAGGGATCCGTCCTAAGAATTGCATACTTATTCTCTGCATGATAATCAATGCCAAGCATGGCAACCCCTGCAATCTTGGCCTCTTTAAGAGTGAGATTCATATTCTTGAGCTTCATAATAAGGCATTTATTATAATTTAGAGACTCAATCATATCTCGATCAAGAGGGTGCGACATCTCAGAAAAGGCATTGGTATCTGAATAAAGTCCATAATAAAGAGCAGTTGCAATATTCTTATCTACAAGATCCTCTTCATCTTCTATCTTGAGCAGATTCCATATTACTGAACAACAGCTTCCAAGATTACTTCTTACTTCATTGAGCTTAGGAAGTGTGCTATAAACCTGATGATGATCAATTACAGCTATTTCCTTGGCCGGAAATTTTTTGACATTACCTTCTCCGTACTGGCAATCAGTTAATAGAAGTAAATCCGGCTTGTTCTTAAGATTGCTGACAAATTCAATGGGAATCTTAAGTTCCTTGATCAGATAAACCAGATTACTCTTACTGATCTTGAAATTTCCGGAGTAAATAAGCCTGGCCTTTATTCCATGTTTAAGGAAATATCTATATAGAACATACCCTGAACAGATAGCATCTGCATCAGGGTTGTCATGACACTGAATCACTATAGATTTATATTTTAGAAGTAAAGAAAGTTTCATAAAAAATCTCCTTGCTG
Source organism: Butyrivibrio sp. VCB2006 (assembly GCF_000420945.1). Taxonomy (GTDB): domain Bacteria; phylum Bacillota; class Clostridia; order Lachnospirales; family Lachnospiraceae; genus Butyrivibrio. The sequence goes on from NZ_ATVX01000006.1 coordinate 141,821, forward strand.
AATATATTATATATCAGCAAGGAGGATTTTATTAAGTGTATATTTGAATTTTCTGTTAAATTATTTACAGTTTTCTGAAAAATGTAGCTAATTTTTTGATGAAATATCATTTGTACTCAGTTGAATAATAAGGAATTATGAGACTTTCTCCTGCATTAAGAACACTGTCAGTGTCCATCTTATTAAGCTTACAGATTTCCATAATATAAGAATTTAGGTCCTTGTAATGATCCTTGGCAAAATTATCATTGGCAATACTCCATAGAGTATCTCCTGAATGAACTGTTATAGATGTGTAATATTTGAATTCAGGTTGATACTTATCGGATTGTGCTCCTGAGTAAAATGAAGAACACATAAATATTACTGTAAAGAGAACCAATGTTACAAGCACTATAGTCGCAGAAAGCTGCATTTTAAAAATTCGTTGTCTCCTGGCTCTGTTAGCTCTGATACGAACTTCACTCTTACTAAGAAAACGTGGATCGTTGTAAAGACTTGCGGCAGCATACATAGCATTAGTCATGGCCATATCCTCTTACTCTAAACTCGATAAATACAATAGTTCCATACGAACACTTGTTGCGAACAACTGTTCTGAAATAATAATACAAAACAAATGTTTGGTTGTCAACAAAAATCGAACATATTTTCCGAACAAACATTTGCTTAATTCTTATAATGATGATATACTATAGACATGCTAATAAGCTTGACTAAGCTATTTTGAAATAACACTTAGGAGGTCAATATGGAAAAAGGTAATATATCCAAGAAGCAACAGGAGATCCTTGACTATATCAAGGAGCAGACCCTTCAGAGAGGATTTCCTCCTGCTGTAAGAGATATTTGCAAGGCTGTTAATTTGAAATCCACATCCTCTGTGCACTCTCACTTGGAAACATTGGAGAAGAACGGATATATCAGACGCGATCCTACTAAGCCTCGTGCTATAGAAATTTGTGATGACGGTTTTAATATGGTCAGAACTGAAATCGTAAGTATTCCTGTTGTCGGCCAGGTTGCAGCCGGAATGCCGATTCTTGCTGAGGAGAATATTGATTCATACATCCCTATTCCTGCCAGCATGTGTCCAAAGGGAGCTGATGCCTTTATTCTCAAGGTAAAGGGTGATTCAATGATCAATGCCGGTATTTATAACGGAGATCAGATATTTGTTCAGCAGTGTAACACGGCTAAGAATGGCGACCAGGTTGTAGCACTTATAGATGATTCTGCTACTGTTAAGACCTTCTACAAGGAAGACGGACATATCAGACTTCAGCCTGAAAACGATACTATGGATCCAATCATAGTAGACGACTGTCAGATCCTCGGTAAGGTATTCGGAGTTATGAGATTTTATTAATTTATGAATTAATTTCTATCTTATAACCTTTATATTTTTGCAAAAATTAAAGCAACCGATTTATTTGTTCCTAAATCGGTTGCTTATTATTATGCTTTATTACAAGATCTGAAAGTTAAGTTAAATCTTCTTTTGATATACTCTTTCCATCTCTCCAGATTCTCTCAAGATCATAGAATAATCTATTCTCATTATCAAATACATGAACGATAATATCACCAAAATCAAGGAGAATCCAGTTTCCTGTGTCGTAGCCTTCAACATTTTTGGTCAGGTGGCCTGCTCTTCCGAGAACTTCCTGAACATTATCAGCCATAGCCTGAACCTGATTGATGTTTGTTCCACCTGCAATAATAAAGTAGTCTGCAAGAGTAGAAATCTCACTGATATCAATAACTCTTACATTCTCTCCCTTTCTATCCTCAAGAGCATCTACAGCCATAAGGGCCATTTTCTTAGAAACACTAATATCTGCCATTTGCACCTTCCTTATGTGTAAAACTTTTTGTAGTATTCGTAAGCATCCATTGTAGCTTCATCGCATTCTTTTCCGATTGTCTTAAGATAAATGACTGAATCATGAAGAATATGCGCAAGACATTTATCGATATCAGTAAATGCCTCTTTCCTAATTACATCCATACCCTCAAGAGGTTTCCTATTAGGTTCAATGAAATCAGCTATGTATACAATTTTCTCTAAAAGAGACATATCTTCTCTGCCAGTAGTATGCCATCTGATAGCATTTAAAACTTCAGTATCATAAATATCATACTTAGTTCTTGCGAGATACATACCTACTTTGGCATGTAAAAGAGAATGATTTCTTCTCTCTACATCTGAAATATCAATCTTATTCTTTTCACAGACCTTGATCTGTTCATCATGGCTCATACACTTTGCACAGTCATGAAGCATACCGGCAATAAGTGCCTTCTCAACATCAGCACCATGAACAAAGGCCATATTCGCAGCTGTGTAAGCAACTCCAAGAGTATGGTCAAAACGATCAGGCTTGAGTTCTTTTTGTAGTTCCTTGCGAAGTTTCTGTGAGATTTCGATTGTTCTCATTTATATAACCCCTTAATACAAATATACTCGATAACTCCGTCTGGAAGCATATATCTTACGCTTCTGCCAATTTTGATTCTCTGTCTTATATCCGTAGCTGAAATATCGATTCTATTGAAGGTAAGAAACCTTATATCTGCATTGCAAAAATTCTTAAGTTCGCGTCGCTTCTTATCAAGCTTAGCTATATCGTCATCCTCACGTATAGCAGCAAGAATAGTTACGGACTGCAAAAGATCTTTGGCTCTGTACCATGAATCAATACCAATTACAGAATCTGCACCCAGAATAAGATAAAGCTCATCTCCCGGATACATTCTCTTGAGATCCTCGATTGTATCGATTGTATAACTGCCCTCAGGTTTATCAATTTCAAGACGAGAGCATGTAAAATAGGGATTATCATTAATTGCCAGTTTAACCATCTGATATCGGTCCTCTGTACCTGATATCTCCTTACGGTTTGGCATATGCGCAAGATTATTGGGGATGTAGATTACTCTATCAAGCCCAAATTGCTCTCTTGCAGACTCACCTAGTAACAGGTGAGCGTTATGAATAGGGTCAAATGTTCCTCCAAGTATACCAATCTTTCTGCATTCCATATCGAGCCTCCTAATGGTATAAACATGTCAACAGTTCATTTAAGCCTTTTTGATTGCCTTAGGTAATATAATTTTAGGTTCATCCTTGAAAGGCTTGTATAATACAAACTTTCTTCCTATAACCTGCACAAGTTCTGAACGTGTACGTTCAGAAACAGTTACAGCAACTTCCTTAACATCTTCAAGACAGTTCTTGAGAACTGTAATCTTGACAAGTTCATGTGTATTAAAGGTTTCTGCAATAGCATTTGTTATTTCAGGACTAACACTTGACTTACCAATCTGAAATACCGGCTCCATGTCAGCAGCCAGACTCTTTAAATATGCTCTTTGCTTACTTGTTAAGTTCATTCTTCTTCATCCTCTTCGTAATCGCCGGGTACTGTATCGGCATTTCTATAATACTCAAAACTAAAGCCATACATACGTACAGTATCGCCTTCCTGAATATGTAACTTCTCAAGCTCATCCAAAATACCATTATCTGCCATGAACTTCTGGAAGAAAGCAAATCCTTTTTCAGATTCAAGGTTGGTATAACCAAGCATCTTCTCAATCTTAGGACCTTCTACTACATATTCCTTGGCATCTGAATCATATTCTACTGTGTAAGCTTCATCCATAGTTTGAACCATTGTCTCAGGGAAGAATTCCTGCTCAAAGACAACAGGTTTTTCATTGATTTCTGAAAGTACCTTACTAATATAGTATAACAGTTCCTGAATACCTTGACCAGTCAGGGTAGATGTTGCGAACACCTTAACCCCAAGAGGCTCATACTTTTCTCTGATCTTGGCAATTATCTCTGCCTGCTCACCTTCAGGAAGCATATCAATCTTATTAGCTGCAATAACCTGTGGTTTCTTGGTTATATCAGCATTATAGTTCTTGAGCTCATTATTGATGGCTTCAATATCTTCAAAAGGATCACGTCCTTCTGTAGAAGCAGCATCAACAACATGAATCATAACACGTGTTCTTTCAATGTGTCTTAAGAATTCATGTCCAAGGCCTGCACCATCAGATGCTCCCTCAATAAGTCCGGGGATATCTGCAACTACAAAGCCTCTGGCATCATTAAGATCCACAACGCCAAGCATAGGTGATAATGTAGTGAAATGATAATTAGCGATCTTAGGCTTAGCGTTAGATACCTTAGAAAGGAATGTAGACTTTCCTACATTAGGGAATCCTACAAGCCCAACATCTGCGATGACTTTAAGTTCCAAAAGAACTTCCAACTCTATAGCAGGCTGACCAGGCTGGGCATATTTAGGTGCCTGCATTGTTGATGTAGCATAATGCATATTACCGTTACCGCCACGTCCGCCTTTTAATATAACAGCTTCCCTGTTATCGCCACTCATATCTGCAATAACTTTTCCGCTGGCTGCTTCCTTAATTACTGTTCCTTCCGGAACCTTTATGATAAGGTCAGATCCATTTTTGCCATGGCAACGTCTCTTATTACCATCCTGACCGTTTTCTGCTTTATATTTACCGCCATAATGAAAGTCGGAAAGAGTATTAATTCCCTCATCAACTTTAAAAATGACGTCTCCGCCTTTACCGCCGTCGCCGCCATCTGGGCCACCGTTATTTACAAACTTCTCTCTTCTAAAGGAAATATGGCCATCGCCACCTTTTCCACTCTGTATAAAGATTTTCGCTTTATCTACGAATACAGGCATATTACTCCTTTTTTAACATCTGCTAAAGTTTGAAAAAGGGCTTCAAACGCAATTGTTTGAAGCCCGATTTGACATAAAATAATTACTTATTCTCTACAGGATGAACGCTAGCCTGCTTTTTATCTCTGCCCTTGCGCTCAAATCTAAGAACACCATCAACAAGTGCAAATAATGTATCATCGCTACCGATGCCTACGTTTACACCAGGATGAATGTGTGTTCCACGCTGTCTGTATAAAATATTACCGGCCTTTACGAATTGTCCGTCAGCTCTTTTTGCTCCGAGTCTCTTGGATTCAGAATCTCTACCATTCTTTGTTGATCCAACACCCTTCTTATGAGCAAAAAATTGAAGGTTCATATTCATCATGACTTATTCCCTCCTAAATTTAATGTTCAAAAATTTCTTACCATACTGTCTGAATATACTATCTACACCTAATTCAAATGATCTAAGGAGCAAATCTGCATCATGAGATGGAACTGTCTCAAATCTTAATCTGATAAGGCCAATCTCCTCGTCCTGCTCAATATCAAACTTATCATCAGTCAAATTCTCAACCGAATTAGCAAGATTGATAGTTAAAACAGAAACTGCGGCACATACAATATCTTCACCATATTCAGCAAAACCTGCATGTCCCTTGCATTCAATGCATTTGTAGGCATCATCAGATGTCTTTGTAATAGTTATAGTAGTCATACTATTCCGACTTTGTTAAATAATTACAGTGTGATCTTGTCAATCTTAACAAGTGTGAAAGGCTGTCTGTGGCCATTCTTTTTGTGATAGCCAGTCTTTCTCTTGTACTTGTAAACAACAACTTTTTTAGCACGGCCCTGCTCTACAACTGTAGCGCTAACCTTTGCTGAGCTAACATCGCCAGCAACCTTAAGTGCCTTTCCGTCGTTTACTGCGATAACATTATCAAATGTTACTTCTTTTCCAGACTCGACATCGAGCTTCTCTACTCTGATCTCGTCGCCCTCGGAAACTTTGTACTGCTTACCACCAGTTACAATAATTGCGTACATAAGTTACCTCCTTCTTCAAAAAACTCGCTAACTTTGGCGGAGAACGAATCTCACTTAAGCCTAGTTAAGCGGCATACTCTGACACTATAACACGCTTAACATCTATTGTCAACAGTATTTTCTACTTCATGCAAAATTTCTTTTAATGATTTATCGTTTTTGTTCCTTGTAAGCTCCATTATGCCAAGTCCGGTTATATCAATATAATTGGTATGTACCTGATCCTGCCTGCACAATTTTTTCATATGAGCTATCAGTTTTTCATAATCTTCATCGGATTTCATATTTATAAAATCAATTAAGATCATTCCTGTCAGATTGCGAAGCCTTATCTGACGCATCAGTTCACCAGCTGCTTCCATATTAACATCAAGAGAAATATTGTTCTTACCTTTAATTGCTTTTCCGGTGTTTACATCAATGGCGTTAAAACTCTCAACCTGTTCAATGATAATAAATGCACCACTCTTTAGCCAAATTCTGTTTTGCCTAAGTTCATCGATTTTGGACTTTATTCCATGGATGCCATTGTCTTCAATTATATTTATAGCAGACTCATCGATACCGGAATTTTTCAAAAATGTCTTTGCCTTATCAATCGCATTTTTTTCAGCATGATGAAGGCATGTATAAATAGTTCTGGTTCTGCCTTCGGATAATATAGATGAAAGTCTCTGAATGCAATCTTTGATATCATCTGATATTATACGGTCATATTCCATAGGATCTATATCAGAAGCATTCGTCCTGACAATGAGCCCGATATCCGTTCCATAAATATTATCTTTATAAGTATCTTTTATAGCCTCAAAAAGAGGTCTTGTCCTGTCAATAAAGCTTTTTCTTATCTCATCGGATAGTTTGACAGAGGCTCCAACTCCATTTCTTCCCAGGGTTATAACAGAATACTTTCCGGATATGGAAATTGCTGTGGAAAGCTTTGCCTTCTTTGTTTTGACCGCTTCCGATTCAAGTTGAACAATTACTTCATCACCATTTTTCAGAGAACCGTCTTTATCAATTTCTCTATTTAGAACGCAGGCACCGGATATCTTATTAAAAGGGAGATATCCGATATTTTCGCCGTCATACTTAATAAATGCAGCATTTAAATTCTTGACAATATGATCTACTTTCCCGACATAAATATTATTAAGCTGGCTATCTCTATCAAAGGATAAAAACTCCATTCTGCCATCAATAAACCCTGTAACAACAGGAGTTTCTTTGTAATTAGATAGAATTATCTGTCCATCAGGCATTTAAATAAAACCTCGTAGAAATATCATTTGTTATAAATGGCTCAACATAGGATTCATTAGCATCTTCACAGAGTTTATAAATATCAATTCTGTGAAGATCAAGAGCAGCACTATTAAGTTCCTGCCCCATTGAATTCATGAAGCCGGTAAATAAAAGTGATGGTTTAAGGGTCGCAAGTGACGACATACTTAAAAGCAGTGTTACAGACTCATCTTCTTTGTCCAAGGAATAGTCAAAGATCATAGGCTTCATATCAATTTCTTTTTCACCGCTCTTAGTCTTCTTCATAGCAGGTAACTTGTCCTTTGAAAGATACTTTTCAAATTCGCTTACCCAGTCAAAGTCAGGCTTTAAAGATTCCCTAAACCTAATCTTATACTTAGCCGCATATGCTGCAGTCATGGCTTTTTCATCAGAATCAGACAGTTCCTGAATAGCCGTGATTGTGATTCCCTCATGCATAACAGAATTAAGACTGTTCATAACATCAGTCACACTAGTCAGCGAATTGACTGTCATATCCATATATTCGCCTTCACTTGTAGCTCCAACGCTAAGTGGCTGAGCAAAAGAGATTACCTGGTGAGGGCTAAAGCCTTCAGAATACTTTATATCTATCTCTGCTCTTCTAATTGCTTTCTGAAAATATCTCATTACATCAAGGTGTCCAATGAACTTAATAGGACCAACCTTTGTAAATTTAAGTCTAAGTTTATGCATTCTTCTTGCCCTCCACACATACACCTACTCCATAGGTTCCGGCACCGCAGCCAAGACATCCGAGTCTGCAGTTAGTGGATGGTTTTCCTGAAAGAGCAGTCTTCCATTCTCTAAGAAGAAATGCCTTAGTAACACCACAATTCAATATATCCCATGGGAATATCTCATCCTCAGAGCGTTCTCTTGTGGTATAGAAAAATGGATCAATACCACATTCCTTAAATGTGTCCATCCAAACATCAAAATGGAAATATTCACTCCAGGCATCAAATACACAGCCCTTTTCGTAGGCCTTGAGAATAACCTTGTTAAGTTTTCTGTCTCCTCTAGCAAATATACCTTCCATCATGCTGGCATCTGCTTCATGCCAGTTATATTTAATGTGCTTCTGATTAAGCTGAGCCATAATACCTTTACGGGTCTTGTTGGCTTTCTCAAGGAATTCTTCCTTGGTATTCATAGGTGCCCACTGGAAAGGAGTAAAAGGCTTGGGGACAAAGAAAGAGGTGCTGGCAACAATATCAATTGTTCTTCCATTTCTCTTTTCCTTAGGCACGGTTTCAAAGTATTCTACTGCGACCTTATTAGCTATATCGCCTATTCCGAGGATATCCTCATCAGTTTCTGTAGGAAGTCCAAGCATAAAGTAAAGTTTAACCTTATTCCAACCTCCCAGGAATGCTTCATGAGATCCTCTGAGAATATCTTCTTCAGTAAGACCTTTGTTTATAACATCACGCATTCTCTGGGTTCCGGCTTCAGGCGCAAAGGTAAGAGAACTCTTTTTTACATCCTGAACCTTACTCATAACATCAAGAGAAAATGCGTCTATTCTTAGAGAAGGTAAAGAAATATTTGTTTTCTTGTTATTACATTCTTCAATCAGGAAATCCAAAAGCTCAGGAAGCTTTGAATAATCACTGGAGCTTAAGGAACTAAGGGATATTTCTTCATAACCGGTGTTTTTTAATAACTCAATAGCGTGCTGCTTAAGGTATTCTATATCTTTTTCTCTGAGAGGCTTATAAAGCTGACCGGCCTGACAGAATCTGCAGCCTCTTATGCAGCCACGCATAACTTCAAGGACTACTCTGTCCTGAGTAATCTTAATGTATGGAACGACAGGTTTTGTTGGATAAAATTCTTTAGAAAGATCTGTACACATTTCCTTGTATACAGTCTCAGGAACATCCTCATAAATAGGCTTCATAGAGGCAATTGTTCCATCTTCCTTGTACTGAACATTGTAAAGTGATGGCACATACATTCCAGGAATATGACTAAGCTGTCTTAAAAATTCCTGTCTTGAAATGCCATCTTTTCTTGCCTTTTTGTAGAGATCAAAGATTTCCCTGTATCTAGTCTCGCCTTCTCCTATATAGAAAAAGTCAAAGAAATAAGTTATAGGCTCAGGATTATAAGTACATGGACCACCGCCGACAACAATAGGATCATCCCATGTCCTGTCACCAGCCAGAAGAGGTATGCCTGACAAATCAAGTACCTGAAGTATATTTGTGTAGCACATCTCATATTGAATTGTAAAGCCTAGGAAATCAAAGCTTTTTACCGGATCCTGTGATTCCAGTGCAAAAAGAGGGATCTTTTTGTCCCTAAGAAGCTTGTCCATATCAGTCCAAGGTGAATAAACACGCTCGCACCAGACATCCTCATAAGAGTTAAAAAGTCCATAAAGAATCTGAATACCAAGATGAGACATTCCTATTTCGTAAACGTCGGGAAAGCACATGGCAAACCTGATATCAACAGAGTCTTTATTCTTGTAAACGCTGTTAACCTCATTGCCAATATATCTCTCCGGCTTCTCAATACTTAGGAGTGTCTCATCTGAAAGAGCTAAATTATAATTCATATTTTTTCCTTATCGTCTAGATAGTTCGTCAGTTATCTCCTCCCAGCTGACATTCTTTTCAGCCATGAGGACCATCATATGATACAGGAAATCAGACATTTCGTAAACTATTTCATTGGAGCCTTCATTTTTGGCGGCTATAACCATCTCAGTTGCTTCTTCTCCAACCTTTTTAAGAATTTTATCAAGGCCTTTGTCAAACAAGTAATTGGTATAGGAGCCCTCTCTTGGATTGACCTTTCTGTCCTGGATTACCCCAAACACATTATCCAATACCTTCTGTGGATTCTTTTCAGAATAATCCTTGGAAGCTATTTCGTTGAAAAAGCAGGAGTAACTTCCAGTGTGACAGGCAACGCCAATCTGCTTAACCTTGGCCAGGATAGTATCAAGATCACAATCCGCAGTCAAAGACATTACATACTGATAGTGAGAACTGGTTTCGCCCTTTATCCAAAGTTCGTTTCTGCTACGACTAAAATATGTCATCTTACCTGTTCTTAGAGTTTTATTATAAGCCTCTTCGTTCATATAAGCCAGCATAAGAACCTGATCCGTACGATAATCCTGAACAATTACAGGAACCATTCCATCAGAGTTCTTTTTAAGATCGGCAAAAGAAAAATTGGGAACAAGTCTGTTTATATCAATCCCTATATCGATGCAAGTTTCTTTGTAATCAGATATAGACTTGATATTCTGGTTTATAATATCGCCTGATATTCCATAAACAACAGGTGAATCTGAAAACAACAGATATGGCTTTTCAATTGAAGTATTATTCTCGAGCACAGTCACAGGAAGCCCAATTTCTGGTAAAACTGTTTTATCCAGTCCTTCAAATCTTACGCAGATAAGTTCACCTGCATATTTACATATCTCATCTTTATTATCTGTTACGGATTGAGAATCACTAAAACAAATGACAATCTTGTCTTTTCCGAATTTATCAGATACTTCCTTTAAGATTTCAACATTACCTTCTTTGCTAAAATTAAGGCAGGCTTTTTTGCAACCAGCATAGAGAAGTTTTTTAATATCCTCCATCCTCTTGACATTTCCCGCACCAACAACAGGGACATCAGAGGCTTTACAAATATCCTTAATAATATCAAGCGCTTTTTCATGAGCCTTGTCATTACCGTTTGCAGAAAGATCAAAAACTATTATTTCATCAATTCCGCCATTTGAATATTCTGACGCTAAAGACGCAGGATCATCGCAAATAACAGTAGAATCAGTTAAAGACTTAACAGCCTTTTCATCCTTTAAATAAATTGATGCTAAAAATCTTTTCTTGAACATAGACATTAAAGTGCTCCTTTTGTGCTAAGTACATCAGTAATTCTAGGATCTATAGTTGTGGCCTCATCTAAAGCCTTCGCAAAGGCTTTGAAAAGAGCTTCAATCTTGTGATGATCGTTAAGACCGGTTAGAATCCTAAGATGCAAATTCATTCCGGCGCTATAAGATATTGCATAAAAGAACTCTCTTACCATCTGAGTATCAAAGTCTCCCACCATTGGAGATGTAAATTCTCCATCCATTACGAAATATGGTCGTCCACACAGGTCCACAGCGCACATGACTAAAGTCTCATCCATTGGAAGGATTATGCTTCCATAGCGCTTTATTCCCTTTTTGTCACCAAGGGCTTTGGCTATAGCCTGTCCAAGAACAATTCCTGTATCCTCAACGGTATGGTGGCAATCTACATTAAGATCTCCCTTAGCCTTAACATTAAGATCAAATAAACCATGTCTTGTAAAGCCTTCAAGCATGTGGTCAAAGAATCCATTTCCGGTTTCTATGTTTCCTACACCAGAACCATCAATTTTAAAAGAGATTGCAATATCAGTTTCCTTTGTTTTTCTTGCAACTTCTGCAAATCGTCCATCCATAAGTTGTGTCTCCTTAAATTAACCTTACAAAATCTTGTTAAATTAATCTTATAAAAATTAAATAACTTGCAGTTTATAATCAGTTTAGAAAGTTAACTTGCAATTTTAAAATAATTCTTTTAAATCACATCTGCTATTAAACGTCATTTAATATATCGCATTATATGATAACATTTATATTTTTACTCAAATCTCACAGCAATTGAATTAGCATGTGCAGTTAACCCCTCTTCTTTGGCAAAAAGCTCAATATCCTGGTGAACTTTGGCAAGAGCTTCTCTTGAATATGAAATAATGCTGCTCTTTTTTACGAAGTCGTCAACATTTAAAGGCGAGAAGAATCTTGCAGTTCTGTTTGTCGGAAGGATATGATTTGGTCCTGCATAGTAATCTCCAAGAGGTTCTGAAGAATACTCACCAAGGAATATCGCACCGGCATTTTTTATTTTGGTCATAGTCTCGTAGGGATTTACAGTGATAATTTCAAGGTGCTCAGAAGCAACAGCATTTGCAGCATCTATTGCATCTTCCATACTATCCGCTATAAAAATATAACCATAATTTTCCAATGACTTCCTGATGATATCCGCTCTGGAAAGAGTCTTGAGAAATTCATCAATTTCTTTGGATACTTCCTCTGCAAGTCTCTTGGAAGTGGTAACTAAAATTGCGCTTGCAAGTTCATCATGTTCTGCCTGTGAAAGTAGATCAGCCGCAACGTATCTGGCGTTGGCACTATCATCTGCAAGAACAAGAATCTCACTGGGACCAGCAATAGAATCAATGGAAACATATCCAAAGCATGCCTTCTTGGCAAGGGCAACAAATATATTACCGGGACCTGTTATCTTGTCTACCTTAGGAATACTCTCAGTTCCAAAAGCCATAGCAGCAATTGCCTGTGCTCCGCCTACTTTATAAACCTCGTCTACTCCGGCTATATCAGCTGCAACCAAAGTTCCAGGATTAACACAACCATCTGCACCAGGAGGTGTACACATAACAATTCTCTCCACACCTGCAACTTTGGCAGGAACAACATTCATAAGAACACTGGAAGGATAAGCTGCCTTTCCGCCGGGTACATAAACACCTGATATTTCGATTGGAATAATTCTCTGGCCAAGGATGCTTCCATCTTCCCTTGTTTCAATCCAGGTATTTCTCTTTTGCTTTTCGTGAAATACTCTGATATTCTCCGCACTTTTTTTCATCACTTCAACAAATTCTGGAGAAAGTTTTGCATAAGCAGCCTCAATTTCATCTCTTGTAACTTTAACCTTGGATGCATCAAGCTCACACTTATCAAACTTAAACGTATATTCAAAAAGTGCCTTATCTCCGTTGGTTCTTACATTATCAATTATTTCATTTACGGTATTTTCATACTGAGTGTAGCTTCCGGGATTTCTTCCAAGTAGATTACCAAGAAGCTCCTGTTTATTTTTATCATTAAGCTCTAAAGTTCTCATTTAAACTAAATTCTCCTTCATGTCATTAATAAGTTTTCTGATTCGCTCAGTTTCCATCTGCATACTAACCTGATTAACAATCATTCTTGCAGATAATGGACAAATTTCTTCCAGGACTTCAAGACCATTTTCTCTAAGTGTTGAACCGGTCTCAACAATATCAACAATAACATCTGATAGGTTTACAATAGGCCCCAGTTCTACAGAGCCGTTAAGTTTTATGATATCTACAGTCTGATGTTTCTTGTTAAAGAAATAGTCTTTAGCTATATTGGGATATTTACTTGCAACTCTGATCATTTCACGATGGGCAAGGAGTTCCTTGGCTTCATGAGGTCCGCATACACACATTCTGCATTTGCCAAAGCCAAGGTTCAAAACCTCATATACTCTTCTGTTTTCCTCAAGGATAGTATCAGCGCCAACAATACCAATATCTGCAGCACCATATTCTACGTAAGTAGGTACATCAGGCCCCTTTGCCAAAAAGAACTTAAGCTTAAGCTCCTCATTGGTAAATATAAGTTTTCTTGTCTTCTTATCCAATATCTCTTCACAGGAAATACCGCATTTATTAAGGAGTTCCATTGTGGAATCCACCAGTCTTCCTTTTCCGAGAGCAAATGTTAAATATCTCATAAATCCTCCGTTACTGGGCCTTAAGTACTACGTTCTTGCCGCTTTGTCTAAGCTCACTGGCTTTCTTAAGCGCATTCTCAAAATTATCTTTAGTATAGGTTACAGTTTCAATTTCAGAGAGGTTTCCGGCTCCGATATCCTGCCTGTATAAAGCTGACATAAGATCATCGATTACAATTGAAAAGCCAATTGATGGAGCATCCTTACCATATTTGCCAAGAAGATTGTCATATCTTCCTCCCTTGGCAATAGCATCACCTACGCCATAGGTATAAGCACTAAAAATAACACCAGTATAGTAATTAAACCTGCTCAGTATACCAAGATCAAAGGATACATATTTTTCAACGCCATAGAAGGTTAATACATTATAAAGCTCTTTGAGCCTTTTAACTGCAGCAATAGATCTTTCGTTGGTTACCTGCCCCATAGCTTTATCTAAAGCGTCATCCGAACCAATAAACTCAGAAACCTTAACAATAAGATCAATATACTTATCAGGGATATTCTTTTCCCTCATTATGGACTCTGCAGCAAAATAGTTTTTACCTATGATCTGTTCCCTTATTTCCTCTTCGGTTTCAGGAGTGATATTAGCATCCTCGCAGATTCCCTTATAATAATCCGCGTCTCCAACACTGATCTGAAAATCCTTAAGGCCGCTGCATTTAAGAGTTTCGATCAAAAGAGCTATAATCTCTGCATCAGCGTATACAGAAGGATCATTCATAAGCTCTACGCCTATGTTATAGTTTTCCTTAAGCTTACCTTGAAGATTGGATACATTAAGAAAAGAATTGCCTTCATAGCAGACTCTAATAGGATCACCATTTTCAAGCATTACCTTGGAGGCACATCTTGCAATTGAAGGTGTAAAGTCAGGCCTAAGGACCAGCGTATTTCCTTCCGTATCAAAAAACTTATAAAGCTGTTTGGTATCAGAAGCATTGATTTCTTCTGCAAAGACATCGAAGAACTCAAAGGTAGGTGTCTCGATATCCTGATAGCCAAAGCTTTTCATCTTATCATGGATCTTACCTGTAATATATTTTCTATCACTGCACTCCTTGCCATAGATATCTCTTACTCCGTCAGGAGTATGCAAAAGAATTTTACTCATAAACACCTCTTAATCTGTTTGAAGTAGCACTTTATTGCTGCGCAGTGCTACCTTGCTAATTTGGTATCATAGTAAAAAGTGTAACCTATAACAAAAACCATGTCAATCAAAAAAATTATCTTTCATCCAGGTCCTTTTGAATCAGGTCCAAATATGGAATGAGAATACCGTTCTCCCCGGGAGAGTTGATTACATAATCATCGGATAGCTCATCTCTTCTAAAGCTTTTTCTGCCGCCATTTTCAGCTCTTTTCCTAAATTCTTTAAGCTTTCTGAAGGGCAAATAATAAAATTCATTAAGTGAAGTAAAATAAATGAGAAAAAACGCGATTCCATCCTGTTTTTCAAAGTCTTCCATGAATCTGACCTGATGAGGATGGATATTTTCGAGAGTAAAAGTTGTAGAGGCACATTCTTTTGCATCGAAACAGACAGGAATTCCCTGCACTGCCCCTATGTAATCTACGGTACTCTTTTGATCAAAGTACGCCAGAGTAATGTGCCTTGTTTCCTTTTCTATATTGATGGGTGTAATAGGAGTTGGAATTTTCTGAATAAGAGCAAGCTCCAGTTCCTGATAGCGTTCATTGGAACGATTAATTAGTTCCTCTAAAGTTGAACCACGTAGACCCCTTGATTTCCAAGTAGGCATGTTACCCCTTTCCGATAAGCTTCTCAAAAGTATCTGGAAGCTGACAGATAAATTCTTTTCCGGATATGTCACCAAGCTCCTTATCCAGGTTATCAGGTAAAACAAGTTTGTAGCTGTGAAGAAGCTGATAGTTAAGCCCCTTTATGGGTTTACCACCATATTTAACATCTCCGATAATAGGATGTCCAATGCTCTGAAGGTGAGCCCTGATCTGATGAGGCTTACCGGTGATAAGCTTTACCTCCAAAAGAGTCATATCGCTATCTTCATAATATTTAACCGGAGTATACTCTGTTTCTATATACGAATATCTATCATCTTGGGGATCAGTTTTCTTAACAAAAACCTTGTTTTTCTTTTCATCCTTATAAAGAAATCCCTTTAAAGATGAAGAATCGGTAATCCTGCCTGTGACTATTGTTCGATAGTACTTGTGAAGAGACCTGTCTTTAAGCATCTTATTCATTACTCTTGCTCCATATAAAGACTTGGCGCAGATAACAAGACCGCTGGTGTTACGGTCCAATCTATTGCAAATAGATGGTTTGTAAGTATCAAGCTCAGCAGGAGTAATATCTCCTTTTTCAAGCAAATATCCAATTAACCAGTCATTAAGGCTATTATCTTTGTATGTTGATTTTTGTGATAAAAGACCTGCAGGCTTATCTACAAAAAGAACATCCTGATTCTCATAAATAATATTTAAACTACCTATTTTTTTATACGATGTAATATAGCTTTGCGAAGCTATGCCAATACTCTTCTTTTCGTTATTAGAATTATTGTTAGTATCTTTTAAATCATTAATGACTTCAGAACTGATTCCTCTGAATTTATCCAAAGTCTCATCCGCAAAAAAGATGCATATCTTATCATCAAAAGATAACTTCTCGGTTCCTGAAGCCTTCTTCCCATTCAAAGTAATATTCTTTTTCCGTAGCATCTTGTAAATAAAGCCCATGGATGCATTTGGAAGATATGCTTTCAGAAAGCCGTCAAGCCTCTTATCTATCTCATTTTTACCAATTACAATTTCCTTCATAAATTCCTCATAACGATATGGACAAAAGAACTGCTGCAGGAGTCTGCACTGTTCCGGGAACCCAGTCATCTTCTATCTTAAACGGATCAATATTTTTATCGGCGCGAAGCTTTTCTAGCTGGTCAAGACGATCACAGAATTTACCTAAATCATCAAATACCTTGATGCTGTAGCTGGAATAACCACTTGCTGCCACCATCTTTTTTATATGCTTCTCGCAATCTAAAGTATCAAGATTCTTATCCGCCGAGTAACAGCAAATATTCTTATCAAGAACTGTAGAAGCATTAACATAAAAATTCTTGTCGTATGAAGTAATAATGTGGTCATAATGAATAAGCAGGCTGCCTGCATGTTCAAGAATGGTCTTATGATCGGAATCACTGCACTCCTTAGCCTTAAGGAGCATAATCATATTTACTGCGCTCCAGCCTGTAGGAAGGCATCCAAGGGCTGCAATAATACTAAAAACGCTTTTCTGGGAATGATGAATCAAAAGACCTACAAGAAAAATGCCCACAGTAATTGCAAGACAGACAACTGTCCTTATAACCGCAACCTTTCTTCCATGTTTAATATATCCAAAATCCCCTTTGTAAACTCTTTTCATAACTATAAATCAAACTCCTAACTGCTTTAATTCGTCCTCTGTAAGCGGTCTATAATCACCGGGCTCAAGACTTTCATCCAGAACAAGTGGGCCCATGGACAAACGCTTCAGGAAAAGAACTTCATTTCCAACCGCTTCCATCATTCTCTTAACCTGATGGAATCTGCCTTCATGAATTATCAAATGAACCACTGGTCTGCCTTCCTTGTCGCAGTCTTTAATTTCAACCTTGGCAGGAAGCGTATAATCAATTTCGCCGTTATCCTTGGTATCGCCGATATTAACCCCTTTTTCCAAAGAAGCTATATCCTTGTCAGAAAGCTCATGATCAAGATGCACTTCGTAAACCTTGTCCACGTGCTTTTTAGGAGAAAGAAGCCTATGAATAAGTCCTCCGTCGTCAGTTAAAAGAATAAGGCCTTCCGTATCTATATCAAGGCGCCCTGCCGGACTAAGTCCCTTTACGTTCTCGTCCTGTAGAAGATCCAGGACCGTAGTATTCTTACCATCTGTAGTGGCAGAAACGACGCCCTGTGGCTTATAAAGCATAAAGTAATGAAATTTACTATATCCAAGAACATTTCCGTCAAAAGATATCTCATCAGTATTTTCATCTACATGGATATCAGCTTTGGATACAACAACTCCGTTTACACTGCATCTTCCATTCTTAACATATTCTTTTATCTGCTTACGGGTACCGATATCAAAAAGTCCCAAAAATTTATCTAGTCTCAATAGCTACCTCATTACTTTGTTTAAATAATTCATAATTGTTATACGCTCTGCAGACAATTCTTGATGAAGTAACGCCTGCAGGTATATTGATATTAAATGACTGGGTATTCTTGGTCCTATCCCACATCTGCAAGGTGCTGAAGGTTACACCACCATCATAGCTGTAAGAGAAGTAAATAATAGGACTCTGAGAATCCTTGGTAGTCATTTCTACAAGAGCATTTCTGCTACCTGAGTCAAAAGCAAGTACTTTTATCTGGCAGGTATCAGGATCTGTAGAATCATGCCATACCTTATTGGCAGGCTTTTTTACTGATTTGTAAGTATAATTTGTAAAGTTATTGCCATTTACAGATGACTTTAGTTTAAAGTACTTGGCGACAGCGGTTGCATCAGCAACACCAAGTCTATTAATAAAGTCAGCATCTTTTAAGTACTGAACATCATATGCATGATCAAGATAACAATGCTCAATAATATCACAAGGGATTCCCCTTGTAACACACTGTCTGATTATTCCGTAATAGTCATTACCGGAGCTTCCAATCTTAGTCTTTACCCCCTTCTGATAAAGACCGAGGGCTGCAAGTTCATCGCTTTCAATCAGTCCAAAGGTCTGGCCCTTTTGATAATAGTTTCCAAAAGCAGATGTCCAGACTTCAGATCCATAAAAATTATGTTCAGAAGAAGCATTAAAATGGATGCTAAATACAAAATCCGCATTAATGCTCTTGGCAAACTTAGCTCTATCCTCAAGAGACACTATTGTATCCGTAGTTCTGGTAAGATACACAGTAACATTTTCATATTTTTCAAGCTCAGTTTTCATAGCTGATGCTACACGCATTGTCAGCTCTTTCTCAGAAAAACCGTTATACTGAGCTCCTAAATTCCTATCCCCGGTTCCACCATGCCCGGGATCAATAACTATAATATAGTTCTTGGTCGCTGCCTCAGCACAAATACTGCCACCGCCTACCCAAAGAGCACTGCATACTGATAAAAACAATATCATAAGAAAAGACAATACTTTTTTCATAACGCCCTCACAAAAAATAAAAGTCATTGAATAAAAGTAAAGCTGCCGCGGTCTGCGACAGCTTATAAATCTGTTAATTAAGCATATCCAAATTCAAAGCAGCCGGTTCTGGCAATTCACCAGTAGCTTCAGTTGGCATATTTGCTGCAACATCTGTCTTCATAACTTCCGGTGGCCTTAAATCTGATCTGTTTGATCTGACAACTTCACTGTACTGTGTCAGAGCTGAAAGAATACTGTCATTACTCTGGTTAACAGAATTGATCATATTCTCACTGTTCTGTTTGATAGATGCAATTATGTCGTCATTGTTCTTGCTGGTTGCATCGATAGACTGAGAAATAATGTCCTCTACACCTGCAAGAAGCTGGTCTGTATACTGAACAGCTGCAGCCTTCATATCATTGGCTTCAAGCATTGCTCTGTCAAGAATCTCCTTGGCCTGGGCAGCTGCCTGAGATACTACCTCATTAGCCTGTGCGTAGGCCTGTTTCATAATCTCGTGTTCGTCAATAAGCTCATTGGTATGAGCTGTGGCTTCATCAATAAGATTCTGAGCTTTCTGCCTGGCATCATTAAGGATTGCTTCCTTATTGCTGATGATCTTCTGATATCTCTTAATCTCTTCAGGAGTCTTGCTGCGAAGCTCACGAAGGAGCTCGTCAATCTCCTCTTTATTAACAATAATCTTGGTCTGAGAAAGTGGCTGAGGCTTGCAGTTATCAATATATGTCTCTATTTCATCAATAAGCTGCTCAATCCTGCTTGTCATATAATTTATTCCCCCTACTTAAGCTTTTTTTCTATCATGTCCAAATTTGGTATATAAAGCATCTGCTACAAAATCAGGAACGCAAGGAGTAATATCCCCATTATAACTTGCGATTTCTTTTACAACAGAACTACTAAGATACGAATACTTAAGGTTCGTAGTTAAAAATACCGTATCAACCTCATTGTGAGAAAGTTCCCTGTTGGTCTGAGCTATTTGTAGTTCGTATTCGAAATCGGTAATAGCTCGAAGGCCTCTGACAACAATATGAATATTCTTATCTTTACAATAGTTGATAAGAAGTCCATCGAAAGACTCAATGATTACATTGTCCAGGTCTTTTACAGACTCTCTAATCATTTTAACACGTTCATCAAGCGTAAACAATGGAGTTTTCGCGGAATTGCACATTACAGCAACAATAACCGTGTCAAACATACGGGATGCACGCCTTATAATATCCAGATGGCCGTAAGTTACTGGATCGAAACTACCTGGGTAAACCGCAGTCTTCATAGTCACGCCTTTCTATAAACAAATACATGTTTATTTGATTTATACTCTTTCTCTCGCCTAACCTCAAATCCAAGATCATCGACAAAAGAAAAATCCATTTCCAGCGGGCTCTCAATAATAATCATAGTATGCTCGGTAACAAAGTTCATACCTGAAAGCTGAGAAAGTGTTCGCTCGTAAAGATCTTCATGATAAGGAGGATCAATAAAAATAATGTCAGCCTCCTCTTCATGGATGTTTCTAAGGCCAATTACCACATCCTGCTTAAGAACCGTAGCTTCATCTTCAAAATGAGTAGTCTTAAGATTTGCGGTAATGCACTTATAGCTGCTCATGGAATTATCGATAAAATAAGCCTTCTTGGCACCTCTTGATAATGCTTCAATTCCAATGCCGCCACTTCCCGCATACAGATCAATAAATACCGATCCCGGCACCTGCATCTGAATCATATTAAACAGAGTTTCCTTGATTCTGTCCTGAGTAGGTCTTGTATCATTTCCCTCAGGAGTAACCAGTTTAAGTCTTCTTGCACTTCCTGCAATTACTCTCATAATCTCACCTTTGTTCCCTTTGTATCACGACTTGTAACCTTCAGATGGCCAAGCTCTAATGTCTTATCATTGTGCTCAATAGCCTTTTCTTCCATGTCATTAAGGTAAAAGACATCTCTAACATAGTCATTTTTGCCAAGTCTCATACCTCTTACGCCCACAGCAGCCTTCTTTTTCTCAGGAATTGTATCAACATAGAACCTGAGGAAGAAACCATCGTTAGATCTAAGTATTACAGTCTTTTGTGTATGGAGAACCTCAACATTAACAACTTCATCATCATCCATAAGCTTGGTCGCAGCAACGGTTCTCTTGGATACATCAAATTCTCCGCCATCAACAATCTTCATCATAGACATCTTGGTTGTAAAAAGAAGTCTGTAAAGATTGAGATCTGACTGGCTGGCAGCAAGGACAATTGTTTCCTTGGAAGTATCAAAATTACTGATATTATCGATAGGAACGCCCTTATCTCTCATTTTGCCCTGAGGAAGATCCATAGCCTTAACAGTATGGAGATTTCCTGTATTGGTAAAGAAGCATACCTTACCGGTATTCTTCATAACAAAAGAATACTTGAATTCAGCTTCTATTGTCTCTTTGTTCTTTTCATAGGTTCCGGCATCAATTGTCTTGGCATAACCAAATCTATCCATGATAAAGGCTACGTCCATCTCTTCAACCGGTTTTTCCTCATAAACAGCATTTTCTCTGTTATCTATAACTGTTTTTCTTGCTGCCTGGAATTCTTTTTTAATCTTGTTAAGATCAGACTGGATTACCATGGCCATAGAGTCATGATTTTCAAGAATATCCTCATATTTGTAGATATTAGCAACAGTCTGCTCATGCTCTTTAACAAGAGCTTCAAGCTCAAGACCAATAAGTTTATAAAGTCTCATCTCCAAGATAGCATCAGCCTGTGCTTCAGTGAAAAGAAGCTGTGCAGCCATTGCCTTGGATTCTCTGGACTTAAAGTTGATGCCCTCTGTCTCGCCATTAACAAGACAGTTCTTGGCCATTGCTCTATCCTTGGAGCCACGAAGGATCTCAATTACAAGATCGATTACATTGCAGGCCTTGATAAGACCTTCCTGAATCTCTTTCTTGTCCTGTTCCTTTTTAAGTAGTGTAGTATATTTTCTTGTTGCTGTCTCAAACTGGAAGTCAGCGCAGGCACGCATGATCTCTCTAAGAGACATGGTCTCTGGTCTTCCATTATCAATAGCAAGCATGTTAACACCGAATGTATCTTCAAGCTTGGTCTTCTTGTAAAGAAGATTTGTAAAGTTCTCTACGTTAGTATCCTTTTTTAGCTCAATTACAATACGGATACCTTCCTTGGAAGACTGGTTGGAAATATCAACGATATCATTAGTGATCTTCTTTTCAGCAAGCTCAGCAACATCAGACATGAACTTACCAATTCCCATACCGATCATAGTATAAGGAATCTCAGTAATAACAAGGTTGATATGGCCATTTTTGCCCTTCTCGGTCTCAACCTTACCACGAATTCTGATCTTACCAACACCTGTCTCATAAATCTCAAGAAGCTCGTCCTTGTTGATGACGATACCACCAGTAGGGAAATCAGGTCCCTTGATATACTTCATAAGATCCTTGGTTGTAAGAGAATCATCCTGCATATAAGCAATCTCAGCATCAATAACCTCAGCAAGGTTGTGAGGTGGTGTGCTTGTTGCCATACCAACAGCAATACCCTCAGATCCGTTAATAAGGAAATTAGGTATCTTAACAGGGAGAACTGAAGGCTCTCTTTCTGTCTCATCAAAGTTGGGAACAAAATCTACAACATTCTTATCAAGATCCTCAAGAAAGTTCTCCTGAGTGATCTTGGATAATCTAGCCTCTGTATATCGCATAGCGGCATGAGAATCACCTTCAATATTACCGAAGTTACCATGTCCGTCAACAAGAGGAAGAATCTTTTTGAAGTCCTGAGTCATAACTACAAGACAGTCATAGATTGAGCTATCACCGTGAGGATGATATTTACCCATGGTATCGCCGACAATTCTGGCGCTCTTTCTGTATGGTCTGTCGTAGCGAAGTCCCAGTTCATACATGTCATATAAGGTTCTGCGCTGTACAGGCTTAAGTCCATCTCTGACATCAGGAAGTGCACGAGCTACAATTACGCTCATGGCATAGTCAATGAATGACTTCTGCATAATATCAGAGTATTCGGTTTTAATAATTCTATCTTCCATTTATTTTCCCCAAACAATTACTGGTATTCAAAATAGGCCTGGTACAAGCCTTAGATATCAAGCTCAGCATCTGTTGCATGCTGATGGATAAATTCTCTTCTAGGTGGTACGTCTACACCCATAAGAAGCTCAGTGATTTGTGATGCCATCTTGGCATCTTCGATTTCTACAGCCTTAAGTAGTCTTCTTTCAGGATCAAGCGTAGTCTCCCAAAGCTGCTGAGCATCCATCTCACCAAGACCCTTATATCTCTGAAGAGTAAAGCTTCCCTTGTGAGTTGCTCTATACTTGGCAAGCGCAGAATCATCATACAGATACTCTTCCTTGCCTCTTGCTGGCATAGCCTTATAAAGAGGAGGCATAGCCACATATACATGTCCCTGATAGATCAGTTCAGGCATAAATCTGTAGAACAACGTCAAAAGAAGTGTCGAAATATGCTCACCATCTACGTCCGCATCGGCCATGATAATAATCTTGTCATAGCGAAGTTTGCTTATATCAAAGTCATTGCCGTAGCCCTCTGAAAAGCCACATCCAAAGGCATTGATCATAGTCTTGATCTCAGCGTTGGCAAGAACTTTATCAATGCTGGCCTTCTCAACGTTAAGAATCTTACCTCTTATAGGAAGAATTGCCTGGAAGTTTCTGTCTCTTGCCATCTTGGCACTTCCACCCGCGGAATCACCCTCTACGATAAAGATTTCGCACTTAGAAGCGTCCTTGCTGATACAGTTTGCAAGCTTACCATTTGAATCAAAAGAATATTTCTGCTTGGTAAGCATATTAGTCTTAGCTTTTTCTTCAGTTTTCCTGATCTTGGCCGCTTTTTCAGCACAGCCGATAATCGCCTTAAGAGTTTCAAGATTTCTGTCAAAGAACCTTGTCATCTCATCATTGGTGATCTTGGAAACAACCTTTGTAGCGTCCTGATTATCAAGCTTGGTCTTGGTCTGGCCTTCAAATCTTGGATCAGGATGCTTAATAGAAATAACTGCAGTCATACCGTTTCGAACATCGGTACCAGTGAAGTTATTATCCTTTTCTTTTAATATATTAAGTTCCCTTGCGTACTGGTTGATAATGTTGGTAAACATTGTCTTGAAACCGGTAATATGGGTTCCGCCCTCAGCATTGTAGATATTATTACAAAAGCCGAGAACCTCTTCATGGAACTCATTGACATACTGGAAGGCAACCTCAACCTCTACGCCTTCACTTTCCCCGCTAAAAGAAACAACGTCATGAACAGCTTCCTTGGACTTGTTCATATCCTTGATAAAGCCGGTAATGCCGTCAGGCTCGTGAAATTCAATATATTCCTCTACTCCCGGTCTCTTATCCTGGAAAATTATGGTTAAAGAAGGATTAAGATAAGCTGTCTCATGAAGTCTTGACTTAATATCATCCTCTTTGAATCTTGTCTTTTCAAAGATTGTGTCATCCGGTAAAAAGTTGATTGTAGTACCGGTCTCTTTGGTGTTTCCTACAGGAGTAAGAAGACCATTTGCAAGCTTGGTTGTAGGTATACCTCTCTCATAGGAATCCTCATAAATAAATCCATCTTTTTTGATACGAACGCTCATCCTGGTTGAGAGCGCGTTAACAACTGATGAACCTACACCATGAAGTCCACCACTTGTCTTGTATGCATTATTATCAAATTTACCGCCGGCATGAAGCATAGTAAGAACTACACGCTCAGCTGTAATGCCCTTAGCGTGCATTCCTACAGGAATACCTCTACCGTTATCTTCTACTGTCGCTGAACCATCAGCCTCAAGAGTAACATGGATTTGTGTGCAGAAACCTGCCAGATGCTCATCCACAGCGTTATCAACTATCTCGTAAACAAGATGGTTGAGACCACGTGTGGTAACACTTCCAATGTACATACCCGGGCGCTTTCTTACTGCCTCAAGTCCCTCTAATACGGTAATACTGGAAGCATCATACTGTTCAAATGAAGCCATGCTAAAAACCCCTTTTTAAAACTTTTTTCATACAAATAATAATCTAAGTGAAGACTTAGAAATGGACCTTCCTGGTCACTGTAACAGCCAATGCACCGGGGCCGATATGACATGCAACGGAAAGAGACAAAGGATCCATGTTGATGCTGACACCAGGGAACGCCTCGTCAAGTTCCTTCTTCCATGCATTTGCAGATTCCAGATCCTTGGTATAAGCACAGGAAATCCAGAAATCTTTATTGTCCCATCCGCCAAATCTGTTCTCAATATCAGATTTGATGGCATTAATCATTATAGTCTTGCCCTGTGAGCTTGTTCTTGCCTTGGCAAAAGCATCAAGCTTCTCGCCCTGAATCTGAAGAACGGGCTTAAGGCGAAGAAGTGTTCCGAGAGCTGCAGCTGCGGGAGTAATTCTGCCTCCCTTTTTAAGATAATATAAAGTATCCAGCATAATATAGATACTGGATTCAAACTTATTATCCATGAGCTTTTTAACTATTTCCTCAGCAGAAAGACCTGCATCAGCCATAGCTTTGGCATCAAGAGCTGACTGTCTCTGTGTAACAGAAATACGCTGATTATCTACTACAAATACTTTTCCTTCGTATTCCTCATTGGCAATCATCATTGCACTCTGGCAGGAGCCTGAAAGTCCACTGCTCATAGGAATATAAATAATCTGATCATAGTCTGCCAGAGTCTTGTCCCACAATGTCATCAGCGAATCCGGTGATGGCTGACTGGTTGAAACGCTGGCATCCTCAGCAAGTTTATTATAAAACTCATCCTGTGTAAGGTTTATATCTTCAAAATAGTCTTCGTTATTGATTGTAAAAGGCATTGGAACAACAAAAACGCCAAGTTCACTAGCCTGTGATTGTGTTATTCCGCTGTTACTATCAGTTATAATTGCTATCTTAGACATCTTATCCCCTGTCCCGGCAAATGCCGATAATACACCTATTTTCATATTCAACTAAAGATATCTTACTTTTATAAAGTGGCAAAGTCAACCAAATTTGCAGATTTTGTGGCTATTTTATCTTTAAGCACACTATATTGTGGAAGTGACAATTCAGGATCGGAAGATAAAATTCTGTCCGCGTCCATAGCTGATTCTTTTACCAGATCCGCATCATGATATATATCTCCAAGCCTGAAATTCAAGTCTCCGCTTTGCCTAACGCCGAACAGATCCCCGGGCCCTCTTTGAAGAAGATCTTCTTCTGCTATTTTAAAACCGTCATTAGTTTTATTCATGATTTCAAGGCGCTTTTTGGCATCGTCTCCTTCAGAGGTATTAAGGAATATACAATAAGATTGATGCTTACCTCTTCCAACACGTCCCCTTAGCTGATGAAGCTGGGAAAGTCCGAATCTTTCAGCATTTTCAATCATCATTACTGTAGCATTCGGCACATTAATGCCAACCTCGATAACAGTTGTAGATACAAGAACATCAATATCTCTTCTGGCAAATGCCTCCATTATTGCATCCTTCTCTGCAGGCTTCATCTTTCCATGGAGCATTGCCACATTTATACTAGGTGGAAGATTATCTTTTAACACCTGAGTATAATCTGTAACATTTGTAACTCCATCCATTTCACCCTCTTCAATCATAGGGCAGATCACATAGGCCTGGCGTCCAGCTTCCACCTGATCTTTGATGAACTTATAAGCTGTTGGTCTATACTCTGTTCCTACAACGCAGTTCTTAATCGGAAGTCTTCCACCCGGAAGCTCATTGATAACAGATATATGAAGGTCTCCATAGAGAATGATTGCCAGTGTTCTGGGAATTGGAGTGGCACTCATAGCAAGTACATGAGTATTTAAGCCTTTTCCGGCAAGTGCTTCTCTCTGCCTTACGCCAAACCTGTGCTGCTCATCCGTTACAACTAAAGCCAGATTCTTATAATTTACCTTAGCCTGAATAAGCGCATTAGTTCCTATAATGCAGTTAGCTTCACCTTCACTTATCTGCCTTTGCGCTTCTTTCTTGTCCTTGGCGGAAAGAGCTCCCGTTAAAAGAACCGGCTTAAGATGCTGAATATTGTATTTCTCAATAAGCTCTTTAAAGCTTTCAAAATGTTGGGCAGCAAGAACTTCCGTTGGAGCCATAAGAGCTCCCTGATAACCATTGGCAGCCGCTGTTAAAAGAGCTAAAAGTGCAATTACAGTTTTACCGGAGCCCACGTCACCCTGAATTAGTCTGTTCATTACAGAACTTCCTGATATATCACTCAATATGTCATTCCAGGCGGCCATTTGGGCACCTGTCAGCTTATAAGGAAGCTGCTCTAACAACCTTCTAGTTTCGGATACCTCAACCATGGGGAAAGAATTAGAGATTTCCTCCTGTGTCATCTTAAGAAGACGAAGCTTAAGAACAAACAATAGGAACTCATCATAAGCAAGTCTCCTTCTGGCATCCTCAAGTCTTTTGTCATTCTCAGGAAAATGGATACATCTGAGAGCATCAAAATAGTTTATCAAAGAAAGTCTATCAAGAATATCTGAAGGAACATACTCATCAAGAGAACCAACGTTAATAAAAGCCTGTTCCATAGCCTTGGTAACAGCATTATTGGTAAGTCCCTTAACAAGAGGATACCTGGGCATGAGACGTCCAGAAAGCGACGCATACTCCTCCTGGGAATACATTTTAGGCTGATCCATTGTATAAAAAGAGCCCTTCTTTTGCACCATACCTCTGAATATATGTGTAGTTCCGCTTTTAAGAGAAGATGCAAGATACGGAGCATTGAAATATGTCATTTTAATCTTTCCTGTCTGATCTCCTGCTTCAAAGGCAATAATTGATAAATTACGAACTCTTCTTTTTACAATAGAACCAATGATGGTAAGCTTAACGGCATTCATCTGCCCCGGCCTTACATCGCAGGCTCTTACAGGCGCATCAAATCCATCGTAGCAACGAGGATAATAGGATAAAAGATCTCCCACTGTCCTCACACCACATTTTTCAAAAAGCTTAGATGTCTTTTCACCAACACCTTTTAAATTTGAAATATGCTCATTTAAATAGTTATTCCCCATAATTCCCCCGGAACTATTGTTATAAATAAAGCCGGGCCAAAATAGCCCGGCTCCAAAGTTTACAACTTATTCAGCAGAAACAATATAGTAATAAATTGGCTGACCGCCAAACTGAAGCTCAACATCACACTGAGAGAACTTCTCACTGATTCTGTCTCTCAAAGATTCAGCGTCTTTCTCATCAACGTCACTTCCGTAATAGATACTGATGAGCTCGCGATCCTCACTCATCATCTTATCAAGCATATCAAAGGTTACATCAGCAATCTCTCCGCCAACTGCAAGAATTCCGGCATCGCCGATTCCCATGTAGTCGCCCTGCTTGATCTCAACATCATCAATCTTGGTATCTCTTACAGCATAGGTAACTTCACCTGTGCTTACAGTTGAAAGAGATTCTGTCATAGCTGCTACGACGTCTCCAACTGGTGTCTCAGGTACATAGTTAATAATTGCTGTGATTCCCTGAGGAACTGTCTTACTTGGTACAACAACAATCTTCTTGCCATCCTCATTATCCTCAGACATAATAGCAGCCTGATTAGCAGCCAGGATAATGTTCTTATTATTAGGAAGAACAATAACAGTATCTGCATTAACCTTGTCTACTGCATCAAGAATATCTGCTGTACTAGGGTTCATGGTCTGACCACCCTCAATTACGTAGTCAACACCAAGACCTCTGAAGAGCTCAGCAAGTCCTGAACCAGCACAAACAGTAACGAATCCGATTTCCTTACGAGGCTCTGCAGGAGCTTCCACCTTCTTGTCGCCGAATTCAACAGGCTTTCCAAGTGGAATATCATCATCCTTGGAATATGTAGGTGTAAGTTCAGCGGCACCATTTATCTCTGTCTTAATCTCTGCCCAAGAGCCGTCATTATTCTCATGGAAGAGTTTCTCTCTGTGCTCCATTCTCATGTTGTCAATCTTCATATTAGAAAGCTGACCATACATAAGAGCTCTCTGTATAGCAAGTCCAGGATCATTTGAATGAACGTGAACCTTACAGATCTCATCATCTGCTACAAGAACAATACTATCTCCGATAGATTCAAGGAATCCCTTGAAATCAATTTCCTGCTTAACATTAAGAGGTTTATTAAGAAGAACAATAAACTCAGTACAATAACCGAATTTTATATCTTCTTCCTTGGCCTCTGCCTTGGTTCTGGCGCCGGGAGTAACCTGCTCTTCTGGAATAGAAAGGTCAATCTCTTTGCCAAGGAAACCATCAAGGGCTCCCTTCAGAACCTGCATAAGTCCCTGTCCACCTGAATCTACAACACCAGCCTGTTTAAGTACTGGAAGCATATCAGGAGTCTTGGCAAGAACTTCATCAGCGTACTTGATTACTTCCTCACCGAACTTCTCGATATCATTAACACCCTCTACTGAGAGTTCATGAGCCTTTTCAGCTGCACCCTTAGCTACAGTAAGAATTGTACCTTCCTTAGGCTTCATAACTGCCTTGTAAGCAGTCTCTACAGCCTTATCAAAAGCTTCTGCCAAAATCTTAACGTCAACTTCGTCGTGAGTCTTAACAACCTTGGTAAATCCTCTAAGAAGCTGGGATAAAATAACTCCCGAGTTACCTCTAGCTCCGCGAAGTGATCCGGATGAAATTGCCTTGCAGATAGCTTCCATGCTTGCACTCTCACCAAGTCCACTTACTTCCTTGGCTGCAGACATGATAGTCATCGTCATATTTGTGCCAGTATCGCCATCAGGAACAGGGAAAACATTAAGTTCATTGATCCATTCCTTTTTAGCCTCAAGGTTCTTGGCACCGGTCAAAAACATTTTTGACAGCATCTTAGCGTCAATAGCATTGTTACTCAAAATAAAATTCCTCCTAGAACTTGCAATCGAATTAGTCAATTACACGGACGCCTTCGATGTAGATATTGATCTTCTCGATTTCAAGCCCCGTAAATTCCTCTACCTTATATTTAACTGTATCAATAAGATTTTCTGACACAGCAGAAATGCTAACACCATAAGCTACTATAACATGGAAGTCAAGTCTTAACTTGTTATTATCATCAAGAGTTACATTGATGCCTCTGGTCATAGAGTCAAGCTTCAAGAGGCTTACAAGTCCGTCCTTGACATTAACATTTGCCATGCCGACTATTCCAAAACACTCCATGGCAACTGCGCCTGCGTACTGGGCAATAACTTCATTATCAATAGAAATATTTCCCATATGCGTATTCACTATAGAAGCCTTCATATAATTCCTCCTTAATAATGCCATTTTTTCGCATACATATAGTATTATAATAGCAGTTTTATAAAAAAACCACCATATTTTTTGAAATATTTGCTTGCATTATGAATTACTTTCTGCTAATATATCAATGTTGCGGATAAACACGCACGTTAGTTATTAGATTTAAACATTACATGGCTTATAAGGAGGTGTCAAAATGGCTAAATGTGATATTTGTGGCAAGGGCGTTCATTTCGGAAACAACGTAAGCCATTCTCATAGAAGATCTAATAGAGTTTGGAAGTCAAACGTTCAGCACGTTGCTTGTAAGGTTAATGGCTCTACTAAGAGAATGCACGTTTGCGCAAGCTGTCTTAGATCAAATAAAGTAGAAAGAGCTTAATCTACTGATTTGAATCAAAAAATTACCACCTGATAATTCAGGTGGTTTTTTTATGCTCAAAATTCGAATTAAATAAGATAAATACTTATCTTCTATTATCTTTTATCAAACAGAAAATCCAAACAAAGCAAGTTTAGATATTATAAGTTCCCTTATTATAATCCCCTCTTTTAATTTATCTTCAGGAGAAATCTTGGAAAGCTGCTCTATAGTATATACTTTTTCCTTAAAGCCCTTAGCCTGGTTATCCGGATTCTTGTACTGTGACACTCTTACTTTGGCCCTTAGCTGTTTGTAAATCCTATAATCATATTTTTCATTAGTAATATAAAAAAGATGACTTTCAAGAGTAGTATCATAATCAACATCATCTTTTATATATTTGGTTATGATAGTCTTGAATTTAAAAGGAACCATCTCATTATTAAGGAGCTCGTTATAATCATACCGGGCTCCAAAATAATATCTCTCTATGTCTTGCATGTAATACTTAAAATCGTCTTCGTTAACTATATTATTCATTCTGTTTCTTCTTATCTTCGCCGCTGTCCAAATCTTCTATATTGTCACCGCTAAACTTAATAGCGCTTCTAATCTTATCTTCATCCCAACCAGTCTCATCCATAAGCTCTTTGACAGAAACTTTTCTTCTAAGATCCTGGGCAAGTTCACTGGCCTTATCGGCAACTTCCTGAACAAGGTCAAGAACCTTCTTCTCTCCTGCGTCCTCTGCCAAATTATTTTCAATAACTGCCTCCATGGCGTCTAACATCAGTTTGTACAAAAAGCTCTCAACTTCAGAAGGCTCTCCCACTGCATCCAGCATAGTAACGCCCTTGGTAAGTGCAAAGTTTCCTTCACCGATAAGATCTTCCAAATATACGCCCTGTTCTGTATACATCTTGGCTACATCAACCACAAGGGGAAGATACATTTCAATAAGCTTATTCTGAGCATCCTTGTCTCCCGAAATAGCAGACATTGAAATTGCAGTCTTTTCTCCCTCATTATATGTCGGAAGTTCTTTTAAACTTTCAAGATAGGAATTAAGGTAGTTGTGCTCCTCATCTGTAAGCACTTCCTCATCAAAAACAGCCTCTTCGTCCACTCCGATTTTGTGGCTCTTTAAGTATTCAAATACCATTTCAAACTGCTTGTCATCAAGTTCAAGCTCTGCAAAAGCATCCCTAACCTGCTGGCTTGAGATGATATTTTTATTTTCTCTTGCGGTCCTTGTTACAAGCTTTAAAATTTCCGCAAATTCTTTTTCCTTATTATCAATATTTCCCATATATATTAAACTGTCATAAACCTTTCTGTTTTAATTAACATGCTGATGCGTAAAAAGATGATCCTGACAATACTCATAGTTACCGTTACACTTTGAGCAGAATCTAAACTCAAGATCAGGATTGGTTTCTTCAGTTCTTCCGCAAACAGCGCATTTATGTCTTGTTACGCCTCTCGGCATAATCTTGGCATTCTTTTGGAACTCAGTTCTTCTCTTAACTTCCTTAGGTTTAAATCTGAACAGTTTTCCAAGCTGCAAATAGAAAAGAAACAGATTCAGAAGCTGTGAACCAATAGCAAAGAAAATACTGTAGTTATGATTTATAAGTCCTGATACGCCTTCCCAAACAAGAAGTGCTCCATAGGCAATACCCATGTACTTAACCTTGATAGGAATAATAAACATCAAAAGAACCTGCACATTAGGATACAAAATCGCAAAAGCCAAAAATACAATCTGCTGGATGTAGTAAACATTAAAATATGATGATGTGTACAGCATCACCTCTGCAGCCTGAAGGGGCCAGAAAATGCTATAGATACCATAGGCAGCAAACGCACCTATTATCATCAGTATTATTCCGGAAAAGATAAACAGATTATATCTAAAGGTTCCTATGGTTCTCTCCATGTTGGAACCTACAAAATAATAGAAAATCAAAGTAATGATAACAAGAAGACTTACAGCGGTTGGCGGTATAATAAGCCATGAAACCAGTCTCCATACCTGTCCGTGAAGTATTCTCTCAGGATTAAGAGATAAATAATACGGAAGATTAAGGCTGGATGGAGCAAATCCCACAAGCACATATCCAATCGCATAAAGAGCTACGATATACATTGAAAGATTTGGAATCGCATACTTTCCAAATTTTCTTTCAAGATCGTTTATAAACTTATTCATTAATATACCTCTTTAAATTTTTTTGAAAACATCTGCTGTCACTGCAATCATAGGGATACTTGCCTTATCCCTATCCTCAAGATTACGAATCTGTCTTGCAGCCTCATAACCTTCGGTGTTAGGAGCCTGAATATCCATAAGTATAAAATCAAAATAATTCGCAGGTGCAGCCTTAATAATAGCAACAGCCTCTGAGCTGTCAGTAGCAATCTTTACTTCAAAACCGCTTTCCTTAAGCAGCCTGGCAGCAGCTACTCTGACATCTTCTATACTGTCAACTATTAGAATTCGCTTACCATAGAAATTATACTTCCCAATTGTGTCGATTATGTTTTCAGATGATGAATTTTTCAGATCATTTATAAATTCTCTGAATTTAATATTCTGATTATCGCTTAAATACTGGCCACTTTCAACACTGCTGAAGTCATGAATATCATCTATAAGCCATAAGAGATGCTCACAGGATTTGTTTACTCTGTCCAGGAAAGAAGTTGCATTTGGATCATCAACATGCTCATAGGCAATGTTAACATTTGCAGCAATACCTTCTACAGAGCCTCTCATGTCCTCAGACAATCTAGTCAGGAAAACAGTTTTAGATCTATTAGCATTTTCCATATCAATTCTTGCAGACTCTTTTTCTTTTAACACCTGAATAGATCTGGACTTATCCCTTACATGGAAAGCGACTATAAGAATAACTATTATGGTAACAAGTATAGTAACAATCCAAAGATTATCAATTAACTTGTCAATAAACGAAACTTTATAAAGCTTTTCCGAATATTGATAAGCTAGATTAAGGGCATAATCCTGCCCCAGAATACTGATGCCCCTGTTAAAGAGCTTTAACAGGCCTTCGTTACCAATCTTAACGCCAAAGCATCTGTTATCACTGTATGAAAGCTGCCTGAAGGAAAGCTTTCTGTAAGCTCTGTTTTTGAGAAGATCATTGGTTCTAAGGCCGTTAAGGGTTGTACATTTAACACTTCCGTCTGTTACAGCTTTAAGACAAGCCTCAGTAGAAGGATAAAAAGATATAGTAGATTCCGGATAATGGGTTTTGACATAGTAATACTGCATTTTATTGTTCTTATTAACTGCAAAATCAGAGATGGAGCTACTGATATACTTGTTGCTGTAAATAAGGTTTGTTATAGAAGACAGAACCGGGTTGGACAGGTTCATACCATCTTCCTCTGAGTAAAACAATCCTCCACCCACGGGAAAAGCTATATCTATAGCTTCATTACCAAGGGCAGTTGTCATATCATCATAATTGTCAAAGCCCGTATATGTTACTTCAAGATTGCTTATACCCAAGTTCTTAAGAAGCTCCGGAACAAGATCCGTAACAATGCCTTCTGCGCTGCCATCCTTGGAAGTATTACTGTAAGGAAGATAATTGTTAAGATATCCAACCTTTAAAGAAGTATTTGTATTAAGCCAATTTTTTTCAGTCTGAGTAAATGCTTTACTGGATAGGCTAACCGCAAAATACTTATTTTTAAGAAGACTTGTAAAATCAGGTTCCTCTATAAAAAGCTGATTTTGAGCCTCATTTAACTCTTTTAACAGATCAGGTTTATCCTTACTAACACATAAGTAATAATCAAGAGAAGCAAAGCTTGTCATGACTTCTGCATGACTTCTGCTGTAAGTGCCATCGGTTTCGCCGGCAATCACGTCCAGTTCTCCCTTGTCAAAAGCTGCATAAAGTTCATCATAATCATTAAAGGTAACAATATTAGCATTAACCTTATTTTCATCAAGATATATAACAAGAGAATCAAAAATGTTACTGTTAAGAACACCTATAGTTTTATTATTAAGTGTCGATGGCATGGATGTAATCGTGTTATCAGACTCATGCTTAATAAGACTATAGGTTTCTGATCCCATAGGTCTTGCAGGATAAAGCATAAGATCACTTCTATCCGGTGTATACGCCAGCCCGGCAATTACATCAACCTTGCCTTCAAGAAGCATCTGATAGGCAGATACAAAGTCTGCATAAACATACTCATACTCCCAGCCTGTATATTCTGAGATTTTACGATAGTACTCGTAGGCATAACCATTTTTAATGGCACCTTCAGACGCACCTTCTTCAAAGACCTCGTTCTCATAGTATCCTACTCGCACAGTCTTCTTATTATCACCGGATGCACTTGTAATTTTGGGAAAAGAAATTAAGCTGATTGCCATTGAAAGCATCAGCAGAAATATAAAGCCAATCCTTTTTTTCATGAAATACTCCGCCCCATAAATTTCATATAAATTTATAATAACACAAAAGAAGACGCTTATGTCCTTTATTTTCGCATTCTTTTATATTTTACGCAATCTATTTTTAATTGATTTTTAAGATTCTCTGCATTATAATCATAGAGATTGTCTTTTTACGACATATTATAGAAGAAAAGCAATCAAAAAGTATTCATGAGGTGATTTTTTATAATGATTTCTAAGGATTACACACTTGGCATTGATATTGGATCAACTACTGTTAAAATTGCGCTTTTGGACGCAGATCATAATATCATTTTTTCCGATTATAAAAGACATTTTGCCAATATCCAGGAAACCCTTTCCGATTTATTACAGGAGGCGGTTAAGGTAAGCGGTAATGTTACTCTTCATCCTGTAATCACAGGTTCCGGCGGACTTACATTGGCTAAGCATCTTGAAGTTCCATTCGTACAGGAGGTTATTGCAGTATCTACTTCTCTTAAGGAGCTTGCCCCCAAGACTGATGTAGCTATCGAGCTTGGTGGTGAGGATGCCAAGATAATCTATTTCGAAGGCGGAAACGTTGAACAGCGTATGAATGGTATCTGTGCCGGTGGTACAGGATCCTTTATTGATCAGATGGCAGCTCTTTTACAGACTGATGCCTCCGGTCTTAATGATTATGCCAAAAATTATAATTCTCTCTATACTATTGCAGCTCGCTGCGGTGTATTTGCAAAATCTGATATTCAGCCTCTTATTAACGAAGGTGCAACCAAAGAGGATCTGGCAGCTTCTATATTCCAGGCTGTGGTTAACCAGACTATTTCAGGTCTTGCCTGCGGTAAACCAATCAGAGGACACGTTGCGTTTTTAGGTGGTCCTCTTCACTTCCTTGACCAGCTTAAGGCTTCATTTGTCAGAACCTTGAATCTGGACGAGGAACATACTATCGATACAGACAATTCTCATTTGTTTGCAGCCATTGGATCAGCTCTTAACGCCAAGGAAGAGACTTTCTATACAATGGACGAAATGGTCGGCAAGCTTTCACATAAGATTGTGATGGATGCTGAGGTTTCCAGACTTGATCCTCTTTTCAAAAATGAGGAAGACTACAAGGAATTCAGAAACAGACAGGATCAGTATAAGGTTAAGACAAGAAAGCTTGATTCATACAAGGGTAAGGCTTTCCTTGGAATTGATGCCGGATCAACAACAACTAAGTGTGCTCTTATAAGTGAGGACGGAGATCTTCTTTACTCTTTCTATTCAAGCAATAATGGAAGTCCTCTTAAGACAGCTATATCTTCAATTCAGGAGATTTACAAGCTGATGCCACAGGGCGTAGAGATAGCCAGAGCCTGCTCAACAGGTTACGGCGAAGCTCTTCTTAAATCTGCTCTCCTTCTTGATGATGGCGAAGTCGAGACAATTGCCCACTACAATGCTGCTGCATTCTTTGATCCCGAAGTTGACTGCATCCTTGATATCGGTGGTCAGGATATGAAGTGCATCCATATCAAAAATCAGTCCGTTGATTCCGTTCAGCTCAATGAAGCATGTTCTTCAGGCTGCGGTTCCTTTATTGAGACCTTCGCCAAGTCTCTTGATTATAGTGTTCAGGATTTTGCCAAGGTTGCACTTTACGCAAAATCTCCTGTAGATCTTGGTACAAGATGTACAGTATTTATGAACTCAAGAGTTAAGCAGGCCCAGAAGGAAGGCGCAGATGTTGCCGATATCTCCTCCGGTCTTGCATATTCAGTAATTAAGAATGCTCTTTTCAAGGTTATTAAGGTTTCAGATGCCAAGGATCTTGGAAATCACATCGTTGTTCAGGGTGGTACCTTCTATAACGACGCTGTACTCAGAGCTTTTGAGATTATATCCGGTGCTCAGGCTATTCGCCCTGACATTGCAGGAATCATGGGTGCTTTCGGTGCTGCTCTTATTGCAAGAGATAGATTCTCCGTGACCGAAGGCTATAAAACAACCATGCTCTCTATTGACCAGATCAATAGTCTTGAGTATACAACCAGCATGACTACCTGTCAGGGATGCACCAACCACTGCAGACTTACTGTCAACAAATTTACAGGCGGCCGTCAGCACATTTCCGGTAACAGATGTGAAAGAGGTATCGGTAAAGTAAAAAATGCGGAAGGCATTCCAAACCTTTTCGATTACAAATATAAGAGACTCTTTGGATATGAACCTCTTACAGCTGACAAAGCTCCAAGAGGTACTGTAGGTATTCCAAGAGTACTTAATTTCTACGAAAACTATCCATTCTGGTTTACATTCTTTACAAAGCTTGGTTACAGAGTTGTTCTCTCACCTCGTTCAACTCACCAGATTTACGAGCTTGGTATTGAGTCCATTCCTAGTGAATCAGAGTGTTACCCAGCCAAAATCAGCCACGGTCATATTGAATGGCTGATCAAGCAGAAGGTTGACTTCATCTTCTACCCGGGTCTTTTCTATGAACGTGAAGAAGTTGAAGGTGCAACCAACCATTACAACTGCCCTATCGTTACTTCATATTCAGAGAATATCAAGAACAACGTAGAGGCTATTACGAACGGCGATGTTAAGTTAAGAAACCCATTTATGGCCTTCACATCACTTGAGACTGCTACTACAGCACTTGTTAAGGAGTTCAAAGAAATCCCTGCTGAAGAAATCATTGCTGCAGCTAAGGATGGCTGGGATGAAATGAATAAGGCCAGAAAAGATGTCCAGAAAAAGGGTGAAGAAACCCTTAAGTGGATTGAAGAAAACGGCAAGCATGGTATAGTTCTTGCAGGACGTCCATATCATATTGATCCTGAGATTAATCATGGTATTCCTGATATGATCTGTTCTTATGGTGTAGCTGTTCTTACAGAGGATAGTGTTTCACACCTTGGACACCCTGACAGGCCGCTTATTGTATCCGACCAGTGGATGTATCATTCAAGACTGTATGCGGCAGCAAGCTTTGTAAGAACCAGAGAAGATCTTGACCTTATCCAGCTTAATTCCTTTGGATGTGGTCTGGATGCTGTTACTACCGATCAGGTTAACGACATTCTTTCCGGATCAGATAAGATTTATACCTGCCTCAAAATTGATGAAGTTAACAATCTTGGAAGCGCACGTATCAGAGTTCGTTCTCTTCTTGCAGCTATTCGTGTACGCAAGCAAAAGAATAAAGTAAGAACAATAAATGAGACAGCTAATCACAGAGTACTGTTTACAGAGGATATGCGTAAGAATTACACACTTCTCTGCCCACAGATGTCTCCTATACACTTTGACATTTTAGAGCCGGCCTTTGCAGCTTGCGGTTACAACTTTGTTGTAATGCAAAACGACAACAGACATGCAATTGATATGGGACTTAAGTACGTTAATAATGATGCCTGCTACCCTTCACTTTGGGTTGTTGGACAGATTATGGACGAGCTCCATTCAGGTAAGTATGACCTTAACAGAACTGCTGTCATTATGTCTCAGACAGGTGGCGGATGTCGAGCAACTAACTACGTAGGCTTTATCAGAAGAGCCCTCAAGAAAGCCGGAATGGAACAGATTCCAGTAGTTTCTCTTAACCTTAGTAAGCTGGAGTCTAATCCAGGCTTCCATATTAACTTTGAAATGCTTGAAAGAGCTGCTTACGGCACAGTATTCGGAGATATTTTCATGAGATGTGTTTATAGAATGCGTCCTTATGAAAAGGTTAAGGGTTCCGTAGATGCCTGCCATGAGAAATGGCTTCCTGTTGTAAAAGAATTCGTTACAGCTAAGCACATGTCTTTTATTAAGTTCCAGAGACTGTGCAGACAGATTATCGAAGACTTTGACAGAATTGAAATTACAGATGAAGTTAAACCAAGAGTAGGTGTTGTTGGTGAGATTCTTGTTAAATTTGCTCCTGCAGCCAATAACCATCTTGTTGAACTTTTAGAAGCAGAAGGAGCCGAGGCTGTTGTTCCTGATCTTATTGACTTCATGCTCTACTGCTTCTACAACCAGATTTATAAGGCTGAGGAACTTGGTACCTCCAAGAAGACAGCCAAACTTATGAAAGCATCAATCTGGGCAATAGAGAAACTTCGCAGTGGTGCTTCGAAGGCCTTCGAAAGAAGTGTACACTTCGAGCCACCGACAAGCATTTACAAGCTTGTTGAATATGCAGAGCCTATCGTATCAATCGGTAACCAGACCGGTGAAGGATGGTTCCTGACAGGAGAAATGGTAGAACTTATCAAGGAAGGCGCCACAAATATTGTATGTACACAGCCATTTGGTTGTCTTCCTAACCACGTAGTTGGTAAGGGTGTTATCAAACAGATGCGTCATATGTATCCGGGTTGCAACATTGTTGCTATCGATTACGATCCTGGTGCTTCAGAAGTTAACCAGCTCAACCGAATCAAACTTATGCTCTCTACCGCTCAGCGTAAAGTTGACGAAGAGAAAAAGATAGTATAAAAAGAAAAGTGGCCTTATGGCCACTTTTCTTTTTATCTGGAATGTCTACGATGAGATCTTCTGATTCTCCAGAGGTTTATATAACAAATAAGTGCAAGTACCAGTGCAACGAGTATCACAATGATAAGCTGGAGTACTAGTTTATTAACATTTACCGCTTCGTAAGCTATAGAATACTCAGAGAACTTGTCTGTTCGGAAAGTGATCGTATCCGGATTATAATCAAGGTCTCTTAGGATATCTACTGTACCGTTGTGGTTACGAAGAATACAGTATTCTCTTCCATTCTTTTTGTATTCTTCAGGAATAGGAAGAGTTACAAGAAGCTCTGCTCCTGTTCTTGTTAATACTTCGCTATTACCATTTTCTGATTTCATAATAAAGAAATCAAAGTAACAAAGCGGCTTATAGCCTATCTTGGACTGCATAAGTTTCTTGTTCTTGGCATCAACAGTAGCAGTATTATCTGTAATACTAACATTAAAGAGAATTGGATTTCCGCTAAGTACTGCAATCTTCTCATCATCAGAAAGTGATGCTGAAACAACAGTCTCAAAGTTAATAAGGGATGGATTATCGTAGTAAAGTCCCTGTGTGGTTTCCTGTGTATAAGAAGCAAAGGTATTATTTACAGTAACTTGAAGAGTACCTATCTCGTATGCTTCTTTTAACAGCGCCATCTCAGCATTATCATTAATGAGCTTTCTAACCTGAGCATCATCAAGTCCGTATTTAGCCATAATACTGTTTGACGGAGGCTCGATCTCACCATCAATTACAGCAGGTGTTTCTTCTAGAGGAACAAAAGTATCTTCAATATATGTTTCCCCATCCAGTTCTTCTATTTCTTCCTTAGCTTCTTCTTTAACAACATTCTGTTCAGGAAGTGCACCCTGATTGGCTGTATCTTCATTATATTCTGTCTTTTTAGTCTCCTGCTTTTTGGGAGCTACCGACTGCTGCTTAGAAGTATTATTCTGCTTGGCTGGAGCAGTCTGAATCTTTTCAAAGGTAGCTGTTATTGAATGCCCCTGGCCAATCTTGTTAAAGGTATAACTTCCTGCCTGTCCAATGTTCTTTCCATCTACTGTAACATTCTTTACCGTATAGCCACTATTAGGAACGATCTGATAAGTTACACTTCCGCCTTCAGCCACTACATATTCACCGCTTGGGACTATTGCACC
The DNA here is from genome assembly GCF_000420945.1 of Butyrivibrio sp. VCB2006. Classification (GTDB taxonomy): domain Bacteria; phylum Bacillota; class Clostridia; order Lachnospirales; family Lachnospiraceae; genus Butyrivibrio. Next base: position 182,486 of record NZ_ATVX01000006.1, read on the forward strand.
ACCCTCATTGGTAATTCCGGATACAAGCTTATAGGTCTTGGCTTCTTTCTTTCTAAAGCTGGCAGTAATATTCAAATCATTTTCAATGTTATTTATAACATATTCGTCATTATAAGAAACTATCTGGCCATTTATTATCCAGCCTGCAAATTCGTAGCCATCATATGCTCTTTGCTTAATTACAACCTTTTTCCCCTTATCATATTTACCTGCACCTTCGTATGTACCAGTATCCTGAGGTGTAACACCAACATAAACGTTGTACTGATTACGAACAAAAACTGCAGTGATATTTCTATCAGAGGTTACATTGTTAAGCTGGATTGAACTAGATGTGCTAAGAGTCTTATTATTTTCTACAAATTCCTTAAAAGCAAATCCTGACTTTGCCTTGGCAGTAATTGTAACTGCACCGCCGCTCTGGATTGTACAACTGTCTGTAACAGTTCCACCATCTGAATTATTTACGATTGTTTTGATATAGCAGGTAGTTCTATTAAACTTAGCAACAATCTTCCTGTCTGAAGTGATGTTGGTCAGATCAAAAGCAGGAGATGTAGAAATCAGATTTGAGCCCTCATACCAGCCGCTAAAACTAAAGTTATTATTTGGTGAAGCAGATACTCTTACAGATCCGCCATTTCTTACCGCACCACCACCGGCAACCGCACCTGCTCCTACAGGATCAGCAGATACGCTAACCATATGATCAACTTGCTGAAGATTTACTATCGCGCTTGCATAATACCTGGAGTCCTGCTTGGATGTTGCAATTACACCTATTGTAGAGGATGTTTCACTTGCATCAACTTTAAGGATTCCATCTGAACTAATACTTGTTTTATTTGTATTATTTCCTGTAATTGACCAGTTTACTTTAGAATCATAATTGTTACCGCCGGTAACTTTAGCTGTAAATTGGTATGATTTTCCGCAAGGCAGCGTAATGTTTGAAGGAATTATCTCTACGCTTGTAATATACGGAGCATTCTTTTTAATGGTCATAGTAACAGTAACTTTAACCCTGTGATGCTGCCTTATATCATCACCTGAATAAAAAACGTAATAAGCGGAATACTCACCTTCAGGAAGATCTGTATATGCAGTTATATAAAATGGAACCTGTGAACCGGGAACTGTATTAAGATCGCCACCGGGCGCTATCTCAAGTTCAAAGGCTGTAGATGGATCATACTCATCCCAGGTAAGGAAGAATGCATTATCACCTGTGTTGACAATACTGAATCTTTGGTAATCAACATAATCATTCTGGTATACTGTTCCAAATTTAAGATTCGGAGTGTAACAGGTAAGATCGTAATCAAAAGGATCAGGTTCAGAACTCTGCTGTGGAGTATCAGTATTCTCTGTTCCATCTGATGAGCCACTATCGCCATTATTGTTATTCACATCAGGCTCCTGAGGTTCTTCCAGCGCAGGATCCGGCTCTACATACTGTTCCATAGAATATTCGTCGATTTGAAAATCTGAACTATTATAGCTTTCCCCTTCATCAGCCTCGACTAAAAGTAAAATACCGCCATTATCTCTAGCATATACCACGCACAACTGAAGAGTACAAACAGCTGTAAGAAGCAGGCAAATGGCTAAAACAATGGCGTTTACCCTAACAAAGAAATTCTTTTTCATTATATTCCCTCCTCATCGAAATAAAACTTCACTCTCCTATGATAACATTTATAAATGCACTAAATTATAAAAAAATCCTGAAAGTTTTTTAGCTTTCAGGATTTTTATACGAATATGAAATTAAATTGGAAATTTATTCTGTTGCTGTTTTGGCAGATACTATATTTTTAACCAATGCATCCATTGACGTATCTGTGTAAGATTGTCCATTAATATCAGCAAAGAAATTAATCTTTCCATCCTTACCAAGACGGATTCCAAAATTGGAAATCTCATCTTTATCATCGGTATTTTCACCGATCTTTTGGTTCAGATCAGATATCTTATTCATAGCATCATCAATCTGTCCCATCAGCTTATCTTTAGCCTCCTTATCTTTTGGATCGTCAGAAGCAAGAAGCTTCATCTCATCCTCAGATAAGATAATACTGTACTCCAGATCTCCGCCAATCTGAGACAAATCATCATTAGGTCCTGCTACGAATACATCGGCATTGTCATATTTCTTTTGCAAAAGATCTACAACCTTGCCATACATCTCAACTTCCGGCGAAAACTCAACCTTGGCGCTCTCGCCAAATTTACTAGCCACACTGGAAGCCTTCTTTTCTGCTGTATCTTTTCCCGGGCCTCTGATCTTGTTACCAGCCACCCTGTCTCTGGAGTTGTCAACACCACGATACAGGCTGCTAATGTTACCATTAACGTTATTAGCCATAGCTTTCCTCCTTGAATAATACACGTAGAATCCTTTCTACGGGACAAAACACCATAAGGACATACTATTCCATTACAGTTTTCCTTATACTTAAGTTCACCGTAACATCCCAGAAGGCAAATAACAATTAAAACTTTATTAAATTAAACCCTAAACGAAAAAAACTTCCAGATAAAAAAGTTTATCTGGAAGTAAAATTTCAATATATCAAAAAAGCCTTATTTTCTCTGAAACTCAAAGTCTTCAACATACTGAGTAATGAACTTAACAGTACCCTCAATTCCAAGAATGCTGGAATTGATAGAAAGATCATAGCTGTCAGCTCTTCCCCACTTCTTGGATGAGTAATAATTGTAGTAGCTCTGACGCTGCTTGTCCTTTTTGCTCATCATATCTCTGGCCTGATCATCAGTCTTAACATCTGCAAAGCGCTCTTTAATTCGCTTGATCTTAGTCTCTTCATCAGCATGAATAAAGATATTAAGAACATTATCAAAGTCACTCAGAGCATAATCTGCGCAACGTCCAACAATTACGCATGGACCTTCTTCAGCAATTTTCTTGATTGTATCAAACTGAGCAAGGAAAACCTTATGGCTGATAGGCATATCAACAAAGCTTGAAGCATTATAGCCAAAAGAATATGTATCCATTACCAGGTTATACAAAAATGAATTCGTGGGTCTCTCGTCATGGTTCTGGATCATTTCTTCGCAAAATCCGCTTTCCTTGGCAGCTCTGCTAAGAAGCTCTTTATCATAGCATTTAATGCCATAATTCTTGGCCAGCATCTCGCCGATTTCTCTTCCTCCGGATCCAAACTGTCGTCCAATCGTAATAATTGTATTCATACACTCACCCCTTTTATCTCAATAAGAAAGCCTTTTCTTTATTTTAACTTATTTAAGAACATTCAGCAAATGATTAAAATACTCAGGTAGAGGCGCATCAGTCTCTACATACTGACCACTGGAGGGATGAACAAATCCCAAAGTCTTGGCATGAAGGCACTGGCCCTGCGTTTTAAACTTAGAATGTCTTCCGCCGGCGTATACTTCGTCCCCGAGAAGCGGATGTCCAATATGTGCCATATGAACCCTTATCTGATGAGTTCTGCCTGTCTGAAGCTTACATTCAATATAGGTAAATCCGTCCTCCGGAAATCTCTTAAGCACCTTATAATGTGTAGATGCATATTTTCCATTAGGAACCACAGCCATCTTCTTGCGGTCAGTAGTACTTCTTCCTATGGGAGCTGTTATATCTCCTTCGTCATCCCCTAGAACACCATAACAGATAGCATGATAAACTCTGTTTATGGAATGATCCTTAAGCTGCTGAGCAATTTCCTTGTGAGCATTATCATTCTTACAGATAATTACAGAACCTGTAGTGTCTTTATCAATTCTATGAACAATTCCCGGCCTCATAACACCATTTATACCGGAAAGATTGTCCTTACAGTGGTACATAATGGCATTAACCAAGGTGTCTGTGTAATGCCCTGCTGCAGGGTGAACCACCATATCCTTGGGCTTATTGACCACAACTACATCTCCATCCTCATATATGATATCCAAAGGGATGTCTTGAGGAAGAATCTGGGGTATTTCAACAGGTGGTATCTCCATGACAATCTCATCGTTTTCAGACACATGATAACTGGCCTTCACCACTTTACCATTACAGGAAACCTTCTTGTCATCAATAAGCTTTTTGATATAGGTTCTGGATAAGGAATCTATAAGCTCACTGATAAGCTTATCAATTCGCATTCCATCGTATTCATCTGTAACCAGAAATTCAAATAACTCACTTTTTTGATCCATTATTAAATTCCCTAAATTTGTTGTGCTGTCTAAAACTCAGGAAGTTAAAATCACTTTCCTTGTAATAGAACAGGAATAAAAAGACAAATACAAATGTGGCAACAGTTACATAAATATCAGCGACATTGAATATTGGAAAGTTGATAATGACAAAGTAAATAAAATCAACAACATAGTCGTTCTTAACTCTGTCAATCATATTTCCGGCAGCACCACTTGCAATAAATACAAGCAGTATGTGTAATATGTCATACTTTTTATCATCAGGAAGTCTGAATAATACATAGGCAATAATAAAAAGAATAAGTATTGCCACCAGAACAAAGAATACCTTCTGATTCTGAAGCATACCAAAGGCTGCACCTGAATTCTTGAGGAAGTTAAGCTCTAATACTCCGTTTATAATATTAAAAGCAGGTTTGTCCTGAAGGTGAACCACTGCAAGATGCTTGGTAAACTGATCCAAAAATACTAAAAGCACAATAAGAAGGGCATCTACTGCCAAAAAAATCTTCTTTTTCTTAGAAATCTTATTCATGAAACCATGTTCCTTTACTTAGTCATTGTTCTCGATATAGATAATTTCTTCAAGAGCTTTCCTCATCTCATCTTCTGAGACATCAGTACTGATAAATGCCTTACCAATACCCTTAAGCAAAATAAATCTAATTTTATTGCTGTCCGCTTTTTTATCAGATTTAGTAAGCTCAATTACTTCATCTGCATTAACATTCTCAATAGAAATAGGAAGATTGAACGGAACAAACATATCTCTTATCTCATAATACTCTTCCATAGAGATAAGCTCTTTTTTCCAGGAAATAAAAGCTGCAGCCACACAGCCAAGAGCAACACATTCGCCATGGTAAAGCTTAAATTCCTTGGACTTTTCAATAGCATGCCCAAGAGTATGGCCAAAGTTAAGAAGCGCTCTGTCACCCTTTTCTGTAGGATCCTTTTCTACAACAGCCTTCTTGATTTCGCAGCTGTGCTTAACCATTTCCATGGTTACTTCAGGATCTTTATCACTAATTTCGTACATGTTCTCGATAAGCCATGAGTAGAAATTCTGATCCTTAATAAGCCCATGTTTCATTACTTCTGCAAAGCCGGAAGCAAATTGTCTGTCACTCAAAGTATTAAGTGTAGAAATATTTGTATATACAAGACGAGGCATATAGAAAGCACCTACCATGTTCTTGTAACCATTATAATCAACACCGGTTTTACCGCCAATACTACTGTCAGTCTGTGCCAAAAGTGTTGTTGGAACCTGAATATAAGCAATTCCTCTAAGATATGTGGAAGCTGTAAAACCTGTCATATCACCAACTACGCCGCCACCAAGTGCAATCAGAAGGTCATGTCTATCAAAATGATTTTCAATAAGAAAAGCATATATCTTATAAATCTGATCCAGATTCTTGTTTTCTTCACCTGCTGGAATTTCATAAGTAAACAGGTTATCAGAAACCTTGCAAAGTACTTTGCTTACTTCCTCTGCATAAAGAGGTTTTACATTGCTGTCAGTGACAATCAGTATTTTTCTTCCTTCAAAACCAAGTTCGGAAACGTATGAAGAAAGGCTTTCAAAATTAGTATCAAAAACAATGTCATAGCAAGGCTTCTTGTCATAGTTAATTGTTAAAACTTCACTCATTATAAATTCTCCGTAATCATTATATCTTTATACACCTAAAAAGGCTGTTGACCATTAATCAAAATGTCAACAGCCTGGTATTCAAATTATATCAGTTAATCTGCTGTGGGCCATCAATGGAACCGCCGCCGAAAGCTCCGAGCATAGACTGAAAATCACCTGAAATATCAACAGAAGCAGGTGTAATAATAAATATGTATCTTGAAATCTTCTGCAGATTACCTGAAATAGCGTAAGTAGAACCTGATGTGAAATCAATGATTCTCTGAGCTATATCTACATCTAAGCCCTCAAGATTAAGTACTACTGTGCGATTTGCAAGAAGTGTATCTGTGATTTCTCTTCCATCTTCTACTGAAGTAGGTTTGATAACACAAACTTCCATTCCTGCGCCGCTCATAGCCTTCTTAGATCTGGCAGGCACAACCTTAGGTGCAAGCTTTTTGGTCTTCTCTTCAGGTATTTCTATGCTTGGATCATCTTTTCCGATTGGAGCAGAACTATTAATAGATTCAATCTTGGATGTGGCATTATCATAGCTATCATCGTAGTCATCATAGTAACCACTATCGTCATCCCCATTAAGCTGAATTGCTTTTAAAAACTTATCCATTACGCTCATACCAATTTACTCCTCGTAACTATTTCTCCAACAAAACCTCATATTATTTTAACGTAATATTACGCAAAATGTCAAATTTAAAGCCCTAAATTTCACTCTCCTGACTCAGAAATTTCTTCGGTGGAAGAATCCTCCAAAGAAATTTCCTCTGAAGAAGTCATATCCTCACCGGATTCCTCTTCTAAAGAATAATCATCAGTACTACTTTCATATGATCCTACGGAAGCCGCATTATTGGAATTCGTACTATTAACAGCTTCATTATCCTGATTCTTGTCACCGTTGTCATCTACAGCGGCAACATCAAGAACAATATAATCATATACGCTAAGGCCATACATAGTATTGGACTTAACTATCGAATACTCATCATTCTGATAAAGAATTCGTATCTGCCTGAAATCTGGATAACCTTTATTGATGTTATAAACTCCAACCAAAGTATCCTGTTTACCAACAGCAAATCTCTCATTGGAATCGGGCATGATCAAGATGTCTCCAGATCTAAGAGCATCCATATTAACAAAGTATTCTGTATCATTTTCATTGTAAACTGTAATATTTACAAATTCAGAAGTCTCATTACCCTGTTCATCATACTTATCACGAAGAACTCCGGCAGTGTTATCGTTATTTTTGATAACATATGCCTTAGGAATCAAATAAAAACTCTTATTGGAAATAGACGAATTTGGAATTTTAAGTCCCTTCTCATCCTCAGTAATAAGCTCCACATTCAAAATTCTGTCTCTGCAGAAGGTTATCATTGAGTTTGTAAAAGTAAGGACCACAAAGGTATCCCCCTCAAGGTTAGTCGCAGTGGATACCTTGCCCCAGGATTCATTCTGATTTTTGAGGAATCTGACTTTTATGTAGCCCCTGTCAACCATTTCCTGAACCTTATCAGGATCTTCTTCATGAATAACAATGGACCATTCTTCATTGGTACATAATTTATATACCGGATCACCGGCCTTAACCAACGCATTATTGATAAGCTGATTCTTAGAATATGTGGCCATGTCGAACATATCAAGCTTAAGATCCGATGGCAAGAGTGTTTCGTAACCATCAGTAGAATAAATAACAATTCCTGTATTTGCAGCATATTTATAGTTTATGGACTGAAGAGCGGCACTGCTGGCATTAAGAGAACTGATATTGTTCAATATGGAATTATTTGAAAGCTTTTGAGCTGTGCCATCAAGGCCAACCTTGAAATCATATACAGTATAAAAATCATGTTCATCAAAAGAAGATCTGAAATCAACAATCTGAGAACGAAGTTCACTGAGATCATCATCACTAAGGAAAACATCATCTGTTCCCTGGGATTTAAGAAATTCAAGAAGCTGTCCTGACTCATCCACTGTATAAACAAGATTTCCTACAGCAACTCTTCCGCCCTCGGCAGCAAAATAGTTAACATATCCGGCTGTATCACTTTCAACAATCTGCTCATTACGAAGAGCTACCGCATCGTAAATATTATTAGTTGAAAGAGCTCCTTCCTTAACCTCATAGCCGACAATATGCTCTTTTCTGAAATAAGAAATAACACTAATAATGATGTATATGGCTATTACTGCAAAAAACACAACACCAATATTAATATTATTTAGATTTTTGGGATATTTAGTTATTTTTTGGCGTTTACCCTCTGCCATTTTCCCCTAACCTTTTCATACACATTTTTTCAAAAGATAAGCCGCGGTTGTCCGCGGCTTATCATAATTCTCATATCACAGAAAATTATCAAAGAGAAATAACGATCTTTGATTTAACGGATTCTGGAACTTCTGCCTCATCCATTGAAAGGCTAAGTACAAAATCAATATTGAACTTCTCGGAAAGCTTTTCAAGTTTATCTATAGTCTCTGTAATATCCTGGTCTTCAAGGCAGGAAATCTTAAGGAAACTATCAAAATACATCTGCTGGAGATCATGGTCTTGAGAAATAATACCACTTACGAAACCAATGAATTCATCGGCATTTGAGATCATAAAATCTGATACAACAATTAAACGAATCTTGTTATTAAGCTCATACATGTGCTTGGTGTTCTTATCGAGAAAGGCAATGCTACCGAGAACATTCTTAACCTCAGTATTTACCTTATCCAATAAGCATTTGGTCTTTCCTTTTCCCTTTTTCCCAACAATTAACTGAACCATTGGCATACCCTCCTGCAAGCAAGAATTTATTGATGTATTAATTATAAGTTATCGATAGACAAAAGACAACCTTAATTAACGATTTCCTTCAACAATTGTGCCATGTCATTATAAAGTGTTCCGGTGTCTGTATCCCGCATGATTACTGAGATGTAAGGATTTCCTGCAGTATCTCTCGCAAGTAGAATCAGACAATGTCCTGCAGCCTGAGTAGTACCTGTTTTACCTCCGATAACAGTAACTCCGGAAGGGGACGTAGCATTACCTGTCAAAAAGCCATTAGTACTTGAAATTTCTACATCTTTGGAAGCACCTGACGCATCAAGATATGATGTAGTGTAGTTATTCATATTGATAATTTCACTGAAAGTATCATACTGCATAGCAGCATTAAAGATCAGGTACATATCATACGCTGTAACATAGTGCTCATCACTGGTAAGGCCATGAGGATTCTCAAAGTGTGAATTAGTGGCTCCGATTGCATAAGCCTCTTTATTCATGATATTAACAAATTCTTCTATTGATCCGCCAATATTAGAAGCAATCAGGTTTGCAACGTCATTGGCTGAATAAATAAGAAGAATGCGAAGAGCCTGATCCAGTGTAAGTCTATCACCCTCTTTGAGGTTGATTTTCTGAGCACCGCTCTCAGTAACATAAACATCTTTTCCGGCTACAAGAACCTGATCAAGACTTCCGTACTTAAGCGCCACGTACGCCGTCATCACCTTGGTAAGACTAGCAGGCATAACTCTTTCATTAACATTCTGAGCAAAAAGAGTTTCTCTCCTTGTAAGGTCAAAAAGTCCAGCACTGACTGTGTCTGTTATTGAAGAATCTGAATTTCCTATGTCGGTATTGACCACACACAGCTCAGATGCATAGGTTGGATAATAAGTAGAATACTTATCATCAGACAAAAAAGAATTAACGGAATATCCGGCTGCGTATGACGCACCCACACATCCCGTTAGATTTGAAATTATAAATATCAAAGAAGCTATTACCCCAATAGCTTTATTTGTACATTTCACGCCACTCAAGGTCCCCTCTGTCAAGTGATTTGATTAAAAGTTCTGCTGAAGCCAGATTAGTAGCCACAGGAATATTATGCATATCACAAAGTGTCATAACATTGTTGACATCAGGTTCGTGAGATTTAACTGTGAGAGGATCTCTAAGGAAAATTACAAGATCGATCTCATTATGTTCAATAGCTGCTCCAAGCTGTTGTGCACCACCAAGATGGCCTGCAAGATACTTGTGAACAGATAAATTAGTTACTTCCTCAATAAGTCTTCCGGTTGTACCGGTAGCAAATAAATCGTTTTTACTAAGGATTCCTCTGTATGCGATACAGAAATTCTGCATAAGTTTTTTCTTGGCGTCATGTGCTATAAGTGCTATATTCATTTAACTTATACCCTCCCCAAATTATACTTGTTACTCTGAAGTCTTACATTTAATACAAAGCCAATTCCCATATAGGAACTAAGAAGTGATGTCAAACCATAACTTACAAAAGGAAGCGGAATTCCGGTATTAGGGATAACTCCGGTTGCAACACCGATATTAATAAATCCCTGAAATCCAATCCATGCTCCAACACCTGCTGCAATTATCTCACCTGCTCTATTTCTTGCCTTCATGGATATCATAAAACACTCCACAGATATAGCAAGAACCAGCATAACAACAATACAGGCACCTACAAATCCAAACTCTTCTCCGATAACAGTGAAAATAAAGTCTGTGGGTGATTCTGAAATGAAACCACCATTTAGAACAGAACTGATCTCATTAGTGTTGTATCCCTTACCATAAAGCTGTCCTGATCCGATAGCCATCATAGAGTTAAGAGTCTGATATGCATCGGAATTGGCATAATCCTCAGGATGAAGCCAGGCTAAGATACGTCTCTGCTGATATTCATGTAGAAGACTACTCTCTCCCTGTACTGCATTATAAATAACGAACAAGACTGATGGAATCGATACCGAAAGAACAGCTACGACAATCTTCCAGCTTATCCCTGCTACGAACATGATGGAACAAAAGATCATCATAACCATAATACAGGTAGAAAGGTCCGGCTGCATTGCAATCAGTCCCAAAGGCAACGCCAGAAGCGCCAGACATATAAGGACAAAGCCAAAGTTTTTGATTCGGTCCTTATATTTCATAATAAACTGAGCATAAAATAAAATCAATAATATTTTAGCCGCCTCTGAAGGCTGAAAGGTAATGCCAAAAAGGTTAATCCATCTCTGGGCGCCGTTTGTACTACTACCAAGAGGCGATAGTACAAGGGCCAAAAGAACTGCATTAGCAATATAAAACAATATATATAGCTTAACAATGAGCAAATAATCCAGAAGCGAAATAAACACCATCATCACTACTCCAAGAGCAAATCCTGCTATCTGCTTGTTCTTGGAACCCGGATCAGCTGAATTGATAGCCATTATTCCTATTGTGGTAAGCGCCATGACCATGATTACAAGAGCAAAGTCGTAATCAATGATCCTATATTTTTTAATCATTCAAATATATCTCCATAAAGCTTAGTCAGCGTTCGTAGCACCATCCTGAAGAGTCTGAGCTGTACCGGAGATGATATCATCCTCGTCTCTAAGCTCAAAGTAATATGCCAAAGCCTCCTTGGTAATCTGAGCTGCATAACTTGAGGTATAACCATTAGCTATTCTGGTAGCTATTGCAATCTCAGGCCTCTCGTAAGGGGCATAACATACAAAAAGTGAATGGTTAGGCTTACTCTTTGACTCCTGGGCTGTACCAGTTTTACCGGCAACAGCAACTCCGAGATTTGAGTAATAAGCCTTATCCTGTACAACCTGTCTCATTCCAGTATGAATTGCGTTCCAATAGCTTGCAGGCATATCAATCTGGTTTCTAACCTGAGCTGAATATTCCTCCAGCAGGTTTCCGTTAGAATCTGTAGTCTTATCAATAAGAGTCAGATTATAGCAGGTTCCGCTATTTGCCACGGTTGTTACATATCTGGCAAGACCAACAGTGGTAAAAGAGTTAGTGCCCTGTCCGATAGCAGAACGGACAGCATCCATGTCAGATGTCTGTGGCTCAGACTCTGCAATTTCGATGCCGGACTTTTCAGATAAACCGTAAAGATCAGCATATTTGGCAAGCTTATTAAGACCTACATCAGGAGAATAGGTATCTCCGTCCATTCCAAGTCTGTAACCAACTTCATAAAAGAAACAGTTACAGGAGTTGCGGATACCACCTGTGACATTAAGTCCGCCATGGCCTCTTGGATATATCCAGCATCTTGGCGGATTATCAGTCTTATCAAAAATACCGCCGCAGTAGATAACGGAATCGGTTGTAATAACGCCTTCCATAAGACCTGCAGTTGAGGAAACCATCTTAAAGGTAGATCCCGGAGCAGTTTTCTGCTGAGTAGCGTAGTTGTAAAGCGGATTAGAATTATCGTTACGAAGTTTTGCATAATACTCAGCATCAACTCCGTTAGCCATCATGTTATTGTCATATCCCGGATATGAAACAAGAGCAAGAACGTCACCGGTATTAACATCAGTAATGACCATTGATCCTGTACATGGATCGAGAGCTAGCTGTGCGGGAGTAATATCAAGATTAGATATGCGGTTAATCATAAAGGTATACGCAGACTCTCCGCCTCTTTGCCAAAGCTCAAGTTCTTCTTCATCTATGTGAATAGCCTTCTGCTCAATCAGGATATCGCATACCTGAGATCCTGAAATATAGCCATCCAACAAAAGATATTTATAAAGCCTTGTCTTAAACTCAGCATCATCTGCCAGCGATGTAATAATGTGCTCTGTGATCTGATTAAAGATTTCTTCAGAATCAGCATACTGATTATCAATACTCAGCTTGGAAACGTCGATCCAGTTCATTGCTATGGCATACTTGATATACTCTCCAAGAGAAATAGTCTCATCATTTGTCCAGGCAATATATGTACTATCTTCTCTATCAACCTTGGAGGAGTCAATAATTCCGGCACTATACAAATTAGCAGCGATATGACTCATATACCACTGATATTCCTTGGAAAGAGAATCATAGCTGGTTTTCTTTTCGCTAAGTTCTTCTCTTATTTGTGCCACAACATTTTCATTCTTGGTAACAAAGGCATTGTAAACAGCCTTCTCATTCTCCAAAGCATCATCGGCCGACAAATGATTTACGTCAACAACATTATTATCAAAAATGGCAAAGTATACATCATAAATAGGAATAACAATATTACTTGAACTTGATGTTTCAGTAAAAGTATAGGTCTTAATATTCTGAATCTTTGAAACAAGAATACCGGCAAGGGACTGCTCTATAATGTTGTAACAAGCCTCAGTAAGATCCTTGTCGATAGTAAGATAAACATCATTACCTGCTACAGAATCCACATAGTTACTTGTCTCTATAACCTGTCCGGTATTATCAACATAAACAGTCTCTGAACCTTTCGTTCCCTGAAGAACGCTTTCCATAGCCTGCTCAATGCCTGATTTACCTACAGTATCGTTAAGGCCATAGTTACTGTTCGTCTGCTGAAGAGTATACAGTTCATCCTCAGAAACCTTACCTGTATATCCTAGAATCTGTGAAAAATATACGGAATCAACATATTTTCTTGCAGTGCTCTCCTCAATGGAAACACCGTCAAGAGTATCAGCATTTTCCATAACATCAGCAACAGTCTGATCACTTACATCAGATGCCACAGTAGTATCAATATACTTCTGGTAACTGTTGGTGCTCATATTGTATCTAATGTTGAGAACCTTAAGTGCTCTCTCATTGGTGTAGTTAAGTCTTGGCATAAAAGTAGACGAATCATCCGGATTCTCGTAATCGCCTATACCAAAGGACTTGCACATATCATCAACAACTTCTGTAGCTGTCTTTGTCTTTTCCTCATACTTAAGGTCATTTATTGAGGATCTGCCATAAACATCAGCAAGGAATCTAAGAAGAGTGTTGCCCTCAACCGTAAACTCAAAGTTATTATTCTCATTAAGGACAATCTTGAAATCCTGGTCTACAGAATCTCCGTTTTCCTCGATAATATCAATAAGCCTGTTAAGTGTTGCATTGATTGATTTATTCTTGCCTCTGCCGGATTTATAAACGTCCTCAATTGTTACAGAATTAGCCAGTTCGTTATAAGCAAGGAGCTTACCGTTTCTGTCATAGATATTACCTCTTGTAGCCGCAATGCTCTTTTCCTTCTTGATTCGCAGTTTAAAGGTATCAAGATAGTACTCACCATTAATTATCTGCAACGAAAAAAGCCTGTAGATCATAATTGATGCCAGGCAGATCAGAACGCCGCAAATTATTACAGCTCTTGAAGTTATGAACTTAATAAATGCTTCCTTAAATTCACTAAACAAATTTCTTGGCGCTCCTTTGTTCTCTTTCGTCGATTCTGTTATTCAGGTACAGAATAAATGGGTAAAAGAAAATAGCTATAAGTGCAGTGTAAACCATCTCAGGCAGGATTACATTCATCATGTAATAGCCTATGTCAAACTTTGTTCTGAACAAAAACATAAGAACATAACATATAAAACCAAACAAAAAGTCAGCAATAGTTATAAATACAATGGGGATGGCAATATTCTGAGAAAAGAATACTTCATGAAACTTCCCAACAATAAACCCTATATACATGTAAATCAAAGCAAAAAATCCGATATATGTGCCAAAGAAAATATCAACCAAAAGGCCACTAAAAAAGCCCATAACAAGACCGGATTTATCCCCTTTAATAAATCCGGAACTGGCAACAATAATCATTAAGAGATTTGGTGCAGTATCACCAAAATCCAGCACTCTGAAAACAGTAGTCTGTAAAATAAATGAAACTAGCACCAACAAAAAATTTGTTAAAACTCGCCTAATATTCATTTAATTACCCTTAGTCTTTAATATCTTTCTTGAGCTCCAACAAAACAAGCACAATGTTCAAATGCTCGAAATCAACAGCAGGTGTCATGGTACCTGATTTAGTCAGGTTGTTGGAGTCATCATCAATTGTAGATATATATCCTACAAGAATACCCGGAAGATACTTGTCACTGATATTGGAAGTAACAATCTTATCTCCTATGCTGACCTTATCAACATCATCTACAAGCTTGGAAAATCTAATAAGTCCCTGTCTGTATAATTCAAGGTCTCCGGAAACAATCAAATTATCTGAGGATGCAAGAACCATTCCACTTACAGAAGCATTATCTGCGATTATAGACTGAACCTTAGCCCAGTCAGGACCGACATCGATTATCCTTCCAACCAAAGCACCATTAGCAATGACATTCATATCGATAGCAAGTCCATCATCAGAACCCTTATCAATAACAAAAGCGTGATACCAGTTGCCTGCATCCTTGGCAATAATCCTAGCGCCGATCTTGTCATACTTCTCATATGGATCATCAAGCTGGTACATATTACGGAGCTCAACCAGCTCATACTTTTCCTGTTCAAGAGTGGTATTGGCTATTGTCAGCTCATCAATTTGACTCTTAAGTCTCTCATTTTCTTCAAGAAGCTTTGTTATAGATGAAAGTTTGTCAGTTGTATCCTTAAGGTATGTCCCAACAGTTGTTATACCCTTTTGGAAAGGCACAACAAAAATGCCTGCAAAAGAATTAAGCGGGCCTGTAAACAGATTAGTATTAAAAGTTATGATGATCATGCCTGTGCATAACACTGTAAGAATAAAGAGGAGATATTTACTTGGTAATGTAAAATCCTCTCCTCTTTTTTTGATAATGGGACTCATTATTTATCCTCTTCAATTCCATATGCAAGAGCTTTATACTGGTCTTCCTTGATTATCTTGGCAAGTCCGAGAGCGCCTGAACCAACTGGATTCTCAGCAATATTTACATTAAGTCCGACACCATTACTGAGTCTCTGTGCAAGGTGGCAAACCTGTGATGCACCACCTGTCAAATACAAACCATGCTTGAAGATATCTGCAGCAAGTTCAGGTGGAGTCTTCTCAAGTGCAGCCTTGATGTTATCAAGGATTGCATCAAAGTTCTCAATAAGAGCCTGATTAAGAAGCTCTGTAGGAATCTTACGCTCAACAGGAAGTCCTGTAACGATGTCTCTTCCGTATACTACAGCGTCCTTGCCTTCCTTCTCCAGCTCTTTAAGTGAAATCTTAACAGCTTCAGATGTCTTCTCACCGATAAGAAGTCCAAACTCCTTACGGATAACGTTTCTGATTGACTCATCAAACTTCTTGCCGCCTACCTTAATAAGCTTACTTACAACGATACCGCGAAGTGAAAGAATTGAAATCTCAGTTGTGTCATAGCCAACGTTAACAACAAGAACACCCTGAGAGTTCATAACGTCTACATTCATTCCAAGACCGTCAGCAAGTGGCTTTTTAACCATCATGATCTTCTTGGCCTTGATGCCAGCATCATTGATAAGATCGTGGAAAGCACGTCTTTCTACCTCAGTAACATCCTTAGGAACAGCAATATAAACTTCGCAAGGCTTAACAGAGCCCTTCATCTGGTCTGTCAAAAAGAGCTTGACCAAAGTCTCCATATGTTCGATATCAGCAATAACACCACTGTTAAGCGGATATGTAATCTTAATCTTATCCGGAGCCTTCTCATACATCTCATATGCAGAATTGCCATAAGCAAAGACATTTGTCTTATTCTCAATTGCAATCATATTCTTCTCAACTGTAAGAGAATCCTCATCTCTGTTGTAAATCTTGATGTTACTGGTTCCAAGATCGATTCCAAAAATATTACCCAAAGCTTCCTCCTTATTGCCACATCAGTCCCTTTTCCACGAAACTGTAATATGACTTATCTCCTATAATGATATGATCTCTCAGCCTGATATCAAGCATATAGCCTGACTGACTTATTTTATTAGTAATCTCTGCATCTGCCCGGCTTGGCGTCGGATCTCCCGTTGGGTGATTATGTAGTAATATCAGATTGTTGGCCCCACACTTAAGAGCATGCATAAAAACATCTCTCGGAGAAAGGCTTGCAGAATTAACTGTTCCGATTGATAAAAGACATTCCTCTATAAGACAAAGCTTATTATTAAGGCATAAAAGAATTGTCTTTTCTTGTTCCTCATGCCTCATCCTCTCCATGTAGTAATCAGCTACATTAGAAGGATTGCTCATATCCAGAATGTCTGACTTTTTCTGATAGGACATTCGTCTTACCAGTTCAGCAATGCATTTTAATTTGACTGCCTTGACCTGTCCCACACCATGAATACTCATGAGTTCTTCCATGGACAAAGAAAAAAGTGCATTAAGCCCCTTTTCCTTACTGCGTCCCATCTGCATTATCTGTCTGGCTATATCAACAGGTGATGATTTAATGCTCCCTGTTCTGATAATAATAGCCAAAAGCTCAGCATCCGTGAGGCTTTCAGGTCCAAATGCCATAAATCTTTCGTAGGGAAGCGTCTCCCTGCAATCAGGATCCCAGGCAAGTTGTGTATTAAATGATTTCATGAATCTCCTTCCGATATACAACTCCAGACAATCAGAAAAAGACCACTATATATTTTAGCACATATAATACTTACTTTAAACTAGATATTGAAACGATTCCTGCATCAACAAGGCTCTGAAGTGTCTTAAGTATGCCAAGTTTAGCATGAGGCCAAGTAAGACCACCCTGGAAGAACACTGAATAAGGCGGCTTTATAGGGCCATCTGCAGAAAGCTCAATAGATGAACCTGATACAAAGGCTCCAGCAGCCATGATAACCTGGGCATCATATCCTGGCATATCCCAAGGCTCCGGTGCCACAAATGAATCAACAGGGGCAGCAGCCTGAACACCCTGGCAGAACGCAATAACACCCTCTGCCTTTCCAAAGGTTACAGCCTGAATAATGTCGTGCCTATCTTCTGTAGCGTTAGGGCAAACGTCAAAACCAAGCTTCTCGTAGATATTAGCAGCAAATATAGCTCCCTTAAGAGCAGATGCTGTAACAGTGGGTGCCAGGAAAAATCCCTGATAGAACTGAGGAAGTATTCCAAGAGAAGCACCAACCTCTTTACCAAGTCCGGGAGATGTAAGTCTGTATGCTGCGTTTTCAACACACTCCTTAGTTCCTGCAATATATCCTCCGATTGGTGCAAGTCCGCCGCCCGGATTCTTGATAAGTGAGCCAACCACCATATCGGCCCCAACATCTGTAGGTTCTACTGTATCAACAAATTCTCCGTAGCAGTTATCTACCATGCAGATAACATCTTTTTTAACAGACTTGATAAAAGAAATAAGCTCGCCAATTCTTGCCACAGAAAGTGTAGGTCTTGTCTGATACCCCTTAGATCTCTGAATAGTGCAAAGCTTAATATTATCATTTTCAAGAAGTGTCTTTTTAATATTGTCAAAATCAAAGGATCCATCTGGTAAAAGATCTACCTGAGAATAGCTTACACCGTACTCAGCAAGTGAGCCCTTAGACTCTCTTATTCCAATTACCTCTTCAAGAGTATCGTAAGGCTTACCAACAGGTGAAAAAAGCATATCTCCCGGGCGCAGATTACTCATAAGTGCCAGAGCAAGTGCATGTGTTCCACATGTGATCTGTGGTCTTACCAGTGCATCCTCTGTATGAAAAACAGAAGCATAAACGGCCTCAAGCTTCTCTCTTCCGATATCGTTATAACCATATCCTGTTGTTCCAAGGAGGCAGGCTTCACTTACCTTATTATCCTGCATTGCCTTAAGAACCTTTAGCTGGTTAAATTCTGCGTTCTCATCAATCTTTTTAAATCTTTCTGAAAGACCTTCTAATACCTTTTCTCCGAAATTAACTACTTCCTCGGAAATTCCAAGGGCCTTATACATTTCCTTCTTCATAAATCCTAATCATCTCTTTCAAAATTAATTCATCATTGTGATCAAATGCATTTTTGTCGATCCAGATCACATCTCTCTCCCTGCGAAACCAGGTAAGTTGTCTCTTGGCAAAGTGCCTTGTGTTTAGCTTAATAAGGTAAATTGCTCTCTCAAGATCATACTCGCCGTCAAGGTATCCCAAAATTTCTCTATACCCAAGGCTCTGCATGGAGGTTGCCGTTCTTGGAATATGGTACTGCTCAAGGGATTTAACCTCATCAACAAGACCATCTTCTATCATCTGATCTACTCTTTTGTCTATGCGAGAGTATAGCGTTTTTCTCTCATCTGTCAATACAAAATATCTAAAGTCATAAGGCGAAGTACGCTGATGCTGCTCCTCATTATGCTCAGAAATCGGCTTTCCGGTCTTGTAATAATACTCAAGCGCCCTGATCACCCTCTTTGAATTATTCTCATGAATAATCTCTGCGGAAGCAGTGTCAACAGCTCGTAGCTCTTCATGAAGGACATGAACTCCGAGTGCCCGGACTCTTTCTTCCAGTTCTTTACGAAGGCTGTCATCTTCATCAGTCTCGGTAAAATCAATATCATACAGAACTGCCTGAATATAAAAGCCTGTTCCTCCTACTATGATAGGCACCTTTCCTCTAGATGAAATGTCAGCAATTTCCTCTTTTACAAGCTTTTGGAAAGTAAAAACATTAAAGTCCTCTGTAGGCTCCAAAAAGTCAATAAGATGATGAGGAACTCCCTCCATCTTCTCTTTGCTTATCTTGTCAGTACCGATATTCATATATTTATAAACCTGCATAGAATCAGCGGAGATTATCTCTCCGCCTACTCTTTTCGCAAGTTCTATTGATAGTTTTGATTTACCTACCGCAGTAGGCCCTGTGAGGACAATAAGTTTTTGCATATTATTCCACGACTCTCTTAAACTTCTTATCAATCTCGTACTTACTCATGGAAATAATGGTTGGTCTTCCATGAGGACAGTTATATGGGTTTTCAAGGGTTAACAACTCATCCAAAAGAGCTTCCATTTCCTGCCTTGTCATCTTGGTATTACCCTTTATTGATGCCTTGCAGGCCATGCTTGCGATCTTATAGTTGATGACATCAGGAGTCCTGTTTAGATTTGTTTCATGGGAAAGCTCATCCAATATTTCCTGGAACATCTCTTTTTCATTATCACAGCCAAAAAGATCTATCGGAATAGCTCTCATGGCATACTCATGGCCGCCAAAGTTCTCAATATTAAAACCAAGCTTCTCAAAATACTGCCTGTATTCAAGGAAAAGTTCTTCCTCAGCTGCCGATAAGGTGACAATAACAGGCGGATTAACCATCTGAGATAGCATCTCTCCGGATTTGTAGCGTTTCATCATACGCTCATAGTTAACCTTTTCATGGGCAGCATGCTGATCCACCATAAACATCTTATCCTTAAAGCCTATTATCCAGTATGTCCCGAAAATCTGTCCAAGAATCTCGTATTCCTTGACGTTTTCTTTGGAAAGTACCTTCTCATCAAAAAGATTTAGCTGAACAGGCTTTTTCTCTACTACTATAGCTTCCTGATTCTTAATGATCGGTGATGGTTTTTCCTTCTTTTCAGCCTCTCTTCCATCCAGGTCTCCGAATATTCTGGTCCAGACCGCAGATTTATTGACGTCTTCAATCTTAATAGGTTTTTCTTTTACCCCTGTAGCATATACCGGTTCAGATTCTGCCACTTTGTTCTCTTCAAAACGAATACGTTCAAAAGGCTGAGGTGCAACCCTCTTGACCTCTCTATCTGCGCTCTCATCATTAACGGCTGTCTCAGAAGTATTCTCATGACTTTCTGATACAGGCACTTCTTTTTCTTCTTCCTTACTTGATAACAGCGCATCAGGAATCATTTCCTGGCTTCTCAGAACATTCTCAACACTGGTCCTTATAAATTCATAAAGAGCAGTCTGATTACCAAATCGAACTTCAAGCTTGGCAGGATGCACGTTTACATCCACCATGGACGGATCCATCCTGATATGAAGGATTGCAAAAGGGAACTTGTGCATCATCAGATACTGCTTGTATCCCTCTTCAAGAGCCTTAGAAATAATCTTATCCTTAACATATCTGCCATTAACAAAGAATATCTCAAAGTTTCTGTTAGACCTGTTAAGAGAAGGCTCACCCAGGTATCCTTCGATAGTAACTCCGTTTTCAGATACATTTATTGGTCTGACACTTACCGAAACATCACGTCCATAAATTCTATAGATAAGCTCCTTAAGGTCACCATTTCCGGAAGTTGAGAACTTATCGTCCTTGTTATTTATAAAGTGAAAAGAAATCGTGGGATTATCAAGAGCAAGATGCTCCATTACATCACCAATATAGCTTCCTTCAGTCTGAGGAGTCTTAAGAAACTTCTTTCTGGCAGGAGTATTGTAAAAGAGATTCCTGATAATAAAGGTTGTACCATCAGGAGCACCTATCTCCTCCATTCCGGCCTCTTCTCCGCCGTTTATGGAATATCTTGTTCCCGTAAGATCATCTTTAGTCTTGGTTATACAATCAACCTGAGCAACGGATGAAATACTGGAAAGCGCTTCACCTCTAAACCCGAGAGAATGAATACTATACAGATCATCAATACTCTTAAGCTTACTGGTGGCATGTCTTTTAAAAGCCTTCTTAATCTGACTTTTTTCTATTCCGCAGCCGTTGTCGGTAACACGGATCATATCAATGCCACCGCCCTTTATCTCAACAGTAACCGCTGTTGCACCGGAATCAATGGCGTTTTCCACCAGTTCCTTAACAACGCTGGCAGGCCTTTCTACAACTTCACCTGCTGCAATCTGATCTATAGTATTTTTATCCAGCTCATTTATAAAGGCCATTTAGCTTTTCCACCTGTTCTTTAAGTCACTTTGTAATTTGTAAAGCGTATTTAAAGCATCCATTGGCGTCAGGGCCGTAATATCAATTTCCTGAAGCCTCTTTAGTACATCTTCATCTGTCACAGTATCAAACAGCGACATCTGATTGGTATCTACTTCGTCGTAGTGTTTAACCTTAACCTTTTTATCGCCTTTATTTTCCTTGGCGATAGCCTGAACCTTTTCTGTAATATCATTATCTGTAAGCTCAGTAACGATCTCTTTTGCTCTGTCGATGACCATATCAGGAACACCTGCGAGCTTGGCTACCTGTATTCCGTAACTCTTATCAGCGCCGCCCTTAACAATCTTACGTAAAAAGACAATGTCATCTCCATTTTCCTTGACGGCAATGCAGTAGTTGTTGACGTTATCCATCTTGCCTTCAAGTTCTGTAAGCTCGTGGTAGTGGGTAGCAAACAAAGTCTTGGCACCAAGTATCTTGCGGTTACTGATATGTTCCGTAACAGCCCAGGCTATAGCAAGACCGTCATAGGTACTGGTTCCACGGCCTATCTCATCCAGGATCAAAAGAGAATTAGGTGTAGCGTTGCGTAAGATGTTGGCAACCTCATTCATCTCAACCATAAAGGTAGACTGTCCGCTTCCTAGATCATCGGAAGCACCAACTCTTGTAAAGATTCTGTCCACAACGCACATATCGGCCTTGGCAGCAGGAACAAAGCTTCCTATCTGTGCCATCAGGACTATAAGTGCTGTCTGTCTCATATAAGTTGATTTACCGGCCATGTTAGGGCCTGTAATTATTGATATACAGTGCTTTTTATTATCAAGATATGTGTCATTAGAAATGAACATGTCTGAGGTATCAAGCATCTTTTCTACAACAGGATGACGGCCATCCTTGATGTTGATGATTCCCTTCTCGTTAATAGAAGGTTTGATATAATGATTCTTTTCAGCCACGTAGGCAAGGGATGCATATACATCCAAAAGAGCTATAGCCTTGGCAGTAGTCTGTATCCTGTCGATTTCAAGAGCAATAGAGTCTCTTATCTTACAGAACATCTCATACTCAAGATTATTAAGCTTATCCTGAGCATTAAGGATTGTATCCTCGAGCTCTTTAAGTTCCGGTGTTGTATATCTCTCACAGTTCGTAAGAGTCTGCTTACGAATAAAGTAATCAGGTACCTTGTCCTTAAAGGAATTGGTAACCTCAAATGAATATCCGAATACATTGCTGTATTTGATTCTAAGGTTTTTGATTCCCGTCTTATCACGTTCCTTTTCTTCCATCTCGGCAAGCCAGGTTTTACCGTTGGTTCCTGCCTCCCTAAAGTGGTCGATATCAGGGTCAAAGCCTTCCTTAATGATTCCGCTTTCCTTAATTGCAAGAGGTGGTTCCTCTACAATAGCCTGATCAATAAGCTCATAGATATCTCTAAGAGCATCCAGTCTGTCCTCAAGAGCCTTAAGCTCGGCATCTTCCTGAACATCCAAAAGAGCTGTCTTGATAGCCGGAATCATCTGAATGGAATTTCTAAAGGCCAAGAGGTCCCTGGGATTAGCAGTTTTATAGACAATCTTGGACATCAGTCTTTCAAGATCATAAATTGGTCCAAGATATTCTCTTATTTCTTCTCTGGTAACAACGTTTTTAACAAGGCTTTCCACTGCACCTTGTCTTTTTACTATCTCTGCCTTATCAATAAGAGGCTGCTCAATAAAACTTCTAAGAGTTCTGGCTCCCATGGCAGTCTTGGTTTTATCAAGCACCCACAGTAGTGTCCCTCTCTTTTGCTTATCCCTCATAGTCTCAACAAGCTCAAGATTTCGTCTGGTTGAGCTGTCAAGAAGCATATATTTGCTTGCCAGATAAGGATATATATGGGTTATGTTGTTAATATCCGATTTCTGCATATCAATCAGATACTGAAGAAGCGCTCCGGCAGCAACAACACCGTTAGGGAAATCGTCAACGCCAAGTCCGATAAGGGATGATACCTTAAAGTGTTTCATAAGAAGACGCTTAGAACTGTCTTCATCAAAGTATCTTGCATCTAATGGATTAACAAAGACCTGAAGCCTGTTCTTAAGATCATCCATATCAACGCCGCTTACAGAAAACGACTCGTTGCAGATGATCTCTGATGGCATATATTTGCCAATCTCATCAAGGGCTTCTCTAAGAGAATCCACCTCGGTCAGATAATAATCACCGGTTGTAACATCGGCGATGGAAATTCCAATGTTATCAGGTGAATACAAAATACTCATGATGTAGTTATTCTTGGTTTCCTCAAGAGCCTGCATATTAAGGTTAGTTCCGGGAGTTACTATTCTTGTAACTTCTCTTTTAACTATACCCTTGGCAAGCTTAGGGTCCTCGGTCTGCTCACAAATAGCAACCTTATAACCTCTTCCAACGAGCTTGGTCAGGTAAGAGTCCACAGCATGAAAAGGAACTCCGCACATGGGAGCTCTCTCTTCAAGACCACAGGCCTTTCCTGTAAGTGTAAGTTCCAGTTCCTTGGATGCAACTCTTGCATCATCAAAAAACAGTTCATAGAAATCACCTAATCTGTAGAACAAAATGCAGTCCTTGTTTTCCTTCTTGGTCTGCAGATAATGCTGCATCATAGGTGATACTTTATCTATCTCAACTGTATCGAAAGTCGCGCTACTCTCCACAACAAAAAATCCCCTTAAAACAAATTTCTATTGAATAGGCAGTGCAATACTGCACAATTTATATGGTTCATACTCTCTCCCCAGTAAAGTAGAAACCATGACAGGTTACAAGTTTAACATCAACAAGTTCACCGATAAGTGACTCATCACCAGGGAAATGAACCAGAGTGTTATTACTCATTCTGCCTGTAACAAGGCTTGTATCCTGCTCATTAACGCTCTCAACAAGAACCTTTTCTGTAATTCCTGTAAGTTTTTCTGACTGAACTCTTGCAGTCTCCTGAACAACCTTAAGAAGTCTGTCAAAGTTCTCTTTTACTTCTACCTCGGGAACCTGATCTGGGAAACCGGCAGCAGGTGTTCCTGTTCTCTTTGAATAAATAAATGTAAAGGCATTATCAAAAGATGCCTTCTTAACTACATCAATAGTTTCATCAACATCTGCAGGAGTCTCTCCGGGGAAGCCAACGATAATATCTGTTGTAATTGCCACATCCGGAAGCTTAGTTCTTATCTTATCAACCAATGAAAGATATTGATCCTTGGTGTACTTTCTGTTCATGCGGCGAAGGATCTCTGTACTTCCAGACTGAAGCGGCAGATGAATATGTCTTGCAAGCTTAGGGTTTCTTGCTATTGTATCAAGAAGCTCATCTGAAAAATCCTTAGGATGAGGAGTCATAAATCTGATTCTCTCAAGTCCCTCAACCTTGCAGACCTCCTCAAGAAGCTGAGGAAAGCTTATCTTGTTTGGATCATCATCCTTAAAATCAAGGCCATAGGAATTAACATTCTGTCCAAGAAGCATAACCTCTTTAACTCCGTCAGCCACGAGCTTTTCGCACTCTCTTACGATATCCTTGGGTGATCTGGATCGCTCACGGCCTCTGACATAAGGAACAATGCAATATGTACAGAAGTTGTTGCAGCCAAACATAATGTTAACGCCTGACTTGAATGGATACTTACGAAGCACCGGAAGGTCCTCAACAATTTTGTCTGTTTCCTTCCAGATATCGATGATCATTCTGTCAGATTCAAGGCACGAGCACAAAAGCTCAGCAAATTTATAGATATTATGTGTTCCAAATATCAGATCCACAAATCTGTAACTCTTCTGGATTTTCTCAATTGCAGACTGTTCCTGCATCATACATCCACAAAGAGCAATCTTCATATAAGGGTTCTTTTTCTTGTGGTTACTGCAGGCTCCAAGTCTTCCATATACTCTCTGATCTGCATTATCTCTTACTGTGCAGGTATTATAAATTACAAAATCAGCATTCTCGGACTCTGTCTCTTCATAACCCACAAGACGAAGGATGGCCAGAAGCTTTTCTGAATCTCTGGCATTCATCTGACATCCAAAGGTTACAACACATGCTCTTGGAGTTCTGCCAAGCTCTTTTGCAAGGTCTGAAACATAACCCTTAGCTTTTTCTATGAATTCCAGCTGTCTAAGGCTCTCACTGTCTTCAATCTCATTCTTATTACTGTTTAAAATACTAACTTCTTTATTCATCAAAAACTCTTTCTAATTCTATAAATAACATTACTACTAAAAGTACAAAATACTATATGTGAATCCTTATTTAGGATTTTTTATCAATAATTAACACCGTAGGCATCAACGATACCAAGAAGAATATCTACAACCTTACGCATCTCGTTAATTGAAGCATATTCATACTTGCCATGGTAGTTGTAGCCGCCTGTGCAAAGGTTTGGACATGGGAGTCCCTTATAGGAAAGAGCTGCTCCGTCTGTGCCTCCACGAATAGGTGACTCAATTGGAGTAATTCCAAGATCTGTCATAGCTTTTTTGGCATTATCTACAAGATGCATATGAGGACGGATCTTCTCGATCATGTTGTAATACTGATCCTTAACCTCTGCTTCTACAGTTCCCTCTCCATATTTCTTGTTGAGGAAATCCGCAGCATCCATAAAGAGCTTCTTTTTCTGCTCAAACAGCACTTCATCATGATCCCTTATGATGTAAGAAGCTGTGGCAGACTCTGTTCCTCCATTAACCTCTGTCAGATGGAAAAAGCCTTCTCTTTTCTCTGTG
Source organism: Butyrivibrio sp. VCB2006 (assembly GCF_000420945.1). Classification (GTDB taxonomy): domain Bacteria; phylum Bacillota; class Clostridia; order Lachnospirales; family Lachnospiraceae; genus Butyrivibrio. Next base: position 208,719 of record NZ_ATVX01000006.1, read on the forward strand.
TACATAGGGTTCTGGAACACAGGAAGAAGTGAATGAAACTCATAGCAAAGTAACGCAGCATTGACCATCTTGTTCTTGGCATCACCGGGATGAACGCTTCTGCCGTTAACCTTGATATCTCCGCTGGCAGCATTGAAGTTCTCATATTCAAGCTCACCAAGTTTACCACCATCAACTGTATAAGCATACTTGGCGCCAAATCTATCAATGTCAAAATAAGCAGTGCCGGCGCCAATCTCCTCATCAGGAGTAAAGGCTATCTTAATCTCGCCATGCTTAATATCAGGATTAGACAAAAGAGTCTCTGCCATAGTCATTATCTCAGAAACACCGGCTTTATCATCTGCTCCAAGAAGAGTTGTTCCATCGGTGACAATAAGATCTTCCCCTACATGATTTAAAAGCTCAGGAAAATCCTTGGGTGAAAGAACCACATTCTCTACTGTATTCAAAACTATATCAGTTCCATCATAGCCTTCAACGATTCTTGGTTTAACATCCTTACCGCTTACTTCATCTGAAGTATCCATGTGAGCTACAAATCCGATAGCCGGTCTGTCCTTGCCATCATTCATATTTGATGGAATGGTGGCATAAACATAGCAGTGCTCCTTGTCGTAAAAGACATCAGAAGCTCCAATAGCTGAAAGCTCCTCAGTAAGGAGTTTCGCAAGATCATGCTGCTTCATGGTTGAAGGAGATGTTCCCGTTGTATCATCAGACTGAGTATCAATCTTTACGTATCTTAAGAATTTCTCAATAACATCAATTTTTTCCATTTTTCTTTTTCTTAACTTCCTTTTTCTTTTTGTAATCAGGATCCTTTTCGCTTATATAGATGCGAACGCTCCTGTCATCAAGCATATTAAACTCTGTATTATCAGGATGAAGCTCTACACCTGCATAAGCCCCTGTGTCTGATAAAAGGCTCCATCGAAGTCCTGCCGGAAGTCCCGGAAGAGCAAATTCGTTCCTAGCCCAGTGCATGTTGTAACATACATAAATAAAAGGCTTTTCGGAATCTTTTTTATTGTCATAAAGTCCGCAGTAAAGCATTCCCAAAATGTGGCTATATCCAGACAGATCAGGTCTCCAGGCTTCTTTTCCGTGACAGGACAGATCCGGATATCCGCAGGAAATATAGTCCATAAGTTTAAAAGGCTTACCACTATGAAGGAAATTATTAGAAAAGCGCAGCTTCACAAGAAATCTTACATAGTCATAAATATCTCTGTTTTTGTCCAGTGCTCTCCAGTCAACCCAACCTGTCTCATTATCCTGACAATAGGGGTTGTTGTTTCCTGCCTGAGAATTACCGAACTCATCCCCGCTATAAAGCATAGGAGTACCCTGAGCCATAAACAGCATAGTCAGAATGTTTTTCATCTGCTTGTTTCTAAGCTCTAAGATATTATGTTTCCTAGTACGGCCCTCTATTCCACAGTTCCAACTAAGGTTGTTATCACTTCCGTCCTTGTTGTTCTCGCCGTTTTCCTCGTTATGTTTGTGTTCATAAGCCACCAGATCAGCAAGTCTGAAGCCCTCATAATCACAAATATAATTGACAACACCACTCGCCGGATCGTTATGGATCATGGCTTTAAGGAAGTCATTAACTGTATTGTCATCGCTCTTTAAAAATCTTCTGCTTGCATACATAAAGGCATTATTGTAAATAGCAAGAACCCTCTCATCAGGCGCTTTGCCACCATAAATATCCCCTGTATCAAACCAGTCGTACCAAATCTTGGCATCTGTAAAAAGAGGCTCCTTAACAATCTGTCTGATTGGAACCCTAGCGCCCTTAAGATGGAACCCATCTACATGGTAGGTGCATCTCCAAAATCTAAGTGCATCTATTATAAGAGACTCATTTTCGTTATCTTCAAAAAAGAACTGGAGAATAACTTCAATCCCATTCTCATGGAGAGTCTTCACAAAGAGCTTGAATTCATTTTCCGCATCCTGCGGATTCTCGCAAAAAGAAGTCCTTGGCGCGAAGTAGTAGCCCTTTTTGTAGCCCCAGAAATTTACCTTCTTAGTAATATCTTTTTCGCCTAAAAGGCTTCCATCCTTGGAATAAACAAGCTTTTCAGTATTCCCGGCAGCCTTTTTAACAGGATTCTCAACCTCATTCATCTCATAGCAAGGCATAATTTCCAAAGTAGTTACGCCAAGTTCCTTGAGATAAGGGATTTTTTCAAGAATTCCCAAAAATGTTCCTCTCTTAGAAGAAGCAACACCGCTGCTAGAGCTCTTGGTAAAGCCTCTGACATTCAAAAGATATACAAAACTATTCTCATAGGGAATAAGCGGATTTGCATCATTTCCCCAGTCAAAACACACGTCAGAATGTGAAAGAAGTGATTTATTATCAAGCTTGGCCCTGATTTCATTATCGGGAACGTCTTCCCCAAACTTCTCAAGTCCGATTACATGCTTGGCATAAGAATCGCAAAAGTAAGCATTGTCCGCGAAATAGTTGTAAGAATCATAGTCGTCAATGTTCTCAATATTCCTGATTCTTGCAGAGTATATAGCACCTCTTTTAAGATTTTCAGGAAAAGAAAAAGATATACTCTCACGGCCTTTTACTGAAGAATAAAGCGTAATTCCGCGCTTTTTACTGTCAGTAAAAATAGCCCTTACAACCAAAGACTTGTCATAATCAATATAGCAGCCAAGTGGATATGGCTTTTCTTTGCAGATTTCATATTTGCCTAACATAAAAACATTTCCCCATTCTTTCACATATGCCGTAATATTTTACCACAAAAATGCTTTATATGCTAATAAACTATGCTATAATCGAGATATACGAAGGCAAATAATCCATAGGAGGCATAAAATATGGAATTTTCTAAGGTAGCGACCTTAATGAACACCAGAATCGAGAACGGTGAACAGGAAACTGTAGAAATTGAGCTTGATCACGGCGAAGTTGTCAATTGCGCCATTATGATTGTTCTTACAGTCAATGATAAAGATTATATAGTTCTTTTACCTCTTGATAAAAATGGTCAGAATCATGACGGAAATGTATGGTTCTATGAATTTATATGGCATGGTGAGGATCAGGAACCTGAGCTTGGTTATATCAGCGATGATGCTGAATACGAGGCTGTTTCAGAAGCATTCGACCTCTATCTTGACGATGTTGAGTTTGATGAGCTTGTTGAGCTCCCTGAAGAAGGCCTTGACGGCGAAGAAGAATAATTTATTGATGTTCAAGAAGTCCACTGTTTCAGTGGGCTTCTTTTTTATCTTCCCATAAATTTCTTATTGGTCTTAGAAACCTTGATGGAAGCATTGGATTCTCGGCATTACCTGTCAGATACGACATAATCAGAGCTTTCTTGGCTCTTGTCATTCCAACATACAACATTCTGCGCTCTTCCTCTATCTGTTCTATAGTAACTGAGCTTCTGCTAGGAATAACTCCCTCATTAAGGCCAGGGAGCCATACAATGTCAAACTCAAGTCCCTTTGATCCATGCATTGTAAGTAGCTTTACGCAGTTTCCTTTTGTTTTAGTACCTTTATTTGACTCTCCATCCATGGATTCTTCCCTTATTTTCTCAATTTCCCTTAAAAGAATTTCATTATCCGGAAATTTGCATGCCAATTCCGAAAGCTCATCTAAAGCCTTAATTTCTCCCGGATACAGCTTATCAATACCAACTTCGTTTCTTAGAAATCTGATAGATAATGAGGGTCTCATGTGGGCGATCATGTTTAGCTGCCTAAAGAGTTTTTCTATGGTTCTTATTCTGTCTGAATTACCGTAATAGTATTTCCTTAAGTCATTCTCGTTTACTGTGTCCTTGGAAAGCGCATTTCTTGTGATATATCTGTTAGGATTATTCATTATCCGTAAAAAGAACTCTCTCTTTTTTCCTTGGTATACAAAGCGAAGGTAGTTTTCACACAGTTTAACTGCCGGTGAATCAGTAAAAGACTTTGCAAATGTATCAAGATTAGTTGGTATACCATATTGTTTGCACTCTCCTGCAATTGCCAGAGCTTCAGAATTTGTCCTGAAAATCAGCGCTATATTCTGGAGCTTATCCATGTTCTCTTTTAAAAACTTAATAATTGCAAGGCTCTGCTGTTTCCTGTTGATGTAACGTCTTGGAATCAGAAAGCCGTTTGGACTGGCGGTATCTGGCTTAAGTTCCTTATTTAGTCTTATTTTATTGTCTCTGATAAGATGATTTGATGCGTATAATATTTGTTTTCCGCATCTATAGTTGATATTCAGGTTTATTATTCTGGGTTTATGACTTCTGAAATCCTCAGAAAACTTCTGCATTATTCCAGGGTCTGAGCCTCTAAATCCATAAATAGACTGATCATCATCACCTACAACAAACAAATTATCAGACCTGCATAAAAGCCTTATAACTTTATATTGCATTAGATTTATATCCTGATACTCATCGATCAGAACATATTTGAATCTTCTGCTCCAGGTATCTAGCAAAGCCTCGTCATTGATAAGGAGTTCATAGCATCTGAGTATCATATCATCAAAGTCTACAAGCCCAAATTCCTTAAGCAGTTCGTTGTATTCTTTATATATCCTTGGAAAATAACTACAAAGCGGAACATTTTTCTGGCACATTGCCGCACTTAAAGCGGTATTCTTAATTCTTGAAATTTCGGAGATAATATCACCTATCATTTCTATTGCTTCAAGGCTTTCTTGTTTATCTATATTTTCCGAGTTAGTTATCTTAAGGATTATATCCTTGATAAATTTATATTTGTCTTTCTCAGCAATTATCTTAAGTTTATTAGATGGATTCGATTGACGAATTATCTGATAAAAAACAGAATGGAATGTGCCAAAACACACTTCCGGATAGAGAGAATCAGTGATTTTTAAGAATCTGTGCTGCATTTCAATGGCAGCAGCTTTTGTAAAAGTTATAACCAAAACCGATGAGGGATCTACTGAACATTCCCTTATCAGGTGAACTAACCTGTTTACTATAACAAAGGTTTTGCCGCTCCCCGGCCCCGCAAGTACCATTGCAGGGCCGTCTTTATGGAGGATAGCCTCCATCTGAGCGGCATTACCATTTATATTATTTTTCAAGAAGTGCAATACTCTTCTTTATACGAGCTATTGTCTCGTCTTTACCAATAACTTCCATGAGTTCAGTAGCTCCACATGGAGTCATCTCTTTGCCGCAAACAGCAATTCTTACAGGCCAAAGAACATAACCGTTCTTGTACTCGTGAGTCTTGATGTAATCAGAAAGAAGTGCAAAAAGAGAATCATTTGTGTAATCATCATGCGCCTCAAGAATTGGAAGTACCTCTTTGAGAACTGCAAGTGAAGTTTCCTCGTTGGTCTTCATCTTCTTGTGTGCAAAGATTGCTGTGTCATACTCAGGCATCTCGTTAAAGAAATCAACCATTCCCTCGATATCAGGGAAAATCTCGATACGAGTCTTAACCATATTTGCAATCTGACGCATCTTCTTATCATCAGACTTAAGAGCAGGATTAGTGATAGCCTTGTCAAGATAAGGCTTAGCCATCTCAAAGAACTTGTCCTCATCCATAGCCTTGAGATACTCACCATTCATCCACTTAAGCTTTGTAAAGTCAAATACTGCAGGTGACTTATTGATACGTGTATAGTCAAACTTATCAATAAGATCCTGAAGACTCATGATCTCGTTGTTATCATCAGGAGACCATCCAAGAAGTGCTACAAAGTTAACTACAGCCTCAGCTACAAATCCCTGATCAATGAGATCCTCGAATGAAGAATGACCGCTTCTCTTGGAGAGCTTATGGTGCTCCTCATCTGTGATAAGCGGGCAGTGAATATACTTAGGAACTTCCCAACCAAATGCATCATAAAGTCTGTTGTACTTAGGTGAAGAAGAAATATACTCATTACCACGAACTACATGAGTGATACCCATGAGATGGTCATCAACAACATTTGCAAAGTTATATGTTGGATAGCCGTCAGACTTAATAAGAATCATGTCATCAAGCTCTTTGTTCTCAACAGTAACATCTCCGTAAAGCTCATCATGGAAAGTTGTTGTACCCTCTGTTGGGTTATTCTGTCTGATTACAAAAGGCTTACCCTCAGCAAGGTTCTTCTCAACCTCTTCCTTGGAAAGATGAAGACAGTGCTTGTCATAAACACTGATCTGCTTCTTGCCACCGTTTCCATCATCAATTTCCTGTACAAGAGTAGCCAATCTCTCCTCATCACAGAAACAGTAATAAGCTTCGCCTTTTTCAACCAGCTCTTTTGCATACTGCATATAAATGCCGGCTTTCTGTCTTTCACTCTGAACATATGGGCCTACAGGACCGCCGATATCAGGACCTTCATCATGAACAAGACCTGTATCCTTAAGGGTCTGGTAGATAATCTCAGTTGCACCTTCTACAAAACGCTCCTGGTCAGTATCCTCGATTCTAAGGATGTAGTCTCCACCCTCATGCTTGGAAATAAGGTAAGCATAAAGAGCTGTTCTAAGGTTTCCTACATGCATACGGCCTGTTGGACTCGGTGCATATCTTGTACGAATCTTCATTTTATATCTCCTATCATTTATTTGTTAGGTTTCAAAATGTCTAAGTCCAAATTGAAACTCATAGTATATAAATACATATTTGGGATGTTAAAATCCCCAAGAGCACAAACTATATTTATAGCATTATAAATAATCAATGTCAAAGTAATATTTCATATAGATTTGCGCAACTAAAAGCTCTATGTTAAAACACAATTTTAATCAGTTTTTACCAGTGGAACCAAAGCCGCCGCGGTCAGCGCCTTCTAAATGTTCACATTCCTCAAAATCGATATGTGGCTGGTTCTCCATAATTCGGAACTGACAGATGCGGTCATTAAAAGAAATATGTGTATCACGCATAGCAATTACCGGCATAAACCACTGATCATTATCTCCGCAATATGAATGATCGATGATTCCCATACTGTTAGCCTGAATAACGCCAAAATTCTTGAAGGTTGAGCTTCTTGGAACAACATGTGCTTCATAACCCTCAGGAATTTCCATTGCTATTCCGAGAGGAACAAGCTTAAATTCCCCCTGCTTAAGATCTATATCTTCTGCGCTTCTAAGATCAATCCAGTCGGACTTGCCGTCAATATACTGGAGTTTTTCGATTTTGTCATTGAAATATTTGATTTTAACAGTCTTATTCATATCTTCCAACTTCCTAATATATTTTGTTCATAATATCATAATTTCACCAAGTATTATTATAACTTCCTGGTATAAAAAATCCATGAGAAAAATTAAAAATGGAAGCATCATTATCACGGTGCCTCCATTTTATTCTTATTCATATTGTTAAGTTATTTTGAAAATAATTACCAATCTGAATCCCAGTCTGTGTAGCCAGAATCCCAGTCATCACTACTCCAGCCTGAATCCCAGTCATTATCCCAGCCACTACTACGGCTGTTATTATAATTATAGTCGTCATAATTCCAGCTACTATGATTATTGTAATTATAAGAGTTATAGGAATTATACCTTGAACCTCCACTGCTTCTTTTTGAGGCATTTGTGCTGTTATAGAACAAATTAAAGGCAATAAGTATAATCGCAATTGCTACAAACAAAGTAAATGCATTAAAACCTGCAGAACTTCTTGAGCTGCCACTATAATTACAATAGTCATTATAATCGGACTTACCCTTTGATCTCATACTGTTTTCATAGGCATCAAGTCTGTCAAAATTTGAACGACTACTATCGATATCAGATTTGCTAAGGTTAAAATGATATATCTGATTACCAACTTCCTCTAGCAAGCGCTGATAAAGTTCGTTTACAGCATATGCTTCATCGTATCCCTTGTACCTTATTGCCCTCGCTCCATTTGCCTTATTCTTATAAACAACAAATTCTCCGGTTTCCTCGTCTTTATAAATACCAAAAGCTTTGGCGCACTGATAATTAACACCGATATAAAATCTTGTCTTACTTGCTGTGTAACCATTCTTATTACAATAATCTTTTAGTTCCTCAATTGTCCTTGGAGTACCTGTTGTATAATCTGCCACTAATTTTTCCTCCCTCTTTAGCGACTCTGTCTAATATACAACTGGAACGATCATTTTGTCTCACTTACTTCATCTTTTTCTTCATCACATGTCATTATTTATTTAATAAGATGTAAAAGTAAAATGATATTCGTAAATAATGTAATTTGCGAAGTACAAATAAAGATAATATAAAATGTAATACCGGCCACCGCGAAGCTCGCAATGACCGGTACTATGTGTATGAAGAAATGAAATTATCTGTAATAAGCTGTTACTGTTTCGCCATTTGATCCAAGAGGGATTTCATGGTCGAGACCAACAAACTTTCCTGTTTTTGAATCAGACCAAAGAGTCTTCTTCATCATGTTATACTTAGCTGCATCCCATGTAGCCCAGTCGCCTTCAAGAAGTCCGCCTGTATCTCCCGAGTTAGGATTGATGCACCAGAAAGTATGATTGATTTTGTTCTTAGCAATGAAATTAGCCATGATATTGAGGTACTTCTCATTGCTGCCGCCATCCATAAAGCCGCCCCACTCACCAATAAGAATAGGAGCGATATTCTGATCCTGAAGATAGAACCAGTTGTCATACCAAACATCGTCAAGAAGAGTCTTCTCAGAGAAGTCCTTCTTGAACCATGACTGCTCATATACAAGTGGGCCGTAGTCATGAGGTGAATATACAAGCTGGCTCTGGTATGAACCAAGATCTACGGGAAGGTCACCTGCAAGACGAAGGTTTCCGCCCCACCAGTCACCATAGTACTTAAGCTGATCTTCTGTTGCATTAGGATCCTGTGTGCCTGAGTTGTAGTCATAACCAGGTCTTGGAGTTTCCTCGATACCTTCTACCATGATAAGAAGGTTAGGATTAACATCCAGGATTGCCTTACCGCAACGGCTTGCACCGTATCTCCAGTTATTTTCATCTATGGAATCATCCCACTTTGCTGAAACTGCTTCTGCCTGAGAGAATTTGCCGTGAGGCTCGTTCTTAAGGTCGCAGGCAATGATTGTATCATCGTTCTTGTACTCAGATACAAACCATGTCCATCCTTCGATCCAATCTTCAGTAGTAAAGCCTTTAGGGCCATACCAAACATTGTAGTTATGTCCTGAGTTATTAGCATCTGCACTGTGGCAATCTACCATAACCTTGATACCATTCTCTTTGCAAAGAGCAAGGAAAACATCGAATATTTCTCTTGAGCCCATGTCAGAACCGTCAGCTCTCTTAAGCTCTGGATTAGCATAAGTATTTACATTAACCTTAACGTTCTTGCCGGACTTCCACTCAAATAAAAGCTCTGTAGAAATAGGAACACGAACAAGGTTAATACCATGGTCAGCCATGCCCTCTACAACATCTTTCATGTTAGCACTCCAAAGACCATGGAATACTCTCTCAGAGCAGTTAAATCCAAACCAGTTTGCACCTGTAAGGTAAACCTCATGTCCATACTTATCATAGATTCTTCCGCCCTTAGCATGAAGCCAGTCGTCGCCCTGGACAGCATCACCGGTCTCTCCTGTATAAGGCTCAGGAGCTGGTGTTGGTGTTGGGTCTGGTTCAGGAGTTGGAGTTGGCTCTGGCTCCGGTGTAGGAGTTGGTGTCGGTGTTGGGTCTGGCTCAGGTTCCGGTGTTGGTGTTGGCTCCGGCTCTACCTGCTGACCACCTGAAATTTCACCGTTTGCAAGTATTTCAACCTTTGTTCCGACATGACTTGAACCCTGAACACCAAATTCAACAGCCTGTCCTGCTTCTATAGTTTTATTCCAATCCATAGGAGTAATCTCGTAATAGTCTCCGTTTTCTACAATCTTAACATTCCAGCTGGAATCGATTCCCACATCATTTTTATTAACCTTAAGAGCCCATGAATCAGCTCTTTTACCGGTCTCATTCTTAACTTTTATAAGTACCTGATAACCGCTTCCCCAGTTATTGATAGTGTATTCAGTTGTTAAACCTGTAGCTACAGTGGAACTTGTATTTGCAGCTGCTGCGCCGATTGATGAATAGTTAGTGGCACTTAAAACAAGCATAGCTGACAATATTCCTATAAGTGCTTTTTTGCAAAAAGATTTTCTTGCTTTATGCATTAAAATATCTCCTTATTAACATTTTCAGGGTATCAGAGCCAAGGTGAAAAGATAGCACTTTCCGAGCCTTGGCTCTGAATTATGTAGATTTAATTAACTGTTATAGCTAATTATTTGCCTTCAGCAATAATTTCTACTGTATTTCCAAGGTGGCTTGAACCCTGAACACCGAACTCTGTTGAGCCGCCAGCCTCAAGAGATGCATTCCATGACATAGGTGTGATTACATAGTAATCAGCAGTCTCGTCAACATTTACGCACCAGCTTGAATCAATACCAACATCCTTCTTGCTAACCTTAAGAGTCCAAGAATTGATTCTAGAATCAGAATCGTTCTTAACCTTTATGAGAACCTGATAGCCACTGCCCCAGTTATTGAGTGTGTACTCAGCTGTAACCTCACCTGATGGTGTAGGATCAACGATTACGATTGGATCTGGGTCTACCGGATCTGGATCTACAGGTGTTGGATCTGGATCAACTGGAGTTGGATCTGGATCAACCGGATCTGGATCTACAGGTGTTGGGTCTGGATCAACTGGTGTAGGATCTGGATCTACAGGATCTGGATCTACGACAACTACTGGATCTGGAATTACAACAGGCTCAGGAGCATAGCCTTCGCCGAGAACAAGCTTAGAACCTTCAAAGAGCTGCATTCCGTCAGGAGTAGTCATTTGATTATTGCTTGTGCCGCCAAGTCCCTTTACGCAAGGGCTATTAGAATAATCCCACTTACCAGGAGCTGTGAATCTGAGCTGAAGCTCGCACTTGCACTCGCTCTGTCCGCCTGGATAGATCTGAGCGCCTGTAAGGTCAACATCTACATAGTAGATACCAGCCTGATCAGATTCCTTGAAGTCAGAAATTCTAACCTTGTGTTGCATGTATGTTGTAGAAACAGTCATGTCTGAAGCCTTGTAGCCCTGTGCGATAACGTCGCTAAGGTCAAAGAACAGACGAAGTGTAAGGTTGTCTGAAAGTCTTGCTGGCCAAGCTGTATGGTTCTCGATAACAGCCTTGATCTCTACAAAGTTAATCTTATTGTTCTTATCCTGAGCATTGATGCCAGCCTTAAGAACGAATTCGCCTCCATCAGTCTGCTCAATAGCAGTTGGAGTTGCTACAGCGCCGTAACCATTCTTCTCATAGAGATATGCACATGCGCCTGTGAAGCCTGCATTATAATCGCAAGCAACTTCGTTAGCGATATAATCGCTACGATCGTCAACGTAACTGTCGTTAGCACCACTTGGTCCACCTACAACAGCACCGACAAGTGTATGTCTTGATGTCTTAGGCTCAGCATTGAGGTTGTTTGACCAGCAACCATGAGCTGCTCTGTGGTGAGGATTCTTAGGTGACTGTGAGTTGTAACCAACCATGAAGTTCTGTCCTGAACTTCCAAGTGTGTAGTTAACAGTTCTCTCGATGTAAGCATTAGCATCAGCAATGTGCTGGCTGTCAGCCTTATCAAGTCCTACATAGATTGCATCTATGAAAGCCTGGTTGTTAGCATAACGAACTGATCCCCACTGGCTGAGGAATGAAAGTCCGCCAGGGCTGATTGTAATAGGATTTGATCCAGCAAGCTTACCATTCCAGCAATCGATACTGTTCTCGATAGCTGTATAGTACTTATCCTTACCTGTAAGTTCTGCAAGAAGAAGGCAAGCGCCCATGTGAGTGTCATCCCATGACATTGTCCATGAGTAAGCCATCTCTGTGCCACCCTGGAACTCTGTACCAAAGTTCTCAGCATACTGCTCAGCCTTTGTAAGGTAAGTCTTGTCACCTGTAGCCTTGTAAAGCCAGCAGCCTGCAAGTGTAAGCTCATCATAGAATCCACTGTAAGATGTATAGAATCCGCTAGCAGCTGTATAACCAGCATCACTCTTAGCTCTTTCAGCCATTCCAAAAAGAGTCTTTGCATGTGCTAAATATGTAGCACTTAATGAAGGATTAGAGTTTTTGAATACAAGAGAAGCAACTGCAAGAGAAGCTGCAGCTTCACCAGTAACACATGAACCACCATTTGCAGAAGTATCATCAACCTTGTATGAAGGTCTGTCCATCTTGAGCTCAACAAGCTCAGGAGCGCCCCAGAAGCCATGATCTTTTCCACCATCACCTACCTGATAGTAGTAAGTTCTTGAATCAGGGTTACACTTTACAAAATAGTCATTAGCCCACTTAATATCGTGAAGCATCCACTTTTCCTGGCCAGACTGAGTATATGCCTTAGGATTGTTAAGATATGACCATCCAAGGATCATAGATGAATAAGCCATAGGCAGATTAAACTTAACGTTATCACCTGCGTCGTACCATCCACCTGTAAGATCAAGACCATTATCCTGACCATCGTTCAATCCGGAATCTGCTCTCCAGTTAGTTCTAGATAAGGTTTCCTCTGAAAGCTTACCTGATTCCTGAAGCTGATAGAATAACAATGATTTTGCCAGCGCATCCCCATAATTGTAATTGCCTGCAGCCTCTACCTTAAGTGATGGAAAGCTAAGTCCACCTACTACCATAAAAGCTGACAGAGAACACACCAATGCTTTTTTGCAAAAAGCTTTTGTGACTTTATGCATAAAACACATTCCCTCCTTATACATTATTGTCTGATAATTATTTAAACGATATCTGCGCGCTAGATATCATCAAAATACAAATTTAGTTTCCAACAAGCCGCTTGAATACTGTGTCTGAAATCCTGACTACAATTACTAGTTTTCTGAATTCTTTAAAGATTTTACTCAAAAATGAAAACACTTACATAAATTGTCAGTAAATTCAATATTTATATTAACTTAATCGTTTACGTCTGTAAATGTTTTTTAAGAAATTTTTAATTGTATTTTTATTTTTGTTACATTTTACTTAACATTTGAAAATCCGTTAAGTTGTATTCATAGTTAACGAAAAAGAAGACATCACTTTCGTAAATGATGTCTTCTAGCGATAATTTTCAATTAAGTTCTTCTGGATACAAAGAAGTTACTATATCTTATATTTACATTTTTTTACAAATATTACGCCTGGTTTTGTTTTTCTACCAGATGATCTCCGGCATACTTTTGACGAAGCTTAGGCTTATCAATTTTACCAGTAGCATTTCTGATAACATGATCAAATATTATCTTCCTAGGTCTCTTATATCTTGGCAGATCAACACAGAACGCATCCACTTCATCCTCAGTAAGAGTCATGCCCTCTTTTACCTGGATAATTGCAGCAGCAATTTCACCAAGACGTGGATCAGAAAGACCGATAACTGCGGCGTCGTGAATCTTATCATTCTTCATCAGGAAGCTCTCAATCTGAACAGGATAAAGATTCTCACCACCAGAAATAATAACGTCCTTCTTACGATCTACAAGGAAGATGAAACCATCTTCGTCCTGGCGAGCCATATCTCCTGTAAAAAGCCATCCATCCTTAAGAATCTCATTAGTAGCTTCAGGATTCTTGTAATAGCAGACCATGACTCCGGGACCTTTTACGCAAAGCTCACCAATTTCGCCCTGTGCAACAGGCTTGCCATCCTCATCAACAATCTTAGTCTTCCAACCATATCCCGGAACACCGATAGCTCCAACCTTATGCACATTCTCCATTCCAAGATGAACACAACCGGGGCCTGTGGATTCAGAAAGGCCATAGTTGGTGTCATACTTGTGATTAGGGAAGTATGTGAGCCAATGTCTTACAAGGCTCGGTGGAATTGGCTGAGCTCCTATATGCATAAGTCTCCACTGAGAAAGCTTATAGTCCTCTATTTTAAGTTTGCCACTATCAAGAGCAGCTAGAATATCCTGAGCCCAAGGCACCAGAAGCCAGACTATTGTACAATGCTCCTCTGATACTGCTCTGAATACTGCTTCAGGAGAATTTCCTTTCAAAAGAACTGCTCTGCTTCCTGTAAATAGTGAACCAAACCAGTGCATCTTGGCTCCTGTATGATACAAAGGAGGGATGCAAAGGAAACAATCTTCATGCTTGGTCTCATGGTGCATAGCTTCCATCTTGGCTGACTGCATAAGAGCTGTGTGAATATGTAAAATAGCCTTAGGAAAACCTGTTGTTCCCGATGAGAAATAAATTGCAGCATCATCTGAATCCTCCAAAAGAACCTTTGGAGCTACAGATGAAGCATTGGATACCTGTCTGTAATAGTCATCTGCATAGGATGGGCACTGATCTCCTACATAAAAAAGAAGTGTCTCTTTTTTGATCTTCTGTGCAATATCCTCGATTCGACCGATAAACTCAGGACCATAGAATAAAACATCCGAGTCGGAAGCCTTCAAGCAATAATCAATTTCCTCAGAGGTAAATCTGAAATTAAGCGGAACTGCTACAGCTCCTGATTTAAGAATTCCAAAATATATTGGCAGCCACTCAAGACAATTCATAAGAAGTATGGCACATTTCTGGCCTTTCTTAATGCCTCTTTCCATGAGCATATTGGCTACTCTGTTAGCCTTTTCATCAAATACAGACCAGGTTATCTGACGTCTGTAATAAGCCGTTGATGTAGGCTGAATAAGCTCGTACTCCTTCCAGGTTACTCTCTGTTCCTCCCTTATTTCCGGATTGATCTCTACCAGAGCAACCTCTTCCCCATAGAGCTTACTGTTTCTTTCTAGTAAATCTGTAATCGGCATAATATGTAATCCCCTTCTTGTACGCTTTAAAGTACTAAAGTCTAGTATACTTGTTAAATGCTCAAAGGTCAAACACTCTTTGCATTTTCACTTGATTTTCTTGGTTTTATTTATTATTCTGTTATAAGGGTTTACTTTACCGCTTTAAATCGCAAACTTGTTTGTGATTTGCATATTTTTAAATGAAAAGAAGTTTTGGTAGGAGGTTATTTACATGAGTTTGGAAAATGGTAAGCAGCTCATGCTGGGCAATAAGGCTGTTGCCCGTGGTCTTTATGAGGCCGGTGTCTGTTTTATCTCAAGTTATCCGGGAACACCCAGTACTGAGGTAACAGAAGAAGCTGCTAAGTATGATGAAATCTATTGCGAATGGGCACCTAATGAGAAGGTAGCTATGGAATCAGCTTTTGGTGCTTCTCTTGCAGGCCGCAGAGCATTCTGTGCTCAGAAACATGTAGGTCTTAATGTGGCAGCAGATCCGCTTTACACAATGTCATATACAGGAGTTAACGCAGGTCTTGTAATCGTTGTTGCTGACGATGCAGGAATGCACTCATCCCAGAACGAACAGGATTCTAGGCATCACGCTATTGCAGCAAAAGTTCCTATGCTTGAGCCTTCAGATTCCAAGGAAGCTCTGGAATTTACCAAGCTTGCCTACGAGCTTTCTGAGAAGTACGACACTCCTGTTCTTCTTAAAATGTGCACCAGAGTTGCTCATTCTCAGTCTATCGTTGAGACAGGCGAAAGAAATGTTCCGGATAAGCCATACGAAAAGAATATCGCCAAGTATGTAATGATGCCGGGAAACGCAAAAAAACGTCACCCTATCGTTGAACAGCGAACCAAGGACTTAATATCCTACGCAGAAAACTGCCCTCTTAACAGAGTTGAAATGGGGGATACCAAGATTGGAATCATTACCTGCTCAACTTCATATCAGTATGTAAAAGAGGTATTTGGAGATAGCGTATCTGTTCTTAAGCTTGGAATGACCAATCCTCTTCCCGAGAATCTGATCAAGGATTTTGCTTCAAAGGTAGATCAGTTATTCGTTGTTGAAGAGCTTGATCCAATCATCGAAAATCACGTCAAGTCCCTTGGTGTAAAGGTTACAGGAAAAGAACTTCTTCCAATTGTTGATGAGTTTTCACAAACACTCATTGCCAATGCATTCGGAAAAGAAACAGCTACTTCTTATTCTCTTACAGAAGAAATTCCAAACAGACCTCCTGTAATGTGCGCCGGATGTCCTCACAGAGGATTATTCTACACACTCAAAAAGAATAATTGTACTGTTCTTGGTGATATTGGATGCTACACCCTTGGAGCCGTTCCTCCTCTTGGAGCAATTGAAATGACTCTTTGTATGGGTGCTTCTATTGGTGCCCTCCATGGATTCAATAAAGTAAGAGGTTCTGAGAGTGAGCACAAGACCGTTGCTGTAATTGGTGATTCAACCTTTATGCACTCAGGTATGACCGGTCTTGCAAACGTAGCTTATAACCAGTCAAACTCCACTATTGTTATCGTTGATAACTCTATAACAGGAATGACAGGTCATCAGCAGAATCCTACAACGGGCTACAACATAAAAGGCGACCCTGCCGGCAAGATTGACCTTGAAGCTCTCTGCAAAGCCATGGGCTTTGAAAGAGTAAGAGTTGTTGATCCTTACAACCTTGAAGAATGTGAAAAGGTGTTAAAAGAAGAACTTGCAGCAGATGCTCCTTCAGTAATCATTTCAAGAAGACCTTGTGCGCTGCTCAAGTATGTTAAGCACAATCCTCCGCTTAATGTTAACAAGGATAAGTGTATCGGATGTAAGTCCTGCATGAGAATCGGATGTCCTGCAATATCCATGAAGGATGGCAAGGCTACTATTGATGCTACTCTTTGCGTTGGATGTAATGTATGTAGTCAGCTTTGTCCCAAGAAAGCTTTTGAATAATAGGAGGATAAGAAAATGGAAACCAAAAATATCATGATTGTTGGCGTAGGTGGTCAGGGATCACTTCTTGCCAGCAAATTACTTGGTCATCTCCTATTATCAGAGGGGTATGACGTAAAAGTTTCAGAAGTTCACGGAATGAGTCAGAGAGGCGGAAGTGTTGTAACCTATGTTCGCTATGGTGACAAGGTTTACTCTCCTGTAATCGATAAGGGTGAGGCTGATTACATAGTTTCATTTGAGGCCCTCGAGGCAGCAAGATGGCTCCCATTCCTCAAAAAGGATGGCCAAATTGTAACTAACACCCAGCAGATTGATCCTATGCCTGTTATTACAGGTGCTGCCCAGTATCCAGAAAAACTTGTAGATAAATTAAAAGCTACCGGTGCCAAGGTAGATGCTCTTGATTGCCTCTCTCTTGCAGAGCAGGCAGGTTCTGCCAAGGCTGTAAACATCGTACTTTTAGGAAGACTCTCTCACTACTTTGACCTTCCCGAGGATGCGTGGATGAAATCTCTGGAAGCAAATGTTCCGTCCAAGTTCCTTGAGATGAACAAAAAAGCTTTTGAATTGGGAAAAAACTATTCTGAGAACTAATAATTGATACTATAAACAATTGCTGTAAGTTGGCGGGAGAATCATAAAATGGAACAATACTTTCAAAAGGAAATTGAAACAGCAAGCTACGAAGAAATAAAAAAAATACAGAGCGAAAAACTTGTAGCACAGGTAAAAAGAGTTTGGGACAACGTTCCCTACTATCGCAAAAAAATGGAGGAAAAAGGAGTCACACCTGATGACATCAAATCCATTGATGATCTTCACAAGCTCCCATTCCTGTCCAAAAAGGACCTTAGAGATGCATATCCAACCGGACTACTTGGTGCCCCAATGAAGGACTGTGTCAGAATTCACTCAACTTCCGGAACCACCGGAAAAAGAGTTGTCGCCTTCTACACGCAGCATGATATCGACCTTTGGGAAGACTGTTGTGCCAGAGCAATTGTGGCAGCAGGCGGAAGCAACGAAGATGTATGCCAGATTGCTTATGGATTTGGTCTTTTTACTGGCGGTGCCGGACTCAACGGTGGGTCACATAAAGTTGGATGTCTTACTGTTCCCATCAGTTCAGGAAACACTGACAGACAGATGATGTTCATCCAGGACCTTCAGGCCACTATCCTGTGCTGCACTCCAAGCTATGCTGCATATATCTCAGAGCGCTATAAAGAAGAAGGATATTCTCCTGAAGATATTCCTCTAAAAGCAGGAATCTTTGGTGCTGAAGCCTGGAGTGAAGAAATGCGTCAGGATATCGAAAAGACTCTTGGAATAAAGGCGTTCGATATCTATGGTCTCACAGAACTCTCAGGCCCCGGAGTTGCCTTTGAATGCAGCGAGCAAAATGGTATGCATATCAATGAAGACCACTTTATCGCGGAAATTATTGATCCTGACACAGAGGAAGTTCTTCCTGAGGGATCACAGGGCGAGCTGGTATTTACAGCTGTAGACAAAGAGGCCTTCCCAATGCTCAGATATCGCACCAGAGACATTTGTAAGCTTACAAGAGGCAAGTGCTCCTGCGGAAGAACCTTCATCAAAATGGCTAAACCTATGGGAAGATCTGATGATATGCTTATTGTCAGAGGTGTAAACGTATTCCCTAGCCAGATTGAAACTGTTCTTCTCAATAACGGATATGCTGCCAATTATCAGATTATTGTTGACCGTCAGAACAATACCGATTCCTTGGATGTTCAGGTTGAAATGACCCCTGAGATGTTCACAGATAACATCGGTGAAATCGAGGAACGCCAGAAGAAGCTTGCTACTGATATGCATGCCATGCTTGGTATCAAAGTTCATATATCTCTCATGGCTCCCAAGTCAATTGCAAGAAGTGAAGGCAAGGCTGTAAGAGTTATAGACAAACGTAAGATCTAAACAAAGATTTAATATGAGTTTTATACAAAAAAGCCATCATAAATAGTAAACTATAAATGAGGTATTTACTAAACAATTGCTCATTTATTATTCAAACATAATCAGGAGAAATCATATGAGTATAAAACAGATATCCGTCTTTCTCGAGAATAAGCCCGGCACTCTTAAAAAGCTCACCAGTGTTATGGCCAAGAATAATATTGATATGCGTGCTACTTCTCTTGCTGAGACCAAGGATTTTGGTATTGCCAGAATCATTGTAGATGATGCCTTGGAAGCAGTTAATACGCTAAAAGAAAATGACTTTGTCGCAAGCCTCACTCCTGTTCTTGCTGTAGAAATACCGGATGAAGCAGGCGGACTCGATAAACTACTGGATGTATTTGCTACTGCCGAAGTTAATATTGAATATATGTATGCTTTCCCCGGAAGAGGCACAGAAGGCCACGCATATATGATATTCCGTGTAGCTGATACAAAAGCTGCTGAAGCAAAGCTTACTGGTAAAGGACTTAAGATTCTTTCTCAGGAAGATATTGCAAATATCTAATCATTCCAAAATAATAAAGCCATTGCGTTTCATGTACCAGGCAAACGCAATGGCTTATTTTTACTGAATGTAAACAAAAGTAGTTTTTCTGAATGCGGAAATAATCTTTATGAGAGACGAATAAAGAAGTCCGAAACAATAAATATATACAGCTGTTTGAGGTAAATTACTAAATGCTATACAGGCAACAGCAAGGAAAACATCGATAAGTCCATGGGAAAATTTAAGCTTCCAGGATTTTGAACCATATTTTAAGGTCTCAATTACTCTTAATATCTCAACAAGTCCTGTGAATCCGTGGATAATAGCCAGATATATTAAAAGAACTGACTCAGGCAGATCTAAAAGTGTACTAGTAAAAATACCTATATCCAAAAAGAATATACCCTTATATAGCACAATCTTCCCTCCCACCATAAATCTGGCCATCGAAAAGAAATACGCAAGTTCTTTTATACCCATAAATACCAGACTCAGAGAAAGAAAAACGATTATCAGCAAATATCCGTAATCATCCGCAACAAAAAGAACAATAGATAAAGCTATTGTAAATAAAGCAACAACAACTTCTTTTATCTTCTGAAATCTTGTCATACAGCTTCCTCACTGCGTATTCCAACACTAATTTCCTTAGTAAAACCGGCAATAAGATTTCCGGATTTATAAATCTCATTAGCTACCATGCCTTTATGGGCTATTGCTCCCATAATAAATCTCCCAAGAAAAGTAAAGGGCTTGTTTCTCTTATTGGCATTTATATAATCATCCTGATATTTTTCAATATCAAAATCAGGAATCTTTTCCCCTGAAAGTTCTTCTCCAAAAGCTTTCCAATCATCTGAAGCTATAAGCTGTCTTTTCCTGATAATACCTTCTATCCTATCCCTATAAGGCTCTATGATTTCAAAATCATATGTATCTTTATCAAATGTATCAATATCTCCCCTAATATACCTCATAGCTCTAATCATCTGGGTAAAAGCGTGTATATAATCATTTGGATTGTCTTTTACAATATCCTCATAATCATTCCAGGCAGGTACATATCTGTATTTTATAAATGAATAATCAGGAAGATGCCCTGCTCTTCCGTGGCCAAGGTTCATAATAGATTCTTCGTCGCCCTGGTATAGGCTGTTAGTAAATAGCCCCTTTTCCAAATCATCAGCAGCAGATGGATTATGTCTGAATTTGATTCTTCTCTCAATCTCCTGCCCATCCTCTGAAGTAACAAATTCATTTACTTCAGAAGTGACATTATTTATTACAAGGGACGGAGTCCCCGCAAAATTACTGTGTGCCCAGGTATCAGCAAGAACATGCATTGCAATTCCAACTGAAGCCAGCGGCTTATTTTTGGCAAGTTCAACAGTCTTTACTACAAGGTCACCGTTCGGCCCACAAATAAGCCTGTATTTATTCATATAGAGCTTTGTACGTTTCGCTTTTTGCGCATATAAATCCTTAGGCAAAAAATGGAATGCTGCCCAAATTCTGGTTATGTCCTGAATTCCCAAAATATCTGTTCTGGAATCCATCATTTCTAACTGAAGCTGCGTAGTTGCAGCTAAAGCAGGAGCTTTGATTTTTATTAAAAGAGTTTTCGAACAAAGATCTACGAATTGAGCACTATAACATATATCCAATGCCTCTTCATGAGAGTAGCCTGCAAGATAAGCGGCACAATATGTGGCATAGTAATGAAAATCTTCCTGCATAATTACCCTTTCTTTAATTCTTTTTGAATAGACAGCACCTTAAAAGAACTATAGATCATGTCAAATAAAATAAAAGTAAAAGTAATATCAAGCAAAATGGAAACTACAACTGTATCAATTTCCTGCATATCAATCGGCGTCCTAAAATATGCAAAAAGTCCAAAGAAATTCAGCACCGCATAAATAGTAGCCCAAACAAGAAAGCCCTTCCTTGCTCTTCTTTTCTTTTTACCGGTAATATCAAAAGCTTTGCTAAAATTAATGGCTCCAAAGCCTATGCGAAAATGAAATAGAATAATAATTATGCAAAGAATAAAAATAAGAGCCCAAAAGACAATTACAAGATCACCAAGTTCCGCTTCATCAACGTCAAAGATATCCTGTAAGGACTCAGATCCATATTTAATTGATAAAACCAATTTTATGGCCACCCAAAGAGAATACAAAATTACAAATAATCCGCTGATTCCTATATTTGAATTATATTTTCTAAGCTTAGTTCTGGTTTCCGTATCCATATAATCACACTTTCCACAGATTTTTATCATTTATATTATAGCACACATAATAATACGCAAAAGCGGCAGGAGTATCTTCTCCTGCCGCCATATATCCTAAGACATTACAAAATATATTCCATTTGAGTTTCTTTTACCTTCATGCCCATCTTATCATAGAATTTTTGGGCACATTCATTGCCTTCCCATACATTAAGGCTTATCTCATAGCAATCCAGCTCTTTTGCCTTTTCTTTTACGTATTCAAAAAGCTTCATTCCTACGCGCTGTTCTCTAAAACGTTGATCAACGCAAAGATCATCAATAAACATTGAAGTAAAAGGAACCATCGTAGTCGTAAATGGCTGCTTTTTAAGCATGCAAAATGCATATCCCATTACCGTATCCTTGTCATCCACCGCAACAAAAATCGGTCTGTCGTCATCAGCAATGATCTTGCGCAAATCCTCTTCCGTATACTTGGTAGTTCCGGAAATGAAGATGTCAGGCCTAATGTGCGCATGAATCTCAAGAACCTGACCAAGAAGCCCAAGTAAACTGTCGATGTCCCCCGTTCTAGCTCGTCTTATTTTCATCTTTTTCTCCCCCTTATTACTAAATAAAGAATTCCCGTATTAATTCTTTATCCATGAAAAATCAGGCTACGTTCTCTCCATCATCAGACAGAGAAACGCTCTGATGTACCATGACTTCTTTATCATAGCACGCGAAGGCAGAGTCTACCAGTGACTTATCCGGTTTCTTGGTGAAAAGAGATACAACAGGAACAATAACAAGTCCGGCGATCATACAGAAAGCACCTGCATTTATAGGCGACTGTAAAAGAGTCGGGAAACTGCTTCTAACAAGCATATTGGCAAGCATAACTACTGTTGAGAATACAAAACTGCACCAAACGCCAGCCTTGGTAGTTCCTTTCCAGTAAAGTCCATAAAGGAATGGCGCAAGGAATGCTCCTGCCAATGCTCCCCATGAAACACCCATAAGCTGAGCTATAAAGGTTACATTCTGCCTGTACTGAACGATAGCTATAACTACTGAGATAGCTACGAATACAACGATCAAAAATCTCATGATAAAGAGCTGCTTCTTTTCATCCATATCTTTTACCACATGCCCCTTAAGAAGGTCCAGTGTAAGAGTTGAGCTACTTGTAAGAACAAGTGATGACAGTGTCGACATGGAAGCTGAAAGAACAAGAACCACAACTACTGCTATGAGAATATCAGGAAGTCCTGAAAGCATTGCAGGAATGATGCTATCATATCCGCCTGCAGCTATATCTACTCTGTCTGAGAAAAGACGCCCAAATCCGCCAAGGAAGTAGCATCCACCGGCTACAACAAAAGCAAACATTGTTGAAACGATTGTTCCCTTTGAAATTGACTTCTCACTCTTAATTGCATAGAACTTCTGCACCATCTGAGGAAGTCCCCAGGTTCCGAGAGATGTAAGAATTACAACTCCGAGAAGGTTAAGTGGATCCGGGCCAAAGAAGGAAGCAAAAATACCGGGAGTTGTAGAAACTGACTCATCAGTAATTCTTGCAAGTCCATCCAGTGAAGCTATGAATCCGCCTTTGCTTCCAAGAACTGATAAAACAACTGCGCTTATACCTACAAGCATAATGATTCCCTGAATGAAATCATTGATTGCTGTAGCCATATATCCTCCGGCAATAACATAGATTCCGGTAAGAACTGCCATAACGATAACGCAGATTGAATAGTCAATATTGAAGGCCATTCCAAAAAGCCTTGAAAGTCCGTTATAAAGTGATGCTGTGTAAGGAATCAGGAAAATAAATGTGATAATTGATGCAGCAATCTTAAGAGAGTTTCCTCCAAATCTTGCAGCAAAGAACTGTGGCATAGTAGCGGAATTAAGATGCTGAGTCATAATTCTGGTGCGCCTTCCAAGAATTCTCCAGGCAAGAAGTGAACCTATAAGCGCATTTCCAATGCCCACCCAGGTTGCAGCTATTCCGTATTTCCAACCAAACTGGCCAGCGTAACCTACGAAAATAACAGCTGAAAAATAAGATGTTCCATAAGCAAATGCTGTAACCCATGGACCAACAGATCTTCCACCAAGAACAAATCCGTTTACATCAGTAGAATTCTTCCTACAGATAAAACCGATTGCCAGCATTGTTGCAAAGAAAACTAGAAGTAACAAAACTTTGATGATCATAAATACCCTCCATAACCCCTTTTTATTCATGTTTTTGACTAAAAGATGTCGTCTTTAATACTTTAACGCTTTAAATCGTGTTGGTCAATCATATTTTCATATTTATTAGCACTAAATAATAAAAAATAAGCAAAAAAAGATAACAAATACCAAAACATCCGTGTTATTATATGTCTGTTGTTTATTACATCTTATAAAAGGAGCAAAGGTTATGAAATTATTTGTTGACACAGCCAATATTGAAGAAATTAGAAAAGCTAATGACATGGGGGTTATCTGCGGCGTTACTACTAACCCATCACTTATCGCTAAGGAAGGAAGAGACGTTTACGAAGTAGTTAAAGAGATCGCTTCTATCGTAGATGGTCCTATCTCAGGTGAGGTTAAGGCTACAACAACTGATGCTGAGGGCATGATCGCTGAGGGACGTGAGATTGCTAAGCTTCACAAGAACATGGTAGTTAAGATTCCTATGACTGTAGAAGGTCTTAAGGCTTGTAAGGTTCTTTCAAGCGAAGGTATCAAGGTTAACATGACTCTTATCTTCACAGCTAACCAGGCTCTTCTTTGTGCTAGAGCAGGTGCTGCTTTCGTTAGCCCATTCCTTGGAAGACTTGATGACATCAGCGTTCGTGGAACAGACCTTATTTCTGAGGTTGCTGAGATCTTCAACATCCACAACATCGAGACAGAGATCATCGCAGCTTCTATTCGTAATCCTATGCACGTTACAGACTGCGCTCTTGCAGGTGCTGATATCGCAACAGTTCCTTACAAGGTAATCGAGCAGATGACACATCATCCTCTTACAGATGCTGGTATCGAGAAGTTCCAGAAGGACTACCTTGCAGTATTTGGTGAGTAATTGATTAACTGATTGAATATAATAAAAGCTTAGAAAAATCAAATCGATTTTTCTAAGCTTTTTTATTACGGTCTTCTTGAATACACTCATCAATGGATTGCATTTTTAACTTGAGAATCATCTATGCGTCAATGTATCCGTACCAAATATCTCCTCATACGGAATCTCTACTTCAATAAATCCAGAAGAATATGGTCCAATTTCATATGGGGCAAATGAGTAAACTAAAGATTTCTCCCTAAAGAAAACAGTCGCATCCTCTATTGATACGCTCTCGTAGGCTGCACTATAGGCACTATCAGCATCACTAGCAAAATATTTATCCGAATCATCGCAGTTTTCGAAATCTTCTTTTATCTTTTCAGCTACAATTCTCTTAAAATCTTCATCTGTTCCGGAATAGAAATCCTTGAAATGTAATTCCTCTCCAGTGGTAAGGTCATAAACAAGCTGCTCTTTCCACGGCAAGCCATGCGCACCACCACCATACCAAACGCCACTGCAATCAATAGCAAGGTAATCTCCTATAACATCTGCTTTCTTAACATAGTAATCCTGAGTTTCCTGCCATGAACTTGGATATTCTTTGTGAGTTGCACAGTCCTCATAATCGCTCTCATGAAGTTCCATGCTTATTTCACTCAGGTGGGTCTTGTGTTTCTCTTTTAAATCTGTACTTATCACATTCGCATATTCAGACCATTCATCGGAAAGCTGGAAATACTCGTCATAATTATATCTAAGCAGAGTATCGCACCTAGGGCATCTGGCAGAAAGATAGTCGCTCAGAACCGTGCCGTATTTTATGGTACTAAGCTCTATGCCCGTTTCATCAAGCGCCACGGCGCCGCCTTCATCAAGTCTGTACCACTTGCGAACGTACCCATCCACATCTTCAATGAACATATTGTCGCCCACAAGTCCGTATTCCCTTGACAGATATTCGCCTGCCCCTGGGATATTATCCCTTGTAAAAAGAGCTTTCTCTTCTCCAGTTACACAGTCGTACTCGTAAAGAGTAAACTCGTTGCTGCCAGGCATTTCGTCATAATCACGATAGTAAATCTTGCCATCTTTGTAATTAACTATGGAAATGTAATCTTCTGAAACCACCTTAATCTCGCCTGTTTCAAGATCTATACATTTATAGTATTGATCCAAGATTGTTGGGTATTCATGGAATAACGCATACTTACCGTCAAAGCCAGCAAACATCAACTGTGGCTCATTAACATCAGCCAGAACCTGAGTCGTTCCATCGCCTTTTATCTTCAAAATCTGGCTATTCCAGTCATCAACCGCCTTAGCAGCTACTACAAATCCATACTCATCTATCGCTCTTGAAATGCTATACGTACCATTTTCACCATATATCCAACCTCTATTTGCTATAAGCCGGCAGTTTTCTAAGGCTTTCAGTACATTTTCAATAGAAGTTTCGCTTTTGATAAAAGAAAAAGCGTCAGCTCGTAGTGAAAAGATATCCTCAACATAATGGTATTCATCCAAACTTCCCTGATAAGAGGTAACATAGATATTTCCATCGTAAATTTCAAAGTTCCTTAAATCATACCCGCGCTCAAGTGATGTGACCTCAGCAAAATCCCGAGAATTCATATCAATCGCCCAGATATGCGTTATACTATCACCATGATCATCTGGATCAAGATACTCAATGTAATAATAGAAAAAGATGCTTGCTGATTCCGCCAAAATATTACTCTCACTAAATGTAGGGTGGCCATTTTCTTCAGCAATATCACTTATTTCCTGATAATTGTACTTTCCAGCATAGTCCCCTTTTTCGTCGACAACATAGAGATACTCTTCGCTATCCTCGTGAGGCAAAAGATATTCACTAACTAAAGAAGTAACTTCTATCTCCCCCTGAATGTCTTCATCGTTGCTATTATCGTTCTTCGCATCTAATGCGCTACTATTACTACTGGATTCTACAGACAATTCCGGCTCAGTTCCCTTATCACTACTGCATCCTATCAGCTGCAAAGACAATGCCGCAATAAGAACTATCTCGAGCAATTTATTTTTCATCTGCTTAAACTCCTCAATAACTTATCGTAATTATCACATATGATTATAGTAAACAACAAAGCGGCTTACAATCATTTGATTGATTGTAAACCGCCATGGATACGGGATTTTCATTTTCAATTCTTATACAAGTTCTTTTCTCTCTTCGAAGAGAGCCCTGATCTTTTCTTCGTAATCTTCCTCGGATTGCTTCTCCTCTTTTTCTTTCAGCGCTTCCTGTACTCTCTCCAGCTCTTTATCTACTCTTTCCATAAGTTTATCCCAGTCTTTTTCACTAAATTCCTGGCTTCCTAGCTGGATCTTGATCTCAGTCTCGTTGTTTATCAGCTTGTAATATAGTTCTGAACGGAATTCCTTTATCTGCTCGGCAAAAGAACTTTCTTTTACCTCTTGTTCATTCTCTGCATCTGGAGTTTCATTTTCATCGGCAACATCATCAATAGGTTTGGACTTTTCCTCTTCAATCTCATGACGCTTTCTCGTACAGTGATTGTATTCATGGATTGCTCGCATGATTGCATTAAGGTCCTCAGGTGTAAACATACTAGCAGCCTTTGATAACTGATCAAAATTGTCTACATTAACATGCAGAGCTCCGCCACTTGGAAGATATATCTTAAGAATCTTGTTCTTCTCATACATATTTCCAAGGGTTATTGCATTCTGTTTGAAATCACATCCAAAAACAACACCGTTATAATTTATGATGCCATCTTTAGCCAGAAAACTGTATGGGCACTTCTTATCACTAGCTTCACTCAGATGAGATCCAAAGCTTTTTGAAGATTCTGTAGCGCCTGTAGAATTCTCTTTTCCCATCAACAAAGAGTAATTGTCATTATAATGATCCAGTTCCAGTACCGCTATTCCCATGATTCAAAGCCTCCTAAAAAGGAACAAAAAACGTGCCTTTCCCTGGATATCAATCCATTGAAAAGACACGCATACCTTTGCTATCTTATTTATCGGCAGAATTCTTAAGAATGTTTATATTAGTAAAAAAATTATTCTCATTCCGCTTCTTCTCTTATAAACTCAAACGTCTTTCCACCATCAGCAGAAGCATAAATGCCTACTGTTCGTGCACCATCAAGTTCAGCACTATGATGATCACCATCAGGTCCCTGCACCATCTTCACAAATATGGTACCTGATTCCTCCCAGGCATCTTCAGGCATAACGAAAGGATTATACACCTGTCCTGTTGGAAGTTCTATCTTAGGTGAAGGAAGTGTTATATCCTGATAGCTCTCGCCACCATCAAAGGTCGCAAAAAGATTTCCCAAGCTTCCACCAGAATATGTTAAAGCAGCAAATCCAGTAATCCCGTCATCTAAAAATGTTATGAATTTTGCCTCTCCAGTCTGCTGATTGAAAGGATCCGAATTAACAAGTCTGGCACTACCAACATCTCCCTTCTTGTCAAAAGAAAGAAGCACATAGAAGCTACTTCCCAAGGCACGATCAACTGGAACAAGTGCATATTCACTACCATCAGGAAAATCATAAAATACTTCGTAATCGTATGATGCCCATTGCCTTATCACATCATCACCAATCTCTTCTGTTGAAACCTCTGGATCAATGGAAAAAGATTCTTCGGCTGCATCCTCTGATTCATCGGAAACTATAGGTCCTCCGAAGGCATAATACTCATGATTTAAGTATCTTTCTACGCATGTATATAAATTGTTGTAAAATCCGACCTTATCATCAGTATAACTATCAATACTAAGTGTGCTGGCAAAGCTCATTTCCACCTTTTCACAGCCATATGCTGTTACTATGATGCCTGCTTTGTCATACATTTCCTTGGCTTCATCATACGGAAGGCGTTCAAAACACTTATCGAGCCACTCGCAAATGTTATCGCAAAAAGGATTTAGATCCTGATTACCATATCCATTAATCGAAATAATCGGTGTATAAACGAGATCCGACAGATTATCTCCTTCTTTAACATCCCATTCCAAACTTCTATTGAATCTTTCTGGAAAAAGATCATCCGTCACAGCCTTAAATACTTCCTGCCTATAACTGTCATGAAAAGCCAAGCTGGCATCAGCGCTAAACACAATCCCATCCGCTTTTACTACATACCCAGTTTCATCTTTTATAATCAGGTCTACCTTTTCTATGTTGTATCTTTCCTTGAGTATCGCTCCGATCTCTTCGTCGGTATAACCCATAAAGGAAGCTCGACCATCGTAAAAGACTTCTACTTCTTGGTCTGATTGTTCGCAGCCCTTCAAGGTTATGACGACACCATACTTCATCCATTCAACAGAGTAATTGCCCGTTTGGAACTGTCCGCCGTCGTCATATATATCCTCACGAAATGTTTCCACTGTCCTATCGCCATTCTTCAAAGTTACTTTGCAGTGACATGGTCCGAATGGCCAATCAGCCTCACCTACAGCCTGAAAGATAACACTGTATTGGTTATCTGGTGATTGTTCCACCCCAACAGTCGTAGTTTTCCAGGATGTTTTGTATTTCCATGCAAGAAACAGAGCAAGTAATACTGCAAGCAACGATAACACGACGCATATACTTATATTAATTATCTTTTTTATCATATTTTTCCCCATATCTTCTAATTATACTCAATAAAAAGCGGCTTACAATCATTTTTATGACCGCAAACCGCGATGATACTGGCTTTTACCACTTTTTCTTCTCTGAAAATCCCATCTTCAGTTTAAAATGCATCAAGAAACTACGTTCGAATTAAAACTTAAACCAAGAATTCTCTTAAATAAAAACATAATCTTTGAAAACAATAGTTTTTGTTAACTGACCTTGATATGCCTAGCTACGCGGATGGCTCGTAAATCTGCTTCTAGCCATTGTAATAACAAAAAGTACCTGTCAATGTAAAATTTTCTTCACATTGACAGGTACTAATTTGGTCTTGATTTTGCAAGTTACTGCACTACAGGGGGATTTACATCATACCCCCACGATTTGAGTATATCTTCAGCTTCTTCATCGGATATCGTCTCAAGATTTTCCCAACAGCCCTGGCCTAGATAGACAGCCCTTGCATATGATTCATCCTTATAATCTGGTCTTGGGATAAGCTCGCTCCATTTAGTATCGCCTTTATGCAATATCTCTGGCGTTAACCCATTCCCTCTTTTTCTTATAAGAACATCTTTATACCTAAAATCATATTCGTATCTCATAATATACCCCATCTTTTATCAATAAATCTTCAACCCATAACTAGTATACCATGTATACATAATAGCTTATCAAAGTATAATCATTAGTCACTGTAAACTCATTTTCATATCTGTAAACTTTGTAAATTCCGCAATTATTGACATACTCATAGAAAGAATTGCGTAGCAAAAATTAGTCCAAAATACTATATTTTATGTGGGGTTATGCGTGCATTTGTTTGCATGCAAAAATAGACAAAAAAATGTATTTTGGAGGTATGGTATGAAACAACTAATTTATTCAGTCTATGTAATTCTACCGATTATTTTGTTATGGGGAGCGAAGTTTTCTGGGTTCAAGAATTTCAACGAAGAATTCTTATCACTTAAGCAGACTAAGGCAGTTCAGGGATTCCTTGCTATCTGTATCATGCTCCACCACATCGCACAAAAAACCTGCGCATCATGGATTCAGCCACAGAGCAGAATTGTTCATGGTCTCGATATCTTTGTAAATGCAGGATTCCTTCTCGTTTCTGTTTTCCTTTTCTTCAATGGTTATGGTGTATACAAGAGCTTCCATTCCAAGGAGAACTACTTAAATGGCTTCATCAAGAAGCGTATCTTACCTGTTGTTCTTGCTCTTTACACAACTACACTTATCTTCTTTGTAGCAAGACTTCTTGTTGGTGAGAAGATGGATGGCAAGCAGATTGCTCTTTATCTTACAAGTATTGATCTCTGCAATCCTAATACCTGGTATGTTATCGTTCTTCCATTCTTCTATCTGGCATTCTATCTGTCATTCAAGTTCATCAAGAAAGATGGCCTTGCAGTATTTGCTACAACAGCATTTGTTATTGCCTATATCGTTCTTGGCGCTAACATCAATCACAACGACTACTGGCTTAGAGGCGAATGGTGGTACAACTGTGTAATTCTTTTCCCTGTTGGCATCATCTTTGCCAAGTTTGAAAATAAGATCGTTCCTCATCTTCAGAAGTTCTACTGGATATACTTCGTTGTTGCTTTCGCAGCTTACTACCCTGTTTACGTTTGGTCACAGGGCGTATGCGGCAGATTCGGCTACTACGGAGAAGGATGGCTTCCTCAGAACATAATTGTTATGAACAGACTTATCAGCGTTTCATCACAGGCTGTTGTAACAACTCTTTTCGTATTCTGTGTTCTCCTTCTTAGCATGAAGCTCAAGGTTGGCAACAAGTTCATCAACTTCATGGGAACAATCACACTTGAGTTCTACCTCATCCACGGCTTATTCGTTGAGCTCTTTGGATGGCAGTTTGACGGTGGTGTTCGTTCACCTCACCACATCAAGTATGTAATCGTATATGTTCTTGTTGTATTTGCTCTTGGTGTTCCATCTGCAATTGTACTCAAGCATATCCACGAGATCATTCTTGGAAAAAGAAAAGTTTCAGCAAAAGCATCACTTAAAATTTCAGCATAAATAAAGACAATAAAGGAAATACTATGGGAGCATTTGAAAACAAAACTTACAGAAATCTTCTTAAAGAAATTGGAATTCCAGAGGAGGAAATACAGGCTCGAATCAAGGAGGCTGTTCAGACTTTCTTTTACGATGAGAATGAGCGCATCTATCACGAAGCCGGTGCAGATATGGGATATCTGTGCGATACAGGTAATAACGACGCCAGAACTGAGGGTATGTCCTACGGCATGATGATGTGCGTTCAGCTTGATATGAAGGAAGAATTTGACCGAATCTGGAAATGGTCCAAGACTTATATGTTCATGGATGAGGGCGAGAACGAAGGCTATTTTGCCTGGTCATGTCAGACAAATGGCACCAAGAACGCCTACGGCCCTGCTCCTGACGGAGAAGAATTCTATGCAATGGCACTTTTCTTTGCTTCCCATAGATGGGGCGACGGCGAAGGTATCTTTGAGTATAGCCGCGAAGCTAAAGAAATCCTGAGTGCCTGCATACACAAGGGTGAGAACGGACGTGTTGGCTGTCCTATGTGGAATAGAGACAATCATCAGATTCTCTTTGTTCCAGGCATCGATTTTACTGATCCTTCCTATCATCTCCCACACTTCTATGAGCTCTTTGCTCTTTGGGCTAACGATGAGGACCGCGAATTCTTCAAGAAGGCAGCAGCTGTCAGCAGAGATTATCTTGTCACAGCCTGCCATAAGGATACAGGTTTAAGCGCTGAATACGCCAATTTCGATGGTTCACCTATGGATAAAGAACTTGCTTGGGGTTACTATGGCAACTTCTTTAGCGACGCATATAGAACAGCTGCCAATATCGGTCTCGACAGCGTATGGTTCTCAGATGATCACGGACAGCAGTCAGCTCCAATCCGTATGATGAAGTTCTTTGGAACAGATCTTGAGGCTGTCAGATGCGAATACAAGATAGACGGAACACCTACAGACAAACCTGTTCTTCATCCTCTTGGTCTTGTTTCTACAATTGCTCAGGGCGCTCTTGTAGCTAAGACTCCGGAAGAGATGGAGCTTGCCACCAAGTGGATTAAGTGGTTCTGGAATCAGCCAATGAGAAAAGGCGTTCGCCGCTACTATGACAACTGCCTGTACATGTTTGCTCTTCTAGCATTGTCAGCTAATTACAGGATTTATTGATTCTATTACTTCGGTACTTATTCTACTTCATATTTTATAATCCATATTAAAAGGATGACTGTTACATAACAGTCATCCTTTTGCATTAAGAAATTACTCAGTTTTCTTTAGTTCCTGATCAAGTCTGATCCACTCAGAAAGTGTAAGTGGCGTGTAGTCAGATTTCTTACAGAAACAGTTGATCATATTACAGGGAATAGTACTCTCGTGCTCACTTCCAATAGGATAATAAGGTGTTTCTTTTATCAGCTTAATAATCTTCTGCATCAAAACCTCATCCCTTGTCTCGTGAACATGCCCATATAGCATAAAAGCCTTGGGGTCACCGTTATGGCGTTTACGGTACTGTCCTTCGTAGAAAGGAATTGGATAATGGTTGCAGATTACTTTTTTCTGAGAATCTGTAATCTCGCGGTAATTATCAATCCATTCAAAGCGGGCTGCATCAAAGTCAGGCTTTCCTACATACTTATCATGGTTACCAGTAATAAGACACAGTTTACCATTAAGACGATGGATGAGTTCATTAGTTTCATCCACAGTTCCAAGAGAAAGGTCCCCCAGAATAACTACTGTATCAGTCTTACTGACCTTACTATTCCATTTTTCTATCATGTATTCATTCATTTCTGTAACATCAGCGAAACCTCTTTTATCCATCTTAGTATTAAGAGCGCCGTGATAGAAATGACAGTCAGCTATGTAATGTATCAAATATATAACCTCATAAAATTCAATTATCACTGTGTACCAATGTGCACAAATTACTTCAAGTCTCCGCCATCATCATGAAGAAGCATATCTGGATCCTGATCTGCTGCAGCTGTTGCAAGCTGGTCACATCTCTCATTCTCTGAATGTCCAGCATGTCCCTTAACCCAGTTCCATCTGATGCCATGTGGTTCAGCAGCAGCAAGAAGTCTCTTCCACAGCTCAACATTTTTAACAGGCTTATTACCCGCTGTCTTCCAGCCCTTCTTGATCCAGCCGTCGATCCACTTGTCATTAAATGCCTTGATAACGTACTGTGAATCAGAGAACATCTCAACATCACAGGGTCTATTCAGAGCTTCAAGACCAACTATCGCGCCCATAAGCTCCATTCTGTTATTGGTAGTCTTGTCATAGCCTGCGCTAAGCTCCTTCTCATGAACTTCACCCTTGGCATCAACATATCTGAGTATTGTACCATACCCACCTGGCCCATCTGGGTTTCCTCTTGCTGATCCGTCCGAATATATCTCTACTCTCATCTTTTTCTCCTTATTACAAATTGGCGTATCCGCCTTTTCTAATTATATCTGCTTGCATTTTATCTGCATCTCCAAAGCCTTTTTCGCCTAGCTCGGCACTAGCTCTTGATAATGCATCTTCAAACCCTTCTGCTGTTTCATCGAATATCTTCATTGCAAGTCTTTCTGGTATTCCGACAGTAGCTGCTGCGCTTGAAAAACTTGCTCTGTTAAGGTGTTCTATATCAAGCTCTCCACCAATATAGAAACTCATTTCCTTTGTCATATTATAAATCCTGGTGCTGACAATGTCATATGCAGGTGACAATTTAATATTCTTAAGATTATCATTATACACCAGCGAATAGTTCTTGATATGGCAGTCTGTATTACCTATGAGAAAATTGAAGCATATCCTCTTCCAGAGCTTGTTCTGCTCCATAATAGGATCACTACAATAAAAACGTACCAGATCAAACATCCTGCGAATATAGCCAGAATCCTCTTTTTCATACTTATCACTGGCAGATATTCCCATAGCCTGTGCAAAGTCTTCCTGATGAAGTCTTATAGGAACATAAAGGCCATCTATAACTTTTTTATCACTGATCACTCTGTCATATCGCTTAGTAGCATAAAGAATATCTGAATCAGCGCCGCTTCCTGTATCTACAATGAATGTTTCAGGAATATCGATTCCAAGATTATGAGCTGTCAGCATACACAGCTGCTCATTAAGTACTATTCTCTCAAGTCTCACATGGCTCTGTTTGACAATATGAGTACTGGGAGCATCTCCTGTTGGTAAATACCAGTCATCATTAGCATCATCATAATATAAACCAACCTTACCAGTTGCTCCGGTCAGAGATAAATGCGTCTCCAAAAGAACCTGAGTAGATTTGGACGCGCCTTCCTCAGCAAGAGCCTTCACCTGCTCAACAGAGAGTTTCTCATAGTCAGATGTACTCTTATCCTGTAATCCGGACAAATCATCATCAACAACCTTGATGGCTCCAAGACACTCACTTCCAAGGGTGGCAAGTATCGTCATATAGTCATTCTCATCGGTCTTGATCCAGTTCGCTACAGCCTTCCTGGAAAAACCTTCCGGTAAAAGACCTTCAAAGAAATTCCTGGTCACAGATGAAGAAAATGCTTCCTCCTGCAAAGGCAGTGAAATAGATATTGGCGCAGCATATACTGAATCAAGATATTCTCTGGAATACCGAAAACAGGCATCGTTATAAGACTCACCAACAATGCTGCCGACATATTTCTGTTCACCGGTTATCTCTATAAATATAGACAAATGCCTCATTTATATACCTCTCTCATTAAGCTCAATATCAATTCCCAATAGATTAGCCAGATAAATAGCCTTACCTAGTTCTATTGAAGCCTTGCCATTTTCCAGGTCAGAAATAAAGCTGGCACTGATACCACTTACTTCGCACACATACTTCTGTGTGTATCCCATTTTCTTTCTTCTCTTTTTGATCATTTCACCAAAAGATTTAGAATCCGTAATTTTCATGGCATTCCCTCTGTTCATGCACATCACGACTTTATTACCATGCATTATAGCCGTACGGCTATATACTCATCTCAGATAATAAAAAATAGCCGTTCGACTATATTTATATAATTTGATTATAAATATAGCCGTACGACTATGTCAATAGCAATAATAACTATTTAGTTATGCCCAAACTCCATCTTTAAGGAAGTGCTCAGCAAGGTTCTGGGCATCATCAACGATCGTCTTATCATAACCAAGAACACTTAAGAGTTTAATGGCATTACGCGTTGTAGCCGGTCCCTCTTTTATCTGATAATCAAACTGAACGTCATTGTCAGTTACATTTCCTTCAAAGTGATAGATATCAAACTCATTCTTAAGAAGTGATGTAAGCTCGATATCATGTGTAGCAGCAAAGCACATTACCCCGTTATCAGCACAGCACTTTAGGATCTGAGTTGAAGCAGCAATTCTCTCAACTGTATTGGTTCCGCGAAGAACCTCATCTACAAAGCAAAGTACAGGAGCACCCTTCTCTTTGTTTGCATCAAGAATTCTTTTAATAGACTTAATCTCAACAATGTAGTAGGAATCTCCGCCAAAGATATCATCCTTGAGCGCCATAGATGAGTAAATCCTGTAAATAGGAGCCTTGTAGTTCTTACCAAGAACAGTGTGAATAGACTGCGCCATAACAGCATTTATTGCACAGGTCTTAAGGAATGTAGATTTTCCTGAAGCATTGGAACCAGTAATGAGAAGCCCCTTTCCAGTATCAATGCTATTAGCTACTGCATCAACAATAAGAGGATGATAAAGTTCCTCTCCAGCATAATTGCCTTCTGCAAATTCAGGAATACAATAGCCGCCATCAAAAGACTTTCTAAAGCATGCTATAGATATCTCAGCTTCCAATCTTCCAAGGATAGTAATTATCTCATCAAGATCATCCTTTTTATCCATAACCTGTTTATACATGTTATTAAACTTAATAAGATCAAGATGAAGCGCCATCTTAAAATATTCCATTATGATTTCCAGCGGATTTCCAGTAGTATTATACTTACTATTTCCCATAAGTATAAAGGATCCTCTGGTAAACGATCTGAATTTCTTGGATAATGAAGTAAGTTTATCTATATCCTCTGAAATCTCAGAAATCTTTACTTTTTCAAAGTATTCAGTCGCATATATTACTCTCAGAATATAAGCAAAAGAAGCAAGATATGGCTCTATTTCATTCTTTATCCCAAAATAATTAATGATGTTAATAAGTGATAATGCAACCAATGAAAGAAAACCAACAGTGAAATTTACAAACATTAAACCGATTGCTACAGCCATAAGTGCAATCATCAGAAAATGTCTGGTATTAGATACATTAGGAACATTATCAAGATATCCTATATAGTCATAAATTGAATATCTGATTCTTCTGCCAATATTTGAGTAAATAAGCTGACATTTTCTTCTCTCTTCATCATTATTCATGAAGAAATCAACGTGCTGTTCCAGCTTATCAAAATCGTCTTTTTGTTTGGGGGATCTGAGCATATAGTAAAGGTACTCTTCACCAGAAGCGCTAAGGCAATAATTCATTCTGGCAAAAACGCCGTCCATATTAAGATCATTCCAGGTTGTATCATCAATCTGAAATTCTTCTTTATGCTTGGAATAATATCCCTGCAGATGGTCTAGATCGTCAGGTTTATACTCTCTTTTAGGAGCCTGACCGAAAGTGTCCTTTAGCTTTTTTATCAGATACTTTTCCTGAATTTTCTTATCACGAAGTCCCAGCAGATATGCAATAAGGCAAATACCTGCTAAAACAGCTAATAATATAAGTGCTTCCATATATTTCCTTTTCTATTTAAGTCTGACTATAGTTAGTTTCCGTATATTCTGGCTTTGATCTCCTCAGCCTTGGCATAAACCTCTGATGGTTCTACGCCAATATTGAATTTACCATTCTCGTAGCGAATGATACCACCGATCATAGTCATAATTACATTACTCTTACTGCCACTATAAACAATATTCTTAACGATATTGTTGATTGGCTGCATGTTAGGCTGCTGAAGATCAAGCATAATAATGTCAGCAAGTTTGCCCTCTGCAAGGACATCACAGTCATTAAGACCCATAGCATAAGCTCCGTTTACAGTAGCCATCTTAAGAACCTCTGCCGCATCAACACTGGATGCATCCATATCTTTTAACTTGGCAAGGCCTGTAACCAGGAACATTTCTCTGAACATATCAAGACAGTTGTTGCTGGCAGGGCCGTCAGTACCAATAGCAACAGGAATACCGCACTCAAGATACTTGGCAATAGGAGCTATTCCACTCGCAAGTTTAGTGTTTGATCCGGGATTCGTGACAGCAAAAAGCCCTCTGTCCTTCATAATTTCTCTGTCATGGTCGTTTGTCCAAACAAGGTGATATCCACCTCCGCCATAATCAAAAAGGCCCAGAGAATCAAAGAACTCTATAGGAGTCATGCCGTATCTTTCTACACACTCTTTTGTCTCGGTTTCTGTTTCCTGAATATGAGCCCAGAAAGGAGCTTTATACTTATGAACGAGCTTAGAACACTCCTCCAAAAGCTCTTTAGAACATGTATACTCAGCATGAACACCAAGAATGAATGAGTTATAAGGGTCTTTACCATTTATATCCGTGTAATACTTGTCAAGAAGTTCTACTGACTGGCTAAAATTATTGACACAGCTGGTCTGAACGCATCTCATACCACAGTCTCTAAAAGCATCTGCCACAGTAAATGGCGTCAGATACATCTCAAATACAGAAGTAATTCCACTTGTTAAGTATTCCAGAATTGAAATCTTGGATAAATGATAGATATCCTCTCCTGTCATCTTAGCTTCAACAGGGAAAATCTGTGTTCCCAGCCAGTCCTGAAGAGGCAGATCATCAGCCTTGGATCTCATAAGAGTCATGGCTGAATGGGTATGAGCATTTTTGAAACCGGGCATAAGGAGATTGCCATGACAGTCAATCTCCCTATCCCAGATAAGAATTGTATCTTTATGAGTGTTGCAATACCCTCTGCCTTCCTCTTCAGTACCGACAAAAAGTATTCTATCTTCTACTACCCAAACTTCCCCAACAAATATATCTCTGCCTTCCTCCATAGTAAGGATTCTGGCGTTGTAGAATCTTGTTCTCATAACAGCACCCCCGATATGCAAATTAAAGTGCAAATCCCTTAATAGACTCAGTAACAAGCTTAGTAAACAGAGGTGCTACCTTATCAGCAGCTTCCTGAACCTCTTCATGGCAAAGTGGCTGCTCACTGATTCCGGCAGCAAGATTACTGATACAGGAAACTCCGCAGATTCTCATTCCCATATGGTTAGCTGCAATTGCCTCGATAACAGTACTCATACCTACTGCAGATACTCCAAGTTTGCCAAGAAGTCTGATCTCAGCAGGGCTCTCAAATGAAGGTCCTGTAAGCTGGCAATATACACCTTCCTTAAGGTCAATGCCCTCGGCTTTTGCAGCCTTCCTTATAACTTCCTGAAGATCCTTGTCGTAAACTTCTGACATATCAGCAAAACGAGGTCCAAGTTCATCCACGTTAGGTCCGATAAGCGGATTAGGAGCAAAGATAGAAACGTGATCTGTAATAAGCATAAGATCACCTGCCTTAAAGCCTTCTCCAAGTCCACCTGCAGCATTAGTAAGGAAAAGAATCTTAGCGCCAAGCATCTTCATAAGTCTTGCAGGAAGAACGGCGTCAGTAACATCATAACCCTCATAGAAGTGAACTCTTCCCTTCATGCATACAACCTTAACATCTCCAACATATCCAAAAATAAACTTTCCTGCGTGTCCAGGAACTGTTGAAACAGGAAATCCCGGGATATCGCTGTAGCTAATCTCAGTCTCAATCTTGATATTATCTGCATAATTACCAAGTCCTGAACCAAGAACAAGGGCCACATCAGGAACGAAATCAGTCTTTTCTCTGACAGCTCTTACGCAGTCTTCAAGTTTCTCATAAATTGCATTTGACATAAAAAACACCTCACATCTGTATTATTCTAGGTAAATTAGTAACTAATTAAATGGATGCACTTTTCTGTAATATAAAAAGCACTCCATGAGTAATAATACCATACTTCATGGAGTGTTTCATACATCAATCAATATCCGTTTCTATATTTTCAATTTCTTCAGAGGAAGGTCTCTTCGCATCATCACCTTCTGCATCCTCAATGCCAAGCAGCACAGGTTCAGAAAGCACACCACTTATTGTGGGCTGAATCGTATTATTAACAGCGTGCTCAACCGCCTCCTTAAGACCTCCTTTAAAGATCTTGCTGACAACCTTTCCCTGCATTCCGGAAAGAGCATCAGGAGCCATACTCTTCATAGTTGCAATAAGCATGGCAGTTCCCGGAGTCTCCGAAAGTCTCACCTCAATTTTAGAAGGTACACTAGGGTGTATGAAGGTTCCTTTTCTATCCTCCCTATCTGACGCATCATCGTAAAAGATAATGTTCATCGTACGAAGGCATGCTTCTTCAAGGAAATTGATATCATTTCTTATAACCAGCCTGTTATATTCATCCGTAACACAATATGACGCAAGAGACGCTTCATAAACTTCTCCGTGCATGTTGATCCTGCTGGTATATCTTTTGCCTCCAAAGCCGCATCTTAGGCTGTGAACTTCCATTCCCTCATAGATATCAATGTAAAAAGAATTATCATCACAGAGTCTAAAGCCTATTTTATTAATTCCATCAGTAAAATTATTATGGACAACCTGCATCATAATAGGCATTAGGCCAACGCCTTTTTGCTCAATGTCATAAACTTTACCATCTAGTTTGCTGAGCCACTGGTGAATAAGATGATTTTCTTTTCTTACGTTAAAAGATCTGACCTCTGACTTAAAAGCTGCTCTCTTGTCGCCAAAGCTTGCAGTTCTGACTCTTGTTCCTCCGGTAGTCATCCTGACAGATTTATTTTTCCAGCCACCTGAATAAATGGTCGGGAAATTATTATTTCTGCCACTTACCGACTTACAGATAGCTTTTAAAGAGTTCAAAGTAGCAAAATTCTCAGGAAGAGGATCATCCTGAACCTTTAAGTCATTTTTCATGGCTTCTCTTATCATCACAGCCATCCTGCTTGTCTGGAAAATATCGCTGTTTCCGGCATTTGTAGCCACAACCATATCCACATCAGGATAGATAAAAACGTTTTGTCCCAGCATACCGTTATAGGCAAAGGATCCGGGTCTGTCATCGTTGATCCAAAGCTGATAGCCGTAATGAGAATTATCACCTTTTCCCGTCTCAATCTGCCAACTGGTTGACTCTTCTACCCACTTCTTTGAAACAATCTGCTTGCCATCCCACATTCCATCCTGAAGATAGAGCTGTCCAAGCTTAGCCATGTCCTCGATACGAATAAAGAGTCCCCATCCGCCCTTAGTAATACTCTGAGGACAACTTTCCCAAAAGACCCTCTGAATACCCATAGGCACAAAAATCTTTTCCTTGCAGTATTCAAAGGCAGACTTACCGGTTTTCTCCGTGATTATTGCAGACAGCATATAGGTGTTCATGCTGTTATATTCAAACTGCGCTCCGGGATCAAACTTAAATCCGGATTCCAAAAAGCTCTTTCTCCAATCATTTCCGCTTATGGCACCGGCTTCATAGAATTCAACTCCGCTACTCATATTGAGAAGGTTTTTGACTGTTATACTCTTTTTGAAAAAGCCAAGGGGATTCATTCTGGAACTGAAGATATCACTAAGTTTATCCTCAAGTGTCAGCTTACCCTCGTCAATCAAAATTCCTATAGCCATTCCGATAATGCTCTTGCACATGGAATAAGAAACATGCCAGGTATCCATGTCATAGGGCTCAAAAGCACATTCCGCAATAACATTTCCATGTCTAAGCGCCATGAATTTGTGGATATTGCACTCTTTGTTCTCGGAAAGGTTTCTGATAAGGTCAACAAAAAAAGCAGAACTTACGCCCTGAGATTCCGGTGACCTTCTTGGAAGCCTGCTTTCCCCTATAACAGTGTCATGAGAAAAAACAGGTTTCTGCGGATGATAGTCGACCTTGCTGATTTCGCCGGTTTCCCTGGCAACCAGCTTCATTAAAAGCTCTCCAACGTCTAGTTCTGCTCTTGCCATTATTCATTTACCCCCGAAGGATCAAGTCTTCCAATATTCAGGCAAACCCTAAATATCACTTTTTTTCATATTTAAGCGCCCTCATGGAGTTAAGTATAGCGATAACTGCCACTCCTACATCACCAAATACTGCAAGCCACATAGTAGTAAGTCCAAGGGCTCCAAGTACTAAAATGATCAGTTTTACCGAAAGGGCAAATACGATGTTTTCTTTTACAATTCTCATAGTCTTGCGGGCGATTTCTACTACAGAAGCGATCTTGGAAATATCATCATCCATGATAACAACATCTGCAGCTTCGATAGCAGCATCACTGCCAAGTGATCCCATCGCAATACCTACGTCAGCTCTCATAAGAACCGGGGCATCGTTGATTCCATCCCCTACAAATGCAAGCTTATTCTCATTATCTAATGAAGATAATAATTTTTCAACCCTGCTAACCTTGTCAGCCGGTAAAAGCTCAGCAATTACCTGATCTACACCGACCTTTTCGGCAACATCCTTAGCAGCCTTTTCTCTATCACCGGTAAGCATAACAGTATTCTTGACGCCGCATTTCTTAAGGGCTGAAATTGCCTCTTTTGCAGTATCTTTTATGACATCGGATATGATAACCGCACCAAGGTATTTGCCATCAAGTGCCACATACACTATGGTTCCTGCAGATTCAACCTCGGTAAAAGAAATACCGTAATCAGTAAGAAGTTTACTATTACCAAGAAGCAGTTCTTTTCCCTGATATACAGAAGAAATTCCGTGGCCTGAAACTTCTTTGGTCTGAGTTTCGTCTATGAGGCCTGAATCAATTGTGTTATTTGCATCACTGCTGCTTTCGAAATCACCACTTGCGTATGAATTGCAGATGGATTTAGCTATAGGATGATTAGATAAAGACTCGCCGTGAGCCGCTATCTTAAGAACCTCTGCCTTATCAAGTCCTAAGGCGGGATCTACAACCACTTCAGTAACTTTAAACTCACCCTTTGTAATAGTTCCTGTCTTGTCAAATACAACAGTACTAATCTTGGAAACAGACTCCAGGTAGTTACTGCCCTTAACCAATACACCAAGTTTGGAAGAAGCTCCAATTCCTCCGAAGAAACCTAGAGGAACAGATATGACAAGCGCACAAGGGCACGAAACAATGAGGAAGATACATGCTCTTCTAATGCTGTCAGCCCATGGGAGAAACCCACAGACAGCAGGAATAACTGCAAGTAAAAGAGCTCCGATAGTCACAACAGGTGTATATACTCTTGCAAATCTTGTAATGAAGTTCTCCATCCTGGATTTCTTGTTGCTGGCATTTTCTACAAGCTCAAGAATCTTGGAAACAGTAGAATCTTCATAGGCTTTCTCAACACGAACCTTGAGAATTCCCTCACCGTTAACACAACCGCTGATAACACTGTCATCAGGCTTAACTTTTCTTGGAACTGACTCGCCTGTAAGTGCTGCCGTATCAACAAAGCTCTCGCCTTCTACCACAACGGCATCTACAGGTATTTTCTCTCCGGCTCTTACAAGGAGCATATCTCCAACACTTACTTCTTCAGGATCAACCTCAGATACGTTGCCCTCTAAATCAATAAGGTTAGCTGACTCCGGCGCAATACTCATAAGTTCTGTTATGGACTGTCTTGACTTTCCGACAGCTACGCTCTGGAATAATTCACCAATCTGGTAAAAAAGCATTACTGCCAAAGCTTCTGAGTATTCCTGAATTCCAAATGCACCAAAGGTTGCAATCATCATAAGGAAGTTCTCATCAAAGACCTGTCCATGACTGATGTTGATAAAGGCCTTTTTAAGTACGTCATATCCGATGATAAAGTAAGGAATCAGGTAAATAATTCCGGTCACAAACCAAGGAAGTGGTTCAAAAACACCCACTTTATCAATTATTAAAAGTGCAAAAAATAAAACAAGCACTACTATTATTCTGTTTCGCATTTTCTTTTGTTTCTTAGTCATAATTATGTCCTCGCATATATATCATTAAACAATCATTTATCAAACACATGTCGATAAATAAGCTTGTCTTCATATAAGAAAAGTCCATGACTTTTCATCATAGACTTTTTTAATATTAGAATAAATTAAGCTTCAATTTCGCAGTCAGGTTCTACCTTCTTGCATGCCTTAACTGCCTGCTGGAATACTGAATCAAAAACATCATCAGCAGCCTCAAGAATAAATTTCTGAGTCATAAAATTAACTCTGGCGTTTATTACACCATCAATCTTCTTAACTGCTTCTTCCATCTTAGCTGCACAGTTAGCGCAATCAACTTCACATTTAAATGTCTTCTTCATAATCTATATCTCCTTATCTCATAATATAATAATTTATCATTCCTCAATGTGGTTGAGTCCCTGATCAATGATCGTTCTAACATGCTCATCAGCAAGGAAATAAATAATTGATTT
The DNA here is from genome assembly GCF_000420945.1 of Butyrivibrio sp. VCB2006. Taxonomy (GTDB): domain Bacteria; phylum Bacillota; class Clostridia; order Lachnospirales; family Lachnospiraceae; genus Butyrivibrio. Next base: position 252,531 of record NZ_ATVX01000006.1, read on the forward strand.
TCCTTCGCGTCTATTTCCAACGAGCTTACTCTGTTTCAGAATCTTGAGCTGATGAGAAATAGCTGACTGAGTCATCTCTAATGTTTCTGCTATGTCGCACACACACATTTCAGATTCAAATAATGCAAATAGAATCTTAATTCTGGTGGAATCGCCAAAGACCTTGAAAAGTTCAGCTAAATCATAAAGTTCATCTTCATCCGGCATCTGCGTCTTAGTTTTAAGTACCACATTACTATGGGTGCAAAACTCATCGCAAAGCTCAACATCATTCATTGCCATAGATTTATCTCCTTAAAGATTAAACATATGAATATCTGTTCATATGTTTAATTTATACCATGATTTCATTATTGTCAACACCTAAAGATAAAAAACTTATAATAAAAAGCCCCCGGATAGCATAACCGAATTGCAAAACACAGTTATTCCAGCCGGAGGCCAAATTTATATTTAATCTATATAGTTATTACAGATTAGAATGTTACCTTCTTGTATGACTTCTTACCCTTACGAACCATAACGCCATCAGCAAATGCGTCCTTAGTGTATGTTGTCTTAACATCTGTAACCTTTTCCTCATTGAAGGTTACGCCGCCCTGCTCTACTGCACGACGAGCCTCGCTTCTTGTTGCACAAAGGCCTGCAGATACAAGAACCTGAAGAATATCGATAACGCCGTCTCTGAAGTCCTCTTCCTTAAGAGCCGTAGCAGGAACATTTGACATATCTCCGCCACCTGCAAAAAGAGCTCTTGCAGCATCCTGAGCCTTCTGTGCCTCCTCTTTACCATGAACGAGGGCTGTAAGCTCAAATGCAAGGATTTCTTTCTTCTCATTGATTCTGGAATCATCCCACTTCTCCATCTCAAGGATTTCTTCGATAGGGATAAATGTAAGCATCTTGATGCACTTATCAACGTCAGCATCTCCTACGTTTCTCCAGTACTGGTAGAAGTCGAAAGGTGAAGTCTTGTTAGGATCGAGCCATACAGCGTTTCCTGCTGTCTTACCCATCTTCTTGCCCTGAGAGTCTGTAAGAAGTGTGATTGTCATAGCGTGTGCATCCTTACCAAGCTTACGACGGATAAGCTCTGTACCACCAAGCATGTTGCTCCACTGATCGTCACCGCCAAACTCAAGGTTACAGTTGTACTTCTGGAACATGTAATAGAAGTCGTAGGACTGCATGATCATGTAGTTAAACTCAAGGAATGAAAGTCCCTTCTCCATACGCTGCTTGTAGCACTCTGCACGAAGCATATTGTTAACAGAGAAGCATGCACCAACCTCACGAAGAAGTTCAATGTAGTTAAGGTTCATAAGCCAGTCAGCGTTGTTAACCATCATAGCCTTGCCTTCACCGAAATCGATGAATTTCTCCATCTGCTTCTTGAAGCATTCTGCGTTGTGATCGATGTCTTCTCTTGTAAGCATCTTTCTCATATCAGTTCTGCCTGAAGGATCACCGATCATTGTTGTACCACCGCCAATAAGAGCGATTGGCTTGTTACCGGCCATCTGAAGTCTCTTCATAAGTGTAAGAGCCATAAAGTGGCCTGCTGTAAGAGAGTCAGCTGTGCAGTCGAAACCAATATAGAAAGTAGCCTTTCCTGTATTAACCAGTTCTCTTATCTGCTCTTCGTCTGTTACCTGGGCAATAAGTCCTCTTGCCTTAAGTTCTTCAAAAATCTGCATAAAGCACCTCCAAAAATAATTGCTGATTGCTACAGACCATTTGGAATAAAAAAAGTCCTTCACAATCATTTTTAGATTGTGAAGGACGAATAATTCGTGTTACCACCTTCATTCGCACACAGCTCACACTATGCGCCTCAGCAAGTACGGCCATCATATAAATAAATTGGCGATACTCTTTTGATATAACGGTCAATCCCGTCAAAGCCTAATAAAGAAACCTGTTCAGCCTTGCAGCTCACGGAGGTATTCATCATCGCCCTTAACCTACGCCTCTCACCAACCGGCAATTCTCTGTTGTCAGCCTGCGATTCTTACTTGATCCGATCATAGCCTTTTCAATATAAAGAAATTGTAGTTAACCCATTAAAAAAAGTCAACCTTTATTTAAAAAATATACTACAAGTATAATATCACGCCAAATATCTGATAACAAAGGCAATAAAATACATCAACAGTACCGCAGCTACGCCATAAAGCAGATATTTAATCCTGCTATGATCAATCTTGGTAGGATTATTAAGTCTGTTTTCATCAGCTACAAATGCAGGATAATTGTCGGGTCTATCAACCGGTACAAAGCCGTCCCTAATAGCCTTTCCATACCAGGTAGTTCCAGCCTTGGCATTTACAAATTCAGAAAACGTATTTATGTACTTAAGGTCATTACACTCTTTAGCCGCCTGATAAAGATAGAAATGTCTTTTTACTTCATCAAGAGGTCTTTCATAGGCGCTTCCAAAAAGCTGATATATCTTTTCAATCTCATGATTCTTATAGTAATTTGCGTAATTACCATAATTCTTAATATCTATATAAGCTTTTAGAAGATAGCTTTTCTTGGAAGCCTTGGGATAAAGAATGTCAGCATCATTTAGACACTTTATCACCTCATCCATATCCATATAATAAAGCGCAATAAGCTGTTTTAAATGAAGTGCCAGGATCATATCCTCTGCTGTAGTACATGAGTTTTGCATAAGACTCAGCATCTTCGATGCCCTTGTAATATCTCCCAGATAGTACAAGCCAATGCCCATATTGTAATGAATCTTGCTCCAGAGAACCTGCTTTTTAAGCATCATCGGCAATAAGTTCATATATCGTGCCAACCCTTTATCAGGATAACATTCTCTGAAAAGATACATATTTATTTCCTTATGGAGATTTTTTCTCTGCTTAAGATAGGCAAGTGTCACCACAAGAACTGCTATGGTAATTATCAAAGTCAAGAAATCATTAGACTTAAAAAAAGAATCCTTAGTCAAAAAGTAAAACAGTTCACCAAATAATACTACATAAAAAACATTTCTTGTATTTCTGAATTTGGTGGCACAATTCTTGGTAAACTCTTCTTCCCCTTTAAACTGATCCCTATCAACAATCTCAAGAATTTTCTCATACTCTTCTTTATTAGTCATTATTATTCCCTCCAACAACGAACTCTATATATGATACAACACACCCACAAGATTTGTCCCAAATTTTATTCAAAAAATAAGGACCAAGATATAGGCTTCGTCCTCATCTTAGTCCTAATTCACAACTATTTAGTTTTCAATACTATAAACATAACACGCCATAGTGCTAATAACAGGATATTTTGTTACCTGCTCTTTCTTTTTGGCTTTTGTAATTGTCGGAATCCTATTGTATACGTCAACCATTGCAGGTAGTGTATTATACTGACTTCCACCTGAAATCTTTCCTAACTCTCTTGCCTTAAGAATACTCATTCCCATCATCATTGCAGTCATTTTTTTATTCTCCTCACTCATAAATAATTTGATGTTTTTGTTTCATCTGTTTATTTATACGAGTAATAAAAAAATGTGGCAATAAAATTTCAAAATAATAATATTTCTTTGTCTCACAATTTCATTTCACTGCTCATCTTCCACTATAGTAATGATATCAGAGATAATATAGTGAAACAACGGATACGAAGTATTCTCGTTCTCAACATAGCCATCAACAAGATTATAGGTATCCTCTGGGTTATCTGGATCTGTCCCTATATAGTTACCCTTAAAAACAAAGTCCACTTTGCCTCGTTTTAGCATATTAATGGCTTTATCCATGGCACCCTGAGTTCCGGGGGCCGCAACCTGAAGATTTAAGTCATCCATCTCAACCCAGCCATAATTAAAACCGGCAGAAGTATCTGAACCATTTTTATTTCCTTGTACAATGTCTTCAATATCCTTATTGTTTATAACTGCTTTAACTGCAGCCAATATATATGGCTCCCAACATATTCTTGAAGTTACAAGGGAAGATGCCGGGGCTACTTCCGACATGCTTTGGTTATATCCTACAAAATAGACAGGTCTTTTTTCCGACGTTTCCTCACAGGCTATGGCTGGACCGATAGTATCTGTATGCTGCGAAATAATAACACAGCCTTTATCTATAAGGTCCATAGCTGCTGCTTTTTCCTGAGCGTAGCTACTCCAGGTATTGGTATAGCATACGCTCATAGTCGCACTTGGAACAACTGAGCGGACTCCAAGAATAAAGGCAGTATATCCGGATATGACTTCTGATGTAGGGAAAGCTGCAACAAAACCAACCAGTGCCTGGTCCTGAGTTATAATTTCTTCAGAGATCATCTGTTTTATCTTAAGTCCTGCTGCTATTCCGCTTACGTACCTTCCCTGATAAGCTTCGCCCTTGAATGTATGATAGTTTTCAGGAACCAATACGCCATTCATATCCATGTAGGAAGTCTGGCAGAACTGAGTACCAGGATATTGAGGAGCAAGCTTAACAACCATATCGCTATATCCATTAAAGAAAATTATATCGCAGCCTTTCTCTGCAAGATTGCGAAGAGGCTCTTCCATCTCATCATCAAGAACGTTACTGCAAGTGAGAATATCAACTTTATCGCCATATTCTTTTTCTATAGCGTCCTTAGCAAGAGAAAAGTTATAGGTATAGGGAGTGCTCTCGTCATTATCATAAATAAAGCCCACAGTCAGATGCTCTTTACCACCGGTAAGGTTTAACAACCTGAAACAGGCAAGAGAAAGCACAAGAACCAAAAGACAAGTTATAGCAGTAGTTATGTATAATCTCTTCATGACTCCGCTCCTTTCTCTTCCTTAGAAGATTCTTTTATGTCTTCCTTCATCTGATTTTCCTGGATCTTCTTATCCTCTTCCACGCGTCTTGTAAGCTCATCCTGAGTACCCTGATCCATCTTCTGAAGCTCTGCAGTCTTTTCAGCATAGATCTTATCAAGATCAATTACGCCTTTTCCAACAAGTCGTATAAATGCATCTGCTGCGTCAGGATCAAATTGAGTGCCTCGGCCTCTGATGATCTCATTCATAACGTAGCTGGTATCCATATGATTACGGTATACACGATTGGAAGTCATGGCATCAAAAGCATCTGCCACTCCGATAATTCGTCCAAACAGAGGAATTTCTTTGCCCTTAAGGCCATCAGGATATCCTTTTCCATCGTATCTCTCATGGTGATATCTGGTTCCATCCTCAACATGATCTACCAAGGTGAAATCCTTGAGAATATCTCCGCCTCTGACTACGTGGGACTTCATCTGTCCGTACTCTTCATCGGTAAGTCGTCCGACCTTATTAAGTACACTGTCAGGTACTCCAATCTTACCAATATCATGCATTTGAGCCGCTTTTTTAAGGCTGGATAGAGCTCTCTTTTTCTCCCACCACTTAAAGCAGTTCATTTCCTCGGCTATAAGTACCGAATACTCAGCCACTCGTTGGGAGTGCTCGTGAGTACGCACGTCTTTTGCATCGACGGCGTTTGCTATGGCCATTACCGTCTCATTAGCCATGTTAAGCTTGATCTGCTGCTGATTTATCTGTCTTTGTACAACAAGCCAGGTGAACCACACCAGAATAAGACATAAAAGAATAAGCATGTAGAACAAAAAGGCTTTATTCTCATAGATTTCTCCAACTTTTACGATATCAAACTTGCGCTCTTCCAGAACTTTTTCACCTGCACTGTCAAAGATGGCCAGATGGAAAGTATAGGTACCTGCGGGAAGGTTAATATAGATGATATTATTTAGATTGTTCTGAGGAACAATGGTCCACTGAGTATCATAACCTTCAAGTAAATAACCTACATTTGGTTCCTGAATAGTGTAATTTAATATCTCGGGGCTCATTTCAACACGGCTTATTCCTCTGCCAACGGTAATTGCACCCTTTCGGGCAATAGGCTGCTGAACACCATCAAGTTTAAGTGATGCAATCTGCATTCTGTATGACCTTACATCACTATTGTATTTGTCAACATCAATCAAATAAACACCGGTATCACAAGGAAGAAGCAGTTCACCATTGCCGTTATAGTAGTTCCAGGAGTTAGCTGTAAGAGACGTTCCAAGACCTCTTCTAGCATCCAGAAGCTCCCAGGCAATCTCTCCACCTTCAACAAGCTCATCTCTTTCTACAACGTAGATTCCGGCACTGGACATTACAAATAGCGTATCCTCATCCTTAACCCAAATATCATAGTTGTTGAAATAGGGGAATTTTTCCAAAACTTTTATAGTACCATTCTCATCCAGGTAGCAAAGGCTGTTACTGGTAACGATAAATACGCCCTCTGACTTAGGGTCTTTTACCGTACGAAGTATAACACTACTGCTAAGACCATCCTCACGGGTAAGCATTTCAGATACCTTGCCATCCTTAAGCACAGCAATTCCGTCTCCGTCAGTTCCTGCAAGAATAGTTCCGTCACTTCTTTCCGTAAGTGTAAGAATCATGGAATTAATCGTATCTTCATCATTTTGGATAGTCTTGATAACCTTATGATCCTTAATATAACTAATTCCGGAATCTCCGGCTGCAAGTATTGTTCCATCGGAAAGACCTGTAACTACTCTAGCTCTGTTTCCAAAGCTTCCTGTATCTGCATTATAAAACCAGGATTTACCGTTAGGTGCGTATTCAATAAGTCCTGAACCATAGGTACATACCCACAGATGATCATCACCATCCACATACATACACCTTATACGTTTATCTTCAAGTTCTGTCGTTAACTCATTATTAACCTGTCTATGGCAGGTTTTATCAACTATATCCAGGCCCTTATCAGTACCGATATAGTAATTTCCACGCCAGGAAACAATTGTGTTAACTACTTTTCTCTCCATGCCGATAGCTCCATAGATATCTCTGAATGGAGATTTAGCCAAACGAAGAAGCCCTAATCTTGAGGATGTAAACCAAAGGTTTCCCTGATAGTCATAGAGCATATTGTCGATGGAATTATTAAATTCATTGGTATTAAGAAGGTTATAGCCAACCTTGTTTACATAGGCTACGCCGCTATCTGATGTAATAAACATCGTTTCATCGTCAATGAAAGTCAGATCAGTAATGCAGTCAAGGCCCTCACAGGTCATTACATCAGTTTGAATAAGGCCATCACCGGAAACGTCATAGCTGAAAATATGGTCCTTGGAAGAACCGGCCATAAGAGTTCCGTCTGGAGCAAAAGCGCAGCAGTTAAAGACTTCATCAGCCTGTCTTGGTTTTAAATTGGATTTAATCTTTCCGTTTTTCAGAAGGAAAAGATGTCCGTCAGAAGCTATAGCTGCGACATGACCATTATTATCGGCTGCAATGCTGTCGGCATAATAAACCTCTTCCAGAGTATCAACTACTTTAAGGCCATTATTCATGGCGATGATCTGCATACTTCCGGAAGTACCAATGTAATAGTATCCATCGGTAGCACGAATGATTGAACGCACAGAATCAGAAGAAAGTCCGCTTTTCTCATCAAGTACATTTACTACTTTTTCTCTGATAGCAATAGATAAGCCATTGTCGTTGGTACCAATCCACAATCGCCCCTCTTCATCCACATAGAGGCAGTTTACGTTTTTTACAGAGTCATAGTCATCAACCCAGCGGAATTCTCTGCCATTATACCTGTACAAACCGGCATATGTACCAATCCAGAGGATACCATCATTGGTCTGGGCTATGTCATTGGCTTCACCGCAAGGAAGACCGTTATTACTGCTGTAAATAGTCTGTACATAATCGTTATAATCAGGAGCATCTGCGTCAGTTGAACCTGAGGCTTTAGCATTTATGAAAAGGCACATGGAAAGGCCTATAGAAAGACAAAGTACAATTGCTGTTTTTGCTGCCGTCTTTGCTGCACTTCCATGATGCATTTTTTTATCTTCTTCCTGTTCTCTTCTCCATCTTTTTACCTTAATAATCATGTAAACGAGGAAAACAGTTATGATCTTATCAACAAATTCAAGAGCAAGCTGTCCCAAAACAGTGCATATAAACGGAGGCCAATCCCTATCCAAAAGGAAGTCCACAACTCCGTTGCCCCATTTATTTCCTGTATAACCATTATCAAATAGAATATTCACCGGTACAGAAACTACCAGTGCTGCAAGAATTGCAAAAGATGCAGCTTTCATAAAGCCGTAATACCTATCGAACCATCTTTTCTTAACTGCGTAGCCTATTATAAGAGCAATAACTATGCTGGTTATGGAATAAGCCGCAGAAAGCGAATTGATAGCACTATAGGACAAATTTCCCGTGACTCCGACTATGGCACCGCATATAGGTCCGGCAGCATAAGCGCACAAAGCAGTACCGAAGCTGTCAGCCCATAAAGGAAGTTCAAAGTAATTAGATGTAAGCCTTCCGACCACATTAAGGCACACACAGGCTGCAATAAACAGAGCAATTTGCCATGTTTTCCAGTTCTTCATATGATGAATATCCCCCTATCATATATACAACCACGTAAGAATTCGACAAATTTCTAATGTTATTTCATTAATACTATTTTATAATTCTTAACGAAATATAAAAAGCCCACATAGTAATTATGTGGACTTTCAGACCGAAGACAAAGTGGCTTTGAGAACGCTGTTCTCAAAGCCATTTTTTAACATTATAGACTGCTTTTTATAATAAGCGTGTTAGAAAGAGCCTTTATCAGGCCATTTCTAACCGCCATTCATGCTTGATCTTTGCCAGTTTTTTCAGATTCATACACGCAAAGGTAAGCGCCGCTTTCATCTCCATCCGCGCCTTACCATACATCTGAGTATATCTGAATCCGTGATTCTCCTTGGCTGTTCCAAAAATCCTCTCGATTGTTTCTTTTCTGTGGGAATACAGATCCTTCATTCCCTCGGTGTATCTTATATCCTCGCATTCTTCCATGTAGTCTTCCCATATATGTCTGGTTACCAGCTTTACATGGTTCTTGCTAAGTGTGCACTGTTCAAGGTATGGACAGCTTTCACATGTTGCTCCACAGCTCTTGTATTCCCTATATCCATCACGATTAGTTGTCGCATACTTCAATACCTGATTGTTAGGACATATATAGCAGTCGTTGTATTCATCGTAAGCATAATCACTTTTCTTAAAGAAGCCTTTCTTAGTCATTGGTCTCTTGTAGGGAAGAAGCGGTTTGATGCCATCATCAAGTAACATCTTTGCTATAGCGGGTGTCTTATATCCTGCGTCAGCAACAATTGTCTCAACACCGATATCCTTTATCTTGTCGTAAAGACCTTTAAAAGTACGACTGTCATGCTCATTTCCTGGATTTACTGTGAAATCAAGTATCCATCCGTTCTTATCGCAAGCTGTTTCAATACCATAAGCAAAAACATTCTTGTGCTCACCTTTTCTGAACCATCCGCTTTCCGGATCAGTAGTGCTGCATCTTACCTTCTTTGTATCTTTAGGAGTGTCATCGGTGTAATCACTGAAGTCATCGTGCCCACCAGCACCTTTATCGTTATCATCATCTTTATCTTTCAGTGGTTTCTTGCCGTGTTCAGCCCTGTCTTCATTTATCTCTTTTCGGAGCATTTCCTCATAGAAAAGAGCTTCCTGCTTGGCAAGCTTGTGCTGCATCTTTCTGTTGTTGGCTCTTGCCTTAACATGGGTGGCATCAACAAACACAGCGGTAGGATCAACAAGTTTAAAGCGATAACAGTCTTCAAGTATGCGTTGAAAGATCTGTTCAAACAGATCGGTATCCTTAAAACGTCTGGTGTAGTTCTTTCCAAATGTTGTGAAATGTGGGACTGGTTCATTGAGTTCAAGACCAAGGAACCATCTGTATGCAACGTTTACCTCGATTTCCTTGATGGTCTGGCGCATACTTTTTATTCCGTATAAGTATTGAATGAATGGAATTTTAATAAGAGTGACAGGATCCATGCTTGGCCTGCCCATGTCAGGAGAATACTTATCTTCAACAAGGTCATAGATGAATGACCAGTCAATTGCCTTATCAATAAGCCTGAGCATATGGTCCTGCGGAACAAGGTCATCCATGCTCACAAACTGCATCTGTTCACGTTTTCTTTCTGTATTCGAAGTCATCATAAGTGCGATCCCCATCCCCAACTTTGATACT
>NZ_ATVX01000007.1 GCF_000420945.1 Butyrivibrio sp. VCB2006
TGTATCAGCTGCATCGCCAGATGCATAAGGCTGGGTAGCCACGTCCGGAAGGGATAAACGCTGAAGGCATCTAAGCGTGAAGCCCCCCTCAAGATGAGATATCCCTGGCTTGTCCAGTAAGACCCCTTAGAGAGTATGAGGTTAGATAGGCACAAGGTGTAAGCACGGTAACGTGTTCAGCTGATGTGTACTAATAGGTCGAGGGCTTATCCAAAAAGGTTAGGAACAAAAGAAGAGGTTAGGATTTAGATAATCAGTGTTCGGTTTTGAAGGTACAAGAAAGAGTACCATGCTTGGCATGGTATTTTTGTATCAATAATCCTCAATAGCTCAGTCGGTAGAGCATTCGGCTGTTAACCGAAGTGTCGTAGGTTCGAGTCCTACTTGGGGAGTTAAATCTATTGAAATTGATAGAGAAGTAAGATAGACTGTTACTATAGCGAAACGGTCGTATGCGGCTCCGTGGTCAAGCGGTCAAGACATCGCCCTTTCACGGCGGTAACACGAGTTCGATTCTCGTCGGAGTCATTTTTCTAAATTTAATATGGTGACATAGCCAAGTGGTAAGGCGTGGGTCTGCAACACCCTGATCGACGGTTCAAATCCGCCTGTCACCTCTAGAAAGCTTATGGAATACTCCATAGGCTTTTTTGTTGTATATAAGCAGAATCCTAAGTAGAGTGGACTATACTGTGATATAATCTTCATATATGAAGAAATGCACAAAATCAGATTTTGTGTCAGCATTATAAAATGTATGTTGGAGGAATTACTATGGCAGAAGAAACAATGAATGATTTCAAGGATGAAATTGACAGATCCTTTAGAAAAGTTAAGGAAGGGGATATCCTTGAAGGAACAGTAATAGATGTATCCGATACTGAAATCACACTGGATCTTAAGTACTATACCCAGGGTATTATCAAGGTAGAAGATATGAGTGATGATCCTAAGTTCTCTGTTCACAGAGATGTGAAAGTGGGAGACGAGATTTCAGCTACAGTTATCAGCACAGATGACGGTAATGGAAACATTCTTTTATCCAAGAAAGAAGCTAATCAGGTTTTGTCCTGGGATAAAATAAAAGAATTACAGAATTCAGATTCATACGTTGATGTAAAAGTATCAGAGGCCGTTAAGGCAGGATGCGTTGCATTCTTAGAAGGAATAAGAGGTTTTATACCGGCTTCTAAACTTGATCTTCAGTTTGTTGAAGAGGATCGTCTTGCAGATTATATAGGAAAGACTCTTAAGGTAAAGGTTATTACAGCTGATAAGGAAGCCAACAAGCTTGTTTTATCTGCCAGAGAGTATCTTAAGGAACAGGCAGATGCAAGAAGGGCAGAGATGATTTCCAATTTAGAAGTTGGGCTTGTTACAGAGGGAGTTGTTGAAAGTCTTCAGAACTATGGTGCTTTTGTTAATCTTGGAAATGGTATGACAGGTCTTGTTCATATCTCTCAGATCTGCAATCAGAGAATAGCACATCCTTCATCTGTTCTTAAGGTTGGACAGAAGGTTAAAGTTAAAGTAACTGCAATTAAAGATGGAAAACTTAGTCTTAGTATGAAAGCGCTTGAGGAGATTGCAGCAACTGAAATAACAGAAGAGAAGATTGAATACGAAAGTGATGGAGAGGCAACAACCTCCATGGCAGATCTTCTTAAAAAAGCAGGATTCTAAATAGAATAATTTAATACATAGAAAAGAGCGGTGATATAAAACATTTTGGGAGGAATCACCGCTCTTTTGCTATATTGGAATATAGGAAAATGAGTTAAAGCTGCTTGATTACTGTGTCAAAGGGTTCAATATCCTTGAAGGTCTGAATACCTGACTCAGTTTTAACGGATGTGCTCTGCTTGGTATCTGAGTTATTAATTACAACAAGCTTTTTAGAAGCTGCAAAGTAAGCACATTCTGTATTTGCATTGTCTGTTATGTAATTTGAATCCTGTGAAAGATCGGCAGCATATAACAGGATGTTAAGTAGGAGTCTGTTATTAATAGGAGTTGTTTCAAAGGTGGATAAGTAGATACCTTTTCCTTTGCCGAAGCTATTTACTGTAAATACCGGCTCACCTTCTTTATCAAGGATTACCTTGGCTTTTCCGTCAGTAAGATGAACGCTGCATCTCTTTGGAATATAGGCTCCTTCAGGAATTAAATGATCTATTGAAGTGAGATCATAGCTCCATTTTCCGTGGCAAACCTTGTCTACAGTATTCTTATCAACACCGAGGATATTTGCTAGTCTGAAGGCTGTATCGTAACCCTCGATAGCAGATGGCTCATTTACTCCAATAAAGGTACCGCCGTTGAATACCCATTTGGAGATTACTTCCTCGAGAGTCTGATTCTTCCAGTTATCACCGCCGCTCCATGCTGTTCCTGCGGCTCCGGCATTTATTATGATCTTGTACATGGAAAGATCTGTCTTAACAGCATCTTCAAAGCTGATGTAATCTACATCTACAGGAAGTCCTGAAAGAGCTTCGTTGATGTGGATGAGATCATTCATGTAGGTTTCATGGAAATGACCGCTTAAGGTCCAACTACGAAGCTTGCCCCAGCTGTGAAGAACTGCCACTTTAGCTCCGATTGTAACAGGAGAGCCCTTTGAGTGAAGATCTCTTATAGTTCTGAATTCATCTGATATCTTTGCGATATAGTCAACAAAATCAGGATAATTCTCAACTAAATGTAAATAGCCACCAAGACCGATTCTGTCAATTTTTGTACGAAGAAGAGCTCTTCTAGTGTGGTTCCAGTATTCTTTGGCGTCTCTTGTTGGATTTCCGCCAGGTGCAAAGGTTGGAAGTCCACCAAGACCTACCGGGAATAAATAAGGATGTAGTCTGATTTCGTGGGTTTCAATATCAGCACCGCCACAGAGACGAACCTCATAACCTGAGAAAACGCACTTAATAAGACCATCGAAATCAAAATCTTTAAATCTGCTGCTGTAGGGTTCTACGCCAACCCAGCTATCATCATAAAAGACATAAGCTTTTTTGCCATAGTTGTGGACTATATCAACAAGTTTGCGACCATAAGATACAACAAACGAATTAACAAAATCCATGTAGTCACGCTGCGTTTTAACAGGTGGCATATGAGTGACGTGAAAAGCTCCTTTATTTATAAAATCCTCAGCTGTAAGTTTATAGCCATATTTCTCGGCAAAAGAATCAAGCATTTTAGGACTTACAGTGAAATCGTAGGATCCCCAGTCTGTAAAAAGATTGCGATTTCTTTCACTGCTTCCCCAGATCCAAACAAAGTTATAGAACATTGATGTGAATCTTACTACTGTTGTAGCAGGATGAGCTTCGCACCAATCAGTGAGCCACTTTGCCATGTATTCCTGTGTCTCTGGATGAACAGGATCGATTGGCATAAGATGCTCTTTGTCCCAGTTATTTGTTGTATGGTTGTACATGGAAATTTCTTCCCATATACGATATGCAAGAAAGCTTACAGTGTATCTGTGCCAGGGAATAACGTTATTGACTGTTACGTTTCCTGCTTCCTTTTCATAGGTCCAGAAATTACTGCTGATCTCACGGCCTGTTGTGCGGTCGAAAACCTGCCAATACTTCATAGAATCAGCACTGTCATTTACCACAAACTGCTGATCAAAAAAGTCGTCTAAAAGATGAAAAGTAAGAAAACCATCGTCTGCAGTTTTGGGCTGAGTCATAAGGAATGTCTGCTGAAGCTTATCAGGATTTCTTTTTGCCCATTCGTTGTGATCTCTTATAATGCAGATGGTTGAATATATTCCGTAGCCTGAATTCAAGATTTCATCAGACAAAACAGTGCCATCGCTATCTCTGATCACATCGGCGCCCCATTTATCAGCGAGCTCAAGTGTTAATTTTTCATAGCCCGATTCACCAGGAAGTGTGAATCCCCCTTTGCTGTTCATAACTCCCATAAAAACCCCCAAGTTAAATTAAAGCGCCCCATCGCTTCTTATTTTGTCGTAATTGATGATTCCGGAAAGATAAGCAAGGGCAAGACCCTGTCCCCATCCCTGGATCCAATCTCTTGAAATGCCACGATAACCTTCTCTGTCCTTCATGACAGCTGTACCACCTGATACATTGAGAACTCTTCCGTCAGCAGAAACGTTGTCGAGGATTCCTTTTGTGGCTTTGTTAATATATTTGATGTGAAGAGGATTTCCTTTGTTGATCATAGCGGCAGCAATTCCGCAGCTTGCAGATACCTCTTCGTAGGATTCTTCATCGTCTAGAATTGTTCTGAAAAGACCATTCTCTGTCTGAAGTAACTTGATAGAAGCAAGCTGCTCGTTGAGAGAGCCAACAATATCAAGAAACTTGGGATATAAATAGCACTCAGGAAGGACTCTGCCAACTTCGGACATAGTGTATGCAGCCCACGCGTTAGCACGTCCCCAGAAAAATCCGGACATGTGATCACCGGTTATATTGTTATAACCATGATAGAAAAGACCTGTCGCAGGATCCTGAAGATACTTGATATGCCAGTAGTACTGATTCAGCGCATCATCAATGAGCTTTTCATCCTTAAGAAGAACCCCTGCTCTAAGTAAAAAGAATGCAGCCATAAAAAGTGTGTCAGCCCAGCACTGCTCAGGAAAATCGTTATTTACAGAAACCGTATGCTGAAGCACATTGTCACCAAATCTTAGAGCTTCATTTTCGAGATAGTCGATTTTGCTCTTAGCTATATCAAGATATTTTTCATCGTTTGTATATTCATATAGTGTAAGCATGGCGTGTCCCATGGCACAGGTGTTTACAGTCCATGATGGAAGCCCTAATTCTATATACTCATCAACTCGCTCTTTGAGCATTTCGATATATTCTTTTTTACCTGTTGCAAGATAAGCCTCGCAAACGCCGTAATATGCTACACCGCCCGGCCAGTCCCAGGTCAGATCCATGCGCATAGTACGCTTTACGATGGAATCAATTGCGTTTTCAACTTCTTTTTTGTCATAAGCTAAATTTGCCATGCTTTAATACTCCCAGATAACACCTTATATGGTGATTTTGAGCAAATTATAAAATTACATGGTCGAAATGTCTATTCAACTAAAATAAAATCCTTTGCAATTTCAACTATTTGACTTACTATTTTGGATTGGGTAAAATATACGCATTCGTGATAAATTTTTCGGGGGAAATTTTCATGGCCAAACCAAAAAAGACAGTTATAGAATATAGAAACTATGAGCTACCTTTGAACTTTCCGGTATTGCTTTTGACAGGGGATCGCTGGCATATTTCGGATGTTAAGTCAGGTAAGCTCCATTTCCATAATTGCCTTGAAATCGGCATTTGTCATTCAGACAGCGGAATTATCGAATTTGATAATACTCCCTATCCGTTCAGGGCTGGGGATATCACATTTATTTCCAGAAATGTTCCACATACTACCTATAGTAATAAGGGAGAAGCTAGTCTCTGGTCATATATTTTTATACAGCCTGACGAACTTCTAAAGGGCATGTATTCTGATTCTTCACCATATGCGGAAGTGTTTGCCGACATGCTGCAGAACTTCCAGCTTATTCTGAATAAGGAAGACTATCCTGAGATTTACTATCTTATTAGAACAACTATGGATGAATTACAGGAAAAGAGAATCAACTATCAGCTCTCTGTTAAGGGGCTTATGCTGTCTCTTTTTATGAAGGTTATGAGAATTTATTCAGAAAATAAGGGCAAGAAGCTGGATGATAAGGACGCTCACGAAAATGCTATAGTTATCTCCCCAGCCCTTGATTACATTAAGGAAAATTATATGATGAACTTTCCAATGGAAGAGCTGGCGGACATGTGCCATCTGAGCCAGACTCACTTCAGAAGAGTGTTCCACGAGATTATGAATACAAGCCCTCTGAATTACTTGAATACTACAAGAATACTGCAGTCATGTATTCTTTTACGTACAACAGAAGAGTCCATTCTGTCTATATCTGAGCAGGTTGGCTTTAGATCTGTATCAAGCTATAACAGGCATTTTTCAGAGATAATGGGTACACAGCCAAGTGAGTGGAGACATAAAATGGCAAGGGTGGATAACGCATCAATACTGGAATATACAGGCTGGATGCAGGCTCAGACTCTTACAGAGAGTAGAGACAGATAATCTGATACACAATTAATTGAAAGAGAGTCCCGGATGATCGGGGCTCTTTTTTGACCCCTGGATTAACGGATTGACGAAAACGTTTGAGTAGTAAATGTGCACAAAAAGATAAAGAAACTTTTAGCCAAAAGGGACATATGGCACTAAAAGATTTCGTTTAAATGGTTGTTTATGCAAAGTTTTTTTGACTAAGTGATTAGATATACTAACTAAATTATTTTAGGATTAGCTTATACAAGGGGAAGGGGCAACAAAGGTATGAAAAAACAAAACTCAAAAGGGGGAGTGGTGACTACCACGTCTTGGAAAAGCGCCTTAAAGAGGGACTGGCAGCTTTATCTACTTCTCTTAATTCCACTGATTTTAGTAATTGTTTTTAGTTACGGTGCGTATCCCGGACTTAGAATGGCATTCATGGATTATAAACCTGCCAAGGGATATGCCGGTAGTAAATGGGTTGGCTGGGCAACATTCCATAAGGTATTCAAGGATGCAGACTTTAGCCGAGCTCTTAGAAACTCAATTGTATTTAACTTGGCAGATCTTCTTGTGGGCTTCCCAATGCCTATTATCCTGGCTCTTATTCTTAACGAGCTTAGATATAAGAGATTCAAGAAGGTTTCACAGACAATTCTTTATCTGCCACACTTCTTATCATGGGCTATCATTGGTAGCGTAGCTCTTACAATGTTCAAGCCATCAAGCGGACTTGTAAATGTAGCCATGATGAATGCAGGAATCATTCAGGAAGGTATACCTTTCTTAAATGAGAAATGGCACTGGGCAGTAACTTATCTGCTTATCGGTGTTTGGCAGGGCATGGGATGGGGAACAATCCTTTATCTCGCAGCTATTACAGGTATTAGCGGTGAACTTTATGAGGCAGCCATGATCGATGGCGCTAACCGCTGGCAGAGAATGATCCACATCACACTTCCTGGTATCAGAAGTACAATCGTAACACTTCTTATCATGAACCTTGGACGTGTTATGGGAAGTAACCTTGAGAGACTTACAGCACTTGGTAATACTCAGGTCAAAGAGTTCCAGTATCAGCTTGCTGTTTACATCTATCAAAAAGGTATCAGTAATAACAAATTTAGTATGGCGACTGCAGTAGGTCTTTTCCAGTCAGCTATCGGTGTACTGCTGGTTCTTTTGTCGGATAGAATAGCCAAGAAGCTTGGCGAAGACGGTTTGCTTTGATTGGAGGGGACTTGAAATGGGAAAGAGTAAGACTGTAAGCGGCGAAGAGAGCTACTCCTCAGGTGGAGCCAATGCCGTTATCGGATTTAAGTTAAGTGATGCAATTATGATGCTTGTCATCATCTTGCTGTGTGCTACATGTGTACTTCCTTTTGTACATGTTGCAGCAAAGTCAATTTCAGGAAATACTGCAGTAATGTCACAGTCAGTATATTTCTGGCCGAAAGATATTACATTTGATGCATTTAGCAGAGTTTTTAAAGATGAGTCCATGACAAAGTCAATGTTCTTTTCAGCATGGATCACATTATTGTTCACACTGCTTGGTATGATTGTTTGTACCTGCGCGGCATATCCGCTTTCAAAAAAGAGACTTAAGGGTCGCCCGGTACTGACATTTTTGCTGATGGTTCCAATGTACTTTTCAGCAGGTATCATTCCTTCATACATTCTTTATTATCAGCTGCATATTTTGGATACATTTTGGGTACTTATCCTCCCGCTTATTTATTCACCTTATAATATGCTGATCATGAAGAACTATTTTACAAGTACTATTCCGGATAGTTTGGAGGAGTCAGCGTTCCTTGACGGAGCAACAAACTTCCAGATTCTCGGTAAGATTGTACTTCCATTGTCCAAGCCAATCCTGGCTACACTGTCACTTTTCTATGCAGTAGGACGTTGGAATTCATATGCTGATAACATGTATTTCACAAGATCTGCTGATCTTAAGATGATCCAGTACAAGCTTTATCAGCTGGTTGCATCAGCGACAGAGGCTCAGAATGCTTCATTGGCAGATACAGGTGGTGTTGCACAGTCTACACCTGAAGTACTTCAGGCGGCATGTATTATGTTCGTAACAGTACCAATTATTATCATCTATCCATTCCTTCAGAAGTATTTCGTACAGGGAACTATGATCGGAGCTGTTAAGGGTTAACGCATTTTTAGTGCAAAAAAGTGATATAATAATGTTTTTAAGTCGCTTAGGCGGCATAAAATAAAACCAATTTTCTTTATGGATAAAAGGAGGGTATGAATTATGAAGAAGAGTTTTCTTCAGAAGGTTCTTGCTACTGCATTGACAGGTGCTATGGTTGCAGGAACAATCGTTGGATGTGGTGACAACACAGCTGCTGATACAAGTGCTAACACAGATACACAGCAGACTACAGAGACACAGACATCTGAGACAACAGCAGAGGCTCCAGCTGCAGAGACTCCAGCTGAGACTGTTGCAGGTATTGATGGATGGACTCCATTTGACAACCAGGTTACACTTCGTGTTGCTGTTTACGACAGAGGCGATGCAGGTAACGGATGTTCAGATGTTGAGAACAACTACTGGACAAAGTGGGTTCAGGAGAACTTCGGTGACAAGTACAACATCAAGGTTGAGTATGTTGGTATCACACGTTCAGACGTTATGACTGACTATTCAATGCTTGCTTCAACAAACACACTTCCTACTCTTTGCATGGAGTACGACTATGATAAGCTCGCTACATGGGCAGCTGATGGATATCTTCAGCCTATCGACATCGAGCAGTTCAAGACAATAGCTCCTACATATTGGGGAAATATGGAAGCTAACGGCCTTACTGGCTACACAAAGTTTGGCGATGAAGACTACATGGTTCTTGGTATGAGACCATATGGTAACACAAACTATACATTCGTAACATGGTATCGTAAGGACTGGCTCAAGGATGCTGGCTATGATTCATATCCAGCAACATCTTCAGAGCTCCTTGAGGCATATGCTAAGATGAAGGAGAACGGACATGAGTATCTCCTTAGCGGATCTAAGGTAGCAGGCGCTGGTGCTGACCAGAACTATAGCTTCAGAGATTATCCACAGGATGAGACAACATGGTGCACAACAGGTGACTACCAGATTCCAGCTCTTTCAACAGAGGCTCAGAAGAGACTTCTTAAGTGGAACAACGAGCTTTACAACGAAGGCTACATTAACCCAGAATACTACCTCAGAGCTTCATCTGATGTAGAGGCTGACTTCATCAATGGCAAGGCATTTTCATGGAGCGGATATGTTTCATCTAACATGCAGGTTCTTCAGTCATTCTATGAGGCTAACCCAGATGCAGAGCTTGGTGTAGTTGTATGCGATGGCAAGTTCACACAGGATTCAACATGGGGCTCAAGCAATGCTTTCCGTCCTAACAACATCTTTGGTGCTATGATCGCATTTGCAAACAATGCAACAGAAGACGAAGTTAAGGCTGGTGAGATGTACCTTGAGTGGATGGCTCAGGATGAGAACCTCTTTACAATGCAGTGGGGTCTTGAAGGCGTAAACTTCAACTATGATGAGAATGGCAACCCTGTAGCAGTTGGCGATCAGACTGGTCTTGAAGAGCAGCAGGGTCACAACAACAACGTAGACTACTGGATGGTTGTTACAGCTTCTAAGTCATTTGGTGATATCGAGAAGGATATCGCAGCTATCAATCCTCAGGGACTTCCTCAGGACTTCTATGATGACCTTCTTGCTAACTACAAGGGTCAGCTCGCTCTTTACGAGGCTGGATATGCTAACGTTGACTGTCTGTTTGGTGGCTCACTTGAGTCTGTAACAGAGAACGGAACAGCTCTTAAGGAAGAAGTATATCCTGAGTACCGTGATCAGCTTGTAATGTGTGCTCCAGAAGAGTTTGATGCTCTTTATGATGAGCTTTCACAGAAGTATCTTGATGCAGGATATCAGGATGTTATCGACGAGAGACAGGAAATGTTTGACGCTGGTAACACAACAAAGCTTCAGTAATAACTGATTTGGAAAGTTGCAATAAATAATATGAAAGAGGTCAGATGCTAGCGTGTCTGACCTCTTTTTTATGTAATAGGAATTTGCTCCGCAAATCCTATCACATAAAAAGCGCTCCGCTATGGATGCACACTCGCGCGATAGGAATATGTTGCATAAATGCAACCGCGCTCGGCGCGAGAATGTCGCAAGCGACATTCTTTTTGTGTTAAAATATATATGCTGTATTTATTGAGAAAGGGGGTTATATGTCAGAACAGATTCAGAAATTTAAAGAGATGATTGATGCCTGTGACAATATAGTCTTTTT
This sequence comes from Butyrivibrio sp. VCB2006, assembly GCF_000420945.1. Lineage (GTDB taxonomy): Bacteria > Bacillota > Clostridia > Lachnospirales > Lachnospiraceae > Butyrivibrio. Next base: position 10,458 of record NZ_ATVX01000007.1, read on the forward strand.
TGGCGGTGCAGGCGTTTCTACGGAGAGTGGTATTCCTGATTTCAGAAGCAAAGATGGATTATACAACCAGCACGATGTCAGGTTTGATAAATATCAGCCGGAATATCTTTTGAGCCATAGCTGCCTTGTCTTTGAACCACAGGTATATTATGAGTTCCACAGACAGAAGATGGACACCAGGAATATTCAGCCAAACGATGCGCATAAATATCTTGCAGCTCTTGAAAAAATGGGGAAGCTTAAGGGAATTGTTACGCAGAATATCGATGGCTTACATCAGAAGGCTGGAAGTGAAGTTGTTTATGAGATTCACGGAAGTGCACTCAGAAACTACTGTATGAGCTGTGGAAAAGAGTATCCTGAGGACTATATTTTTGAGTCTGAAGAGCCTATTCCAAGGTGTAGCTGTGGTGGAATGATCCGCCCTGATATTACGTTATATGAAGAGGGACTTCCGGAAGATCAGGTTGATGGGGCAACCAGAGCTCTTTCCAAAGCACAGATGCTTATAATAGGAGGAACTTCACTTACAGTATATCCGGCGGCGTCCTTTATTAACTACTTCAGAGGAAAATATCTGGTTGTGATCAATGAGAGCGAGATACCTGTAAGGGGAGCAGAGAACACCTTGATCATCAGGGAAAAGATTGGTAAGGTATTCCGAGAACTTGCAGCATTACAGGGGATAGAACTATAAATGGATATTCAGGTAGGGAATATTATTAAATTAAAGAAACAACATCCTTGCGGCAACTATGAATGGGAGGTTCTCAGAGTGGGGGCAGACTTTAGGCTTAAGTGTATGGGGTGCGGTCATCAGATTATGGTTCCAAGAAAAAGTGTTGAAAAAAATATCAAGGGAATCAGATGAAAAAATGCTTGCATTATTGGCATTATTATGATAACATACCATTCTGTGATAAATTCCTTGCTACATTACTGAAAAATGTAGCCAGAGACCAAAAGGAGGTAACAATAGCATGAACAAATACGAATTAGCCGTTGTTGTTAGTGCAAAGATCGAAGACGATGCCAGAACAGCAGTCATCGAGAAGGTTAAGAAGACTATCGAGAAGCATGGTGGTCAGATTACTAACGTAGATGATTGGGGTAAGAAGAAGCTCGCTTATGAGATCGAGAAAATGACAGAAGGCTTCTACTACTTCATCCAGTTCGATGCTGAGGGTACAACACCTGCAGAGATCGAGTCACGTATGCGTATTATGGATGGCGTCATCAGATATTTATGCGTTAAGAACGAGGCTTAAATAGAAGAGGACGAAAATATGAACAAAGTTATACTTATGGGTCGTCTTACAAAAGACCCCGACGTTAGATATTCACAGGGAGAGACAGCTAGCTGCGTAGCAAGATACACACTCGCAGTTGACAGAAGATTCGCCAGAAGAGATAGCCAGGATGCTCAGACAGCTGATTTCATCGGCATTGTAGCATTTGGTAAGAGCGGCGAGTTTGCTGAGAAGTATTTCAGAAAAGGCACCAAAGTTATCGTAACGGGACGTATCCAGACTGGTTCTTATACCAACAAGGATGGCGTTAAAGTATACACAACTGATGTAGTTGCAGAAGACCAGGAGTTTGCTGAGTCCAAGAATTCATCTGCTACAAGCGGTGGAAACTTCGCATCAAGTATGCCAGCAAGTGAGCCTGCACCTTCAGCAGCTGGGGATGGCTTCATGAACATTCCTGATGGAATTGACGAGGAGCTTCCTTTTAACTAATTTAGGAGGTAATTACAATGGCTTTTACTAAGTCTGATAAGTCCGATGCTCCTATGAGGAGAAAGGGCGGAATGCACAGAAGAAAGAAAGTTTGCGTTTTCTGTGGCAAGGATAATGTAATCGATTACAAGGATACAGCTAAGCTTAAGAAGTTCGTTTCAGAGAGCGGCAAGATTCTTCCTAGAAGAATCACAGGTAACTGCGCTAAGCACCAGAGAGAGCTTACATCAGCAGTTAAGAGAGCAAGACATCTTGCACTTATGCCTTACGTAGCTGAGTAATCTACATAAGATAAGATATTAAGCACTTCTTGGAAGAAATTCCAAGAAGTGTTTTTTATTTGCGGATGCTTTAACACTTTAAATTGATTTTTGACACATGTGACACTATTGCACAAGGTTATCCCAAAATAATTGTTAATTTTATCTTAATTATTTGTGTAGATTTAATGAATTTAATCTGCTAGAATTAAAAACGCACCCTAAAAAATAAAGTTTAGGTGTGCGTTTTTGTTGGGCGTTTTTTAGAGGAGCTATTGTCAAAAATGGGGAACAGTCGGGGGACAAGGACTCTTAATTCTAAATGGGACACAAAACGCATTGCTGCCATTATTATCCTGGTGGCAATTTTTGTCGTGTCAGTATTTCTAATTCGCTTCGGACTTGTTGAGAAGACCGAAGCTACCAGTACTACTTCTCATTATGCAAGAGCGAGAGTTGTTGCAGTCATAACTGATAATACGCAGGCAGATGAATCCACAGAAGGGATACTTAGGGGATCCCAGGAAGTTATTGTTATGATTACTTCCGGACCTTTCAAGGACAAACAGTATCAGACCTCCAATTATCTGAGTACGCTGTTTAATGTTGACGCGCAGCTTGGAACCAAGGTAATAGTTCGACTTGATCCTCAGGGGGAGGGTTATAGCGCCTTTATCTATAGTTATGACAGGACAAGGATCTTACTGGTACTGTTTGCGGTATTTGCATTATCTCTTATTATAATAGGAAGAGGTAAGGGCACCATGGCACTTGTATCCCTTATCTTTACCATGATTTCTATTGGGTGGATATTGTTTCCACTTATTGAGTATGGCTTCCCGGCTATACTTGCTACTATTCTTATTGTCTTTTATACTACGGTATTCACATTCGTTCTTATTGATGGAATCAATAAAAAAACTATCAGCGGGGCACTTGGAACTCTTGCGGGAGTTGTAATTGCCAGTGCTTTTGCGGCAATCGCCGGTTATGTTTCTCATATTTCAGGATTTCAGACGAATGAGGCTGAAGAATTATTGTTGATCGGTACAGACCATGGGATGAAAATCAAAGGTCTTTTTACAGCGGGTATTCTGATCGCATCTCTTGGAGCAGTTATGGACGTTGCAATGAGTATTGCTTCTGCCGTACATGAGCTTCACGAGGTCAACGGTGAGATGACAGCTATGGAGCTATTTCGTTCAGGTATGAATATTGGACGTGATGCTATGGGAACCATGGCTAACACCCTGATCCTTGCGTTTGCAGGATCATCCTTTACACTTCTCTTACTTATTTATTATTACAACATCGGATTTACGCAGCTTATCAACACTGATATGGTTGCCAGAGAAGTGATTCAGGGGCTGGCGGGCAGCATTGGCATTGTACTGACAGTACCGATTGTGGCTTTTCTCTCCGCCACAATAGAAAAAAGAAGCTGAGAGAGGCGAGGACGCTACTGATAATAATTATCAGATAGTAGAAAAAGTATTGAAAGGTGGGAGCGTATGAAGAACAGAAAGCGTATACTGGCGCTGATCCTTACTGGATTTTTGTCAGTAACAACAGCATTTCAGTCAACAAGCGCTGTAGCATTTGCTACAGAAGGAACTGAAATTGCGACAGAAGCTGCCAGCGTCGAGGCATCATCTGAGACTTCAGTTGTTACAACTGATGCAAGCGATGAAGCTTCTACAGAGGCATCAGTTGAAGAGACTGATGAAGCTTCAAAAGAGGATTCAATTGAGAAGACTCCTGAAGTAACAGACAATGCTTCTGATGGCGAAGTTAAGACAGAGCCTGCTAAGGAAGAAGAAAAGGTTGAAGAGACTACAGGGGAAGCAGAGGCTGAAGTAGTTATCTCTACAATCAAGGAAGTAAAAGAGAAGGCTTCCGGCGAGTTTACTGTAAAGGGCGTTGTTGTTTATGCAAACGGCAAGAATGTCTATATACAGGATGAGACCGGTGCAATCTGCTTGTATTTTACTGACAAGCCAAGTGTTGCAGTAGGAAATCTTCTCACTGCAAAAGGAACATATCAGGACTACAACGGACTTCTTGAGCTGTCAGGAGCTACACTTGTAGAAAATGATACAACAAATACCAAAGATTACGGCTTTACAACATTTGACAGCGGTGAGATTGCTACACTTGTAGCTAATCATGACGACTATGAGTGCCAGAGAGTTATTCTCAAGAATGTTACAGTTGGTTCAAAGGCTGATATTGGTAAGGGTAAGGTTACTCTTACAAGCGGATCATCAAGCATTCTTGTTTACGACAAGAGCAATGTGACCAAAGCTTTTGGAGAGCTTGAGGAAGGTACTACAGTTAATGTTACAGCTGTTGTAAGTGACTATAAGGGCATACAGGTAATTCTTTATTCTGACGATTCCCACAATATGGTTGAAGTTGTAAAACCAGAGGAACCAGAACCAACAGAGGCAGAGGTTGACGATTCAGTTACAATGAACGTTGCTTCTTTTGCTGGAACAGATGTATCTGCATTTAAGGATGACCTTGTAATCTATGCTGATGGAACAGTTGCCAACGATGGTGCAAACAAGGATCACGAAGTTACTGCTTTCAAGGGCGGTAACCAGAAAGCTCCTGTTTACTCATACAAGAATGGTGACAACAATATAAGCATCATCGGATCAACAGGAATGAAGTCCGGTGATTACTATCAGATTACTGTTTCAGGCAAGGGCTATGGCCTTTACAAGCTCTCTTTTGACATGAGGGGATCTAATACAGGCGCCAAGAACTGGGCAGTTTCCTATAGTACAGATGGCGAGAACTTTACCGCAATCGGCGATAAGGTTGCACTGGAAGGCACAAGCTGGAAGGATGATAATACCTTTGAAGTTCCTGCTGATGTAAAACATGTTGATAAGATTATCTTCAGAGTTGGTCCTGCAGATGATACTTCTATTAACGGCAAGACTGTCGCAACAGGCGGTGTTAACAGATTTACAGATATTAAGGTTACAGGTAGCCCTGTAGAAGCTTCGGACATCACTTCTTCTGTAAATGTTGAGCCTGCAGCTGGCGAGATTCCATATAACACAACTCTTTCCATGAACTGCAAGACAAAAGAGTCAACAATTTACTACTCAGTAAATGGCAGCGAATTTGCAGTTTATGATGATTCAAACAAGCCAGTACTTACACAGGATATGTTTGTAACTGCTTCTGAGCTTGATGTTACCAAGAAGGCTGTTGTAACAGTATATGCAACATGTGAAGGCAGAAGCGACAGTGTTAAGAAGGACTTTGTTTATACACAGGCACAGGTTGGAACTGTTAAGGCAAGCCCTAACGGCGGTGCTATCAGACTTTCAAATGCGATCACTCTTAAGACAGCAACAGAAGGTGCTGAGATTCTTTACTCACTTGATAAGGGTGAGACATGGACTGTTTATACAGAACCATTCAAGCTTACAGAGCTTCCTGCTTCTGTAATGGCAAAGGCTACTCTTGATGGATATTCAGAGAGCCCTGTAGCTACATTTGATTACACACTGAGAGTTAACGAAGAATACAATATCTATTTTGGTCAGCTCCATTCACACACCGCATATTCAGATGGTGCAGGAACAGCTGATGAGGCATTTAACCACGCTGCCAACGAAGTTGAGAACCTTGACTTCCTTGCAGTAACAGATCACTCAAACTCATATGATAACGACACATCAGTTACAATCGCTGATGGTTCTGCTTCTTCAGAGTGGGTTGAGGGACATGAACTTGCAGATAAGTACACAACAGAAGATTTCGTAGGTCTTTTCGGATACGAGATGACATGGTCAGGTGGAGCACCTGGTCACATGAATACCTTCAATACTAATGGTTTCATGAGCCGTAACATGCCTGGTTATGAGAGCAAGTCAAGAACAGCTCTTCAGAACTACTATGCTCAGCTTGTTAACACACCTGAGTCACTTTCAATGTTCAACCACCCAGGAACAACCTTCGGTGATTTCTATGACTTTGCTTACTATTCAAAGGCAAACGATCAGCAGATCACACTTATCGAGGTTGGTAACGGTGAAGGTGCAATCGGAAGTTCAGGATACTTCCCTTCATATGAGTATTACACAAGAGCACTTGATAAAGGCTGGCATGTGGCTCCTGCTAACAACCAGGACAACCACAAGGGTAGATGGGGAGATGCAAATACAGGTAGAACTGTAATCCTTGCAGATTCTCTTACTCGTGAGAATATCTATGATGCTATCCGCAACATGCGTGTATATGCAACAGAGGATAATGACCTTAAGATTTACTACACATTGAATGGTTACGAAATGGGAACTGTTCTTGATGAGGTTCCTTCAAATGTTAACATCAAGGTTAAGACTTCAGACCCTACAGATTCAAGTGTTATGACTGTAGAAGTTGTTGCTAATGGCGGCTATGTTGTAGCAAGCCAGAGAGTTGAAGAATCTGCTGCTGAAGTATCATTTGATCTGTATCCTGAAAAGAATTACTACTACATCAGAGTTACACAGGCAGACGGTAACATCGCTGTTACAGCTCCTGTATGGATTTCAAGCGTTGAGGCTGTTGGAATCAGCTCACTTTCTACAGAAACAGCTCTTCCTGTTGCAGGTGAAGAACTTACACTCAATGCATCATTCTTTAACAATGAGCCAAGTGACTTTGACGTAAAGGGTATCGTTTATACAGCAAATGGTGAAGTTATCCATGTGACAGATGTTACAGGTGACAAGGCTGTACTTAAGGCACAGAGCGAGCTTACAGATTCTTTCACATATCTGTGTGACAAGGCCGGCAAGCAGACCATCCAGGTTGAACTTATCGGATACCTCAACGGATTAGAAAAACACTATACATCTTCACTTGATCTTGTATATGTTTCAGATGATATGGTTACACATGTTGTTGTAGATGGTTCTCACCTCAACGACTATGTAACAGGTTATTACGGCGGAAACGTTGGAAACTTTGCAGATATCGCAGCAAGCGATTATGTAAAGGTTGATGTTGTTAAGGATCAGATCACAGCTGAGACACTTGCAAATGCAACTGTATTCGTAGTATCTGCTCCTAACAAGAACACCAAGTATGGTGAAGTTAAGCATTTTGAAGATTCATTTATTGAACTTGTAAAAGAGTATGTTGCAGGCGGCGGAAACCTTATTGTTTGCGGTCTTGCAGATTACCAGGATACAGCTGACGGACAGTCTTCAACTGAAATCAATAAGCTTCTTGAGGCAGTTGGTGCTACAACAAGAATCAACTCCGATGAGGTTGTTGATAATGATAACAATGGCGGACAGGAGTACAGACTCTATCCTGCAGGCTTTAACAGAAACTGCTACCTTGTAAAGGGTGTAACAGATACTCAGAAGTACAGTGCTTACAGCGGATGCTCAGTTCTTGTTGATGAAGCGGCAGTAGCAGCAGGTAAGGCTGAGGTAGTTGTAACAGGCTTCGACACAACATATACCAAGGATTGCAAGCAGTTTGATGCTTACTACAAGGAAGTTCCTAAGGGAAGCGTTGTATTTGCAGCAAGAGAAGAACTTTCTTCAGGAAGTGAAGTACTTGTAACAGGCACAGTATTCCTTTCAAACTTCGAAGTTAAGTCTGAGCTTGACTACGGCGGACAGGAGTACTACGCAAACCGTAACATCCTTCTTAACTACCTTTCAAATAACAGAAAGGATATTAAGGTTAGCACAATCGCTGAGATGAGAAAGGGCGAGCCTGGAGACATCTTTACAGTAGAAGGTTATGTAACAGCCGGAACAGCAGTAGAAGGAAATAAGTTCTTCGATACTATTTATGTTCAGGATGAGACAGCCGGAACAACAGTATTCCCTATCGCTGATGCGGGAATCGAAATCGGAACAAAGGTTAGACTTACTGGTTTCGTTGATGGATATCAGGGCGATAAGGAAATCCAGATCTACAACTACAAGGTTCTTGATGCAGAGCACAAGGTAATTGAGCCTGCAAAGGTAACAACTAAGCAGGCAGCTGATTACGATGCACTTGGCGGTTCACTTCTTAAGGTAGAAGGTAAGGTTACAAAGGTTGTAACTAACACATCAGGCGTTGACTACTTCTATGTAGTTGATGAGTCAGGCGTAGAGGCAAGAGTATTCATTGATGGTTATATCCTTGCTTCAGACGGAAATGATACAGTTAACGATGATGTTAAGGTAGGAAATACAATTAGTGCAGTTGGCCTTTCTTACTATAATCCTGACGGAGCTTGCCTGAGAGTTCGTGATAGAGCTGAGATTGAGCTTGTTGCAGCTCAGGAAGAAGTTAAGGCTACACTTGTAACAAAGTGGGGAGTAACCTATCTTGTTACAGAGGATGGCGAAAAGCTTACAGGTTTCCATACAGTTGACGGTAAGGACTATTACTTCAACGAAAAGGGTGCCATGGTTAAGAGTAACTGGGTAACAGAAGACGGCAAGAAGTACTATGTGCTTGCTGATGGTACAGTTGCTAAGGATAGAGTAGTTAACAAGTGGGGAACTGAGTACTCATTTGATGCAGATGGAGTTCTTCAGACTGGCTTCTTTGACCGTGATGGCAATACTTACTATGCAAAGTCTAACGGTGCTATAGTTAAGCAGAACTGGGTAAAAGAAGATGGCAAGACCTACTATGCACTTAAGGATGGTAACCTTGCTAAGAATACTATAGTTACAAAGTGGGGAACAAAGTATATCTTTGATGAGAACGGAGTTCTTCAGACTGGCTTCTTTACCTTTAACGGATCAAGATATTATACCAAGGAAAATGGTGCTGTTCTTACCAACTCATGGGTAACAGTTGATGGTGAAAAGTACTACTGCAAGGGCGATGGAACACTTGCAATTTCAGAGACAATCACAAAGTGGGGCGCTAAGTACTCATTTGATGAGGAAGGTCATCTGATCAAGTAATTAACTAACGAAATAAGTGAAGTTTACAAACTCCGTGATAGAAGTTTCTATCACGGAGTTTTGTGCTATACTATAGTAAGTGATAACATGTCCAAATTTTTGGGGAAGAGGACTTTATAATGCCTAACAAGAACAGAGTTAAGTTAAAGGGGAAGCTTAAGACATATCTTCGTGTCTTTACATATCTTGGAATACTACTGATTCTGATTAATATAGCTGTGTTTACAGTGGATTTTACAGCAGGTCTTATTTTGCTGGCTTTCACCGGGCTATATTTCGTGGTCATTCTCTATGTGAATTTCTACAATAAGCCTCTCATAATGAATGAACTGGTTAGCTTTGCTACCGAATATGGACAGATTCAGAAAAAGCTTTTAAGAGAGCTTGATCTTGCTCATGCAGTTTTGGATGACACCGGCAAAGTGGTTTGGACCAACTCTGCATTTGAGAGAATAGTCCATGTGGAACGCGGTTACAGGAAATCTATCACAACTCTTTTCCCAAATATTACTCCGGACAAGTTCCCGGAAGGTTATGAGGAACTTTCCTACGAGCTGGAATACGAGAATAGCAATTATACTATGAAGATTAAGAGAATCTCTCTTCATGAGATGGCTGTTAACAGTGATATTATTGATGCTCAGGAATATCAGGGCAGCCTTATTGCTGTGTATCTTTTCGATGAGACAGCTCTTAGACTTGCAATTGAAGAGGTTGATAACCAGTCTTTGGCAGCAGGCCTTATTTACCTTGATAACTATGAGGAAGCTCTTGATAGCGTAGAGGAAGTTAGAAGATCCCTTTTGACAGCGCTTATAGATAGAAAGATCAACAAGTACATTGCCTCCTGCAATGGTATTGCCAAGAAGATTGAGAAGGATAAGTACTTTGTTGTAATGCCCAAGAAGTCCTGTGAGATGCTTAGAGAGCAGCGTTTTGATCTTCTTGAGGATGTTAAGACAGTTAATATCGGTAACGAGATGGCGGTTACCTTAAGTATAGGTATCGGACTTGACGGCCTTTCTTATGCTCAGAATTATGAGTTTGCCAGAAACGCCATTGATCTTGCTCTTGGCCGAGGCGGTGATCAGGCCGTTGTTAAGAGCAATGATAATATTTCTTATTATGGCGGTAAGAGCCAGCAGATTGAAAAGAGTACAAGAGTTAAGGCCAGAGTTAAGGCTCACGCCCTTAGAGAGATTATTTCCGGTAAGGATACTGTAATTGTAATGGGTCACAGAATCGGCGATGTAGACAGCTTTGGCTCTTCAGTTGGTATCTATAGGATTGCCAAGACTTTGGATAGGAAGTGCCACATTGTTCTTAATGATGTAACAACTTCTATGCAGCCATTGGTAGATCTTTTCAAGAATAATCCTGATTACGAAGAGGATATGATCATATCCAATCAGCAGGCCATTGATATGGCAGGCAGCAATACAGTTCTTGTAGTAGTGGATGTTAATAAGCCAAGCATCACAGAGTGTCCGGAACTTCTTCGTTTCTGTAAGACAATCGTGGTCCTTGATCACCACAGAGCAGGAACAGAGGTTATTGAGAATGCTACACTTTCATATGTAGAGCCTTATGCGTCATCTGCATGTGAGATGGTTTCAGAGATTCTTCAGTATATTGGTGAAAACGTCAAGATCAAGAATGAAGAGGCTGACAGCTTGTATTCAGGAATGATCGTTGATACCAATAACTTTATGAATAAAACCGGTGTCCGTACATTCGAGGCCGCAGCATTTCTTAGAAGAAACGGTGCAGATGTTACACGTGTGCGTAAGCTCTTTAGAGAAGATGCTCTTGAATACAAGGCTAAGGCTGATGTAGTAAGTCAGGCCCAGGTTTATAAGGGCAAGTTCGCTATATCTGTTCTCAAAAATGACGAGCTTCAGAGTCCTACAATTATCGGAGCCCAGGCAGCTAACGAGCTTCTAAATATTAAGGGAGTTCGCGCAAGCTTTATCTGTACTGAGTATCAGAATCAGGTTTACGTAAGTGCCAGATCAATCGATGAAGTCAATGTACAGATTATCATGGAGAAGCTTGGCGGCGGTGGACATATGAGCAGCGCCGGATGTCAGATTGAGAATGTTAATGCACAGCAGGCTATAGAAATAGTCAAGCAGACACTGGATAAAATGATGGAAGAAGGAGAATTATAATAAATGCAGGTAATTTTATTGGAAGATGTTAAGACACTTGGCAAAAAAGGCGAGGTCGTTAAGGTAAGTGACGGCTATGCCAAGAACTTTGTAATACCTAAGAAACTCGGAGTTGAAGCTACTCAAAAAGCACTTAATGAGCTCAAGAATCAGCAGAAGAGAGATTCAATAGTAGCACAGCAGCAGCTTGACGAGGCTAAGGCTTATGGGGAGAAAATCAGCAAGGAAACAATCCAGGTTACAATGAAGGCTGGAGAGGGCGGAAGAGTATTTGGTTCCGTTTCAACCAAGGAAATTGTTACAGCTGCCAAGCAGCAGTTTGGATTTGATATCGACAAGAAGAAGCTTCAGCTTGCTGAGCCAATCAAGTCATTTGGAACTTATGAGATACCTGTTAAGCTTCACCCACAGGTTACATCTACAATTAAGGTATGCGTAAAGGAACAGTAATATGGCAGAAGAAACGCTGTTAAAAAGGGTTGCGCCGAACAGCCTTGAGGCAGAACAATCTGTTGTTGGTGCTATGCTGATGGATAAGGATGCCATCGAGATAGCAGCCGAGATAGTAACTGCGGATGATTTCTACAACAGGCAGCTTGGAACACTCTTTGAAACAATGGTTGAACTTAATAGAGAAGGCAGCGCGGTTGATATTGTCACACTTCAGAACAGACTTCGTGAAAAGAATGTTCCACCTAATGTCAGCAGTGTAGAATTTATCGGAGATCTGATCAATGCAGTTCCTACATCTGCTAATGTTAAATACTATGCCAAGATTGTAGCTGATAAATCTACTCTCAGAAAGCTTATTCATGTAAGTGAAGAGACAATCAATGCCTGCTATAATGACGCAGATGATATGGAAGGCGTACTTAACGACGCTGAAAAGAAGGTCTTCCAGATAACACAGAAGCGTAACACTGGTGATTTCGTTTCTATCGATCAGGTAGTTATGAATGCCCTCAACAGAATTGAGATTGCCAGCAAGATGAAGGGTAATGTTACAGGTCATTCCACAGGATTTACAGACCTTGACTTTAATACAGCTGGTTTCCAGCCATCTGACCTTATCCTTATCGCAGCCAGACCTGCTATGGGTAAGACAGCCTTTGTTCTGAACATTGCTGAGTATATGGCTTTTCATGATAATAAGTGCGTTGCCATGTTCTCACTGGAAATGTCTAAGGAGCAGTTTGTAAACCGTCTCCTTTCCATGGAATCACACGTTGATTCACAGCACATCAGAACTGGTAATATGTCAGATATGGACTGGGAGAAACTGATCGAAAGTGCAGATGTTATAGGATCCTCCAAGCTTATCATTGATGATACGCCAAGTATTTCAATACAGGAGCTTAGATCCAAGTGCCGTAAGTACAAGATGGAATTTGATCTTCAGGTTATCATGATCGACTACTTGCAGCTTATGAGTGGAGGAACAGGAAGAGCATCTGAGTCAAGACAGCAGGAAATATCAGAGATTTCAAGATCTCTTAAGGCTCTTGCCAGAGAGCTTAACGTGCCTGTTATAGCTCTTTCACAGCTGTCTCGTGCAGTTGAGCAGAGACCTGACCACAGGCCAATGCTTTCGGACTTAAGAGAATCAGGAGCCATCGAGCAGGACGCAGATATGGTTATGTTCCTGTACAGAGATGACTATTACAATAAGGATACTGAGAAAAAGGGCATCGCAGAAGTTATTATTGCCAAGCAAAGACATGGCCCAATCGGAACAGTAGAACTACTCTGGCTTCCGCAGTATACGAAATTCGCTAACCTTGAGAAGGGGCATTGAGTCCAGCAGCACTCGGAGGAGCGAGAAGTTAAGTCCTTCGCACTCGGAGGAGTGAGTAAATGAGTCCTTCGCACTCGGAAATGCGGAGTAGTTGAGCCCTGCGCACTCGGAAATGCGGAGCATTTCCTCGTTCATCTGGCTGCGCCAAATGTAAAATAAAAAAAGCACGTTTAAACAAGTAAACTTGTTAAACGTGCTTTTGTTTATTTTTCGCTTGGACTTAGCCCTGAGAGATTGCTGATACAGGGCACTGAGCAGCGCAAGAACCGCAATCGATACATGTATCAGCATCGATAACGTACTGAGCGTCTCCCTGAGAAATAGCTGAAACAGGGCACTGAGCAGCGCATGAACCGCAGCTGATGCAACCATCACTAATAACGTATGCCATAATAGTCTCCTTCCATCATTTAAATGCCTTAAATTGTAACAAATTAACGATTGACTTAGCCATGCCAACCTTTGATACATGATTATGATAATATAACAAAACTTTTTGCGCAAGACTATAAACGAAAACTTTTATCAGATGAAAAGATTAAATTAGTATAAATTAACTGACAATAGGGATGAATTCGGGAAATGTAAGCGTTTACACAAATTGCCGTCAAACCCTTGAAAACGTTGACATCAGTATAGTTTTGATGATACTATTGAATACGGCAGAATACGAGTGAAATATCCGTCACATCTATTTTCCACGGGAGGAAGAAAATGTGAACGGAGTTTTTGCGCGTTTTGTTATGTTTCTACACAACTTAATATAAAAAGCCAAAATAATCCAAAAATTAAGGTAGGAGGAATCAAAATGGCAAGAAACATGAAAACCATGGACGGTAACGAAGCAGCCGCATATGCATCTTATGCGTTTACTGAAGTTGCTGCTATGTACCCAATCACACCATCATCTGTTATGCCAGAGCATGTAGATGAATGGGCAACAGCCGGAAAGAAGAATATTTTCGGCCGTACAGTACAGATTACAGAAATGCAGTCTGAGGCTGGTGCAGCTGGTGCTGTACACGGATCACTTGTAGTAGGTGCTCTTACATCTACATACACAGCTTCACAGGGACTTCTTCTTATGATCCCTGACATTTACAAGGTAGCAGGTGAGAGACTCCCTGGCGTATTCAACGTATCAGCTCGTTGCGTAGCTTCTCACGCGCTCAACATTTTCGGTGATCACTCAGACGTATACGCTTGCCGTCAGACAGGTGCTGCTATGCTTTGTGATTCCAGCGTACAGGAAGTTATGGACCTTACTCCTGTAGCATATTGCGCAGCTATTGAGGGAAGAATTCCTTTCATCAACTTCTTCGATGGATTCCGTACATCACACGAAATTCAGAAGATCGAGGTTTGGGACTACAAGGATCTTGATGAGATGGTTAACCATGAAGCAATCGATGCTTTCAAGGCTGGCGCTCTTAATCCTAACCACCCTTGTCAGATGGGCTCAGCTCAGAACCCAGATATCTTCTTCCAGACAAGAGAAGCTTGTAACACAGGTTACAACGAGCTTCCTGAGATCGTTCAGAAGTACATGGACAAGGTTAATGCTAAGATTGGTACAGATTACAAGCTCTTCAACTACTACGGCGATCCTAACGCAGAGGTAGTTATCGTAGCTATGGGTTCTGTAAACGATACAATCGAAGAGACTATCGATTACCTTGAGAAGCAGGGCAAGAAGGTTGGTGTTGTAAAGGTTCGTCTTTACAGACCATTCTCAGCTAAGGCTCTCGTTGATGCTATTCCTGCATCAGTTAAGAGAATCGAAGTTCTTGATAGAACAAAGGAGCCTGGATCATATCGTGAGCCTCTTGCTCTTGATGTTATCGCAGCTCTTAAGGGAACTAAGTTCGAGTCAGTTCCTGTATTCTGTGGCCGTTATGGTCTTGGTTCTAAGGATACAACACCTGCACAGATCGTTGCTGTATTCGAGAACGACAAGAAGGAAGAGTTCACAATCGGTATCGAGGATGATGTAACAAATCTTTCACTTGATGCTGGTGCTCCACTTGTTACAACTCCAGAGGGAACAACAAACTGTAAGTTCTGGGGTCTTGGTGCTGACGGTACTGTTGGTGCTAACAAGAACTCAATCAAGATCATTGGTGATAACACAGACATGTATGCTCAGGCATACTTTGACTATGACTCCAAGAAGTCTGGTGGTGTTACAATGTCTCACCTTAGATTTGGTAAGAAGCCTATTAAGTCAACTTACCTCATCAAAAAGGCTGACTTCGTAGCTTGCCACAATCCATCATATATCCGTAAGTTCAACATGGTTCAGGAGCTTGTTGACGGTGGTTCATTCCTCCTTAACTGCCCATGGACAGTTGATCAGCTTGAACAGGAGATTCCTGGACAGGTTAAGAAGTTCATGTATGATCACAAGATTAACTTCTATATCATGAACGGTTCTAAGATCGGTGTTGAAGTTGGTATGGGACCTACAAGAATTAACACAATTCTTCAGTCTGCATTCTTCAACATTACAAAGATCATTCCTGAAGCAGACGCTATCAAGTTCATGAAGGATGCTGCTCAGAAGACATACGGCCGTAAGGGTGAAGACGTTGTTAAGAAGAACTGGGATGCTATCGATGCCGGTGCAGATCCTAAGAACCTTATCAAGGTTGAGATTCCTGAGAGCTGGAAGGATGCCAAGGATGAAGGACTTGACTTCAAGAAGGCTGAGGGCAGCCGTAAGGACGTTGTTGATTTCGTTAACAACATCCAGGCAAAGGTTAACGCTCAGGAAGGTAATACTCTTAAGGTATCTGATTGTCTTCCATACGTTGATGGTGCTACACCTTCAGGATCAGCTGCATTCGAGAAGCGTGGTATTGCTGTAAACGTTCCTGCATGGGATGCTACAACATGTATCGGATGTGGATTCTGTTCACTTGTATGTCCACATGCTGCAATCCGTACAATCGCTATGACAGATGATGAGATTGCTAAGGCTCCAGAGGGACTTCAGACAAAGCCTCTTGCTGGAATGGACGGATACAAGTATTCAGTTGTTATTTCTGCTCTTGACTGTACAGGTTGCGGATCTTGCGCAAATGTATGTCCTGGTAACAATAAGGGCGAGACACTTAAGATGGGTGCTATCGCAGCTAACAAGGACGAGCAGAAGTACTTCGATTATGCTGTAACACTTCCTATTAAGGAAGATGTTGTTGCTAAGTTTGGCGAAGGCTCAATTAAGGGCTCACAGTTCAAGCAGCCTCTCCTTGAGTTCTCAGGCGCTTGCGCAGGTTGCGGTGAGACTCCTTATGTTAAGCTTGTTACTCAGCTCTTTGGTGACAGAATGTACGTTGCTAACGCTACAGGATGTACATCAATTTGGGGTAACTCTTCACCTTCAACACCATACACAGTAAATGCTAAGGGCCAGGGTCCTGCATGGGATAACTCACTGTTCGAAGATAACGCTGAGTTTGGTATGGGTATGGTACTTGCTCAGAATGCACTCCGTGATGCTATCAAGGAGAAGGTAGAAGAAATCGTAGCTGCAGGCGGTTCTGCTAAGGACGCTGCACAGAAGTGGCTTGATACATTCAACGTTGGTTCTGAGAACACAGCTGCTACAGATGCTCTTGTTAAGGCTCTTGAGGGCGACAGCTCAGATGCTGCTAAGTATGTTCTTAAGAATAAGGACTTCGCAGCTAAGAAGTCACAGTGGATCTTCGGTGGTGACGGATGGGCATTCGATATCGGATTCGGTGGTCTCGATCACGTACTTGCTTCCGGTAAGGATGTTAACGTTCTCGTTGTAAACACTGAGGTTTACTCAAATACAGGTGGACAGTCTTCAAAGGCTACTCCTACAGGTGCTGTTGCACAGTTCGCTGCAGGCGGTAAAGAGATTAAGCAGAAAGACCTTGCTTCTATCGCAATGAGCTATGGCTACGTATATGTTGCACAGATCGCTATGGGTGCAAATATGCAGCAGACTATCAATGCAATCAAAGAGGCTGAGGCTTATCCAGGACCTTCACTTATCATCGCTTATGCTCCATGTATCAACCAGGGACTTAAGGCTGGTATGAACAAGGTTATGGACGAAGAGAAGAAGGCTGTTGCTACAGGATACTGGGATATGTTCAGATTCAATCCTCAGGCGGAGAACAAGTTCACTCTTGATTCTAAGCCAGCTACAGAAGACTTCCAGAGCTTCCTTGATGGTGAGGTTAGATACCTTTCACTTAAGCTTAAGAATCCTGAGAGAGCTGCTAAGCTCAACGCAGCTGCTGCAGAGCATGCTAAGGAGCACAGAGCTTACCTCGAGAAACTCGTTGCTCTCTATGGTAAGGACTGATCTAGTAGCATAAGATTCTAAGTCTAATAGCTAATAATAGAGGAGTCGGTTCAGAAATGAACCGGCTCCTTTTTGCTGGGTTACATAAAAAAGAGACAGGAGGCTAATGCCTACTGTCTCTTATAGTTTGTGATTAGATTTTAGATAATGCCTGAACTGCGTTATCTTTCACAAGTGTTGTGAAGTGCTCAGCCAAATACTGCTCTTCTGCAGTAGAACCTACTTCAGTCTTGCCATACTCTGTAAGTAGTGAGCAGATATTTGCAAATACATTATCTTCCAGATCGCCCTGGTGAAGAATCAGGTAATACTTACCATTTGCTTCGTTCTTGTACAGGGTATTGATACCATTGAATTTCCTGCTAACTATTGCAGCGAATCTAGTAACCTCGTGAAGGGAATCGAAAGAAAAGATTCTTGAACCCTTTCTGTCGGGTAATCCCTTTTTGCGAGGATTAGTAGTTTTTTCCTTAAGCTTTTTGGAATCTGAGAATGGACTGCTCATGGACGAATCCAGCGAATCACTCAGATTGCTGTGCTGGAGTCTTCTGAAAAGGCCCATAACATCCTCTTCCTCATCCTCCTCATAATCTTCATCCTCATCGTAGTAATCGTATTCTTCTTCCTCATCCTCTTCGTGGACAGATGGAGCGAAATTAGAAAACCTTGTATCTAACTCCTCAGGATCCTCAACTTTTGTGATAACAAGAACAATACATTCGGAATTGATTGGGATTGCCTCAATCATAAGAGGAGTATCCTCTGCGTCAAAACCATATTGTAAATTCGCTTGCTGCATCATGTCCTGAAAAAGCTCTTTGGCTTTGTCAGTTCCATATGCAAGCTCTGTAATCTTAAGGTCGCGCTTCGCAAGGTCATCTTTGGTAAGTGTGCATCTAATCTGGTGATCATTGACTTTTTCAATTTTCATGATGCTTACCTCCTGACTTTGGAATACATAGATACTAATTTAAACAGTATTCTATGTCAATAGATGTATCGTCATATTTGGCAAAAATATGAACTTTTTTCAATCTTAAGAAAATCTTAAGAAATTTCGATGGTAAATCTTAAGAATTTCCTGATACTATAAATTTTGTGAGGCGCCTGCCTGGACATTACAGTCCGGAAAGGAGGCGAGAATTCAGAAACATAATCGTCATTATTCTTTTTTTCATTGTTTCATACTAAGGTATGAAATGTCTTACTAAGATTTTTCGATTTAAGTTTCTCTTAATTATAATCACAAATAACAACGTTAATTGCATAGACAATTTATAGTATTTTTCTAATACTATTATACCATATTTGGGGCAATCGACATGCTCCAAAACCAAGGACTAGGCAATGGGCGCCTCAAATATTAATAAACGTCAAAAGAAAACGTGTCTTTTTGCATTTTACTCCAGAATTTATCACATGAAGAAATCCTTTTGGGTATGGAAAAGACACAATATACGAAGCCAAAAGTGCATAAAAACTATCAATTCATTTTTTACTAATGTAAAGAGATTTCACTTTGTAAATCGAGAGGACCCCGCCTTGACATATACATCTAACGATAGCTAAATGCCCGTGGACTTTGATAATGACGTAAACTTAATAGTCTGTTATAATATAGAGCGATTGTAAAGGAGCTAGAGCATGAAAAAGAAAGTGATTCCAGCGATTATTATAATCGCTCTTATTTTAGTTATAGGCGCAATTTACGCCGGACAGATAGTTTATCAGCACTATTCCTATAGTACTGAACGAGCTGATTTAGGAAGTTACTTTGATATCACTGGTGATACAGATGTGGCAATTATCCTTGGAAATGAGCGCATTGAAGAAAGAGCAAGACTTCTTGATGGCCATTACTATATGGATTTTGATTCAGTTCAGAAGTATCTTAATAGAAGATTCTACTACGGAGAGGCTGACAATACTCTTTTTTACACAACAGCAACAAGCATAATTACCACTGAGATTGGATCCACTAGCTGGAATAACCTTCAGGGCGAATCTGAGGATGTTGGCTATGTGATTGCCAGAACAGAGGGCGATAAGCTCTATGTAGCACTGGATTATGTAAAAAAATATACCAACTTCTCCTATGAAGGCTTCACAGAGCCTAATCATATGCAGCTTACAACAAGCTGGGAGGATGAGCAGGTTGCTACCATTAATAAGAATACTCAGCTTCGTCTCAGGGGCGGCGTTAAGAGCGAGATTTTAGAGGACCTTGCAAAGGGTGACACAGTTGTTATCCTTGAGGAACTTGAGAACTGGACAAAGGTTAAGACTGCCGATTCCTATATTGGTTATGTGGAGAATAAGAGACTTTCAGATACTACAACCAAGAGCCCTATTCCTGTTGAGGATTATGTGGAAGAGGAATACACAACTCTTAACAGAGGCCATAAGATAAACCTTGGCTTCCACAATATCGGCGGAGTTGCAGGTAACGATACATTTTCAAGTGTTGTATCCGGGGCCAAGAGCCTTAATGTAATTTCACCCACATGGTTTAAGCTTAATTCCGATGGTGGTGATATTGTAAGCATTGGCTCAAGTTCCTATGTAAAGGCTGCTCATGATAAAGGCCTTGAAGTATGGGCACTTGTAGACAACTTCACAGGAACCGGAGATTTTACAACATCTGAATTCCTCTCACATTACAGCAGCAGACTAAATGCCATTGACCAGCTCATGGCTTATGCGATTGACCTTGGCGTTGACGGAATCAACCTTGACTTTGAGACAATTGCAAGTGAGTCCGGTCAGGATTACATTGAATTTGTAAGGGAATTATCCATATTCTGCAGGGCAAATAATCTCGTGTACTCTATCGATGACTATGTGCCTATGCATTTCAATGATCACTATGATCTCAAAGAGCAGGGAATTGTTGCTGACTACGTTATTATAATGGGCTATGACGAGCATTATGCAGGATCTGCAGAGGCCGGATCAGTAGCTTCTCTTAGCTATGTAGAAAACGGACTTATCAATACAACCGCCAAGGTTGACCCATCAAAAGTAATCAACGCGGTACCTTTTTATACCAGAATATGGCATACATCAAACGGAGCCCTTTCAAGTGAGGCTGTATCCATGCAGACTGCCAAGGATTATATTGCAAATCACAGCATAAATATGACCTGGGATGCAGAAGCAGGACAGAACTATGGAGAGTTTTCATCATCAGACGGAACTCTCAATCAGATATGGATGGAAGATGCCACATCTATCGGCCAGAAAATCGATTCCATGAGGGCTCAGAACATAGCAGGTATTGCCGAGTGGTCTCTTGGCATGGAAACCTCTGATGTTTGGGACGTAATTGCAGCTTATATAGAAGGATAAAAAATTGGAAACAGAAGTAATAGTAATAGAAGAAAGTGATATGGATGAAGAGGCCCTTGAAGGCCTTAAGAGAGCAGGGCAGATAATACGAGAGGGAGGCCTTGTGGCTTTTCCTACTGAGACTGTTTATGGCCTTGGAGGAGATGCACTTAATCCTCTTTCATCCAAGAAGATATATGCAGCCAAGGGAAGACCTTCAGACAACCCACTTATCGTGCATGTTGCCAACATGGAGGACCTCTCTGAGATTGTAAAAGAAGTACCGGAGGCCGCAAAGAAACTGGCAGATGCCTTTTGGCCGGGACCTCTTACTATGATAATGAATAAGAATGACAAGGTTCCTTATGAAACCACAGGAGGCCTTGATACAGTAGCAATCAGAATGCCTAATAATCAGATAGCACTTGAACTTATTAGGCAGTCCGGAGGCTACATTGCTGCGCCTTCAGCAAATACATCAGGAAGGCCAAGCCCAACTGTTGCCAGATACTGTGTAGAGGACCTTTCCAGCAAGATAGAGATGATAATTGATGGAGGTCAGGTGGGCATAGGCCTGGAGTCAACAATTGTGGACCTTACTTCTCCTGTACCTATGATACTGAGACCAGGCTACATTACAGCAGATATGTTAAAAGAGGTTCTTGGAGAAATCAGTATCGACAAGACCATTATTGACAGTTCTTCAACTGAAAAACCCAAGGCACCTGGCATGAAGTACAAGCACTATGCTCCTAAGGGTGACCTTAAGATAGTTCAGGGACCTCAGGATAAGGTTGTTTCATATATTAATGAAAACTCCTTGGCAGCTATGGAAAATGGCAAAAGAGTTGGAGTAATAGCAACAGATGCAACCAAAGATTTGTACAAGGCAGATGTTGTAAAAAGCGTTGGAAACAGACAGGATGAGAGTACCATTGCCCATGAGCTTTTTAAGGTGCTCAGAGAGTTTGACGATGAGAATGTGGACGTAATGTTCTCTGAGTCATTTGATGACAGCGGTATTGGCCAGGCCATTATGAACAGACTTCTTAAGGCAGCTGGTCATCAGATTGAAAAAGTTTAAGATTGTTTGAAAAAACATTATAATATATATGATATTGGGTTTTAAAATGCAACGTCTTAAAATCTGATATCCAAGCAGAGGAGAGTAATGAAAATGGTAGCATTAGCAAGTGATCACGGCGGATTTGCACTCAAGGAGTCAGTTAAAAAGCACCTTGAAGAAAGAAACATCGAGTACAGGGATTTTGGAACCTATGATCTTAATTCCTGCGATTATCCGGATTTCGGAGCTGCAGCAGCTAAGGCAGTAGCAAACGGAGAGTGCGAAAAGGGAATTGTTGTTTGCACTACAGGAATTGGTATTTCAATTGTAGCCAACAAGATCAAGGGCGTAAGATGTGCGCTTTGTTCAGAGGTTAGCACTGCAAGACTTACAAGAGAGCATAACGATGCAAACGTTCTTGCAATGGGCGGCGGATTTGTAGGCCCTGTTCTTGCTAACGAGATTGTTGACACTTTCCTTGACACACCTTTTTCCAATCTTGAGAAGCACTCAAGAAGAATTGCCAAGATAGCGGACCTTGAGGCTTAAAGTAAGCAGGTTACGATCTGACATATTTAGTACTAACGACAAGAATGTATTACATCAAAATTTAAATATAAGATTATTTTCAGGAGGCTCATATGGGAAAAGTAGTTATTATGGATCATCCATTGATTCAGCACAAGATTGGTTATATCAGAAGAATTGACACAGGAACAAAGGACTTTAGAGATACAATCAGTGAGATTGCAACTTTGATCTGCTATGAGGCTACAAGGGATCTTCAGCTTCAGGATGTTGAGATTGAGACTCCCATTTGCAAGACAACAGTCAAAGAGCTTAAGGGAAGAAAGCTTTGCATTGTTCCAATCTTAAGAGCAGGTCTTGGAATGGTTGATGGTGTGCTTTCACTTATTCCTGCAGCCAGAATCGGACATATTGGTCTTTACAGAGATCCTGAGACACTTAAACCTGTTGAGTATTATTGCAAGATGCCGGCAGATGTAACAGAGAGAGAAATCTTTGTTGTAGATCCTATGCTTGCAACAGGTGGATCTTCAGTAGCAGCAATTCAGATGCTCAAGGACAGAGGCTGCAAGCATATTCATTTTATGTGCATTATAGCAGCACCAGAGGGACTTAAGGCTATGCAGGAGGCTCATCCTGACGTTGATATCTACGTTGGATCACTGGATGAGAAGCTCAACGAGCATGGATACATTGTACCGGGACTTGGAGACGCAGGAGATAGGATCTTCGGAACAAAATAAGGATTCAAGGTTGCAAATATACATGCTTGCATGTATATATTTGCAACTTTGAAGACAAAACATCGATGAGGAAAAAAGGCATACGACGATAGGAGTATGCCGATTTCCGAATTGATGTAGCATGTCGAAAGCGAAGCGTAGACATGCGCATTTTGTTTTTGTAGTGGTGTAGGATTGCGAGAATACGAAGTATGGAGCAATCCGTATATCACGGGGTATATACAAGGGAGGAAGTATGAAAAGAGAAGACTACATATCTTGGGATGAGTATTTTATGGGTGTTGCCAAGCTTGCAGCTATGAGATCCAAGGATCCCAACACACAGGTTGGAAGCTGCATTGTAAGCGAAGACAACAACATACTTTCCATGGGTTATAACGGCTTTCCTAAGGGATGCTCTGATGAGGAGTTTCCATGGGAGAGAGACGGCGAGGATGAGCTTGGAACCAAGTATCCTTTCGTTACCCATAGTGAGCTTAACGCGATACTTAACTACAGAGGCGGAAGCCTGGTTGGTGCCAAGATTTATGTATCTCTTTTCCCTTGTAATGAGTGTGCCAAGGCCATCATTCAGGCCGGTATTCGCACAGTAGTATATGATAGCGACAAGTATAGCGCTTCAGCCAGCACCAGAGCGTCCAAAAAGATGTTTGATGCGGCAGGAGTCAGATATTATCAGTACCAGCCAAGCGGCAGAAATATAAAGATTACTATTTGAGAAGAGTATGAAGACTAACGGGGTTTGGCATAAAAGAATAATAGCGATACTGGCAGTTTTTGTGATGGCAGTTGTATCTATGCCCTCTGCGCGAGTTACAGCGACGGAGTCCACCAAGAAACAGCTTGAAGAGGCTAAAGAGAAAAAGAAACAATCCCAAAACGAGCTTGATAGCACCAAGGACAACTTAGCAGAGATGAACGAGGAAAAGTCATCATTGCAGGGACAGCTAAGTACGCTAAATAATCAGCTTACAGAAGTAAGCAACAATCTTCAGGATTTGGAAGAGCAGATTGACAATAAGGAAACTGAAATCGAGAATACATTGGCAGAGCTTGAGGTAGCCAAACAGACAGAAGTTCAGCAGTATGCCAGCATGAAGAAAAGAGTTCAGTTTATATATGAGAAGCAGAACTTTGTGTTTTTCGATATGATTCTGGGAGCCACAAGCTTTGCGGATTTCCTTAATCAGAACAATTATATCGAACAGCTGTCAGCCTACGACAGGAAGATGTTTCTTAAGTACATAGAGACCAGAAAGAACATCGAGACTAAGGAAGCTACTTTGGAAGAGGAAAAAGAGCAGCTGGATGAATACAAAGTTAAGGCTCAGGCGGAACAGAGCAGAGTATCCGGACTTGTGAATCAGACATCCGGAAGTATCAAGCAGTATGCTAATGATATTTCCGATGCAGAGGAAAAGGCCAAGGCCTTAGAGGATCAGATTAAAGAACAGGAAGCGGATATCAAGAAGCTTGAAGCCAAGCTTGCAGAGGAAATGAGACTTTCCAAATTGGCAGCTAAATCTGCCTGGAGAAACATTTCAGAGGTTACCTTTGCCGAGGGAGACAGATATCTTTTGGCTAATCTGATATACTGCGAGGCAGGTTCAGAGCCCTATGAAGGAAAGGTAGCTGTTGGAGCAGTTGTTATCAACAGAGTGCTCAGTTCAGTATATCCGGATACGGTTGTAGGAGTTATTTATCAGAATAAGCAGTTTTCTCCCGCAAGCAGTGGAAGGCTTGCCTTGGCACTGGCTGAAGGAAAAGCAACAGCAGCCTGTTACCAGGCTGCCGACGAAGCTATGAAGGGATATTCAAATGTAGGAAACTGTGTTTATTTCAGGACACCGGTTCCGGGACTTAACGGAATAACTATTGGTGGTCATGTTTTCTATTAGTTTTCGGACGTGGCCAGGTTTTCAATTGGCTCAGCAAGCTTTTGAATTCCACCTTCGTACAAATCATTAAGGAGCTTGTTCAGTGAGAGCAGGCTCTTTTTAAGAAGGTCTTCATCGATAAGCTTCTTTTCAAAGGCTTCTGACAATTCATCCAGATCAACAACACGCATTCGGCCGTCTGGATAGATTTTTACATCCGCAAGAAGATCTATAACTAACAGGGAATTTTGTTCAGGATTATATTCGCAGGTTATGATATCGCAGTACCAGCATAGAAGAGATCCATCAGAGCGAAGGAATTTGCTGATCTTATAACCGCGATCAAGATAATAACAGGAATACCCCTTGGCGAGATCACATCTGTCATGGATTGTATTCCATTTAGTCACAATTTGTTTTTCGTTGCATTCCAGAATGATATCGTCCTTTAGCTCAAGACATTCATCCGGAATGAAGCGTTTGCGGTACAAGATTGGATGTTTCATATTATCTCCTTTCGAGAAAACTGCAAACAGCCTAAATTGTATAATCAAAATCTTACTATTATTCAAATTGAAAGTCAATTATGCAGGGTAAATCAGTCAAACTAACCATAATCAAATTAATATATGCCATATTGATCTTTGTGATAGCGGTTCTTATTATCAGCAAGGTTTCAACCGGAGACAAAGCGGACATGACTGCTCAGATGTCGGCGGCAACACTACCAACAGTGACGTTTATCAGCGATTACAAAGAAATCAATCCACTGCACGGGTACCTTGATGAAATGGATATCAGCCATATCAGAGGATCGGTTTTCCCGATTGGAAGTGGCAGAGATATATCTTATAAGATCAATACGTATGGACGGAAAGTATCCAATCTTAGCTTTGAAGTGAGAAACGTTGATGGCTCAGGTCTTGTGGAGAATACCACTCTTCAGGATTACAAAGAGACTTCTGATACCATCACAGGTTCATTTCAGTTAAAAGACCTTATTACATCCGGATCTGAATACATGCTTGTAATGCTGATGGATACTGAAAACGGCAGGGCTAGATTCTACTCCAGAATAGTTTGGACCAATGATGAGTTCAGATACCACCTGGACGAGGAAGTTGATTTTGTTAAGCGCTTTAACAGTGCTACTTTTGACAAAGAGGCTGCTTCCGAGTACTCAAGATATTTGGAACCCAACTCCGAGGGCGACAATACCTCTTTTAACAAAGTAAACATTCATAGCAGCTTTAGTCAGGTTACCTGGGGAGAACTTCAGATTGTAGATCACACAGATCCTGAGATTTATGTAACGGATATTCACAGCCAGACGGGAAGCTACCTTCTAAAGTATCAGGTAAGTATCAAGGAGGGAGCTCTTAACAAGGTCTACAACGTGTGCGAGGCCTATAGACTTAGATATACCAGTGACAGAATATACCTTCTCAACTTTGAGAGGACAATGAATTACATCTTTGATGTTAAGTCTTTTTCTATAACCAAGAATGTTATTGGCCTTAGTATCTCGGATCCTGAGCTTCAGCTTGTGGAAAGCAGCAGTGGAAGCGCTTTTGCCTTTGTTTCCGAGAACAGACTTTACATGCTCAATAATTCTGAGAATAAGCTGGCGTATCTGTTTGGATTCTATGATGATAACAATAATGATATAAGGACCAGATGGGACCAGAACAGGATCAAGATTCTGAAGGTTGATGAGGCCGGCAATGTTAAATTTGCTGTAGCAGGATACATGAACAGGGGCTCTCATGAAGGCCAGGTTGGTATTTCGGTTTATGATTACAACGCCACGATCAATGCTGTTGAGGAGCAGGTATTCATAAAGAGCCAGACAGATCCGCAGATTTTGATGGAGTATGTGGATACCATAGCTTACGTCAATAACAGCGATGTTTTTTACGTGATGCTTGATCAGAATATTTATGCTATTGATCTAAATGACAGAACCTACTCATCTGTAGTAGATGATATCGGATCCGGTGAGTACAAGATTTCTGAGTCCATGAGCACCATAGCATGGCAGAGCAGTGACCTTAAGAGCCTCAACATGATGAATCTCGGAACCAAGACTATTTCTGAGATTGCGGCAGATGAGGGCGATTACATAATGGTACTTGGATTTATGGGCGAGGATATGGTATATGGCCTTGTTCATGAATCGGATGTCTTGAATGATCAGATGGGTAATCCGGTTTATGCTATATATAATCTCAAGATCCAGGACGGAGACGGAAATATACTTGAGAATTATCATCCAGAGGGTATTTATGTCACCGGAGTATCTATAAGTGACAACCAGATCAGGATGACAAGAGTGATCAAGGATGAAGAATCCGGCAAGTATGTAAGCACCTATGACGATCAGATCATGAGTACCCTCAAGACTGAATCCGGAAGCAATGTGATTTCCGTAGTATCTGTAGATGTATTTGAAAAGATTGTTCAGATTTCCGCAAAGAGTGAGATAAAGACCAAGCAGATTAGGGTAATGACGCCTGCGCAGACTCTTTTTGAAGGCGACAGAAACGTAAGTATTGAGTCAAAACGTGACACCAAAGAGAAACCATTCTACTACGTATACGGACTGATGGGCATGGAAGGTATCTACAGCGAACCTGCGGAAGCGGTAAAAATCGCTTATAATGCGCCGGGAACTGTGGTCTCAGACAATAATAAGTTTGTATGGATCAAGGGTAACCTTCTAAGATCTAATCAGAACATGTCAATTACGCGAAATGCTGAGATCTATTCGGATATGACAAGTAAAGATCCGATAGCAGTATGTCTTGACCTGATACTTTCTTATGAAGGCGTAAACAGGAACGTAGAATCACTTCTTGCGGGTGGAGACAGCGTTTATCAGATTTTGGAATCTTCGCTTCCACAGTCAAGGATACTGGATCTGGATGGTTGTCCAATGTCATCTATGCTTTACTACACCAATCAGGACATTCCGGTTATGGCAATGCTCAACGACGGTACGGCAATGCTTATCATAGGCTTTAACGATCTTAATACAGTGCTTATGAATCCAACTACCGGAAGCGTTTATAAATATGGAATGAATGACTCAGAGAAGTTATTTGAGGAACATGGTAATCACTTTATAACCTATATCATGGAGGAAAACTAAATGGAGAAATTTGACTATTCTTATATTTCAAATCCTGAGATTTTTAAAGACAACGTGCTCCCTGCTCACGGAGATTTTGTGAGCTTTGCAACACAGGATGAGCTTGCCGAGGGAGATACTTCTCTTCGCATCTCTTTAAATGGACTGTGGAAATTCCACTATGCCAAGAATTACAGAGCGGTTGTACCGGGCTTTGAAAAAGAGGATTATGACTGCAATTTCTGGGATGACATTCACGTTCCTGCTCATATGCAGATGGAAGGCTATGATATCCCCGCCTATATAAATGTTCAGTATCCATGGGATGGTCATGAGAAAATAGAGCTTGGCCAGGTTCCTGAGGAGTTCAATCCTGTTGGAAGCTATGTTAAATATTTCAATCTGCCTGCAAACTGGAACGGACAGCAGGTTCATGTAGTATTTGACGGCGTTGAGAGTGGATATGCTCTGTGGCTTAATGGTAAGTACGTTGGCTACAGCGAGGATACTTTTACACCTTCAGAGTTTGACCTTACTCCTTTTCTTAAAGAGGGAACAAATAAGTTGGCTGTTCAGGTGTTCAAATGGACAGCTTCAAGCTGGATGGAGGATCAGGACTTCTTTAGATTCTCCGGAATATACAGAAATGTTTATTTACAGCTGATTCCTGAGACTCACTTAGAGGATGTTAAGATCAGGACTATATTGAATGATGATTTTTCAGAAGCAGAACTTGAAGTTACATTCAAAACGCAGGGCGAGGGAAATGTAAGCTACACACTCTTTAGAAATAATCACCCTGTTGTAAAGGGAACTGTAGAGCTTACCGGCGATTCACTTAATTTGGTAAAAGAGAAAATAGTTTCTCCGATGCTTTGGAGCGCTGAGGATCCACAGTTATATCAGCTTGTTATAAAGATTACCGATAAAGAAGAGAACGAGCTTGAGGTTGTAAGTCAGAACGTTGGATTTAGACGCTTTGAGATGAAAGACGGCCTCATGCTGATAAATGGTAAGAGAATCGTGTTCAAGGGCGTTAACCGTCACGAGTTCTCCTGCGACAGCGGACGTGTTGTTTCCTATGAGGATACCCTCAAGGATATCATCACTATGAAGCGCAATAACATCAATGCCATCAGAACAAGTCATTACCAGAACTCTGCTGCTATTTATGAGCTCTGTGATATTTATGGTCTGTACATGATCGCAGAGAATAACCTGGAGTCACACGGAAGCTGGTCTCACCTTGGAAATGAGCCTGCAATCCCATTTGCGATTCCCGGAAGCCGTGATAACTGCATGGCTATGATGCTTGATAGAATCAATTCAACCTATCAGCTTGATAAAAACCACCCTTCAGTTCTGATCTGGTCAATTGGTAATGAGTCTCACGGGGGAAAGGTTCCTTATGAGATGTCACAGCTCTTTAGAAAGCTTGATCCGGACAGACTTGTTCACTATGAGGGAATCTGCCACGACAGAACCTACAATGATACCAGCGATATGGAAAGCCAGATGTATCCACCGGTCAAGGATATTGAGAAGTTCCTGGCTGAACATCCTGACAAGCCATTTATCTGCTGTGAGTACACACACGCAATGGCTAACAGCTGCGGTGGTATGTTCAAATACACTGACCTTGCTGACAGAGAGCCAAGATATCAGGGCGGATTTATCTGGGACTATGTAGATCAGACCATCAGAACCAAGAACTGCTTTGGAGAAGATTATCAGGCTTACGGCGGAGACCATGGCGAGAGACCTTGCGACTACAGCTTTAGCGGAAATGGTATTGTTAATTCAGAGCGTGAGCCTTATGCCAAGATGCAGGATGTTAAGTTTAACTACCAGAACATCAAGGCATATGTTGATAGAGATAAAGTGAGGGTTGTGAATACCTCATTATTTACAAACACCAGTGAATATGACTGCGTTGTTATTCTTGAAAGAGATGGCAAGAAGCTTTTAGAGAAGCGTATGGCTACAGATGTTGAGCCTCTTTCAGAAAAAGAGTACGAGCTTCCTGAGGCGATTACAGCAAGAATGTCAGTAATGGGATCAGAGGGCTATGACGAGAACGGACCATTCCCACTTGATGAGTATGCTGTAACAGTATCCTTCAGACTTCGTGAGGACACAACCTGGGCAGAGCGCGGACATGAGGTTGCCTTCGGACAGGGCGTATTCAGAATTGCTGCATCAACAGTAGTTAGCTGTGGCCCTCTCAAGGTGGTAAAGGGTGATTACAATATCGGAATCAAGGGTAATCACTTCAGCGTAATGTTCTCAAGAGAAAAGGGCAACATCACTTCCTATAACTACGGCGGCAAAGAGATGCTCTATGGCCTTGGACTTCCAAGACCAAACTTCTGGAGAGCTCCTGTAGAAAATGACAGGGGTAACAACATGGCTGGAAGATATGCACAGTGGAAGATTGCAAGCTCCTATGCTTCAACCTCACCTATTTTTGAGGAATCAAACGGCTATGCAAACGGAAGCTACGAAGAGAGACGTGAGTATCCTAAGGTAATAGAGGAAGATAACAGCGTAAGCGTTGTTTGCAAGTTCTATCTTCCAACCACTCCTGCATCTTCAGTTCTTGTAACATATACAGTTACGGGAGACGGAAGAGTCTGGATCAAAGAGGAATACGAGCCTGTTAAGGGCCTTACACCAATGCCTGAGTTTGGAATGCTCTTTAGATTCAGCCCTGAATACGATAAAGTCCAGTACTATGGAAATGGCCCTATGGAGAACTATGTGGACAGAAACAGAGGCGCTAAGCTTGGCATCTTTAATACAACAACTAAGGATGCAATGGAGAGCTACCTTCTTCCCGAGGAAACAGGAAACAGGACCGGCGTAAGATGGGCTAAGGTTGTTGATAACAGGGGAAGAGGACTGTTGTTCGAAGCTCCTGACACCATGAACTTCAGCGCTATTCCATATCTCCCTGACGAACTTGAGGCAGCAGATCATCCATATGAGCTTCCAAGAGTTACCAAGACAATCGTTCGCTGCAGCTGCATGCAGATGGGTATTGCAGGAGACGACACCTGGGGTGCCAAGACACATCCTGAGTTCCTGCTTCCAAACGATGAGAAGCTGACATTTGTTATGAGCTTTAGGGGAATCTGATCAGACATAATAGGAGATTGTGACTATGAATGAGAATATTGTTAAGAGAAATGAGTTATTGGCACAGAAGGTAATAAAAGGCCTTGAATCAAGAAACATGACTGGCTACTATGCTGCAACTAAAGAAGAAGCGCTTAAGAAGGCCCTCGAGATTATTCCGGAAGGCAGCAGCGTGACTATGGGTGGTGCTATGAGCGCTCATGAAATCGGACTTGTAGAAGCTGTAAAAAATGGCAATTACAACTTTATCGATAGAGATACAGCTAATACTCCAGAAGAGAAAAGAGCTGCGATGCTGGCTGGTTACGATGCAGACTTCTTCTTAGCCAGTGCTAATGCCATGACTGATGATGGAGTGATCGTTAATATCGATGGAAATTCCAACCGTGTATCAATGATAGCTCAGGGTCCTAAGCATGTTTTATTCGTAGTTGGTATGAATAAAGTATGCGACGACATCGATGGCGCAATGAAGAGAGCAAGAAATGTGGCTGCTCCGATCAATGCACAAAGGTTTGGCCTTAGTACACCGTGTTCCAAGACTGGGGCATGTATGGACTGCAAATCCCCTGATACCATCTGTTGTCAGTTCCTTATTACAAGGTTTTCAAGGCACAAAGACAGGATACATGTGATCCTTGTTAATGATAATTTAGGATTTTAATATTTTTTAACAAGGGGACAAGATGAAACTGAGAATTAACTGCGAGAAGTGTGATGCAAGGAAAATTAACGAAGACAACTACAGGGAGTTTAGTCAGATTAAGATATATACTGAAGAACTCATTGTTGATGACAGAAGTAAGGAAATCCTGAACAGACTTCCGTTTAATATAAAGGCAGAAGAAGTCAGAAGCAAGGACTTTGCAGAGGATCCCGGAAATAAGAATCTGAATATCAATGGAATCTACGATATCACACCCCAAACTGATGTTGCAGAAGGAACATCTCTTACCATAAACGGAATGCTTAAGGTAGCACCCGGAGCAGAAGAGGCTATAAAGAAGTTCAGCAGAATCAGTGTTAACGGACTGATACTATGCCCTAAGAGCATTGCAGCTCTTTTACCGTTCCCAGGGCTGACTATAAACGGCATGACTAAGTCATATCCGGATGATTATACGCTTATGGACAACCGCTACAAGCTGGATAAATACTTCCCTTTAAGAGCACCGGAAAACACAGGATATTTCGCAGCTTCATTTATTTATGATGGGGATTTGGAAACCGATTTTGACAAGCTGGTGGAAAAGAATGTCAGATTCAATACTGAAAAGATCTATATTAGAAAGAGCCACCTTGAAAAAGGACTTCCACTCTTTAATATTGAGGCAGCCATTGTTGAGATTCCGGACAACTGCAATGTGATAGTTGCTGACCAGAACGAGATTGATGAAGCTTATGTGGCCGCAAACGGAAGTAACCTTTATATCATTGGGAATGCGCATATATCTGCAGCCAATAGAGGAGCACTTGATAAGCTCAGCTCGCTCATAGTTGAAGGCGAGATAACAACTGAGGAAGATTGTGTTCAGAGACTGTCTGAGATTGGTGCCAAGTATGACAAGCTTACAGTTAGTAAGGGGATTGTAATGGAAGATATGGCCATGGCAAGTCTTGACAGAGCAGCCCTGGAAGCGGCTCCGCAGGGGATTCTTGTAAGAGACTGCGCGCTTCTTAAGATTGATAAGGATGTTCCGTCAGAACTTATCAGACAGCGCCTTAAGATCAGAGACTGCGCCAAGGTAAGCTGCTCGCCGGAACAGAAGAGTGCTGTGAGTTCAGTTTCCAAGGATGTGGCGTTCATTGGCGGCGACAGCATCAAATCCTTATTCGGAAGCCTTTTTGGAAGCAGTGCAGGGGAATATGCGTCAAATGCTGAGCCATCCGCATTTGAGGATGATACCAAGTATATAAATGCAGAGTTCTACGAACTATAAAAACATAGAAAAGCTGTCGTTTTGCGTAAGTATGCAGAACGACAGCTTTTTGTTAAAACAAATTTTGTATTTCCATAAGTGAATCTACACAGGCATATAGTTTTTGGTTAAGCTCCGCATCGGGCTGTGTCAGGTCAGGAACCATGATAACGTTGCAGCCTGCCAGATATGCGCTGGTAACGCCGTTTGGTGAATCTTCTACGGCAAAGGTTTGATCAGGAGAAAGGGAGAGCTTTTCACAGGCATAAGAGTAAATGTCTGGGGAGGGCTTTCCCTCTTTTACCATATCTGCACATATAATCTTATCGAAATGCTCAAACAGGCCAAGCTTAGTAAGGTACCCCTTGGTGCGCTCATAGTCATTGGCTGTGGCAAGAGCTGTAAGAATCCCGTGTTCTCTAAGCCATTCAAGGATTTCCTTGGCACCGGGCTTAAGTGGAATCCCGGTCTCTTTTAACATATCTGCAACTATCGCCTTGCGGTATTCGCGAACTTCATTATAGTCGAAGTCTTCCCCGAACCATTCTTTAAACTGAAGAGGAGCGAAAGGCCTGCCGAGAGACCTTAGTTCCAGGGGCATCCATGGTTCACACTTGTATCCAAAGTGCTCAAGAGCCTTGGGCCATGCTATCTGGTAGTATTTTTCTGTATCTGTAAGTGTTCCGTCCAAATCGAAAATTACAGCTTTTATATCTATTTTATTCATTTATAATCCTCGCTCCCCCCTATTATAGCGTTAAAAAGAAATAATAGGATATAGATTTTTTAGAATTGTTTAGATTTAGTTAATTTGATTGGTGCATAAATAGGAGTAACATAATCATCAGTGCAGCATTATTTCATATGAGGGGTGAGGTAGTGAAAAAAAATTACATAATTTTATTGCCACGATAATTGAAAGTTCGTATAAACAATTGTCAAAGCGATAAAACAAGTTAATGCACAGGACATTAACACATTTTCTTATGAGAGGGAGATAAAATTATGAGAAAGCAGTTTGTTAGCAAGGTATTAACAATCACATTAGCGGCATCACTTGCTGCAATGTCACTTGTTGGATGCGGAAGCGCTTCTTCAGAGGATGGAAGTGCATTAGATGAAGCAGTCATCGAAGAGTCTTTAAACAGCGAACTGATCACAGAAGAGCCTGTTGCCATGGCTCCATCAGCTGACTCTGAGGATGAAGAGGGAGCACCTATCTTTAAGAAGGGTGTATATGTAAATTACGCTAAGGAAGCAGAGAACCCTACTAAGAATTACTTCTATGTATTCAATGATGAGGGTTGGGGACATACAGAGGATAGCGAGAATGGTGCCGGAGTACCATTTGACTGTGTTCAGGACGAAGGATCAGTTCACTTCTCATTCGGAAGTGTAGATGCTATCGAAGATGTATTTGTAGTAACATCCGTTGAAGACGGAGTTATTTACGGACATTTTGATGACGACATGAAGATTGAGCTTGTATTTGAGCCTGTCCCTGATGTTGATCCTGATACATTCAATGCTGTTAACTACATGAGCACAGGTGATTATATTTATGAGAACGCTAACGGCTGGAGCATCAAGTACGATCCTAAGCGTTTCGATATTACAGAGGACGCCAACAAGGTAGCAATCGTATATAACGGTGAAGGTGTTGGAACAAACATGATCATGGTTACTTACGATGTAGATATGACTGCAAAAGAGAAGAGAGATGCCATTGCAAAAGAGTATGGCGAGAATGCCACAACTATGGAGACTCCTTTCCCTGGTGCTGATGACGTTACTGCTTACAGAGCATCTTGCCCTGCAGGTGAAGGCGGATCAGGTCTCTATGAGGAAGCAATCATCATAGAGTACATGGGCGGATACCTTTGCTTTGAAGTAATCGGACATCTTACAGGCAATGATGAGCTTGATATGGAAGTATGTGATTACCTGGCAGGAATCCTTGATTCACTTACATTCATGTCTTACGGTGACTGATTGAATTAAAAATGAAGAACGAGCTGCTCTGTCAGATATACTGGCAGAGCAGTTTTTGGTTAATAAAAAGACCTATCCCATTCTAAACGGGATAGGTCTATGTTATTATTCTCAGATTTTTTTCTCAGCTTCGAGACTTGCGCGGAGCTCTCCACTGTTGTAACGTTCGATAATGCTGTTGATACGCTCAACAGGATTAAGAAGATCGCTGATAGAAGCGTCGTGGTTAAGAGTATCGATAAGGTAAGCAATGTACTTACTCATATCGCAGCTGATGTACCACTCACGGGATAACAGCTCAGGTGTCTGATAAACAAGGTTCGTTGTAAGAACTCTGTCGATGATACCGTTCTTGTAAGCTTCATCAAACTCTTCAAGTCCGCTTGTGAAAAGACCGAAGGTTGAGAATGCATAGATTCTTGCAGCCTTACGCTCCTTAAGAGCCTTGGCAACATCAAGAAGAGATTCTCCTGATGAGATCATATCATCAACGATAATAACTGACTTGCCCTCAACACTTGTTCCAAGGAACTCGTGAGAAACGATAGGGTTACGTCCGTCAACAACTGTTGTATAGTCACGTCTCTTGTAGAACATACCTACATCGAGACCAAGTACGCTGGCAAGATAGATAGCGCGGCCCATTCCGCCTTCGTCAGGGGAGATAACCATCATGTGATCTGAATCGATCTGAAGATCCCATACATTGCGAAGAAGGGCTTTAATAAACTGATATGTAGTGCGGACTGTTTCAAATCCGTTAAGAGGAATAGCATTCTGAACTCGTGGATCGTGAGCGTCGAAAGTAATGATATTATCAACACCCATGTTAACCAGCTCCTGAAGAGCAATAGCACAGTCAAGAGATTCTCTGGAGCTTCTCTTGTGCTGTCTAGACTCATAGAGGAAAGGCATGATAACTGTGATTCGTCTTGCCTTACCACCAACAGCAGCGATTATTCTTTTGAGATCCTGGTAATGATCATCAGGAGACATGTGATTCTCCTGACCAAAAAGAGAATAGGTCTGTGAATAGTTACAAACATCAACAAGAAGATAGAGGTCATCTCCACGTACGGAAGTTCTGATAACACCCTTAGCTTCACCGGTTCCGAATCTTGGAACCTCAGCATCCAAAATGTATGATGGACGCTCATAGCCTGTAAATGCAAGGCTTCCTTTGTGCTCGTTCTCCCTCTCAGCTCTCCATTTTACGAGATAGTAATCAACCTTCTCGGCAAGAGGCTTAACACCCTTAAGTGGTATGATTCCAAGGGAACCAACCGGGATAGTCTCCAGATTACGTTTCTCTTCTCTCTTTGGCATTACTGCAAATCCTCGCTTTCTTTTTTTGCAATTTTCTTTAATTTACGAATATCCTGACCGGATAACTTGAATAATTTGTAATTGCTGATAATTCTGGATGAAATACGGTCAGAGTAAATAGCCTGTAAGTCTTCAAGAGAAAGGTTTGTGGTTATGATGGTTGATTTCTTCCTCAGATCTCTCTCGTTGAGAAGAGAAAACAACTCAGATAACACAAAACTAGTAGGTCGTTCCGTGCCAAGGTCATCGATCAGCAGAAGTTCGCAGTTGTAAAGATCTTCATAAATATCATGAAGCTCCTGCTTGGCCTTGTAGTCGAAGGCATATTCACCGAGCATGGTAAACAGCCCCAGGGAACTGAAATATATGACTGAATGCCCTTTCTTAAGCAGTTCGTTGGCAACACAAATTGATAGGAACGTTTTGCCAGTACCAACTGTACCATAAATAAATAAATTTTGGTAGTCAGAGTCGAAATTCTTAACAAAATCTTCACTGTTGCGAACAGCACCCTGGAATCTCTTAAGATCTTCGCCCTGATAGTACTTTTCGGAAAGAAGCCTGAAATTAGCGGTTTTAGTTAATGCTTTAAGATTGGATTTATCATAGAGAGCTTCAATAATTTTTTGTTTGAAGCAGTGACATTTTTCATTGCCTATATAGCCGGTGTCTTTACAATCCTGGCAAGTATAGCCCATATCAAGATAATCGGAAGAAAACCCAGCCTCTGTTAAAAGAGTGAGTTTCTGTTTGGAGAGTTCTGCGATTTCGTTCCTGAGAGCTGATCTGTCCAGACGCTCGCCGGAGAGAAGTCTTTTACCGAAATTAACACTGGTGGTGGCTATGGCGTCTTCAAGATCCTTGTAGCCCGGAACGTTATCATATACATAGCGCTGCCTGTCCTCAAGCTCCTGCCTGTGGAGAGAGCGCCTTTCTTCGTATTCATGCATTATTGCGTCGTATTGAGCGTTTGTTAATGCCATGATGTTATAAACTCCTTCGCAAGTTTTTCCTGCTTTTTAATTCAGAAATGCATACATATAGCCCTGTACGTGTTCTGGGGAAGGAATAAACCGCCGCCAGCACAAAGTACAGGGCTGCTATATCAGTTGTCCAGAAGCTTTGACTCAAGCTCAGCAAAATTATATGTATTCTGCTGGAACTGGTTAAAGCGGTTCTGGGAACCGTTAGGACGAATATATGATTCGTCTAAGCGGGCTTTAACATCGATGGATGAAACGGAAGCCTTAGCCTTCTTTTTACGAAGGTCAGCGGTATGCGCGTCGTCTAACCTGGCAATATCCTCCCTTGTTGACACCTTACTTTTATGCCAGGAACGAAGAATGCTGTCGCAATACTTAAGGCGATTCTTCTGCGTAGCCATGACAGTACGTTCGCAGGCTTCCATAATGATATCCATCGAAAACTCTAGCTCCCCACGCCACGAACTGATAACGGACCCCTCCGTTATAGTTGGTGCATTTTCCATACCCAGGGCCTTCATTACTGAAATAATGTCCCCATCGTGCTTGTAGCTTTCCGCGCGAGCCTGTCTTGGCGTTTTGATACCTTCCTGATTCCAGCTAATGGCAACCTTTTCCATGTATCTGAAATCAGATTTATGATTATCGACGCAGTACTGCATCAGATAGTCCAAAAGTTCATCACTAAACTTAAGTTCATCATGTATATAGTAAATAGTAGACATCTCTGAAGGATTAAGCGGTCTGCCATAGTACTGCTCAGCAACATACATGATTCCGCTTCCGGAATTCTCCTTGAAATTGCGTAGCTGTGCTGCAGTGTAGTGTGGCTTCTCATGAACCGCTTCGGAAATATCGCTAACCTGAGCCTTCTGTACAGGAGGAAGGGCATGAATAACACTGTCTTCCTTTCTGCGGCCAAAGCTCTTGTGCGCTACGATCTCTTCCATATGAATACTGGTAAGGTTCTGATCTGCATCATAAACAAGACTGATGAGACCCTTTTTCTCCCAGTACTTGAGAGCACGTATAACGTCTTTCTCAGTGTGGTTGAATTTATCAGCAAGGTCTGGGACACTTGTTGGTAAATTCGATGCCATCATACGCAGTAAAAATAAGTATACTTTGAGCTGCGCATCGTTTGCATCCTGCATGTATTCGTCAATGAAAATATTGGAAACATTGGTAGAATCCTCCCCCATACTATGACTAATAGTTACTTTCCCCATCATTATATCTGATCACCTCTTTGTTGAATTAGGTGTTCTGAGGTCATATTACAGTCTGATCCGACGCCAGACGTAAACAAGCTTTTTCACCTGCACTCCCTTGAACAATTGAAATTATAGCATGACAAATTTTTAAATGATATTGGAAAAAGTGACGAAGAAATACAGTGTCCATGCGGAGTTTCCCTTTGTGGACTGTTTTGTGGACAATGTGGATAACGTGGATTATTTATTGGGGGATTAATGCAAAACAGCCTAATCATCTATCCTTACATCCTAAAAAAGGAAGTGGAAAATGATAGGCTGTTATCCACCGAAATCGTTTAATATTTTGACCTATCCAAAGTGGAAATGTGGATAAGTATTACTTACCAAGGAGTTCGTCCCCTATTTTCACGACATCACCGGCTCCCATGGTTATCAACAAATCTCCTTTAGTGCAATTTTGCAAAAGAAATTTTTCTATTTCACTAAAGTTTTCAATTGTTGGAAAATAATTACACTCGTGACCAAGTCCCACGATTTTATCGCGAAGAGTTCTGGAACTGATTCCCAGATTATCTTTTTCTCTGGCAGCGTAAATATCCGCAAGCACAACGTGATCTGCTAATGAGAGAGCCTCTGCAAACTCATTTAAAAGAGCTTTGGTTCTGGTGTAAGTGTGTGGCTGGAATACACACCAGATCTTATTGTGAGGATAGTTCTGGGCTGCTGTAAGAGTAGCCTTTATCTCTGTTGGGTGATGAGCGTAGTCGTCAATGATTGTTACGCCGCCAATCTCACCCTTGTGCTCGAAACGTCTGCTGGTTCCGCCAAAAAGTGAAAGAGCGGAGATCATGTGCTCCTTGGAAATACCAAGAATATTAGCTACTGCTATAGAAGCAAGAGCATTGTAAACATTGTGGATGCCGGGAACAGCAAGGCTGATATCAAGGGTCTCTCCGCCTGGGAGATGAGCTACAAATGAAGGGTTACCCTGCTCGTTGTAGGTGATATCAGTTGGATAGTAGTCAAAAGAATCCTTGGAGCCGTAGGTTACGATGCTGCAGCTAAGGCCATCTGTGATCTCTTTTACATTATCTATATCGCCGTTAATTACTAAAGTTCCGTCAGCAGGAAGGAGCTGAGCAAACTTTCTGAATGAATGTCTGATGTCATCAAGATCCTTGAAGAAATCAAGATGATCTGCATCTATATTGGAAATAACACTTATCTTAGGGAAGAAACTAAGGAAACTGTTGGTATACTCACAGGCCTCAGTTACGAAGTACTCTGACTTACCAACTCTGATATTTCC
Organism: Butyrivibrio sp. VCB2006; assembly: GCF_000420945.1. Lineage (GTDB taxonomy): Bacteria > Bacillota > Clostridia > Lachnospirales > Lachnospiraceae > Butyrivibrio. Next base: position 50,255 of record NZ_ATVX01000007.1, read on the forward strand.
ATTAATATCCTTGAAGATTCCACCGATTGAAAGTGTAGGATCCGTGTCTGCTTCCAAAAGAATCTTGGAGAGCATTGATGTTGTTGTAGTCTTACCGTGAGTTCCGGCAATTGCTACAGGAAGATCGTACTCTTTCATGATCTGTCCAAGGAGCTCTGCTCTTGTGAGCATTGGAAGGTTAGCTGCCTTGGCCGCTGCAAACTCAGGGTTATCAGGATGAACAGCTGCGGTGTAAACAACAACGTCGATGTCGCCTGCAGCCTCTATATTCTCGGCCTTCTGTCCGTAGAATATCTTGACGCCTTTTTTCTCTAAAGCTCTTGTTATATCTGATTCCTTATTATCTGAACCTGAAACCTTGAAGTTTTCTTCTATCAGAATTTGCGCAAGACCACTCATCGAAATTCCGCCAATGCCCATGAAATACACATGAACAGGCTGTTTGAAATCTATTTGATACATAAAAATTCCTCGATTCTTACCTATAATTAGTATCTCTTTTAACGGATTATATTCTAACACTTATAATGACAATGTCAAAAAACAAAAAATAAACTAAATATAAATTTAAAAAATCATGAAAATCAGCGTCAACATTAGTACTTCTTTATGATATACTTTTATATAGGGAAAAAAAGCGATTTTTGCAACGAGGTGGAAACATGATAAAGAAGGAAATGATCGCAATGCTCTTGGCAGGGGGCCAGGGCAGCAGATTGGGCGTGCTGACAGCCAAGATGGCTAAACCGGCAGTGTCCTTTGGGGGAAAATACAGAATAATCGATTTCCCTCTTAGTAACTGTATCAACTCAGGAGTTGACACAGTAGGTGTGCTTACTCAGTATAGGCCACTTAGACTTAATTCTCACATTGGCATAGGTATTCCGTGGGACCTTGACCGTAACTTCGGTGGTGTAACAGTCTTACCACCCTACGAGAAGAGTTCCAACAGTGAATGGTATACCGGTACAGCCAATGCTATTTACCAGAACTTAGAATATATGGAGAACTACAATCCTGATTATGTATTGATTCTCTCAGGAGATCATATTTATAAGATGGATTATGAGACAATGCTTGATTTCCATAAGTCAAGCGGCGCTGATGCTACTATTGCAGTTATGCCGGTACCTATGGAAGAGGCTAGCAGATTCGGTATTATGATCACCGATCAGAACAAGCGCATTGTTGATTTCGAAGAGAAGCCTGAGCATCCACGTAGCAATCTTGCTTCAATGGGTATCTACATTTTCTCTTGGAAGGCTCTCAAGGAAGCTCTTATCAAGAACAAGGACCAGGCAGGTCTTGACTTTGGTAAGCATATCATTCCTTACTGCAAGGATCAGGGACAGGCACTTTATGCTTATGAGTTCGATGGATACTGGAAGGATGTAGGAACTCTTACATCATACTGGGAAGCTAACATGGAACTCATTGATATCGTTCCGGAGTTTAACCTCTATGAGGAGTACTGGAAGATATACACAGCAAGCGATGTTCAGCCGCCTCAGTACCTGGGACCTGAGAGCGCTATTGAACGCAGTATTGTAGGTGAGGGTTGTGAAATATACGGTAAAGTTTACAACTCAGTCATCGGACCAGGTGTCAAGATTGGCAAGGATACAGTTATCAGCCACTCAATCATCATGAATGAGTCAGAGATTGGCGAGGGCTGTAACATAGAAAAGGGCATTATCGCTGAGAAGGTTAAGATTGGTAACAAAGTTACACTCGGAGCCTTCGAGGAAAAAGAGAATGAGACCAAGCCCGGAATTTATTGTGAAGGTCTCTGCACTATCGGTGAGAAATCAGTTATTCCTGACAATGTACAGATTGGTAAGAATACAATGATTTCCGGAAAAACTACTGAAAAGGATTACCCAGGCGGAATTCTTGAAAGTGGTAGAACATTAGATAAGGCAGGTGATTGACATGAGGGCGATTGGCATTATTTTAGCAGGCGGTAGCAGTAGCAGAATGCAGGAGCTCTCCAAGCGTAGAGCGGTATGTGCAATGCCAGTGGCAGGTTTCTACAGGAGTATCGATTTTGCTCTTAGTAACATGACCAACTCACACATTCAGACAGTTGCCGTATTTACACAGTATAACGCAGGCAGTCTTAATACTCACCTTAGTTCATCCAAGTGGTGGGACTTCGGACGTAAGCAGGGCGGCTTGTATGTATTTACACCAGCAGTTAAGGCATCAGGAAACCTCTGGTACAGAGGAACAGCAGATGCCATTGCACAGAATCTGGAATTCTTACGTAGTTGTCACGAGCCATACGTAATCATTACTTCCGGTGACTGTGTGTACAAGATGGATTACGCTAAGCTTCTTGAATACCACATTCAGAAGCAGTCAGATATCACAGTTGTTTGCAAGGATATGCCTGCAAGCATTGATACAGAGAGATTCGGAACAATCCGCATGAACGAGGAGAGCCGAATCGAGGAATTCGAAGAGAAGCCTGTTGTATCAAGATCCAACACCATTTCCTGTGGTATCTACGTAATCAGACGTAGACAGCTCATCGAACTTATCGAAAGAGCTGAGGCAGAGGAGAGATACGATTTCGTTAGAGACATTCTTGTAAGATACAAGGATATGAAACGTATCTACGGATACAAGATCAAGGAGTACTGGAACAACATCGCATCAGTGGAAGACTATTACAGAACCAACATGGACTTCCTTAAGCCAGAGGTTCGTAACTACTTCTTCCGTGATTATCCGGGAATCTACACCAAGGTAGTTGATCTTCCGCCTGCCAAGTACAACGTAGGTGTTAACGTCAAGAACAGTCTTATTTCCAGTGGATGCATCATCAACGGAACCGTAGAGGATTCCTTGGTGTTCAAGGGGGCTTTCATAGGAAATAACTGCTATATCAAAAATTCAATAATACTTAATGATGTGTACATCGGGGACAATTCACACATTGAGAACTGCATTGTTGAGAGCCATGGAACAATTCAGGCAAACTCTTATTATAAAGAGGAAAACGGCATCAAAGTTGTTGTCGAGAACAATGAACGGTATGTACTGTAACAGTTGACAGCTTCAGTCTAACTAACCAAGAGGGGGTTATTACAATGAAGATTACAGATGTTAGAGTAAGAAAGGTCACCAAGCAGGGCAAGATGCGCGCAGTAGTTTCAGTTACATTTGATAATGAATTTGTAGTTCATGACATCAAGGTAATTGAGGGCGAGAGAGGATTATTCATCGCAATGCCCAGCAAGAAGTCAACCGATGGCGAATACAGAGATATCGCACATCCTATCAATTCCGATATGAGAAAGGTCCTTCAGGACACAATATTGGAAGCTTATGATAAGGCTGCTGATGAAGTTGTTGCGGAGGGGGATTCCGCACCGATCGAATAAGCAGAAAAACTTAATAAAATAATTAGTAAGGGGGCTTAGATTTCTGAGCTCCCTTATGTTATTATAGGGATACGCAGGGGCCATAATTTTGGTCGCTGCGCATATATGCATGCCCTTTTGCGGGGCGTCTTTATGGCATATTTAGGGTTTTGCTTGAATTGGGATATGGAAAAAGAGCTTTTGAAATTGCGGGGAATGGGGAATGTTTGAATTTTTAAAAAGATTATTTGCAAGCGGAATAAGGAAAGAAGAGGAAACAGGTAAGATGTACATTATAGCGGGACTTGGTAACCCGGAAAAGAAATATTTTGGAACAAGACATAACGTGGGCTTTGCAGTTATAGACGCCCTTTCAGATAAATATCATATTGAGCTTACTGAGACTAAGTTCAAGGCTGCCTTTGGAAAAGGAAGGATAGGAGCTGACAGAGTTATCCTGGTTAAGCCACTTACCTATATGAATCTTAGCGGCGAAGCCATAAGACCAATTTGCGACTATTTCAAGGTGGATTCCAAGGAAGAACTTATTGTCATATCTGATGATGTGGACCTTGATGCAGGTTTTATAAGAGTTCGCCCTAAGGGAAGCGCCGGTGGACACAATGGTCTTAAGAGCATTATTGCGCAGCTTGGTCACAGCGAATTTAACAGAGTTCGAGTGGGTGTTGGCAAAAAGCCCAAGGAATGGGACATGGTTGACTGGGTGCTTGGACACTTTGAAGGTGAGGATGCCGTAGCTATTAAGGAAGGTATCGAATCGGCCGTAGGTGCAGTAGAAGAGATCATGGTTGATGGCGTGGATTCAGCTATGAATAAGTTTAATAGTAAGAAGAAGCAAGATTGATTATTTATAATGCATGAAAATGCCACTTTGAATAGACACGACTAAAGAATGTTGTCGGAGAATATGTAGAATTTGTAGTCTGTTAGAGGATAGTACATGAGAGCAATTCAAAATCCGTTACAGGAATTAAGACAGTTCCAGGAAATAAATGAATACCTTGAAAAGCCCTTTGCCTGCGCAGAGGTGACAGGATGTGTCGACTCCCAGAAGCTTCATTTTATTGACAGTCTGGGAGCTGATTTTAAGTACAGAATTATTGTGACTTATTCTGATCTTCGGGCAAAAGAAATATATGAGGACTACAAATTTTATGACAGGAATGTCACAGTGTACCCTGCCAAGGATCTTATCTTTTACCAGGCCGATGTTCACAGTAATGAAATTGTAAGACAGCGTATCCGCACCATGAGAAGACTTCTGGAGGGAAGACCCGTTACTGTTGTCACTACCTTTGCTGCACTTATGGCACCTCAGATCAAACCTGAGATCATTAAGGATAACATTCTTGCAATCGATAAGCACAGGCCTATTGATGAGATTGAGATTGCAAGACGCCTTACAACCATGGGCTATATCAGAAACTATCAGGTTGAGGGCCCCGGAGAGTTCTCTGTTCGCGGTGACATTGTGGATGTCTTTGACCTTACTGAGGACAACCCATTCCGTATTGAACTTTGGGGCGATGAGATTCAGTCAATCAGAAGCTTTGATATTCTGTCTCAAAGGTCCTTGGAGAAGCTTGAATCCATAGAAATTTACCCGGCATCTGAGATCATTCTGGACGATAAGCTCCTTTCAGAAGGCATGGACAGAATCCAGGAGGATACAGATAAAAGAGTAGCTAGCCTGCGCGCCGAGTTTAAGACCAAAGAGGCACATCAGCTTAAGACTCAGACAGAGGAACTTCGTGAGCAGCTCTTTGAGCTTAAGTCCCTTGTAAATCTAGAGAGCTACATCAGATATTTTTACCCGGATACAGTTACAATGCAGGAGATGTTCCCCAAGGGAAAGAGCTGCATTTTCATAGACGAGCCCCAGAGAGTTCAGGAGCACGCCTGGGCTGTAGAGACAGAGTTTAAAGAGAGTATGACTCATAGGGCAGAGAAAGGCTACATCCTGCCCGGTCAGATGGATCTTCTGTATTCAATAGATAACTGCATCGCCAGAATGAGTAATGGCAGAAGAGTTCTCATTTCAGCGCTTCAGATGCCCAAGGCCCAGAATCTCTTTGAACCGGAAAAGACCTGGGATATCAGGGCCAGAAGTATTGCACCTTATAATAACAGCTTTGAATCTCTTGTATCCGATCTTAAGAAATATGTTAAGGAAGGCTACAGAGTGCTGATCCTCTCCGGATCAAGAACAAGAGCAAAAAGAATTGTTGATGATCTTCGTGATAACCTGGTTACAGCTTTTTACAGTGAAGATCCCGGAAGAGTTCTTAAGCCCGGCGAGATCATGACCTACTACGGCAGGATACTTAAAGGCTTTGAGTACCCTGAGATTAAGTTTGCCGTAATTGCCGAGAGTGACATCTTTACAGAGCATGTCAAAAAGCGCAAAAAGAAGAAAAAGAGCGAATATCAGGGAGAGAAGATATCAAGCTTTTCAGACCTTAAGATTGGCGACTATGTGGTTCATGAGGATCACGGCCTTGGAATATATCGCGGAATTGAGAAGATTGAAACTGATCATGTAGTCAGGGATTATATCAAGATTGAGTACGGAGATGGCGGAAACCTCTATGTTCTGGCAACAGGCCTTGGAGTGATCCAGAAATATGCCTCCGGTGGCGATGACAGCGAGACTACCCACAAGCCTAAGCTTAATAAGCTTGGAAGCGTAGAGTGGAGTCACACTAAGAATAAGGTTAAGGCAGCAGTTGAAGAAGTTGCCCAGGACCTTGTTGAACTTTATGCTAAGCGCCAGGAAGCCAAGGGGCATCAGTTCAGTGCTGACACTGTATGGCAGCAGGAGTTTGAGGATGCCTTCCCTTATCAGGAGACAGAGGATCAGTTAAATGCCATTGAAGATACCAAGCGTGACATGGAGTCTTCCATTATTATGGATAGACTTGTCTGTGGTGACGTTGGTTTTGGTAAAACTGAGATTGCCATAAGGGCAGCCTTTAAGGCAGTTCAGGACGGCAAACAGGTTGCAGTTCTGGTGCCTACAACTATCCTGGCCCAGCAGCACTATAACACTTTCTCTGAGAGAATGAGAGATTTCCCTGTAAGAGTGGACCTTATGTCCAGATTCAGGACTCCCGCTGAGCAGAAAAAGACAATTGTGGACCTGAAAAAAGGTCTTGTTGATATCGTAATTGGTACACACAGACTCCTTTCCAAGGATGTCCAGTACAAGGATTTGGGGCTTCTTATTGTAGATGAGGAGCAGCGCTTTGGCGTAACCCACAAGGAAAAGCTCAAGACTTTAAAAGAGAACATTGATGTTCTGACGCTTTCAGCAACTCCTATTCCAAGAACACTTCACATGTCCCTTGTTGGAATCAGGGAAATGAGCGTCCTAGAGGAAGCTCCTAATGACAGAATGCCTATTCAGACCTATGTTATGGAGTATAACGACGAGCTGATAAGAGAAGCTATCGCAAGGGAACTTGCCAGAAATGGCCAGGTTTACTACGTATATAACAGAGTTAATACTATTGCAGATGTGGCGGCTCAGATTCAAAAGCTCGTGCCGGAGGCCAACGTTGCCTTTGCTCACGGACAGATGAAGGAGTCCGAGCTTGAAAGAATCATGTACGACTTCATTGATGGAACCATTGATGTACTTGTTTCTACCACCATCATTGAGACAGGACTGGATATTCCTAACGTTAATACCATGATCATCCACGACTCCGACAAGATGGGACTTTCCCAGCTCTATCAGCTTAGAGGCCGAGTTGGACGATCTAACAGGACAGCCTACGCCTTCCTTATGTACAAGAAGGACAAGATGCTCAAAGAGGTTGCTGAGAAAAGACTATCTGCAATCCGTGAATTTACTGATCTTGGATCAGGCTTCAAGATTGCCATGCGAGACCTTGAGATTCGTGGTGCCGGAAGCCTTCTTGGAAGAAAACAGTCAGGCCACATGCAGGCTGTAGGTTATGACCTGTATTGTAAGATGCTGGGAGAAGCCGTAAGACACAAAAAGAGTGATGATGCTGACGGAGATTACACACTTGATGATATCCACACCAGTATTGACCTGGATGTCAGCGCCTTTATTCCTGATAACTATATCCTCAACGAAGAGCAAAAGCTTGAGATATATAAGAGAATTGCATCACTTGAGAATCAGGGTGAATGCGATGACATGAAGGATGAGCTTATTGACAGATTTGGTGAAGTTCCGGAGACAGCGATCAACCTTCTTCGCATATCTCTACTGCGAACAAGGGCGCATGCCCTTTACATCCCTGAAATCAAGGGTGGAAACGGCAAGATTGAGATCAAGGTAAATCCTAATGCCAAGATTGATTCCGGCAAGATACCGGGCTTTGTGGCAGGCTATAAGGGTAAGATGACCTTCCATGCTGCAGGAGTTCCTGTATTTGTCTATACTTATGACAAGGACAAGAATCCCGCCAAGGCAGAGCAGCAGCTATTGGCAGACACTGAGGCCATCATTGAGAAGATGCAGGGACTGCTGGTGAAGAAGTGATGAGTGAGCTCGGATCTGAAGTATTGAGATTATCTGATGAAGAATTACAATGAATTTGTGAGGTGTGATAATACCAAAGGAACAGATAGAATAATAATTGGTATTAATTAAAAGTATGAGAAAGTCAAATCAAAGTAGTTATAGGGGAAGAGGAGAAAAAAGTTAATGCGATATAAATGTCTGGTCTTTGACCATGATGATACGACGGTAAATAGCACGGCAACCATACATTACCCAAGCTTTGTGGAGTACATGAAAAAGTATCGTCCTGAAATCAATTACACCCTTGAGGAATACGTCAGATACAACTTCCATCCCGGGGTCGTTGAGTTTTTCAGTAATATGTGCGGTCTTTCCGATGAGGAGCTTAAGCAGGAAGAAATTTTCTGGTTTGATTATGCCAAGACTCACGTAGCTGACGCCTTTCCTGGGATAAAAGAGATAATGGAGCGCCAGAAGGAGGAGGGAGGCTACATTGCGGTTGTGTCCCATTCCTATTCTGAGAATATCATGAAGGACTATCGACATAACGGACTTCCTGATCCTGATATTATCTTTGGCTGGGAGCAGCCTTTAGAAGAGAGAAAGCCTTCTCCTGTGCCAATTTACAAGATTCAGGAGCAATTTGGTCTTGAGGCAAAAGACATCCTGATGATAGACGACCTTAAACCTGGCCTTGATATGGCCAAGGCAGCAGGCATTGATTTTGCAGCAGCCTGCTGGTGTTTCGATATTCCTGAGAATGAGAAGCACATGAGAGAGAATACACCTTATGTGTTCAAGAGTGTCAGTGAGCTGGCTGATTTTTTGGAATAAAAGTATAGCTAGTAGCCGATTATAAAAAATAGTAACCATATTATAATAAATTGATTGAAACATAATAAATAAATTGCGTATAGTTATTCTATTGAATAGTGATTGTTATTACTAACTGTGAGGATGGTTAAATATTATGGAAAAAGAAAAGCTACAGGCACTTTTACACGACATGTCTCTTGAAGAGAAGATCATGCAGCTGGTGCAGCTTCCAGGACAGACATTTGAAGAATCTGCGGCACTTACTGGTCTAGCCGATATGGATAAGGCTGGGAAGATGAAGACTCTTGCCGGAAGCGTATTGGGACTTCATGGGGCAGACAAGATAAAAGAAATACAGAAAACCTATATGGATAATCATCCGCACAACATTCCACTTCTTTTCATGCTGGATGTTATTCATGGGCACGATACAGTATTCCCATGCCCTCTGGCTCAGGGAGCAACCTTTGATCCGGAAGTGGCAGAAAAAGGCGCGGCAGTTCAGGCTAAGGAAGCGTCAGCAGACGGCGTTCAGGTTACATTCTCACCAATGGCAGATCTTGTAAGAGACGCAAGATGGGGAAGAGTTGTGGAGTCCACTGGAGAAGACCCATATCTTAATGGCCTTATGACAGCAGCCATGGTTAGGGGCTATCAGGGCAGTGACATAAAGGATAAAGACCACGTGGCTGCCTGCGTTAAGCACTTTGCAGCTTATGGCGCAGCAGAAGCAGGACGTGATTACAATACCTGCGAGATTTCAGAGCATACACTTAGAGATCAGTATCTGCAGGGCTACAGAGCTCCTATCGCACAGGGCGCAAGGCTTGTCATGACCTCTTTTAACACCTTAAACGGCGTTCCATCTTCTGGAAATAAGTGGCTTATGAGAGATATCCTTAGAGATGAGATGGGCTTTGAGGGCGTTCTTATTTCTGACTGGGGTGCCATCATGGAAATGGTGAACTGGGGCTTTGCAGAGGATCTCAAGGCAGCAGCTGCAATGGCTATGGAAGCTGGCGTAGACATTGACATGTGCACAGAGGCTTATAGCGATAATCTCGAAGCTTTGGTAAAAGAGGGAAAGCTTAAGGAAGACCTTCTTGATGAGGCAGTTATGCGAGTTCTGGAGCTTAAGAATGATCTGGGGCTTTTTGAAGATCCATATCATGGCGCATCTGAGGAAAGATATAAAGAGATTACCCTGTCAAAAGAAAGCAGAGACCTGGCAAGGGATGCCGTAAGGAAATCCTTGGTACTTCTTGAGAATAAGAACGGCGTGCTTCCTCTCAATAGCAAGAAAATAGCCCTTATTGGACCTTACGTAGATGAAAAGAAAACCCATAGTGCCTGGGCAATTACCTGTAATGATGACAATAACATCACTATGCGAATGGCCTTTGAAGAGGAGTTTGCAGGAAGTGACGTTCAGGTCAAATATGCTAATGGATGTACTTTAGTAGATAACGACTGCGATCTTGGCTTTATGAAGTTCCATTCAGATACATTTGAAGAAGATAATGAGAAACTTTTGGCAGAAGCCCTTGAGGTATCAGATGAGTGTGACACAATAATCATGTGCCTTGGTGAGAGCCTTATGCAATCCGGTGAGTCCACCAGCAGAGCAGACATCAGACTTCCTAAGGTTCAGAGAGACCTTTATAACAAGGTAAAAGAAAAAGGTAAAAAGCTCATAACGCTTATCTTCACAGGAAGACCACTGGATCTTGAAGATATACCGCAGACTTCTGATGCGCTTATGATAGTGTGGAGACCCGGAACAGAGAGCGGCCACGGCATTACAGATGTTTTAACAGGAAAGTTCTCACCGCAGGGTAAGCTCTCTATGAGTTTCCCATGGCTTGTAGGTCAGGAGCCTCTATATTACAACAGATTTAATACAGGAAGACCTAAGCCAGCAGAGGGCAATACCATATTTACTTCAAGATACCTTGATTGCCCTAATGAGGCAAGATATCCATTCGGATATGGACTTACCTATTCTGATTTCGAAATTTCTAAGGTTAAGTTAAGTAGTGACAAAATGCATAAGCATGACTGTGGAACAACACTCGATAAGAATAGAAAGTCAGATTGCAATTTAAATGAAACAATCAAGGCTTTAGTTACCGTAAAGAATACGGGATCAGTAGCTGCTACTCAGACTCTTCAGCTCTACATCCGTGATATGGCCGGAAGTACAGTACGCCCGATCAAGGAACTTAAGGGATTCAAGAAGGTTTCATTACAAGCCGGTGAATCCGCCGAGGTTTCTTTTGAAATCACAGAAGAAATGCTCAGATTCTGGACTGCTTCAAATAAGTTCGAGAGCGAACCAGGTAAGTTCAAGGTATTTATCGGCTTTGACAGTGCTACAGACAATGAAGCAGAGTTTGAACTCATCTGATTGATATTGACGCATACCTGGTGGTGACTGATATATGAGCACAGAAAAAAACAATTACACCTACATATTAGAATGCTCCGACGGCACCTATTACTGTGGCTGGACCAATGATCTTGAAAAGAGAGTTGCCACCCACAACGATGGGAAGGGCGGCAAGTACACAAGAGTCCGCCTTCCGGTAAAGCTCGTATACTACGAAACATTTGAAACAAAAGAAGAAGCACAGAGTAGGGAATGGCATATTAAGCATCTTACCCGTGCTCAAAAAGAAAAACTGATACGTGAAAAGCCGCAAGTTCATTAGGACTTGTGGCTTTTTTGGAATCAGTAGTAGTAATTTATGTGATTGGTATTGCCTTTAAAAAGTTTGAAGGAAATGAAAGGCTTATTGATATTCTTACCTTTGTGGAAGTCATTGGGGTAACTTTATAGCAAGACTTATGATGCTTCTCTTTGCTACTCTCATTATTAGCCAAATAATTACTCTGGCTTAAATACACCCGGTCTTGGCTTGTTAACTTGAATGAAATGATTCTTTTCAAGGTTATGAAGCAGAAGAAGCCTTGCTTCTCCAACGTATTCAGGCTTTATCATAAAGAAACAATAAGTCTCGATGAGAGAGAACAGGTTAGCAGTTCTGCCCTCAATCTTAAAGTTATTGATTCCCATAGGAACGTACTTTTCCCAGATAAGCTCTGGTGAAACGAAAGTGCAGTAGTCCTGAATAGTGTAAAGATTGTTCTTATCTCCATACTCACAGGTCCATGGAATAATGTGCTTTCTCTTTTCAGGAGGAAGAGTTCTGTTCTCCTTCATGATCTCCTGGTTAAGAGCGATGTTCTTGTAGTGATCGCCACGTCTCTTACAGTTTGGAATGCAGAGAGCGTTTATCAGAACTTCAAGCTTTTCCTTGTGCTGGAGATTTTCTATGATATCCCACTGATTGTTCATGTTGTAGTCAAGAACAACATATTTGTAGTCCTTCTCAAGCTCTTTGTTAAGAGTCTCCACATCTCTGATTTCCTTACAGGTTGTGGAATCTATCTTGTAGGAAGGATAGTTCTTGCGGATGTATTCCTCCAGGATAGGTGAAAAGACAAGGACCTCGTTTTTACCATTGTCTCCGGCCTTCATACAGAAGTTGCAGAATTCATCTGAAAGGTCTTCTTCCTTGATAAGCGGATTGGTAAATGTAAATCTGACAGGAATACCCTGCGCATTTATGCTGCTGATGACATGCTTAACAAATCCAGCATCGCACTGATCATCGGAAATAAGGCGTCCGCCATTCCAAAGAGAGAATGGGAAACAACCAAAGAATGATGCAATCTCAACACCTTCTCTGAAGTAGTGTGGATACTGCTTCATCATGTTCAGCCAGAACATGTTCAGGGGAAAATTGTAACGTAACCCCGGTAAATGAAACTTAACTTGTGACATTGTGTAACCCCTTAAAAAATTATAAAAGATGAGCTCTGAGTTCCTCACCGCTCTTATCAGAAAGGTATGCTGGAGGAATATCAAGAATTGTCTTGCATCCCTTCATGCCTTCTTCCTGCATTCTCTTAGCTGCTCTTGCAACTGCTACAAGAACGCTGGTTGTGAACTCAGGGTTTGAATCAAGCTTTAAGCTGTACTCAATAATGTGATTGTGCTCTTTGTTAGCACCGGTCTTGCCGCTTCTGAATACGAAACCGCCGTGAGCCATGCCTGCGTGCTTGGTAAGAAGCTCTTCCTCGCTGATGAAGTGAACTGTTGTATCGTAATCAGCGAAGTAGTTAGGCATTTCCTTGATCTCTTTTTCTACTGCTGCAGCGTCAGCGCCCTCTTCAAGAACTACAAAGCATTCTCTTGTGTGCTTCTGACGTGTTGTAAGCTCAGGATTCTCACCGTTTCTAACTGCCTCAAGAGCTGCCTCTACAGGTACTGTGTACTGCTTGGCATTCTTGACGCCTTTAACTCTTCTGATAGCATCTGAGTGGCCCTGTGAAACGCCCTTGCCCCAGAATGTATAGTCATTTCCGTCAGGAAGAATAGCATTTGAGTAAACTCTTGCAAGTGAGAACATTCCTGGATCCCAACCGCAGGAAATAACAGCGATCTTGCCGGCTCCCTTGGCAGCAGCATCAACGTTCGCAAAATGCTCAGGAATCCTTGCGTGAGTATCAAAACTATCTACTACATTGAAAAGCTTAGCATACTCAGGAGTCTGTGTTGGAAGATCAGTAGCGCTTCCTCCGCAGAGAATCATGACATCAATTTTATCTGTCCATGCGGCCACGTCATTAACTGAAACTACCGGAACACCAGCAGTCTGAATTGTGAGCGAAGAAGGATCTCTTCTTGTAAAAACAGCTACCAGTTCCATGTCAGGGGCCTCTTTAACAGCCAGTTCAACGCCTTTTCCAAGGTTACCATAACCTAAAATACCAATTCTTGTACTCATCTTAGTCCTCCATATAACTTATTTTTATGCTAAGCAAGTATTCAGTTTACTATAAAATGACTTCATGTTATCTGTGCCTAACGAAAAGAATTATAACATAGGATTTTTTTAACAAAAAGAGTTTTATAAAATTTAATTCTTGCCATTGTAGCTCTCGCGAATAACTGTATCTACAACCTCTTCTCTATACCACTTAAGGTTCTTGCGGTCGAGAATTGCGAACTTCTCGCCCTGCTGAGTGTAGATTCCGTTATCCCACCAGAAGCAAGGAATGCCTCTTTCTGTAGCACGGGAAACATAAGCCTCGGCCCATTTAACTACTTCCTCGGTGTTCTCTTTCTTGTTCATGGCGCCATACTCCGTCAGGAGAACAGGGATATCGTTTTTGATAAAGGTTGTCTCAAGGCGGGTCATCAGCTTAATGATATCGCCATTGTGGCTGCCATCCCAAGTAGCGTACTCGCCGTCACCACCTGAAAAAGTAAATAAGTAAGGCTCGTAAGCGTGAATTGCTACGCCGATATGCTCATCATCTTCAGGAACGTCCAGTTCATTAAGAACTTCAGGCATATTTGCACCGGCATAGGTAGTAACAAGAAGAAGCCTCTTTTCGTTGTTGCCTCCGGTAGCACGTACTGTATCAACAAAAGACTTGTTGAGGCGATTTACGAGAACTCGCTCTTCGTGAGTTCCGCCTGACCACTCATTTTCACTTCCCTTTGTTCTGGGTTCGTTAAGACCTTCAAATACAAGGTGGTCTCCGTAGTCCTTAAATCTCTCTGCGATCTGATTCCAAATGGCGATATTCTCTGCATCTACTGCTTCGATATGCTCAGCATCAGGAATTCTCCAGAACTCTTCGTGGTGAGAATCGATAAGGACATACATTCCGTCGTCCAGAGCGTAGTTAACAACTTCTTCAATTCTGTCCATCCACTCAGGATCAATTGTATAATCAGGAGCTTCGCTTACGTGATTGCCCCAGGTAATCGGGATACGGATGCTGTCAAAACCTTTTTCGCAGACAAAATCAATCATTTCCTTGGTAATCTTAGGGTTACCCCAGCTTGTCTCGGAATCAATTCCGTTTCCGCCGGTTGCCTCCAGAGTATTTCCGAGGTTCCAGCCTGCGGTCATCTCAGCCACCAGTTCTTTTGCAGAAATGTCACGCATTTCGTCGCTCCTTTCGGTAATACCCTTAACAGTAACTGATGGAACTTCTTCTGAAGCGGATGCCTCGGTGGCGGCTTCAGAAGAACTGTCATTGCTTTTGCTGCTCTCTTCTGTGGGAGAAACTGCTTCTGAGTTATCGACGCCTGCCTCTGAAGTTGTCTGATTGGTGTTGTTATTGTTGTCACCACATGCAGTCATAACTCCAAATGTCATTGCAGCAGCTAATGCAATTGATAATAATCTTTTTTTGTACATAAAATATCCTCTTATTTAAATCTTAACTAATAAATATATTGCGTTTAGTGCAGCCACTCAACGCTTGCGAGTGAGCAGCTACCACTACCATTATAGCGCAGGTACAATGCAAGCACACCGGAAACTTTCTTGTCGAATTTACACTCGTGAGCTTCCCAGATATTGGAACCGTTGCACTTGATCTGGCCGATTACCTCGCCGTCAAGGCTGGTCTTAATATCGAAGCATCCGTCAAAGTAAGCTCTGGTCTTAATTCTAAGACCGCAAGCATCCTTAACATCAAAATACTTAAATCCAATAGTAGTTGTATCAACGATTGCCTTGATGTAGCCGTTATTCTGAGCACCATCGCCGCCTTCCTGAACAACTCTTGGAGCATCAGCTTCAACGTAAAGCTTGTGCTCATCGGTAAAAATGTTGCAGGCGATATATGATGGATACTCACCAACGTCGCTAAGTGGTCCGCCGTTAAGTCCGCAGGAAGTAATCTCTACCTGTTTGATGGAACCGTCTGCCTCGAAGTGTATCTTCTCTGCACAGCCCTGTCTTGAGAACCAGGTTCCGTTTGTGTGTCTATGGTAAAAGATATACCAATCACCGCCGATTTCTACGATACTTCCGTGGTTGTTGGCACCATAGCAGGTTGCCTCCTCGGCCTTCTTGTAGCTGTCGATATGAAGGTCAGCATTGGATACAATTACACCGCCATAGGTGTAAGGGCCAAGTGGATCCTTGGAAGTAGCATAGCAAAGCTCGTGCATAACCTCTGAAGAGTAGATGAAGTAGTAGGTATCATCATGCTTCCTGATGGAAGGAGCCTCAAAGAAGGCATGTCCTTCGTAGTCGGTACCCTGGCTGTAGCAGTTACCGGGAGCAACGAACTGCGGATCTCTTTTAATAGTGAGCATGTCCTTATCAAGAACAGTGAGCATTGCGCCGTGTCTTGACTTGTCGCCCTGTCCGCAGAAGCCTGTGAAAAGATATGTTGTATCCCCTTCAGTAAGAACACCTGGGTCAAACTGTGGCTCGTCGCCTGCTCTGTCACCGAGTCTTGTTCCATCCTCATAATGAACATAGCCATAGAACTTGAAAGGACCGTTAGGAGTATCACTGACTGCAACAGATACAACGCTTACCTTATCAAGGACATAATATAAGTAATATTTGCCATCGGGACCAACAGTTAAGTCAGGAGCGTACAGGCACATGTTACCTCTTTTGTTAAGAGGGTCTGCAGTCTTGGGATAGATAACTCCCTCGTAGTGCCAGTCTCCAAGGTTATCTATAGGTGCTGACCAGGTTACATAATCTCCAAGGCAGAAGGTCTCGCCCTGGTAAAGGTCATGAGAACCATATACATATACGCGATTGTTAAATACATAGGGCTCTCCGTCAGGAATGTATTCCCAGGATGGAAGATAAGGATTAACTGCCTGCTTCTTGCTACCCTGTCTGATACCACCTTCGAACTTAGGAGTAGCTCCTTTTCCGAGGAATTCCATTTCAAATCTGTTATCAGGGGAGTATGGAAGCCAAACAGAAAGGCTCTCAGGGTCTCCACATCTTACAAGGCCCTTGATGCCGCCATCGTCGTTAGGATTACCAGTCTTAATAAAGTTTGCATAGTAGTCGCACATCTGTCTTGCCAGGTCGAAGTGTCTTCCTCTGTAAGGACGTGTGCACTTATCTATAGAGTTAAAGAAGAACCACAGATCGCAGGAGTGGAAGGTTCCGGGATAGCTGTCCCCCGGGTTTCCGTCTCCCGGGATATCGGGATCAAATCTGTAATAATAGAAGTTCTGAGAAGGCTCATTTTTATGAGCACCTTCAAATACAGCCTTAACAGACATTTCAACGCTGTTAACGCCGCCCCAGCTAAATTCATCTGTTGTGTTACCTGACATTACAGGAACATCTGCACATTTCCTGTCAATGAACTTCTGAACAGGATCTTCCTCGCAGAAGAAGCCGTCCTGGATAGGGAACATTCTTGGGTGATCTGCTACAAAGCGGTTGTAGCCGTTAAATACTTCTTCAGTTGAAAGAGCTCTGGCCTCCTCCAGGTCTTTTACCCCAAGGGACTCAAAGAACTGCTGGCCAAGATCCTCTGCCTGCTCAAGGGTAAGGGGCCTGAATATATCATTCTGAGGATCTGCAAGGCGGATGATTCCGCTGAAGATTACAGCGCCCTTAATGAGCTTTTCATTGCCTTTATGAGTGAGCTGGTGCATAACGCTGGATCCACCTGCGGACTGGCCTGAAATTGTGATCTGCTCAGGGTTACCGCCAAAGGCAGCAATATTGTCATAAACCCAGTTAAGACCTGCGCACTGATCCATGAGACCAAAGTTTGAAGGGGCAGTAGGCGCCTCTTTTGTAATATCTTTATGAGCAAGGAAACCAAAGCAGTTAAGTCTGTAGCCGATACTTACTACTACAACACCGCGCTTTGCAAGCTGCTCACCATTAAACTCCATCTCAGCTGTGTAGCCCCACTGGAAGGCACCGCCAAAGTACCATACAAGTACAGGGAGCTTCTCATCTGCCTTCTTGGCAGGAGTCCAGATGTTGAGGTAGAGACAGTCCTCACTGAGAGTCATGCCCGGATCAACATGCCATTCTCTACAATAAATATCTGTGCCCATGCCCGGTCTGTCCTGATATGAGATTGGACCAAAGTTATAGGCATCAAGAACTCCGTCCCAGTCAGGACATGGCTGAGGTGCGCGCCATCTGTTCTGCCCGATGGGCTTATCTGCAAAAGGAATTCCTTTATAAACAGTTATTCTTGGGTCTGTTCCGGCCAGACCTCTGACTTTGCCGTTTTTAACCTGTGTTTCTCTAAGCATTTTGCATACTCTCCCCAATTTTTATAGTTTTGATAAAAACGCATTATTTCTTATACATATATAGTACATTCACTTATCTTAAATTTATAGTTTGAGGACTAGGATCATCCACCCAAATATTGCTAGATAAAAGCGAATCCTTGCTAACTTGCAGTCCATCGCAATATACGACATTAATTCAGCAATTATTTGGTGGCTAGGGTGAGGTATTAACCATTATATTTTTATTGCTAATGACACGAATGATTTTTTCTTCATTGGCGTAAAATGATTGGAGGTATGGGCAATGAAGAGCCTGACTAGAACTATTAGTCTTCAAAAGAGTGCGAAGTCTATTACAGATCATAACCCTGTAATGGTACAGCGCTTTGGAGCAGATCCATATGCACTTGTTTACGACGGAAGGGTTTACCTTTATATGACCGGGGACAAGCCTTCCTATAATGCCGATGGCTCAATAAAAGAGAATACTTACGGCAATATCAATACGATTAATGTTGTATCTTCTGATGACCTTGTAAACTGGACAGACCACGGATCAGTTTACGCTGCCGGAAAGACCGGAGCAGCAAGTTGGGGACCTAATTCATGGGCACCCGCAGCAGCATACAAGAATATTGATGGCAAGGACAAGTTCTTCTTGTACTTTGCAAACAACGGAAACGGAATCGGAGTTCTTACTTCTGATTCACCTGTTGGACCATTTATTGATGAAATCGGAGGACCGCTTATTTCCAGAGAGACCCCCAACTGTGCAGAGGTTACATGGCTTTTTGACCCTGCAGTTCTCATGGATGATGACGGCTCTGCTTACATCTACGTTGGCGGCGGAGTTCCTTCACCTGACAAGGCAGCTAATCCCGGCACAGCAAGGGTTTGCAAGCTTGGCGACGACATGATGAGCCTTGACGGGGATCCTATTGCCATCGAAAATGTTGATTACCTTTTTGAAGATTCAGGAATCAACAAGATTGACGGAACCTATTACTACTCATACTGTTCAAACTTCAACGTAACACCACAGGCTGCATCAGAGCTTGGCTTTGAATCCGGCGAGATTGTTACAATGAAGTCTGATTCACCTATGGGACCTTTTGAAAGATGCAATCCTGTTCTCAAGAATCCTGAGAGATTCTTTGGAAGAGGCGGTAACAACCATCACGCCATGTTTGAGTTTAATGGTGAGTATTACATAACATACCATTCAAGAATCCTTGAAGAAGGCCTTGATATGGACGGCGGCTACCGCAGCACCAATGTGGATAAGCTCGTTCTCAACGAGAACAACGAGCCATCCAAGAGTGCAGGTACAAGAGCAGGTGTAGCGCAGCTCAAAGCACTTAACCCATACGAGGAAGTTAAGGCAGTAACTCTTTCTAATGCATCAATCGGTCTTAAGACCAAGCAGTATGGCGATGTGGCTAAAAAGTGCGGCTCAGGCGATATGATTCTTTGCGACATTTCAAACGGCGCATGGACAAGTGTATCCGGTGTTGATTTTGGAACTGACGGAGCAAAAGAGATTGCATTTACTCTCAATGTAAAAGAGACAAATCCAAACGGTGACTATCGCGGAGCTATAAAAGTATGTCTCGACAGCCCATCAGGCGAAGCTGTAGGTTGTGCAGTTATTGCTAATGAGAAGGCTGATAATGTTGAGGCCATAGCAGAATTTACAGAGCCTGTAACCGGCGAGCATAACGTATTCTTTGTATACGCCGGCGAAGGATATGAAGTATATTCCTGGATTGCCAGATAAATGAAAAGCGCTGCACGCGGATGCGGGCAGCGCAATTTATTAGTACATATTAATAAGGAAATTACTTGGCAACTTTTGCGGATACATCACCTTTTTCTTTGCCAAGACCGCCGGAGAATAATGAACGATACTCACCCGGTGTGCAACCTTTTTTGAGTTTAAAGGTTCTGTTAAAGGTTGAGATACTTGAGAATCCGGACTGAAGAGCAATATCTGTAATTGACAGATCATCTCTTGTGAGCAGCAGCTCTGTCGCCTTGATTCTCTGACCTATAAGGTAATCATAGAAGGTACATCCCATGTACTCCTTGAACAGTCTGGAGAAGTGGAACTTGGAGAAACCACTGTAGGAAGCGGCATCTTCAAGAGTAATATCGTAAGCATAATTCTCATCAATGTAATCAATGACTGTATTGAGCTTCTCAAAATACTCTCTTCTCTTAACAGGAGTAGATTCTGTAAAAAGATTGATCTTATTGAGCTGATATCTTGAAAGAATAGTCATGATCTGGAATAAATGGGAGTAAATTGAAAACTCATAGAACTCGGTTTTCTGGAAATACTCATTCCAAATCTGTGAGAATAAAGCCATTATTTCATTATAAATCGGAGCATATGTTTCAGGTGTGATATGAATGCAGTCCTTGAGCATGTTCATAAGACCTGAGTAGCCTCTCATTGATGAAAAGAAATCAATATCGAAGAGACATACATATCTTGCTCCTGTGCTTGGCGCATGCAAATAATGGGATTTCCTAGGCGGAATGAAAACAATCTCGCCGGCCATAACCCTATGAATCTCTCCTTCAATCTCTACATCATAGTAGTTATCGATAGGTGCGATGATCTCAAGGGCGTTATGCCAATGTGATGGATAGTCATAAGCCTGTTCGTTATACCAGATTCTGATTGAACTATCCTTAGGGAAAATTGCTTTCTCATTATTACCCTCAAGAGTACGTGCACTGTAATCGGTGTTCTGCTGGTAATAATCGAGAGTGACATTAGTAGATGAATTCTTGACCATAGTGATCTCCTCCCATACCTCAAATAACAACCGCGTCCAAAAGGCAATTTTTTATCCCCACTTGCCGAAATATTGCGGACGCTTAAACAATCATAAATAATCACATCGTCAATAAAATACAAGCAAATAATAACATTTTCTGACAAATGCTTCTTATCAAATATTGCTATTAATTACCTAATCGTGCTCACATTAAATAAATGGTGCACGATTTTTATATGCCATTTTGTTAATAATGCACAAAAACTGTATCGCATTTTTTGACATTAAAAAGCAACATCTGCAAACCATCAGGCAAAAATTGGTAAGCACCACCTATCGAAAGCCTTTATGCTTATACTTGTCGATGGGGGTCGACGGTAGCAAGTTTTGAGTATTATTACTGGGAGGCAAAAGGAAAGTGTACAATAGGGGCAAATCTTTAGTTGCCATCATGGCAGCTTCAGTGATGCTGGCGACGGTGGCCTGTGGCGCAGTCACAGAAAGTCCGGCGGCGGGATCATCGGAGACTGGTACCGAAGCGGCAACATCAGATAATTCACTTATCAGTACTTCCACAGACGAATCGAATATAGAAGCTTCTAGTTCTAATGAGGGCAGCTCAGAAGATGCTGAGGCAGGAGATGAGGAAGAGATTCCGGCACTTAGAGACTGTGTAGAGCAAAAAATGGGATGCAGAGTCGGATGTGCAATTACAGGCAAAGAGCCCTGGGACATTCCACTATGGAATCTGGTAACAACTCATTTCAATGCAGTAACCCTGGGAAACGAGCTTAAACCTGATTCATTGTTTGGCTATAGCAACGGAAAATGTCCTGGAACTCAGGAGGCTGAACTAAACGGCGAGACCATTACAGTTCCGGTTTTGAACTTTTCTAATCCCGAGAAGATACTTAACAAACTTGTTAAGTGGAACGAAGTCAATCCGGACAGACAGATCAAGGTAAGAGGCCATGTTCTTGTATGGCATTCACAGACACCGGAGTGGTTCTTCCATCAGGACTACGACAAGACTAAGCCTTATGTATCTGCAGAGGAAATGGACAAGCGACAGGAGTGGTACATAAGAGAAGTACTTACTCATTTCACCGGAGAGGACAGTCCTTACAAAGATCTTTTCTATGGATGGGATGTAGTTAACGAAGCAGTTTCAGATGCGACAGGAACCTATAGAACAGATACAGAGAATCCAAACGAAGATCTTTCAAACGATACACATGGTAATAACTCCAGCTGGTGGCACGTTTACCAGAGCGAAGAGTTCATTATAAACGCATTCAAATATGCAAACAAATACGCACCCGCAGAACTTGAACTTTACTACAACGACTACAACGAGTGCGTAGCCAAAAAGAGAGAAGGAATTGTAGCTCTCTTACAGAAAATCAAGTCACAGGAAGGCGAGCCCGGAGTTGGAACAAGAATTTCAGCCATGGGCATGCAGGGTCACTACAGTGCTGATTCACCATCTTATACAGATGTGGAAGCTTCGGCCAAGGCCTACGGCGAAGTGGTTGGGGCCGTTCAGATAACTGAGTGGGATCTTAGTTCTTCCGATGACTACGATGGAAGCGCAGAGTCCAAGGAAAAAGAGTACGAGAAGATGCGCAAACAGTACAATCTTCAGTACTACGCACTTCAATCAGCTCAGGCTTCCGGAGTACAAGTAACAGGTATTACATTCTGGGGAACAATTGACAAGTATTCGTGGCTTCAGCACAGATCTACGGTAGGTGGTGGCAGCAACAAGGAAAAGGCACAGTGCCCACTGTTGTTTGATGATTTGTACAAGCCCAAGCCCGCATTTTGGGTTTTTGCAGAAACTAACTAAAGGACTTAAGAATATGAATAAGACTTTACAAAAACTATTGATAGTACTTGGTATTTTAGCAGCAATCATTTGCCTGTGTCTTGTATTAACAAGACGAGAGAAGGCAGACTTCCATGCTAAGTATGAGGGGGTTGACCTCACTCAGGAAGTTGAGGGTATGGAAAGAGTCGGAGCATACACAGGATATGTAAACCAGCATTTGAATGATGCACATCCTGCAAACGATGTTCAGGTGGACATCTTCAATTATGAGTCTGAAGGAACAGTCAGAGTAGAAAAGGGTGCTACAGATGATAAGAAGGATGCTCTTTTCACTGACACAGGTTCAACAGTAACCTGGAACGTAAATGTTCCACAGGCCGGAATGTACAGACTCTACATCGACTACAAGATAACAGAGTCAAGAGGCGTTCCTGCAGAGAGAACAGTAATGATCAACGACGAGCTCCCATTTGAGGATGCCAGAAACATTGCTTTCACAAGAATGTGGATGGACGGCGGAGAAGTTAAGATCGATAATCAGGGCAACCAGATCAGACCTCGTCAGGTAGAATACTTCGGATGGCAGAGTGCTTACTTCAAAGATGATATGGGATTTGTAGCTGAGCCATATGTCTTCTACTTTGAAAAGGGTGAGAACAAACTTAGCTTCATTGCAGATAACGAGCCAATGCTTCTATCTAATGTAGAGCTTAAGGCAATAACAGATAAACCCACTTATGAGGAATACTTGGCAGCGCAGCCACAGAATGCCGGCTCAGAAACAGCCAAGACTTTCAATTTGGTGGTACAGGGCGAGGATTCCAGCCTTCGATCAGAGTCCTCCCTTTATGCTAAATACGATCGTTCCTCGCCAACTACAGTTCCTAACAGCGTAACAACCACAGTCCTCAACTACGTAGGTGGTGAGGCTTGGAGAAGCTCAGGACAGTGGATTGAGTGGAACTTCGAAGTGCCTGAGGATGGTTACTACAACATCATGGTAAAGGCACGTCAGAACTATTCAAGAGGATCTGTTTCAAACAGAACAGTTCTTATTGACGGAGAGGTTCCTTTTGAAGAGCTTTCAGAAATTTCTTTTGATTACAAGAATGACTGGGAATGTAAGGACCTAGCATCAGAGGATGGAACACCATTTAACTTCTACCTCACAAAGGGACAGCACACAATCAGACTTGAGGCAACTCTCGGTGGCATGGGTGCAATCCTTGAGGAAATGGAAGATTCCACTTACAGACTTAACCAGATTTACAGAAGAATCCTTGTTTACACAGGTGCTTCACCAGACGTATACAGAGATTACCATATTGATACAACCTATCCTGAAATCATGGAAGCTATGGAACTTGAGTCCAAGAGACTTTACAAGATAGTTGATGACATGGTTGATTACTCAGGACAGATGGCAGATAACATTGCCACAGCACAGACAATTGCTCAGCAGCTTGAAAGATTCTGTGCTAAGCCTCAGAAGATTACAACAGAGTTTACAACCTTCAAGGATAACATCACTTCACTTGGTACAGCTTCACTTAATCTTAGTGAGACCAAGCTGGATGTAGATTACCTGGTAGTTTCAGGAACAGAGGTTACTCCTAAAAAGGAAAAGGCAAACTTCTTTACAAAGGCAGGACACGAGATCAAGTCCTTCGTTGCTTCCTTCTTTGTAGATTACAACTCAGTTGGTGATGTATATGATGAGAATTCAACAGACAAGGTAGTTAAGGTTTGGGTACTTACAGGTCGTGACCAGGGTACAATCCTTAAGACCATGGTAGATGATGACTTTACCACATCAACAGGAGTTAAGGTCAACGTAGAAATCGTTGATCCCGGTGCACTTCTTAATGCCGTTCTTGCAGGACGCGGACCAAACGTAGTTCTTTCAGTTGGTGCCGATCAGCCTGTAAACTACGCACTCCGTGGTGCAGCAGAAGACATTACACAGTTCGAGGGCTGGGAAGAAGTAATGAGCCACTATTCAAAGAGCTCTTATGAGCAGTATGGATTAGACGGACACATCTACGGTATTCCTGAGACACAGACCTTCAACGTAATGTTCTACAGAAAAGACGTACTTGAAGAAATGGAACTTGAGGTTCCAAACACTTGGAAAGAATTGATTGAGCTTCTTCCTACAATCCAGGGTAACAACCTTTCAGTAGGTATTCCTACAGCAGCTGGAAGCAGCGGAGCTGCAGCAGCTTCAACATCAATCATGTCCAACACTCCTGACCTTTCAATGTACTTTGCACTCCTTTATCAGTATGGCGGAGACATGTACAACGAGGAAGGCACCAAGACCACAGTTAATACTGAGGCTGGTGTAGCAGCATTTGATGATTATGTAAGATACTTTAATGATTATGGTATTCCTACAGTTTACGATTTTGTAAGCAGATTCCGTTCAGGAGAAATGCCAATTGGAATTGCTCCATATTCTACTTACAACACATTGATGGTTTCCGCACCTGAGATCAGAGGACTTTGGGACTTCACTCTTATCCCTGGTACCTACAGAACAGATGCAAATGGCAAGCAGTATCTTGATAGATCAGACTTTATCACAGGTAGTGCAACAATGATGATCAAGACAGATGATGAAGAACTTAGACTTGCTTCTTGGGAATTCATGAAGTGGTGGGCTAAGGCTGATACACAGGTTAGATTTGGTCGTGAGATCGAAGCTCTCCTTGGTTCATCCGCAAGATATGCAACAGCCAACAGAGATGCGTTCAAGAATCTTTCCTGGAGTACAGAAGACATCAAAGTTCTTGATGAGCAGTGGGATAACACAGTTGGAATCAGAGAGGTTCCAGGTGGTTACTTCACAGGTAGACATATCTCCAATGCGATCAGAAAAGTTATTAACGAAAAGGTTGATTCTCGAGAGACAATTATCGACTACTCAATCCTGATCGACGAAGAGATCAAGAAGAAACGTATCGAATTTGGTATGCCGGTTGACTAAACAACAAGTTTATTGGGAGACAAGGTGATGAAGGAATATCTTCAGAAGTATTTTACACTTCGCAAACATAATATGACTGTAGCCTGGAAGAAGGCCAAGAACCGAAAGATGTGTTACCTCTTCCTGGCACCTTATGCAATACTCTTTACGATGTTTTATGTGTTCCCTGTAGTAGCTTCAATCTACTACAGCTTCACATATTACAACATACTTGAGCCTCCTCGGTTCATAGGATTGCAGAATTATATCTCACTGGTTCTTCAGGATGATATCTTTCTGATAGGCGTTAAGAACACGTTGATGATAGCTCTGATCACAGGCCCCCTTGGATATATCTTATCCTTCCTTTTTGCCTGGCTCATAAATGAGCTACCCGTATGGATCAGAAGTATCGCGGTCATCGTGTTCTACGCCCCTTCCATAGCAGGTAACTGTTATGTAATCTTCTCAGTATTCTTCAGAGGAGATGCATACGGATATGTAAATGCCTTCCTTATGAATCTGGGAATAATTGATACAGCAAGGCTGTGGCTCATCGATCCAAGATACATGCTTCCTATATGTATGATCGTTATTCTCTGGATGAGTTTGGGAACCGGATTCCTTTCATTCGTAGCCGGACTTCAGGGTATCGACAGATCAATGTTCGAAGCCGGATACATGGATGGTATCAAGAACAGATGGCAGGAACTGTGGTTCATTACCCTTCCTAGCATGAAGCCAATGCTTATGTTCGGTGCGGTTATGACAATCACTTCTTCTTTTGGAGTTGCAGATGTAACAATGGCTCTTTGCGGATATCCTAGTACGGATTACGCAGCACGTACCATCGTAACACACCTGTTTGACTATGGTTATTCAAGATTTGAAATGGGTTATGCCTGTGCAATAGCTACAATCCTGTTCCTGATGATGATACTTTGTAACAAGGCAATCCAGAGTCTGTTAAGGAGAGTTGGTACTTGATATGAGCGCAAAAATAATTAAAAAAAGAAAGCCAAATAGATCAATTGCTGGCGATATAGCACTTTACTTTTTCCTGTTATTGGTTGCCTTTGTAATGGCGTTCCCAATCATCTATGCAGTAAGTAGTGCGTTAAAGCCTTTGGACGAGCTCTTTAAATTCCCGCCCAAGATTTTCGCTCAGCATCCTACACTTGATAACTTCTCAGACTTGTTCGTAACAATGGGTAAGTCATGGGTTACATTCACAAGATACCTGTTCAACACAGTGTTCATTACTTTTGTTGGTACAGCAGGACATCTTATCATAGCTTCCATGGGTGCTTTCGTACTTGCTAAGTACGAATTCCCAGGTAACCAGACGTTCTTCAAGATCGTTACAGTAGCTATGATGTTCACAGGTTGGGTAACGGCAATTCCTAACTACCTCATCCTTAATAAATTAGGATGGATTGATACATACTGGGCAATCATTATACCGGCATTTGCTTCTCCAATGGGTCTTTTCCTTATGAAGCAGTTCATGGAAGGTCTTCCAACAGCTCTTATCGAAGCTGCCAAGATCGATGGTGCTAATGAATGGACAGTATTCTCCAGAATAGTAATGCCAAACGTTAAGCCTGCATGGATGACACTTATCATCTTCTCAGTACAGGGACTTTGGAACAACAAGGCATCAACATACATCTATTCTGAGGAAAAGAAAACTCTTGTATTTGCTCTTCAGCAGATTCAGAGTGGTGGTATCGCAAGAACAGGTCAGGGAGCTGCGGTTCTTGTAGTAGTAATGATAGTTCCTATTTTGATTTTCGTATTCTCTGAGAGCCAGATCCTCGAGACAATGGCTAGCTCAGGACTTAAGGACTAATTTGAAAGGTTGAATGCATATGCGTAAAAAGAATTTCTTTTTAAGAACTGGAATGGCAATACTTGCGATAGCATCCGCATTTCTTCAGCCACTTCAGGTTAAGGCCAACACAAACGAGGGTAGTTACACATACAACTATGACTACTGGGGCGATTACATGGACAGTGCAGACTTTTACAACTCCTGCAAAGTGTTCACATCTACAGAACTTGGCCTTGATACCAAGCTCAAGAATCCTCAGGGATTATTTGCAAATGGCAATACACTTTATTTGTGTGACAGTGGAAACAACAGAATAATTGAGCTTAACAGGATTTCACCTGAGCAGATGGAAGTAGTAAGAATAATTGATTCCATTAAGGGGGCAAATCCTTCTACTCTCAATAACCCGACAGATGTTTCTATATCAGAAGATGGAAATATATTCATTGCTGATAATGGGAATGCAAGAATTATTAAGGCTGACAAAGATCTAAATTACATAATGGACTTTGTTAAACCAACAGATAACACACTTGATCCTAAGCTGGTATTCCAACCAACCAAGCTGGCAGTTGATACAGCAGAACGTGTTTACTGTATAGCGACAGGTATCAACAAAGGTCTTATCAAATATGAGAATGATGGTACTTTCTCAGGATTTGTTGGAGCCACACCGGTATCTTTTGACTGGACAGATTATATATGGAAGAAACTCGCTTCTCAGGAACAGAGAGCCAAGATGGAATCCTTCGTTCCTACAGAGTATGAGAACATCTTCATGGACTATGAAGGCTTCATATATGCAACAAAAGCTCGTACAGAAGATCAGGCACATAACGATGAAAATGCTGTTAGAAAATTAAACCTTCTTGGTAGCGACATCCTTGTTTCTAACGGTGACTGGTCAGTAGGCGGAGATCTTTATCTGGGATCCGGCGGTGGTTATGAGGGTCCATCAATACTCACAGACGTAACTGTAATGGACAATGACATTTATGTCTGCCTTGACAGAAACAGAGGACGACTCTTTGGTTACGATGATCAGGGACGTATGGTATTCGCTTTCGGTGGTAACGGTAACATGGACGGTTACTTCAGAAGACCTTCAGCTATCGATCATGTAGGCCACGAGCTCTACGTAGTAGACAGTCTTGACTGCTCAATCACAGCATTTGTTCCTACACAGTTCGGAGAGCTTGTATATAAAGCCATCGAAGACTTCGATAAAGGTAAGTACGAAGAGTCCGGAGAAGCATGGCAGGAAGTTATGAACCAGAATGGTAACTATGATCTTGCTTACATCGGAATCGGAAGATCGCTTCTTCGTCAGGAACAGTATGAAGAAGCTATGAAGTACTTTGAACTTAAGTATGATGCGGAAAACTATTCCAAAGCATATAAGCAGTACAGAAAAATCTGGGTAGAAGAGCACATCTTCTGGATAGTACTGGTAATACTGTTATTGTTCCTTGTTCCTCTATCAATTGGCAAGGTCAAGGCAATCAGACATGAGATAGATACAGCAGATATATTTGTTCTAGAGAAAAAAGGGTGAGAAATATGATAGCAAATACAAAACAATTAGATAATCCTAAAGATAAATATTTTGACTCCCTGAAATTTGCGTTCTATTGCATTACGCATCCACTAGACGGTTTCTGGGATCTGACTCACGAAAAGAGAGGAACTTATGCAGCTGCCAACACGATTCTTTTCCTTACACTTTTAATCCGTGTTCTCAAGCTGAGATTTACAAGTTTCCTTTTTATACAGGTTTACTGGGAAGACTTGAATATTTTCCTCTACCTTGCAAGTATCCTCTTCCCATTGGCTCTTTGGGTTGTAGGTAACTGGGGACTTACCACACTGTTTGATGGTAAAGGTAGGCTAGGACAGGTTTACATGGCTACATGCTATGCACTTACTCCTTATCCGCTCATCCAGTTCCCACTTATGATTTTCAGTAACTTTGTAACAGTAGACGAAGCCGAATTTTACAGCGTAGTAAGTGCTTTATCACTTGTCTGGGCAGCTCTTTTGGTAATAGCAGCCATGGGACAGATACATGAGTACTCAGCCGGCAAGAACCTTTTGTTTACTGTAGCTACACTGTTTGCAATGCTAGTCATGATCTTTATTCTGATGATCTTCTTTAGCATGATTTCACAGGGAGTTGCGTATTTCATTTCCCTGGCAAAAGAATTGATGTTCCGAATGTAGGAATGAAGGGGTGACCAAGTTGAAAAAAGATAAAAATAAAAAGCAGAATGCATTTACTCAAAAAATATTGGAGGGCTTTTTAAAACTTCTCCCTTCAATCATAGTTCTTTTGATAATAGTTGGAGCTGCTCTTTATGTAATAAATACAAAAGCTCCTACAGAGGTTAAGGAACCGATTCCACCATATGCCTTTGATGGCAATGATAAGCCGGTAGTTATCGATAACGGACAGCTCAAGCTTACAATGGATCCGGCAACGACAGAGTTCACTGTTGAAGTTAAGGACAGCGGCAAGGTTTGGTATTCAAATCCCAAGGATGCAGCAGAAGATACAGCAGCCCTTGATGATCAGAAAAACTACCTTCAGTCTCCATTTATCCTGTCCTACTCAATCACACAGGGACTTGAAACAACTTATAACTCTTTTGCCTTCAGTGCTCAGAACGGAATTTATGAGATAGTTCCCGGCGAGAATGAGATCAGAGTTAACTACTCACTTGGTAGTGTCCAGAAGGAGTTCACAATTCCTCCTGTAATCACAAAGACTAACTTCGAAAAATTCATGGGTAACCTTGATAAAAAAGAAGTAGATCTGATCAAGCAGTACTACAAAAAGTACGATATCAACAAACTGACACCAAAGGATAACAAGGATGAGCTCCTTGCAAGCTATCCCGTACTTGAGACAGATGTTATCTATGTACTTCGTTCAGGAACCAAGGATAACGTACGTAAGACAATTCAGGATAAGTTCGAAGCAGCAGGATATACATATGATGATTACCTTGCTGATAAGGAACTGGATTTTTCATCTTCTTCATCAGACACACCTGTATTCAACGCAAGTGTAGTTTACAAGCTTGATGGAAAAGACCTGGTTGTAGAAGTTCCATTTAAAGATCTGGACTTCGATCCTGAGACACCAATTTACACTGTAACTCCACTTCCGTACTTCGGAGCTGGCGGACCTGAGGATCAGGGCTTCATGCTGGTTCCTGAAGGTGGCGGAGCAATCATAAACTTCAACAATGGTAAGACATCACAGAGTAGTTATTACACTAACGTATATGGTTGGGACATGTGTCTTTCAAGAGATGCGGTAGTACACAATACAAGAGCTTACTACGGAGTATATGGTATTTCAGAAGGAAATGATTCCTTTGTATGTATTCTGGAAAACGGCAGAAGTTATGCTTCAATTCAGGCAGATATCGCTGGTAAGAACCACAGCTACAACTTCGTAAATGCCAAGTACAGCGTTTGTCAGAGAGAGCAGTACGATGTAGGTGATATCGCTAACAGTGAAATCTACGAGTACGCAACAGACCTTCCTGATGAGACAATTACTCAGAGATACAAGTTTGTTAACTCAGGCAGCTATGTAGATATGGCCAAGACATATGGCGAATATTTACAGAAGGAATACGCAGGATACCTTGATCTTGTAAGTGATACAAGTACTCCTGTAGCAATCGAGATGGTTGGCGCAATCGATAAGGTTAAACAGATTGTTGGTGTTCCTGTTTCAAGACCACTTAAGCTTACAAGCTATTCAGAAGCATCAAATATACTTGATCAGCTCACAGCAGCAGGCCTTACAAATATGCACGTTAAGCTTTCAGGCTGGTGCAACGGTGGTGTTCAGCAGAAAGTTCTTTCCAAGACCAAGACAATCGGAGCCCTTGGAAGCAAAAAAGATCTTCAGAATCTGATAAGCAGTGCAGAAGCAAATGGTAACACAGTTTACCTCAACGGAATTACACAGTACGCATTTAACAGTAATCTTTTAGATGGATTCTTCTCATATAGGGATGCTGCTAAATTCATCAGTAAAGAAAGAGCTGAGCTGTATGAGTACAGTAACGTAACATACGGACAGAGAGAAAATGCAGACCACAAGTACTTCCTGCTTCACACAGACGTCGCTAACAAGTATGCAGACAACCTTGTAAAAGCTTCACAGAAGTATGGCGCAGGTGCATCATTCCAGGATCTTGGAATGGACCTCTCATCTGACTTCTATAAGAAAAAGACATACAGCAGAGAGGCAGTTCTGAATGAACAGGTTGCCAAGCTTGAGAACTACAATAACAATGGAACTCCACTTATGATCAACATGGGTAATGACTATGCAGTTCCATTCTGCCAGATGGTTACAGGCATGGACCTTAGAGGAAGCGAATACACAATAATTGATGAGTGCATTCCTTTTTACCAGCTTGCAGTACACGGAAGAGTTGATTACACAGGAAGAGCAATCAACACATGTGGAAACATGGAAAATGAGATCCTTTATTCAGCAGAGTATGGCGCAGGCCTTTGCTTCGAACTCATGAACGAAAGCTCTTTTGCAACTCAGAAGACTCTTTACACACAGTACTACGGAGCATACTTCGATGCTGTTAAAGATAACCTCGTAAACATTTACACCAGATACAACAAGGAGCTTGGTCATACCTTTAATCAGGAAATGACAGGTCATGACAACCTTACATCTGATGTATCCTGCACAGAATATGCAGATGGAACCAAGGTATATGTTAACTATGGATACAGTGATTACACTGCAGACGGCGTTAAGGTTCCTGCAAGAGATTACGTTGTAACAAGATAGTCACATAAGTTACTGGTCAGAAATGGCCAGTAACAAAAGATAAGAGAGGCATTTATCATGAGTAAACAAAAGAATAAGTTAGCCGGCTTGCAAAAGCGTAAGGCTATATCGGGATATCTTTTCATATCTCCGTTCATAATCGGTTTTCTGGTCTTTATGGTCAAACCGCTTTTCGAGTCTTGTTACATGAGTTTCTGTGAGGTTAATCTTGCAGCCGGAAACGTTACAAAGACTCTGAATGGTATTACAAACTACATATTCGCTTTCAGGGTTGATCCTGAATATAACAGACTTCTGTGGGAAGAAATAACCAGAATGATGGTTTATTCCCTGGCAATCATAGTATTTAGCTTCTTCGTAGCGTTGATCCTCAATCAGAAGTTCAAGGGAAGAGCACTTGTAAGAGCGATTTTCTTCCTTCCGGTTATTCTTTCATCCGGCGTTATCATCGGACTTGAATCTAACAACCAGCTTATGGATCAGCTTGCACAGACAATTGAACAGACAACTCAGGGCATAAGTGTTACAGATGCTCTTGAGGAAGTCCTCAGAACAGCAGGTATTGGTGTAAGAGCTTATGAGAAGGTATTCGAAGTTATAGATAATATTTATGATGTAGCTCTTTCATCAGGTATTCAGATCATCATCTTCCTGTCAGGACTTCAGACAATCTCATCAAGTATGTATGAGGCAGCTGATATAGAAGGATGTACAAAGTGGGAGAGCCTTTGGAAGATCACATTCCCAATGATCAGTTCACTGTTCCTTGTAAACTGGCTCTACACAGTAGTTGATTTCTGTATGAGAACTGATAACGAAGTTATTAAGAAGATTCAGAAGGTAATGATCGATCAGCAGCAGTATGGTAATGCATCAGCGATGTCATGGATTTACTTTTTGATAGTTCTGGCATTCGTAGGAGTAACATCATTCCTGATTTCTAAGAGGGTTTATTATTATGACTAATGTACAAAATACAACTGAATTCAAAAAATTAACATTTTGGGAAAGAAATAAACTCTCTGGTGGTTATCTGCTTCAGAAAGTAGTTATGGAGAGAGCAGTAAGCATTATAAGATTCATTCTTTTATTCGGAATGTGCTTCCTGATCCTTCAGCCAATCTTCAACAAGATATCTGTCAGCTTTATGACAGAAAAAGACCTGTATAACCCTATAGTAGTTTCAATCCCTGAGCATTTCACAACTGCAAACTACAGACTTGCAGCTGAACTTATGAGCTACAAGAGTGCTGTACTTAACTCACTTCTTATTTCATTTACAATCGCTGCTCTTCAGATTGCAGTTTGTACACTTGTTGGATATGGATTTGCAAGATTCGAATTTCCGCTTAAGAAATTCTGGTTCGTAATGGTTATCCTTGTAATCCTGATTCCACCACAGACAATTGCCAGCTCACTTCACTTGCACTTTAGATACTTTGATATCTTAGGAATATTCAAACTTATCACCGGAGAAAGCATTAACCTCCGTGGTTCCAAGATTCCTTACTATCTGATGAGTGCTGGTTGTATGGGACTTAAGAATGGATTGTATATCTACATGATCCGTCAGTACTTCCGTAACATCCCTGGTGACCTTGAAGAGGCCGCTTATGTAGACGGATGCGGAACACTTAAGACATTCATCAGGATCATGCTTCCACAGGCTACACCTATCCTTACATCTTGCTTCCTTTTCGCATTTGTATGGCAGTGGACAGACGGATTCTACTCCAGAATGTTCCTTGGTAATACCAAGCTTGTCAGCACAGGCCTTTCGAGAATCGTAGACAGCCTTGGTGCTTATATCCAGAGAATTAACGGCGTTAAGACTACAATTTCTGTTGCTTATTCTAACTGTATTCTTGCAACAGGAACACTTATGATCATCGTTCCACTTATCGTTCTTTACCTCTTCGCACAGAGATCATTCGTAGAGAGTATTGCTGCTACTGGTATAAAGATGTGAGCGATATTGGGATCAGAAGTTTCAAGTACGCATGCTTGCATGCTGGTACTTGAAACCTCGGAGACCTAACGGACATGAGGAAAAAAGACATACGAATGTAATGAGTATGTCGATTTCCGAATGGACGTAGGATTGCGAGAGTACGAAGTACGGAGCAATCCGTCATATCGCGAACACGTAGTTCGACTAGACAGTTTATCTTTTATTCTGGCAATTTTAGCAATATTTGAGAAGTGTGGGAATAAAATAGCAATAGTTGGTTATCGGAAAAACATGTACAAACTTATAATATAAGTTAGTAGTTTTTTCGTTAAACATATCCTAAGGGGATTACATTAACAAGGAGGATTAGAGTATGAGAAAGTCTCTAACAACAAAAGCAACAGCTGCTATCGCAGCAGCAGCTATGCTCACAAGCATGGCAGGATGCGGAGCTGAGACAGCACCAGCATCAACAGACACACAGCAGCCAGCTGAAACAACAACAGAAACAGCTGAGGCTCCTGCTGCAGAAGCTACAACAGAAGCAGCTGCAGAAGAAACAGCATCTGACGAGTATGATCCTTATCAGATTATCACAGATGCAGATGGCAACCCAGTAGATCTTGGTGGTATGGAAATTGTTATCCGCGACTGGTGGTCAGGCGACCCAGCAGAACCACAGAATGAGTATGAAGAGGCTGTTAAGGATTACCATGATTGGCTTCAGGAGACATACAACTTCACACTTACACAGACAGCTATGTCTGACTGGGGTTCAACACCTACAGATTTCGTAGATTATGCTACAACAGGTGGCGATGAGAACTACATCTTCACACTTCGTGATGATCCAGCTATCACATCTGCTATGGCTAACGGTCTTATGTATGACCTTTCTACACTTGATTGCCTTGATTTCTCACAGGACAAGTTCCAGAGAAACCTTCTTCACGAGCAGTATGCTAAGGGAGATGCAATCTACGCTATGTTCGCTGGCTATTCAGAGGCACGTACAGGCGTTTACTTCAACAAGAGAATCCTTACAGAGGCTGGTATCGATCCTGAATCAATCTACGATATGCAGGCTGATGGAACATGGACATGGGATAAGTTCGAAGAACTTCTCTCAAAGGTTCAGCAGGATAAGGATAACGATGGTACAGTAGATATCTATGGTCTTACACTTAACGAAGGTGTTATGACAACAGAAGCTGTTTTCTCAAACGGCGGTTCTTACATCGACAAGGATGCTAGCGGAAAGTTCGTATACAACCTTGAGTCACCTGAGACACTTGAAGCTCTTGAGTGGACAGTTAACATCTTTGATAAGTATGATGCAGAAGTAGCTAACCCAGAGGGTGCTGAGTGGGATTACTACAAAGAGCAGTTCCTTAACGGTCAGGCAGCTTTCCTTGTAGAGGATGAGTACGCTGGATGCCCAGGTAACTTCCTTGAGGATATGCAGGATGAAATTGGTTTCGTAATGTTCCCTAAGGGACCTAAGATGAACGACTACATCAACGTTTGGTCAAACAACCCAGTTGCTATCCCTGCTTGCTATGATGCAGACAAGGCTTGGAAGCTTGCATTTGCTTGGAACCTCTGGACAAACGCTCCAGCTGCTGAGTACGTCGATTACAACGGATACCTTTCAACAGCTAGAAACGGTAAGTTCGATGAGAGAGCAGTTGATGAGACAATCCAGATGATGACAGAAAAGGGAACAGTTGCATTCCACGGAATGGTTCCTAACCTTAACCTTGGTTCTGACTTCGTATGGAACATTGGACCTGGCGCTGTAGTTTCAGAGCAGGTTGAAGCAATCCGTGATACATGGAAGGCTTATGTTGACGAAGCTAACAAATAATTAAAAGCTTTTAAAAGGTTTTTATAAAGGATTTTTGAAGCGGCGTCTATAAAGGCGCCGCTTCTTTCTATGTAAACTTACGCGAAATTTTATATTTAATGCTTTTTACTTCATATTAAGGGGTTAACGAAAAACTATGGACGCAGTAGCAGTTAGAGGACCCAAGGCACCTAAGGATCCTATCAAAAAGAAACCATTCTTTTTTATAATGCAGGGTAAAGAAATATATGGTACGCCTCAGCCTGATGGAAGAGGAATACAGTTTATTTACGAAAGCGATGGAAGACTCATTGATGCAGCGAGACTTTCTGGAAATATAACAGATGATTACATGTTAAGTCTTCTTAAGACTACAGAGGGCTTCAGGAAGATGGTTCACTCAATTGGGGTGAGTGTATCAGGACGTGTTAAGGAAGAAAAAGTAAGATTTGTTTTTCAGATGTATGGAGCAACCCAGAGTGATCCTACATCAACCCAGATTACATTAGATTTTGAGATGGATGGTATGGAAAGAGTCATCAATATGTCTGATGTAGATTGGAAGGAATCTGACCGTGAACCCGGCCAGATAAGATTTGAATTTCCTACACCAGGAATTCAGGCTTCAGTAGATGTCAGATTTTACCTGAACAACGGCTTTGTTGCTCCTATTCAGCCTATGGAATCCATGGTAGATTTTGGATCAAAGGGCTACAGTGAGATGATAAGCCGAAGTCTCATGCAGCTGGGTAACACTGCAAGACTGGAAAAAGTACTTCAGAAAGCCGGCAAGGGAGAGGATGTAACCCTTGGATTTATCGGCGGATCTATAACTCAGGGAGCAGGAGCTATTCCGATTCATGAAAAATGCTACCCTAGAGCTTTTGCTAAGGAATTTGAGAGAAAATATGCAAACGGTGGAAAAGTAACACTTCTTAAGGCCGGAGTTGGCGGAACACCTTCCGAGCTTGGAATGGTAAGATTCGAAAGAGATGTCCTTAGAAGCGGCGTTAGAAAGCCTGATATGATTGTTATCGAATTTGCCGTTAATGACGAGGGTGATGAGACTAAGGGCGTATGTTATGAGTCTCTTGTACGTAAGGCCCTTGCACTTCCATGGAAGCCTGCAGTAGTTCTTTTGTTTGCTGTTTTCTCATTTGATTGGAACTTACAGGATAGGCTTGGACCTGTTGGAGTTCGCTACGATATACCTATGGTAAGCATTCTTGATGCTGTATCACCACAGTTTAACCTTCTTCCGGAAGATGGAAGAGTTATTTCCAAGAATCAGTTCTTTTACGATGTTTACCATCCAAGCAATCTAGGACATCAGATAATGAGCGACTGCCTTATCCATCTTATGGATGAAGTAAATGGCAACGCCACAAGCCTTGATACAGGCATTGATGAAACTGAGCTTTCAAGAATTCAGCCTGTTATCGGCGCAGACTTTGAGAATGTAGAACTCATTGACAGACATGAGCTTCCACGTCTCAAAAAGAAATACCACGTTAGCCTGTTGGAAGAGGGTTCATTTAACGACACTGACAAGGAACTTCAGATGGTTGAGATGGATGATAAGATTGAACCAGTTCCTGAGTTCCCTTATAACTGGGCTCATATCCCGGGAAGTGAAGTGGCAGGTGAGAAAACAAGCTTTAAGATGAAGATTACATGCAGCAAGCTCCTTCTTTTATTCAAGGATTCAGGCAGCCAGATCTACGGCACTGCAGAGGTTTTTGTAGATGACAAGAAAGTAATGGATGCCGATCCTCTTAAGGTTGGCTGGACTCACTGCAATGCAGTTATTCTCTTTAATGACAAGAAGGCTGCAAGCCATATAGTTGAGATTAAGATGGCAGAAGGCATGGAAGATAAGAGATTTACAATTCTTGGATTCGGTGCGGTAGTATAAGATAATAGATTTTAGACAAAAATTTCCCGGGAAACTATGCATTCCCGGGAATTTTGTTTAATTAAGCTGTAAGTTCCATACAGTTAACTTTGAATAAAAAGTTTCTGATTATTTCCTCATAACGATCTGCATCAGCAAGGATGTTACGAGTATGATCAGCGCCTTCAAATATGTGCATTTCAGTGTAGCCTTTAGTTGCGCTTTCAAGTTCTACTGTATCGTCTACAGGTACAACACAGTCGCTGTCACCCTGAATGAAGCAGATAGGAACTGTATTGCCTTTAAGGCTGTCTCTTGTATATATATTTTTATAAGAATATCCGAACATAAGCTTGAAGAAGACTATAGCCGGATCAAAAACTATAAGTGATACATGTCCAAGCTGCTGAACAAGCTTGCAAATAAGTGAATAAAGTGAATTGTAGCAGCTGTCAGCAACAACAAAAGAAATATTAGGGTGATACTTAAGAGCAGTAAGCGCTGTAACGCCGCCAAGACACTCACCGTGAACGCCAATCTTGATATCATCTCCGAAACGCTTAACAGTATCATCTATTACAGAAAGAAGATCCTTGCTTTCCTTGATGCCCCATGTTGATGGAGTCTTTGCATTATCACCGTGACCACGAAGATCAAAAAGAATACCGTTATATCCCATTTTTCTGAAGATGTTAAAGTATTTGATGCCTCCGATTCTACAGTAAGTTGATGAATGAACCAGGATTACAAATCTTTTGGAAGGAACAGCTGCAGGAATATAAGTTGTATGAAGTTCATAACCATCAAATGATTTAATTATGTACTCTTCACTTTTCCATTTCTTGTAGCCATCAAGAAAATGTCTGCGGTTTTCTTTCATATATGCTTTTTTAGGATCAATACACTTTACAAGTCCAAGTGACTTTGCAATTATTGCACAGAGTGTAAGATATATAAGTATAAAGACTAATATGTTTATTATTACGAATTTCATATAACGCTTTAACCTCTTAAAAACAAATTGACATTTTTCCAAAGACAAAATAATATCACGAAATTTCAAAAATGCAAGTCCCCAAATTCAATGCAGAAATACAGTGGCTTCTAGCAATTGACCAACAAAATTGTCTTGATTTATGCGGCTTTCCAAAAATCATCATGTTTCATTACATGTTCATTTTGGAATATAATAGAATAAGAGTAACCTAAGATTAGAAGCATGTTCGTTTCAATTTATGAGGAATAATTATGATTGATGTTTTTGGTACTTTAGGTCCAAGTTGTGACAACGAAGATATATTATATGAGATGTTTAAAGAGGGCATGACGGGAATCAGAATCAATTTGTCCCACGTTAAGCTGGCAGACTGCGCCGAATCTATCACACAAATTAAGACTGCAGCAAAAAGAGCCGCTGTTGAGCCCAAGATTCTTATTGATATGCAGGGGCCGGAGCTTAGGATTGGAAATCTGGAGAAGCCCATTGAGCTTCATCAGGATGATATTATAGGGCTCTGCGCCAAAAATAATGAAGCAAATACCGAATCTGAGACTGAAAATAGGCCTTCTGTAGCTGTCCCGGTCGATTCGATTATTCTGGAGAACCTCCGGGTTGGCCAGGAAATCCTTTTGGATGATGGTAAAATAGCTGCCCAGGTAATTTCTATTGATGTCGAGAATGCGCCTATGAGCGACTTCCTTGTGGATGTGCTGGCTGTTCCCAGCGCAAGACTTAAGGTGACCAGGGAAGGTCTTTTGCAGGGCAGAAAGAGCATTGCTATTGTTGGTCAGACCATAGAAATGCCGGCTATCACCGATACAGACAGGGAGAATATTGCCCTTGCAGCGAAATACGGAGTAACAGGAGTGATGCAGCCCTTTGTAAGACGGGTAAAAGAGCTGGAGGAACTACGCAAGGAACTTGATAACAATGATGGCCAGCAAATCAGGATATACGCCAAGATTGAAAACATGGACGGAGTAGAAAATCTTGAGACCTTTTTCCCTTATGCAGATGAAATCGTCATTGCAAGAGGCGACCTTGGCAATGCCATGCCACTTTGGGAACTTCCCAAGGTCCAGAAAATGATAGCCAAGACCTGCAAATACAGTGCTATGCCATTTATGGTGGTCACACAGATGCTGGCATCCATGGAACACAGCAAAGTTCCCACAAGAGCTGAGGTGAGTGACATCTACAACGCGGTTCTTGATGGCGCAAGCTCCGTTATGGTCACCGGAGAAACTGCAGTAGGAGAAAACCCTGTAGATGTGATAAAATATCTGAGCAAAACTGCGCAAGTCGCAATGTAAAATATATGGTAGACTTGCCAGGATATATTTGTAGTAATAAAAGAAAAAGAGAAGAAATATGAGTTCAAATGCATCAATTGATTTCCTTGAGATGCTTAAGGGCGGGACGGGTAATTCAAAAAAAGCTGTACCGCCGATAGCAAAAAATGGGAATTTAATCGCCGTAATTGATACCGAAACCAACTGGCGTGATGAAGTGATGTCTATCGGAGTTGCAATTGCCGACTCAGTCACCTTTAAGTGTAA
This sequence comes from Butyrivibrio sp. VCB2006, assembly GCF_000420945.1. Taxonomy (GTDB): domain Bacteria; phylum Bacillota; class Clostridia; order Lachnospirales; family Lachnospiraceae; genus Butyrivibrio. Next base: position 90,573 of record NZ_ATVX01000007.1, read on the forward strand.
GAATACAAGATACTACATACTTGATCCAGCCTACCGAGTAGGCGGAATGTACTCAAATGTCCTGAATTATCAGGAAAAACACCTTGGAAGTGCGACAGTTAATAACTCAAAACCCCAGTGTTTATCAAGGAAAAAGGCAATAGATGAAATAAGCACATTCCTAAGAGGAAATGGAATTAGCAAGATATTTGCCTACAATGGTAAGTTCGACTTGTCTCACCTTAGAGAATTGGATAGCTTTGAGTGGTATGACATAATGAGACTTGCAGCCTACAAGCAGTTTAACAAGGCCATAAAAGATACAATGCCCTGCTGTAAGACCGGACGCCTTAAGACAAGTTACGGAGTAGAGCCAATCACCAGAATGCTTACAGGAAACGTAGGTTACTGCGAAGTCCACAACGCAGTGTATGACGCAGTGGATGAGCTTGCTATTATGGAGTATCTTGGACAGCCGTTGTCAGCATATGACTGTGCCAAAATCAATTAAAACTGAGCAAAATAGAACAAGTAACCAAAGAATTCCAAATAAAGAGATATAAATATGAGTGAACAGTTTTCGAGAACAGAGCTTCTTCTGGGAGAGGAAGCGGTTAATAAATTAGCCGGTAAAAGAGTTGCCATCTTTGGCGTAGGTGGAGTGGGCGGATACGTCTGCGAAGCCCTGGTGCGTTCAGGGATTGGAGAGTTCGATATTTGCGATGATGATAAGGTGGCCCTTTCAAACCTTAACAGACAGATAATCGCCCTTCACAGCACAGTAGGAAGATACAAGGTTGAAGTTATGAAAGAGCGTATGCAGGACATAAATCCTGACGTCAAAGTCAACGTTCACCAGTGTTTCTTTTTACCTGAGAATGCAGATCAGTTCCCCTTTGAAGACTACGACTATGTTATCGACGCAGTAGATACCGTAACCGCCAAGATTGAGATCATTATGCGGGCAAAAGAAAAAGGTGTCCCTGTCATCAGTTCCATGGGAGCCGGAAATAAACTTGATCCTACCAAATTCAGGATTACAGATATCTACAAGACAAGCGTAGATCCCCTTGCAAGGGTAATGAGAAGAGAGCTTAAAAAGCGCGGAATCAAGGAACTTAAGGTGGTGTATTCGGAAGAAGAGGCACTTAAGCCCATCCAGCCTGATAGCAGTGCAGAAGCAAATTCAGATTCAGATTCAGAAGTAGCTCATCCTCGTCGTAGTACTCCCGGAAGTACAGCATTTGTGCCATCGGTAGCAGGACTAATTATTGCTTCCGAGGTTATAAAAGATTTAGTAAACTCCTAGTCACAGGACTGGGAGTTTTTTTTGAAAGCGATAATCATTTCCTATCGCTCACTATAACTCTTGAATGTTTTACATTAACGCGATAAGGCATTAGCATAAATACAACAGAACACAATACAAAACACAATACAAAACGAAAGGAGCAAAGACGATGATGAAAATGAATATGACAAATAAGGAGAATATGATGATGTGTTGTCTTTGTACCATGCCAAAAGAAACGAATATGGGATGAGTGGTAATCTTTTTATGAACTAGGAAAATTTGGGGAACAGTTCACGAAAAGGTGAGCTGTATTTTTTTACCCTTTTTTAGGTGAAAACGAAAAGGAGAATGAAAATGAGTAATAGTTGCGCAGTTAATTTTGGACCACAGATAGAAAATGAAACAGAATATACAGACCAGCTTGCAGAGTTATTTGCAAAGGAGGCAGGAGGACTTGCTCCAAGACCAAATGAGCAGAACGATGAGACTAATGAGAGAGGAGTTTTCGTAAGACAGCCAAATTCTTTCATAGTTCCTTTTGGAGAAAAAGAAGGAGAACATAAAGCAGAAGATGGCAGATATGCAATTTACTGGGCACATGGATGCAACTGGTCCAACAGACCTGTTATAGTAAGAGACTTACTTGGACTTGAAAATGTCATCAAAGATCAGACTACAAGCCATTCGGGTAAATCAAATAAATATGGACATGGCTTTGCAGATCAGAAGGATTATAAAGATCCTATAACAGGAGTTCATTTTCTTTCAGAATTTTATAAGAATGCAAATCCATTTTACAAGGGAAGAGCTACAACACCGACGCTGGTGGATATTAAAGAGAAGAAGGCTGTTAACAATGACTACCACAGATTATCAAATTATATAGAGGTACAGTTCAGAGAATATCAGCCGGTGGACGCACCGGATCTTTATCCCAAGAAGTACAGAAAAGAGATTGATGAGTTCAATGATTGGTTGTTCCCTCATATCAACAATGGCCACTACCGCATGGCATTTGGAGTATCATGGGAGGCTTACAATGAAGCCTATGAAGATTTCTTTGATTCGCTTGAAAAGCTGGATAAGAGACTCGAGACCAATAGATTCATCTTTGGTGATTACATCACAGATTCGGATATAAGAGCCTATGTTTCACTTGTAAGGTGGGAGACAGGATACTTTAGATCAATTGGACCTATGAAAAAGAGAATCACTGAATACAAGAATATATGGGGATACCTGCGTGAACTTTATTCAATTCCTCAGTTCAAAAAATATACCTTCTTTAAGGAAGGCAGAGGAATAGGAGGGGGAAAGAGCTTTTTCAAAGGCTACGAGGAGAGAATCGTACCTCTTATCCCATTTGAGGAAATTTGGAGGACTGACCATGAGAGAGCAAAGCTTTCCAGTGATCCGGATAATCTTTTCCTAAAGCATCCTAAAGGAGAAACACCGCAGGATTACCAGTCAGAAATATCAGAGACGATTTGGAACTCACCATCCTGGGATGACAGAGAACCAACAAATTACAGACCTGAGTTTGATGTAACAGTCAATCCTCTTAAAGGAAAGCTACATAACGAGGTAGAGAAGTAAAAATGGATACTGAGATTCACAGAATAACAAAGGATTCACCGGTATGGCTCCACAGGGCCTATGAATACGCCAGGACAGATGCATTCTGCTTCGGACAGGGAATTCCAATTAATTTTGAGTATGGACATGAAGAGCTGATTACAGATGATTACAAGGCAGTGGTAATCATTGATGATGGTAAGCCCGTAGCGGGATGCAGGATTTCTTTTCCAAGAAATGATATAGGAAAAATCGGCAGAGTCTGTGTGGTAAGGAATTACCAAAAGAAAGGCGTTGGAAAAAAACTCATAGAAGCAGCAGAGGAGTGGATTCTTGAGAGTAATGTCACAAAGATTGTTATTAACAGTCAGGATAGAGCACAGGGGTTCTATGAAAAACTTGGTTATGAATTAGTTCAGGGTGTAGATCCAAGGATTTATGAAGAAAGCGGAAGAAATCTGGAAGAAATAACAAGAAACTATATACCGCAGAAAAACAAATTAGGATTTTCCTGCGTACTTGTAGAAAAACATGTTTCATAAAAAAGGAGGAGAAAGAATTATGAGAAATTTAGAAGTGATCAAAAGAAATTTGGCATTGTTTACATCAATAGTTGTGGGAGCAGCTTCACTTATTGGATGCGGAAGTGCAAATCCTTCATCAGCCTCTGCGGCGGAAGCAGTAGATAACACAAAAGAAGTGATCCATGTGGTTGCTGCTACACGAGGTGGTCCAGTTCCATATATCACAGTGGATGAGAATGATGAACTGGATGGTTATGATATTGCAGTATTCAGAGCAGTATTTGAGAAACTTCCACAGTACGATGTAGAGCTGGTAAAAACCGATGATGCACTTACCGGCCTGACCAGCGGACAGTATCAGATTTCAGTAAATAACTGGGGGTATAGAGAGGAAAGAGCAGAGACATACTACTACTCATATCCTTATGACAAGGTTGTATATGATTTCATTCAGAGAGCTGATGACGAGCCTTTAACATCTTTCAGGGATGCATCTGAAAGAGGCTACAAAATTGAAGTGGGAGCCGGTAACAATGTGACCAATGCTCTGGAGGCATGGAACGAATCAAATCCTGATGCTCAGATTGAGCTGGTTTACACAGAGAGCGATATTTTAGTTCTTTTTGAGCATATATTAGATGGAACCTCTGACTTTAGAATTGATGATCATCCAATTTTCAATGCTTATAAAGAGCAGTATGACTTGCAACTTCAGGGAAATTCTTTGTCGGATGAAGAGGCTCAAAATGTTTCATCTTCCTTAAATGCATATTTCCTTTTCCCAAAGGATGAGGCTGGAGCTGCCCTTAGAGAAGATGTAAACAGAGTACTAAAAGAGCTCAAGGAAGACGGTACTTTAAAGACATTGTCAGAGAAGTATTTTGGAATTGATCAGTCTCCTGACGCTGCAGATTTTGAAAAAGTACTTAACTAAAAGGAGAAGGGTATGTCAAATTTATTCGATTTCAAACTGGTTTTTACTCAATTGCCGGATTTAATAAGGTTCTTACCCATAACCCTTGAACTGGCACTTTTATCAATGCTCTTGGGGCTGGCACTTGGACTTGTTCTGGCAATTGTAAAGATCAGGCAGGTGAAGATTCTTAAGTCAGTGGCTACATTTTTTATATCCGCTATACGAGGAACACCGATATTGGTTCAGCTGTATATTGCATACTTTGGCATACCCATGTTTTTTAAATGGTTAAATCAAAGTTATGGTACTGATTTTCATGTGGCCAAGATAGATGGCTTTATATATGCGGTTGTGGCCCTTGGAATCAATCAGTCGGCATACAATGCTGAGTTTATCAGAGCGGCGATTCTTTCCGTGGGAGAAGGACAGATTGAGGCAGCAAGTGCATTGGGAATGAATTACTTCCAGACTCTTTTTAGGATTATTGTTCCGGAGGCAATAACTGTAGCACTTCCTTCTCTTGGAAATTCACTTATATCTGTAATAAAGGGAACATCACTTGCTTTTACCTGCGCAGTTGTTGAGATGACTGCGCAAGGCAAGATCATTGGAGGAAGAACATACAGATACTTTGAAGTGTATGTGAGTCTTGCAATTATTTATTGGGTTATAACAGTTGTCATAGAAAAAGGCTTGTCTTTTGTGGAAAAAAAGCTGGCTATTCCCGAACAAGTTGCCAATTATATACCATTAGAGCCAGGCACTGAAAAAGTTAAGGCTAAGCAGATATCAAAATATAAAGTCGGTAAAGAGGTCGAAAATGATAGAGATAGAAGGATTATCCAAGAGGTATCATGACAATATTGTATTAGAGGACATAGAACTAAAAATACAGGAGGGGGAAGTAATTGGCATTATAGGCCCTTCAGGTACAGGAAAATCAACCCTTCTTAGGTGCATAGATCAGCTCGAAATTCCGGACAAAGGCATAATCAGTTTGGATGGAATCAGAGTTGATCTCTCCAAAAAGAATAAAAAAGAAATTATCAAGATAAGACAAAACACTGGGATGGTTTTCCAGAAGTTCAATCTATTCGAAAAGAAGACTGCGTTGGAAAACGTCATGGAAGGACTAATTGTTGTAAAAAAGATGAAGAAAGAAGAGGCTAGAAAATTAGCTCTTGAAGAGCTTGAAAAGGTCGGAATGCTTTCTTTTGCCAATCATTATCCGAAGCATATGTCAGGAGGTCAGCAGCAAAGAGTAGCCATAGCAAGAGCACTGGCGATGAAGCCTAGACTTCTTCTATTGGATGAACCAACATCGGCCCTTGATCCCGAGCTTGTAGGAGAAGTGCTGGAAGTAATTAAGGAGATTGCGGCTAAAGGCTTTACTATGCTTCTAGTATCTCATGAAATGAACTTTGTAAAGAGCGTCTCAAATAGAGTGATTTTTCTGGATAAAGGCCATATAGTCGAGGATGGCACGCCCAAGGAAGTTTTTGAACATCCGAAAAATCAGAGAACAAAGGATTTCTTTTCCAAGATGAGCATTTTAAATCAGCCTGAATATGTAATATGAGGTTAGTTATGGATGGTGCAAAAAGAAAAATCGTAGAGCGTTTTACTTCCATTGCTTCTATAGATGGTGAATCTTATAAGGAAAGAGCTGTTGCGGACTATCTAAAAATCGAGTTTGGAAAATCAGGTGTAGTTCTGACAGAAGACAATGTGGGAGAAAAGATTGGTGGAAATGCCGGAAATCTTTACGGGATTTACAAAGGCGAGGGGGAGATAAAAAATAGGAAACCAATTTTGTTTTGCGCCCACATGGATACTGTATCACCGGGAAATGGGAAAAAGGTAATCGTGCATAAGAATGGGCGCATTACCAGTGACGGCTCTACGGTTCTTGGCGCCGATGACAGGGCCGCCATAACTGCAATCTTGGAAGCCTTCAGGGAGGTTCAGGAAGAAGGGCTATCGCATCCTCCGATAGAGTTTTTGTTCACAGTGGCAGAAGAAGCCTACACAGTTGGCGCTTCTTCCTTTGATTTTACAAAGATTAGATCGAAGACGGCCTTTGTCCCTGATTGTAGTGGAGAGTATGGCGTTTATTCTTCCCAGGAGCCGACACTCATATACTTCGAGATAAGAATAGAAGGTAGAGCAGCACACGCAGGGTTTGAGCCTGAAAACGGTATAAATGCCATAGCAGCGGCGGCAGCAGCTATAGCAGGTATTAAACAGGGATGGACTGATGATCATACTACTGTGAATATCGGAAGTATAAAAGGCGGGACAGATAGCAATGTGGTTTCTGAATCTGTAATCGTAAAGGGCGAAATAAGAAGCTCTGTTCATGAAGATGCTTTCAGGAAATGGAATGAGATTGAAACGGTGTTCAAGCGTGAAGCCGCGGGAATTGGTGCAAGAACAGAATGTGATTATGGTGTAAGACTCATTGCATACTCTATGGAAAATCAAGAATACAACTCTGTCAGCAGATATGAAAAAGCTCTTAAGAAGCAGGGTATTATTCCAATTCCTAAGAAATCTTATGGTGGAAGCGACGCGAATGTCCTCGTCCGAAATGGAATTGATGCCCTTTGCATCTATAATCCTATGCATGATATCCATACAACTTCTGAGTACACTACTGTTGATGAACTGATAAGGACAAAAGAATTGTTCAAAACTCTTATGACATCTGAGGAATAAACCTATGAGCAAATATGACTTCGATGAGATAGCAGACAGAAAAGATACGTATAGCCTTAAGTATGATTTTGGCCCTGAAAGAAAAGGGTACTTGTGATAGCCTGATATTATATGTGACTATCAGATTTGGTTAATTTACGATGCATAGCTAGTAACTCATAATAGAATTGTTGGAAGGATCGTTAACGGATTCAGATATTATGAGGGAAAAGATATGTCGAACATTTTAGTATTCGGTGATTCAAATACTTGGGGACTTATCCCCGGAACAACAAATAGATATCCTTGGGGAGTCAGGTGGCCAAGCCTTGTTCAGCAGCGTTTTCCCGGGGATAGAATAATTGAAGATGGCCTTTGCGGAAGGACAACAGTATTTGAGGATGCTCTTAGGCCATTTAGGAAAGGCGCGGATACACTTAGACTCACTCTTGAGAGCAATTACCCTTTGGACGGCGCAGTTATAATGCTTGGAACCAATGACTGCAAAGCTCTGTTTGGCGCCAATTCCCATATTATTGGAAAAGGCCTGGAGAGATGCTTGGACGAGCTTGAGAAATATATAGAACCCTCCAAGATTCTTGTGGTTTCTCCTATTACCTTGGGAAAAGAGGTATGGCTTCCGGAAAAAGATCCTGAGTTTAATGAGACTTCAGTTCTTACTTCAAGGCAGCTTAAAGAGGAGTATAAAAAGATTGCGGGGAAAAGAGAAAATGCCTTTCTTGCAGCATCAGATGTGGCGGCTCCAAGTAGTGTTGATGACGAGCATATGGATGAGAAGGGACATAGGAAACTTGCAAGGGCAATCTCTGAGAAACTTGTGGAAATGAATCTTGCAAAAGAAATACCTGTCACTGCTTGACGCAGTGGCAGGTATTATTTTATGCAAGTGCATTTTTAAGATCTGCGATAAGGTCTTCTTTGTCCTCAAGACCGCAGCTGATTCTGATAAGTCCGGCTGGGATTCCAGCTGCAGATAGCTGTTCGTCTGTCATCTGACGGTGAGTTGATGTTGCTGGGTTGAGGCAGCAGGAGCGTGCATCAGCAACGTGAGTTTCAATTGCAAATACCTTGAGCTTCTTCATGAAGCTCTCTGCAGCAGCACGTCCTCCGGCAAGTTCGAAGGATACAACTCCGCATCCGCCGTTAGGAAGATATTTCTGTGCAAGTCCGTGGTACTTATCTCCCTCAAGACCAGGGTAATTAACCTTAACAACTCCTGGCTGCTCCTGAAGGAACTTGGCAACTGCAAGGCCGTTTTCAACATGCTTAGGCATACGAACATGAAGTGATTCAAGACCAAGGTTCAGAATGAAAGCATTCTGAGGTGACTGGATACAGCCAAAGTCACGCATGAGCTGAGCGGTACACTTTGTGATAAACGCTCCCTCTTTTCCAAACTTCTCAGCGTAAGTGATTCCGTGATAAGAATCATCAGGCTGGCAAAGACCTGGGAACTTGTCTGCGTGAGCCATCCAGTCGAAGTTCCCAGAATCAACGATAGCACCACCAACACCGGCGCCGTGACCGTCCATGTACTTGGTTGTTGAATGAGTTACAATATCAGCTCCCCACTCAATAGGTCTGCAGTTGACTGGTGTAGGGAAAGTGTTATCTACGATAAGTGGAACGCCGTGGCTGTGAGCAACCTTGGCAAATTTCTCGATATCAAGAACTGTAAGAGCAGGGTTTGCGATTGTTTCACCAAACATAGCTCTTGTATTCTCTTTAAATGCTGCGTTAAGCTCATCCTCTGTAGCATCAGGTGAAACGAAGGTTACCTCGATGCCCATTTTAGCCATTGTTACAGCGATGAGGTTGAAGGTTCCGCCGTAGATTGATGATGAAGCTACAATGTGGCTTCCGCATTCACAGATATTGAACAGGGCAAAAAAGTTAGCGGCCTGTCCTGAAGATGTAAGCATAGCTGCGCATCCGCCCTCGAGAGCAGCAATCTTGGCAGCTACATAGTCATTAGTTGGGTTCTGAAGTCTTGTGTAGAAGTATCCGGAAGCTTCAAGGTCGAAAAGCTTACCCATATCTTCACTGGTGTCATATTTGAAAGTTGTGGACTGGATAATAGGAATCTGACGAGGCTCGCCATTTCCCGGAGTATATCCAGCCTGCACGCATTTTGTTCCGATTTTCTGTTCGCTCATTTTATGCTCCTATCTGCTACAGATTACATAAGAATCATTTCTTTTGCCATAACTACTGATTCTGTAGCATCTTACAAAAATATAGATTGTATTATAGAAAAAACATCCCTATAACAATATCATATTTCAGATAAATTCAACAGACTTTATTGAATTAACGGGATGAATTTTGAACGAAATATAATCTTGCAATTATGATATTCACTATATTATTAAGAAGAGGTTTTCTGGTGCTCCCTATCAGCCAGAATTAGTGGAATAAGAGTCATCAGAACAAGGAATACTCCTGCCAGGAACAGCGTATTTGTAGGCAGATACTCTGTAAACCCGTACTCGTCTACGAATTCACCACTCTTCTTGATGATTGGATTGGAGATAAGTGGAGCCACAACCATAGGAATCAGCACATAGAAAACGATACGGATTCCCTCGAATTGACCTCTGGCCTCCTCCGGATACAGAAGCTTGGACCATACTGTAACCGTCTGCAGGAACAGAATATAGCCAAGGCCCACAAAAAGAACTCCGATTAAAAGGTGCGGATTCCAGATACTGCCGGGATTTACATTCTCCGGGGATACGAAAAGACCTATCACAAGGAGGCCGATAGTGTTAAGGACGATGGCAATAAGGACAATAAGCGTAGACTTATCGGCTTTGATCAGCTTTATGGCAGGAATTGTGGCAAACATGGCAATCATAAGGCCAACACCCTCGATAAGACCCATGATATCTGCTGTAAATCCCAGATAGTAGATCATAAAGTTGCCAAGATGTGAGAAATACACGTTAAACGATATAAAGTAAACAGCCAGCATGAGATTAACAAATACAAGCTCTCTGTGCTGCAAATACTCTTTTACATTGAATATGGAAAAGAACTGGCCCCAAAATGAACCTCTCTTGGAGGGTTTTAGTGAAGCTGAGTCATTAAGGGCAAAGAGAGAAAAAATACCAAGTGCGATGACGCTTCCGCCAATAACTATAAATAAACGCATGTAGTTGTCGTCGGCTCCCACAAGGAGACCACCAAGTACGGTACCTACTATAGTTCCGATTACAGGCTGAACAGCCAGGGCAGCGCCCACAGAGCCTGAGTTTTCAGGATTCATATGGTCATTGATCCAGGCATTAAAACCGATGTCATTACCCATGGAACCAAAGAAACTCATGATGGCATCTGCTGCTACGACAGCAAAGGCAACGCCTATAAGAGCTGTGGTTTCGCTACTGTCTCTCTTAAGAAAGCTTGTGCAGCCAAAAGCTATGGTAAATACTCCCCACAGAGTATAGCCAATTGAGATCAAACTTCTTCGATTACCGATTCGGTCAGAGACACATCCGAAAAGAAATGTTGAGATAGTGGTGGCTGTGGCAGAAATGGCCAGCATCCATGAGATAATTGTTGGATCCTTGGCTATCTTGGCATAAACAAAGGTGTTAAACCACTGGTTTTCCATGTTCCAACAAAGCTGGCCCGCAAGACCAAGAAGCCAGATAAGTGACCAGAACAGAGCCTTGTTACTCTTCATTATTTTATTCATAAATACCCCCCACTATACGCTTTTTTGATAATCACTCTTACATTAGATTATACATCATTTTTTCGCTAAAACTGCAAGCGTAAAAAAGCAAAGAAAAGCTAGTAAAGCAAGACTCTTCTGAGTATAATTAAATATACTTGTAATGGGGATTACAAAAAAGAGTTTTGGGGGATATATGAAGGACTATATTTATTGGCATTTACCGGGATTTAGCGTATTCAGAGATCTTAATAGTACGCTGATTGACCTTATGAGAGAATTTCCAAACAGCTTTTATGATAATTACCGTGTGGGCAGTGTTTACGGTACATTTCCGGGAGCTATTTGGAACGGAGGTAGAACAGTTCTGGGTTTCTGCCCCAAGAATGAGATTGAACGCACCATCAAGATGTTCAACTCAAGGCACGTTCCTGTGCGTTTCACCTGGACCAATCCACTTATAGAAGAAAAGCATTTAAACGACACCTACTGCAACCTCGTTATGCGACTTGCAGATAACGGCGAGAATCAGGTGCTTGTTAATACTCCTGTTCTCGAGGAATATCTTCGAAAAGAGTATCCGAACTTCAAGTTCATTTCATCTACAACCAAGAGAATTACTGACCCCGACAAGCTCCATCAGGAACTTGAGAAGGATTATTTCATGGTTGTTCTTGATTATGACATGAACCACGATCAGGAAGTTCTGGAAAGTCTTAAGCCTGTGGCTGACCGAGTAGAAATCCTTGTGGATGAAATCTGTTTTCCACAGTGCCCTAAGCGTCTTGAGCATTACCGCGACGAAGCGGAAAAACAATTGGAGTTTGAGATTGCAAGGCCCTTTAACTGCCCTAACAGACAGGAAAAGAAATCCTTTGAAGACTGCAAGAACAAGCCTGCTTTTATCAGTAAAGAGCAAATGAAGGACTACATTGACATGGGCTTTAGAAACTTTAAGCTTGTGGGCCGTGGACTCCCTCAGAGTCTTGTGCTAGACTCATATATGTATTTCCTGGTAAAAGAGTCAGATCAAGTCTTTATCAGGAATCAAATAAATAAGCGTTTGGCTGAGATAGCTGAGAAAAGGGCAGCAGCAAAACGAAGATAAAGGAACAGGAAGAAACAAATAAAATAAGAGCTTACATCGGAGATAATTGCCGGTGTAAGCTCTTTTTCTGTGGAAATGTATCAGATTATAACTATCTAGTGCTTGTATGCAGATATATTTCTTTAAGACATCACAATGTTGCGAAGTCTTCTTGTAAGGTGGCCGGTTCCGTAGTCTCTCATCTGGGTCATCATAAGCAGGGTTGTGTTTGACTCGGGATCATTCATAAAGTATGGTCCAAGCCATCCATCCCATCCGTATTCACCCTTGTGACCGATGATAAGTGCCTTTTCTGGATCAACCATGATCCTTAGGAGGTTACTGTAAGTGTGACCTTCAAGACCATTCCAGAAATCAAAAGCATGCTGAGGGCCGTCCATAAGAGAGCTCTTAGTCATGAACTTTACTGTTGCCGGAGTCAGGATCTCTTTTCCCTTATATGTTCCGCCATTAAGAAGCATCTGACCAAAATGAGAATAATCATCAAGAGTTGAGAAAAGTCCCGCACCGCCTGATTCAAAGGCATTCTTGTTACCATCTTTTCTGATGACAAGGTGATCTCCAAACAACTCTTTAAACTCACCGTTTACAACTTCATAGGCAAGAGAAAGGCGATTCTTTTTATCATCAGGAACATAGAAGCCTGTATCCTTCATCTCAAGGGGATCAAAGAGACGCTCTTTCATGAACTCTCCGAGCTTCTGACCGGTTACCTTTTCAATTACTGCACCAAGAACATCTGCACTTGTGCCGTATTGGAACTGGGTTCCCGGGATGAAAGCCAGCGGAAGTTTGCCGATTTCTTCAGCAAATTCCAGAGTGCTCATCTGCTCTTCATAAGGCTTCTCCAATCTTCTGATTGCTTCTGCGAGAAGCAAGCTTGTAGTACGCTCTGCAGCGTTATTCATTCCGCCATAAGTAAGGCCGGAAGTCATATTCAGAAGATCAATTATGCGAACGCTCTTGTCTGCTGGAAGTGGCTTGATTTCCCCATCAATAACACAGGTCTGATCCTTAAAGCTGTCAAAGAAATTTGATACAGGCTCATTCAGATCAAAGATTCCATCCTGCATAAGAAGCATGGCAGCAGCCGCCGTCACAGGCTTAGACTGGGAATACAAATGAACGATTGTGTCCCTGTTCATCGGGATATCTTTTTCTATATTGGAATGGCCGCTCTGAGCATAGAAGGTTTCCTTGCCGTCCTGAATTACCAGGAGATTAACACCGGCAACTTCCTTATTTGCTACGGCTTTATCCATGGCTGTTTGGATGAGCTTTAATTTATCTCGCATTGTCTTACACCTCGTAGGATTTCTTTATTTACATTTATATTGAATCAAGATTGCAATACAAAAACTTGTTCACTAAGTATTTTAGACCATCAGGGGTTTTGATAGCAATATGTAAGTAGCTATGAGCTTTTGCGTAGGTTAGAATTGTGTAGACATCGTTGTTTGGCGCATTTACTATGTGAAATGTGGCCTTTGCTCAAAAGGAGGAAATAGCCATGTGGATTGAGGACGAATACAAAGAAAGCAAAGATAATCCCTTACACAAGGAATTTGGGATATGGAGTAACACAAGATATATCATGGGGAAGATGCTTAAGTACAAGCCAGATGTAGTGGCTCTTGTACTTCTGGGGATGGTGTGCTCATCTGTTCTTTCCTATTTCTGGGGTATTTTTGGCAAATATGTAATTGATATTATTCAGATGGGACTTCCGGAAAAAGAGGCCTTGGAAGAACTTATCAAGATTGTCCTGGTGGCAGGAGTAATCGCATGCCTTTTGAATATAGGAAGCGTTTTGTCTGAATGTCTTGTCTGGTACAGATTTATATATGTTCGTATGCATATGATCACCGAGAGGATAGCAAGAGTTCTTTCACTTAAGTATGAACTAATAGAAAGATCTGACGTTCTTGATGTGGCAAGGCGTGCTGCTCAGGCGACAGGAGGCAACATGAATGGCGTCGAGGGAATGATGCGTTATATGCAGCAGCTTCTTACCAGTCTTTTTACCGTAGTTGTCACATTTGTGGCAGTTATGGTTCTGGACATCAGGCTCATTTTGGCAATGATAGTCCTATGCGTTATCCAGTTTCTGTATTATAGGAAAATAGTTGAGAAGGATAAAAAAGAGGTTTGGGATAAGCTCTCTGATTCCTGGAGAAAGACTGACTATATGGAAAGAGTGACCCAGTATTGTGACCATGCCAAGGAAATCAGGCTCTTTAATCTTGGGGAATTTCTTTCCAAAAAGCAGGAAGATACATACCAGGATAGAGAGGAAAAAATGGATCTTCATCATGAGCTTTGGATTAGTTTTATATGCGGCATTGGTGTTGCTATTTGACACTATAGAATCGTTTTTTGGGTGATTACGAGTGCTTTTTGGAATTGTTGGATTGGAGAAAAACACTAGAGATAGCAATTGTTTATTGCCCGAGTGTCAGTTGTTAGCTGGTTGGACACTAGAAAATAGAATTAAATAGCTGTCTAGTGTCTAGTAGACAAAAATGTAAGGGATTTGGCCAAGAATAGACACTAGAATGGGGGAACAGCCTCAATCCTAGTGTCGTGACAGTAAGAAGCAGCTTCTGACAGACACTAGAATTGAGACTTTATCTTACTACGAGTGTCGGTCAATGATTCATGAGCCGTAATTGCAGGCTTATTGCATAGCTGCTACTTGGATTTTCTTCATAGCAGTTCTGATTGGGTGATACAGAACCAGCATCAGGACAAAGTTTCCTGCGCAGTGTATCATATCCCAGGGAATTCCTGCAATCCACCAGGTGAAGCCGGAGCGAAGGCCACTCACAAAGTCTCCGCTGCTCCAACCAATGACGAAATAAGGAATTGAGCATAGTGCACCAAAGCAAAGGCCGAAGATCCCTGAGATGACGGCCCACATAATAGCGGACTCATTTTTCCTAAAGAGCCATGCAATCAGGACTAGCAGGGGCCATATGTACAAATACATGATCCACCACAGCTGCATGCCGTAGAGGGCACCTTCGATCAGGATAAATACAGGGACTACAAGGATGACCTTCCAGCCAAAAAACAGAGTGAACATTATAAGCCAGAAGCTTGTAAGCTCTATGTTAGGCAAAAAAGAAAGTGCAGCCTTGCAGACTTCTATGATGGCCACCATGAGGCCAATTAAGGCTATATCTTTAACTGTAAATTTACTTGAATTGTTCATAAATTCTATTTGTAATATCTTGGATCAATTACTTAGCGTACTCATAAGCCCATGTATACTTGTCGCCGTCTGTTACAGGCTGTGAATCAGCGCCATACTGGCCGTACTCGTCATTTACAAAAAGAGACCAATAAGCACCATCTGTGTTGTAATCGGCTACTTCACCGTTAATTGTGGAAACCATGATGCCGTACTCTGAATCAGTTCCGTCGTAGCTAAAGCCCTGAGCATTGAGCTCATCCATGGCCTGACGAAGGAATTCTGCATCTGTATCAAGCTGGTATTCTGTTGCTTCTCCGGCGCTGTTAAGTACCTCAACTGTAATGTGTTTAGCACCCTTTGTAGCCTTAGGTCCAAATGCAAACCAGCAAACAGAAAATACTGCTAATAAAGCTACCAGACAAACTACTCCAATTATGGTTTTCTTGTTGTTTTTCATAATAAATCTCCCTTTTTATCGATTATTGTTTTTCCGATGCCTAGTATAGCACATATTTAGTGGCTTTTGGAAAGAGATACGAGTAAATCCATAATGATTTCTTGGATATACATGTGGTTAAGTGTAAAATAATATAGTGTATGAAAAGAAGAAATTTAGTAGTATAAGCAAACGGGGAATTGGGGAATTCTATGAAATTAGTTCATTTATCTGACCTCCATCTTGGGAAAAGAGTTAACGAGTTTTCCATGATAGAGGATCAAAAGTATATCCTATTACAGATTATAAATATTCTTGATGAGATCAGACCAGATGGGGTGATCATTGCCGGAGACGTGTACGATAAGTCTGTGCCCAGCGAGGACGCAGTAAGGCTCTGGGATGGTTTTCTTAGTATGCTTGCTGACAGGAAACTTCAGGTCTATGCCATAAGCGGAAATCATGATTCTGCGGTGAGGTTTGCACAGAACTCACGAATTATAGATATGGCGGGAATACACTTATCGCCAGCCTATGACGGCAAAGTGAGTCATTTCACATGTGCGGACGAATACTCTGATAAATGCGGCGATGTGAATATCTACATGCTACCCTTTGTTAAGCCGGCTAATGTGAGGGCTTTCTACCCTGATGAAGAAATTACGGACTACACAGATGCTGTGAGGATAGCACTGACGCATCTGAGTTGCCGGAAAGATGTAGAAGTAGATACTGCTGCGGCGGAAGAGAATTCTGACATTAGTGGAAATACCGCAACAAACACATCAATAGATAGCACAAAGCGTAACATCCTCATTGCACATCAATTTGTAACAGGAGCTGAACGATGCGAATCTGAAGAAATCACAATCGGAGGCCTTGATAATGTGGATGCCTCTATATTTGACGACTTCGACTATGTGGCTCTTGGTCATATCCACGGTCCTCAGTTTGTAAAAAGAGAAACCATAAGATACAGTGGAACGCCTCTCAAATATTCTTTTTCCGAAAAGGATCATCACAAGTCAGTCACAGTGGTCACCGTAAAAGAAAAAGGTGACATTGAGATAGAAAAGATTCCTCTGACACCCAAGAGAGACCTTCGTCAGATCAAGGGAACTTATGAGGAACTCACTGATAAAAAGAACTACGAAAGCACCAACACAGAGGATTACATTCAGGCAATCCTTACTGACGAGGAGGATATTCCTGATGCTATCAGTAAGCTGAGGTTTATTTATCCTAACCTCATGAAGCTTAGCTATGACAACAAAAGAACCAGAGAAAACCGAATAGTAGAAGGTGCCTCTGATGTAGAGAGAAAATCTCCTGTAGAGCTTTTTGAGGAATTCTATGAGAAACAGAACAATCAGGAGATGTCTAAGGAGCAGAAAGAACTGGTTAAAGATCTTATTGAAGGAATATGGAACTGAGATGACATGAAGGACTAATGATGATATGAGACCTATATCTTTAACAATATCCGCCTTCGGCCCATATGCCGGAGAGATTAAATTGAATATGGAAGACTTGGGAGAGAAGGGGCTTTATCTGATTACCGGAGATACCGGCGCAGGAAAGACCACTATCTTTGATGCCATCTGTTTTGCCCTGTTTGGGGAAGCCAGTGGTGGCAGCAGGGAGACTTCTATGCTTCGCTCCAAATACGCGGATAGCGATACTCCGACCTTTGTTGAGATGTCCTTTACCCACGCGGGAAAAGAGTATTACATAAAAAGAAATCCCGAATATATGCGAAAGGCAAAGCGAGGCGACGGGGAGAAAAAAGAACTTCCAAATGCTGAGCTTCATATGCCGGACGGAAATGTAATCACTAAGGTAAGGGATGTAAACAGTGCAGTTGTTGAGCTTCTTGGAATAGACAGAGGGCAGTTTTCACAGATTGCAATGCTGGCGCAGGGGGACTTTTTGAAGCTCCTTTTGGCTGATACCAAGGAGAGACAGGAGATTTTCAGAAAGCTCTTTAAGACCAAGCCCTATCAGACTCTTCAGGACAGACTTGAGGAGGAGAGAAAGAAATGCTACGGAATCTGTCAGGATGCCAAGAAGAGCGTTAAGCAGTATATCTCAGGAATTGCCTGCCAGGAGACGGATGTTTTGTCTATAGAAGTGGACAAGGCAAAAGAAGGAGACATGTTTACGGAAGAAGTTCTGGACCTGATAGAAAAGCTTCTTTCTCAGGATATGGCTCTTCTTGGTAAGGCTAAGGAGCAGATTGAAACCCTTGATAAAGAGCTGGAAGTGGTTAACCAGAGCATTGGTAAGGCAACCCAAATCCAGAAGGCTACAGCTGACCTGGAAAAATTCACAGATGAGCTTGATGAGGCACAGCCAAGGCAGGAGCAGTTAAAAGAGGCTCTAGCAGAAGCGGAAAAAGAACTGCCTTCCAAGGAAGAGTATAGGAAAAAACAGGCTCAGATAGACGCAGAGCTTCCTATGTATCTTGAGTACGAAAAACTCATTAAGGAAGCAGCGAGATTAGACAGAGAAATTGAAGCGGAGGATTCTGACTCCAAGATGGCTTTTGAGAAGGCTAAGGCTCTCTTGGCGAATCAGGAAGAATTAAAAAAAGAGCTTACTACCTACGCAAATGCTGCCGCTGATAAGGAAAAGTATCTTGCCCAGGTGAAAGCTTTTGAGGATAAGTACGCCCGCCTTAAGGATATATCTGGTAAGATCGCTTCTCTTGAGAAGATGGAAAAAGAGCTGGATAGAGCCAGAGAGCAGTACCTGGAACTGGACAGAGAGTATCAGGAGAAAAATTCTCACTACGAGCATATCTTTAAGGCCTACAGAGACGGACAGGCAGGAGTTTTGGCGGCAACCCTGGAAGAGGGTAAGCCCTGCCCAGTGTGCGGAGCACTTTCACACCCAACTCCTGCAATTTCTGAAGGAGCGGTTCCTACAGATGCTGAGCTTAAGGAAGCTAAAGCTGCAGCTGAAAAGGCAAGAACAGCAGTTGAAAGCTCCAGTGTAAAGTGCGGAGAACTGGGTAGCGCTTTTGATGCCAACAAGAAAAATGTGGTGGAAGATTTGAGCTCTTTTGCCAAGGTGGAAGAGACTACGCCGGAGGCTATCAGGCAGGTAGCTGCTTCGCTTACAGATAGCGCAGAGACAGAACTTGAAGAGATTAATGCCAAGGTTAAAGAGGCAGATAAGCTCATAAAGAGAAAAGAAGAAATCGAGGGAATTCTTCCAAAGCTCGAGGCAGATATAGCCGCTGCCAAGGAAAAAGAAGCATCACTAAAAGAAAAACTGGCAGCAGATAAATCCGCAGTTGAAGCAGTTAGAAAACAAAGCACTGCTCTAAAAGAAAAGTTCGAGTTTGAAAGTAGGTCCGCCGCAGAAGCAGAGATTAAGGCTCTTAAAGAAAATGCAGACTCAATACAGGCCAATTACGATAAGGCCGACAAGGAATTCAAGGATCATCTTGAGCATATCAATCTCCTTAAGGGACAGATAAAGGGACTTAAAGAAACTCTGGATAAATCAGAAGAAATTCAGCTTGAGCAGGAACTCGATAAAAAGAGAAATCTGGAGAACCTTAGGTCTGAGCAAAACGATCTTTACACAGCAGCTAACTCTAGGATTGAAGCAAACGAAGCCGCAAGACTTGGAATAGATAAAAAGTGCAGCGAACTATCCGAGAATGAGAAAAGACTTTCATGGGTATCAGCTCTTGCGGACACAGCAAGCGGCAAGCTGTCAGGCAAAGAAAAGATCATGCTGGAAACTTATATCCAGACAACATACTTTGACAGAATAATTGCCAGAGCTAACCTTCGATTTATGAAGATGTCAGATGCTCAGTACGAGCTTAAACGTATGGAAGAAGCTGCAAATAACCGTGGTCAGAGCGGACTTGATCTTGGAGTCATCGACCACTACAATGGAAGCCAGCGTAGCGTCAAGACACTTTCCGGAGGAGAATCCTTTATGGCAGCTCTTTCTCTGGCACTGGGATTATCTGATGAAATCCAGTCCATGGCAGGTGGAATCCAGATTGATACCATGTTTGTGGATGAGGGCTTTGGAACCTTGGACAGCGATTCACTTGAGCTTGCATACAATGCCCTTGCAGGCCTTACAGAAGGAAATCGCCTTGTGGGAATTATCTCTCATGTCACAGAGCTCAAAGAGAAAATCGACAAGCAGATCGTTGTTACCAAGGAGAAGAGTGGCGGAAGTAAGGCGCAAATCATAGTTTGAAAATGAAAAATGCCAGATATTTATGAATCCAAAGGTGATTAGTATCTGGCATTTTTATCTTGTATGCAATACAATACATAGGAATATCGAAGTAGAAATGAGGATTATTCATGTCAGTAAAGAACAGAAGAGAATATATGACTAAGACTCCGGTGCCACAGCTTATTTTGACACTGTCAGTCCCAACCATCATCAGTATGATGGTCACAGCAATTTATAATACGGCAGACACGTTTTTTGTTGCAAGAGTATCAAGCGACCCCACAGTTAATACCTCAGCTACTGCAGCTGTTGGTCTGGTCTTCACAGTAATGGCTATTATTCAGGCCTTCGGATTCTTTTGCGGACACGGATCAGGAAACTATTTATCCAGAATGCTTGGGGCAGATAACCACAAGGAAGCGAACGAGATGGCTTCCACAGGTTTTGCTATGGCGATTATTCTTGGAGTAATATTTGCGGTTGTAGGAAATCTTCTTGTTAATCCTATTGCAGGCTTTCTTGGGAGAGGTGCCACAGATCTTACCTTGGAATTTACCAAGCAGTACATGAGAATTATCCTGATTGGTGCTCCCTTTATGATGGCCCAGTTTGTAATAAACAATCAGCTCAGATTCCAGGGAGCAGCGTACTACGCCATGATCGGACTTATGTGCGGCGCACTTATGAACATGGTTCTGGATCCACTTCTTATCCTTGGCTTCCACATGGGAGTAAGGGGCGCAGCCATTGCTACAGTAATGGGACAGATGACAAGTTTTTGCGTGCTTCTCATAGGAACAAGTAAGGGTGAGAACATCAAGCTTTCTCCAGCCAACGTTCATATAAATTGGCATTATATAAAAGAAATCGTAAATGGCGGAGCTCCATCATTGTTCAGACAGGGTCTTGCAGCAATTGCCACACTTATTCTTAATAATACAGCAGGCGGAATTGGCTCAGATGCTGCGATTGCAGGTATGAGTGTTGCGGGAAGAATCATGATGATGATGGCATCAGCTCTTATCGGATTTGGTCAGGGCTATCAGCCTGTATGTTCCTTTAACTATGGTGCTGGTCTTAAATCCAGAGTAAAAGAGGGCTTCACATTCTGCGTCAAGTATTCAACAATTGTACTTGTGGGAATCGGAGCAGTTTGCTTTATCTTTGCTCCTAACATTATTACTGCATTTTCCAAGGACCCGGCAGCAGTTCAGGTTGGAGTAGCAGCCCTGAGATTCCAGTGTTGCACACTTCCGTTATCAGGAGCAATTGTAATCAGTAACATGATGCTTCAGTCAATCGGTAAGGGAGTTAAGGCTTCCATTACAGCTTCCGCCCGAAATGGAATCTGCTTTATTCCTATGATTTTGATACTTCCGGCATTCCTTGGAATCACAGGAGTTGAGATGGCTCAGGCCTGCGCGGATGTGTTGTCACTATTTGTGGCAGTACCCATGGCCATGACAGAATTAAAAAAATTCTAAAATGATAAAGACCAGCAGAACAGATATCTGCTGGTCTTTTCTATGATTACGATAAATATGATCAGAACCCCGCAATCCACTCCCAGTAGGCTGCGTAGTACTCCTCCAGGTTCATGGATTTGTCGTGGATTTTTTTGAACTTATAGCGGTTACTTGCATATCCGTAGTGGGAATATTCTCCCTCGAATTCGTTCAATTTGCACATTTCATAGCCATCTCCATTCAGGATTGAAAATGGGATTACAATGGCATGATCAATTGCGTACTTTTCTGCACCGGCAAAGGCAGAATATCTTTTCTCAAAATCATTTGTTATGGCAGCTGCATCTTTTACCAGGGAATTCCAGCCCTGATTGAGCTTTTTAACTTCCTCATCTTCACATTTTTCCCAGAAGGTATAATTGCTGCCATCAACCAAAGGATCAGTCCAGGTCTGAGGATCATAGTAATCGGAACTGGTGCTGCACTTTGTAAGAGCAAACTTGCCGCTGTTTATAACTGACATTTCAAAGCCTGTGGAGCTTCCTGCCTCAACAATGACATCCACGAAGTTTCTACCAAGAGCAGCTTCAATCTGGACGGCTATTTTGTCGGCTTCAAGGCCCCAGCCTTCCACGGAAGGGTCATAGGGCATAAGGATTTTAATAGGGAAACTGCAGCCGGCTTCCCTTAGCTCTTTTCTTGCCATTTTCCTGTAATAGCTTGTAAGGGATAGGTTGTAACTGTCTCTTTCCGTAATTTCTTTTAACGAAGGAAGAGAAGCATAGTCTTGTCCATTTATATAAAGAGTTCCCGGAGGAGTTATGGTGTTGGAAAGAAGAAGAGTAGGCATGTATGGCTCATAGATTGACAAGAGAGTGACGCGATCTATGGAGTACATAATGGCTTTTCTGAAGTTCTCGTTGGCCACAGCCTTGGCCCAGTTCTCAGGTTCATATTTGGAGTCAAAACGCGGATAGAAATTAAAGGCATAGAAATTTGAGGCCGTATTATTTGGCCTTGTTCTGTGGATGTGATCTGAAATTTCAGGATCCTCCAGATATGTTTTTAATTTCTCTGAAGGCACAATTGCCCTGTCTATAGATCCGTTTAAATACATAGATGTGGAAACGTCAGTAGCATCATAATCAAAACGGTTTTCAATCCTGTCAATAAACACATTGTCTTTATCCCAATATGAAGGATTCTTTACCAGAATCTGCTGCTCAAAGGGCTGGAAATAGTGAAGGACATAGGCACCGTTGTATAAAAGATGTTTATAATCCTTGGCAAAAAGATTTCCTATTTTATCAAGATATGCCCGGCAAACAGGAAGGTAGCAGGAGTAGGACAGGAGACTTGTAAAAAATGGACAGGGCTCATTAAGGGTATATATAAGAGTCTTGTCGTCCTTGGCTTCTACGCTTGCTACAGAAACACTGCTGGTTTTGTCTGTCTTGGCATACTCATAGGCGCAAACCCAGTCATCTGCGGTGACGTCTGCGTAATACTCACCATTATAATCAACCCAGGTAATCCCATCTCTTAGGTGGAAGGTCCATTTTGTCAGATCATCACTACTCTCCCAGCTGCTGGCAAGCCCGGGGATTATGTTACCGTGATCATCATAGTCAACAAGGTCATCTATAACATTTACGCTTATAATCGAATCTACTATGGAGTCATCAGTGAGGTAATTAAGGCTGACTACCTCGGAGGCATACAGGGTTCTGTAAACTACGGCTCCGTCGGAGAATGCATCTTCCATAAGGTGGTGTTCAATGTCAGGAAGTGAGTACCCACATCCGGAAAGAAGTAGCATCAAGGATAAAATGCATGAAATTATAAGGCGATAAGTCTTTTTCATCCTCTCATCTCCTTTCCGATAGACTCGTAGTATAGACGCTTGTTTTCGTACATTTCCTCCTCTGCGGATTTGATGACGGTAAGAAGCTTTTTGTCAGGAGTTGCCATGGCAAGGCCGCAGGCAACGTGATAGCCCTGAGCTTCAATGTCAGCTACAACCTTAGCAAGGTCTTTTCTTACAAGGCTCTCATCTCTTTCATATCTGAAGGCTACGAACTCATCGCCGCCTATTCGATAGGTATTGTTTTCGCCAAATTCAGCCACAATGGAATTTGCCACAGCCTTGAGCATATTGTCTCCGGCAAGGTGGCCCTGAGTGTTATTGAGTTCGTGAAGGCCATTGACATCAAAATAAATGCAAGCGATACCGTCAGTACCCTGCTGAAGATGTGAGCAGAAGTACTCATAGCGGTTTCTGTTCTGAAGACCTGTAAGGGCATCCATATTGGCCCTTCGCTCAATACCCACAAGAGATCCGGTGGTGATATGTATGATGTAAATGAAGTAGATTACAAGGCCAATACCTGCAAGGAATAGGAATACATACAGATAAGTATGGATAGGCCTAACAGTAGCATATACGTCTTTCTCAGAAACGCTGAATATTATTTCCCAATTTTCTATGTTCATAGGAAGGAAACAGTAGTATTGATCCCTGCCGGTGGTGGCGTCTTTTCCTATGGCATAGCCACTCTGGCCTTTTCGTACAGCTTCGGTAAAAGAAATATCGGTAGAAATTGAATGTATATCTATATTTGCTTCTTCGATGGTTTGAAGTTCTCTGCTCTTGGTATCCATGATGATAACGCCGGTATCTTTTTCCACAACTGAAATTGTGGCATTGCCGTCGTATACTACAGGAACCCATGATCGCAGGATGACTTCAGGAGTTACAGTACCATAGATAAATGCAATGGTTTCACCTCTTCTGCGGATAGGGACGAAGATTCTAAGGTCATTTTCGTCAGGATCAGTCAAATCCGGTTGCAGGGTGGAGATATGTTCACCTTTATCTACTATGCTGTCAAAATCAAGCACTCCTGTGGCATCAATGTCACTGCCTGAAATTCGAACTACTTTATTTTCGGGGGTAAGAATAGCGATATCGGAAATATTAGACGTGATCTGTCCTGTGGTCATGTAAGAATTGGTCCTGAGGGAATGAAGGGAATCGTTGGAACTTGAGATAATACGTGCGGTCTGACGCAGCATATTTCTGGTTGCACGAAATTCACTCTCGATGGAGTCGAGAGTTTCCTGGGTGGCATTTTGAAGTTCCGAGTAAGTTCTCTGCCTTGTATAGCTTCTGATGTAGACGGTATAGAATAAAGATCCTATAACAGCAGCTATAATCAGAATTATTGTGGCTATAAGGCTACGAGTCCTAAATCTTTCCTGGGCTTTATTCCACATAATCCCAAAACGGTTTGAATCTGCGCGCGGCCTTGGATATCACTACTAAAAAAGCCGCACCGGGTGCACAGTATCACAGATAAATTGTAGCATTTAAAAATATCTTATTTATAAAAACAAACGAAAATAAATATATAATATTTCGCAAATTTATGATGCACCCCGGTTTTTGTGTGTCGCTGCGTCCAAAACACTGAGTGACTGTGATATACTCTGTTTAGAATGATTTTACGGAATATAGGGAGAAGGTATGGAAAAGAAAGCTATTTTGGGGAACAAGTTATTCTTGTATATGACTGAGTTTTTTGCCGGAATGTCGGTAATGGCGGTGGAACTTGGAGCAAGCAGGCTCTTAGCGCCGTATTTTAGCTCATCACAGATTGTATGGACTATTATTATCGGAACCATTATGATCGCCATGGCCCTTGGAAATATCTACGGCGGAAGGAAGGCAGATAAAGACCCTGATCCGGGAAAACTCTATGGAAGGATCATTATTGCAGCTTTGTGGATTGCGGCAATTCCGGTCCTTGGTAAATATATAATTCTTGGTATTTCGGCAGTTCTGATATTTGCAGTAAACAGCAATTTCCTTGTGATTGCAGCCTTTGCGGCCTGCATGATCGTTTTTGTATTTCCGCTTTTTCTTTTGGGAACCGTAACACCAAGTCTTGCCAAGTACACCACAGATTCCCTTGAGGATAACGGCAAGATAATCGGAACTCTTGGTGCCTTTAATACAATTGGTAGCATCATCGGAACCTTCATGCCTACTTTTGTGACAATCCCGGCCGTTGGAACAGCGGCTACATTCCTGATTTTCGCAGGAATTTTGCTAGCCTTGTCTATACTTTATTTTGTAAGTCCGGGTGGAAAGGCCCATACTGCAAGGATCATCTCCAGCGTCCTGATCTTTGCAATCTGCTGCGTCTTTGGTAACAGCGGAAGCTTTGCTTTTTGGGAAAAAGACCTCACCTTTGAAGGGGAGTCTGTGTATAACTATCTTCAGGTAAAAGAAACACCGAACCAGGTGATTCTTTCGACTAACGTTTTATTTGGTGTTCAGTCCGTTCTGGTAAAAGACGGATCTCTTACCGGAATGTACTATGACTATGCTCTTGCAGCGCCCTATATGGCCAGTGCCAAGATAAAGGAGCAGGTTGGAGAAAAGCCCTTGGATGTGCTGATCCTTGGTATGGGCTCAGGAACTTATGCAACCCAGCTTTCAAGATATTTTGACAATGTAAATGTGGAAGGTGTTGAGATAGACGATAAGATCACAGACCTGGCTCATAAATATTTCGAGCTTCCGGAGACAACCACAGTAACCACCTATGATGGCAGAGCATATCTTAATGCGATAGATAAAAAGTACGATGTTATCATGGTAGACGCCTATCAGGATATTACAATTCCTTTTCAGATGTCTTCAGCAGAGTTTTTTACCCAGGTAAAAGAGCACCTGACAGACCAGGGCGTCATGGTGGTTAATATGAACATGTACAGCGATGATGCGACGCTTTCAGAAGACTCAGAAGCTACAGCTTCACAGAAAGACGCATCAATCAACACCTACCTTGCAGATACCATTTCGTCTGTATTTGATCAGGTTATGATTGTTGATGTCCTCGGCTCAACTAACAAGGAGCTCTTTGCAACAAACGGAGATGACCTTAAGACCAGACTTGGAAATGACATTGTTTTTGAACAGAATGACAACCTGAAAGCCATGATGGATCATGTGGAAAAAAATCTTGTGCCTTACGTTTCCCAGGGCCATGTCCTTACTGATGACAAGGCTCCGGTTGAACTTCTTGGAATGAAACAGATTGACCTTATTATCAAGGACGAAGTAAGCTTTTATAAAGGAATCTATCAGGAAAAAGGTATTCAGGGACTACTGGAACTTTTGTAAGTGTAATGAGGAGAACTTATGGAAAAGAAAGAAAATCCAATAGAGTACATCATTGAGCATATGCCGGATGTGGATCTTTTTGGACGTATGAGAGTGTTATTCAGATGGCTGTTTTTTGGATGCCTAACTGGACTTGTTGTGGGCGTTATAGGAACAGTCTTTTACTACGCAATTGTATGGGCCACAGGATTTAGAACAGGCCATGACTACATTATTCTGGCGCTTCCTCTTGCGGGACTTGTGATTGTCTTTTTATACAGACTCTGCAAGGACTATGAGGACAAGGGAACTAACCTTGTTATCAAGTCAATTCAGGAGGGAGATAACCTTCCTATAACAAAAGCGCCCTTGATCTTCATTTCTACAGCCTTGACTCATTTATTTGGTGGTTCTACAGGACGAGAGAGTGCCGCTCTTCAGATGGGCGGAAGCATCGGATATAACCTGGGTAAGCTCTTTAAATTAAAAGAGGGAAATATCAAGATCATCACCATGTGTGGTATGAGTGCTGCTTTCTCAGCGCTATTCGGAACACCAATGGCAGCAGCTTTCATGGCAATGGAAATTGAAAATGTAGGTGTCATGTACTACTCAGCCCTTGTCCCTTGTGTTATTTCAGCCCTCACAGCTCAGGGAGTGGCTAGGCTCCTGGGAGTTACAGCTGAGGTATTTACTGTAGAAGTTGTCCCTGCCTTTGATGTTTATCATGCAGTGTTTACCGGAATTCTTGGAATACTGTGTGCGGTAGTCAGCGTTCTCTTTTGCCAGACCCTGAAATTTGCGGGAAGAAACTATAAGAAGCTTTTGCCAAATCCATACATCAGAGTATTCGTTGGAGGCTGTATTGTGGTGGCACTGACCATCCTTATGGGAATTAGAATTGACGCGACAGGACTCCACTACGTAAGCGGTGTTCATTACTACAACGGCGCCGGAATGGATGTTATTGAGATGGCCATCAAGGGTGAAGCGCCCTATCTGGCCTTCCTTTTCAAGATTATATTTACAGCTCTCACACTGGGAGCAGGCTATAAAGGCGGTGAGATTGTGCCGGCTCTTTATATCGGAGCGACCTTTGGATGCCTTTATTCTCAGATTCTTGGCTTTGATCCTGCTCTCTGCGCAGCTATCGGAATGGGGGCTTTGTTCTGCGGAGTTACGAACTGTCCGATATCTTCACTGTTTATCTGCTTCGAGCTCTTTGGCTTTAAGGGTATGCCCTATTATCTTTTGGCGGTGGCTTTAAGCTACACCTTCTCCGGCTACTCAAGTTTGTATAGCAGTCAGAGGATTGCATACTCTAAGTTCCACAATAAATATGTAAACAGAGAAACTAAGTAAAAAATGAGCTAGGGTATCCCCTAGCTCATTTTAAATTGTTTCAGCTCTGAACTCGTCAAACTGAGGGTCTTCAACGAAAGCTTTGATGAGATTCAGCGGCGTAATTCCAATTGCTTCGTGGTGAATCTGTTGTCTTATCACCATTTTCTCATATGAAGAGAGCTCACAGAATTCTGGATGACTCTTTTCATATTTCTCGTTAAGCTGGTCGAATAAATTGTACTCCGGATCTCCCCATGCAAATACTTGCGCTGTCTTCAAATTTGGTTTGAACGGAGAATACTGCAGTTGGTTGTTGCCCATCTGGCGTTGCTCCTTTCTAGTTGCAAAATGAAGTTAGTAACCCTCTTTATTATTTTATCATATTTTTTAACTAATTTTTATAAATCATTACAAAAAGTTTACGCAGAATTCCGAGGGGCATAATTGCATGTAAAGTCGCTATATTATAGTATTTAGACAGAGAAATACGGTAGTGATTCAAGGTCGGAAAACTCCGGTCAAGAGGAAGTGATAGTATGGGAATTTCTATCGGGTCAATTGGAAGTTCATATGGAATGAGCTTTGTCCAGCCGATGAATTATACAATTAAGAATCAATCAGAGGTATCGGACGAGTTCACAAAGAAAGGCGTTTCGGGACTTGTGACAAACGTCGCCCCGGTTGCATATCCTAATGCACAGGCTGTTACAGAAGCCGGCGACGAGGAAGAAGATCCAATGCAGATGGCCATTGATATGGTCAAGAAATCTCAGGATGCAAACCGCATGTACAATGATGTGGCTCAGAAATTCCAAGGAATGACAGTAGGCTACACCCAAAATCAGGGAGCAATGTCATATGGTATTTCAGGAGGAAACCTGGATTTATTTGCATAAGGACGACAGGGCGACGAAACCCAAAAGTTTATGTAGTAAAAAGGTAGGATACATATAGAAAAGAAGCGGCACAACTTGATTCTATCGGGTTGGTGCCGCTTCTTTGTATGAAAGGAAACGTTACATATAATTTTCTTTTTATTTGGTCAGGTTTTTAAGAAGCTGGGCTTCATGTATCTTTTCATTTACATCAGCAAGGAACTGATGGTTCTGTGGATCTGTTATAAAATCCAGGAAATCCTTGGCCTCTCTGATAGTAAGTTTCTGAATCTCTACAAGGTAGTAGAGAATTTCTTCTCTGGTCTTGCCTTCATTAATATATCTGTCGACGATATCAAACAAAACCATGAATCTGCGCATTTTAACTTTAGTCTTAATATGGTGGAGTTCGATGAGGATTGCCGCAAAAATAAAAAAGGCTGCGACTGAAAGTAAGATAAAAATCACACCCAAAAAGAGCTTCCCTCTATTAAAGTTCAGAAGGCTGGCGAAAAGTGAAAAAAATGAAATCAACGAGAATGATGTCAAAACGATGGCAAGTCTCGCCTTGTTCCTGGTGGTGTCTTTAAGTGACATCAGACGAACAGTGATTCCAAATACCAAATAGAAAACTGCCGCAAAGGCAATTCCCAAATAAGATAATTGAAGCATATTCAATTCCCCCTCTATGTATTAATTCTAACAATGTTAATGTACTAATGCAATCTACTTTTTTTTGTTGACTTTTACACTACAATGCTTTAATCTTTAAAAGTATAAGATTGTATACAAATATACATTTTTATCACGAGGAGGAATTGCTATATGAAGAAGTTCAATGAATTAGTTAGTTTAGCAGCAGCTACAGTCATGGCAGTTTCAATGATTGCAGGATGCGGCGCAGCATCAGACGGCGGCAGCAGTGATACTTTCAAGATCGGTGCAATCGGACCACTTACAGGTGGCGCAGCTGCTTACGGTAATGCAGTTTGTAATGCAGCAGAGCTTGCTGTTGAGGAAATCAACGCAGCAGGTGGTATTAACGGATACAAAGTTGAGTACAAAAAAGAAGACGATGAGCTCAACGCAGAGAAGTCAGTAAATGCATACAATACCCTTAAGGACTGGGGTATGAAGATTCTTGTTGGATCAACAACAAGTGCATGTTCAATTGCAGTTTCAGAGAACACCAAGGCTGACAACATGTTCCAGCTCACACCTTCAGGATCAGCTGAGGACTGCGTTAAGTATGACAACGCTTTCAGAGTATGTTTCTCAGATCCTAACCAGGGAATTGCTTCTGCTCAGTACATTTCAGATAACAACCTTGCTACAAAGGTAGGTATCATCTACGATAGCTCAGACGTATATTCAAGCGGTATCTATCAGAAGTTTACAGAGGAAGCAGCAGGCAAGAACTTCGAGATCGTTTCTGCTGAAGCTTTCACACAGGACAACAACACAGACTTCTCAGTTCAGCTTCAGAAGGCTAAGGATGCAGGCGCTGACCTGGTATTCCTTCCTATCTATTACAAGGATGCTTCACTTATCCTTACACAGGCTAACACAATGGGATATGCACCAATCTTCTTTGGCGTTGATGGACTCGATGGAATCCTTACAGTTGAGAACTTTGATACATCACTTGCAGAGGGCGTAATGCTTCTTACACCTTTCGCAGCAGATGCTACTGATGATCTTACAGTTAACTTCGTTAAGAATTATCAGGAAAAGTATGGTGAGATTCCTAACCAGTTCGCAGCAGATGCTTACGATGCAGTTTACATCATCAAGCAGGCAATCGAAGCCAAGAACGTAACACCTGACATGAGCACATCAGATATCTGCGAAGCTCTTAAGAGCGCAATGACAGAGATCGAGGCTTCAGGTCTTACATCAGCCAAGATGACATGGGAAGCAAACGGCGAGCCTAACAAGGAGCCTAAGGCTGTTGTAATCAAGAATGGTGCTTACGTTTCTGCACAGTAATTAAGCTTTATAACTAACCGACCTTAGTTTTTGTCATATTCAGCGAGGGACGCTGTCACAGGTGCCCCTCGTTTTTTATAAAAAAATATATATCTTGATGTTTTTTATCATATAATAATAGTTATAATATCGACGTTTTGGGGGTGCCTTAGATGAGTAGTTTTCTTACATATCTCATTAGCGGACTTAGCTTGGGAAGTATATATGCCATAATAGCCCTTGGATATACCATGGTTTATGGTATTGCCAAGATGCTTAACTTTGCTCACGGAGATTTCATCATGGTGGGCTGCTATATAATCTTTACCGTAAGCGGAGCCCTTTCCGGCAATTCGATTGTGGGAATCATAGTCGCAATAGTTCTTTGCACACTCCTTGGTATTACAACTGAATTTGTAGCCTACAGGCCACTTAGAGGAGCAGCTTCTCCACTGGCGGTTCTTATTACAGCCATTGGCGTCAGCTATTTCCTTGAGAACCTGGCGCTCCTTATCTTTGGCGCTGACATTAAATCTTTTACTTCTGTAATTAAATGGGAAGGCCTTACCTTCGCAGATGGAAATCTCAGGATCCAGGGCGTAACCATTGTTACTATAGTTGTAAGTCTTGTTGTTCTCTTAGTTTTGCAGCTCTTTATCAAAAAAACCAAACAGGGTCAGGCTATGCTGGCTGTTGCGGAGGACAAAGGCGCAGCAACTCTTATGGGTATCAACGTAAACAATACAATCATGCTGACCTTTGCAATTGGTTCTGCTCTTGCAGCCATTGCAGGCGCGCTTCTTTGCTCAGCTTACCCTTCTCTTTCTCCGTATACAGGAGCAATGCCCGGTATCAAAGCCTTCGTTGCGGCGGTTCTTGGAGGAATCGGATCAATCCCCGGAGCCATGATCGGCGGACTTCTTCTTGGAATAGTTGAGATTCTCAGTAAGACCTATATTTCATCACAGCTTTCTGATGCAATAGTGTTTGGTATTCTCGTTGTGGTGCTTCTTGTTAAGCCTACGGGAATCCTCGGTAAAAAGATACAGGAAAAGGTCTGACCTTGAAGAGGTATTATACGAGGCTAGGTCGCACCTTTGTTCTGGCTCACATATACTTGTATATGTGAGAGCAGAACTTCATTATAAAAGATGGAGTAAAAGACAATGAACAAGACAAAAGACAATCTCATTACATACGGAATTGTAATCGTGGCCTACATTATTCTTCAGACTCTTGCGGTCACAGGAATTTTATCAAGTCACATGAAGGGCCTTTTGGTTCCAATGACCTATTATGCGGTTATCGCTGTTGCTCTTAACCTGTGCGTTGGAATCCTGGGAGAGCTCAGTATCGGACATTGCGGGTTTATGTGTATCGGTGCCTTCACAAGTGCATTTTTCTCAAAGCTTACAGAAGCGTCTATTCCTGCGGCACCACGTTTTATTCTGGCTTTCATTATAGGAATTGCCTTCGCCGCACTGTTTGGCTTCCTCATCGGAATCCCGGTTCTTAGACTTAAAGGTGACTATCTGGCAATCGTTACTCTGGCCTTTGGCGAAATTATCAAGAATGTAATCAATGCTTTTTACATCGGCGTAGACAAAAACGGAGTTCATTTTTCTCTGAAGAACGCTATGGAACTAAACATGGAACCGGACGGACAGCTCATTGTAAACGGAGCCATGGGAATCACAGGAACTCCTCATAATTCAAGTTTCACAGTGGGAATCATAGTTCTTTTACTATCCCTTTTCGTAGTTTTAAACCTTATTAACTCAAGGGACGGAAGAGCAATCATGGCTGTTCGTGATAACTATATCGCGGCAGAGGCAACCGGAATCAACGTTACCGGCTACAAGATGATGGCTTTTGTAATATCAGCAGCAATAGCAGGGGCAGCAGGAGTTCTCTTTTCCCATAACATCACTACCCTTACAGCATCCAGCCAGTATTTTGGATTTAACGCATCCATCATGATCCTTGTATACGTGGTTCTTGGAGGTATCGGTAACATCAGGGGAAGCGTAATTGCGGCCTGCGTGCTTTATCTTTTACCGGAGCTCCTTCGTGGACTTAACACCTACAGAATGCTGATTTATTCAATTGTCCTCATTGTTATGATGATCTACACCTGGTCACCTAAGGTACTGGAGTGGAGAAAAAGAACTCTTGGCAAGATCAATCTTCCATGGAAGAAGGCAAATATCTGATAAAAACTTTGTAGAGGTAGCAATATGGCACTACTTGAAGTAAACAATCTGTGCATATCATTCGGCGGTCTGAGAGCCGTTGATGATTTTAATCTTACAATTGAAAAGGGGCAGCTTTACGGTCTTATCGGACCTAATGGCGCCGGCAAGACTACAGTCTTTAACCTTCTTACGGGAGTTTACAAACCTAACGAGGGCAGGATTAAGCTTGATGGAAACGACATCACAAGGAAGTCTACCACTGAGATCAATCACGCCGGAATTGCCAGGACCTTCCAGAACATAAGGCTTTTCAAGAATATGTCCGTTATAGATAATGTTAAGGTTGGCCTTACAGAGCGCTTCAAATACAGCGCTCTTGAGGGAATTCTGCATCTTGGTAATTATCGCAAGGTGGAAAAAGAGATGGACTTTGAGGCCGAAAAGCTCCTTAAGGTATTTGACCTTGATAAGGAAAAAGATATTCTGGCTTCAAACCTTCCTTACGGAAAACAGCGAAAGCTTGAGATAGCAAGAGCCATGGCTACAAATCCAAAGCTCCTTTTACTGGATGAGCCGGCAGCAGGAATGAATCCTAACGAGACCAAGGAGCTGATGGATACTATAGCCCTTGTCCGCAAGGAATTTGATATGACGATTCTACTTATTGAACATGATATGAAGCTGGTTTCCGGAATCTGCGAAAAGCTTACAGTTCTCAACTTCGGACGAGTTTTGTGCCAGGGCGAGACAAAAGAAGTTCTAAGTGATCCGGAAGTTATCAAGGCTTATCTTGGAGAGTGATCTATCTGATTCGATATACAAATTTATGTACGAGGTTTATATATGGAACCATTACTGGAAGTAAAAGATTTAAGTGTATATTATGGCGTGATCCAGGCCATTAAAGGAATCTCTTTTCATGTAGATAAGGGAGAGGTTGTGGCTCTGATCGGAGCTAACGGTGCAGGCAAGACCACAACACTGCACACCTTATCAGGCCTTATCAATGCCAATAAGGGAGACATCCTTTACAAGGGACAGAATCTGACCAAGATTCCAAATCACAAGATTGTAAGTCTGGGAATGGCCCAGGTTCCTGAGGGAAGACGAGTTTTTGCGGAGATGACGGTTCTGCAGAATCTCAAGATGGGAGCCTTCACCAGAAGTGATAAGGCGGAGATGGATGAGACTCTTAAGATGATCTACAAGAGATTCCCAAGACTTGAAGAGCGTAAGAATCAGCTGGCTGGAACTTTGTCAGGTGGTGAGCAGCAGATGCTGGCCATGGGAAGAGCCCTTATGTCACATCCTGATATTATCCTGATGGATGAGCCTTCCATGGGTCTTTCACCGATTTTTGTAAATGAGATTTTCCAGATCATTCAGGACGTTAACAAGGATGGAGTGACAGTTCTTTTGGTTGAGCAGAATGCCAAGAAGGCGCTTTCCATCGCAAACAGAGCTTATGTTCTTGAAACAGGATCAATTGTAAAAGAGGGCCCTGCCAGCGAGCTTCTTAATGATGAGTCAATTAAGAAAGCATATCTTGGAGAGTAGAGCACTTGATGAGGTAGTTTCGAATTTAGTGCGAACCTTGGGTGAACACTTAGCGAGGTATTTACGAGCTTAGTGAGAATCCCAGAGTAGGAGGAAATATGAAGAAAATCACAATTACAATTGCACGTCAGTACGGAAGCGGCGGAAGAACCGTCGGAATCAGGCTGGCTGAGCAGCTTGGAATTCATTACTACGATAAAGAGCTTACCAAGGTAGCTTCGGAAAAGAGTGGTATTGCAGAGAGTCTTTTCCTGGATGCCGATGAGAGAATCAGGAAAAGAGCTTTTGGCAGAACTCCTGTCCATGTTTATAAATCAGAGATTATCGGACCGGACAGTCCTGAATATACATCCCCTGACAATCTTTTTAACCTGCAGGCGGAGTGCATCAAGGAAATTGTCAGAAATGAGCCCAGCGTAATAGTGGGAAGAGCTGCGGACTTTGTCCTTAAGGACTTTGATAATGTCCTCAGTGTATTTGTCCATGCGCCTCACAATTTCCTGATGGAACAGGCGGCCAAGGTTCAGCCTCTTAAGGGAAAAGAGCTGGAGAAGTTCTGCGCACAGGAAGACAGGTACAGAGCAGATTATTACAAGTACCACACAGGTCATGAGTGGACTGATGCCATGAACTACGATCTGTGTCTTGACAGTAGTAAGCTTGGATTTGATAAGTGCGTAGAAGCAATCAAAGCACAGGCAAAGGTAAGATTCGGAGAAGATGTCTTCGACTGAAGATAATGTTGAAAGTACACGGTACATATGACTGAATTTGAATATTGTATTGATAACAAGAAAAAGGACGACTGGCAAGGTCGTCCTTTTTAGGTAGGAGATTTTTATGACTATTGTATGTCATGTATGTAACGACGCCTTGGCATTGACGTCTTACTGGTTAGCTTTTGCTAACGAAATTATATTAGCATATGCTAACATATTGTGCAAGCCTTATTTTCAAATTTCTTTTTTTAAGATATAATAAAGCTTGGTTTGTGCTACAAATTTCTTGTGGCAGATACTATCAAGAAAGCATCCGCAAGGTGGCAATTATGGCAAATGAAAAGTTTATTTTAATAGATGGAAGTTCCATGCTGGTTACTAATTATTATGGAAATCTTCCCAAGGCTCTTTTGTTTGAAAAAGATCCTGAGAAAAAAGAAAAGCTCTACTCACAGATTCTTCATAATGAAAAGGGACAGTACACCAATGCTATGTATGGCATGATGCGTACCATACTCAAGATCATTGCTGAGCAGAAGCCTACACATATGATGTTTGCTTTCGATATGACAAGGGACACTTTTAGGCGAGAGAAATATCCTGACTATAAGGGCAACAGAGGAGATACTCCGGCTCCCCTCAAGGAGCAGTTTGAGAACATGGAAAACCTCCTTCAGGATATGGGCTTTCAGGTCTTTTATGACAACAAGTATGAGGCCGACGACATCGTAGGCAGTGTTGTCACCAAGTTTGAAAAAGAGATCCCTTCATATATAATTACCAAGGATCACGATTATCTGCAGCTTGTTTCCGACTATACAAGAGTATGGCTCATTCAGACCAAGCAGGAGACAGCTGACGAACTTCAGAATAAATATGGCGCCGAGTATGGTTGGAACAGTAAGCTTACTGCCATTCCTGACAAGGCCTTTGAGGTAACACCGCCTCTTTGTCTTAATGAGTATGGTGTAAAGCCAGACCAGATTCCTGACCTTAAGGGAATCCAGGGAGATTCAAGTGATAACATTCCCGGAGTCAAGGGAGTCAGCAGTGCTGCTATACCTCTTTTAGCAGAGTATGGAACAGTTGAGGATATTTACAAGGTTATTGATGAGTGCGGCGACGATGCCAAGGCTCTCAAGGCTCTTGGTGCTCATTGGAAGGATGACCTTGGAATTTCCAGAAGTCCTATGAAGGCTCTTATTGAGTACAGGGATATGGCATTTTTGTCCAAAGACCTGGCTAAGATCAGGAGAGACTACGAAACAGGAAAGAGTCTTGATGATTTTAAGATCAATATAGATAAAGATAAAGCGAAAGCTCTTTTTATGGAGTATGGTTTCAAATCCCTTGTTGAGAAACTGTGAGACATACTCAGAGTTTTCGGTTATAATCTTAATGAAAAAATTATTTTTGTTACAGAGGTTAGATGCGTAACTACTACCACACGATAATAATCAACATATTCAGAATAATATATTATGTTTGCAAATCCAGGATCTGGATGCGTCATCCTGACAAGCATACAGAAGAAGAGCGTTATGCCCTTGCCAATGAGATGATCACCAAGATGAACAAGTCTGTTGGCTATAAGACTATCGCTTATGGTCAGGAGAAACTTCCCAAGGAAGGCGGATACATGCTTTATCCTAACCATCAGGGCAAGTATGACGTCCTTGGCATTTTCAACACACATGAAAAGCCACTTTCCTTTATTATGGATGAAAAGAGATCCCATATTATTTTAGTAAGGGAATTCCTTGATCTTGTAAACGGCAAGCGCCTAGAGATGGATAATCCAAGACAGACCATCAGAGTATTCCAGGAGATGGCCGAGGAACTTAAGGCGGGAAGAAAGTTCATTCTTTTCCCGGAAGGTGGATACAAGGAAAACAACGGAAATGTTGTAGAAGCCTTTAAGCCCGGAAGCTTTAAACTGGCTCAGATGTCCAAGGTTCCTATCGTTCCTGTAGCACTTGTTGATTCCTACAAGGTTTACAACAGTGATGACCACTACGGCCCTGTTACAACTTATGTTTATTACATGGACCCAATTCCTTACGAAGAGTACAAGAACCTTAAGACCAAGGAAATAGCAGCAATCGTAGAGGGCAGAATCAAGGACAAGATTGCTGAGCACCTTAGCCTTACAGACAAGTCATCACAGCCTTAACAATAAACATTTCTCCGTCCATGGAGAAGCTTGCAACACCATTGTACTTGGTTGCAATAGATTTGATCTGATGGGTTCCGATGCCGCTTTGAATGGCCTTGGTACTGATTGGAAGACCTTCTTTATTAAACTTTATCTTTTCAGGGCAGTAGTTTTTTGTTTGTAGCCTTAACTTTCGCCCATCATAGGAAATATCCACAGAGATATATCTTTTATCTGCAGGAGCTTTTTGCTGGGACTCAAGAGCGTTTTCAAGAGCGTTGGCAAGAAGGCTTGTAAGCTCAATTTCTTCCATAGGGAAAAGCTCGGGAACGGAAGCTTTTGCCCTTAGCTTAAAGCCAAGCTTGTTGCATCTTGAGGTGTAGATTGTCAGAAGTTCATTCACAATCTTGTTGTCGCAGAATGAAACGGTAGTAACCTGCTCAAGCATTGAGTCGAATTCCTTCAGGTAATGCTTGGCTTTCTCATATTCCCCATCATTTAAAAGCCCGGACAATACACGGTTAAAGTGTCTTATGTCGTGCTTATATTTTCTAATTGTCAGCTCGTTACTTTCATATATAGAGAGCTGCTCTCTGAGTCTGCTTGTACGTTCTCTTTGGAAAAAAGAAATCTTTTCATCGGATATCTTTTTCTCAATCTGATAAGATGTCAGTTCATATTCCGTAATAGCTGCGGCTATCATTACAACCACATATATCACAGGAAACCAGTCCACCATGTTCTGACCGTAGGGCTGGAGATAGCCCCTTAGATCGGTATCGAAAAGTAAGATGCTAAGAAGAAGGCCACTTAATGCACTTATTGAGCCATAGACCACTCCTGCAAGGTAATTGGTGATAAAGGGCATAATCAGGATAAAGAGCCAGAAGGCGTCCATTCCGATTGTCCAGTCCACCTCCATGATGAGATGGAAAAAAAGAATGGTGCACATGCCGAAGGAAGCATAGATGCTGATCATGGTGTGGCGATGGGCCTTTTTGAGCAAAAAGCATATGCAGACCATAAACAGCGCAAGGCTTATATTGGTGACCTTTCCATGCATGTAACTATCTGAGGTAAAGAAAGTTGCGACCAGGCTGTAAAAGATGAATCCTGTAAGAAGAATGATGGATGTTTTGCATTTCTGTCTTTTGACATCCGATGAATTTTCAAACTCCACAAGCTGTTTTAGACTATACCTAAATCTTTTATTTAGATCGAAAAGAGAAAATTTGATGTTCATACTTATGCCTCGCTAGGATGTAAGATAAATCATATGATATAATTATTATACATGAAAAAACGTTTGCATGGAGGGGCGTATGAACAAGATACTTCTAATTTATGCGGAAATTATCTTTGTGGCAGGTGTAGTTCTTTTTACCTATGGTACCCTCAAAAAAGATAAAGAGGTTGAAGAGCCGGAGACAAATAGGTGGATGAGAATTCTTTCCATTATGCTGGTTGTTATAGCAGCAATCTGCCTTGCGATGGCATTCGCACAACCGTAAATTTATTATTATCTGAAAATTTCGAATAAATATTCACATTCGTTACAAAAAAGAGTTATAATGTATGCAATACATTTTAATGAGGAGGAAATAAGATGGCAGCAAAGGTTAACGCAAAGGTCGAGCTTCAGTTCGGCGACAAGGCTTACAACGAAGAGCAGCTTGTTTCCATGGCTAAGACAGCATATGGTAAAAAGGACATCAAGAACCTTGATATCTATGTTAAGCCAGAGGAGTGCAAGGCATACTACGTTGTTAACAATGATGTCACAGGCAGCTTTGATCTTTGATCGACAGCGTTTTGGGGACACCAAGTGAAATAGCGAATAAGAGGACGAGTGGATTACTAGTGATTCACTCGTCTTTTTTTGTATTGACTAACATGCTATAATAGTATGTCGAATTATGTAAAATTAGCGTAACTATATTTATACGTGTAGGGAGCTTGAGTTTGTGAAAAAAGCGGTAGCAACCGGAGAATATAGAAAACTTAATATAGTAATGTTGGGGCATAAGAGAATTCCTTCCAGGGAAGGCGGCGTAGAGGTCGTTGTGGAGGAATTATCAGTCAGGATGGCCAGACTTGGACACAAGGTTACCTGTCTTAACAGAAGCGGTCATCATGTAGCGGGAGAAGAGTACGACGCATACGTTGGTAATATTTATAAGGGCGTTCGCCTCAAAAATGTTCCTACTATCAATGTGAAAGGTTTTGCAGCAGCTACATCATCCTTCTTTGGGGCGCTTATCGCCGCCTTTGGAAGAGCCGATGTGGTTCATTTCCATGCAGAGGGGCCATGTGCAACCATGTGGATTCCCAAGCTCCTTGGAAAAAGATGTATCGCAACTATTCATGGCCTGGATCACAAGCGCCAAAAATGGGGCTATTTTGCAAGCCGTTACATTATGAAGGGCGAGAGGCGTGCTGTAAGATATGCGGACGAGATCATTGTCCTTAGCAGCAGTGCCCAGCAGTATTTTAAAGAGACCTACGGAAGGGACACAGTCCTTATTCCTAATGGTGTTAACAGGCCTGTTACTCTCCAGCCTGAGATGATTAAAGAAAAGTATGGAATTGATAGGGATGGTTACATTCTTTTCCTGGGAAGACTTGTTCCTGAGAAGGGCCTGGAGTATCTTATCAAGGCCTTTAAAGATTTAAATACCAACAAGAAACTCGTGATTGCTGGAGGCAGCAGTGACTCTCATGAGTTTGAGGAGAGAATGAAGGATCTGGCACTTTCCGATGACAGGATTATCTTTACCGGATTCGTTCAGGGAAGAGTTCTTTCGGAGCTTCTCAGCAACTGCTATTTGTATGTGCTTCCGTCAGACCTTGAGGGAATGCCACTTACTCTTTTAGAGGCCATGAGCTACGGCCAGTGCTGCCTTGTATCAGACATTCCTGAGTGTCTTGATTTTATCGGAGATAAGGCCCTTACCTTCCACAAGAGTGACGTACTGGATCTTAAGACCAAGATGCAGTGCCTTCTGGCCAATCCGGGAACGGTTGAGGCTTACAGGAAGGAAGCAGCAGACTACGTTTGTGAGAAATATAACTGGGACAGAGTTGTAGATGAGACCCTTGCCCTTTATCAGAAGACAGAAAAGAGGAAATAAAATGGAAAAAGAAAAACTTGCGATACATGGTGGTAATCCAATTAGAGAAACCAGGATTGATTATGGACGTCAGTGGATCGGAGAAGATGATGTTAAGGCTGTAGCTGAAGCCCTCACAGGAGCTTTGATTACCTGCGGACCTAGAGTGGCAGAAGTTGAGAAGAGACTGGCTGAGGTTACAGGTGCCAAGTATGCAGTTGTTGTATGTAACGGAACAGCTGCTCTTCACTGCGCCATGATCGCAGCAGGAGTTGGCCCCGGGGATGAGGTTATCACAACACCACTTACCTTTGCAGCTTCCGCAAACTGTGCTGTATATGTTGGAGCAAAGCCTGTATTTGCAGACGTTAATCCTGAGACTTATAACATTGATCCTGATAGCATTGAAGCTCATATCACAGACAAGACCAAGGCTGTTGTAGCAGTTGATTTTACAGGTCAGGCTGTAGAGCATGACAGAATCCGTGAGATCTGCAAGAAGCACAATCTTACTTATGTATGTGATGCTGCCCACGCTATCGGAACCAAGTACAAGGGACAGCCTGAAGGGTCTATTGCAGATATGACCTGCTTTAGCTTCCACCCTGTTAAGACTATTACTGCAGGTGAGGGCGGTGCTATCACTACTAACGATCCTGAATTATACAAGAAGCTTCGACTTGCTTCTCAGCACGGTATTGTTCGTAACCCTGATGATTTTGTTGAGAAGAACCCTGAGGGAATCTGGTACTACGAGATGCAGACCCTCGGCTTTAACTATAGAATGACAGACTTCCAGGCAGCACTTCTTACAAGCCAGCTCAAGAAGCTTGAGGAGTTCTCAAACAGAAGAAAAGAAATCGTCAAGATGTATGACGAGGCCTTTGCTGATGTTCCTGAGATCATTGTTCAGAAGGAAATCCCTGAGTCTGATACTACAAGACATCTGTACATTATCCAGCTTGACCTGGAGAAGCTCTCCTGTACAAGAGCTGAGTTCTTCCAGGCTATGAGCGCCGAGAAGGTTCAGTGTCAGGTTCACTATGTGCCTGTTTACTGGTTCCCATTCTATCAGAACATGGGCTACACTAAGGGACTTTGCCCTAATGCAGAGAAAATCTACAAGGGAATTATGAGTATTCCACTATACCCAATGCTCTCTGATGAGGATGTACAGAGCGCAATTGCAGCAGTTAAGAAGATTGTGAACTGGTATCGCAAGTAAGATTTGACGCATGCTGACAATGCATATGCGGTAAGTATGTATTAGATATAATTTAGACAGGAGACGTTATGTCAGATTTTAAAGGTTTTAAGAATAACGGAAAGCTTAAGCTTCTGATTATAGTTGGAACTCGTCCGGAGATAATCAGACTTGCTGCCGTAATCAAGAAGTGCAGAAAATACTTTGATGTGGTTTTGGCACATACAGGACAGAACTACGATTATAACCTTAATGGAATTTTCTTTAGGGATCTGGAGCTTGAGGAGCCTGAGGTTTATCTGGATGCAGTTGGTGATGATCTTGGAGCTACCATGGGCAATATCATCGATAAGAGCTACAAGCTCATGGTAAAAATAAAGCCTGATGCAGTTCTTGTTCTTGGTGATACAAACAGCTGCCTTTCTGTTATTGGTGCTAAACGTCTTCATATTCCAATCTTCCATATGGAAGCAGGAAACCGTTGTAAGGACGAGTGCCTTCCTGAGGAGACAAACCGCAGAATCGTAGACATTATTTCAGATGTAAACATGGCTTATTCAGAGCATGCCAGAAGATACCTCGCTGACTGCGGACTTCCAAAAGAGAGAACCTTTGTTACAGGTTCACCTATGGCTGAGGTACTTCACGATAATCTTGAGAAGATCAAAGCCAGTGATGTTCACGCAAGACTCAGCGCTGAAACCGGCGTTAAGATTGAGCCACACAAGTACATTCTCCTTTCTGCACACAGAGAAGAGAATATAGATACAGAAGAAAACTTCACATCTCTTTTCACAGCAATCAATGAGATGGCCAAGAAATACGATATGCCTATTCTCTATTCCTGCCACCCACGTAGCAGAAAGAGAATTGAGGCTTCAGAGTTTAAGCTGGATGAGAGAGTTATTCAGCATGAACCCCTGGGATTCCACGATTATAACTGCCTGCAGATGAATGCCTATGCAGTGGTTTCAGATTCAGGAACACTTCCTGAGGAGAGTAGTTTCTTTTTAAGCGTTGGAAGCCCATTCCCTGCAGTTTGCATCAGAACCAGCACAGAGAGACCTGAAGCTATGGATAAGGGCAACTTCATCCTGGCGGGAATTACCAAGGATAGTCTTCTTCAGGCGGTTGATACTGCAGTTGAGATGAACAACAACGGCGATTATGGCATTCCTGTTCCTGACTATGTGGATGAGAATGTTTCCGACAAGGTCGTTAAGATAATCCAGAGTTTTACAGGCGTTGTAAATAAAATGGTATGGAGAAAGTTCTGATTGATGGGGCAGTCTAAATTTACAAATAAATATGTATACAGATGGCTGTGCATGGTCATTTTATCAGTGATTGCCACCTGCATGTTCTTCTGGGTCTGGACCAACTTCGTTAAGGTCAACAACCAGACAGGAAGCTTGATGGGTAAGGGAAACCTTCTCATGGCATTTGGCATTTACTTTATGCTGTATCACATAATCGGCAAAGCCCTGAAGGCCTTCAGGATTGGCGTAGATAGAAAAGCGAATCTCTTGGCTTCACAGGTGCTGACATTGTTTTCCGTTGATGCAGTTGAAATCGCCGTATCCTGTGCTATTACGGGACAGTTCAGATTCTTTCCTGATTTCCTGTGGAGATACGTGCTTCTCGCCCTTGCCCAGTCAGTTTTGTTGTGCCTTTTGGTGATACCACTTGTTGATCTCTACAGGCACTTTTTCAAGGCTCACCAGATCCTTGAGATTTATCAGGATGCTTCCTATGAGAAGCTTCACTTTATGAATGACAGACCTGATAAGTTTCATATCAAGGACATTATCAGCATCAATGAGGGTCTTGAAACAATCTTCGATAAGATGGAGGACTACGATGCAGTCCTTATCAACGACATTCCTTCCGAAATCAAGAACGATATTCTCAAGGAATGCTTTAACAGAAATAAAAGAGTTTATTTTACTCCCAAGATTTCCGACATAATCGGCAAGAATTCAGAGGAGATAAACCTTTTTGATACACCGCTTTATCTGTGCAGAAATTCAGGGTTAACCTTCTGGCAGTCCTTTGTAAAAAGAACCTGCGACATTATCTTTTCCTTGATAGGCGTCGTGCTTACAAGTCCGATACTTCTTATCACAGCTCTGGCAATTAAGCTGGAGGACGGCGGACCGGTGTTCTTTAGACAGGAAAGAGCAACACTTGGTGGCAGAGAATTCAGTATTCTCAAGTTCAGATCCATGATAGTGGATGCTGAGAAGGACGGAAGACCACATCCTGCCGGTGAGAAGGATCCAAGAATTACCAAGGTTGGTAATTTCATAAGAGCAACCAGAATTGATGAGCTTCCACAGCTCCTCAATATTCTGAAGGGCGATATGTCTATTGTCGGACCAAGACCGGAGCGTCTTGAACATGTTCAGAAGTACTGCGAAGAAATACCTGAGTTTAAATTCAGACTTAAGGTTAAGGGCGGTCTTACAGGCCCTGCCCAGGTTTTTGGTAAATACAATACCAGTCCTCTTAACAAGCTTAAGATGGATCTTTACTATATAACCAATTATTCACTGCTGCTGGATTTGCAGATCATCTTCGAAACAGTAAAAATCCTGGTACAAAAAGAGAGTACGGAAGGGTTCTCACAGGAGAGAGTAGAGGAGATGCATGAGGTTGAGCTGCAGGGGGATGACGTAAATACGAAGGTTTGATGAATTTCAGGCAGAATGAATTGTAGAAAGTGATGAATGAAAAACTGATGAAAGAAGAATGGGAGAGTCAGAAAATGAGCGAATTTAAAGATAAAACACTACTTATTACAGGCGGTACAGGAAGTTTTGGTCACTGCGTACTTGATCACTTCCTTGACAGCGACCTTAAGGAAATAAGAATCTTTTCAAGAGATGAAAAGAAGCAGGATGACATGAGACATGAGCTTCAGGCTTTTCATCCTGAGCACTACAACAAGGTTAAGTTCTTTATCGGAGACGTAAGAAATATTCAGAGCCTTAGA
Source organism: Butyrivibrio sp. VCB2006 (assembly GCF_000420945.1). Classification (GTDB taxonomy): domain Bacteria; phylum Bacillota; class Clostridia; order Lachnospirales; family Lachnospiraceae; genus Butyrivibrio. The sequence continues at coordinate 134,968 of NZ_ATVX01000007.1, forward strand.
GACTGCATGCCTGGTGTTGATTACATCTTCCACGCAGCAGCTCTTAAAGAGGTTCCAAGCTGCGAATTCTTCCCTATGGAAGCTGTTCGTACAAATATCGAGGGTACAGACAACCTGATCCATGCAGCTGTTGAGAACGGTGTTAAGCATGTGATCTGTCTTTCAACTGATAAGGCAGCATACCCTATTAACTCAATGGGTATCTCCAAGGCAATGATGGAGCACATCGTATACGCTAACGCAAGAATGGCAGCTGAGAGAGGAACAATCCTCAACTGTACAAGATACGGTAACGTTATGTGCTCAAGAGGATCAGTTATTCCTCTTTTCGTTAACCAGATCAAGAACGGACATCCTATCACAATTACAGACCCTAACATGACAAGATTCATGATGAACCTTGATGAGGCAGTTGACCTTGTTATGTTTGCATTTACACACGGCAATCCGGGAGATCTTTTTGTTCAGAAGGCTGATGCTTCCACAATCGGCGACCTTGCTACAGCTGTTCAGCAGCTCTTTGGCGAGACTGAGACCAAGATCATCGGATCAAGACACGGCGAGAAGCTCTATGAGACTCTTCTTACCAAGGAAGAGAGACTTCGCGCAGAGGATATGGGCGACTACTACAGAGTTGTAGCTGATGCAAGAGACCTTAACTATGATAAGTTCTATGTTCAGGGCGAAGTTCAGACTGCAGCTAAAGAGGCTTACACAAGCCACAATACAACAAGACTTGATGTAGAGGGCACAGTTAAGAAGCTCCTTGGTACATCCTACGTTCAGGAAGAGCTTGCTAAGCTGGAGAAATAATTTATGCGTATTCTTGTAGTTACAGAGTGCTTCTGGCCGGACATATATGCGGTCAATGACATAGTAGAGAAGCTGGTGCAGAAAGGCCACAAAGTCACAGTGTTGACAGGCCTTCCGGATTATACGACCACAGAAATCCCCCCGGAATACAGGCATGGCAAGAACAGACATCAGAATTATAAAGGCGCTGATGTATACCGAGTTCAGACTATTGCAAGACACCACGGACCAATCTGGAGAAGCCTAAGCTACCTGTCATTTGTGGTGGCAGGATGGATGAGAGCCAAGACCCAGGACTGGAAACATACTTTAGTTTGGGGAAAAGAGATTGATGACGCAGACTTTGACGTTATCTATGTGTGGGAAGTATCTCCTGTAACTATGGCAGTTCCGGCAATTGCTCTTAAAAAGAGATATAAAAAGCCTCTGTTCCTATACTGTATGGATATTTGGCCTGAGTGTGTTAAGGCCATGAGCATCAAGGAAGGAACACTTCCTTACAAGCTTATCCACTGGTGGACCAAGAGAATTTACAGACAGTGCGATCATATCGCAGTATCTTCCAAGCCTTTCTTCCAGTACATGGAGGAAAAGAATGGAATTTCCAGAGACAAGATGAGCTATCTGCCCCAGTATGCGGACGGCGGACTGTTGGAGCTGGATACACATAAAAACCCTTCTGACCACACCGACTTCCTCTTCATTGGAAACATCGGCAAGGCTCAGAATCTTGATTGCCTTATGAATGCCATGACTGTGTTTAAGGGTAGAAACGATGTGACTCTTCACATGATTGGCGGCGGATCAGAGTTTGAGAATATAAAGAAGATGGCAGATGATCTGGGAATATCAGATATAGTGACTTTCTATGGACCAAAGCCCTTTAAAGAAGCAGTTGCCTATTACAACAAAGCTGATGCCTGCGTTCTGACACTGGATGGAACAACTCATATCGGGGATACACTTCCGGGCAAGCTTCAGACCTACATGGCAGCAGGTAAGACAATTCTGGCAGCGGCAAACGGTGCAGCCATGGAAGTAATCAATGAGTCAGGGTGCGGAAAGTGCGTGGCAGCAGGCGATGCAGCAGCTTACGGACAGGCCCTGCTTGATTTTGTGGATTACAAAGAGAAGTACGCTGATTGCGGTGATAAAGCCCGCAAATACTTCCGTGAGAACTTCATGGAAGATCAGCACTTTGAGGAACTTGAGAGACTTCTTAGCAAGATGACTCAGTAAAGATAATAAGATAATAATGATCGAAGGAGCGAAAGATGAAAATCTTAGTGACAGGTGCTAAGGGATTCGTTGGACGAAACCTGGTTGAAAATCTCAAGAATGTAAGAGATGGCAAGAACAGAACAAGGCCAAATCTTACCATTGAGGGAATATTTGAATATGACATTGATACAGATCCTCTTTTGTTAAAAGACTATTGCAAGGAAGCGGACTTTGTTTTCCATCTTGCAGGAGTCAACAGACCTAAGGATCCTAAAGAGTACATGGACGGAAACTTTGGCTTTTCCAGTGTACTTCTTAATACATTAAAAGAATTTGATAACAAGGCACCGGTAATGCTGTCTTCATCAATTCAGGCATCGCTTACCGGTAGATTTGCCGGATCTGAGTATGGTAAATCCAAACTTGCCGGAGAGGAGCTCTTTTTCAAATATGGAGAAGAGACTGGGGCGAAGGTATTGGTATATCGATTCCCAAATCTCTTCGGAAAGTGGTGCAGACCTAATTACAATTCAGCAGTAGCTACATTTTGTAATAACATAGCCAACAGCCTTCCTATTCAGGTTAATGACCCCAGCACAGAGCTGGAACTGGTTTATATTGATGATCTTATTGAAGAGATGTTGGATGCTCTTGAGGGAAAAGAGCATTACATGACGGATGTATTGTTGAATGCCAGCGAGGAAACTAGTGATTACGGCAATGGAAATAGATATTGCTGCGTGCCGGTTTATCACAGGGCAACTCTTGGAGAGATAGTTAATCTCCTTCATACCTTTGAAGATATGCCGAGAACCCTTATAATACCTGAGATTCCCGATGGCTCTTTTGCCAAGAAATTATATTCAACATATCTCTCATACCTGCCAGAGGATAAGATGATCTATGATATTCCTAATGCAGAGGATGAAAGAGGCTCTTTTTGCGAGATACTTAAGACCCTTAACTGCGGACAGGTCAGCATAAATGTATCCAAGCCCGGAGTGACTAAGGGACAGCACTGGCATAACTCCAAGTGGGAAATCTTCATCGTAGTATCAGGAAGAGCTCTGATTCAGGAGAGAAAGCTTGGAATTAATCCGGAGACCGGAAGAGAGTACGACGTTATAGAATTCGAAGTATCAGGGGACAAACTTCAGGCAGTGCAGATGCTTCCTGGATACACCCACAATATCATCAACCTGTCCACTACTGAGAATCTGGTAACTGTTATGTGGGCTAACGAGATATTCGATGAGAAAAGACCTGAGACCTACAGGGAAATTGTGGAATAGTAGATAGACTTAGATCTGAGCTGCAATTGTAGAACAGAAGTAAATACACTGATTAGTGAGTGATTAGGGGGATATCACGGGAAAAGGAGAACAATATGTTCACAAGAAAAACCAAGGAAGATAAACCCGTTGTAGCAATTTGCTATGATTTTGATAAGACTCTTTCGCCAAACGATATGCAGGCCCAAGGGTACATCCAGTCTGTAGGCTATGACGTTGATGAGTTCTGGAAGGATTCAAACAGCGTTGCCTTTGCCAATGAGATGGATCAGAACCTTGCCTATATGTACAAGATGCTTGACGAGGCAAGAGGACGATTTGTCTTTAACAAACAGGCTCTTATGGACTATGGCTCTAAGGTTCAGCTTTTTAACGGCGTGGAGGAATGGTTCGACAGAATCCGTGAGTACGGAAGAGAGCACGGCGTTATTGTAGAGCACTACATTATTTCCTCCGGGTTAAAAGAGATGATTGAGGGAACCTCAATTGCCAAGAAGGGCGTGTTTGAGCAGATTTATGCCAACAGCTTCTACTATGACGACAGAGGAGAAGTTAAGTGGCCTGCAATGGTTGTTAACTATACCAACAAGACCCAGTTCCTTTTCAGAATCGAGAAGGGCGTACTTAATCCAAATGACCCTATGGTCAACGACTATATCCCTCTTGAAGAGGTTCGCGTGCCCTTTAGAAACATGGTTTACATTGGGGATAGCGATACAGATGTACCTTGTATGAGACTTGTAAATGCTTATGGCGGACATTCAATCGGTGTTTACAATTCCGAGACTGGCGATAAGACCAAGGTTTACAAGATGATGCAGGAAGACAGAATCAAATATTTTGCACCTGCAGATTACACAGATGGTAGCGAGCTGGATAAGCTTGTTAAGATTATTATTGATAGAACTCAGGCCAATGAGAAGCTTCACGAGATCCATTATCAGATGAAGAGAGAGTATCTTGAGGCAGAAAAGAACTGACGAATATTGTATATGTGATTGGAAAATGTAGCAGTGAGTAGACTACTTATTATCAATTCTGTTCTGGGCTTTGGCTCCACAGGGCGAATCGTCCTCGATATAGCCAGGGATTATGAGCAGAAGGGCTACGAAGTAAAAGTTGCATACGGAAGAAATATGAAGAAGCAGAGCGGAGGTTCCTCCGACAAGGCTTCTGAATATGATAGATTGGGCGTTCGCATCGGAAACGATATGGACGTCTATTCGCATGTTTTGCTATCCAGGCTATCGGACAAACACGGCCTTTATTCCAGGGCTGTCACCAAAAAGTTCCTTAAATGGGCGTCTGAGTATGATCCCGATATCCTCTGGATGCACAACATTCATGGTTATTACATTAACTATGAGATGCTCTTTGAATGGATAAAGTCCAGGCCTCAGATGAAGGTTAAATGGACACTGCATGACTGCTGGACTTTCACAGGGCACTGTGCGTATTTCACGTACGCTAAATGCGATAAGTGGAAGGAAGGCTGCAATGATTGTCCGCAATTATCTTCTTATCCGGCTGCCATGAAGGATAATAGCCGGGAGAATTACAGGCGCAAGAAGGCTGCTTTCACGAGTGTACCAAATTTGACGATTATTACTCCTTCCATATGGCTTAAGGAGCTGGTTAATAAAAGTTTTCTTTCTGAATATCCGGTTGAAGTTCAATATAATTCTATAGATACGAGCGTGTTTAAGCCAACTCCTAGCGAGTTCAAGGTTGCGCACGGTATTCAGGAAAAGAAAATGGTGTTGGGCGTGGCAAGCTTTTGGGAAAAGAGAAAAGGCCTGGATGATTTTATTGAATTATCCCAAAGACTTGATAAAGACAAGTACAAGGTTGTCTTGGTTGGTCTAAACGACCAGCAGAAAAAAGAACTGGAAGATAACAATATAGATATTTTGGCTGTACCAAGAACATGCAGCCCTACAGAACTTGCGAAGATATACTCCGCGGCGGATGTATTTGTTAATCCTACTCTTGAGGATAATCTGCCTACAGTTAATCTGGAGGCGGAAGCCTGCGGAACACCGGTTATAACCTATGATACCGGAGGCTGCAGAGAGACGATTAAGTCCGATAAGAGCAAGGCAATTCCACAGAACGTGGATTCCATTGTAGAATCTTTGAGAAATATGGACATGTAGTGATCTTGTATATGTAGTTAAGGAAAACAGTATAAGCACTAATCATCAGTAACATACAGTAATGATGAATGACAGGTAGTATAAAAGGTATACGAATATGAGTACAGAAATGAAAATCCCATTTGTTAGTTTTAAACCTTTGGAAAAAGAGCTGGATAAAGATCTCCGCGCTGCTTTTGAAAGAGTATACGAAAACAGCTGGTACATCGAGGGAAAAGAAGACGAGAAATTTGAAGAGGAGTTTGCAAAGTACTGTGACAGCAAGTATTGCGTAGGCGTTGGTAACGGACTTGACGCTCTTATGCTGGCTCTTAAGGCTCTTGGAGTAGGGGATGGAGATGAAGTAATCGTTCCATCCAATACCTATATTGCTACAGCCCTGGCTGTAACCTATGTTGGAGCAACTCCTGTTTTTGTTGAGCCGGATATCAAGACCTTTAACATCAATCCGGCGCTTATAGAAGAGAAGATAACAGACAGAACTAAGGCTATTATGCCTGTTCATTTGTATGGTCAGGCCTGTGATATGGATCCTATCATGGAGATTGCAAAGAAGCACAATCTCTTTGTGGTAGAAGACTGTGCTCAGGCTCATGGCGCAACATATAAAGGAAAAGTCATTGGCTCTTTTGGCGATGCTGCAGGATTTAGTTTCTATCCGGGCAAGAACCTGGGTGCACTTGGTGATGCTGGTGCAACAGTCACAAATAACAAGGAACTTGCAGACAAGATCAGAGCTCTTGGTAATTATGGCTCAGACTACAAGTATCACCATATCTATAAGGGCAACAACTCAAGACTTGATGAGATGCAGGCAGCATTCCTTGCAGCCAAGCTTCCTCATCTTGATAAGGTAAATGAGAATAGACGTGCTATTGCAGATAAATATCTTAAGGAAATAACTAATCCTGAGGTGATTCTTCCATTCGTCCCGGATTATGCAATTCCTGTATGGCACATTTTTGGAATCCGCTGCAAGAGAAGAGATGAGCTTGAAAAGTTCCTTAATGAGCGCGGAATCATAACTAATAAACATTATCCTATCCCTATGCACCTTCAGGAGTGCTATAAGGATCTTGGATTTAAAGAAGGAGATTTCCCTATTGCAGAGGAAATCAGTGCTACAGAGCTTAGCATTCCTATGTTCTATGGCATGACAGATGAGCAGATACAGTATGTAATTGATGCAATAAACGATTTCAGATAATAAGTTTATGTTATTTCTGCGGTTAAGATGAGACGGCAGAATTGTAGCTAATGGGGAAATATTGTGAAAAAGAAAAGTTTTGTGTTTTTTTACCTGATTTATACAGCATTATTTGCAGCAATGGTCTACGCTGTATTCCATGCGTTCTTTGAGGCAAATGCTACCTTCGTAAATATGGCGGATGCTTTCAGACAGCACCTGAAGGCTCTGGCCTATTATTCCAAGTGGATGAGGGGAGTACTCTATCATCTGTTTAAAGAGCATTCTTTTGACCTTCAGACCTATTCCCTTGGAATGGGCTATGGAACAGACATCTATCCAACCCTGCAGTATTACGCAATCGGAGATCTCTTAAATCTCCCGGTGGTATTTGTTAAGAATCAGTATATCTACATCTATTTCCAGATTGTAATGATGCTAAGGCCTTATCTTGCAGGTATTACATTCTCAATGCTTGTATTCTACCTTCGTCCGAAGGCTTCCAAGGTTGGAGTAATGGCAGGAATGTTCAGCTATGCACTGTGCACATTCTTTATGTTCCTTGGAATTTGGCATCCTTTTTTTGCAAACCCGCTTATCTATTTTCCTCTTGTAATTCTCGGCGCTGAGAAGATTATCAGAGAAAACAAATCGGCATTATTTGCAGTTTCGATTTTCCTTGCAGGCAGCAACAATTTCTTTTTCTTTTACATGATGGTGCTTCTGACTATCGTCTACGTTATCATCAGGGTAGCCTTTACCTATGGGAAAGATATGCCTAAGTGGGGACAGATGCTTGCTAAGTTCATGATTTCCGGAGTTATCGGTACCATGATGGCAATGATTACACTTCTTCCTGTAATTATGGCCTTTCCTGCAAACCCAAGAGTTAGCACAGGAATAAGACTTCCTCTTTTCTATACCAAAACGTACTATCACGAGCTTATTAGAAATTTCTTTAGCTTCGTTTATCACGGCCTTTATGATACACAGATCGGCCTTAACGGAATAATTCTTTTACCCTTTATTCTGCTGATTGTAAAGCTAGTTTGCAGCCTGATCTTCAGAGCCAAGGATGAAAGCAAAAAGCAGAAAGATAAGATAAAGTCCAGATGGCAGTTATTTGTGGTAATGGCTGTTCTCATCCTATTTGTGTGCATTCCGGCAGCAGGCTATGCACTTACAGGCTTTGCTTACACTATCAATAGATGGACCTTTGCCTTTGCACTGGCTTCAGCCTTTATGCTGGTGGATCTGTGGGACGATCTTTTTACCATGGATGTAAAAGAAATAGCGGGAGCCATCATTATTGGGGCTTTGTTTATCCTGATATGCCGTAACACTCATAATCTTGAGTACGCAAATGCAAGGACAGAGCTTGTGATTGCAGGCATTGCACTTATTGTCTGCTGCATTGTAAGCCTTGCAGGAAGTGTTATCAGAAGCGAGAGTGGAAACGTTGATCCGAAAAAGAAAACTCCTTTACATTTCATTGTTAAGGAGTCTGGGGAAACAATCATCCTGGCAGCAACACTGGTTGCAATTGTATTTAACGGTTATTATGGCTACGATCCTAACCAGGGCAACATGATAAGGGAGTACTACACAGATGTGACTCCTGATGATATGCATATTCTTCTTGAGAGTACCGAAGTTCAGGCTGTTATGGAAGCTGCTGAGGCTACAGGAACCGAGAAAGACAGCTTCTACAGATATACAGGCAGAGATATGGTATGGAATGCCTCTCTTATCGAGGGTATTTCATCAACTCAGTTCTATTGGTCTTTGGCCAATGGCGTTGTTTCCGATTATTTCAAGGAAATGGGTAACAACGATCAGCAGAACTTTGCTTACTATGCCCTGGATGACAGAACTATTTTGAACTCTCTTGCAGGAGTAAGGTATTACAGCCTTCGTTTCAACACAGAAGAAGAGTGGAGATATGTGCCTTTTGGCTATGCCCACATTCATGACAGATACAATTTTGCTATATTTGAAAACCAGGCTCCAATGTCTCTTGGTTATACCTATTATTCAATAATTCCGGAGTCAGAGTATCAGAGCATTCCTACGGTTAACAGGCAGGAAGCGCTTTTGTACGGAGCTGTTGTAGAGGATGGAAAGAGTTCTCTCTCCTATGCAGAGCCTGAGTATTCACTTATTAACTGCCCTATTGAGCTTTCCTTTGAAGGCGAGATTCAGCCTGAGGATGGTAAGTGGGTAGTGGACGGAGACGCATCTGTTCACATCAAGTTCAGTGGCGCTGAGAACTGCGAGACATACCTTTGGTTTGACGAACTCTATGTTAATGACGCTGCCACCGATTATCCGTTGTTTACAGTTAAAGCCCTTGCCCAGGGAAATGAAGTAACTCACAAGGATATCTGGTACAAGACTGAGGACAACCAGTTCTACAGCGATTGGCACGACTACTTCCTCAATATGGGATATGCTCAGGGTGCCAAGGATGAGATAGTAATAAACTTCACGATTCCAGGAACATACTGCTTTGACGATCTTGGAGTATATTGCCAGCCGATGGATAATTATGTTAAGCAGCTTGGCGTTCTTCGCACAAACATGCTTACAGATATAGAACTTTATAAGAATCCGATTTCTTATGCAACCAATAAGATTACAGGTAACATTACTTTAGAGGACACAGGAATTATGTGCCTGACACTTCCCTATTGCAAGGGATGGACTGCCTATGTGGATGGGCAAAAGAGTGAGCTTCTCAAGGTAAACACCATGTTTATGGGACTTGAAATGCCTGCAGGAAATCACGAGATAGTTCTTAAATACCACACACCGGGACTACTTCCTGGATTTATTCTTATGGTGCTTGGTATTGTGCTGCTGGTTGTATTGGTTAAATATGAGAAAAAGCGGAACTGATTTGGAGAGAGTGGATATGGCCGAAGTAAGATTAGCTAATGGAAGTAACAAAAAGAAGATGACCAATGTTTTCATGTGGGTATTCATGGTCTTGGGAGCTCTTTTTACCCTATTTCTCATATGGAAAAAAGACTTCTACATGGAGAACAGTGATATAGCCTCCGACATGATTCTGGGAAAACTTCTCTCTCAGGAGGGCGGAATCCTTAGTAAAAACTGGTTCTATTCAACAGAACTTCATGTGATCCATACTCAGCTTCTGTATAAGCTGCTGTTCCATATCTGGCCTGATAACTGGCTTATGGTAAGGCTTGCCGCTGCGTTAGTTTTCCTGGTTCTGATTGTGGCATCCTTCCTGTTTATGACAAAGGCCCTTGGACTTAAGGAAGAGGGACTTCTTGCAGCAAGTATCCTGACATGGCCATTTGGACAGTGGTACGTAAGAATCGTAACCTTTGGTCAGTCCTATGTTACTTATTTCATAATCGCCTTTGTTTCCATGGGACTGTTCTTTAGAGCAGTTCAGGGAAAGAGATATAATGCCAAGACTTCTGTTCCTGCAAAGGATGGTAGCGCGTTTACAGGTATGAGCATTGTATATGCAGTTCTTTTGGCAGTGATTTCCTTCCTGGCCGGGCTTGGCGGCGTAAGACTTCTGATGATCTGCTACGCACCATTATTTGCTACAAGCCTTGCAGTAATGCTCTTTTCACATTTTGCGTACTTTACTAAAAAGGAAGGTGCAAAAGAGTTTGGAACATCAGCAAATTTAGCATTTATATTCGCCCTTATTCCATTTGTCTTTTCCTGCATCGGACTTGCTGTTAACAGAAAAGTCCTTTGCCAGAAATATAACTTCCAGGATCAGTTTAGAGAGACCTGGAGAGATTTCTCTTTTTCCAGAATACTGGACACACTGTCAGATTCCCTGACACTTTTTGGATGGCATGCTGAGGTTGGCTTTGTGAGCTGGCAGGGACTTATCAACTGCCTTAACTTCCTTCTGATTGTGGGGATTGTGGCTAGTATCATTTATGTAATCAAGAATATCTGGAGATTCAGACCCATAATCCAGCTGTTCCTTGTTTATGTGGGAGTTCTGACACTGATTACAACAGTAGTTCTTTCCTGCAGTAACAAGTATTATTCTTATTATTGGCTTCCTGTAATTCCGTATTTCCTGATAGTGCTGGCTCTTGCACTTTTCAATCCTAGTGTTGATGAGGGTGAGCAGTGGGACAAGTTTGAGTTATCAATGGTAAATGCCAGCTACGGAAGATCACACAAGAATGTTGGAGCATATGTTGCTCATTACAAGACCGCTATTTGCGGCTTCATCGCTGCTGCAATAGCTTTTGCAAGTATCTCGGTTTACGCTGATCCCAATCCTCAGGATATTTACCAGGATTATGCAATAACCGACGCTATCATGTGGCTTAGAGATAGCACAGACTACGAGGAAGGCTTTGGAATGTTCTGGTCCAGTAACGTTATCAAGGCCCTTACAAACGGCCGAATCGATATGCACACTGTTATGGATGTTGATCATATCGATGACCTTGGATCTGAGTATCCATGGCTTCAGGAAGTAAGACATACTGAGGAGTTCCCTGAGGGCAAGTTCTTCGTAATCGTAAGCGCAAGGGACTATGATCTTGGAAATCAGGGCTCAGCCATGATCTTTGGCCTTGGAGATCACTTGATCTACGGCAGTGACAGTGCGTACATTTATGGCTTTGAGAACATGGATGATTTTGTGAATTCAAGGAATTCGCTGTGGTAAGGCATTGGAAATTTGTTTAAAGGATGAAGTGCGGGTTGATTAAATATATAAACAAACATCAAAAGCTAATATGCGTTATCCTAGGCATAGTGTTGATACTGTCGCTGATACCGATATTTATTATTTCGGGATATGATGCGGCAGCAGGAGATGACTACAACTATGGGGCTGGTGCGCATCAGGCGTTTCTTGCTACAGGCTCAGTTCTGGCCGCGGTTAAGGCTGCATGGAAGACAACTGTTGATACCTGGAGCGGTTGGCAGGGAACCTGGTTTGACTGCTTTGTGTTCTGTCTGCATCCGGAGGTATTCTCTGATTCAGCCTACGTGATAGTGCCGTATATATTCCTCATAATGCACTATGTGATGTTTCTGGTTCTGACGCACCATTTCCTCAAAGTGAGATGGAAGCTTGCCGGAAACTATTGGCTTCAGATTGGACTTTTGTACTTACTGTTTGAAATTCAGCTTGTACCTTCTCAGAAATCAGCCTTCTTTTGGTGGGTTGGCTGCGTACATTATGTAATGCCAATGTTCATGGCAATTCTGGGAATTGTCTGGGGCGATAAATTTCTTATGGAGCATAAGATAAGGGATTTGGTAGGTCTTTTTATTATCAGCGCTCTTATGGGCGGTGCTACATATCCTGCGGCGCTGCTTCTTCCTATAGCACTATTCCTGCTGTGGCTTGCGGATTTTGTCCTTGGTGGCAAAAGAGATAAGAAGGACTTATGGTTATTGATTCCGTTGGCGGCGCTGGCTGTAGGACTTGTTATCAGTATGATTGCTCCGGGAAATGCGGTGAGATCTGCTTCTGACATTAAAGATGGAGCTCAGCCCACAAGCGGTATTTTTGATACTATAATCAGTTCTTTCGTTTTATCTGTAAAAGAGGCCGGGGAATTGTTTATAGGACAAAAGGGCTTTGTGCTGATTGCGCTTCTGCTGATCATTCCGCTAACGATTGCGGCATTTAGAGAAATTCAGGAAAAGAGTCTTGCTATATCCCATAACTATGTGGTAGACAAGGATTATGAGGCTATAAGGAAGGCATTTTCACATCCGATACTATTTATTCTTGTTATGTTCTGCCTCAATGCCAGCATTTATGCGCCTAGAGTTTATGCAGGTGGAATCGTATCAAGCGGATATATGAATTTCAATTTCTGGACATTCTTTGTTTGCTCAATTGGTATTGTGATTTATGTTATCGGATGGATGATGCTGGTGAAGGGTTGGAATATCTGCGAGCGTACAATTATGGGAATATTATCTTGGACCGGATTTGTTCTTGTAATGCTGGTAATTGCCTTCGTCTCAAGACATGGAGTCAAGAAGTATACAGACTATGTGTGCATGGAGTACTATCTGTCAGGTCAGGCTGATGACTACAAGGCGCAGATAGAGCTTCAGAGAAGGATTCTTAATAGTGAGGGCACAGAGGCAGTTGTTCCTGAGATTAACAACGAGCAGGGACCGCTAATGCAGATGCCTATTGTAAGTGATCCGGACAACGTGGATAATTACATGGCCAGAATCTTCTATGGCAAAGAGAAGGTTTGGTCAATTCCAAGAGACCAGTGGATAGAGCAGTACGGTGCAGAGTACGGTTATTAAAAGAGGGAAGCATTTAGTATGGGAAATGAAAAACAGGGGAACTCATTTATTAGCATAATTGCTGCGGATCTGAGCAGAATAATAGAAAAAGATGCCTCTTTTGGCGATTTTCTAAAGACTTATTTTTTTCCAAAGGGAACTACGTTTCCATATATCTTCTGGCTTAGAGCGGTAAGCTGTTTGAAACAGAAGAAACTTAGAATCCTTGCAGTGTTGCCTTATGCCATTATGAGGCATTATGAATACAAGTATGATATTCATGTAAACTCAAATATTCACATTGGCAAAGGTTTGCATATTGTTCACGGAGGCGCGGTATATCTTAACTGTAGCAGTATTGGTGAAAACTTTACTGTGTATCAGTGCGTAACACTTGGAAGTAAAAAATACGGAAAAGAATGGAAAGATGAAATTCCTTCTGTTGGAGATAATGTGTCAATATACAAGGGCGCTACTGTATGCGGCAAAATCCATATTGGGAACGAAACCATTATTGGTGCAAATGCCTATGTTGACAGTGACACCGAAGAAAAATCAGTAATAATCGGACCGGCTGGGAGAAAAAGATGAATAAAGAAATTGATGTAAGCGTATATATGCTTACTTACTATCATGAAAAATATGTGAGACAGGCCATAGAAAGTGTTTTGGCTCAGAAAACAAAATATACATATGAACTGGTTATTTCAGATGATTATTCTCAGGACGGTACCAGGGATATTTTAAAAGAGTATGCAGAAAAATATCCTGAAATAATCAGACTGAATCTAAATGAAGAGAATGTGGGTATTCCAACAAACATCTATAGAGCGAGAACCATGTGCCGCGGCAGATACATCACCCAGTTGTCCGGAGATGATTATTGGATCAGAGATGATAAGCTGGACATAGAAGTTGATTTTTTGGAAAAACATCCTGAATATATAGCGGCTCTCAATGCAGTAGAACTTCGAATGAACAATGAGACTAAGGGCTATGCTATTGTTCCCGGGGATAAGAAGCAGCTAAACAAAGAGTACACAATCAGAGATTATGAAAAATGCGTACAGATTGGAACTCATGGAAATGTTATGAGGAATTTCTTCCTAACGCAGGAAGGCAGAGATTATTTTGCACAGGCCCAGGAAATTAGTAAGTTCGTTGATGATGCGGTAGATGAAGTGTTGATTCTAAGGAAAGGCCCAGTGTATGCCCTTGATTTAGTAACAGATGCTCACAGGGTAGTTAGCTCTACTGAAGAGAAAAAGAACTATAATTCAAGGTATTCAAGAATTGAAAAGTTCAGACATCACATCGATTTACTTAATGGTATGAGCTCAAGATGGGCTGACGAAATAGATTTTTCAAAGTGGTATGCAAATATATATGCCACAGGCTTCCTTAGCATGCTGGTCAGCAGGGATTTTAAGGGATATGGTGAGATAATTAAGACTATTCCGGATAGATACAAGAAGCCGTTCGTCAAGGGGATTTACATCACTTCAATTCCGAAGATGTTTGCATTTGTGTTTGGAAGGTTGAAGAGACACTGAATAAAGATATAATAAAGGCTGCCTATCACAATGATAGGCAGCCTTCGTTGTAGGTTTAATCTGCTACAATTGGTTCTTTTTCCTCAGCATCGATTTCTGCGAAGAGATCATCTATATCATCATCTTTAATGCCCATAGCAATTAGTCTTTTGCGGGTTTCGTCTTTTGGCCTTTTCATCTGGCGGTCAAAACGAATAGTTGAAAGACCAGCTTCGAATTTCGCATCACGGATTATATAATGCTTCTCATCAACCCATCTCATATATTTTGTGGTTACCTCCTTTTTATGCTTAATCTTGGTAACGACATTATCAACTGCGTCAATATCAGGATTGGACACTTCAGGTTTCTTTCCTGATACAATATATTCTAGCATCTCCTGCAGGTTTTTGCTATGCGAATCAGATTTGAATAGCCCTTCACTTACAACCTCATCAAAATTAGGGCGACCTTTACAATAGAAATAAAGATGTTTTACTCCATCATCGTAGCTAATAGCAGGATGTGAAACGAGAGCCGATGCTGCAACATAGCACATATCGCCTACATCAAAAGGATCGTATGAAGATATGGTTATTGATACATAGTTTGGAAGTTCGTTGTAGGCGGTATTTGTTTCAAGTCGTTTTGAATCCTCAAGAGCTCCATAGTATCGATGCCTTCGCGGTAACTCTTTTTTATCCTTAGGTCTGTTTTCCATTTCTATATCTACTATCGATGCATCAAGATAATCTTCAAGTTCATCCTGGGTAATTCTGGCATCCATCCTGATTCCATGATAGTTGGAATTAAGACCGTTTAGCTGCTTTTGACATTCAATTCGGATATTCTTAAATTCTTTTCCATAAATAGATTTAAGAATCTTGCCTATGATAATCTGAGCATCATCATTGTCTTCTATGGAGCTGTCAAACATGAAATTCTCAATAAGAGTCATTTGCTCTATATCTCTTTTGGCCTGCTCCAAAGTTATTTTGGGCAGCGTTTTATTTGTTGTTATTGTTGTCAAAAAATATCTCCTTTGCGTGTATTCTAATATACCGATTACTGTGCACATAGGTCGGAAAAATCTGGTGAAAACCAGTAGGATAAGGCAAATAGCCTTGCATTGTGCCCAGAAATGAGCACAGAGTCTAGCTTATCACATAATTCTTAAGAAATACCATCGAAATTTCTTAAGAATTCGTGTATATCGCTTTGCCAATCAACAAAATTCAAATTACAGTTAATTTATGTGTGTATAAAGTTTACAATATCTTTATAAATAGGGCATTACAATGCTGATATAATTTTCATAGACAAGTTTGTTGATATCTTTTCAGAAGGAGGATCTTTTATGAAGTACGTATGCAATACATGTGGTTACATTTACGATGAGGCAGCAGGTGATCCTGATAACGGGATTGCTCCGGGAACAAAGTGGGATGATCTTCCTGCAGACTTTGTTTGTCCGCTCTGTGGCGTAGGTAAGGAAGACTTTTCAGCACAGGCCTGAGAAGGAATTTGAATATGATTTGATAACTCCGCGTATGGTGTAAAGACCTGCGCGGAGTTTTTGTGTGTAAATGGCGCCGGTATGCTATAATACTACATAGTGAAATGATAAGAAGGGAATAAGTTATGCAGGTAGTTAAATATATGTTCCAGCCCCACGGTGATGACAGAGGCCAGCTGGTGGCACTGGAAGAGTTTAAAGATATACCATTTCAGATAAAGAGAGTTTATTACATGTACGACACTGTAGCTGGTGTGGTGCGTGGTAAGCATGCTCACAAGAAACTGGAGCAGATTCTGGTTTGTATTCACGGAAGCTGCAAGATCAGGCTTGATAACGGAACTGAGACCAAGATTGTGCCGCTTGAGAAGCCCTATGAGGGACTTTATATTTCCAACGATATGTGGCGTGAAATGTACGATTTTTCACCGGATGCTGTACTTATGGTTCTTGCGTCCGAGCTTTATGATGAGAGCGATTATATCAGGGACTATGATGAGTTCATTGAAATGACCAGACAGAAGATTGATGTCGGTCATGATAACGATTAACGGTAGGTTTGTATATGTCTAACGATGACAATGCATAGGTAAGAAAGAATGAACTCCAAGAATAGATTAAATAAAACAAGCTTCCTGCATATATTTTGGTTTGCAGTGATAGCTTTCATAACTTACAAGGCACCGCTTTATGTGGATGATTATCAGCATATGACATCATTTGCAGATGGAACGCAGATTACGTCAATTGCGGATATTTTCCCGTCGGTTGCCACCTACTACATGACCTGGGGCGGAAGAGCAGCTTCTATGGTATTTATTCAGCTCTTTTTAATGCTTCCCAAGGTGGTATTTGCACTGGCCAATGGCCTTATTTATGTGCTAGTGGTGCTGGCCATAGACAGGTTTAGCTTTAGTGATGGCAGTGATGAAACCATCGATTTTGTAAGAATCGGATTGTTATACAGCTTTTTGTGGTTCTTTATGCCGGACTTTTCTGAGGTTATTACCTGGACCACAGGAACTATCACATATCTGTGGACTAATCTGATAATCCTGACCTTTGGATTCATGTATTATAGGGCCTATTTGAAAAAGAAGAACGGCATAATATTACAGACAGTTGGAGCATCTGATAACAGTAAGAATTCTGCAGAAACAGTATCAGATGGAAAAAGAAACGTTGCAGTTTCAATTATCCTTTACGCAGTTCTTGGCTTCCTTTCAGGTCTTTCCAACGAGGCCGGCGCTTGCACTATGATGTTTGCACTGCTTCTATTCTTTATCTTTATGATTAGAAATAAGTACGCAGTAAAAGTTGAGCAGATTGTTGGCGCAATATTCTGCCTTATAGGAACAGGAATGCTGATGCTGGCTCCGGGAAATTTTGTGAGAGTATCAGCATCCAGCAGCGCTGAGGCAGGAAGCTTTATTAGGATATATGCCCACAGAATCGGAAGAGAAACCTTCTATAGCTTGATGTTTCTGCTTATTCCCTTTGCAATTTGTGTGGCCATGTCTCTTTTTGCTAAAAAGAAATTCAATATCTTCTGGCTGTTTGCTTTTGTCAGCATTTATGTACTGACCTTTGCTGCTGGCTTTGCCAACAGAGTATTCCAGCTGCCACTGCTGCTCCTCGCGGTGTCCCTCACTATGTCAATTAGTGAGATAGTCAGAAGAATTGCAGACTCCAAGGCATCGAGTGACTCGAAGATTCTTACAGATATCAAAAAAGGTGCATGCGCATTTGTATGCCTTATGATGCTGATGGTTGTGGTTGAAGTTACAGCCGGAATGCTTTATTCCAAGGGAAAAGATTCATTCTTTGACAGGCAGATGATTTACTATCACATTTATGATACAGAAGGCCTGCTTCCGGGAAACGGTTTGGGAGAATGATAATTTCATAAGTTAAATTATGGAGAGCTTCTTTGAAGGGGCTCTCTTTTTTATGCGTCAACGAAATTACAAATCAACGCCTCCTTGAAATTATTGAAATTTAGTTGCCAAAAGCGCGTTTTTTTATGATTTTTTTATGGAATTGCAGACCTCCTTTAGTAATAATGTAAACAGGATAGTATGTGTATCATGGAGGATTGTGAGGTTCATGAAGTTGACGAAGAAATTACTTTCATTATTACTCATAGGAACAATGGTGGTTGGAAGTGCGCAGCCGGTATATGCTGCGGACCCTATTCTGCCTGAAGATATTTACGGGGCTTCCCCTGCAGGATCAAGTGCATCATCAGAAGCCAGTGACATTATTATTTTTGATGATGACGATCCGGACGGAAATCCGGATAACACACCGGATAACGGTGGCGATGATTCTGCCTCCACAGGAAGCGGGGCAGCAGCAACCGGAAATACTATAAAGAGCGAAGATGATCTTCTCATCATCGGAGATGATAAGGATAACAGCAATGAGGAAGATAGCTCAGAGGCGACTTCAAGCGCATCCTCAGAGGAGGAGAGCTCAGAGGCAGCATCCAGTGCATCTTCTGAAGAGGACGCAGCTAATCTGGCATCTTCTGAAGGACCGGAATTGGAAGAACTTCCTGATGAACTTCCGGAGGACTTCTATAAGGTATTTCCTACCGGAGGAATTGTCAGAACAGACGATGAGTATAGCGTAGAAAGCGTTTCAGTTGGTAAAAGGCGTCTTCTTAGATCTTCAGGATCATCAACTTCTTCATATAAAACTCCAAATCTTCCTGCACTTAGGGATCAGGGTTCTTATGGTACCTGCTGGGCTTTTGCTACAACTGCCCTGGCAGAAATAAACCTGGCGCAGCAGGGATATGATCTTGATTTGTCAGAGCTTCATCTGGCTTATTTCGCATACAATACAGAAACAGATCCTCTTGGCGGAACAGCAGGGGATGTTTTTGATGTTGCCCCTAACATTAATCTCCTTAAAAAAGGCGGATTGATTGAGTTTGGTCTTACAACATTCGGAAGATGGATTGGTGTTGCAGATGAGGCAACAGCTAATTACGAAACAGACAGCATGTCAGCCAATACATCCGGTCTTGATGGAAAGCTTGCTTATGAGGATGTTGCTCACGTAGTTAATTACTATGAGGAGCCTATTGAGCATGACGTTGATAAGATTAAGTCAGATCGACACTCTAATATTAAGGCCCTTATTCAGAAATGTGGTGCTGTAGGAATTGATTTTTGTGCTTACAATAGTATGTCAGATGCCTATGATGATGCTGTTTATAAGCTCAGCACCAATGCTTATTATAATCCGGATTTTGATTCACAGACCCAAGATCCTAATCATGCTGTAGTACTTGTTGGTTGGGATGACTCTTTTCCTGCAACAAACTTTGCAACTGAAGCACCCGGCGATGGAGCTTTCCTTGTTAGAAACAGCTGGAGAACAGGGGATGATTCCAAGAATGACTATAGCTATTCAGGATATTTCTGGATGTCCTATTATGAGACCAGCTTTGGACAATCAGCACAAGCAGCGGAGTTTGAGCTGGCATCTGACTATGACAACAACTACCAGTATGACGGAGCCATGGATCACCAGGCAGTATGGGGTGATAAATATGCCAATGTCTTCACAGCTCATGCCAATGGATACTATGGCGAAGAGTTAGAAGCGGTAGCATTCTATACTTATAACTCAAATGTAAAATACGAGATAAAGGTTTATACAGGAGAATTCACAGATCCATCGAACCCTGAAAGCGGCGCTTTGACTGTAACCAGAACCGGAAGTACCACTTATGCCGGACAGTATACAGTTGACCTTGGTCAAAGTATTCCATTGAATGCAGGAGAGCAATTTTCTGTAGTTGTCACTCTTGAAAAGCAGGGGGGCGCATATCTTGGCGCAGATTACACAGTTAGTCTCATGGGAGTTGGCAGCAGTACAATCCATTCTGAGGCAGGACAGAGCTATGTATATAGAAATAATGCATGGTCTGATTATGGTGCCAATGAGACTACAGGAAATCTGTCCATTAAGGCTTTTACAAACAATATAGAAGCTAGCGCTACTGCTGTAGCAAAAGATATCATAATAAGCGGACTTGATAATAACGGTGAGCTTTCTGTTGGCGTTGGAGAATCAGTAAAGGCTATTGCTACAGTTGACCCTGCAAATGCTTCTAACAGAACAATTCTTTGGGAAAGTAGTGATCCAAGTAAAGCCACTGTCTCAGATACAGGAATTATAAGAGGTGTGGCAGCGGGAACAGCAACAATTACTGCCACTATAGCAAATACAAATATCAGTAAGAACTTTACTATAAATGTCATTACAAAGCTTCTTGATATTGGCCTTGGCAAAGATTTTTTAGGAAATGCAATTGTAGGAAGAACCTACCAATTTAGAGCATACACGGAACCTGATTCCTATAAGGCAAAAAATAAGACAGTTTGGTCTACAACTACTCCTACCAGAGTGGAGGTTAATACTACAACAGGTGTTGCCAAGGTATTAAAACCAGGTACATTTACCATCGTGGTAACAATTGATGATGTCACAAGGACCTTTACTTACTATGCATTTCCTTCATCATCTGATTATGGCTATAAGGTTTCTTCCGACAATACAGTGACCATCAGGTGGAAAGGAACGTCAGACGCTCAGCAATATCGTATATATATCGATGACAAATGTGTTGATATTCCGGCTGATAAGGGTGATGAAGAATACACCTACGTGGATGAGACCTACAAGGGAAATCTAACTGCCACAAAGGGCTACTATACTATTGGCTATGTCATAGAAAACCTTGAATATAAGATGAGTTTCTATGTGACTTTTGCCGAGAGATACAACATCACTTATGAATTATACGGCGGAACTCAGAATCCTGAAAACCCTGATAACTACGCTGCCGGAGACTCATTCCAGCTCAAGGCACCTACTCATCCTGTAAAGGGCTACACCTTTGGCGGATGGTACAAGGATGCAAACTTTAAGACACCTATTAGCTCCATCACAGCTACAGATAGAGGTGATCTCAAGTTTTATGCTAAGTACAACAAGACAAACCTTAGCGCTGTTAAGATTGAGGGCTTTGCAGATTCTTTTGACTACACAGGTGCAGAGCGCAGGCAAGACGATGCTAAGCTGTACATGAATGTTAGCGGGGAAAAAATCTATCTCGATGAGGGAGATGATTACGCAGTTTCCTACTCTGCAGATATTACAAATGCAGGAACCAAGACTGTTACCTTTACAGGTAAGAACGGATTTACAGGTACTCTTCAAAAGACCTATAAGATCAATACAGTAAATATCCAGAGCGGATTTAGTGCAGAGGAGCCAACTATAGCAGTTACCTTCGATACAGCAGATGGCCCTGATGAAAATGGAATCTACTCATTCCCATATGCTAAGGGAGCAGTAACTCCTGTTCCTGTTGTTACCTTTACTGCAGGGGATGAAGAGAGAGTCCTTGTAGCAAATACTGACTATACTCTTACCTATGCTAATAACACAGTTTCTGCCAACGCAGGGGATGCCAAGGCTCCAACAGTAACTATCACTGGTAAAGGAAGCTTCACCGGCATTATTTCTGTTAAGTTTAATATTACTGCCCAGAGTATAGCTGCAGATGGAATAGTACTTAAGGCCAATGATAAGGTCTTTTCACAGGCAGGTAAGAACTTTACTACAGGCTTTGCTGTTTATGACACCAATGGCAAGGCACTGGTAGCCGGAACTGACTATGACAAGAACGTAGTTTACAGCTATGTTGATGATACATATCTCTTTGACGGAACCTTCAGAGCAGCAGGAGAAGTGGCTCTTGATACAGATATTGTTCCTGTTAGAACTGATATGAGAGTTACTGCCTCCGGTAAGGGAAATTACTCCGGATCTATTTCCGGAATCTACCGTATGGTGGCAAGCGATATCTCTAAGGCTACAGTTACTGTAAATACTCAGTACTACGATGGTACACCGGTTGAGCTTACCAAGAACCAAATCGTAGTTAAGGTTGGAAACGATATCCTTGGAGACGAGGAATATGAAATCGTTGAGAATAGCTACAGCGCTAACAATAAGGTTGGTACTGCCAAGTTTACAATAGCCGGTCAGGGTAACTACGGCGGCGAGAAGGCAGCTACCTTTACTATTGCTGCAATGCCATCCAAGACTACTATTATATTCAACGGAAACGGCTCTACATCTGGCTCTATGGCGAACCTTGTTGTTGGAAACGCTGCTACAGTTAAGCTCACAGCTAACAAGTTTGCTAAAAAGAACTATAGCTTTAACGGATGGAATACAGTAGCAGTGCCTACTGAGGAAAATCCGGGAACTTCTTATGAGAACTTAGAGGTAATACCTAAGGATGAAATCCCTGCAGAGGGAATTGTTCTCTATGCTCAGTGGGAGTCCGGAGAGTACACAATTACCTACCACCTTAACGGCGGTGTAAACAGCGAAGATAACACCAAGCTTAGCTATAAGACTAGCGATTCAACCTTCAGAATCTA
Organism: Butyrivibrio sp. VCB2006; assembly: GCF_000420945.1. Lineage (GTDB taxonomy): Bacteria > Bacillota > Clostridia > Lachnospirales > Lachnospiraceae > Butyrivibrio. Next base: position 157,433 of record NZ_ATVX01000007.1, read on the forward strand.
TTCACCTCTTCAGGATGAATGGCCTGTTGGTTATCAGTTTGGCGGCTGGTACAAGGATTCTGCATACAAGACCAGAATCTATGAGGTAACAAACGGATCTGCAGGAAATCTGGACATCTACGCTAAGTGGATTCCTTACACCTATACAGTAAGCTTTAATGGAAATGGCGCAACAGCAGGCACTATGGAGACAGAAGTTTTCTCCTATGGTGTTAAAAAAGCTATCGCAGCCAACAAGTTCAGCAAAAAAGGCGCAGTCTTCATGGGATGGGCTACAAGCGAAGAAGATGCTGAAACTTTGACTGTTGCTTACAAAGACAAGCAGTCTGTAGCAGACATTCTGGAAGCCCAGAACAATGTTGACGCCGGAATAACTCTCTACGCTGTTTGGAGAAATGAGTTTGAGATTAGTTTTGATATGGTTGGAGGAAGCTTTGCAGCAAACGTAACTGCTCCTACTGGATATAGCTACGGAACAGCAGTTACACTTCCAACACCTGTAAAGGCCGGCTATACCTTTAATGGCTGGTTTACAGATGCTACCTATAAGACACAGGTTAAGAGCATCGCCAAGACTAATTCCGGCGACTACAACCTTGTGGCTAAGTGGACTCCATATGTCTACAACATTGCCTTTAACGGAAATGGTTCTACTTCAGGTAAGATGACTAACCAGAAGTACACTTATGACAGCACAGCGACTCTTAACGCTAATTCTTTTGCTAAGAAGGGATACGTATTCGCAGGATGGAGTACAGTAAAGGCTCCAACTGAGGCTAACCCCGGATTTGCATTTACTGATGGGCAGGAGATTACTTCAGATACAGGCTCCTTTGCCCAGTACTTATCATCTGTAAGTGCGCTTAAGAATAACGCTACAGTTACTCTTTATGCGCAGTGGGATGAGACTGATTATCAGATCACACTTGTTACTGACCGCGAGAATGTAGTAGTTACAAGTGGCGGCGATTTGAATCTTACCCGCACTGTAGAAGGTGATTTTACAGCAAGCTACAGCTTTAACCACAACGGAGGTTACAAGCTTCCTGATATAACCAAGGAAGGCTGGAACTTCATGGGCTGGTATACTGACAGAAACTATAAGACCAAGGTTGCCAGCATTGGCAAGGCAGATAGTGGAGACAGAACACTTTACGCTCGTTGGGATACTGCCAAGAATTATGTAATTAACTTTGTTGGAAACAGTGGCAACATTGATGGCGTTACCGGATCTATGAAGCCACAGCAGCTTAAGTATGATGCAGGCGCTGCTCTTACCAAGAACGGATTTAATTATCCTAACCATACTTTCATGGGATGGGCTACAAATGAGTACGATGCTATTAGCGGCGTTGTTACTTATACAAATGGACAAAAGATGGTTCGCCCTGATGCAGCTCTTTTGGTATACAACACTGATACTAACCAGTATGAGACAACACTCTATGCGGTTTGGAGTGATGTATTTACAATTCACTACGAGACTAATGGCGGAACAGCAATTGCAGATGGCTCATACTCAAATATAGATTCAGTTGCTGATGATAATGGCTTTGCACATCTTCCTATTGCGGCAGCAGCTCTTCCTGTTCCAACAAGGGATGGCTATGACTTTGCAGGCTGGTATGCAGATGCAAACCTTAGGACTAAGGTGACATATATTGCCAAGGGAAGCACAGGAAACAAGACTTTCTACGCTAAGTGGACTAACAAGAAATATACAGTTGTATTTTCTTCAGAGGCACCGCTTAAATATTCAGCTTCTTCAGATACGTTTGTAGCAAGAACAACAAGTGGTAAGGGCGGAAATGTAAGCTATACCTTTGGCGGCAAGAATACAATCGCCAAGAATGCGTATAAGCTTACAGGCTATACCTTTGTGGGTTGGTCAACACTCAGTTATAGGGACAGACTTGAGGCTGCGACAGATACAATTGATGAAGAGTTGATGGCAGCAGGTGTGGACTCTACAGATGAAAACCTGCGTATGGACTACTACGACAGGTATCTGGCAGCAAACGATGTAATGTCTGATGATGCTTTCAGAGAATCTACAGATCAGAAGTTCATCGATTTGTACAACGAACTCGATGAAGCAAATAAGAAGAAAGCTGTATCAATTAGTGTATATGCAGTCTGGAAGAAGGATGTTTACACCATAACCTACGTGGGCGTAGAGGATGTGGATAACAGCGCAAACCCTGGCACCTATGATGTAAATGATCACGTGGAACTTGTCGAGCCTGAAGTTATCGGTGATACATTCCTTGGCTGGTATTCTGATAAGAATTACAAGACCAGGGTAAAAGAGATTAAGGCAGGAACAACTGGAAACAAGACCTTCTACGCTAAGTGGGCCAAGACTCAGTACACCATCAGATATGATGTCAATGAGGAAAAAGATACAACTCTTCATGCAGTTCTTGATACTACAGGAGTTGGTTATATCAATTCCTATGACCTTGCCTATGACAGCGGCTACAGACTTGCAGCTGCTTCAAGAGAAGGTTATACCTTCGGCGGATGGTTCAAGGATAAGAACTGCAAAACCAAGGTAGGACCTATTATTTCAAGTCCTACTGTGGATATGACTGTTTATGCTAAGTGGATTCCAAATACTTACGTTGTTTATTTTGATATGAACCAGGATTCAGATCCAAACAAGAGTATTGTAACCGGAACCATGAAGAACATGACAGGCCTTAAGGTGGGCACAAACTATAAGCTCACCAATGTGGGTTACAAGAGACAGTACTATGTATTTACCGGATGGAATACAGAGCGTGACGGAAGTGGTATTTCTTTTGCTAACGGACAGACGGTTAGAGATCTTAGCACCACAAACGGAGATACAGTAACACTGTACGCTCAGTGGCAGATTAATGAGTATTCCATCACTTATCACCTTAATGGTGGTGTGAATAACCCTGAGAATACCAAGCTTATCTACAATCCTGAGGAAGAGACCTTTGCAATCCTTGCTCCGGAAAAAGATACATGGCCGGTAGGTTATCAGTTTGGTGGATGGTACACAGATCAGGCTTACAAGAAGAGACTTTCTGAAGTTACCAAGTACTCAACAACCAACTACGACCTGTATGCTAAGTGGATTCCATATACTTACACAGTAATCTTTAATGGAAACGGCGGAGCAGGCTCCATGGATGAGGAAGTATTCTCCTATGGAGTTAGCAAGAAGCTTGATGCTAATAAGTTCACCAAGCAGGGAAGTGTATTCCTTGGATGGGCTACAAGCCAGGCTGATGCAGATAATTTTGTTGCTACATACCAGAACAAGGACACCGTAGTTAATCTGGTAGCTCCTCAGAACGATGCAGATGGTGAAGCTATCCTTTATGCAGTATGGCGTTCTGACTTTAATATCAACTATGATCTTGCAGGCGGAGAATTTGCTGAAGGCACAGATGTAGATTACAGCTATAACTATGGAACAGCAGTAACACTTAAGAATCCAGTTAAGGTCGGCTATACATTTGGCGGCTGGTTTACAGATACTAACTACAAGACTCAGGTTAAGAGCATTGCCAAGACAGCTTATGGCGATTACAACCTGGTGGCTAAGTGGACTCCATATGTTTACAACCTTGCCTTTAACGGAAATGGTTCTACATCAGGCAAGATGGCTAACCAGAAGTACACTTATGATACAACGATTGCTCTTAACGGTAATTCTTTTGCCAGAAAGGGATATGAATTTGCAGGATGGAATACAGTAAAGAATCCTACTGATGATAATCCTGGATTTGAATTTGTTGATGGGCTTGAGCTTAGCACAGATGCAGGCGATTTCGCTGATTATCTGGCTTCTGTAAATGCCCTCAAGAATAACGCTACAATCACACTTTTCGCTCAGTGGGAAGAGACTCCATATAATGTAACACTTGTAACTGACCGCGAAGATGTAAGCTTTGAAAGCGATGGTGACTTGGATCTTAGTGAGGCAGAAGATGGAATATATACTGCTTCCTACGAGTTCAACCATGCAGCCGGTTACAAGCTTCCTGTTATAGCTTCAGAGGGCTGGTCCTTCATGGGCTGGTATACTGACAGAAGCTATAAGACTCAGGTAAAGAGCATTGCCAAGACAGACAGCGGCGATAAGACTCTTTATGCTAGCTGGGATATGAGCTATACAGTTAAATTTGATGGAAACGGTGCTGATGTCACTGGCACCATGAAAGCTCAGACTATTAAGTATGATGCTGGCGCGACACTCACCAAGAATGCATTCAAGAATTCCGGATACACCTTTATGGGATGGGCTGTAAGTCAGGAAGATGCTGAAAATGGCATTGCTACTTATGCGGATGGCCAGAAGCTTGTTCGCCCTGAGGCAGGTCTTTTGATAATCGATCCTGAAACAGAGCAGTATGGAATGACCTTGTATGCTGTTTGGAGAAATGTATTTACTATTAGCTATCAGACAAATGGCGGAGTTATGCCTGAGGATGGAACTTATGCTACAGCATACTCCAACGTTGACACTATAGCTGATGAAAACGGAATGCCAAGGCTCCCTATTGCAGCACTTCCTACACCTGTTAAGGACGGCTACGACTTTGCAGGATGGTTTGCTGATGCAGGCTTCAAGACCAAGGTAACTTCTATTCCTAAGAATAGCACCGGAGATAAGGTTTACTACGCTAAGTGGAACAGCAAGAAGTACACTGTTGTTTACTCAAATGGCGCTCCGCTAGGCAGAACCGCAACAGGCAAGATCGGTAATCAGAGCTTTGTTTATGGCGGCAAGGGCACAATTGCCAAGAATGCTTACAAGATAAACGGCTATACCTTTGTGGGATGGTCAACTCTTAGCTATGCAGACAGACTTGAGGCAGCAGCTGACGAGATTGATGAGATTCTGACAGAAGAGGGCTACTTTGAAATTACTGAAGCTCTCAGAGTTGAGTACTATGACAGATATCTTGCTGAGAATGACATCGAGGCAGACTATGCACCAGGCAAGGTTGTAACAGGCATCTACGCTAAAGGTGAGGAGCCTGAGTATAGGGCGACAGTCACCCTCTACGGCGTTTGGAAGAAGGATGTTTATCCTATCATCTACCAGAACGTAGCAGGTATTGATAACAGTGCAAATACTGACACTTACACAATTGATGACCATATTGTATTTGCAGAGCCGGAGCTAATTGGAGATACTTTCCAGGGCTGGTACTCTGATGCCAATTACAGGACTAGGGTAAAAGAGATCAAGGCAGGAAGCACAGGCACAAAGACCTTCTATGCTAAGTGGACCAAGACTCAGTACACTATCAGATATGACCTGAATGCAGGTAGCGATCTGTCAGCTCGCTTGAATACTGAGAACGTTGGATATGTTAATTCCTATAACCTTAACTATGACAGCGGATACGTTCTTGCAACAGCTACAAGAAATGGTTATACTCTCGAGGGCTGGTACAAGGAAAAGACTCTTAAGACTAAGGTTAGCAATATTATTGCAAGTCCATACGTGGACATGACTGTTTACGCCAAGTGGGTACCTAACACTTATGTGGTTCACTTTGAGCCTAATGCTGAGGGCGTTACAGGCACCATGAAGGACATGACTCTTAGCGTGGGCAGCAGCTATAAGCTTACAGCCACTGCGTTCAAGAAGAAGTATGACGGTGTAAAGGGCTGGAATACAGAGAGCGATGGAAGCGGTATTTCTTTTAGCAATGGTGATACTGTTTCTAACCTCACCTTTACAAATGGTGAGACTGTTACCCTCTATGCCCAGTGGATTGGCACTTCAGCAAGCGGCACAGTACTTCCTGAGGATTACATTGATGTTACTGATTATGGTGTAATTCCCGATGATAATACCGAGGACAAGCAGGCAATCAACGATGTCATTAAGATGGCAGAAAGCAATGCCAAAAACGGCGGCACAACATGCGTTTATTTCCCTGCCGGAACTTATAATTACTGGCCTGATCATCAGTTTGACACAATGATTGTTATATGGGAGGGCGGAATACAGCTTATTTTTGATAATGACGCTATTCTCAGAGTCGGTGGTAATGATTTTACTGAATACGATACTATTGCAATCAAGAATGCAAGTAACGTACAGATTAGCGGTGGACAGATTGACGGCGGCAGAAGTAGGCACGGAAACACAGGCGGCGAAGGCGGCCATGGTGTCGGCGTTTATGGCTCAAAAAATGTCACTGTTGAGAACATGACTATTTACGGAAACTGGGGAGATGGTGTTTACCTCGGAACTCAGGCAGTTTACTTATTTGATGAAGATAGACAGGACTATAGAGGCTGCGAAAATGTAACTGTAAATAACTGCAGAATCTATGAGAACAGAAGAAACGGCATTTCTCTTACAGATGCTGATGATACTACCATTTCAAACTGCCTTATCTATGATAGCCACGGAACAGCTCCTCAGTGCGGAATCTATATTGAGCCTAACAGTGATTCCAGCGGCGACAAGGTTTGCACAAACCTTACAGTTAAGAACTGCGCTATTACAGCATATCAGAACAAGAATGATCCTGAGTGGATGTGCTTTATGACTCATTACAATCCTTATAATTCGAACTACAAGACAGCCAGCAACGTCAAGTTCAAGAACAGCGTATTTAACGGCTACTTTGGTAATTATTCTGGATATGGAATGACATTTGATGGCTGTACCTTCAACGGAACAGTTACAAACCTCAAGAAGGGCAAGTGATCTGGTAAGTAATCTACGGTAAGTAATCTGGCGGCGGTAATACCAAAGAATCATAGACAATCGGAATGGTATTACATGAGAATTGAAATCAAATAGTTGAAGCTTATTAAACCAGCCTTGGCGATAGCCAGGGCTGGTTTTTTGTGTGAAAATAGGTGGTCAAATAGATTGAGCCTGCAATAGTACTCTGATAATAGTACGAAAACGATTTAATTTATAAAATTGTGCGAAAATTAATGAAATTTTATATCAATTTAATTGCGACTAACGAAATAAAGTATATATAATATTTTCATTACATCATAATGGAGGCATAGCTGGAAATGAGAATGTACAAAAAGCTGGTATCATTGTTACTTGTTGGAACATTGGCTCTTGGAAATGGCCAGATTACAGCCAAAGCAGTGGATTATTCAACTGATTTTGCAGCAGATGAATTGTCACTGGAGCCAACGGACATTTCTAATGAGGACACCAGCGCCTCGACCGGATTAAGTGATGGATTAATTATTGATAGCAATGATATTATTATTTTTCCGGATGATGAGGCAGATGAAAGCGAAGATTCAGCTTCTTTATCATCTACAGAACCTGATGCCGATATAGATGATGGATTTCTTGAAGTTACTGATGACACAGAAAAGGATCTTTTTAAGAATACTGACAATTTAGAAGAAGACCGCATTAAGAATGCGGATGATTTAGAAGATATTAGTACTGATGATCTCCCGGAGGAACTTCCGGAAGATTTCTATACAGAGTATCCAACCGGGGGAGTAATTGATCTGGAACCTCTGGTTGATATTGAATCTTATTCCAATGGTCGAAAAGGTCTTCTCCAAGCCGATTATCTCGATTCATATTATGTTACCCCTGATTTACCAAGACTAAGAAAACAATCCCCTTATGCAACTTGCTGGGCATTCGCTGCGGTAGCTCTGGCTGAGATTAATCTCATGAAGTCAGGGATTATGCCTGATGCCGACTTGTCGGAGTTACATCTTGCATATTTTATGTATAATACAGAAACAGATCCCCTTGGAGGAACAGCAGGCGATTACAGCAAGATTGGAGCCAGGAATATTCTCAATTATGGTGGAAGGACAGAATGGGGATTTAATGCCTGGGAGAGATGGATGGGTGTTGCTGATGAAGCAACCGTTCCGTATTCTCTTGGCAGTAAAGCAAACAGTACAGGTCTGGATTCCAGTCTTGCCTATAGTTCGGTTGCGCATATAGTCAATTACTATACGGAGCCTATTCAACGGGATACTGGGCTGATTACTACCGGTAAACATGCAAATTTAAAACGAATGATCAGAGATTTTGGAGCTATAAGTATAGATTTTTATGCCTATAGTTCAATGTCTGATTCATATAGTGACAAAATTTACAATGTTAAGACCAATGCCTATTACAACCCAAGTACAGACACTAAAACCAACCATTCAGTAGTTTTAGTGGGCTGGGATGATGATTTTCCGAAAACAAACTTTGCTCAGGAAGCACCCGGAGATGGAGCATTTCTTGTAAGAAATAGCTGGAGATCAGGCGATGGATCTAGTGATGATTACAGCTATTCCGGTTATTTTTGGATGTCATACTATGAGGCCAGTCTTGGAAGCAGGGCTTATGCAGCAGAGTTTACCACAGCTGATAACTATGATAATAACTATCAGTATGATGCAGGACTGCTTTATAGTTCAATGAAGCTTACTAAAGCTGCCAATATTTTCAAAACTCATGCTGAGGGAGGAGAGAATGGAGAAAGCCTGGAGGCGGTTAACTTTTATACATCTTCCTCAAATGTCTCCTATACTATCGATATTTATACGGATTTAAAAGACCTTAATAACCCGGAAAGCGGAACTCATGTCACCTCTGCAACTACACGAGGTACTACAACCTATTCAGGACAGTACACGATTGAGCTTGCAGATAGTGTTACTATGCCTGCAAACACTACTTTTTCTGTTGTGGTTTCTTTGAAAAAAAGCGGAGAAACAGTGCCATATGGGCTTGAGTTCAGTTACACCTATGGAACAGTTACTCTTTCCGAAGGTCAGAGCTTTTATTACAGTAACGGAAAATGGGGTGATTTAACAGACTACGGAAATGTAGGAAACTTCAGTATCAAGGCCTATACCAATAATGTAACTACGGATTGGGAACAGGAACCGAAGGAACCTGAAGAGCCCAAGGTAGAACTTGAGGATCTTAATATATCAAGTAATCTGTCAGGCAATGCTACAGTTGGAAATACCTATAAGTTTACCGCTGCCATGGTTCCAAGTAACTACGAGCCTGAAGGCGATATTAAATGGTCGACCACGACTCCCACAAGAGTATCTGTTAACGAATCTACCGGCGAGGTAAAAGTTCTAAGACCCGGTCCATGTTCAGTTACAGCCACGCTTGATGGTGTGTCAAAGTCGGTGACTTTTGATGCTTATCCGGCCTCCACTGATTATGGATACACAGTTTATTCGGATAATATTGTCAAACTGTGGTGGAATGGATCTTCAGATGCTACTTCATACCGCATTTACAAGGGAACCAATACATCTTCATACACTACAGTTAGCGCAAATAACGGCGACAACCAGTATACCTATTCAGATGCAACCTTCAAAAACAATTACAATACCGCCAAAACCACCTATGGCATCGGGTATGTGATAGCCGGTAAAGTCTATAAGGTTTCACTTGATGTCACACTTAGAAAGACTGCGAATATAACTTATGTTCTTAACGGCGGAACAAACAACCCTGCTAATCCAAGCTTCTATGTTCTGGGCACAACCACTAGCCTTTATACACCGACCCACTCCAAGGGTTATGTATTTGAAGGCTGGTACCTTGATGCTGCTTTCAGTGCTAACAAGAAGAGAATCTCTATTCTGCAATCCGACACAACAGATCTTACGTTTTATGCGAAGTTTTCCAAGACTGACATAAGCGGATTTGCAGTGGAGGGCTTTGTCAGCTCTTTTGACTACGATGGACAGGAACACTTACAGAATACGCATATTATCTGGGATTCTGCAAACACTAACCTTGTAGAAGGCGAAGATTACGAGACCTACTACGGAGCCGACCTTATAAATGCAGGCACCAAGACCGTTTCCCACGTGGGAAAAGGCGGATTTACAGGAACTATTTCCAAGACATATACGATAAATGCCTATGACATTCAGAAGGATTCTAAGTTAAAAGAGCCGCTTATTACCGTTACTCTTTACGACGAAAATGGCGCAGTGAAGGCTCCGGATGAGAATGGAAACTACGTTTATATCTATGACGATGAAGACGTGAAGCCTTCAGTAGGGCTCACATACGCAAATGCCGCAACATCCAAGACTCTGGTAAAAGACAAAGATTATACCGTAAGTTACAAGAATAATACTGCACCGAACAAAGGCGAAAATCCTCAGAAAATGCCAACAATCACCATAACCGGTAAGGGCAACTTTACAGGCTCGGTTGACATTGTCTTCTATATTGATGTTCTGATTTATGATGCATTTCTATCTGCAGAGGATATAGTCTTTGAGAATAAGGCCGGAAACTATGTCACAACCTATGTGGTAACTGATAAGGATGGTAAAAAGCTGGAAAGTGGTGTGGACTATGACAAAGCAGTTGTCTACACCTATGCTACTGACTGTGTACTTCTTGACGGAACAGCAAGAAAAGCTGGCGAGACAGCTCTTTTGACTGATATTGTCCCTGCCGGAACCAGGATGAAGATTACCGCAACCTGGCTTAACAGGTACAGTAAGGAAATCACGGGAGAGTACACAATTCTCCCTCCAGCTGTTGAAATCAAGAATATAAGCGTAATCTATAACGGCAATGGTGCAACTTCCGGTACTATGGCCAAGCAGACCCTGAATGCCAATGCGACAATTACCCTTACAGCGAATAAATTTGTCAGAAAGTACTATGAGTATGCAGGATGGAATACAGAGGCCGATGGAAAAGGAACTGCCTACGATGATAAGGCGGAGCTTATTAATGATGGATCCCTGGGAACAGAGGATATTACCCTTTATGCCCAGTGGAAGCCGATAGAATACAAGATAACTTATCATACCAATGGTGGACAGAACAATCCGGCTAACCCTGCAACCTATACAATTGAGACAGATACTTTCTCAATTGCCGCTCCGGACAAAGCTAACTGGGCCCCGGGCTATCAGTTTGCAGGATGGTACAAAGACTCCGGATATACCACCAAGATAACTGAGGTTGCAAAGGGCTCCTATGGAGACCTTGAACTGTATGCAAAGTGGATTCCGTATACTTATACGGTTCGTTTTGATGGAAATGGCGCAACAAGCGGCAGCATGGTGGATGAGGTGTTCTCCTATGGCGTAAGCAAGGCACTTACTGCAAATGCTTATTCCAAGAAAGGCGCTGTTTTCCAGGGCTGGGCGGTTAGCCAGGAAGATGCAGATGCGCTGAAGGTTACATACCAGAACAAGCAGACGGTAAAAAATATTACAACACCGAGAAATGATGTTGACACAACAGTCACTCTTTATGCCGTATGGAAGTCTGAATTTGCGATTAACTATGATCTGGCCAGCGGAAGATTTGCAGAAAATACAAATGTTCCTTACAGCTATACCTACGGAACAGCAGTAACTCTGCCAACGCCTGTAAGGGACTACTATGTCTTTAACGGCTGGTACAAAGACAGCACGTACAAAACTCAGGTTAAGAGCATTTCCAGGACAAACACCGGGGATGTGAACCTGGTGGCTAAGTGGACACCTTACACCTTCAATATTTCTTTTAACTCCAATGGGGCAACCTCCGGCAGAATGTCGGCTCAGAAGTTCACCTATGGTACGGCCGCAAGCCTCAGGACAAATGCCTTTGTTAAAAACGGTTATAAATTTGCGGGGTGGAATGCGGTTAAGAATCCGGTGAATGATCAGGGAGAGGCGGACTACGGCAATAATTTCGCTGACGGTGGTAGTGTGACCTTTGATGAAGGATACTTTGCAGAGGTACTGGCAGGCTATGGCCAGATCAAGAATAATGCCACTATAACTCTTTATGCTCAGTGGAAAGAGACAAAGTATGCTGTTTCTTTTGACACAAACGGCGGCTCTGTTGATCCTGAATTAGTGGCCGAACTTGGCTTTACCAAGACTAATTTCGAGGGTGATGAGGGCGGCGCAAACACCTATTACTATGAATATAACCATAAGGGCGGTTATAAGCTTCCTACGCCAACCAGGAAGTATTATTCCTTCATGGGCTGGTATTCCGATAACAATTACAGGACAAAGGTAAATAGCATTTCCCAGAGCTCATGCTCGGATATTACACTTTACGCTCGCTGGAATCTAACCTTTACAGTTTATTATGAAGGCAATAATCCAGGAGTGACCAATTTCTCGGGAACTATGAAACCTCAGAATATCGGATATGATGCTGGTGCAAACCTCACAAAGAATGCGTTTAAATGTCCGGGATATACTTTTATGGGATGGGCTGTCATTGATGAAGATGACGGGCAGAATACTACGGATAAATATGTTGATACCATAGAGGTAATGTATACAAACGGTCAAAAGATAATTCGACCGGAAAAACTTGTGTATCCTAAAGATGGAAGTGAAGAAAAACCATATATCAGACTTTATGCGGTTTGGAGAAATAGATTTAGTATTAGATATAGTTCCAATACTGAGAGCCTCATTAAGAGCGGTCCGGCCATTAGAACGGCAAGTATTATTGAGCAGCAAATAGGGGATGTAGAATATGACGCTGAATCCCTGCCAATTACTGAGCTTCCTGTTCTTGAAATGGATGGATATACTTTTGGCGGCTGGTACTTAGATCCTAATTTCAAGACAAAGGTAACCAGTTTTCCCAAAAACACCACAGGAGATAAGGATTTATACGCCAAATGGACAGGCAATAAATATACCATTACTTATAAAAACGACTCTCCGACAACTAATGTAAAAGCAACTTCGACCTCGCAAAGCTATATCTATGGCACGGAAAAGGCTATTGCCAACAGCTCTTTTAAGATTCCGGGCTTTGAATTTGTGGGATGGTCCACTCTTCCGCTGGAGGATAGAGGGGAGGCCGGACCTGAATACATGGCAGGAGATAAGGTTGATCATGTAAATGTGGCCGGGATGGAGTCCGGGTACAAAGAGTCAGTCACTCTTTATGCTGTATGGGAAAAGATATCCTATGGAATCACATATGAAAATGTAGAAGATATCGATAATAGTGCTAACCCTGATGCCTATACCATAGATGACACCGTGACTTTGGCTGAGCCTCAGGCTATCGGCGACACCTTCCTTGGCTGGTATTCTGACAAGAACTTCAGGACCAGGGTAAAAGAAATCAAGAAAGGCACCACAGGAAATAAGACTTTCTATGCTAAGTGGGCCAAATCTCAGTATACAATCAGATATGATCTGAACGAAGATGCTGGTACAGAGCTCCATGCAGTGCTGGATACCAGTAGAGTTGGCTATGTAGATTCTTATAATAATGCCATGGATTCAGGCTATGCCCTGGCCACAGCAACCAGAGAAGGATATTCCTTCGGCGGCTGGTACAAGGATAAGCAGTGCAGGACCAAGGTGGGGACTCTAAAAGCCAATACTGCAGTGGATATGACTGTTTATGCCAAGTGGATTCCTAATACTTATAGAATCCATCTTATTTCAAATGCCGAAAACGTAACCGGAACTATGAAGGATATGACCGGGCTTAAGGTTGGTACAAACTATAAGCTGACAGGGCTGTCCTTCAAGAAACAGTACTACTCTTTTACCGGGTGGAATACCGAAAGTGACGGAACCGGTATATCTTTTAACAACGCACAGACCGTTAAAAACCTCACCACCACAGATGGTGAGACTGTGGATCTCTATGCCCAGTGGGCAATCAATGTCTACAACATTTCCTACCACCTAAACGGCGGAGTAAATAACCCAGGAAACACTAAGCTTAGCTATACTCCCGAGGATGAAACCTTCGACATCATGGCGCCGGACCAGGATCAGTGGCCTGTAGGCTATTACTTTGGCGGCTGGTACTCTGATAATGGATATAAAAAGAAAGTGGAGCAGATCAAGCAGTTCTCCACCACAAACTACGACCTTTATGCCAAGTGGGTGCCCTACAAATACACAGTTCATTTCGACGGAAACGGCGCAACATCAGGATCAATGCCTGATGAAGTGTTCTCTTTTGGCGTGCAAAAGGCACTTAATGCTAACAAGTTTGCTAAAAAGGGAGCTATCTTCCAGGGATGGGCTGTAGCCTATGATGGCTATGCGATGGAAAAGAATGCTAGGGAATTAGAAGATGAAGTGGGCAATGTAGCTGTTGATTACAAGGATAAATATTTGGTAACTACAGACCTTGTAGAAAGGCGTAACGATTCAGACGGTGAGATCACATTAAAGGCTGTGTGGAGGGATACCTTCTACATCACTTATTTGGAAAAAGATCCTACGGGATCAAATGCAGATAGTTTTAAGGAATGTGATTTTGATGGCACGATTGAGGATAAAAAATCATATAAATATACCAATGCAGTTAAGTTGCCGACTCCTGTAAAGACCGGATACACCTTTGGCGGCTGGTACAAGGATACAAATTACAAGACTAAAGTTAATAGCATTACAGCATCAAATTATGGAGATTTTGTTCTCTATGCTAAGTGGACACCCTACACCTATACCGTGAAATACAATGGAAACGGAGCAACTTCCGGCAGTATGGCTGCTACGAAGTATTCGTATGGTATAGATGGCAGTCTTAGAGCCAATACCTTCGTAAGAAAAGGATACTCTTTTGAAGGTTGGAATATAGTTAAAACTCCTGTCGATGAAGAAGGTGCACAGGACTATACAGGAAATATTGATGATAAGTGCGAGGTTTCTTTTACCCAGGGGTATTTTGCGGATCTTTTACAGAATGATGGCGGCGTCAGAAATAATGTGACTTACACATTGTACGCCCAGTGGAAGCCTAGAAAATATAATATTGATTTTAAGACTAATGGTGGGCAGCTTGAGGTTTACGATGATACAGAAAGTTCAGAGGTTGAGCTTGTAGATACCAAGCTTGGTACTAATGAACTTATTGTACGAAATGAAATAACTAATGACGGAGAGAGTTTAGTAGCTCATTATGAATTCAATCATAAAGGCGGCTACAAGCTTCCAACTCCTACAAAGGAAGGATATAGCTTCGTGGGCTGGTATTCTGATCCCAGCTATAGGACAAAGGTGACAAGCATCGCCCAGTCAGCAGCAAGCGACATGACTCTCTATGCCCGCTGGGATATGAGCTTTGTGGTAAGATTCCATGGAAATGGAATGAAGGGGCAGGAAGTTTCAGGTACTATGAAGGATCAGACCATTAAGTATGACTCCGGGGCAAATCTTACTAAGAATGCATTCAAGAATCAGGGCTATGCGTTTATGGGATGGACGATAGCTTCAAGCATAGAGCTGTCTGAAGAGAAATTGACAGATATGGAACTATCAGATAAGACACTATCAGACAAGACACTATCAGACAAGACACTATCAGACAAGACACTGACAGACAAGGTACTGTCAGATGACTTTGTCTATAAGAATGCAGCCAAGATCCAGCGGCCGAATGAAGCTCTTTTGACTAAGGATAAGGAAACCGGTAAGTTCTATTTGGATCTATACGCGGTTTGGAAAGATAGGTTTACAATTTCTTATGTTTCCAATATACCTAAGGCTGAGGTTAAGGGAGCAATTAGGGAAATAACACCTAATTCCATAGAAGATGATGATAATGATCCATATGTACATATAGATGACACTATATATGAAATTACGGCCCTTCCTATGGCGTCACTTCCTACCCCGGAAAGAGATGGATACAACTTCGGCGGATGGTACTCAGATGCTGCGTTAAAGACCAGAGTTACCAATATTCCTAAGGGAAGTACCGGGGATAAGACCCTCTACGCCAAGTGGAACAGTAAGACCTATACTGTAACCTTCAATGCTGATGCCCCTTCCGGGCACAAGGCATCCGGCAAGATGAATAATCAGAATCTTAGCTACGGTGTTTCCAAGGCTCTTAGCGGTAATGCCTATAAGGTTACAGGATATGCTTTTGTGGGGTGGTCGACGCTTAGTTATGATGATCGTGGTGACGCCGAGGCAGAATTTACTAACAGTATGAAAGTGGCAAAAATCACTGATGAATATCAGGCCAAGGTTACTTTGTATGCGGTTTGGAAGAAGGTAACCTATAACATTACCTATCAGAACGTGGCTGGAATTGACGGTAGGTATAATCCTACTTCAGGCTCCTACACCGTTGACGATGGCGTTGTTCTCTACGAACCGTATCAGGTGGGCTACACTTTCCTGGGATGGTATTCTGACAAGAATTACAAGACCAGGGTAAAAGAAATTAAGAAGGGCTCTACCGGAAACAAGACCTTCTATGGTAAGTGGAGTAGGAATGAGTGATGATATTTTAAACATGTTACTGTCTTGATAAATACATGGCAGTAATAGACATTATGTGTATGACATCCTGTAATGTTAGGTGCATTTGACGCCACCCTTGACGGAACCTGCTGGAAACGCATGTCATTTTATGCCGACGGTGAAGATGATGGGAACAGCAGGATTTGCAGCTATGGATCTGCAGCTATGGATCTGCAGCTATGGATATGCAGCTATGGATATGCCTATATTTGATATTGATGAAAAATAGCAGTTGTTTACTAAAAATGCACTGCCACTTTCAAGAAAACTACAGTATAGGCAGAGCAGTACCGAAAATTTATGTTGGTATTTAAAAATTTGTCAGGTAACATAATAAAATTGAGCTGAGATTATGCTCATATGAGAAAAAATCGTAGCTAACATAAAGAAATTGCTTATAAATTATGTTAAAACAAGGAAATCTCTCAGCTAGCATAAAATACTTATCAAGTATTTATGTTAGCTGGATAAAAATATGTATCTAACATAAATAGTCTAACAAAGTCTTATGTTAGAAATAGAAAAGTCCACACTTAACATAAATGAACTTCCAAATAATTATGTTGGCGAGGCAAAAATCGAAAACCAACATAAAATGATGCGCTTTGAAATTTGCATTCACCAATTGTGTCCAAATTGTGAAAATCCGTTGCAAAAACGACAAAAAATCTTCAAAAAAGTGTTCAAAAAGTTAAAACGAAGTATTATATTTGTCCTTGGGTAAAATCAAGAATGATAGTCATGATGTTATGAAACATAGCATCATGACTATTTTATTGAGTAAAAATCTTATGGCAGAGACAATGTGGGTATTGCCATTGAGATAGTGTATTAGAAACACAAACCAAGGAGAGGCGTGTAAAAATGAAAATGAAATTCACTCAGAAGTTCATGGGAATGTTTTTGGCAGCAGCAATGGTGATCCAGTCAGTGGTACCTGCTTATGCTAATGACAATGCAAATGATCTCTTTTCTACTGATATCACGGATGAATCAGGGGATGGACTTTCTACAACTCCACTGGAGAAATCAGGCATTACATTGACCGGAAGTAATGGCAATGGAAATAATGATGTCATTATTTTTGGTGATGATAATAACGGAAACACCGGTGACAACACAAACACCAATGGTGGTGACAACACAAACACCAATGGTGGAGACAATACAAACACCAATGGTACTGGTGCTGATGACACCAAGGACGCGGATAAAGAAAGCACAGATCCAGAGAAGCTTCAGAATGAAGAGAACTCTGGGGATGACAATAATACAAATACAGAGGGAAAAGAGGGTGAGGCTTCACTTGAAGTACAGCCTCTTATTCTTGACAATCTTGATAACAAGAAAATTGTTGTTAAGAGCGCCAATGGT
The DNA here is from genome assembly GCF_000420945.1 of Butyrivibrio sp. VCB2006. Classification (GTDB taxonomy): domain Bacteria; phylum Bacillota; class Clostridia; order Lachnospirales; family Lachnospiraceae; genus Butyrivibrio. Next base: position 175,058 of record NZ_ATVX01000007.1, read on the forward strand.
GATGGAATTACCCTTAATGTAAATGGGGGAACTTTCGTAGGAAATACTGAGCTTGAGAATTTCAATCAGAGTTCAAATGAAATTGCAGGAGATTGGCCGGTAAAAGAGAACGCTGCATTCACAGGTTGGTACTGGGACGCAGACGGCACACAGCTTGCAAGTGATACCTCAAGTGAATCAGCAAGAAACCTTAGCGGAGTAGAACTTGGTGAAACTCTCTACGCAGGTTGGACTACAGATTATTACACAATCACCTTCTATGCCGGAGAAGATGGCCGTATCAGCGACTCTGTTGCACAGGATGGCACAAAAGAAGGCGAAGAGAAGACTAAGACAATTCGTGTTCCAAAGAATAGCACTCAGCCAATTGGTTGGTACATGTACTATGCCTGGAATCATTATGATCAGGTAAGAAGCCTGGAAAATTCTGATAAGGTATTCATCTATTGGAAAGACCAGAATGGCGCAAAATTCTATGGCGACGATGTCATGAATGTCAGAGCTACAAGCGATATGACATTTACAGCTACAGCTAATCCTAAGGTTACTTTCTACGCCGGAGAGGGAACTTTTGAAGGCTTTAGCGGCAATGACAGTTATGCAGGTAACTATAACGAAGACAAAACAGAAGCTAGTATTGAAGTTCAGGAAAACACACGCCTTTCAGAATTTGGTACATATACAAATAACAAAACAGACTGGGTATACAAATATATCCCTTACGATCCTACACCAAATAACGAGGATTATGCATTTGACGGATGGTTTATTGATGAAGCTTGTACTCAGAGAATCAGCGCAGTTGATCTTCTGAATACAATTGTTACAACTGACAAGTCATTCTACGCAGGTTATAGAAGAACAGACAGCTACAAGATTACATTCAGACCAGGCAAGGATTATGCCAACTTTACAGACGGAAGCAAGGAAGTAGTTATCGAAGTTAAGAAGGGACAGCCTCTTACATACAATTCAAAGGTTAACGCTTCTCCTATAATTGATTTTGCAACTGCAAACAGCATAAATGGTAGCCAGGTTCCAACAGGCTACTGGATCTGCGGCAATGAGAAATACTATTTTTCAAATCAGGGTGGTTTGATCAACAAGGGCGCCGAGGTTATAAGCGGAAATGACTCTTATTATATGCCTTCTTCCGGATTTATTCCTACCAGCGACATGGTATTTACTGCTGAGTGGAAGAATGCAGTAACAGTTACATTCCAGGCAGCTGAGAATGCAACTATTGATTATAATGCAGCTTTTACTACACAGGATGGTCAGGTTAGAGTAGAAACAGATCCATACCTTGAATTTACAGATGAGACTCGCACAACACTCAAATTTACAGCCCCCGCAGGAAGAACCCTTGGAGATTTTGTACTCCTGGCTCCTGCAGCTCATGATAATGATGACAACATGGCCTATACATGGGGCTATGATAAGACAGGCAAGGGCCTGAACTTTTATACAGTAGTTAACAGCAATATCACTGTTTATGGCAAGAAAAATACTATCGGAGACCAGATAGGTACCGGTCCAAACAGCGGTGAGACCATTGGAACTGTTACTCTTCATGCAGAAGGCGCAACAATTCTTGAAAATGGATATACTAAATACGAAGATGAAATGGTAATCGAGGTAAAAGAGTGGTCTTCAAACTCAATGTCTCGTATTATCCAGGTTTCCCCAAAAGATCCTGACATGGCTTTTGCAGGATGGTACACAGATCCTGAGTGCACCAAAAAATACGGTTATATTAAGACTCAGAGCGGAATGGACAGACTTGTTTTCCCTCAGGAGATAACAGATCTGTACGCTAAGTTTGTGACTTCTTATAAAGTTACATTTGATGCAAATGGCGGATATTTTGATGAAACATCAACTACATATTCAGGCGCAAATACAGGTGTCACAGCAATAACTGCACCTGTTACACCAGGAAAAGATGTAGATGTAACATACTATACAAATAGAGTAAGACATGACAGCAAGAAGGTTTTTGCCGGCTGGTACGAGGATCAGGAGTGCACAGTTAAGGCGAAGACAACAAAGAAGACTTCATACGGAGAATCCTACACACCAAAGGCAACAGTTACACTTTATGCTAAGTGGACAGCAAGCCCTAAGGCTAACCCTACTATAAAGCTTACTCCTGCAACAATTAAGCTCAATATCGGCGGAACAGCCAAGCTTAATGCCCAGGTTACAGGAGAATCAGAAGACAACGTAAGATATATTATTTCTTCTGTAGTATGCGGAAATTCAAACCGCGACAGCATTTTACCTGCAGCCATCGATGATGAGGGTAATGTTCGTGCTCAGGCAGAAGGAACAGTTAAGGTCTATGCCCAGATCAACGGCGTAAGATCTAACATCGCAACAATTACTGTAGCATCAGCTATTGCTACAACAGTAGGCAAGATCACATACACACTTAACGGCGGCGTTAACAACAACAATAACCCTTCATATTACACAAAGGGAGATGAGGTTGAACTTCTTCCTGCTACAAGAAACGGCTACATCTTTGCAGGCTGGTACGCTGATGCCAAGCTCACCAAGGAAGTTGACGAGACTACCTTTGCTTCAGGCAAGGCTGTAACTGTATACGCTAAGTGGGAAGGCAAGAACTGCACTATTTACTACAATGCAAACGGCGGTACATTTGCAGGTGAGGACGAGGTTTCTACAACAGCTGTTTATGGCGCAGTTTATCCTAAGAACGTTCCAGCAGTTAACCCAACTCGCGTAGGCTATACTTTCGCAGGATGGTACACAGCTGCAGTTGGCGGAACAAAGGTTACACCGGGAACAACTAAGTTTGCACCTGCAAACGCAAGAACTGACAAGGTTTATGCTCACTGGACAGACGCTGTTTATACAGTTAACTTCCATAGCAACCTGGCAAAAGACACAAAGATTGCCAAGACTTACAAGCTTTCAGTAGATGCTACTAAGACACTGGATCCTCAGACAATTCTTGGAAAAAATATATTTACAGCAGCCAATGCTGACAAGTTCGAGGGATGGGCTCAGAACTCAGGAACAGCTCTTTTTGCAAACACAACAACTGTTGAAGAGCTTATCAATGCATTCCCTTCAACAGCAGCTAAGGTTACAGTAGATCTTTATGCTCAGTGGGAGGAAACTTCCGAGTATTATACAGTTAAGTTCCTCGTAGGAAACGTGGACAACTTTGATCCTGCAGACTTTGTAGGAAGTGAAATCGGAACAATTGATTCTGATGATGATCTCATCCAGTATGCAACTGTTTATGTAGACCAGCAGTACATGCTCACAGGAAGAGAGATTCTCAGAAAGGGCTATACACTTAACGGCTGGACATATGTTAACGACAGAAAGCAGAAGGTAACACTTAAGCCTACTGCATCTTTCAAGAACCTTACAGGAGCAGGCAAAACTGTAGAACTCACAGCAGTTTGGTCAGCACCACAGAGCTACACAGTTAAGACAAACCTTAACGGCGGTAAGTACACAGGAACAGATAAGCTTCCGGTTAAATACTCATATTCTACAACTTACACTCTGCCTACAAGCCAGCAGATGGTAAGAACAGGCTATACTTTTACCGGATGGACTGTAAACGGACAGACAGTTACAGGCCTTGGTAAGGGCAGCGATTGTGAGACAGGAAATGTAACTCTTTATGCAAACTGGCAGAAGATTAGTTACACCTACAGCTTTAATTTAAATGGTGGTTCTTTCCCTTATGAGTGGCCTGAATCATTGTGCACTATGAGATATGATGATTCTATTTCTCTTGCTAGCTTGAAAGCTACAAGAAACGGCTACAACTTTAAGAACTGGACATATGTTGGCGATGACGGCAAGGTTAAGACAATTGCTGCAAACGGAGCAATCAAGAACCTTACTACAGTTGCGGGAAAAGAAATAGAGATTACAGCAAACTGGACACCAATCACTTACACTATTACTTACAATCTTAATGGTGGAAAGCTTGCTACAGCAGCTAAGAACTACACAAACGCATCTATTGCAGATTCAAGCAAGGTAATGTTTGGCGTTCCTACTAAGACAGGTTATAGCTTCGCAGGCTGGACTCTTGTTAATAAGCCTGTTGCTACACCTCCAACAGCAAGCTTCACTTATGTGGCTGATGAGAACGATGCAAACAAGATAAAGGGTTATACCCTTACTCCGGAAAGCTACGGAAATGTTGTACTGTATGCTGACTATGTTCCTATGACTTATACAGTTCACCTGATGGATAAGAACGGTGAAATTGATTATGCTCTGAATTATCAAAGTGATAAGCTCTACACAGATACCATGAACTTTATGGATCTTACAAAAGAATTTGCTAAGGAAGGAGTTATCACAGAAGGAAAGAGTATCAAGGGATATGCTCTTAACACAAGAGATGCTCAGAGAGGTACTGTTAAGTATGCCCTTGGCACAAACTATAAGATTTCTGATATTGTAGCTGCAACTAAGACAACAGGAACTGACATTTACCTTTATGCAACTGAAGAAAACGAGAAGTACTATGTAACAACAGCTTGGATGCCTGATCTGGCAGGTGGTGAATCAACACTCCAGGGTGAGAAGACATACTACTACGACAAGAATAGGGATTATAAGATCACAGCTCCTAAGATTACAGGTTACACAGTAGATGGCTGGAAGATCGTAGCTAATGACGGCACAGGTACAATTGAGGAACTTCCCGGAGAAGCCGGCAAAGACTATGTGATTGACTCAGCTAAAAACCTCACTATCAAGGCTGAATGTGAGCTTTTCAAGAACAGATATTTAATTGCTGTTATGAAGCCACAGACCTATAAGATCAAGCTTGTTCCTAACGCTGGTGATGTATTTGCAGCAGGTGCAGAAAAGGCCGTTGCTACAGCAGGCGCTGACTACATGGTAGATGGAGCAACTGCTCAGTTCGAGCAGGGTGATACTACAGCAGCTCTTTCTTTTGACAACTACTCATGGAGCAGAGCAGGCTATACCCTTACAGGATTCTCTTTGACCAACAAGGGAGCTGTCCTCTCCGGCGGAGCTAACGCAAATGTGGCAGATCTTTTTGCAAAGGCTGATAGAAATAAGTTTGTTAAGCTCTATGCTATTTGGACACCAAATACAAATGCTATTGATTACAACGTTGATTGTGCGGTAATCGTAAACGGCAGTGATGATGGCACAGTTTATACAGATATCAGTCAGGAATACAATGCTCTCAAGGCTGATGTTAAGACCTACACTTACACCAAGAATCTCACTCTTCCTGTGCTCAAGAGAACAGGCTACAAGTTCCTTGGATGGAAAGAGGCAGGAGCGCACAATGCAAACGTAACTCTTGACAAAAACGGCTATGCAACTAAGGTTGGACCTAAGAATACAGAGGATTTAAGCTTTGTAGCTTACTTTGAGGAGCTTACTTATAAGCTTTCCTTTAACCCTAACGGCGGACTTTACAACGGATCCAAGAACACAGTTGTGTTAAAAGAGAAGGTGAGATACTCAGAGGATATCAAGCCTATTATTGATAGCCTTGCAACATATGAAAGAGCTGGATACGCAACACCTAACTGGACTGTCCTTGCGCTTTCACCTAAGGCACCAACAGGTAACCTTAATGCTTCTCAGGCTAAGCAGTGGGTTCAGGGCTATATGAATAGCTATGTAAATGAACAAGGACAAAGAGTATACACATCCTGCGTTCTCTATTCCACTAAGGCAGTAACTATTTATCCTCAGTGGGATGGCGGTAAGCTTTCAGTTTCTAAGCCTGAAAGGGTTACAGCATATTACATGAGAGGCGGCGAGACTGACCAGATGAATCTCTCAGTTACATGGTCATCTACAGGAAATCGTACTGATTTTGAGATGCAGTATGCTTCAAATCCTACATTCCTGTATGGTGTACAGACTGTAATATGCGATGCACCTTATGCACAGATAGAAAATCTCCCTGGCAAGAAGTACTACGTACGTGTAAGAACACGTTTGAAGGATTCTACAGGCGGCTATCTTGTCGGCGCATGGAGTACAACTGTCAGCGGTATAGCTAATACAACAATTTATCAGACCCTGAAAGTTAACCATGTTGTGGACGGAGCAGCCGCAGTTGCTGCAGCTGACAGACTCGGAGCTGTTAACCAGAGCCTTCTTCAGGCCCTTGGAACACCTAAGAGAGCCGGCTACGACTTCAAGGGATGGTATAGAGATGCTCAGTGCTCAGCTGAGAACCAGGTTACATCAGACGTTATGGTTGCAGATAATGAATACGGCAACCAGTACTATGCTAAGTTTGAGCCTTCTACCTTCAAGATCTCTTTTAACTGGGGAACAGGCGTAACAGGCGGTGCTAAGCTTGCGGCAAAAGACGTAGTTTATACCAGAACATATCCTGAGCTTCCTACAGTTGGAAATGCCAAGAAGACAGGCTATACCTTCGCAGGTTGGTATCTTGGAGATCAGAAGATTGAAGAGGGTGATCAGGTTCAGATCACAGCTAACACAACACTCACAGCCGGATGGACACCTAATAACTACGAGGTTTCATTTAATCTTAACTATGCGACAGAGGAGGCCGCTCCTGCAGCGCAGACAGTAACATATGCTGCAACTTACGGAGATCTTCCTGTTGTAGAAAGAGAAGGCTATACATTTAACGGTTGGTACACTGCAGCTTCCAAGGGAACTAAGGTTACAGGTGCTACCAAGGTTGCAATTACCAAGGACCAGACCCTGTTCGCTCAGTGGGCAGTTAAGTCCTACAAGGTGAACTTTAATGCAAATGCACCTCAGGGCATGACAGCTTCAGGCAAGATGACAGTTCAGGCCTACAAGTACACAGAAAAGAAGGCCCTTACAGCCAACGCTTTCAAGGTTACAGGACATACTTTCCTTGGATGGGCAACCACTGCAGATGCTACAACAGCTGAGTTTACAGACAGGAAAGCAGTTTCCATGGCAACAGACCTCTTCCAGTATGCTGATGCTAGCGGAAACGTTAAGCTCTACGGCGTATGGAAGCCTATTGAGTACACAGTTACTTTCTCATATGGCAAGAACCTTGGATCTAAGACTGTTAAGGCAGATTACGGAACAGAAGTAGCTTCACTTACTGAGGAAATCGAGGCATCATTTGAGCACATCCCTGGCTATGCGTTCTCAGGATGGTACACAGCCAACAACTATGCTAAGAATACCAAGGTTAGCGCTGCTAACAAGAACACCAAGGTCACAGGAAACAGAACCTACTATGGTTTCTGGGCAGTGGTTTACCAAAATGTATACTTTGAGCCTATGAACGGTCAGCAAACAATTAATGTTTACGACAAGCAGTACGGCACAAACATCTGGAAGCTTAAGCCAGCAAAGAATCCTACCAAGACAGGCTATGTCTTCGATGGCTGGTGGACAACTCCTGATGATCTGACACAGCAAGGTGAGCAGCTTACAGAGACTACAACTCTTGGCGAAGAGAGCGTAACTTATTATGCACGTTGGAAACAGCAGTGATAAATAATTGTTATAGAAAGTGTTATGAATATGAGGAAAAGCCCTCGCAGCGTATCATTATGCGCTGCGGGGGCGTTTTGATATAGAGAGTTTCTCTAAATTTCAACTGTCGGATACGTAATACCGTTAATTTCTTAAGAAAACGCCCAAAAATCTTTAATAAATCTTAAGAAAATCGCAAAGATTTTCTGGGCAATATGTGGTAGCCTTTCTTTTGTGCTTATTCTGAGCACGCTGTCATATTCATGACAGAGCAGCATATCGCTGCATTATCCCAATTATATGCAAATATATGCAAAAAGAAAGAAGGAGACTACATGTCAAATCAAGAATCAAAGTGCAGCGAAGAAAGCTGCAAACCTGTAAGTTTTAAAACTGCAACCGGTCGAATTAAGTTCACATTAAGAAGTGACCTATTATTTCATTACGTAATGCAGAAATCAAAAAGGGCATTGATAGGTCTAGTGTGTGCTCTTAAAGGGATTTCTCCGGAAGATGTCCTTTCTATCGAAGTCCTGAATCCCATTGATCTTAATTCCTATGTAAAAGAGACAGTGATGGATTTGAAGCTTATGCTAAATAATGGCGAGGTTATGAATATAGAGCTTCAGACCTACAATGACAGACATTGGACAGATCGTTCAATTCTCTACATGTGCAGGGCATTCGATAGCATCAAAGAGGGCGATAATTATTCTGAATTAAAGCCAACAAGGCACTACTGCATTACGGATCAAGATTTATTTCCGGAGCATCCGGAGTTTTACGCAGAATACCTGCTTCTCAATACGAAAACTCATCAGCCATATACTAATAATTTCGGTATAAACGTGTTACAATTAAACCACATAGATCTGGCAACTAAATCAGATGAAGAAAACAATTTGGTTTATTGGGCAAAACTGTTTAATGCCTCTACCTGGGAGGAATTTACAGCATTGGCAGGAGATAATCCTGATATCGAGGAGGTTGGTACTATGATATTTACATTGAATACTGACAATCAAACTGCTGAGATTTTGGAAGGACAGCGTAGATACCGTGAAATGCTCGCCACTGCACATGCAGATGGTGTCAAGGAGACAGAGGAAAGACTCGGCGCTGTGATCGCGGAAAAAGATGAAACTATCAAAAGACTCACAGCAGAACTTGAAGCTTTCAAAAAGCAGAATGAACAATAACACACTTACAACATCAAGGAGGTACTACAATGGCAGAAAACAAGTGGAGAAACAGAGCGCAGGATTTAAAGGGCACAGAGACAGAGAAGAATCTCTTGGCAGCATTTGCCGGAGAATCTGAGGCGAGGAATAAATACACCTTCTTTGCTTCTAAGGCCAAGAAGGAAGGCTATGTGCAGATTTCCAATATATTTGCAGAGACAGCAGCCAATGAAAAAGAACATGCTGAGATCTGGTACAAGATTCTCACAGGAATCGGAACCACAGTAGACTGCCTCAAGGATGCAGCTGATGGTGAAGCCTATGAGTGGAAAGAAATGTATCCATCCTTTGCCAAGAAGGCCAGAGAAGAGGGCTTTGATGAGATTGCAGAGCTCTTTGAGGGCGTTGCCGCAATAGAAAAAGAGCACGAAGAGCGCTACAGAAAGCTTCTCAAGAACGTAGAAGACAAGCTCGTTTTCTCAAGAGATGGCGACTGTGTATGGCAGTGCAGTAACTGCGGACATATCGTAGTAGGAAAAGAAGCTCCGGAGTTTTGCCCTGTATGTAATCATCCAAGGGATTATTTCCAGCTCAAGGCGGAAAACTACTGATTTATCCAACAAAGCTAAGCAGCATTTGAGCATGTTCTCATATGCATAAGATTAAGTAAAAAATGCACATATAACGCATTATTGAAAAATAAGCGCTATATGTGCATGATTTATTTGTTAGAATAAGAAGTGAATATAGACAGTAGAGCAGTGAACGACTCTGCCCTACATAAAACCATTAGAACGAATACTGCCTCATGCGGAATGTTCAAGGGTGCTGAGGACGAGGTATTCAGTTGGCGATTATGCGCTTGTTAGCCACCAAATTTTAATATGATGCCAGAACAAATACCGTTTCGCACAAGACCTGGTGCAAAGGGCGCGAAAGCGAGGTATTTCAGCATTGATGCGGGGCTTTCAAGCGACAGCCTGTATACAATACCATAAAACCTGTGTACAAACGGGGATTAAAATGTGAATAATTAGTGAAATAACATTTATAAATATATGGAATTTAGTTACATCACCCAACCAGTATCTTGAAACTAAATTAAATTATTATTTAATATATTTTATTAGTTCAGAAAATGGCAGAAACAATTAGTGGCATAATAATACAATCTGAAAGCTGACGGAACTTTATTAACATAGTTCCGCCAGCCTTTTTTATAGGCCTGCACATCTTCCGTTCATCTGCCACTCCTAAATTACCGCGAACAAACGTTCCTCTTAAAAATGACAAAAATAGACTGCTAAAACATCTTAAAAATAACAAAAGTTCCAACTAAAATCTCTTGAAAAATGACAAGGAATAGTCTAGAATGTAGTAAATAGGGAGGTTTTGACATGCTCAAAAGAAGTATATGGGAAAAACTGATCAAATGGAAAGAAACTGATCATCACCCCTTGGTGATAAAGGGTCTGAGGCAGACAGGCAAGACATACATAGTCAGGAAGTTTGGAGAAGAGTTCTATGACAGCTGTATATATATAGATCTTCGTGCCAATAATACGATTCATCAGGCATTTGAAGGTGATTTTAATGTCGACAATATGGTTATGGCAATTTCTGCCAATATGCCATCTACGAGATTTGTTCCTGGTAAAACGCTTATTATTTTGGACGAGATTCAGGATTGTCCAAATGCCAGAAGCTCTCTCAAATATTGGGATATTGATGGAAGATATGACGTTATAGCTACAGGGAGTTTTTTGGGTGTCAAGGGATTTAGAGAACCCTATGTTAGAGGAATTCCGGTAGGCTATGAGGAACAGCTTACTATGTATCCTCTTTCGTTCGAGGAATTTATTATCAATACAGGAATGGATACCAAGGTGCTGGATTACGTCCAGGAGAGACTCGATAATAACGAGACTATAGACAAGAGTATTCACGATAGCATCAGGGCATTATATTTGCAATATCTTATAGTTGGAGGTATGCCTGAGGCGGTTAATACTTTTTTTGAAAATCATGATTTGAATGCAGTTAGGAGCATTCAGCAGAGAATACTTAAATCCATTCGGGATGATTTTGGAAGATACAAGGATATCGCAGGAACTGATAAGGTCAACGAAGTTCTCAAGCTACGAGCAGAGGCTTGCCTGGATTCCATGCCCACACAATTATCCAAGGAATACAAGAAGTTTCAATATAGCCTTGTGGATGTTAAGGGCCATTCACCTGAGAAGGCGGATGGGTTGCAATATCTGGTGGATGTAGGCCTTGTAGTCCGATCATATAACACAACAGAGATGTCATTTCCGCTGGAAGGGGTCAAAAAAGCTTCTGAATTCAAAGCTTTTTTTGTAGATACCGGATTATTGGTATCTATGTTGGGAGAGGAAACTCCAGCCAAGATATTGGCAGGAGATATGAGCGCATACAAAGGGGCAATTGCTGAAAATATGATTGCTTCTGCACTGGTTTTAAATGAATACAAACTGTTCTATTTTCATGCTCCCAGCGGATCTCCGGAAATTGATTTTTTGTTTGAACGAAACGGAGAAGTGTTTGTTGTTGAATGCAAATCTTCAAATAACAGAGCTACCAGCATGAAATATGTGCTTGCTAATCCCAAGAAATATGGATTACATCCCGGCGTAAAGTTTTCAGATACAAATGTGGGTATGGGAGATGGATTTAATACATATCCTCTGTATGCCGCTTGCTTCATGAAAAAAGATGATGTAAGTAACATAGTTCCGGTAGTTGAGGTATCCAAACTAAAAGTTCCCACTAAATAATAAGGCACCATCTAAATCACATTTTTGTCGGTGAAATTCGATTGAATTACCGACAAAAAGGTGATTTGATAATTTTTATAGCGAAATTGTATAGAGGTTGATTATGTTAAGAAGATTAAGAGAATCAGATGCCCCATTAATGCTGGAATGGATGCACGACGAAGACCTGGTCAAGGACCTTCACAAGAACTTTGCAAGCATGACAATAGATAATTGCAAGTCATTCATAGAAAGAGCTGCCACAGACAGCAGTAACCTTCATCTGGCGATAGCAGATGACAACGACGAGTACATGGGCACAGTTAGCCTTAAGGATATAAACTACGACCTTGGCATAGCCGAGTTTGGTATAGTAATCCGAAGAGCCGCCACCGGAAAAGGCTTATCCGCCGCAGGCATGAAGGAGATCCTGGGCTACGCCAGCTTGGGAAAAGAACTACAGAAACCCTTATCACAAATATATTGGTGCGTAGATTCCAAGAATGCCAGAGCTCTTAGATTCTATGATAAAAACGGTTATCAGAGAGTAAAGATCGAGGAATACCCTGACCTACTTGCGCACATAGAAACTTCAGGGGATTACAGTGATGAGGAAATAAAAAACTTTGTCTGGTATAATTATCAGGTTTAGAGGAGAAAATCATTTAATGGATAAAAAAGTGATAGGAGCCAATTACATATTGGAAGTGTCCTGGGGATGCCCCTCAGAGAAGTATCCACTAAATGGCCTGTTCCAGTTCGATCAGGCCAAGGCTCTTCATAATATCGGTGAAAAGACAGTGTTCCTGGCCCTGGATATGAGATCCTTCAGGAGGTTACGCAAGTGGGGCTATAACAGATTTGAAAAAGCAGGAATTCCTGTTGTCGTGTACAACTTCCCCTGGGGGCCATTTTCGCCAAGACTCAAATATAAGGCTCAGGATTTTTCGTTTAAGAGGGCAATCCGCCGAATAGAAAAAGAGTTTGGAACTCCCCGTTGCATTCACGTCCACTGCTGTCAGCAGGTCATTTCCGTAACGGATTATTGCGAGAGCAGGAACATCCCTTATGTTGTAACAGAACACATCACACCTCTCAATGAGGGAGATGACATAGAGAAGAGAAAAGAAAAAGCGCTAAAGGGTGCCAGAACTGTAATAGCAGTTAGTAACGCCCTTGCCAGAGACGTTAAGAAAAACTACGGCGCAGACAGCGTTGTGATTCCTAATATCGTTGACCTTAGCGAATTTAAGTATAGTGATCTGAGACAACGGCAACAGAATTCAGAAACACAGCGCACTAACACCAGGACATTTGAATTCCTCTCTGCGGCCAGCGCTAATCATGGCAAGGGCTTTGATATACTTGTCAGGGCCTATGCCAAGTTAATCGCTGAGCTGGAAGATAACAGCACTGAACTATCTAAAGAGAATATATCAAATACAAAGACCCATCTCACAATCATGGGTGACGGCCCGGAACTACCAATAATACGAAACATGGCATCAGAGCTAGGAATACTGGATAACATTACATTCACCGGATCATATGTAAGAAAAGAGTTTGCAGATAACCTATCTCACAGCGACTGCTTCGTGCTTCCGAGCCGCTCTGAGACCTTTGGAATTGTGTATATCGAGGCACTTGCTACAGGAACTCCTGTTATCGCCACTAAGTGCGGCGGCCCGGAGGACTTTGTAGATGATACAAATGGAATCCTCATACCAGTAGATGACGTAGATGCCCTTGCCGAGGCTATGAAGGGAATGGTAAGAGACTCCATGAGCACCAACCGCAGATTTAGCGGAGATCATATGAAACAAGTATCTGAGTCCTGCAAGGAGAAATTCTCTCCGGAAGCAGTTGCCAAAGAAGTGGCAGGAAAATTAGGCTAAACAAGAAAAGGAACTGACATGAAAGTATATTCAGAAAGAGGCTACATCACGTGGCCATCATGGGATGCAATATTCGAATGGGAAGATGTATTTGCCAAGGAGTGGGGAACAGAAGTCCAGGCTCTTCCTAATACTATTATTGACAAGGCTAAGAGAAGGCTTTATAGAGCACTCCACAAAGCCATCCCCGGTTATATCCGTAAATATAAAATAACAGACAAAGACAAAATGGGAGTCCTGATAGTGATGGATGCGGAAGGCTATTACATGCTTCCTACCAAGAACATAATCCCAATATATCTCGACTTTGCCAGAAACATGATTGATGAGATCATGGCAGCAACCAAAAATCTTCCGGCCTTTTTTGTTGCATCCAAGGATATCTATAACGAAATGAAGCAAAAAGGCTGTGAAAACGTGTACTTCATAAACCAGTGCGCTTCAGACCAGTACTATTCAGATACAGTACCGGAAAAAGATATAGATGTGGTCCAGATAGGCAGAAAGAATCCACTACTTCATCAGTATATGCTGGAGTACTGCAAAGAACATCCTGAGGTTGAGTACATATATCAGGGTCAGAATGCATCCCTAAGCTATGTATCAACTATAAGAGGAGACATAGGCAAACTCCCTGGAAGAAAAGAGTTTGTAGATATGATGCGAAGAGCCAGGGTGAGTATTGTGTCGACCCCTAAATGCGATAATAGTAGAGACGTATTTGGCGGAGCTGACCTGGTTACAGCTAGAGTCTACGAGAGTACGGTTTTCTATTGCCATCTCATCGGCAGGTATACTGACAATGAAGAGACAAGAGAGCTTGAGCTTAGCAAGATATGTCCTAATATCAAAGACTACGATGAATTCAAGGCCACAATGGATCAGTACCTAGCGGGAAAAGAAATAGATAAGGACTTATACTGTTCATTTATAGACAAACATCTTGCAAGTACAAGAGCGAAATATATTAAGAAGTGCATTGAACATTGATAGAAGGATGATTTTGAGAAGATAATCAGATAAGTATGTTATAATCTAAAGAAATCAATAGGCATCAGAAACAGGAAAAACAAGGAGTGCGATAAATGGGACTATATTTAGCTCCTGGAAATGAAAATTTTAAATCAATACTAAGCGGGTTATACGTTGATAAGACAGGCCTTATCAATGTTATTAACAGTACGATAAATACTCCGGATAAATTGACATGTATCAGCAGACCCAGACGATTTGGCAAATCATATACGGCCAAGATGCTTGGGGCATATTATGATAAATCAGTAGATTCAAGAGAATTATTTGTTGGAAGAAATGTTGAAAAAGATGATCCGTCTCTTCAATACATGAATCAGTTTAATGTAATATATCTGGACATTACCGGATTTATTTCATCGTCAAAAGAAGTTTCAAACATTGTAGACAACGTTAAAAAAGCAATTGTGAACGAGCTTAGTGCAGCATTTTCGGTGCCTAGTACATTATCACTTGGAGAGACACTCGTTAATATAGTTGAATCTGGAGAAGATAAGTTTTTCTTTATTATTGATGAATGGGATGCTCTTTTTAGAGAATATAAATTTGAGACCAAGCTACAGGAAGAGTACATTAACTTACTCAGAGAGCTTTTTAAAAATGGCAATGTTACTGACAGAGTAATAGCTGGAGCTTTCATGACAGGTATTCTTCCGATTAAGAAATACGGGCATCAGTCAGCAATATCTGATTTTAGAGAGTATACTATGATCCAGCCATCTATCTTTGCTGAATATGTAGGTTTTACAAAAAAAGATATAGATAGTTTGTCTACACAGTATTCTGTAAATAAAACAAAGCTTAAAATCTGGTATGATGGATACTCTTTCCCTAAAATAGGTGAAGTTTATAATCCTAATTCTGTTAGTCAGGCAGTGCGTACCGGAGTTTATGATTCCTATTGGTCCAAAACGGAAACCTATGAAGCTCTTAGAGAATACATTAATCTTGATACTAATGGTTTACAGGCGGATTTAATACAGATGATTGGCGGAAACGAGATGCCTGTAGATACTGCTACATTTCAAAATGATATGACATCCATCCAGAACCGTGACGATGTGTTATCTCTTTTGATTCATTTGGGTTATCTTGCCTATGATGTGAAAACTGGAAAGGTTAGAATTCCCAATGAAGAAATAAAAAGAGAGTTCATCAGCACTATTCGTGGTGGTGATCATGAGGTTACGACTAGAATTATTAAAGAATCAGACCAACTAATAATGGATACAATTGAGGGCAATGAAGATGCAGTTGCGCGCGCTATTCAGAATGTGCACGATGCTGGAACATTTGGCGTTTCTCCATTTTTTTATAATGATGAACAAGCTCTTCGCTCAGTCGTTAAATTTGCATATATCAGTTGCGCGAATAATTACATCAAAGTGGAGGAATTGCCATCAGGTCATGGATATGCGGATTTGGTATACATTCCTATGCCTAATGTTCATATGCCGATACTTCTGATTGAGCTCAAGGTTGACACTATTGCAGAGGGAGCTATCAGTCAGATTCATGAGAAGAAGTATCATAAATTATTTGAAAATGTACATGGAGAAATCGTGTTATGTGGAATCAGTTATGATTCCAAGACAAAAAGGCATAAATGCAAAATTGAAAAAATGACGAACAGAAACAATAAATAATTGCAAGAGAATGGATTTAAATTAGGAGAAATCAACAAATGGCAAAGGAAGGTACTAAGATGGATACAAAAGCAATGTACAAATTGTCCTATGGTTTATTCGTTTGCACCGCAGTCAGAGGTGACAAGAAGAACGGCTGTATCACCAACACTGCAGTTCAGGTGGCATCAGATCCTAACAGAATCTCTATTGCCATCAACAAGGCCAATTATACCCATGACATGGTAAAAGAGACAGGCCTGTGCAACATTTCTGTTCTTAGTACCGATGCTTCCTTTGATATCTTCAAGCACTTCGGATTCCAGTCTGGTAGAGACGTAGACAAATTTGGCTCAGAGACACTGGGTAAGCTTGATAAAGTTATTGAGTATGATATAGCAGAAAATGGTATCCCATACATAAAGACCGGAACTAATGCCTATTTCTCTCTTAAGGTGGAAAAAGAGGTAGACCTGGGCTCTCATACTCTCTTCATCTGTGAGCCTACCTTCATGACAGTTCTATCCGATGCACCATCCTGTACTTACCAGTACTATCAGGACAATATTAAGCCTAAGCCACAGCCTGTTGGAACAACACCAAAGGGCGAGACAATATGGAAATGCCTTATCTGCGGCTATGAATATGTAGGCGAGGATATGCCTGATGATTTCATCTGCCCGATATGCAAGCATGGTAAGGATGATTTTGAGAAGATAATCAGATAATTGATTGGCCCATCCTAATTGATGCAATTAAAGAGAGTTATTCCCAATCAGCTGAAGGTATCTTGGTTAGCATTACGAAGATTGTTATGTTTATCTTGACCCAGGTAGCAGTACTTTCACTATCTTTATTATCTAGTTTGGTCGAATTGGAAAATGCTGAAGCGAACAAAGTTTATATCTGGATTGCAATTAATATATTTATAGCGTTACTGGATAAGTTTGAAGTGGTAGGGTATCTGTTTTATAACGATTTGTTATTATTTATTTCTCACGATTATCGAAAGACTCTTTGCTTGAGGATTTTTGAAACCAAATCATAGATTTCCAGGTATGTAAGCATAGTAAATGGGACTACATGTGGTATACTATACCCGTTAGGTGTAGTATACCATTTTTATGCTTATATAAATGTTGTGGTCGAGGAATTACAATCCATTAAGAATTTGTCTCGAGGAGGTTACTTTCCGACCTTACCCTCTCAAAAATAATATATCATTAGTGGTTATAAAGGACTGAAATTCAATGAAAATCCTACTAATTTTAGACAATCTTTCCTCTAGCTGCGGCGCGAACGTAGGCATAGTATATGAACTTGCTAGGAATTGGATTGCTAGCGGCCACGAAGTATATTGTCTTGCTAGAGAAGATAAATACCATGAACTCGATAAAGAAAAGGCATCAACTCTTAATGGAGTATGGAATTTCAAAGTTACGGAAGATGATATATTAAACGACGTTACTAAGGGCGATAAGTGGATTCACGCATCTTCTCTTTGGAAAGCGACATATATATGTTCGCATCCCGTATTCCTTCAGAAGCTCATTGATAAGAAATGCTTCGAGTCATCAGAAATTAGGAATGAATATAAGAGACAGATTGAGAAAGTATGTGCGGAACATAGTTTTGATTCCGTAATTGCTGTGACTGAACCATTTTACATTGCAGATGCGCTAGCTGATGCTAATATCAGCACCAATAAGTACGTCATCATGATGGATCCATATACTAATAATCCATCAACAGCGCAGAAAGCCCGACAAAAGCACCTTCAAAAAGAATTGCATGTATTTGAATCATCTCAAAAGATATTTGCACTTGATTTTGTTGGTAATGATATGGATTACTTGCCGGATATGTTGACCCAAAAGCTGGTTACGTTCCGTATACCAAAAGTTGAGAAGATAAGCACAAGAGCGACAACTATTAGTGGACAATCTAACAATTTAGAAACAGAAAAGTATGCCCAAGCAACTAATACTAATACTGATACTGGTAACGTAGATAATATTAACTTCGTATATGTGGGTCAGTTATATGACGACATCAGAAATCCAGAATTAATGCTAAAACTATTCACAAAGCTTCCAGAAAACTACATCCTGCATCTATATGGTGGCGGATCAGAGAAAACAGTATCCAAATATAAGGAAGTATTAGGTGATAGGCTGGTTCTCCATGGGTGGGTCAGTTCATCAGAATCAATTAAGGCTCAGAAAGAAGCTCATATACTCATTAACCTTAATAACAATATCAAGAACATGCTGCCGTCCAAGCTCATAGAATACATAAATACAGGCAAACCGATTCTAAATATATGTCAGATATCTAATTGCCCATCTCTTCCATATATGGATAGATATCCTATGGCACTTAGTGTATCACCAGGCCAGGATATGGATGACATAACGATGAAACTGACAGAATTTGCTCAGCAATATAAAGGCCAAATAGTAGATCATAGCCAAATAGAAGACCTATATGCGGATTGTATAAGTGAAAATGTGTCCAACATGATACTAGAAACTATGTAAATAGCCCTATAAAGCTAAGATTCTACATTCCTACAGGGACAGATAATTATGTACAGAACATATGAGAATGATGATTTAGTAGTATTTTGGAATTATGATAAGTGCTTTCATGCTAAGAAATGTATCAGTTTAAGTCCAAAGACCTTTCGCCCAGGACTAAAACCATGGATCAATCTAAATAATGCTGAGTCAAAAGAAATATGGCAGGCAATTAGTCTGTGCCCGTCAGGTGCCCTATCGTGCCTGTATAAGCATAATATAGGGGTGACTTTAGATCGTGAAAACTGTCGAAGCGTCGCTGTGGACAATGGAAAAGAGATAGGTGAGTGTGTCTATCAGATCACTGATGGAGATTGGAATATCTACCATACAGGAGTATCCCTAGAATATCAGGGCAAAGGAATAGCTAAACGTCTAGTATATAAATTGCTAGAAGAAGCCGAGCGAAACAATGTTAAAATAATTGCAACATGTTCATACGCAAGAAAAGTGTTGGAAGATGATTGAATCAATGTAAGAAACAAAAAGAATACGAGTGTAACGAGATGAAGGAAAAAGGCTGTTAAAATGTGTACTTCATCAACCAGTGCGCATCAGATCAGTAACCAACCAAAGTTTGCAAACCCATCTTGTGTAGTATATACTTCATACGTGGAACTGCGCATTTATATGGCATTTCATCGAGCAATAATCTTATAGGGAGAGATAAAACAAAGTGCAATATAGAATATCCGTAGTTGTTCCTGTGTACAACGAAGAGGGCAACATTGCCAACCTTCACAGAGAAATCAAGGAAGTTTGTGAGAAGAACAACTACGTATACGAAATAATCTTCATAAATGATGGCTCATCAGATAAAACAGACGAAGTCTGCAGAACTCTGCGACCTCTTAAATACATCCAGATGCGTAAGAACTTTGGTCAGACCTCAGCTATGGATGCCGGAATCAAGGCAGCTCAGTACGATTACATCGTGACCATGGACGGCGATGGACAAAATGATCCGGCAGATATTCCTAACATGCTGGAATACCTGGAAGAGCACGATGTTGACGTGGTATCCGGGTGGCGCAAGAACAGAAAAGATACTTTTATGAAAAGATTTGTATCAAGAGGCGCTAATCTCCTGAGATACCTTCTTGTTCACGACGGTATTCAGGATAGCGGATGTTCCCTTAAAGTTTACAAAAAAGAATGCTTCAAGGGTGTTAACCTATACGGTGAACAGCATAGATTCATTCCTGCAATCCTCAAAATCAAGGGCTTCAAGATTGGCGAAGTTGTAGTTAACCACAGAGCCAGAACTTCCGGTTACACAAAATACAACTGGAAAAGAACTATCAAGGGCTTCGTAGACATGATCTCAGTATGGTTCTGGAATAAGTATGCTACAAGACCGTTGCATCTTCTTGGCGGTATGGGACTTTTATTTGAAATACTGGGATTTGCCTGTGGGGTTTGGTCAATTGTCCTTTTTGCTATGGGCCGCAAGATGTCTAATAACATCTTCCCACCACTTCTAACCATATTCTTTGTAATTATCGGACTTATTATGATCACATTTGGCCTTATGAGTGAAATTCTTATTAAGACCTACTACGGCGTACATGTTGATACACCATATAATGTTAAGTCTATAGAAGAGTTTGGAGATTCAGAAAAAGAAAACTAAAATTATACAGGGCCCACTACTATGGTAGTGGGCTTTTATAAAAAAGCTGTTTTAGAGGCGGCTGAAGGAATTATATAAATGAAAATCCTAATAATCTCCCACGAATATCCCCCAGTAGGCGGTGGCGGAGCCAACGCCTGCATGAACTTGGCAAGAGAATATGCCAAGGAGGGTAATGAAGTTCATATAGTAACTGTATGGTATGAAGGCCAACAGGAAAAAGAAATCCTTTCCTACGAAAGTAATGTATATATTTACAGACTTAAATCCAAACGCAAGCACTTGGATCATTGTTCCTTCAAGGAAATGATGGATTACCTTGTAAAGGCTCTGCCCGTTGCAGACAAACTGCAGAAGAAAGAGAAATTTGATGTCTGCCAGATATTCTTTGGTATACCAAGCGGCCCAATAGGATATTATCTGAAAAAGAAATATAAACTTCCGTATATCATCCGCTTCGGCGGTGGAGATATCCCCGGATTTCAGGATAGATTTACCAAAGTTTACAAGCTAATCGGTCCTGCAATCAAGACTATCTGGAAGAATGCTGATGCTCTTGTTGCAAATAGTAAGGGGTTAAAAGAACTGGCGCTGAACTTCTATGATAAGCAAGAGATTCTGATTATTCCAAATGGAGCAGATATCAATGCGTTTTCGGATGTTAGTACTAACAATACTCAGAGTCACAAAATAGATGATAACACCATCAACCTTCTCTTTGTATCTCGCCTTATAGAGCGAAAGGGATTGCAAGATATATTACCACAGTTACAAGCTATAAATGATAACTGCCGTAAACACGGCGAAAACAACAAAAACAGTAAAACTATTAAACTCAGAATAGTAGGCGATGGCCCCTATAGGGAGACACTAGAAGAAATAGTTAAAAACTGCAATATAGAGAACATAGTATCTTTCGAGGGACAGAAATCCAAAGAAGAGCTTTCTGAGTACTATTCCAATGCAGACATATTTGTATTTCCATCAAGAAAAGAAGGCATGCCCAACGTGGTACTGGAAGCAATGTCCTATGGCCTTCCTATAATCATGACGCCATGCCAGGGCAGTGACGAACTTATAAATGGAAATGGATATGTGGTAAAGGCTAATGAATTTGCTGACAAGATCACAGAGCTGTCTACTAATGACGAAAAACGCATTGCTATGGGGAACAGAAGCAAAACTCTCGTTGCAGAGGAATTCAGCTGGAAGAAGACTGCTGATGCATATAGAAAAGTGTTTGATGAAATTTGTAGTTGAATAAGCAATAACAAAGAATTAGTTACATAAAATCACTTTTAGGGGCAAAAGAGATTAATATTACAGGAAGGAAGGTACTAAGATGGATACAAAGGCAATGTACAAATTATCGTATGGTTTATTTGTTTGCATCGCAGTTAGAGGTGACAAGAAAAATGGTTGTATTACAAATACTGCAATTCAGGTGGCATCGGATCCTAACAGGATATCTATTGCCATCAACAAGGCCAATTACACCCATGACATGGTAAAAGAAACAGGTCTATGCAGCATTTCTGTTCTTAGTACCGAGGCTACCTTTGATATCTTTAAGCACTTTGGCTTCCAATCCGGAAGAGATGTGGACAAATTTGGCACTAATTTCCCTGCTGATTCATATTCCATGGCAGAAAATGGTATCCCTTATATCACAACCGGCACAAATGCCTACTTCTCTCTTAAAGTAGAAAAAGAAGTAGATTTAGGCTCGCACACTCTCTTTATATGTGAACCTACTGCAATGGAAGTCCTTTCTAACGCACCATCTTGTACCTACCAGTACTATCAAGACAATATCAAACCAAAGCCACATCCAGTTGGAACAACACCAAAGGGCGAGACAATATGGAAGTGTCTCATCTGTGGCTACGAATACGTAGGCGAGGATATGCCAGATGACTTCATCTGCCCTATATGCAAGCATGGAAAAGATGATTTTGAGAAAATAGTAAGACAGTGCCTGAATGTGCAACTTGCAAAGGAGGAATGAATGATATTATGAAAGTTTTGGATATAGTAAACTTATTGGCAATTATTTTGGGGCCTATATTTGCTGTGGTGGTTGGGCAGAAAATACAGACAATCAAGGATATTCGAAATGACAAAGTAAAGATATTTAAAATACTTATGGTTACTAGGATATATCCATGGACTCCGGAAACGGTAGATGCTTTCAATATGATTGATATTGTTTTTGCTGATGACAAGGCAGTAAGGATGGCATGGAAAGACTTGTATGATAAATACTGTATTACGAACCCAGATGAAGCAGATTTGATTAAGATTCGAAATGCTCAATACAAATTGTTGGAATGTATGGCAAAATCTTTGGGATATAAAGATAAGATTACTTGGGAAATTATACAGAATCCTTATATACCTCGCGGATTGCAAACACAGATTGAGTCACAGCATAAGAATCAGGAGATGTATGCATATATACTTAATAACTTAAACTTCGCACATAAAAAGTGCGCTAGAACCTTGAAAATTCAATAAAAACCGGCATTTAAAAAGGCGAGAAGCCTCTATATTTGGTATAATTTAAGTACCACCAAAAATCATCCAAAAGGAGACTCACGCCTTGTCTAAAATTATATCACAGAATGACTTCGATTCTAAGCAGAATGCTGATTCAATCAGAATCTTTTTTGAGAGATTCCGAATTTCATCAATACTAAAAGCATCAAAT
Organism: Butyrivibrio sp. VCB2006; assembly: GCF_000420945.1. GTDB lineage: Bacteria > Bacillota > Clostridia > Lachnospirales > Lachnospiraceae > Butyrivibrio. The sequence goes on from NZ_ATVX01000007.1 coordinate 197,987, forward strand.
GTCAGGAAGACAAAAGGCATAGCCCCTGCGCAGATACTGATGTATGCCTTTGCGCTGGTTTTCAAAAATAAGTCCATGTACATGGATATGCTTCTTGGCAGCAATACTGCCACTTTTGCAAAGGACACGTACTACCGGTTCATGAAGAGCATCAGTATCAACTGGATTCGCTTTACAACACTTCTTGCATCAAATATATGCAGGGATGTTATTGCTCCTGCAACTTCAGAGGATAGGGTAAATGCCCTCATAGTTGATGACTCAATCTTCTCAAGAGCTTGTTCGAAGAAAGTGGAAATGCTATCCAAAATCTATGATCATGCAAACAAGAAATTTCTTTATGGATTCAGAATGCTCACTCTTGGATGGACTGATGGCAATACATTCCTACCAGTGAACCAGATCCTGCTGTCATCTTCAAACGAGAACAAACTTATCAGCAGCAATGATGTCGACCGCAGGAGCAATGGATTCAAGCGCAGAAAGCTTTCTGTGATGAAGGGTACAGACGCAATGATCGAACTGATCAAAGAAGCCAGAAAAGCTATGATACCTGCTGATTATGTCCTTTTTGATACATGGTTTGCTTCTCCTAAAACACTGACAGCTGTTGAAAGACTCGGTTACGATGTGATTGCAATGATCAAGCGTTCTGACAAAATGTCTTTCATCTACAGAGGCGGGAAGTATACTTTGAAAGAACTCTACAAAATGAACCGCAAGCGTCGTGGCAGATCGAAATATCTTCTCTCTCTGGTAGTTGAAATTCAGAAGGACGACCGCAAGATTCCTGTAAAAATCGTATTTGTTAGAAACAGATCAAACAGAAAGGACTATCTGTGTCTTATCTCAACAGACTACAACATCGATGAAGAGGAGATGATCCGCATTTACTCAAAACGCTGGAAAATCGAGGTGTTTTTTAAGGTATGTAAGAGCTACCTCAAGCTAGCTAATGAGTGCAGATCGCTTTCGTATGATGCAATGACGGCGCATACAGCTGTCGTTTTTGCCAGATACATGATGCTTGCTGTGGATAATAGGGAATCTGAAGATCCTCGCACATTGGGCGAGCTGTTCACTTATTTTGTAGATGAGCTTGCAGATGTCACTTTTGTTCAGGCATTCAGGATGATCATGGAGCTGTTCTCCGATATGATGGCAGAAAGATTTGAGCTTGGAGAAGAAGAAATATCATCAATGATCGATACTTTCATTTCTGCACTGACACCATCCATGCAGCGACAGCTACAGGTTTCATGATGGTACTTAATTGCCAATTTTTATTGAGTTTTCAAGGTTCGAATGCAGTTTTAGAACTGCGAAGTTTCAGTTAATAA
>NZ_ATVX01000008.1 GCF_000420945.1 Butyrivibrio sp. VCB2006
TGAAAGGGATTTTAATGAGAGTGACAGGATCCATGCTGGGTCTGCCCATGTCTGAAGAATACTTATTTTCAACAAGATCATATATGAATGACCAGTCGATGGCTTTATCAATAAGCCTGAGCATGTGGTCCTGTGGAACCAGATCGTCCATGCTCACAAACTGCATTTGTTCACGCTTTCTTTCGGTATTAGAAGTCATCATAAAGGCAATCCCCATCCCCAACTTTGATACTTCTATTATACCAGAAAAAGTGCCTCAAGCCCAGATAAATACTGGGTTTTCGGCACTTTTATAAAGAAAAATCCACGGCAAATGCCGTGGACTTTGTCTACAGTCTGATGCCGTCGCTCAAAGCGACGGCATTCTTATTATGCTTATATTTATTTGATAACAATATTTACGATACGTCCCGGAACGTAAATCTCTTTTACGATAGTCTTTCCTTCAAGCTTATCAGCGATGAGCTCCTTACCCTTGGCAATAACTTCATCCTTAGGATCTTCCTTGCCAATGTTCAGAGTAGCCTTAACCTTACCATTGATCTGAACTGCGATTTCAACAGTATCCTCTACGCACTTTGACTCATCATAGGTTGGCCATGCTTCGAAAGCGATTGTATTATCATGACCAAGAATCTGCCAGATTTCCTCACCAACGTGTGGGCAGATGCAAGAAAGCATCTTGATAAAGCCTTCTGCATACTCTCTTGGGCAACTTCCTTCCTTGTAAACTGCATTTACAAAGATCATCATCTGAGCGATAGCTGTGTTAAAGCCAAGTGCCTCGAAGTCATTTGTAACCTTCTTAACAGTCTGGTGGTAAACCTTCTCAAGGTTTCCGTTGTTATCTTCTGTGATGTTAGCAGTCTCAGTAAAGAAAGTATATACACGGTTGATGAACTTTCTTGCGCCTGTTACAGCTGCGCCATTCCATGGCTTACTTACCTCAAGAGGTCCCATGAACATCTCATAGAGACGAAGTGTATCAGCGCCGTAGTCACGAACGATATCACTTGGGTTAACAACGAACTCAGGGAAACGCTTACCCATCTTGATTCCGTTTTCACCAAGGATCATTCCCTGGTGAACGAGCTTCTTAAATGGCTCTTTTACAGGAGAAAGACCGTTGTTGTAAAGGAATCTGTTCCAAATACGTGAATAGAGCAGATGTCCAACTGCATGCTCAGGTCCGCCGACATAAAGGTCAACAGGCATCCAGTGCTTTAAAAGCTCCTGATTAGCAAATTCGTTGTCGTTATCAGGATCAATATATCTCATGTAATACCATGATGATCCAGCAGAACCAGGCATAGTAGAGGTTTCTCTTGTGCCCTTAAGTCCGTTTTTGTCGTAAGCCTTCCACTCTGTAGCATTCTCAAGTGGTGCCTTGCCGCCGTGTCCCTTATAGTCTTCAAGCTCAGGAAGAACTACAGGAAGTTCTGAATCGTCAAGGAATGCAATGCTGCCATCTTCCTTGTATACGCAAGGAACAGGCTCGCCCCAGTAACGCTGTCTAGCAAAGATCCACTCACGGAAATGATAGTTTACCTTTTCTCTTGCAACGCCCATATCTACAAGTTTCTTGGTAATAGCCTTCTTGGCATCTTCTACTGTCATGCCACTGAACTCTTCAGAGTTTTCAAGGATGCAGCCCTTTCCAAGATAGTCCTGTTTCTCAAATGCATGCTCGGAAACATCCACTGTTCCTTCAGTATTGTTAATAACCTGGATAAGTGGAAGGTTATGAACCTGTGCATACTCAAAGTCTCTCTGGTCATGTGTAGGAACAGCCATAACTGCACCTGAACCATAGCTTGCAAGTACGAAGTCGCCGATGAATACAGGAACTTCCTTGCCATTTACAGGGTTCACTGCATAGATTCCCTTAAGAGGGCATCCTGACTTGGTCTTGTTAAGATCAGTACGGTCAAGATCGTTCTTTTTAAGAGTCTCATCGATGTAAGCCTGAACCTCTTCCTTATTCTCAACGCGGTCCATAAGTCCCTTAACAACTTCTCCGTCGGGAGCCAGAACCATAAAGGTAATACCGTAAATTGTCTCGATACATGTGGTGAAAATAGAGAACTCTCCGCCACCAACAATCTTAAAGTCAACCTCTACACCTGTTGACTTACCAATCCAGTTACGCTGGATCTCTTTAGTTGACTCAGGCCAGTCAATCTCATTAAGGCCATCAAGAAGTTCCTCAGCAAAAGCCTGCTGGTCGATAACCCACTGCTTCATCATCTTCTTAACAACAGGATATCCTCCACGCTCAGACTTACCGTCGATAACTTCATCATTAGAAAGAACTGTACCAAGCTCCTCACACCAGTTAACAGGCATGTCGATATGCTTGGCATAACCAGCCTCATATAACTTCTTGAAAATCCACTGTGTCCACTTATAGAACTTAGGATCACTTGTAGCGATCATCTTAGACCAGTCATAGTCAAAACCAAGCTCCTTAAGCTGCTTGGAGAAGGTCTCAATATTCTTTTCTGTGAATCCTGCAGGATGGTTACCTGTTGTAACTGCATACTGCTCCGCAGGAAGACCAAAAGAATCATATCCCATAGGATGCAAAACGTTATATCCCTGCATACGCTTCATACGAGACATAATATCTGTAGCAGTGTATCCCTCTGGATGACCTGCGTGTAATCCTACTCCTGATGGATATGGGAACATATCCAACGCATAATACTTGGGCTTAGAGAAATCCCAGACATCTGTCTTAAAGGTTTCGTTCTTTTCCCAGTATTCCTGCCACTTTTTTTCAATCGCATGATGGTTGTATACTTCTGACATACTATTTGCTCCTTCTTTCTATTGCATATACATCGTTGATTTTACCACAACATATTTCTTTTTCAAAATTTTTTTACAAATAAGAAAAGATAGCACAATCTTCTATGTACTATCTTTTTCTTCATAATATTACAGATCAATTATTACTTTACAACTCAAGTCTTCCCTCGATTCCGTAAAAATCAATAATCTTCTCGTCGCCGTTTTTGAGTCTTATGGTCACAGGGCCATAGCCTCCGCACTTCTGCGGATCGGTATAAATGATCTCTTTTACCGGGAAAAGATCTTCCTCTGAAAAGTCAGATAAATCCTCCTTGGTAATAGTCTGTGAGATCAGGAAATATGGTTCATACCCGTACTGCTTGTCCCTTGTAGTCTCAGCATAAACCACGATGGAATTCTTGCTGTCAGGGTTTGTGTCAGTACTCTTTACAAGCTTAATATCGCTCCAGCCATCCATAATAGTGAAGGCAAGCTGCTTTTCTTTTCCTGTATGGTCATGGCCCTTTAGGATCACAGCCTTGTAGCCATCCTTTTCCCTTGTAATAACTTCTGTTCCGTTATCAGGGAAGCCAAAAGAGCCAAGGGTCAGGCGAATCGGACGTCTGAAGAGTCGGATTTTGTCTGCGCGAAGTATTCCGTAAGGAACAGCAAAATCAGCCAGGTTAATGGCTGTGCGCCAGTGATCTTCAGTTTCCATCTCGTACTCCCAGAACTGGCGGCGATAGAGGACTCCATTCTTTTCACCGTGCCAGAACATAACGTTAGGTGTAATGCTAGCCTGGACATCGTCGCCCCCATCCATATACTGCAGCACATACTGCTGGGATTCCACGTCCGCTGCGGGTTTGGACTCCCAAGGGAACTTGGTGTTAAACACAAGCTTTCCGTAGTTCCAGATTCCGTGGCTGTCCGATTTATCTTTTACCATCTTGCCGCTTCTAAGCTCTGTTATGCCGTTTGCCTTATGATTAGCCATGCAAAGCGCCGGTCCGTCAAGGGTTGTGACCTTGGTTTCTCTTTCTACAAGCTTATCCCAGGTTCCATTGTTCTCTTTAGCTGTCCAGAAGGGGTGATTCTCAGGTAAATGCAGGCAAAGTAGTGCCTTAGCAAGCCACATGGGAGACTCAGCACAGGAATACCCCTGAACCAGCGGAATAAATGGGCCATAGAAGCCAAGGGTTGGAACGCCATTCCACAAAAAGTCATCCCGGCCAAGGAACTGAAGTAGTGACCCTGAACAGATGCGTCTGGCCAGTCCCGGGTCCACAGTACTGTTTCTCATCATAAGATTCCCATCAAAGGCGCTTGTAGCTGCATTTCTGTAGATTCCGCTTCTGCCCCACATATTGGTAAAGCCGTCCCCGTCAAAGAAATCCGGGTAAGTCCTCATAAGCTCGTTTGAATTTTCTTCAAATTTCCGGGCGATGTAAGGTTCTTTTTCATAGCCATACCAGTTGTTCCAAATGGCAGTATACATATTGAAAGCCCAGCAGGAATAATAGTCAAAAGACTGTCCGTCGCGATACCAGCCATCTCCAACATAGTAGTTAAGGATGTTCTGGGCGTGATCACGCATGATATCCTCGTCAATTGGGTAGCCATTCATATAAAGGAAGGCCATATCCAGCATGTTGAAAAGACGCCAGTTCTGAGGCACAGTGTTGGAATGAGCAAAGTCTGTGAGGAAAACTGCAATGCGGTCTTTTTCCTCTTTGGTATAGGTATCCCAGATTTCCTCATGGCAAAGCCACAGGCATATAACCAGAGCTGCAGTCTCAACAGTCTGCTGATAGCAGGCAGTAGGATTGTTGCTCTGATCAAGGGCTCGCATGTCAGAGTAATTGAGGACATAGTTGTCAGCCCCTGGAGTCACCGCATAGAGGACCTGCTTTTTGTAGTAGTCACGGACATTTATCCCATTAAGGACTAGTTCCGGCTCGATATGAATAAGGGGCGCAGATATGAAAAAAGATCTGCAAAGGCCCTCAAACACTTCCGCTTTTCTCCGCCACTCGGGTGCAACCTTGGACGGGTATGTAACCTCTGTCTCATATCTTGGCATTACAACAGGATCTTCGATATCCTTAATATTTCCAAAGATTCCCCCAAGAAGATATTCTGCTGCCTCTATCCAACTCTGGCGGTTAAGTCCGGTATATGGGCTAAGTTCAAAATCTGTAGTTTGCGGCTTAAAAACCATGGTGTTTCCTTTCGTAATCTAAATCAAGTAATGGTAATTACTATTACATGCATAGTGTTGTTCTATACTCATCAGATATCAAAATACTGTCAGCGCGCTTCCATCAAGCTTCATCAGCGCCTCAAGATAATAATAGTCTCCGTAAATGATGGCAAATTCATGCTTCTCATCATGATATGCCGCAGTGCACTTCTCTAAGATATTATCTTTATCCAAAGTGTAGTCACATCTCTTTTCATGGAGAGTCTTTAGGAGTTTAATAGCTGCATTAAGGTACTTGTCTGAGCATACCTTTTCATTAGCTTCTGCAGAATAACCTGCGCTATCAAGACACTTAGCAAGTTCAATAAGACCTCCCGCTGTAATAGCTGCTGCCGTAGAATCCTCATAATAAGGCTCTGCAGGCTGTCTGTAATCCACAGGAACAAGATACTCAGGAAACTTGCTGTCAAGCTCAGAGATCACGTAATCTGCAACCTTCCTTGCTGTATCAAGGTATTTCTTTTCCCCGGTGTAGATGTAGCTAAGCGCAAATCCGTATAGTGCCCAGCTCTGGCCTCTTGTCCAGGATGAGCCTTCTCCATAGCCCTGTCCGCCGTAGTCTCTGTCAAACTCACCGGTTGCAGGATCAAAGCCTACAATGTGGCGCACCGAGCCGTCTTCTCTGATAAAGTTCTTCATGGCTGTGTCCGCATGAGCCACGGCTATAGCTTTAAATCTTGGATCCCCAAGTTCCTCTGATGCCCAATACAAAAGAGGCAAATTCATCATACAGTCGATAATTGCCCAGCCTGTGGTATCCCTGTCATCGCCCCAGTCATTCCAGGCTCTGATGAAATTACCGTTTAAATTAAAGCGTCCTGAAAGGCTCGCTGCTGCCAGAAGTCCTCTATTCCTGGACTTTGGATTGTGATCCATTTTGTATCTTACTACAGAAGTTGGAAGCCACCTAAAGCCCGCATCGTGGTCCATTCCGTTGTAATTCATAAAGGCAGCGTCCATCTTATCCTCAGTGCCAATAGCTTCCTGCCTGAATATTTCTTTTCCTGTGAGCTTATAAAGCTGCCAAAGCTCACCGCCCCAAAAGCCGTTGGTCCACCAGCAGATGTCCTTTTCTCCGGAGCGATCATCAAATCTGCCCTTATCGTCGGTAGTATAAGGAATCTTCCCCTGATTGCGGCTTGCCACAGTTTCCATCTTGGTCCCAAACTGATCAAGAGCCTCTTTTATCCACTTCTTATCTTCTGCACTTATATTCATTGCCATTTCTCTCCTCGATTAGCAAAATTCAAATTCATAGTCTCCGGCTGTCTCATCAAGCTCAATAAGTATCCTGTATACACTGTGTTTCCAGGCTATAGAAAGCCTTTCGTCAGTAATTGAGTATTCACGGATATTAACATTCCGAGCGCCACTTGCTGTGATAAAGCCCACATCGCCGACCTTAACTTTTACCGGGCCGTTTCCGTCTTTCTTGGTGTCTTTTCCCATTGCAGCATCTAAGGCCTCCGGCTTTTCATAGGTCATAATGCTCATAACCAGTGGAAGACTACCTTCATAGTGGTCCCTAACAGCGATGTTCTCGCCCTTATTAAGAGAAACTGTTCTGACATATTTAATGCCCTGCAAAGCTTTTTCTGCGTTTCCTTCAGAATATGCCCCTGCGATATCCATGGTCAGGGTGCCGGAACTTAGGTCGCACTTTACATTAGATGCACCAAACTCTTTGCCATCCTTCTGCATGAAAACTTTCGGATTACCGGCATCCGCAGCAGAGTCATCTCCCAAATTGCTGATAATATTGCCATCAATAAACGTAGGCACATTGTGGAACTGGGACTGCATTGTCCACAGCTCGTAGCGCCTATCTGAAAATGTCTTCTGAGTATAAGTTTCTACTCCCAGGTCGATTACAAAGGGCCTTCCGTTTTTGTAAATGGTAAAAGAGCCAACGTCGTTATGATTGTGACTGTCACCGTTATTACCTGCCTTGGCAGCAAGAACGAAAGTATCATCCCTGGCCACCATAAGTCCCATGCTCTCAAACCAGGAATCTTCCGGAAGTACTGCGCTCACCGGATACTGCATCATCTCATCATAGGCAAAAGCCTGCATGCAATGGTAAAAGAGATTAATCTCGCCGTTAACAAGCTTATCCTTGTCGTCCTCATCTCTAAAGTCCGCTGCGGCAAAGCTTGAAAGGGCCTCATCCCCTACAGCCTTACCAAACAAAAACTCTCTGGCGGTACGCCTTCCGGGAAGTGCACTGCAGTCGGCAAAATTCACGTAGTAGTCTCCACAGGCATGCATCTTAACAATGAAAGTGGCCATGTTGCGAATAAGCTTCTCTTTATAAATGTCAGAGAAACCACGATCTGTAGCCCCATCAATAAGCTCAAGACAACCAAACAAGCATAAGCCTGCATGAGTATAGTACTGAGCTCCCTCGTTGCAACCGCCGTCCTCACCGTACTCATCAAGGAAATAGTCACAGGACACAGAAGCCTTTTCCAGAAATGTCTTTAGTACATTTTTATTCTTTTCCCAGTACCCTTCTTGTCTTGTCAGCGCACAGATCAGCACGTTCTGAACAATCCAGGGAGTCCAGTTGCACATGGTCTGCTCTCCGTCTCCCATCCACCAGAAGAACTGATTAAGATAAGGATCAAATATGCGCTCTTTAAGTCTCTCATTCACGTAAATACTGATATGAGGACTGATCTTCGCAAATACAGGTCTTAGCAGGTACTCAGCAAAAGCTACTTCCGCTCCGCTCTCAGCCTGGAAAAGATCTATAATCTGCCTTGTAACGTCAGGAATATTCTCCTGTTCTGCGTCCCTCTCATAACTTGTGTGAGGTGGAAGGCACCAGGTAGTTTCTTCCAAAATAAGGTACAGGCCATCTAAAATAGCATCTGTAAATCTTCCCTTATTCTCGACGCACTCAGCCATAACAAGCTTATTTAATTTCCTACGTCTTGGAAAATACTTATCCTCAAATCGGACTCTGTTGCCGCTTTTCTTAAACTCCGTAAAGTCAGAAATCAGTAGCTGTGTCCAGGGCTCATCAAGGGCTTCTTCTCCGGCTCTTATGAGTTTTGCACGAAGATCATCAGATAATCCTTCCCAGGCTTTTCTGTCAGCGATATCCGGATATCGCCTATAAAGAGAAACCTCATTAACTTTAGAGAAATAATCATGTACTAACGTTCTATGCTTCATATCAAAACCTCAATTTGATTCATTACGCATGTACTGTTCCATACACCTCAATCTGTGTAAGCGCCGGAAATGGGCTTGGATCATCAGCTTTAATCAGCTTGCCAAGTTTAATCCAACTGATTCCGGATTTCTTAATATCAAACACGTGGGGCTCTGCCACCTTTTTATCCATGTGTACCACCTGGCTGCTTCCATCGGAAAAAGAAAACTCGGCTTGCGTCCACCAGTTGTCATGAGGAAAATCTGCTCTTGTATAAAGAACTATCTTGTCAAAATCCACCTCAGTTCCAAAATCAAGGGTAAACTCCGCATCATCCTGCCTGTTTATGCCCCAGGATTCATAGGGCCATTCTCCGTGAGAAAGTGTGGCAATGCAGCCATCTATTGCATTCCTTGCCGCAAAAACCGCCTCTCCTCTTGTTTCCACATTGGCACTGGCATGTGGGTATACTCCTGATACCTCATGCTGGTCAAAGGGATTAAGCGCCAGATTTCTGTATGCGTTTATCTCATAATCCGCAGCTTCTCTGATGCTGACATAATGTCTGTTTCCAAAGAATGCTATAGGATTATAGCTTGTCTTTTTCTCATAAAAAGGCACTGTAAATGTGACAGTCTCCTGCTGTACAAGCACCAGCGCAGGGTCTATAGCCGCATCCACTTTAACAACATAGTATTTCCCAGGAATCATTCCTGAAAACTCAATAATATCGCCTTTCCTATATTCGCCGTCCCAGGCCAGAACAACATTGCCCTTTCCTTCCGATGCAGCTTTGTCCACATGATCCCAATCGTTATAAACGCTGATTCTTATATTCCTGCCAAAAGCCTCTGTAAGCGCATCGTACTGCTTATCAGTAATTGCAATAACACCGCCGTGTCTCTTTTTGCGCTTTCCAAGATTATACTGATCAGCAGTAAGTTTCTGAAAATCTCCGGATTCCAATTTATCGCAGACAAGAGGAAGATACCCTCCGTTAGTCTGGAACTGATCCACGATAAGGCACCATTTCTTTTGCTCTTCGAGGTAATAAGCCTCCGGGCCCTCTACACCCTTAAGTTCTGAGAGAGTCTTGGATTCAACTTTCTCGTAAGGACCCTTAACAAGATCGGCGCTTCTCTCAAGAAGAATGACTTTGTTAGTCTCATCCTTGGAGAATCTGTAGTAGTAGCCATCTTCCCATACTATGTCAGTGTCTATAACATGGGTGTCCTTCTCAATATATTTAAACGCAGGAGTAAACTCCTTAAAATCCTTGGTAAAAGAGCCATATATACGCTGTTTGGGCGCATCCTCACCGCTTTCCTTAACATTGGATGCCCAGAATACAAACCAGGCTCCTTCTTCCTTGCAGTAGACAGCCTCCGGTGCCCAAACGCATCCTGCGCCTTCTATGCCGGCTTCTATAAGTCTTTCCTTGGACCAGTTAATCAGGTCCTCGGATTCCCAGACAAAAAGTGATCTGCTGCCTCTGTTTGCAGCTCTCTCCCAGTTTCCATCGGAAGTATTAAGATCTGTAGCTATAATGAAGTATTTACCCAGCTTTTCATCGAAAACCATGTATGGATCTCTGATTCCTTTGGAACCAAGCTCAGCTTTCAAAATTGGCTGATTTCCGCCTAAATCTGTAAAGTTAAGGCCATCCTTACTTACAGAAAAATATATGCTCTCTGAATCTTTTTCCCCACTTGTAAAATGAACAAATAAATATGCCATTTTTCTTTTCTCCTACAATAAAAAAATACCTACAGCCATAATTTTAAATGACTGTAGGTCCAATATCAATGCGGTTTACTGTACAAATCCGGAATATTCTGCACTGAGAAAAAATGATTGTTTTATCATCTTGTTGACAGGAAAATATTCTCTCTGATAGCGGTCTCATCCCCGGGATAATCCTGAAGATATGTGGCCATAAGTGACTGGGCCATATTGAACTGCCCCATATATTCGTAGGCTGTAATCTCATTCAGGCGAAGAGCCTGATTAACACCCTTGTCGTCAACTGTAAGCCCTGCCTCAAAGGATGAAATAGCTCCGTCATAATCTCCTTGCTTTATCTGACACATTCCAAGCTGATTATAGACAGTGGCACTTTCCGGATTCTCATTCAGGTATGTCTTGTAAACGCTGATAGCGTAGTTATAGTCGCCCTGCTTCTCGCCGGTCTGACCAAGCATGAGAACCACCGGCTCTTTTTCCTGGTCGCGTTCGTTTCTGGCAAGTTCAAGATAGCTCTGAGCATCAGCATTGTTGCCAAGATAGTAGGAAATCTGTCCCTTTTCATAATTGGTCATAAAAGAACTTCCATTATCCATGGCTGTCTGAAGAATATTTCTTGCTTCATCCTCATAACCATACTCTGCAAGAGACTTATAGATCAGGATTATAACGCCGTAGTCTCTGGAGTTAAGGGCTATTGCCTTGGAAAAGTCCGAATATGCACTATCATGCCCACCGGAAGCCAGCTCACATACACCGCGAAGGTAATAGGCATTACTATCCTTGGATCTAAGGGCCAAAATGGCATCATATACCTCTTTGGCCTTGGCATAATCCCCAAGACGATAGTAAGCTTCTGCCAGGTAAAAGTTGGTGTCAAAATCCATGTCATCAACTATTCCCTCATCCGCTGCCAGTGATGCAAGGAGTTCGTCTACTGCGCTCTGATAATCCCCGGTCTGGAGCTTCACAATGCCTATTCCTCTGTGAATAAGACATTCATCCTCTCCTTTTTCCGTGGCAGCCTCAAAGCTTTCAAGAGCACTCACGTAGTCGCGACTCTCAATATATGTAAATCCGGAATCTATATTATGTCTGCCTGCAAGGCTTCCGCAGCCTGTCATCACAAAGGCTACGCACATAATAGCGGCAACAACTCTTTTCTTCATCCCCACTCCAAAATAGTTACTATTAAATATTACTGTCCAAGATAAGCTATTACTTCAACCTCACAAAGAACATCTCTTGGGAGCTGCTTAACTGCTACGCAACTTCTTGCAGGCTTTCCAACGAAATACTTCTCATAAACTGCGTTGAATGCGCCAAAATCTGCCATTTCAGCAAGGAAACATGTAGTCTTTACAACATGCTCATAGTCAGTTCCTGCAGCGCTTAATATCTCGCCGATATTTCTGCATACTCTGTCTGCCTGCTCAGCAATAGTAGTCTCTTCTATTTCACCGCTCTCAGGATTGATCGGAATCTGTCCTGATGCATAAAGAAAATCTCCTGCCTTGATAGCCTGTGAATATGGTCCGATTGCTGCCGGTGCCTTGTTAGTTGATACGTACTCCATAATGTTCTCCTCCTTATTATCAAGTGTTCTCCTCGAACACAGCTGTTACATAGAAACCTCTGGCATTCTCTTCAACCTTGGTTACAACACCTTTTCTGGCAAGCATCCTGTCTCTAAATGGGAAGTTTCCTGACATTGCCAGTGATGGATCAATTGTATAGTAGTAGTTACTGGGAAGAACACCCTCTGTAACCGTGACCTCATCGCCTTCATGAAGGAGCCCCGGTCTCTCCATTTTAAAAGTCATTTCTCTTGCCAATTAAATCACCTTCAATTCTATCACATTTATCCCTGGGCAAATCAAAACCCTCAGGTTATTTACTAGGATTAATCTTTAACAATTCCGTGGTCAAGCAGGAACTGATACCATCTTTCATAAGCAAACGCCTTAAGATGAACATCATCCCCGGAAAGTTCTTTTAACAGGTTACCATTCTCGTCATCTACGGCCTCGTTCATGTCCATGTAAAAGACAGTCTTGTTGTCCGCAAGCTTGGAAAGCTCCTCATTGCGCCTGTTGATATTGTCATTGTTAAAGTACTTATCATTACTGCTCTTATGCTCTGTAACGTGCATTATTCCCTGAATATATATAATGGCATCAGGCTGAAGCTCTCTGATTCTGTTAACCACATTTCCATATTCCTCAGCAAAAGACTCGGCTGTACCGGTTCCAATCTCATTAAGACCAAGCATAATGTAGATCTTGCCAAACTGATTCTCGGAAAGTGCCTGTTCTATCGTAATCATATCAGTATCAGTCTTAACAATCTGCTTCTGAAGCACCTTGTAGATCGTAAGAGAAACCTTGGCATAGAAAGTAGCTCTGGTATCCAGGGGCTCGCAGTACTCTGAAAGGCCTACGGTTCTGGAATCTCCTATGAAAAGAGCGTCCATAAAATAGTCCTCATCCACAGGCTCAAACTCATAGGTTCTATCCGCGTCATTATCAGAAACGGAGTCTTCTGCGCTATTTCCGGAAACAATCAAAAGTTCTTCCTGATTATTCACAGCCTCACCGGAATCAAATGAGCCTGATGCATCCTCGTTCTCCGGCTCGTTTCCGGTCGTATCGCCGTCCTCGGTTTCCAGTTTTTCATCTTCCACGAGATAATCATCAAAGCCGGTTTCTGTGCCGCCTCCGGATTTTTCATCCCAGGGGTAAATACCATCAGTAAGCCCCTTCATCACCAGGATAAAGTGAGGGAGCTTGGCGGGATCGTAATCCTCTTTGTAAGAAGCATAGGTGCTGTCTTCCAAGGCAAAAGAGGTAGCCGTCAATATTAAACTAATTGCCACAATTCCAATAAGAAGTGGGCAAGTTTTTAACAGTTTCATTAAATCACTCTTTCAAATAATTAAAACTTCATGTACATGAAGGGATTTCCTGCTGCATTAGATATGCTGTATACACAGGCCCAGAACAGCACTAAAAGCGCCACTGTAAATACCGGATTTTTCCTGTGCTTTTCAAAAAATCTGTATACAAACGGTATCATCAGGATAAGTCCTGTACCCAAGACAATGCCGTAAATACCAATGTTCTTGGTAAAATCTGCCTGATTAACAGAAATACCAGCACCAAAGAATGGGAATAACCTCTTAAAATATGTGCAGAGCATGTCGAAATTCGGAATCGCAAACACTACCCAGGTAAGAGGAATAAGTACAAGCACATTTATTCTGCCAAAAAAGTCTCCGATGAATTTAGGGAGTTTGGTCAACACAAAACGCTCACATAAAATTATAACGAAAATAAGCATCCCCCACAAAATAAAATTAAGGGTTACTCCATGCCAAAAGCCTGTAATAAGCCATACAGTAAGGAGATTCAGTACTGTGCGGAGATTTCCTTTTCTGCTTCCGCCCATAGGGAAGTAGATATAATCCCTAAACCATGCACCTAATGTAGCATGCCATTTTCTGTAAAACTCAGACACATTCCTTGATTCATAGGGCTGGTCAAAGTTAACGATAAAAGGAAAGCCTATCATAACGCCGATTCCGGCAGCCATGAGAGAATATCCCCAGAAATCAAAATACAGCTCCATGGAATAAGTGTAAGCACCAAGCCATGCAAGAGGTGTTGAAATACTCTCATAGCCGATGGTTCCTATATCCTTCCACAGCATAGCAAGGTGGTCTGCAAGAAGCACCTTGAGAGCAAGGCCAAGAACAAAAAATCTAAGGCCATCCTCAATAGCGGCAAGCTTGCTGGGCTTTTCTACTTCCGTTTCTTCGGCTGCATCTTCCTTGTCAAGATCTATGACTTCCATTTCAGCTGTATCACTATCATTTTTCTCTATGTCTTTTAACGGTTCAAAATCCGGTGCTTTGTCTGCATCAACAATTCCTTCAACCTCTGCTTCTTCCTTGCTCCAGAGCTTCATGAAAGGATTCTTGACATAATCTTCGAACCTCATGATAGGTCCTGAAACAATCTGTGGAAACATGACAAAATAAGCGGCAATATCCATGAATCCCGCTTTCTCATCAACTTTTCCTCTGTAATTGTCAATCTGGAAGGAAATCATCTTGAAGGTAAAAAAGCTCACGCCAATAGGCAGGAATGAGCTATCCACGAACTGGCCAAGAAGCTTAAACTCGACCAGCATAATGACATCAAGAACAATAGCAAAGCTAAGAAGGACCTTGCTTCCGCCGCCCTTTAAAGCTCTGCTGAAAATGTAGTTTATTATTACTGCCCCCAATAAAACCGGGAACATCTTAAGATCACCCACCCCATAGAACACAAGGCTGCCCACCAAAAGTGTCATTGTCCTGAATTCTATAGGAGTAAGGAAAAAGGCCACTATAAATACAGGTAAAAACCTGAATATAAAAATCAAATCTGAAAAATTAACCATTATAAACTTTCTGTCCTATATATATCAAAGCCAGAAGAAGCTACTGCATATCAGTTTCCTGAATTATTAATCTCTGCAAGCTTGGTCTGAGCTCCAGCTGCACTCTGGGTATCGGGGAAATTGGTGATAACAAGATCATAAATAGTCTTGGCATTTTCAAGGTCACCACTCTCATAATAAGAGTTGCCCAGATAATAAAGAGTATTAACATTAGTATTATCATACTGATAAGCTTTGGAATAATTAGCTATTGCAGACTCATAATCCTCAGCTTTGTATGCATCGTTAGCAGCATTGTAATATGACAATGCAAGATCAGTTCCAACCAGTGACATAAGTGTATCGTAAAGAGCTGTAAACTCAGGAGATACATCGTCGCTGATCACATTAAGGTCAACACCGGCAAGAGCCTGTGCCATAGCTTCAATATTGGAAGAATCTGTCATATAGATATTAGTTGCACTCATAAGGCTGTTCATAGCTGCTGATGTGCTATCAACTCCCTCATAATCCGTAACCTTGGACTGAAGATCATTAATCTGAGTCTCCAAGTTTTTGACCTGCTGCTCATACTCATTGATCTTGGCAGACTTGGCATCGGATTCTTCACTGATCTGTGTAATCTTACTCTGGTTATTATTATTTATGCTCTGAATACGCTGTGGCAAAATAAGGAAACATGCTGCCGCCAGTCCCAAAACTGCACCAAGTACGATTCCCCAAATAGAACCGGTCCTGGTTATAGCAGATTTTTTAACCGGCTGAATGATCATCTCGTTGCCACTGTTATATCTGATAACATCCTCGCTGTCGGATGTGGCAATATCTGAAACAAGCTTGCCACTCTCACCGGGAAGAAGCATACTATCAGCTTCCTTGAGATAGCGCTTAGCCATTACATTTCCGGTGTCCAGCTTAAGTGCCTTCTGACACTCAATCTTGGCTCTGTCATAATTACCGCCCTTAAGGTATAAAAGGGCAAGCAAAAGATGCGCTTTAATAAATCCGGGATTTAAAGAAAGCACCTTCTTAAGCTGAATAACTGCAAGATCCAGGCCATCCTGTTTGCAGTAATTGAGCGCTATATTAAATTTCTTGATTGTCTGATTGATAGTATCAAGCTGAGATGGGCTATTTCTCACATAGTCCATATACTTATCTGCAAGATTTTCCTCAGGACGCAGGTTCTTACTGATAACCCATTCGGAAAGAGCCGCAACAACCTCGCCTGTCTCATAATACACAAGACCAAGAAGATTTCTTGCATCTATATTATTCTTGTCCAACTTAAGAGCCTGTCTAAGAGCGTTTACAGCTCCTGTCATATCTCTTACTGCTGCCTTTTCCAAACCTTCATTGTAAAACTTGTTGGAAAGGCTCACTATTTTCTTGTATATTCTGACGTTTGTTCCGCAACCAGGACAAACATCACTCTTATCAAGTTCAGCCCCACAACGATTGCACTTCATTGTTATTTAGTCCTCTTCTGATTATCAAAATCACCCTTAGCTTCTTTTAAAAGCTTAACCAAAACATCCGACATATCGTCAAGATCCTGATTGTATATGATGTCTTCTGCATCCTCAATCTCAAGACTAGGTCTGAACTTCTTTAATTCTTCTTCAAAGTTAATCATATATTTTCATTCCCTCAGATGTAATATCCATAAATTATTATAACAGCTATAACGAGGATTAGAGCATTCCTTTTATCTGACCTGCAAGATACAGCGAACCTGCGGCAAATACCATATCTCCGGACTTCCTGCTGGTTATGATATCAGTCACGGCATCTCTGACATTGCTGTAATACTTGACCGGTACTCCAAAGATTCCAAGTTCATCCTTGGCATTCTCAAAAGCTCCCTTAAGATCAGATACAGATAAAGATCTGCTGGTCTCAAGTACAGCAACGTAGATTCCCTCGAACTGGTCTCTCTTAAGTATCTCCTGTACAATCTCTTTGTACTGCTTGTCACTTACTATGCCAAAAAGCATAAGCTTTCTGCCTGAACATTCCATATGCTCAATGCAGTCAAGAAAAGCTGTTATTCCGTCAATATTATGAGCTCCGTCCACATATACTCCGGGGCGAACCTCTTCCATTCGGCCTTCCCACTTAGTGGCCATAAGCCCTTCTCTGATATCAAGTTCAGAAATCTCGGCGCCGTTATCCCTTAGAATTTCAAGGGTTGCCACAGCCACACTCGCATTTTCCGCCTGATAAAGAGCCTCTGTAGAAAGCCTTAAGTCAACATATTTATCATATAAGCTATTTAGCGAAAAAGCAACGTATTTGTTCCCTGCTTCGTCCGTTTCGCGCCTTGTATCCTGAATATTTTTGCTTTCAACCATAATGGCTCTGGTATCCAGTTCCAGCGCTCTTTTCTTGATTACTTCCGTACTCTCTGCTCTCTTATCAAAAAAGACAATGGGTACTCCCGGTTTGATAATTCCGGCTTTCTCACCGGCTATCTCTTCTATGGTTTCACCCAGGTACTGCATGTGATCGTAGCCAATCTCTGTAATTACAGAAACAAGAGGCTTTGCCACAGCATTAGTCGAATCAAGCCTTCCACCAAGTCCTGTCTCCAGTACCAGATAATCCACAGGATACACGTCATATAGAAGCATCGCCATGAAGAAAAGAAACTCGAAGTATGTTGGAAAATAAGGAGCTTCCAAATCGGCATTGTACTCGGCAACTCGCCTTAACATTTCCACAAAAATCTCTGTGAAAAGTCCATCCGATATCGGCTTACCATCCACCTGAAATCTCTCAGTGATCTTCACAAGATGAGGCGATGTGAACATTCCCACAGAATACCCCGCCTTCATCAATACTGATGAAACATAGCTACAAACCGAGCCTTTTCCGTTTGTTCCCGCTACATGAATTATCTTCATGTTCTCTTCAGGATTACCAAGGAACTCCAGGAATTTCTTTGTATCTTCAATTGTATGTTTATCTGTAAAGCTAGGAATACTGTTGAGGAAATCATCGCATTCAAAAAGCTGAATTTCATTTCCGGCATCTGCACGGCTAATAAACTCAGCTATTTCCCCATTTAGCATTTCTAAGCTATTTTTTTCATTATCCATATATTTCCTGTAAAAAAGTCGTATAAGTGTATGCTAAAAAAGGCGAAGTGATTGCACAAATAAACCGATTAGATTTGCAAATGCATGATGATAAGTATATTTGCAGCCAAACCGATTTGATGCAAAGCATCATCGGAGGTTTGGATGTGAATATACGAATCATCCGCATTGCAAATCATCAGAGGTTTATCTGTGCATCACGAGCCCCTTATTTTGTAAGCTGTGCAAGTCTCTCTGTAATTTGGTCGTAAGTCTGCTGGTACTTCTGCTGTTTCTCTTTTTCTTCTGCAATCTTCTCTGCAGGAGCCTTAGAAAGGAACTTCTCATTGCTGAGCATATTCTGAGATCTCTTAAGCTCGCCTTCAAGTCTCTTCTGCTCCTTGGTGAGACGCTCAATCTCTGCAGAAAGATCTACAAGATCAGAGAAAGGAATATAAACTGTTGCATCTGCAAGAACTACAGAAACAGCATCTTCTGCAATACCCTCTTTATCCTTCTGGCAAACAGACTCAGAAGCATAAGCAAGTGATTCAAAGAACAGCTTACCTGTTCTGAAGATGTCAAGAACATCATCCTTATCACTTACAACAAATACTTTTGCCTTTCTTGATGGAGCAACATTCATCTGTGTACGAACGTTACGGATACCACGAACAGCTTCCTTGATTGTCTCGATAGACTTCTCATCAGCTGCAAAGTTCCACTCATCCTTGTATACAGGCCAGTCGGAGATCATGATTGACTCTTCCTCATCCTGCATTGTGCAGAAGATTTCCTCTGTAATGAATGGCATATAAGGATGAAGGAGCTTAAGTGCATTGAGGAGTACTGTCTGAAGTGTCCAAAGAGCTGCTTCATGGCTTGCAGCATCGTCTGAATTATAGAGACGAGGCTTAACCATCTCAATGTACCAGTCACAGAACTCATCCCAGATGAAGTCATAAACCTTCTGAACTGCGATTCCCAGCTCATAGTGCTCCATGTTATCTGTAACTTCTTTTACAGTGTTATTAAGTTTACTAAGAATCCACTTATCAACCGGCTCGAGACCTGCTGGCATTGGCTGGTGAATAGCGCTCTTAGCATCCTCAGCCATGTTCATCATAATGAATCTTGAAGCATTCCATACCTTGTTAGCAAAGTTACGGCTGTTCTCTACTCTTTCATTATAGAAACGCATGTCGTTACCAGGTGCATTACCTGTGATAAGTGTAAGTCTGAGAGCATCTGCACCGTAGTTCTCAATGATATCAAGAGGATCGATACCATTTCCAAGAGACTTACTCATCTTGCGTCCCTGAGAATCTCTTACAAGACCATGGAAAAGAACTGTGTGGAATGGATATGTTCCCATGTTCTCATAGCTTGAGAAGATCATTCTGATTACCCAGAAGAAGATAATGTCATAACCTGTTACAAGTACGTCTGTAGGGAAGAAGTACTTAAGTTCCTTGGTGTCATGAGGCCAGCCAAGAGTCTCAAATGGCCAAAGAGCTGATGAGAACCAGGTATCAAGTGTATCAGGATCCTGTGTGAAATGCGTCTCACCACACTTAGGACATACTGTTGGAGCCTCTTTGGATACAACTACTTCTCCGCACTTATCGCAGTAGTAAGCAGGAATTCTGTGTCCCCACCAGAGCTGTCTGGAAATACACCAGTCGCGGATGTTATCTGTCCAGTTGAAGTATGTCTTTTCCATACGAGGTGGAATAAGCTTGATCTCGCCTTCCTTAACAGCCTTTACTGCTGGCTTAATGAGCTCATCCATCTTAACAAACCACTGTGCCTTGATCATAGGCTCAACAGTTGTGTGGCAACGGTCGTGTGTACCTACATTGTGAGAATAGTCTTCAATCTCAACAAGAAGTCCCATCTCATCCAGCTCTTTTACAATAGCTTCTCTTGCAGCATAGCGGTCCATGCCCTCGAACTTGCCACCGTTTGCATTGATTGTAGCATCGTCATTGAGGATGTTGATCTCCTCAAGGTTGTGACGCTTACCTACCTCAAAGTCGTTAGGGTCGTGGCCAGGAGTGATCTTAACTACACCTGTACCGAATTCCATATCTACGTAAGAGTCTTCTACGATAGGAAGTTCTCTGTTAACTATAGGTAAAAGAACTTTCTTACCCTTGAAGCTCTTGTATCTGTCATCATCAGGGTTTACAGCAACAGCTGTATCACCAAGCATTGTCTCAGGACGTGTTGTAGCAAACTCGATGAAATCAGTCTTAGAAACTGTGCCATCCTCGTTGATTACAGGATACTTAATGTGCCATAAGTGGCCTGCCTGCTCCTCGTACTCAACTTCAGCATCAGAGATAGATGTCTTACAAACAGGACACCAGTTTACGATACGGCTTCCCTTATAGATGTAGCCTTTTTCATGCATCTTGCAGAAAACTTCTGTAACAGCCTCGTTACATCCTTCATCCATTGTAAAACGCTCTCTGTCCCAGTCGCAGGAAGAGCCCATCTTCTTGAGCTGCTGAATAATAGTTCCGCCATACTCTTTTTTCCATTCCCATGCTCTCTCAAGGAACTTCTCACGGCCAAGGTCTCTCTTGTCGATGCCTTCAGCCTTTAGAGTATCAATGATCTTAACCTCAGTTGCGATAGACGCATGGTCTGTTCCAGGCTGCCAAAGTGCATTGTAGCCCTGCATTCTCTTGAAACGAATGAGGATATCCTGCATTGTGTTATCAAGAGCGTGTCCCATGTGAAGCTTACCTGTAATGTTTGGCGGTGGGATTACGATAGTAAAAGGTTTCTTAGTTTCATCAACTTCTGCGTGGAAGTACTTTTTCTCTTCCCAGTTAGAGTAAAGACGACTCTCAATACTCTTGGGATCATAGGTTTTTGCGAGTTCTTTCTTCATAATCTGTCTCCTTTTCGATTATTGGCCATGAGGACAAATAAAAAGCCCTCAGAAGCCTTTTTTGACTTCTAAGGGCGTAAAATACGCGGTACCACCTTAGTTCACGGATAAAAATCCGCCTCAGTATGCATCAGGATAATCCGAATGCACTCATCCCTTAACGCAGATGACGCGGGAACACTTATGGGATAAATACAATCCCGTTCTGGGTGCCCGGTTCAAAAGCTACCTTCCATATCTCCATGGCCGGTGACTCTCAGCAAATGCCACCTTCTCTTTAGACTCAAAAAAGATATGTACTCCTCTTTCTCATAACCTTTAGTATTTAAATTACAATTAACTATATTAGTTTAAAAAAAATATGTCAAGGCGTAGGTTCAGCTTCTCATAATCTATCACAAAGAATCCTTGGAAATCTTGGTTTTATGGGCCAAAGCTATTTCTCCCTTTTGTTTGTCCTTGATCTCATATAAGGCATTGTCTGCCTCATACATATAATCCCAAAGCCTGGTCGTTTCCTGGGGCACCGAATTCCTGATTCCCTGTGAAATGCTGACAGCATTGCCGCCAAACATATCAGAGTCTCTTGTCACCGTCTTGACCGACTCCCTAAGTTTGCTGGCATGTTCTAAAATCTGCTCGTCCTTCATATTCTCATAGACGATGACAAATTCATCTCCGCCATATCTAAAGGCATGTATTCCTTTGTTGCGATTACACATATCGATAATGGACTTTGCAATATACTTAAGGCACTGATCTCCGGCCTGGTGTCCAAACTTGTCATTAATGAGCTTAAAATTATCCACATCCAAAAGTTCTACCGCCAATGATTTGCCGCTGGCAATGGCATTTTCGAAGGCTGTTACCGCATAGCGATTAAGACTATACCTGTTGCCAAGTCCGGTAAGCTGATCTGTCCCTGCCTGGATCTGAAGCTTATTATTCTCTATCTCAACATTTAAAAGCTTGGTCCTCATGGCTGCAAAGAACTTGTAGTTGACCATTCTCTCTTTTTCAAATTCCTGACTGTATTTATAGAAGTTCTCAAGAGCCTTTATTTTCTCAGCTTTGTCATCTATCTTTTCATATATTTCACAGCAGAGCTTAGCATGGTCAAGGCGAAGATGCGCTATATTAAGCTCTCCCAAAACCGTGGCTGTGATGTGGGCTATATTAAGAGCCTCTTTTTCTTTTCCAATCTCAAGATAGAACCTGGCCGTATTGTACACATCCTCCATATCATCCAGAGAAAACTTATTGTCGCAGATTATTCCGTTGAGAAGTCCGCTGTAATACTCGAACTTCTTGGTATCCCCGAGGAAATAGTACGCCCTCATCTTGGTATCAAGAACAGGAAGCCCCATGAGATATTCCTCATTGAACTCCTGATAGTTAGCCAGTTTATCCATGGCTTCAAGGCACTTTCTGACTGAATCATACTTTTCAAGTTTGATATAGCAGTCCGCCTCAAAGCAGTGGCAAAACAGGATGTTCCTATAATAAAGACTTTCTTTGCGGTTCTGCCTTATGTGCTTGTAGGCAGTTCTGATATTTGAAAGAGCCATCTTGATATCACCAAAGCGGTAATAAACATGCCCCATGTTAAACATCATAAAACCGGGAATTCCACTATTTTCCAGATTCTCGCAGTAGCTGATTCCCCGCATAAAGAAATCCACCGCCAGCTCATAGTTGCCGCGGTTCATGGAATCTATGCCCAGAAGGTTATAGCACCTGGCAAGATGCTCCATGTCCCCTACTTCCTGAAGATATTCTATTGCCTTAAGGAGATTGAGGTTGAACTTACGGTAATCCGTACTCAAAAGATAATAGGCATCGGCAAGATAATAATAGCCATAGCCCAATAGTTTGCTGTCATTAATCGCCTTGGCCGCTTTGATAAGTTTATTACAAATACTGATATAATTGTCGGACATAGATGATCTGGCAACCATCATCTCATTATTTAGGGTCTGAATCTCGCTGCTGTATTCATTAATATTCATTATTGTGCCCCCGGTGATAAGACTTTTCCATACTTACAAAAAGTTATCCACAATGATCCCCAAAACGTTTTTTGGGTAAATACAATTTTACAACATCGAACAGTTTCCAATCAAGAAATTTATGTTCCCATAATTTAGGCATTCCTATGTGAAACGCGCATGAATACTAGCTTTTTTAAATTTTTATGACATTGCTGTCATAGATAATAATGGTTTACATATAGTCATTGACTTGTTTGGTCACATGATTATTTTTACTCGTTAATTAGTCTATTTTACCACATTCGGAAAACCGCGCATTTACTGACTTCCGCTTTCATAATTTTTAACTAATCCCCAATTTCCACAGAGTTATCCACATGACACACACGTCATTATTTCATAGCTTTTTTATCATTTTTCCTAAAAAGAGCATTATTGTTCGAACAATTGATACAATTCGCGATTTTTATTGGTTTACATAAAGATTTTCGATATTGTTTTATGTCAATCAAATTTGCCTTATTTTTGCCGCTTTTGCCTTTTCGTACTGTAAAGTCACCCGTTTTTGTCAGCCCAGAACTGGGATATCTCATTTTTGACTGTTTTGGTCGTTACGTTTTTGTAACCCTTCCACTCCCTTGGGAAAAGAGATTTATATGAGCTGAGCGTGAAACGATTATCCAAAAGTGTAACCACTCCCTTATCCTCTTCTGTTCTTATAACGCGGCCTGCCGCCTGCAAAACCTTGTTCATTCCGGGATATCTGTAGGCATAGTCAAAGCCGTCATAGCCGGCCTTTTCGAAGTACTGTCTTAGAATTTCCCTTTCATTGCAAACCATCGGAATTCCGGTTCCCACAACAATAACGCCAATAAGGCTGTCATATTTAAGGTCGATCCCTTCACTAAAGATTCCGCCCATTACGCAAAAGCCCAGTACATTCTTGTCCTCTACAATCTCCAGGTCCATGTGGATAACTTCGGAAAGGTCCATATTATTACCAACCGAGAAGCGGTCAAGAAATGCTTCTCTGGCTTCCTCACTCATGAAATCCCGCTGCACCAAAAGCTCGGTATTCTCCTCATCAAGAAATTCCTCTTCATATATGTAGAGAACTTCCTCCAGGAACTGATGAGATGGGAAAAAGATAAGGTAATTGCCGTTTCTTGCCCCTACAACGCTGTCTATATAGCTGGCGATATTGTAATACATTGTCTCGCCTCGCTCTGAATACTTGCTTGTAACATCAACCCCAAGATACACGCCAAGTTTGGCCGGATCAAATATGGACTTTGCGTATATTTCGTAGTCTTCTTCGGTTCCGCCCAAAAGCTTTTTGTAATACTGGATAGGAAGAAGTGTGGCAGAAAAGAGAATCGAAGATCTGCCTCTTTCCATGCACTGAGCCAGGTTTCTTGATGGATCAGCGCAGGATAGGCGCAAAAGAAAGCTTCCATCCTCTGCAAACTCGCTATAAATCACGTAGTGGTCATCCACCAGGTCATAGATTGTCAAAAATCTGGACACCTCAAAATAAAACTCCAATATTTCATCTCTGCAAGGGCCTTCATTATGATCCTCAAGATACTCTGAAATAATACCGGAGAGCCTGTTTAAGGGATTTATAACCTTATCTATTGATGTCAATACGCTGCAGCCATCGCACTCTCTTTTCAGCTCCAGCATTGCCTTATTGCACTTATCAAGGTGCCCTGCAATACTTGGATGAAACTCTTTGATGGAGCTCTTTAACTCAAGGAAGCTCTCTTTTCTAATGACAGCGCTGTACATATCGCGGCCTCTGTCCAAAAGGTTATGGGTCTCATCCACCAGAAATACATAGTCCTTCTTTTTACCCTCAGCAAAGAACCTTCTAAGGTACACAAAGGGATCAAAAACATAGTTGTAGTCGCAGATCACACCATCAGCCCAAAGACTCATATCAAGAGACATCTCAAAGGGGCAAACCTGATGTTTTGTGGCATACTCAATAATCTTTTCCCTGTCAAAAGAATCTTCGTTTGTAAGAAGGTCATAGATAGCATCATTTATGCGGTCAAAATGTCCATTTGCATAGGGGCAGGCCTCCGGATTGCAATTTCTTTTTTCCTCGTCCAGGAAGCATATCTTGTCTCTTGCTGTGATTGTAACCGTCTTGAATCTAAGATTCTGAGCGGTTCGAAGGGTAGAAAAAGCCTCCTCTGCCACAGTCCTTGTTATTGTCTTGGCTGTAAGGTAAAAGAGCTTACTGATCTTGCCCTCACCGATTGCCTTAACGGTAGGAAATACTGTGGTTATGGTCTTGCCGGTTCCTGTAGGAGCCTCAAGAAACAGCTTTTTTCCGTGAATGATTGTTCTGTAAACTGCAGCCGCCAGGTCTTTTTGCCCATCTCTGTAAGGGAACGGGAACTGAACAGCCTTGATGGAGGTGGTTCGTATTCTGCCCCACTCAAATTCGAAATCAGACCATTTGAGATACATTTGGACGAGGTCATCGAACCACTTGGTTATTTCCTCATAGGTAAAAGAATAATCAAAATACTTCATATCCTCAGAATCAATGTTGCAATAACTCATGCGAACGTTGATATTTGGACAATGCCTGTCCTTGCAGTACATGGCTGCGTAGCATTTAGCCTGAGCCAGGTGCACATCAACAGGTTCCTTCATTTTCTTGAGGTCCCTGTAAGTCCCTTTGATCTCATCAATAAGTGGCGCAGGCTTGGGCTTTTCAATAAAGCTCTCCTGAGCATCATAGGCGTTCTCGTCATCTATATACTTATCTAATATTCCGTCAGCTCTTCCTTCGATAAGAAGGTCGTAGTTATCAGTGTGATGAACGTAGGCCAGGGGCACCTCTGCATGATAATCAGGCCCCATGCTCTTTTGGATCATGCGGTGAATTCTGCCACCCTCCTGCATTGCATCAGTAGGTGCCTGATGTATTCTGTTGTCTATATTTCCGCTCCTTAGGATAAACTCCACCAGACCACGGACTGAAATTGAAATCGTCATTATCTTTTCCCCAAATGCGATTATTTGAAATAATCGCATGAATTTACAGGCATTATTGTATCATGAATATGGACATATCCGCATTGCCCTGCCGGTATTATGGCATAAAAAAACCTCCACAGATTAACTGTGGAGGCCATTCGCCTTTATCTTATGCTACTGCAAGACCGTTAAGGAACTGCTCAAACTGCTGGTTCACACCCTGATACTCAACTGTAAGAGTCTTGGTAAGATCAAGACCAAATACTCCTAAAATTGACTTAGCATCAACAACGTATCTGTTGTAGTATATATCAACATCAAAATCGCACTTAGTTGCTTCTTTTACAAAATCTTCAACCTGAGCAGGCTGTAACATAATATGCTTCTTAATAACATTTCCTAACATAAAAAACCTCCTTGGGACAAGTAATAATCCCGAAAACCACTCCATCCATCCGTGGAATAAAAACGTAATTCTGTTACGTACTATGATGAGTAATATACATAACTAAATCGTTTATGTAAATAGTTTTTTGTGACGAAACTGTGACGAAAATTCGAATTTTATGTAACCGCTTCCAAAGTCGCATGGATAGGGGCTTTGCGGTCATGGTTTTTTACTCTTTTCCACACATTTTTGTGCTTTATCATGCTACTATAACGCTATGATAAATAACTACCATGATTTAAAAGCTATTAGTTATCTTAGTTGAGATATTTATAAAAATGCATATATCATCAATGAAACGATGGTGAATTTAACATATAAATATCTTGCAATATAGAAATCATGGTTTTAATATGTAATAAGTAAATTTATGCATTGATTTAATGTGTTAAAGACACTTTATCAGATTAAACATTATTGAGCATAATTTGTAGTAATTTAGATAACACATATTTATTGAATTGGAGAACTAATATGGAGAACCTAAAGATTCCCAAGAACTATGAGTCCTCTCTGGATCTTCACGATACCCAGGTTGGAATCAAGACAGTTAAAGACTTTTTTCAGGGTATGCTGGCTACAAGACTTAATCTTCAGCGTGTAACAGCTCCTTTGTTTGTAACACCTGAGTCCGGTCTTAACGATAACCTTAATGGCGTTGAGCGCCCTGTAGCATTCGATATTCTCAATGAAAATCAGAGACCTGCAGAGGTCGTTCACTCTCTTGCTAAATGGAAGAGATTTGCACTCAAGAAGTATGGTTTCAATGTAGGTGAAGGTCTTTATACTGATATGAATGCTATCAGAAGAGACGAGGTACCTGATAATATCCATTCAATCTTCGTAGATCAGTGGGATTGGGAGAAGGTAATCCGCAAGGAAGACCGTAACATGGACTTCCTCAAGGCTACAGTCCGTGACGTTTACAAGGTCCTTCGCAAGACTGAAAAGTTTATGTCAATTCAGTATGACTATATAGAAGAGATTCTTCCTGATGATATCTTCTTTATCACAACTCAGGAACTTGAGGATATGTTCCCTGAGTACACAGCCAAGGAGCGTGAGTACTACATCGCCAAGGCTAAGGGTGCTGTATGCATCATGCAGATTGGTGACGAACTTGCTTCCGGCGACAAGCACGACGGCAGAGCTCCAGACTATGATGACTGGAAGCTCAATGCTGATATCATTGTTTACTATCCTATTCTTGATATCGCTCTTGAGCTTTCAAGTATGGGTATCAGAGTTGATGAGAAGTCTCTTGCAGAGCAGCTTGAGAAGGCTGGTTGCACAGAGCGAGCTCAGCTCCCATTCCAGAAGGCTATTTTGGATAAGGAACTTCCATACACCATCGGCGGCGGTATCGGCCAATCCAGAATATGTATGTTCTTCCTTAGAAAAGCTCACATCGGTGAGGTTCAGTGCTCTATCTGGCCTGAAGAGATGGTAAGCGAATGTGACAAGAATGGAATTCATTTGCTGTAATTGGTTAATAGGTTAAAATTAGGGGTGTGTCATCCGGTTGCATATTCTGATGCACAAATTTTGCATCAATCATTGTACAGCCGGGGATGCACCCTTTTGTGTTGCGCTGAAAGGCGGAATATATACAACAGGCTGTAGCTCATAAAAGAATACCGCCTTTGAATAAAAAAGGGTTGGTAATAGAAAAGATTGATTCTTTCGGAGGTGAACAACATGATCATTTGGATTTATAAAGGCATGAATGCGTAACTATGCTAATTCCCAGATAAATGATATCTGGAATGATGTTTAATTTAGGAGACTAGAAATTAATGAAAAATGTTATTCATCAAGTAGTAGCAGATACAAAGCAGGTTCGAGCGATATTGGTTGGTCTGAATACCAACAAGACTGACGATGAGTTCGAAAGATCAATGCATGAGTTAAAAGAGCTGACAAAAGCCCTGGACATAGAGGTTGCATGCACTACAATTCAGAATCTTCCAACTCCCGACAGAAGTACCTATGTTGGAAGCGGTAAAGTCGAAGAAATCAAAGGCGCCGTTGAGATGTTTGACGCTGACATTGTGATTTTCAACGACGACATCTCTCCCATGCAGATCAGAAACCTGGAAAAGGTACTTGATACTGAGGTAATTGACCGAACAGGACTTATCCTGCAGATTTTTGCAAAGCGCGCCAAGACCAGAGAATCTCGTCTTCAGGTTGAATATGCTCAGCTTCAGTACATGCTGCCAAGGCTTGTAGGAATGAGAAGTTCCCTTTCCCGTCAGGGCGGCGGAAGCGGCAGACTTTCCAATAAGGGTTCAGGTGAGAAACAGCTTGAGCTTGATAGAAGACGCATCGAGCACAGAATGGCTGAGCTTCGAAGAGAACTGGAAGCTGTAGAAAAAGAAAGAGACACTCAGCGCGGAAAGCGCGTAAACTCTGGAACTCCCAAGGTATCTTTGGTTGGTTATACCAATGCCGGCAAGTCCACTATTATGAACAATCTCCTTCGTCTGTACGGCGGCGAAGCCTCAGAGGACAAGCAGGTTTTGGAAAAGGATATGCTTTTTGCCACTCTCGATACCTCTGTCCGCAAGATTACAGCTCCAGGAAAGAGACCTTTTCTTTTAACTGATACAGTTGGATTTATCAGTGAACTACCACATACGCTGGTTAAGGCTTTCAGATCAACTTTGGAAGAAGCCAAGTATGCAGATATTTTGCTAGAAATAATTGACTTCTCTGATCCTGAGTATAGATTTCACATGGATGTCACCAGAGATACTCTTGCAGAGATTGGTGCCGGTGACATTCCGATTATCTACGTATTCAATAAGTCAGATTTAGTGCAGAATGAACAGCGTGGCAACAATCAGCTCGTAATGGATGTTCCACGCACCATTGATGACAGAGCCTACATCTGTGCCAAGAATCAGGACAGTCTCGATGCTCTGATCGAGCTCATTGAGAAAAAACTTGGAGCAGAGGATACTCTCTATGAAATGCTCCTGCCCTATTCAGAAGGCGGCATTCTCAATATGCTGACAGAGGCTGGCAAGGTGAAGAATACAGAATATCTTGCTGAAGGAGTGAAGATCAGCGTACTGCTAAATCCTGCGGAGTCAAATAAATACGCATCCTTCATTACAGAATAATAAATCATAAGATGCTGTCACAGTAATTCCAAAATTATCTATTCAATAAAAAAGATTTGTTACCTTTACCATATCGGAATTGGTAACAAATCTTTTTTAAATTAAAAGCCTATAATAATCCTCAAATAATTTCTTCAAATACCATCTCACGCCTGCTTGGCAAGTTCGATGTTTGCTCCCTTGGCAACTCCCTTTTCAAGAGCCTCAGCCTTAACCCTGTTAAGTGCAGCTCTTACAGGTGGAACAAGAAGTGCTGCTACGGTGAGCGCAGCCTCAGCTGAAATATAGATTGCGTTGTAAGCCATTGAATATGCAAGTGGAGACATATTCTCAGGTGCATAGTCAGCAAAGAAAATCACGCCGGAAAGAACAGCAAAGAAGTATCTTCCAAGAACTCCAACCAGATATCCCTTGTAAATTCCCCATTTAGTGTTATGGAAGAATCCGGCAAGACCAAGTGCAGTAAACGCCAGAATATAATCGCAGAGCATCTGAGGAATACTGATAATATAAGGATCAGCGATCATCTGAAGAAGTCCATATGCAAAAGCAGCTGAAATACTAACTCTTGGGCCATACAAATATCCAATAAATGTAACAAAGAACATGCTAAATACTGTGAAAGATCCACCCATTGGAAGCTTGAAAAGTTTGATGTTTGATAGAACAAACGCCAAAGCCAGACACAGCGCAGAAACAGTGATCTGCTTAATACTCATCTTGCCCTTACCGTCAGCATTTTTGAAAAAGCTGATTGTGGCAAATGCCAGAATTGCCAACACTACAATGAGAAAATATCCCCCCTTTGTAATGTTGTAGGTTACATATCCATCTTCTACTACCTTTTCTAAAAATAAGCTCATAAAAAATCCTCCCTTGAAGTCTATCCGCATCCAGGGAGGATTCTAAGTTCCTCGTAAAATAATAGCTTCCCTACGTCAGTATTATCCGAATCAGGTAATAAGGGTTAGACGCACATGGCATCAATCTCAGCAAAGCTCCCCTAGCGGTTTTATTAAGTTCTATTACATTAAACACTCATAGATACTATATGTCAAGATGCATTTTGTGTCAGTTTAGACAATACACCCACCTATAGGGATCAAAGACATGCGCTATCCACGCGAAAATGGGCGCACTAAAGAAAGCACAGACAAATGTGCACGGAGTCTAAAGGATAATCCCTATAGGTAAAGTGTTTGAAAGACACCAGTCATGCCAGAATTCTTGTTCAAGGAAGTGCAGCGCATTAGACGCGCTGTCTGCATAACCGGTAGCTCCGAATGGAGCAGAGTTTTTGAAGTTTATGTATCACGCAAAGCCATTGATGTGACCGCCAGGTCCTCATCAGCATTGGCTTTTGTTTACATTCTCAAACGCACCTTTGACAGATTAGCAAAAGGTTTGTTTTCTGTAAATAGGTTTGGGGCAATCTTAAAGAAATCTTAAGAAAGCCTTAAGAAAATCGCAAGAATTTGACTATATATCGCGCATCAGAATTCTTAATGCTGCAAAAGCTCATCATACTTCTTCCTAATGAGCTCATTTTGCCTACGCATCTCCTCTGTGAGCCAGCCGCCGTTAAAGTGGTGAATAGAATAAGTATCTGAAGTCTGCTCAAGTCTTCCTGACATGTAATCATAAGGGTGAAAGAAGTCACTGGTATAGACATTCATACCCAGAATCTTCTGAATCTGCCCATTTAGCTTGTAGCCATGGGCAATCAGAGCTTTGGTATCATAGAAGCCACAAGTTCTTTTGTTAAGCTTTCCATCAGCATCTACAAATACCAAATCTTCCCTATTAGTCAAAAGAGCTTTCATCCCCGCCTGGCCCGGAATACTTCCGCTCATTCCTCCAAGGTTAATAGTCTGCCACTTCTCAACGCCGCAGAAAGCCTCCTGATACAGCAAATCATCTATGGGCCTGATAAGTTCCACATCCGTATCCAGATAAATCCCGCCGTGCTCAAGCAAAATGTCAATGCGGCCATAATCCGGCACAAATCCGTACGCCCCATTGTCATAGGCCTGTCGCATATAAAGATTTTTATTTAGGTCATAGTTACTCTCATCCCATCTGATGATCTCATAGTCAGGGCAGAACTTTTTCCAGCTCTCCATGCACTTTTCAAGGAATGACGGAATAGGCTTTCCTCCAAGCCACATATAATGGATTTTCTTTGGAATAACCGGATGATCAAAATCCTTAACAGCTCCTTTTCCGCCGGTGCCTGCAAAGCTTTCAATGGACATGGAAGGCGCAAGGTAGCACTCCCATTCCTTAGTCCACTCGTAACTTTCAAGCTGTTCCAGCACTTCCATAAATCTGCTGATAGCCAGCACCAGTACATACTCAGAAGGATTAAGGCTCTCAAGATACTTGGCACCAAAAACAGGGACACTTATGCCCTCAATAGGCGCAGCAGTCCCCTGATTATTAACATCATTGTCGATGTAGCAAAATAGTCTCTCTAATTCTCCGTACTGCCTCAGAACATTCGGAACCGTCACAGTCCCAATCACGCCCGCTCCAAAGACAACAATTCTTTTATTAAACTGTCTGATATCGGAAACAAAGTCCTCAAAAGGAACGTTTTTTATCTTCATAAATCCAATCCGTAATACCTAATGATCTTACTGACTCCTCTGCCACGCAAATCTTCCATCACCGATTTGCATATATCCGTTTTCAAAATAGCTATATAGACAAGGTCGTATTCATCCTGACATTCCACAAGCTTATCAACCGGACAAACCTCGAGTCCGCTGGCACTATATCTGTCATATGCAGCATCAACCCATAAAGTGATACTATCCTTGAATCTGCTGTACAGTGCCTTTCCAAAGCCTCCTGCGCCATACAGTGCAATACGCTTACCGGTTCCAAATACCGACTCAACTTCCTCCACAGTTTCCGGCGCCTTCAAAAGCCTTATAAACGCCATATACTCCGCAAACTGCTTCTCCATCACATCCAATATGTTCAATCTGGTAAAAGAACTATATAAATCCTTGTAAAGTGCCTCAATCGCCTCAAGATTGGTTTCTGTCTGCATCATAGAAGAATCCAGCTTTCGATAGTGATATGGGCAGAAATCAACTATCTGCAAACTATTTGCCTGGGGAAGCAACTGGAAAAACATATCTGCATCTTCGCCGATTCTTACTATGTCGGAAACCTGCAGGTCACAAGGCTCAAGAAAAGACCTTTTTATTAACTTGCACCAAATATTCGGAAGCATGCCGAAGCTGAAAAATCCCCCTTTGCTAAGCATTTGCGGAATCACTTCGGAAGTTATTCGGGCTTTATCGTACCTTCCCGGATCAAAACCATCCGTTCTGGTGACACTGTGATCTGCATATTCCTCCACATGACCAAAGCTAATAATCTCCGGAGCATTTGCTATATCCAAATCATTCGACCAATCACCTTTAGTCTCGCAATCTCTCCAGCTTACATACTTTGCAAGCTCAGAATACATATTCTGATCAATGTAATCATCCGCATCAACAAAAGAAATATACTCCCCTGATGCAGAACTAATCCCAACCTTACGGGAACGGACAAGTCCTTTGTTTTCCTGATTGATTACCTTAATCCGCTCATCACCCAATGCATACTTTTCACATATAGCCAAACTTCCATCAGTTGAACCATCATTAACCAGAATAATCTCCAAATCCTTATAATCCTGATTAACTATAGATTCCAGGCACTCTTCAAGATATGTACTTGCGTTATATATAGGGACTATAACTGTAATCAGCATATTTTTTACCCCATCGTAAACGTGTCACAGTACTTACAATTGCCGCAGAACTTTCTCCCCTTGTACAAAGCTTCCCTGACCTTTGTAAACTTAGTTCCATACCAGACGTCCGTAATAGATTCCTTGGTTAAATCTCCCAATGTCCACTTACCAAGGGCATCATTGCAACAAAGAGATACCTGACCTGTTGGCCTTATTATCATCTGCTTGAATGGTAAAAGACATCTATCATCCGGATATTCCCTTAAATCCTTTCTGTTAGGCGCATCACCGCCACGGGATGTAAGTATCTCCTGGGGTTTTCTAAGTACGATAGTCACTTTCTTATTAAGTTCAAGTTCAGGATGAGTCTCACAATATTCAACAATCTCTTTTACCGGTGTTATCAGCTGAAGCTCCTGATTGTAATTATCGATTATCAATTCATCCAGCACTTCAACCAAAGTCTTGAATTTATCCAAAGTAAAAAGCGTCCCATTGGTATACATGTGAATTCTGGCCTTTGGCAAATGCTCCCTGACATACCTGTTAAAATCAATTATTCTATCATCAAGTAGCGGCTCATTATTCGAAAAAGTAGTAATCCTGCCTGAATACTGCAGTTCCTCCAATTGCCTAATAATATCCTTGAACAATTCTTCAGACATAACTGCTTTTTCTCGTGGATCCGAATTCCTATTAACAGGGCAAAAACTACATATACCATTACATCTGTTGATAGTCTCTATCTCCACATGATTAAACAAAGGCAGATTCTTGTATAGCCTTTCTACCGCCTTATTAACTTCTTCTCTGGAAAACTCGAGTTTCTGAGAATCAGACCACTCTTCTTCAGACTTTGCCTCTTTCTGTTGCAAATATGGATTTACAATAAGCTCATCAGTCTCATACATCCCATGAACAGGGCTTAGGTAAAAAGAATAATCTTTTACCCCAAGTTCCTCCAGCTGCGCAGCCATGCTCTCAGCATAAAGGCTAGCAATAATAACTGTATAATTACCATCTTTACACAGTTCTGCTGCCTTTGCCGGAGAAACAATCTCTTTTCCATGATATGTAGTGCCGATTTTCTTACTGTCATTATCAATAAAAAAATCCACATTGTCAGAACCATATTGAATTAAAGCATTTTCGCCATAGAAGCCGGCACCAAAAATCAGATATTTAGAAGTAGCCATATACTTCCTTTCACATAGAACCGTTGAGCCTTAGCTCCGCATCCTTTTCCAGCAACAGTTCAGATAGTAGAGCCAATTCAGCTTTTTCCTTGCTATATTCCTTGATATTCTCTTCAATATCGCACGTCTTAATTATGTCTACTGTTATATATTTGTTACCCGCATTTATATCATCTGCCGGACTAGTCACTACAGTCTTGGCAAAAGATCTTATCTCATCTGATACATTTATGGCATTTTCTTTATTCCAAATTACTAGATCATCATTCTCGTAATCAATGTTCCATCTATGAAGTCCAATCCAGCCCTCGTATACAGCTTCAGACTGACGATGTCTCATATGGAGAACAGCGCCGACTTTCAACACTTTCAGGCACTTGCAAATAGCTCTAAAAGGATCTATGCAATGATCCAATGCGTTATTAATAATAATACAATCCGCATAATTATCAGGAAGAAAACAATCCAAAAACTCAAATAAACCATAGCGGCACTTATCAATACTAACATTT
Organism: Butyrivibrio sp. VCB2006; assembly: GCF_000420945.1. Classification (GTDB taxonomy): domain Bacteria; phylum Bacillota; class Clostridia; order Lachnospirales; family Lachnospiraceae; genus Butyrivibrio. Next base: position 34,411 of record NZ_ATVX01000008.1, read on the forward strand.
TCTTTCGCTGAAAAAACCTTATTAAGCTTATTGTAATAAGCAGCCAGCGGGTCCATCGAAATGAGCTTTATTTCACCATTTTTTGCAAGCTTACCGTACATAGAAGTCAGTCCACAGCCCAGATCTACAACAATATCCCCTTTTGACAATCTATCTTCAATATCTACTGTGTTTTTATACATTCCGGAAAAACTCTCATTTTTGATTCTGGAAACATACTCATCATGGGCTGGCCCATGGTTATAGCAGACCCCTTTCCAATAATCAATTTCCGAATCTATATTACCGACCCAGTTTCTTAAGCTCTCATCAAAATCAATCTCCCATCTGTATATTCTTTTCTCCCTATAGAAGTCAGTACATTCCATGCATAAACAGTTTTTTATTTCCGTATATCTTAGTAAATTCTTAATGCACTCCTGTCCTCGATTATTTATCTGCTGAATGAAAGCTAAAATATCGGTCTCATCCTTTAAACTCTCTACCCCGATGATAATCGTACATTCCCCGCATTCTAATTCCGCAAAACAATCCGGTGTAACTGTAGGGATGTCATTATATAGCTTCCCGTTTTTATCCTCATCAATATCGATAAAACAAGCCACATGATATCCAAGGTCTGTCAATATGTTAGCTATGCCTTTACCGCTGTAACCGCACCCCCAAATTACATAGCTATTATTCTTGTTCAAGGTATTTTCCAGCAATTTCTCATTTTTCATCATATTTACCTTTAAGTAAAAATCTCTCTAGCTGACATCATGTTTTGCTGCTTTTTCTTGTTTTCTTCCCTTGAAGCCCATCCTCCTGCACAGTGATGGATTCCATAGGATGTTTGTTCTACACTCACTTCTCCGGTAAACCAATTTCTTGGAGAAAACGAATCCCTTGGCAAAAGAACTACTCCTTCCCTGTTCTGATACTTGCCATTGATTTCAAAGCCCATTCTCTCCATGATTTTTCCAATATAGAGAGGCTGAACATCCTTAAGTGTAAGCTTTTGCCCAGGATCAAATACTCTGTCCTCGTAACCTTTCAAAAACTTGGCTACAACTGCAAACCCCTTCTCTGCTCCGAACGCTGCCAATTCCACATCTCTAATAGGTCCAAAGCCAGCCACGAATGAAGCTCCAAGCAAAGGATCAATACTCTTAACAAGCTCAAGGTCCAAATCGAAATAAAAGCCTCCGTACTCATGTACCATGTCAAGTCTTGCATAGTCCGTGACATATGCCCATTTTCTCGCCTTAAATGCTTCATACATATACGGATTCTTAGTCACGTCATAATTAGTTGTATTCCACTCTTTTATCTCATAGTCAGGACAATACTTTCTCCAACTCTCCATGCACCTCTTGGAAAGATCATCCTTTTCATCACCACTAAACCAGAAGCAGTGTATGATTTTGGGAATATTCTGAGTTGAAGGAATATCCATATGTTCACAGGTGTCATCAACATTACTCATAAGCATAGTTGAAAGGCAAAAACATGGAACATTCTCAAGCTCTTTCTTATCCTCAAGCTGCCTATACATTTCATAAGCATAGGCATCTGACGCAAGTAAAATTGCTATGTTTTCTAAATTATCATTAAGCAAATAATCAGGAGAATGAATGTCTTTCATGCTCTGACCAAGCTGGTACTTTGTGCCATTTTTATTTGGATCATTATCAATGATATAGCTTACTTTTTCTTCTAATCCAAGCTCTTTATAATTATCCGAAATAACTTGCATCAAAATTGAAGCTCCAAAAGCAACAATCTTCCTATTACCTAAAGCCGCAGAAAAGTCTCTAACTCCGCATTTTTTTATAATCATTGCGTCACCACTCTTTGCCTTATTAGTTCAAAAATTATTTTTAAACATTAAGCCCTGTTTGGCTTATAAAGCTAATGTATTCTTCATCTTCTCTATCAAATTGTGTAAGAATATTATCCCTAAAAGTGTGAAATTTTAAGAAATCTTTCTTTTCTTCTAAACCATATACCCTCAATTGCTCTGCTACTTCATCATCATAATTCTCAGTAGAGACAATCACATAAGTAGCCCTATCTTTATCAAAAGGCATTATCGAAATCCCATCAAATTCCCGCTTGCTCTTATCTGAATCAAAAATATAGTCTACGCTAATATTGCATTTTCTAAGTATATTTAGATAATATGACGCCCACGCACCTGCCCCCCAGAGCTGCACAGGACCAATAATCCCTTCATTTTCAAATAATTTCTGAAATGCTATGATACACTTTTCATCAACAAGCATTTTTCTGAAAAAGAAACTCCGCGCTTTGTCTACCGTTTGCACGACCATATCATCCATGTACGGATCTTTTGAAAGAGTCATATACTTGTTTGAAATGTTATATTCATCTATTTTGCACTGAATTGTCGAACTCAATCCCCCGACACTAAAAACACTTACAATCTCATCTACCCATTCAATAGGATATCCATTTAGCATTGCACGACATATCCATTCAAAATCTGCCGACACTCTATAACTTTCATCAAAGCCGCCAATTGTATCATATAGTGCTTTGGGCACAAAAGTTGCCTGATGAGGATAAAAAATACCATAATACTTTGATTTAAAAACAGTATGTGTATTATCAGGAGATAGCTTTTCACCTTGATAAAGCCTTCCAATCAAAATAGTATTCTCATCCACATAGTGCTTCACCATCCTTGAAAGAGCTGTATTATCAACAAGATAATCATCCCCATTAAGAAACAGGACCAAATCACCAGTGACGTGTCTTAGTCCCTTATTCATAGCTTCATACATTCCACTATCCGGTTCAGATACATAGTATGCGAGCTTATCTCTATATTTATCTATAATTTGCGCCGTGCCATCCGTAGACGCCCCATCAATAACTATATACTCATAGGCACAATCTTCCTGAGAAAGAACCGATTTTATGGTTCTTTCTATTGTTGATGCACAGTTATATGTTACAGTTATTATGGAATGCTTCATCTTAACCTCAATAGCAGATCATTTTGAGACTTTTTAATTTAAACTCAAAAAGCGCTTAAAATCCCTGGCCGACTCAATATTTTGTACACATATCCGTCCAAAGTTATATTCATCCATTTTAGGATCATAGTACTTCCTTGTAACCGCTGCGATTATCTCATACCCTGCTTCTCTAGCGACGCTTATAGTTTTTTCATCATAATCTTCTATTCCCCCAAATGGAAAAGAGAAGGTAGTTATTACATGCCCAATATAGTTCTCTATTACATGTTTTGACTCCTCAATTTCCCATCGCTGCATTTCTTCAGGCTCAGCTGAAAGTCTGCTATGAGAAACTGTGTGTCCACCTATCGTAATTACAGCTGCTTTATCCAACATTTTCAGCTCATTCGCTGAAATGGATTTGTTATCCATTCTTCCTGCCCCATCATCAAGAGTTATTTCACGCAATATGCTTAGTTGTTCATCCCGTTCTTCTGGTAGCATCCGAAGCAAATTTTCCCTGATTTTATAGCACGCGCCAACTTTTAATCCCATATCGGTTAAAGCATATTCATCCCCCATAAACAAAATATTATCCGGACATTTTTCATTACTACATATTATTCTTTCTATCTCATCCCACCAAAATTCTTTATCACTTCCAATATTTCCTGTGCTCACATAAATCACTGCCGGAATATTATACTTTTCTAAAATAGGTAAAGCATTCTCATAATTATCTTTATATCCATCATCAAAAGAAATAATTATTCTATCCTTATCAGTACATACAATAATATCGTCTATTGGCACAACCTCAAAATGCTCCTTAAGTATCTTCATCTGTAGCTCAAAGCTTTGTGGTGAACATGCGATCCCCCAAATATCTTTTTCTAGCTTCTGTATCCTATGGTATAAAAGAGTTCTGGTTCTGCCTTTTTGGTGAAAAACCTTATCATAACTATTCATCTGGTCCATTTGAGCTATGACATTTTCATCAACAATCAAATAATCCTTAGCTTCAATTTCCTTTAAATGGTTCACAAAAATATCGACCAGAGTCTGATTAACACATATTATTATTCCCGCACCACTTTTAATATTTTCCGCGGCCTCGGAAATCTCGTAAATAGGCAATTCCAGACATTCTCTTTGCCCATTTTCAATCTTAGAAACGACAAAACCATCAATGGGACACCCATTTTCAGAAAGAAATACACGAGCTATCTTACCGAATCTTCCCGCTCCATAACAATAGACTACATCATGCCCCTTTACATACTCAATTACATCATTGGAAAGCATCAAGTAATTTCACCTCTTCTTGGCAACAACACCTATACATATTGCAAATCCGGAATCAACTCTATTTAATACGTTAATATCAGGTAAATCTTCAATGGCACAGCCCTGAACAAACGCTGTAGCCGCTACCACATTGCCGTAAGGGATTACTTCGATATTCCCTTCAAAGTTCTCTTGAAATAACCTCTCAACGGCTTTATAAGTAAACCTCCAATAGTCCCCATAATCATCCATATCCATCCAGCTTACCTGGCTTATGTTTCCTGCAACCGTCGCAAGCATTACCCCACCAGGCTTAAGTAACTGCCAGCTGCCTTTTATTGCTTGTTTAACATCATAAATAAAATTAAAAACCTGAGTACATATGAAAACATCATATTTCTCAAAAGGTAATGTTTTTGAATCAGTTAAATTCATTCCTTTATCATACTCGAGTATATCTCTTTGACAGTCTTCACCCCCAAAGAACCTACTTAAATATTTGTCTTCACCTACTTCAATAGCACTTTTCACATTTTTAATTCTCGATGCATTATCCGAAAGAAAACTTTCAATGTAATATCTATCTATAGGAAGGCCTCTGTCAAATCCAAATTCAACACTAACTGGCTCTGTAGACTGCAAAAACGAATTGCTCGAAACAGGATGCGCTTTCCTAGTTAATAGCTGGTAATCACTGTTTTCAACGTAATAGTAGTCCATTCCTTGCGTTTCCAATGTAGACTCTATTTCAGTTCTAAAGCACTCGCTAACAGCAACAAGCAAGATTCTCTTCTGCGCCTTATCCTTTGAAATCCACTCCAAAAATGGATATATTTTAATGCCAGATACTTTATCAGGACCCCCTTGTGCATTATCAGATACCACAAAACAATCGACTGTTTTCCCTAGTGTCATCAGTAAATCGCATAATTTTCGTCCATAATTACCTGCACCGTATATTATAAAATTCTGATTATTATCTAATATCTCATTAAAGCTCAATTATTTACCACTCCCTCGGCCCTAAAATAAAGTAATCCGTTCCATATTGCTTCCCTCTACCCTTAAATAGATCAACCACATCTGCTTGGCCATTATAAAGAGATAATATAGCTGCTCCTTCCACATCGCGCCAATACTCTTCGGGTGATATTATTTGGTAATTCTCAAACATTCCTTTTTTATTACTATCAATAACAGCCTTAAGTCTAACTTCAGGCAAAAAAACAGAAATTATCTCCAGGACCTTTTTCGCATTATTACCAGCGCCCCATAAATAAAAATGCTTTCCTTTTCCTAAAGAATCTAGAATTGCCTTTTTCCAGTAGCGCAAATACCATAGTTTCAGTCTAATCAATTCCTTATCAGAAAAAGTCGTTTCTTTCTTCTTATAGCAATTAATTAGTTCAAAAAACTCTTTTCGAAAATCAGTTATTAAATATCGCCTATCACAGCATAAACTCTCTTTCGTTGCTTTGTTATATAGTGCAAATAGTCCTTCATAAACCTTTTCTTTTGAATGGATTACTTTTGCAGTCTCGACTGCTTCCAACGCTATTTTGCCAACTTTTCCGTTTATTACATATTCCTTAGCTTTAATAAGTGCCTTTGCAAAGTCCTCTTTCTCATATCCATCTGTCAATAACCCATTTTTACCATCAACAACAACTTCGGGAATGCCCGCAACTGGTGTAGAAACAACCAACAATCCATGAGATAGCGCTTCTGAAATAACATTGGGATAAGATTCTCTGATGCTTCCACATATTAGTACATCTGAGTTCTTATATACGTTATCAATATCAGAAACAAAGCCATGAAAAATAACTCTGCTCTCCATATCATTATCAATTACGTATGTTTTACATTCTTTAGCATAATCACTCAGATTATTACCGTATAGCTCCAAAATACCACCGAACCCTGAATCCACAGCTTCTCTAAATCCCTTTATAACATTTAGCTGATTCTTTCCCTTGTATATATCGCCAACCATAATACATCGAATGTTATTTGGATTTATTCTTCGCCCAGCATATTCGCAATGTTTTACTGCTGTTCTTATACATACGAAGTCAACATTAATTTTTTGTTTCCATTTATCCCCCCAATAATTCGAATCACATGTCATGTATTTTGGAAAAATATCTGAATAATGCACTTTAAAAAAATCATCAAGAAATGGATAGATATTCATAATATGTGGAAGATTAAGCTCGCGACTAATTAGTTCCACCAACGGATTAAGTTGAACTGAATGAAGAATATCAGCATTAAGTCCCTTTATTATTTCATAATCCATTTCATAGTTTTCATCGATGCACATCACATCTATATCTTCAGGATTATTGGTCACCTGATAAGTCATTCGGTTAGGTATAATTCTGTATTCATCCAACTTTTCTTTAGTTTGTTGTCCCAATCCGTCTCCATGATAATCAGAAAAAAATACAACAACACTATGGCCTGCATCTCTCATGATGCATGCCTGCTGTATAAGGGTATTTACTGCCCCTCCATAATATTTTCCGTAATCAAGAAAATAAATTATTCTCACTAAGCCATACTCTCAAAGAATTCATCAATTGATATTAGTTTTTTCGATGTTTTTTCATCAACCATCCTAGCTATTCGCTTCATGTCATATCCAGGAACAACAATAATGCAATCAGCATTTTCCGGAATATTGTCCGGATGAACACATCGCATTCCTTTTATTTCATCACTTTTAGGATGTGATTCAATGATAGCCAATACTTCTACAATATTCTCCAACAAATTTAATAATTTGTTACCTATAGCTCCCATTCCCCAAATGCAAGCTTTACTTATCCGATGAGTCTCAAACCATTTCTTATAGTCATAGTGTTGTTGCTCTAAATCGAGCCATTTTAACAGCACATTTTTATAGTACAATTCTCTAATAGAAGGCTCTGTCCATGGATAATAATCAGCAAACACATTTTGGTAATCCGCAATTATTTCCACTTCATCTGGCAATACTATTTCTTTCTTATTCTCATCAACATATATAAAATCCGGTTTTTCACCGCCACTATGAATACCTGAGCCATCATATCCAATATTGTCAATAAATGATTTATACGGAGCCAAACATAGCCCTTTTTTCTTTATTACAGATAACGCCCAAAAAGAAGCCCATGTATCCACATTTCCCAAAGCATCACCGATTATCATAGGTTCAATATCCTGTCCCCAAATATCCAGCCATTCCTTTAGTTCCGGATTTTTCTTGATATCTCCAATAAGGCGATAGTCTCTGGAAAAATGTTTCCATCTGTCATTCCACGTGGCCCATCCGCATGAGTTTATTCTTCCCATAAAGTAAGCGTCACAGCCATTCGATGGAACCATAACAGGTTCTGATGAAGCTCCTATGCAATAAACCTTGGGGTTATTTTTGTATTTTTCTAACGCCAAAATCATGTATTCCATGAACAACCTATGCGGAACACAATCATCCTCCAGTACAATAACTGCATCGTAGCTTTTAAACGCATGATTAACGCCATCAATTATTGAATTTGCTAACCCCTTATTCTTTGTAGCCGTAATTATCTCATGTTCACACCAATCGATTTGAGTGATGACTTTTGTTACCTCATCCCACTCCGATAGATTCTTGCCATCTTTATAACCATCATGAAACACGAACAGTTTATCCGGCAACTCGCTGTTTTTTCTTAACGCCTCCAAAACAGCATGCGTATGCTTTGGTCTATTGAATGTAAATAATACAGTGGCTATTTTCATAATGACTATTCCCGGCCCTTAAACCAATATCCTTAGTATCGTATTTACTACATGTCCTTTAATACCTTTTTCCACTCCATTACCATATTATCTATAGGGTTGTCTCTTAGCCCTATTTCCATATTTGTCCTTGCTATTTCTTTATCGATATAAGCAAAGTCAACGAAACGCATGTCATCCAATTCACCAATGTCATAACAATAAAATCCATAGTTCTTTGTGAAATGCCTATAATTCAGTCCATCTTTTTCCAAGTAAATTTTTTTCCCCATTTTTAATAATGCAAGAATATTCCCCATTGCTTGTTGCCTTTTCATGGCAAATATTCCAATATCCATTGTTCCCAAAAAATAATGGTATTGTTTAAGGTTGCTCCACTCGGTGACAGGCAAAAATTTATTTCCAAAAATCTTCTTCCCTTTAGCTATAACGTCTTCCTTATATTCTTCGTCTCCGTATACCAAGGGACATATTATTAAAATATCTTGATCATTGAAAGGGCTTAGCAAATCAAAAACTCGCTCATGTTCATTCTCTGAAGAAGCACTGTTTCCAACTATTATTCTTAAAGCAGAGTTTTTTTCTTTACTAATGAATAACGTGTAATCACAACAATAATCTTCAGGATCATATGGCATTGCAGCTACATAATGTTCCTTTTCCGTTCCGAATATTCGTACATATTCCTTATACTCTAATGGTGTCAGAAAGATACAAGCTTTAATCTCTTCCAAACACGACACAAACCTTTTTTTCTTTTCTAATCCATCTGCATCATGAGATATGTTGCTTTCATCATATCTCAACAAATCTCCTCCCCAAAACTGCCAATACATTTTCTTTTTTATACTTTTGGGCAATTCAAACAATCGCTCCTCAAAGCCAAATATGCCTGAAACTATTATCCTATCAGCTTTTTCCAAAACACCCACTATATTGAAATCCCTGACTAAATCTCCAAATCTCGAATAGCTTATAACATCACTGTAGTTAAAGTCCTTCTCGTCCCATAACGAAACATCTTTTGAACAAGAATACTCATGAACTAAAAAAATATTGTCATAATCAGCAAAAAATCTTCTAAAAAAAATAATATATCCTTTCGTGAATTTATCATGTGTGACAATATGAACTACTTTTTTCTTGTCAATTAACATCCTCTATGACTCCATTAGAATCAATCTGCTTAATCAATAGCTTCAGATCATAATCTTTTTCATTAACATAGCCATTATTTTGCATTTCCGCTCTTAGCCTATAAATCCGATTAGGAATAATCATTTTTTTCCATTTTAAGTCCCCATTCTCATCAATTAGTGCAATCTTGTTTCCAACTCTAGCCGGTAAAAAAACGCCTCTATTTGTATATACATAATTTATGTATTTACCTCCTATAGAAAACATCCTCTCGCTGGCACCATATTCAAAATCATCATCATATTCCTGGTATAAATGAATATTTCCATTTTCAATATAGTAAATATCATCTCCAGTCCATGGAAATACCCATATTCTATTGCAGGCCTTTACATCAAGACAAAACTCGTTTTTGCGACCTCCGATGTCATAAAACTTTGTATTATTCTGTAAATCTGTTTCGCAAACTTTTCCTGTATTGGAGAGTAAATAGAAAAAATCATCAAAAACATTTACACATTGAAAATCATTGAAAACAAAACCGCTATCAAGTTCAGAAATAGAATTCGCACTTAGATCCAGTTCCTTAACAACAGAAGTATTGTCAAAGAAAACATATATTTTATTTCCTTTGGTCGCTGCAAATGCGTTTTTCAAAGAAAAGTCCAGCTCAGTCCTATCTACTATCTCAAATGTATTCCGATCAATTGTAATAATTTCACTGGAATTCCTAATTAGTGCTATTAAGTGCCCATTGCACTGTAAAACACAAAGAATATTGGATCGTTCATCATATTGCGACGGCACTATATTGGGTATATTTTTTTTCTTAAGCACATTCTTCCTTAAGTCATATACTAAGAAGTCTGTTCCCCTACTGTCATAGAACACTATATTTCCCTCAACTGTTATTGAGTGTTCAGCCACGATAAAATCATACTGTTCTCCTGAACGTTCAGGAGAAATATACTTGACTGTATAGTTCTCGCAATTAATCTTTATTAAAAAGCCTGTATCTGTAAAACCATATAGCGAATCATCCAACGGAGAATAACCAAAATTTGTAAACGCAAGCTCGTATTTTTTATTTGTTTTCTTTACCATTTATGCTCCTATTGCTTTATTGAATTATAGTATCGATTACTCTGGAAATATCTTCTTGTGACATACCTTCATAAATGGGAAGTACCAATACTTTTTTTACCAATTCTCTAGCGTAATTAAGTTCTACATTTTTATACAAATTTTTAAAACAAGCTTGATCTGCAGTTGCCGGATAAAAATACTTTCTCACATGTATCCCATTTTCTGCTAATTTATTATATAATTCGTCTCTTGATAGTGAATAGTTTTCGTCGATTAGTATCGGAAAATATGCGTAATTTCTCGTTATACTACAATCTTCCATGTCAAATACCTTTATTCCGTTGACTCCCGTCAATGCCCCACAATATTCCTCATGTACCCTTTTTCTGTCTGTTATAGACTCAGATAAATGCTTAAGATTTAGCAACCCCATAATTGCACAAAACTCATTCATTTTAGCATTAGCGCCGACAGAAGCCACCAGTTCCTCACCTCTAATGCCAAAATTCTTCAGATTATACAATTTTTCATATATTTCGTGATTCTTGGAGCAGACCGCGCCCCCTTCGATGGTATTAAATACCTTAGTCGCATGAAAACTAAAAATTGATGCATCGCCAAAATTGGCCACACCCACTCCATTATACTTTTCGCCAAAAGCATGAGCAGCATCATATATTACTTTCAGGCCATATTTATCCGCTATCTGTTGAATTGCCTCAACATTACATATATGGCCATAGACATGAACCGGAAGAATAGCTACCGTTTTAGGCGTTATTAGCTCTTCTATTTTTGTTTCATCAATTGTTCCATCAGATTCTTTGACATCACAGAAGACCGGTTGCAGTCTGTTTCTTACTATTGCATGGGTTGTGGAAATGAATGTAAATGGCGTAGTAATCACTTCAGAACCTTCAGAAAACCCAAAAGACTGAATTGCAAGTTCTAGCGCCATGTGCCCATTAACAGTCAGCGACACTTCTGGAACTTCAAGATATTCTTTTAACTTCTGCTCCAGTTCCTGATGATACTGTCCCATATTGGTGAGCCATCGTGACTCCCACAATGGCTTTATGGCTTCACAGTACTCTTCGTAAGTTGGCATAGAAGATCTAGTTACATAGATATCTTTTTTCATACTATTATTTTATCGCAATAGCGTGTTTTCAACAACTTTTTAAAGATTGCCACATTGAATTACAATTGATAATCTCATAATCATCCAACATTTTTCTTGTTCCAGTTATTCCATTAAATGCCAATACATCAATTATTGAAAGTGCAGGAATGAATTCACCGCCAAATTGCTCATAAGGTGTTAATTTGGATTTTAGAAAGCATAATTGAACACCATTGTCAACAAAAAATTTGCCACTATATAAATCTATCCCGCCGATTGGATTAATATATTCATCCGCACCTAATTTCTTGCATATAGCTAATATTTTATCTTGGCCTTTTAGCCCTTCTTTTTTGGGAATATCAGAAGACAAAACAATTTCTGTTTCAATTCCTAATCCAACGCACATTATTTTAATCTGATCATATAAATAATATGAAAGAATCTTTTTTTCCAAATATAAACTTTTTTCAAGTAATACATGAGTCTCATCATAAAATGGAGCATTTCTATAAGTTTCATGAATAATAGCAGAAAGTCGTCTAGAAAAAAGATCCTTTTGATTTATTTCTATAGCATTTATCAATTTATTTTGACTAACAGCCAAAAGTGGCAGGTTTATGTAAGATTTCTTTTCAGATAATATCCTATTTCTATTAATCCATCCCCGCTTTATATAATTCACATCATCAAAAACGACAAAGCAATCAACATGGTTAATCAACTGCCAATATCCTAAATATGGGAAAAAATACGGCTGCATAACAGCTATTTTCATACTTACTCCTTATTATCTATAAACATAAGTAGTATACTCATACAATCCATAATCATTTCTTATTACGAAATTTCTTGAAATATTCTTTGTCAAAAATGCGCTAAGTTCATTTAAAGGAACGTGAAAAAGATCTTCTCTTTCCCAATCAACATCTTTAGACATCACATTGAAAGCAATTCCTCTTTCGCAGTGATCAAATACCTTAGTAATAACATTCATAAAATATATTTTCATATTCTCATAAGATAATTCTCTTTTCTCGGTAAAAACGCCATTCATTATGATATATCCATATTTTCCCTTTAGATCAGCTTTCAAAATATCACTACAAATAAAATTCACTTCCGGATATTTCTCTGAACACTTCTTCACAAATATTTCAGACACATCCAACCCTGTATAACGAACATTAATTCCATGATTTTGAATATAGTTATACAGATGCCCTAGTCCACAGCCAAAGTCCAAAATATTAGTTTTTTCAATATCTGGAGTACTATCATATCGTATAACATCAAGCATTACCCCATAGCGCTTTTCTGCATCACATTCATTAGGCCAATCTACGCCCAAGTGGTTATCTCCATTCTTTATATAACACTGTTCATAATGATTTATTATTTTGTAGTATTCGTCATTTTTCATTGGTACATCATCCTTCTAATACTGCATATCCAAATCCATCTCTACCAAAATGATTTCCACAATAGAACATATAGTATTTTCCATTTAGCATCTTCACAGATGGATAACAAATCATCTCTGAGTCCCACCCTTTATCAGATGTTGCTATTCCACATTCTTCATCTTTTCTTTCCCACGTATGTAAATCATTAGACACTGCATAACCAATGTTATAGCTTCGTTCTTTATTATCTCTAAAGTCGGTACTATTTCTATAACAAAAGAACATATGATATTCCCCATCCTTATAAAAAACAGAAGGGGACGTCTGGCTTTCAAATTCAAGTTTTGGTTCAATCAAGTCTTTATAATCTCTTTTCCAATATATACCATCTTTAGATTCTGCATGTCTAATTACATATTGTTCTTCTTTCCTTATTCCGTCGTCTATCCATCTTTGGCCAGAATGGTAAAACATGTGTAGTTTATTATCGAATTTTACAACTATCGGATATGATTGAGTAAATGGCTCAAATAAATCATCCCCTAGCACTGGGCCTTTCCATCTTTTCTTAAAGTTTTTCCCATCTGTACTAAATGCTATTCCTATTTCCTCCTTATGCGGAACTCCTACCATTCTCGTCCAGCCACAATAATACATATAGAATTCATCGCCCATCTCAACAACACTTGCTGGCATTGTTCCAAATTCATCAAATTCTCCAATCCCTCCCGGCGAAATTGCCGGTGTATCAGAAACACTGAGAATATTTGAAAAATCATTTTTATCGACATCAATATATGCTCCAAAACTTCTACATAAATCATTCTTATATGCTTCTCGAGTAGCAAAAAATATTCTTATCCTATCATCTAGTTCAAGCGGATATGGGATTTGTGCATAAGCATTCATCCACTCGTTTCTATTCCGTGGATCAAATATAATACCTTTTTTTCTCCATTTCATAATAACCCTCATTGGTGATTATCAGATTTTGCTGATATCAGTACTTTTTTTATCAACTTTAATCGCACCATTAGCTTTGAAGACTTCATAGTCGTTTGTATCTTTAAGAATGGTTGCCCCTGCGCCTATCAGATTAAATGATCCAATTCTTATATTATCTCGTATAGTACTATTCACTCCCAAAAAACTATTATTTCCTATAACTGCTGCTCCTGACACCACTACATGAGACGCAATAAAGCAATTATCTTGTATATACGAATGATGCCCAATATGATTACCACTCCACAGAATCACATTATTCCCAATCTTAGAGAAAGGCTGAATAACATTATTTTCAAAAATGAAGACATTTTCGCCTATCTCGGATCCGTAGTATGTACAATTGGGACTAACATAAGAAATAAAATCATACCCTCGTCTCTTAGCGTCTAGGTATTTTTTTTCTCTTAATCTGTTCATATCGTTATAACTTATTAAAAATAAAAGCTTACATTCACTTGGCAAATATTTCTCTTCTAACTTTTCAAACGCTACAACGGGACACCCATGAAATTCTTCACATTTGATATACTCTGAATCCATGCAAAATGCTATAACTTCATATCTAGCTTCACGGCTAATATAAAAATATGCCACTTCAGATAATTGGCCTGTGCCCCACAAAACAATTTTTAATTTATCGCTCATATATACGTTCCTCCATATATATAATAACAAAAAAAAGTTGATGTGACATGTAAAATGTACTATCAACCCTAATTCAAAAATTACTATTTAAAAAGGGGCCGTCGCCACTTAGCGACAGCCCTTTTTCACAAAATAAATCTTATGTCAATCTAAATAATTACTGTTTTAAAGCAAGAGTAACATCTACAGAAGTATTTGCAGGATCATTAAACACTATTGTGACAACTCTTGCTGCTTCTGTTGATATCAAATATTCAACATATGTAGCAGGAATAGTAATCTCACCGTTGCTATACGTTACACCGCCTTCAGCAAGCCAATCTCTATTTGTAGACTTAACTACAAAGCCTGTTACAGCTGTAGCTGCTGCAGATCCAACTCCTAAATCAACACTTAAAACAGCATTTTCACCATTCTTCAAAATAGCTAAACTACCAGATACACTCGGCCTCTCACTTGGCTCAAGCTGGAACTTTGTTCCGCTTACAAGCTGCTCGCTACCATCTGATGCTGTAATTTCATATGTAGCAATAATATTCAAGCTTGTTGCATCTGCCTTTGACCAGTCAGCACCTTTGTTAAGAGCACCTGTAAGAGTAAAAGCAGTAACTTCACCAAGAGTTGTGAGTTCAAGATTATCACTTAAATTTGCTGCTGTTGTACTAAAACCAATAAATGTTCCTGGCTTAGGTGTGTATGTTGCTTTATCAAGCTTATAGCCAATCTTGGTCTCAGCCTTGTTTGAACCACCATTATCTGCAAAAACTGCATTGCCTACAGCTGCTTTAGCGAAAGTGACATCAGCAAGATCCTTTGTTCTGATTTCCGGTCCGATAGTTGTTGTCTCAGTATACAATCCTGCTGCTAATTTTGTAGGATAATCAGCTTCCGCAATCGTTGTTGTGTTATCATATGTCTTTGCATACGTTGCAGCATCACCAGTTCCTGTTTTTACAAACAACGTAGGCTTAGTTGTTTCTGCATCATACGCTGCCCAATCATATGTCAAAGGCTTCTTTTCATATGTAGGATTATATGACTGAACAGTAGGTGTTGCACTGGTAGACGCAACAGCCATATACATCTTCATCTCGCCATTTTCTGCAGTTCCTGATCCGCCAGAAGTCTTAAGTGTTGCAGAATCAACATCTGAAACGAACTCTATTGCAGTCTTATTCTGAGCAGGAGTATACGCCTGTACCTCTAATTTGATGTTAACATTCTTAGCCTCTGTTGCCTTACTAGCTATACCATAGCCAAGAGAAACAACCTGATCAGTCGAGGTCTCGCCTAAATAAACAGTCCCAGCTGTAATAGCATCATCTAATGTTGTCTGGCTTACAATAGTTGTGTCTTTCTTAAAAGTACCAGGTGTAGTATCCGGAGTAAAATACACTGTTGTAGGTGAATATGTCTTTGCTGTTGCGTTACTAGCAGCTGTAATCAGCGTGTATGTGTATGTAACCGGATACTGACGTGGATTTATCGCAAATTTAAATGTAGTTGGTACCAATACAGTATCAACTGCATACTCCAAAATCTGACCGGTACCAGTACCCTCTGTAGCCATAACTGGTGTAAACTGTGTAGCGAATAATGTTAAAGCTGCTGCAAATCCTATTATCTTCCTTGAAAATTTCATCTGAATATTCCCTCCTTGGTTTTCAGTTTGTTACAAATAATCATATTTAATTATTTAATATCTTAATTTAGGACATTGAGTTTAATAATAAATCCAGCCTGACTGACTACTTCTTGTGTTGTTTCATCTCTGATTATAGTGTACATTACTTTTGCTCTGTGATTTCCCGCCGGAAGTTCTTTATCCAACTTTATATTTGTCAGATTTGTTCCTACAGGCAGAACCGGAGATGAATACAATAGTTCGCCGGTGTCCTCTAGATATACATCAAAGTAGAGTGGAAACTGATTATTCTCACTATTGCCTACATACGCATCCCTTGATTCAGACTTCCCATCGTCAAAGGTCCATGTCATAGACATCTGGCATTCGAACATTCCCTCTGCTACTTCCTTGCGCATCTCTTCCATTACTTTGTCTGCGCTTTCCTCATCAAGTATAACCCTGGCGGATTCTTCGACCTGTCTTGTCGCCACAGAAGCTCTGGCTGCCGAATCATCATTGCCGCTGTTTCCATTGCGTCCCAGCAAAAACGCTATAACAGCAACTAATACTATAACTATAATAAATAATAGTATCAAAATAATGATTAGCCCCTTATTACTCTTCTGATTTGAATCAGACATTGGTCTTCATTCCTCCTAAATTAAGGTATCCTCACATATTGGTTAGTAGTTTCATGTTTTTCCATTTGCTTATCTTGTCCACCTTTATGGCGGAAGATCTCCCACCTCCCTTTTTAAACAATTATCTTTAGGCCGTTTTGTACTCTTACTAATATTCTGATACATTGGCATCACCTCTCTCTTGACTATCACAGTGATGTGCTATCAACGGTCGTTTACTATGTGTTATATCGGATTATCTGTCTCATTAGTTTAGCATTTTGGTTTATTATTGCTATTAACATAAAATAAAAAATAGTAAAGTTTTCATAAATCTACTGTAATAGATTCATAACGCCTTGCGTCGTCTGGTTTGCCTGTGCAAGAATCATCTGTCCAGCCTGTGCAATTATCTGGGCATTGCTATAGTAAGACAATTCGTGAGCCATCTCAGTGTCACGAATTCTACTTTCAGAAGCCTGAGTATTCTCAACCGTATTATCTGTATATCTCGCTGCATGCTCAAGCCTGTTCTGATATGATCCAAAAGTACTTCTTTCTTCAGCAATAATATTAAGTGACTCTTTTGCCAGAGTTATTGTAGATAAACTTCTAGCTTTTGTGGTGCAATCTGCTCCGGAAATACCCGCTATGGAAAGATTGAGAGGGCTCCACTCCATATTTATCTCATGCTGATCCTCAACATCAGGCGCACACTGAATAATGCAGTGCTTCTTGGGAGGGTTTACTGTTATGCTGAGAAAATCCGGCTCTGACAACGTTCCAACAGGCTGATTTGGTGTAAAATTCCTATATGCTGCTCCCGATGACTTAGTAGTAATGCTCGAAGAACCCGTTGATCCTGATATCATGTTGTATAATTCTTGATATGTTATTCTGTGCGTAAACTTAAATGCATAGTCGCTTGAATTATCTCCGTCTTTAACAAACTCACCACTCGTAGTATAGCTATTACTGCCATTACTAATCACATTGCTACCGGTACTGGTTGTCTCAGCAGAATAGCGTTCAGCCTGTGTATTATATCTTCTTCCAACTTCAAATTCGCTATATGTTTTCTCGGTAAAATCACCATCTACCAATCCAGCTGAATCCAAATCCGTTATTTCTAACATGTTACTATAATAGTTGTATTTTTCATTTCCTGTATATGATGTAGTATCTGTTCTTGACACATTGAAAGATATCTCATTACCTTCAATGGAATCCATCACTGCACTGCCAAGCTGGCCTGAATACTCAAGCTTACATTTTTCTTCCCAATGATATGTTTTGTACCTTGCATAGTTCCAGTTCTGATCATGTTGAGTTTCGGTAACCTTATAATACTTATAGGTTCCATCTCCTTGATCAACTTTGTAGAGTCGCTCAACATCTGTAGTATTATCCGTAGAACCGGTAACCACCCTTCCTGTTTCCGGATCATCGTACTCATTCTGTCTGGCATCACCTACGATAATTTTCTTCCATGTCACATTTCCGCCAAGTGCTGTAGAGCCGCTACTCTGGCTACTATCAAAATTTCTGCCATAGGAATTCTGAAGTGCAAATGCGTCATCATTGTTGCCGTCGATTCTTTTATCAGATATGGTCAAAGCTGAATTGCTTGATGTTGTGCTGGTTGGACAGACAATACTTCCTGTAATTGCAGTTCCATCAAGAATGTTTATTACCTCCGGCTTACTTGCCGCATCTGCAAGTTTGAAATAATACTGAATCGGTACACCTGAATCAGGGCTTACATAATGATATGTTGAATTATTGTCAAAACTAATCTGGCTACTATCGTTGTTATCTACATCTTCACCCCAGTCAACTATAGGATTGCCGCTGTAACTAATATTATTCCAGGCTGTTCTTGAAGTTGTAGTGGAATTTGAGCCATCCGCTTCAGTCTTGGTAATTGCAAGGCCGTCTGATGTGGCTGAAATGTAGTATTTATCGTTAATATCATCTTTATTGGAATTTGTAACCGCTACGCGGGTTGTACTATTCCCAACAATAGGAGCTATAGCTCTTCCTGTTGCTCCTGAAACACCAATATCCCAAGTTGCGGCGGAGGTAAAGCTATCACCATTTATTCCATTTTTAATATCATTAATGCCATGGCCTTCTTCAACATCAAAGGAGATTTTCATTCCTCTATGGGTAAATGCTACATTTCTTGCAGCATTATCAGTACTAGATATTCCTAGTTCTGCCCATGTCGCAGCCAAAACATTATTAACGTAAATACCTGTATCGTCCGCGTTCCAGTTGTATTCTCTTTTAACTTCTGCAAGGGATTGACCCTTTTTAAGCTTTAATTTTACCTCTTCTCCACTTTCGTAGTTTAGTTTAAAGGTAACTTCCTGATCTTCCGTTGCAATACCATTTGCATCCAGTTTCATGCTTTGCCCCTGGCTTGCAGGAATGTTTCTAAGCTCTTCAATACTATATCTAATATTATTAAACTCCAAACCACCTATAACTCCACTACTTGAATAAAAGAGCTGGATGTCATAAGGCTCAGGATCCGGTTCAACCTCCAGCATATATGGAACATGAAAAATTGGGATCTCGTTGTATGTTGCAGTGTCAAATATACGACTCATTTCAGTCTTGATAGCTTGAACTTCATCATTAATGAAGCTCCTATCACTACTGGTCAGGGTATCGTTAGCACCCTTAACAGCCAGCTCATTGATACGCTGGATCATGTCATGAACTTCGGCAAGATAACCGTCTGCAACCTGGCATAGACTTATGCCTTCCTGAATATTGCGTGAGCCTTGAGAAAGGCCACGAATTTCTCTGCGCATTTTCTCACTGATGGCCAGACCTGCTGCGTCATCAGCTGCGCGATTTATACGATAACCGGAAGAAAGTTTCTCCGCGGATTTAGCTTTATTATTAGTAACAATATTTAACTCGCGGCTTCCTGTCATTGCCGCTATATTATGCTGTATTACCATATCATTCTCCCAGACATCCGTTTCTTGGATACGAATTGATAGTTGTTGACATTACATGGTTTCAAGATATGTATCGGCATAATTGAGTTATTTCTATATGGAAAAAAATCTTAATTCTTATTGTTCTCCAACTCTTTGATTTTGGCTTGAAGTTCCGCAATTGTAGCGTCTTTGGTTGCAATAGTGGCATCTTTGTCTGCAATAGTTGCATCTTTGCTAGCAATGACTGCATCTTTCTCCTCAATAATGGGTGTCAGCTCATCTCTGACTTCTTCTCTTCCTTCACTACGCCCTTGCTCAAATGATTCTTCCTTGATGGCTTTCATATGACCAGCTTTATTATATTCATACAAACTATACATAATGACCGCCTTTCTCTCTTTTATCAAGAAATCTTTAAGGATATCATGATCAATGCAATAATCAATGGCTCTTTGAACTGCCTGAGTAAGAGACAGTGTCTGAGAGTATTCCCTGACTTTAGCCACATACAATGAGTATTCGTTGAGTTTCTGACAGCTATGCATCAGGTCGTTGTTCATACCGTGATTGATATTGAGCACCTTTACGGTAAGTTCGAGATCCGGAGAATCAGAGCAACTCTCATAGAGTTCTGACAGACGGTATGTCATTTCCTCTGGCATCTCATCTGTACCATTGTAGAATACTACGAAATGTGGCTCAGGAATGCTAATTCGGCTATCTCCATAGATCTTGTCCTCATCAATTAGCTGTGAATACAAGCTGCTAACATAGAAGAGACACCTAAGTGGTATGTTAGGGCACTTCGTAGATTGATGCTCATAAATATTAAGGTGGGTGTCAATGATAAATGACAGGTCATTGTGCATCCCCATAAATATGGCATTGTCCAAAGTGTTGACGATAAGTTCATCCGGATTGTTATAATGCGAATGGTTAATTGCATTATATAGATCCAGAAGCGCTTTCCTATCCTCCTTAAACAGGAGCCTAAACACAGTATCCTTGTACTTCCTGTTAGCCCATGGCCATCTTAGTTTCTTAAATACTAATTTTCTTCTCTTGATTCCCAATTATTCACATCCTTTCCGCACTAATGCAGAAAAGACGTACTTCTAGACTACATTAATACTATCATATTTTTTATTATTTGTTGGGAAAATATGACTACTGACTGTAATCACATTTACGCAGTGACTATATGCTGCGTTAACCGATTGCTCCGACTGGAGCAGTACGACCTACAGACTATCATTTAGGAAAAGAAATGTAAATATAATGAGTTCAACATTAAGAAAATCTTAAAAAGTTTGCTATTTTACATTTGTTGATAAACATTATTTTCCATAGCACATGCCTAAAAGTTCAAATAAAAAAACTTCCGAGTAATTACATGTAGTAACCACCCGGAAGTTCATATTCACCATGGCTTATAGCTTCCACCGCCGCCTACTTCGTTGCCGTTTTCATCGTTGCCATAATTGCCGTATTTATCAAGGAAGTCCTGATCTTTTTGGCGCTCTTCCATGGCATTCTTTTTATTCTTGTCCAGTTTATCTTTCTGGCGTTTTTCCTTTTCGGAGTTATTCTTGGACTGGTCAGAGCCGTCAGAATTCTGGCCTTTATTATCGTCCTTTTGCTGGGCGTTTTCGTCATCATCCTGGGATTGGTCGCCATTCTTGTTTTGGAGCTGTTCCAGCATACGGTCAATGTCCTCTTTGAGCTGCTGGGCATCATCATCTCTGTGACCCACACCGTTATCTGTAGCCCAGTTGTTCTCAAGAAGAATGTCCCTGGCCTTGATGAGAATAAGCTGCGCTGTATCAAGGGCCTCCTGGGTTGTGAGAGCATCAAAATCGATGCTGTAGCACATGGCAAGAGCAAGGTTGATTCGAATGTCGCACTCTTTTTTCCCTACAGGATAGCGCTCAAGGGCCTTATTGTAGTATCCGATTGCACTGTTATAATCCTTTCTTTCGAAGGCAACATTTCCGAGATTATAATAAGGAAGATATCCTTCAGGCACATTACCCACCAAAAGAGATTCCTCTTTCTGGGTCTGATAATCTCCCTTGTTATAAGCCTTAACAAAGGAGTGATTAACCAGTATTCGCGTGGTCAAAATCCCTGCAAGTACTGCAAGAACAACTGCCAGCACTATTAATCCATATATCTTAATTGGAATTTTCTTGAAGTCCATACTTATGTCCTTTCAATTCTATCTCAGATAACATATCTTGTAATTCCTTCATATCATATTTACCTGATAGATATGATCCTGATTAAGTTCACAGCCTTCCCTTCCTGATAAACACCGCAGTCTCGAGGATCAGCATAGCTGCCAGAACAGCCGCATAGTAATAGTAGGTATCCACATACCTTTCTGCGCCGTCTGCCTGCTCAACCACGGTGGCGCTCTGCTCTTTTATCATCTCGATGAGGCCTGTAAGGGCTGTGTTGCCCCCATTCATGTTCATGTACTGAACGCCCATTTCATTAGCAATTCGCTTCAAATTCTCCTCATCGATCCTGGAGATGGCGTCATCGTGAGTATCATAGTCGTAGACATAGCTATGATATTCCTTCATCTTGCCGCCGGCTTCAGAGCCGTAGCCAAGAACCGCGCCTGCATCGATGTACTGGGCAAACTCCTCATAGGAGCCCTCCAGACTGTCGTTAGTTACTTCTCCATCGCTTAGGAAAAAAACTATGGTCTTCCGGTTCTCTTTTTTATTGGAGGATAGAAGTAGCGCCTCCATGTCCTTGTATGGGGTTGCAAGGTTAGATCCGGAAGAATAGTAGGTCTCCGGAGTTGCCATTACATCCACCATATCTGAGATGTACTTAAGGTCCTGAGTAAAAGGAGACAGAACGTGGGCGGTGTCATCAAAGGTCACAAGTCCAAAGTTACTGCCTGCAAGCTCTGACAGGATGAAGTTTACGTCCTGCTTAACACCCTCCATTCTCTCCTCACGTCCGTTGTAATCCAGGGCCCACATACTGAGGGTTCCGTCGATTACAAATAGAACATCAAGGTTCTTGGTGGCAAACTCGTAGTCCGTTCTGATGGTCACAGGTCTAAGGCCTATTATGAGAACCAGCAGATAAATAACTGCCATTCTACCTATGGAGCCTGCTTTTTCTATTAAACTAGTCTTATTCCTGGCTATGATAAATACTGTCAGCACCATAAAGATGGCAAAAACCAGCAGCATCAGGCCAGGTGGTAAAATAGGTCTCATCTTCATTTCTGTAACACCAATCCTGCCGCACAGGTAAATGCGAGGCAAATAAATAATGCTATAAAGGGAGTCTGCGGCATATCCTGAGTTTCTCTGGTCATTACCATGTTGACCAGCATAACCTCCTGCCTCTGAATATCCTGAACAATTGCAGAAACCGGAAGGTCATCAGTTCTCACATACAAAAGCCCTCCTGTTTTATTAGCTGCTTTCTCCAGTTGGTTCATGCAGGTATCGTAGTCGTAGTGCTCCGGATCATAGAAAACTTCCCTGGCAGGGAAAATAGCAAACAATGTAACATTCTTGTTCTTGCAGTAGGTAGACGCCTCATCCAGATTCATGATCTGACCTGCGAAGGCATTGAGCTCGTTGTCCGTGCTCATGATAATGACTCTGGTGCGCTCTGCATCTTCTATATAAGGAAAAGAGTAAAGCGCTGTTCCAAGACCTTCTCCTATCAGCGAAGATCCTCGGTTATTGTTATTAAGCAGCGTTCCCGCATCATAGTACTCAAGTTTTTCCCTGAGTTCATCATGCCACTTCTGCACATTGTCAGGATATAAGTAATATTCATAGCCATACACATCGTAAATCTGTGTATACAGCTCTTTTTGCATAACGAAGTAATCATACAGATCATCAAGCTTCTGGGCCACGTAGTCATAGTCATCTGTAAGAGGCACGTAGGTAACAGTTGATGTGTTAAAGATATTGATTCCAATCCTGTCCCCTGCAAGGCCCTTTACAACGCCCTTGAGGTAATCCGTAAGTTCTGCATTAAGATCGTACAGTGAGTATGAAACGTCCATGCAGATGATGATATCTCTTTTCTTGACCCCAGTATAAACATCCTGGTTCTTGTATGGTCTTGCTACCAGCACCAATGAAGCCAGAAGGCTACCGATCATGCCTATGGCCAGGATGCCTCGCAGTATATTGAACCTTATATTGAGGCTCTTATATAGTTTTGTTGATTTCAGAAGGGATGTGTTCGAAACCTTGGTGCCAGAAACGTACTTTTCTTTGCCACCAAGCTTAAAGAATAACGAAACAGCTATCACGAAGACAGCTCCTACAATCCCAACGAAAATCGCCCATTTATTCATCAGCTCCATGCTCTAACCACCCCTAAAGCTTTATTACATGAGCTCATAAAGTCCTTGTCTCTTGCTCTCTCATCCTCGGCAAACTCAGGAACATAGTACTCCTCCATAAGTCTGTCCAGCTGTCTTATACCAAAGGCCTTGATCTCGCTCTTAGTAAAGTTCTCAACATTAAGCCCTGTTGCGTCATGAACAAATCCTCTGATCAGAAGGCTTAGCTTCTGATAAGCAGCTCTTTTGTCAATCTGACTATTGGCATAAGTGGCTGCCAGGCGCTCCATCTGAGCAGTGTAATCATTTTTGATCTCAAAAAGCTTTTTAGCCGGCGGAATGTGAAGTGCCGGATTTTTCTTTTTAAAGAAGCCCTCGATCTTAAAGAGCTTTTTGGCCACATAAAGAGCAGTAACAATAGCCCCAGCCAGCATAGCAATTGCAATTAAAACCACCCACAAATAAAACTCAAAGGGCGCTTGTAATGAAACCGTAGTAACCATGTCTGTACCTTTCAAGTAAATCTATAGTTGCATCAATTATCTGGCCTTCCGTGCTGATGCAGGTAAGTCCCACCTTGTTCTGCTTGCATAGCTCCGACGCCTTTTCAAGAATCTCTTTGCGGATTCTGATTTCTTCCTCATGGAGCTTCTTGTTATGGGAAAAGAAAAATCTCTCATAGAGGGACATATCTGTATCGTAGGCTATATCGCTTGTCAGCATGGAATCTTCTATATTGATGATCATAAGGTCGTGATCAGCGGTAATACCGCGGAGCATGTTTCCGTCAAGTCTGTTAAGGCCGTCCATGTCAGTAATAAGAAAGATGATCATTCTCTTATTGACTGTGCTCATGATTTCATTTAACACGTCATAAACTGTTGTCTGATGCTCCAGAGTAATCTTTTGTTCCAGATCATATATAAGCTTTTCCATATGCTCAGGGCCTGACCTGAAAAGACTGATCCTTGACTTATTTCCATCAGGATAAGCCAGGGCGTAGTCCGCACCGTTTCTGCCTGTAATATATGCAATTGTTCCAAAAGTCATAAGGGCCAGTTCTCTCTTGGCATCTCCGCCCTTGGAATCTCCAAGCATCTTGGTACCACAGTCGCAGACAAACATTACATTGTGACGCCTGTCTGTCATGTATCTGCGGACGAGAATATCACCCATTCTGGAGGAGGATTTCCAGTCTATATCGTGAACATCATCACCAAAGGAATAGAGCTTAAGATCATCAAACTCCATGCTGCGGCCACGATGAATTGAATGGAAGTCTCCATCAAGAATATTTGAGGTTTTGCGGTTTGTATAAAGAGATACGGCTCGCCTTATCCTTGATAAATACTCGTAATCTAACTGCATAGTATTCGATTTCCTCCTCAAGGAGTCTTAACTGAACCCACAATACCATCGATAACCTGTTCAATAGAGACATTATCCGCAACTGCTGAATAGTTAAGGCCTATTCTGTGTCGAAGAACCTGATGGCTAACTGCCTTAACATCGTCAGGAATAACATAGGTTCTGCCCTGAATAAGAGCTACAGCCTTGGCCATCTTGAGGAATGCAATTGAAGCACGAGGGCTACAACCGATTCTCACATATTTACCAACTTCACATCCCTGGATCTGGTTAGCTCTTCTGGATGCTACTACTATGCTTGAGATGTACCACTTGATTGATTCGTCAACGTACACCTTCTCGCAGATATCCTGAACCTTATCAACATCTTTGATGGTAAGGACAGGTGGAGTTGTGGCATTTATTGCACCGCTCTCCATTCTGTTAAGGATCTCAACTTCTTCTGAAGCGAGTGGGTATGTAATTACCTCTTTTATCAGGAATCTGTCTGTCTGAGCCTCGGAAAGAGGATATGTTCCCTCCTGCTCTATAGGGTTCTGAGTAGCGATGACAGTAAAGATATCCTCTGGCATTCTATAGGTTGTTCCGCCGATAGTAACCTGCTTCTCCTGCATGGCTTCCAGCATGGCTGACTGGGTCTTGGCACTTGAACGGTTAACCTCATCCAGCAGCACAAAGTTTGCAAATACAGGACCAAGGATTGTCTCAAACTTGCCATTTGCCTGATTATAAATCTGGGTACCGATAATATCTCCAGGAAGCAGATCCGGTGTGCACTGAATACGGGCAAACTTACCGTCAACAGCATCTGAAATAGCCTTGGCAGCTGTAGTCTTGGCAAGTCCCGGAACCGACTCAATAAGGATATGTCCGTCAGCAATAATAGCTCCGATAAGTGAGAACTTGAGCTGCTGCTGACCAACCACCTTGGCATCATAGTAATCGGAAAGCTTTTTGATTACTTCCTGCGCATACTGGTATTCTTCCTCTGAAATCTGAATTTGAGCATTTGGAATAGGCTGCCCCTGCATTTGATTATTTAACTGATCGTTCATTTTGCATCCCCTACTTTTTTCTATTCTTTATACTAATAACAATTATAGTCTTCATATTGTTACAATACAGAACTTTTATTCATATAATGCAAATCTGCTACCCCTTTTCTGATTTGGTTAAAAAAGAGTAACAGATTTCAATTCAAATTATTATCTTATGATCGTAGCCAGGTTTCTCATGATTCCTGCTGCAATATCAGGCTTATTCATAGAATAAACATGGATGTGGTTTACACCGTTTGAAATCAGATCGATGATCTGGTCGCTGGCGTAGATGATTCCGGCTTCCTTCATCTTCTCAGGGTCATCTGCGAATCTGTCCACCATAACCTTCATCTTCTGAGGAATTGTTGATCCGGACAAAGCTACGCTTCTTGCCACCTGCTTGGCATTGGTAATAGGCATGATTCCGGGAAGAACAGGAACCTCGATGCCCTTTTCTCTTATGCGATACAGGAACTGATACAGAGTTGAGTTGTCAAAAAACATCTGTGTTGTAAGGAAGTCACAGCCTGCATTGACCTTGCCCTTAAGGTGCTCAATATCCTCTGACTGTCTTGCACACTCAACGTGTCCCTCAGGATAGCATGCTCCACCAATGCAAATACTTGGGTCTAATGACTTAATGTCATAGATAAGCTCTGTTGCATGGTCATAGTCATAGCAAACACGGCCTTCCTTGGGAATGTCTCCGCGAAGAGCCATGATGTTTTCTATACCGTTATCCTTGTAGGCTTTGATCATCTCTTTTACATAATCCTTGGTTGAGGATACGCAGGTAAGATGAGCAAGGACAGGAGTATTGTATTTATTCTGCAGGTCAGCAGCGATGTTAACAGTATTCTTACTGGTTCCGCCGCCTGCTCCGTAGGTTACGCTCATGAAGTCAGGTTTAAGAGCTGCAATCTCAGCTGCTGCCTTCTCCACTGCCTCATAGCCGGCATCTGTCTTGGGTGGAAATACCTCAAATGAAAGAGTTACCTCTTTATCTCTTAAAATATCTTTTATTTTCATATACTATCTCCTATATATGTGTAAGATATACGGATTGCTTCACTTTGTTCTCGCAATCCTACGACCATTCGGAAATCGATCCGCTCAATCTTCGCGTATCTTTTTTCCTCATGTTCGTTCGGTCTTCAAGGTCATGTAATGCATTGTGCAAGCACAGCATTACATGACTTTGAATCCCTTTATCTTACACATTTATCTCAGCCTTAACCCCAAGGTCATCCTTATTAGCATCAAGAATTGGCTGCACTACTTCTGAGAGGAACTTCTCAACCTGATGAACACTGCAGCCCACATACTTGTTAGGATCCATGGCAGCCTTAAGGTCATCCAAAGAAAGATGGAATGCTGGGTCTGCTGCAATGAGCTCAAGAAGGTTGTTATCCTTACCCTCTACCTTAACATTCTTGCCGGCTTCCATGGAAAGCTCACGGATTCTCTCGTGAAGCTCCTGTCTGTCTCCGCCTGCCTTAACAGCATCCATCATGATATTCTCTGTTGCCATGAATGGAAGCTCAGACATAAGGCGTTTCTCGATAACCTTAGGATATACTACAAGGCCGTCTACAACATTGAGGCACAGATCAAGGACACCGTCTGTAGCAAGGAATCCTTCCGGA
The DNA here is from genome assembly GCF_000420945.1 of Butyrivibrio sp. VCB2006. Classification (GTDB taxonomy): domain Bacteria; phylum Bacillota; class Clostridia; order Lachnospirales; family Lachnospiraceae; genus Butyrivibrio. Next base: position 62,437 of record NZ_ATVX01000008.1, read on the forward strand.
ATAGAAAGTCTCTTATTAGCTGAATCATCAAGGGTTCTCTCAAACCACTGTGAAACCTCTGTAATAGCAGGGTTAAGTGTATCAACGATCACATATCTGGAAAGTGAGCAGATTCTCTCACTTCTCATAGGATTTCTCTTGTAAGCCATAGCTGATGAACCAATCTGGCTCTTTTCAAATGGCTCCTCAACCTCTTTAAGGTGCTGAAGAAGTCTGATGTCCTGTGCCATCTTGGTAGCTGATGAGCAGATACCTGCAAGAACATTAATAACCTTCATATCAATCTTACGGCTGTAGGTCTGGCCTGAAACTGCCATGCAGCCCTTAAAGCCCATCTTCTCAGCAAGCATTGGATCAAGCTTATCAACCTTACTAAGGTCTCCGTCAAAGAGTTCCAGGAAAGAAGCCTGTGTTCCTGTTGTTCCCTTTGAGCCAAGAAGCTTCATATTATCAAGAACGTAGTCAAGGTCCTCAAGATCGATTGTGAAATCCTGAAGCCACAGGCAAGCTCTTTTGCCAACTGTTGTAGGCTGTGCAGGCTGGAAATGTGTGAATCCAAGGGTAGCCTGAGCCTTATATTTATCTGCAAATTTAGAAAGCTCTGCAATAACATTAACGAGCTTTTTACGAACAAGTTTAAGAGCCTCAGTCATTACAATAATATCTGTATTATCGCCAACATAGCAGCTTGTAGCGCCAAGATGGATAATTCCCTTAGCCTTAGGACACTGCTGACCGTATGCGTATACATGGCTCATTACATCATGACGAACCTCTTTTTCCCTAGCGATGGCAACTTCATAGTTGATGTCATCCTTGTGGGCCTTTAACTCATCAATCTGCTCCTGAGTGATATTAAGACCAAGCTCATGCTCAATCTCTGCCAGGGCAATCCACAGTCTTCTCCAGGTTCTGAACTTCATATCCTGGGAAAAGATATACTGCATCTCCTTGCTGGCATAACGCTCTGACAATGGGCTACTGTAACGATCTGTACTCATAAAACTCCTCCTAAATATAAAATCTTTATCTATTATAAACCAAGGGCTCTTTCATGTCTCTCAAGAAATTCATCAATTTTCGCATCATCACACTGGGTAAAGGCGCTCTTTATGACCGGCCTGTTCAGTTCCATGAGCTGCTTGATTCCCATTATAGTGTATTCAGCTGACTTAAAGCGGAAAAGAGATCCAATTATCTTAGACAAAATCTCTTTCTGTCCTGCATCAAGTTCCTCAAAGGACTGCTTATTTCTAACAAAATTCACCTTATCCATCAGAGAATTGACCAGGGTAGAAACCATTTCCGGCTTTTCATCTATGTCTTTTCCCGCAAGAAACTCTTCTACAGAAACAAGACCGGAATGGTTCTTGACGTATCTGATGAACTGAGTTCCTTCGCTCTCGCCTACGTTACCGATGATCTTATGGCAAACAACAGGATTGTTAAGATTATCATCAATCTTGAGGATATCGCTTACTCTCTCCCAGGAACGAGGTGTTGCAAATACCATTTCATCTGAAGACTCGCTTTGGTTATGAAGTGCTGCGGGCTTAAATGAAAGATAATCTACTATATAATTATGAATTCCAAATGGAATGGCAAAATCGTATTTCCAGCTGTTGAAGTCAACATCAATGTAGTGAATCTCAAATCTGTCTGCAAGAGGTCCTGCAAGTCTGATGTAAACGCCGTCATCATCTTCTCTGTTACCAAGAGCTACAACTACGCATCCGTCAGGAAGTGTGTATTGTCCAACCCTCCTATCAAGAATCAGCTGATATGCAGCTACCTGTACGCGCTTAGGACATGATGTGATCTCATCCAAAAGAAGTATCGTATACTTACCATCTCTTTCCTCATCGGGAAGGATTTCCGGGGAGAGCCACTTTGTCTTGGTTCTGTCCTCGTTAGGATAGATAAGACCTCCGATCTCCACCTCAGACATCTGGGCAAGTCTTATATCTATAACCTTGTAGCCATATTTTTTACCGATCTGTCTGATGATCTGGCTCTTACCAACACCGGGAGCACCAAGTCCCAGTATTGAATGCTTGATGCCATGCTCTATGTTAAACTCAACGCAGGCCTGAAAATCTTTAAGTGTCATAATCTTTATCCTTCAATCTTTTTTATTTCTGTTTTTTGTCGCACCCAAGGAACGCCACTTTGCCTATCTTCTTGCAATCTTCCATATTTTGCTCACCATTCTCGGTCAGGACCACAATGGTATTTCTTCGAAGGCTCTTTTTAATATATTCTTCCTTGGGATTGCCGTAATAACCATCTGTCAGAATCAGCATTATCTCCGGTTTGATGTTTTCTTTTTTCATAAACTCAAAGACGCAGTTAACGTCTGTTCCGCCCGAGCCCTTAGGTTTGATGTTATCTATCTCTTTGTAGCTTTGTATATTTCTGTAAACTGCATCAACCTGAGTGTTCCAAAAGGCCACATGCATAGTTCCGGAAAACTCCTTGAGGATTCTGTATAGCTGAGTCAGGAACTCTCCCATCTGATCAGGGGTGATAGAGCCTGAGTCATCAATAAAGGCCCAGATTTCCCCCAGTTCGCTATTTCGCTCTCCTGGGCCCGGAAGGATAAGGTCCATATGAATATACTTTCTCTCAGGGGTAAAATAGGAATACTCTCCGTATTCGCCATCCTCCAGATAGTCCTGAAGCAGTACCTTCCAGGGAATTTTCTTACTGTCTTTTCGTACCAGTAGTTCCTCAGGAATCCAGACATCGCCGGTTCCTGTGCCGGCGTGCTTACCTCCTGACTCCATTAAAAGATTCTTAATCGCTGCTTCAATTTCTTTTTTATCAGCTTCGGAAAGACCTGCAGTGATGACCATATCTTCCGGAAGCTTCATGATCATGGTCTTGGTGTTGGTTCCGTAAGTCTTATATGTATACCTGGCAATGCCATTCTTATTGTCCTTGTTCTGTTCAAGGAGCTCATTGTACAGGGTCTCTACGCTGTGCCTGTTCATGACATATGACGGAAGCACCAGTGCACTGGAGGGCTGCTCAATTTCCACTCCTCCTTGCTTGAAGCTTCGTGTCAGCGTGTTGAGCATATGGTTAACAACAAAGTCCCCGGCCACATTCCAGAGTCTTGGATTTCTGTCTCCGACTCTTGTAGGATGGCATAGCAGCGCATGCATCACCTCATGCATCAGAACATAGCAGTACTGCGCCTTAGGCATAGAGGCAAAAAAGTTTGGATTATACCTAATATACCTTCCGTTGGTGCAGGCTGTAGGAACTGTCTCATCCTCTACTATTTCAAGTTTCATGACAATATCGCCATAGAATGGGAACTTCCTAAGAAGCTGCATTTTAAAGGCAAAAATATTGTCAGCGATCATCTGCTTCTGAATATCAGAAGTAATCATCGGTTTCGGAGGCTCAGGTACGGAAATAGGCTCATCGGTATTTGAATGTGTTCTGTTAAAAGATGTTGGCCTTCTCTGTAAGTTCACCGGAGCCGGAGCCTTGTTCTTGTTAGCCGGAGGAAGTGCCTTGAAGGATATGGTATTAAGCTTTTCTATTTCCCCCGGTCTTCTGTCAATGAGTTTTATATAGGCATGCTTAATAACGCCGATGACCGAATCACCATTGCGAAGAGCAATAATAACAATCACGGCGAAAACACCATATAAAAACATTCCAAACCAAAATAAATCCATTTAAAAACTTAACTCCCAATCCAACAAAACAAATATTTAAATCATATTAAGGAATCTGCTTTTTCTACGGAGCCTTGCAGCTAAAAGTGACCCGCTGACAAGTTCTCCCCTTTCATCATAAAAGTTATCCGTAGGAAGACTTATATATGGGCAGCTTGGATTGGAGGTGTAGTAACAGTAGCTCTTTGTAAAATAAGAAACTCCGTTATCCACGACTCTCTGAACTGAAATCCAGTATGCCTTGCAGACTTTAAGCTCTATCATAAGCTCATAAAAGCCATCACTACTATCCACATTGCGCTCATCAAAATATGGAACCAGAACAAGTCCTGTCTTGAGGTCCTCTCCCTTTCTCTGAGCATTATCACTGACCTTTTCAGCCTCACTGTCCACAGGATTAAAGTAGGAGCCCTCCAAGGTTCCCCTTATTTTATCTATCAGATCATCGGCCTCGGTAATTCCGGACTCTCCGCCAATGAGATTGTAAGAAAAAGCCTTGGATTCAGGCATAATAAATATTCGCCTTACATCTCTGTTAATCTTGGCGATGGGCTTAATCAGTCCAAAGTTCTTTTTATAAAGACCCACATTGAAAGCTGACAGCGAAGAAATATCACTTGGGATACCGTCAATTATTCTGTTTCCGTTATTGTCAGCATAGCTGGCAGCAAGAATTGAATTGTATCTGTTCGCATCGAGCCTGAGCCTGAACCTGAAGGTATCAAGGAAAACGTCCCCTTCAAAGGAGCTGGAATCTATCTCCTTGAGTGACTGAGGAAGTACCAGTTTTCGAAGGCCATACATGTCTCCCAAGCCTTTTTTCCCAATGGTCTCAATTCCCTCTGACACCTCTATCTTGCTGATATTAGACCTGTTGTTGATTGCCCCCGCGCCTATAGTCCTGATCTTATTTCCATCTATCTGGCCCGGAACCACAATTTCTGATTCATGTCCCTTGTACAAAAGAATCGTATCGTCCAAAACAAGGAAGCCACTTCGTTCACCACTAAACATATCAGCACCTTCCCTGATTTCTCGCCTGTTCTTCGGCATATTCTCTGCGCTTTCCGCGCTGGATGGCATCGTTCATGTCATCAATGGTAAGACTCCTGCCATAGCCGGCGTTTTTGAGGCTGTCATGGAGCTGTCCCATTTCAGGACCATATTTGATAAAAGTCCTAACCTTATCAACCAAAGGCTTTTGTATTCCGCTTCTGTCCAGTATCTGGCAAAGCTGCTCCATAGCAAGCTGCGCGCCCTCAGTGTTATTATTTTGTATCAGTTCATCCAGGAACACTATTAATTCGTCTTCATTCATAAATCTAACCTATTATAAATACTGGTATATGTTTCTCAGATAATTACGTCCCCGGTATATCCAGTCCTCAAATGATTATCCGCACCGTACACAAAGCCCTTCACATAATCATAAGTTCCAAAAAGCGTCTGTCTACCGTAGAACTCCGCAATTCCACCATTTGGCGATGTATACACACCGTCCTGGCACCTGCAGATATCATAGTCTCTATAGCATCTTGTAAAAAGGAGCCTTTGATCATCTCTAGAAATGATATCCTCGTAGGACACCCTCTGGGACCTGGTGAAGTCATTCACCTCCATGGCTGTAATAAAGCCAGTTTTGGGAACTCCCATCTCTATATTGAAATCCATAAATTTGTGGAATTCATCTCGCGTACCGATAAAGTCCTTCATAAGGATGCAGTTGAAGACGAAGATATCCTTGAAGCTTACGCTATTCACTATTTCTTTTAACTCAGAATTGGTAGGAACTTTCCCTGCAAAAAGAGCTGCATTAACCGCATCATCATAATGATGTCTACTAATATGAATAGTATCAATATCCTTAAGGCGCTTAATCTTGTGCATCTGAGACAATCCGCTTCCATTAGTATTAATGGACATCTCCAACATATCTCCGAAGAGCTCGAAACACATGGTGACTATCTCATCAAGAAGCACTATGTCAGTAAAGGGTTCTCCGCCTGTAATGGATATGCCCCTGACAATATCTGCCTCTTTGAGCTTTCTAAGGACATCTTCAAGCTTCCCTGTATCCAGGGTATTTCCATGCATGGAATCCTTCGCCGCGCAGAAAGAACAATTGCAACCGCAGATTTCTGTAGGGATTATGGACAGCTGTAACTGCAGCGGACCGGTCTTTTCCCGATATTCTCCACCATCTCTTGAGCATATGTAGTTTTTAACGCGGATGTCTTTTCCTAATATATTAACAATCTTCGTCTTAGGAATGTTGTTATCGCTCAAACTCACCTCTAATATCCCCACTTGGCGGCTCTACAGGATACTTACCTGTAAAGCATCCCTTGCAGATGCCAAGGTTTCCGCCTACCATCTCTTCAAGTCTCTCTATTCCAAGGTAAGCAAGTGAATCTGCGCCTATTATCTTACAGATATCATCTACATTCCTGTTGTAGGCAATAAGCTGATCCCTTGCAGGAACGTCGGTTCCAAAGTAGCATGGCCACAAAAATGGAGGTGAACTTACTCTCATGTGAACCTCTTTGGCCCCGGCATCGCGAAGCATTCGCACAATGCGGTCTGAAGTAGTTCCTCTTACAATAGAGTCATCGATCATGATGATTCTTTTACCGTTAACAGCGCTCTTTAAGGCGTTAAGCTTAACCTGAACGCTGGATTCTCTGTTCTTCTGCTTGGGCTTAATGAAGGTTCTGCCAATGTAGGAATTCTTGACAAAAGCCTGTCCGTAAGGGATTCCTGATTCAAGGGCATAGCCAAGAGCCGCCACATTACCTGACTCTGGAACGCCAACTACCATGTCAGCTTCCACAGGTGAATCCTTGGCAAGGAATCTTCCTGCAGCAATTCTGGCATCATAGACGCTTACACCATCAATGGTACTATCAGGTCTTGAGAAATAAATATATTCAAAAATGCAGCGTGCATGCTGATTCTTGGGAAGGCACATGGATTTATCGCTGCTGATTCCGTATTCAGGAGAAATAGTTACAATCTCACCGGGTTCAACATCCCTTATAAAGGTAGCTCCGATTGTATCAAGAGCACAGGTCTCTGATGCAAGAACGTAGCAGTTCTCACGTCTTCCTATTACAAGGGGCTTGAAACCATATGGGTCTCTTGCTCCGATAAGCTTTCTGGGAGACATGATAACAAGGCTGTAAGCGCCCTTGATCTTGGTCATAGCCCTACCAACAGCCTCTTCTACCGAGTTGGTCACAAGTCTCTCTCTTGCGATAAGATATGCTATTACTTCTGAGTCGATTGTAGTCTGAAAGATCGCACCGGTATAAGCAAGCTCGTTACGAAGCTCTGGTGCATTGACAAGGTTACCGTTGTGGGCAAGGCCCAAAGTACCCTTTACATAATTAAGAACCAGGGGCTGAGCATTCTCTCTTGTACTGCTGCCCGCTGTAGAATAGCGCACGTGTCCGACACCGATATCACCCTTAAGCTTATCCAGGTGTTCCGGCGTAAATGCCTCATTAACAAGGCCCATGTCTTTGTAGCTGACAACCTTACCCTTAGGACCGTTTGTCTCGCTAACTGCAATACCGCAGCTCTCCTGACCTCTGTGCTGAAGTGAAACAAGTCCATAGTAAATGGACTCAGCCACATCTCCCCCATCAAAATCATACATTCCAAAGACGCCGCACTCTTCCCCCAGGCGCTTGTAACTCTCGGTTCTGTTATCGCTCATACGCTCTCTCCCATTAACATGAATTTCCGTGTCACAACAACATGAATAATATCATTTGACCTATCATATTACAATGCAAATATTGCACATAAATAGGACAAAAAAATGACTATCTGCAAGCCATTCTCATCATCGAAAAAAGCTTGCAAACAGTCATTATTATCAAGACATCTTTTTATACATATAGTTGCCCAGCATCTGGATAAGCTGAACAAAAGCAATAAGGATAATTGAACATACAATCAGGTAATCTGTCTTGTACTGCTGATATCCGTATCTGATCGCAATATCACCAACACCGCCGCCACCGACAGTTCCGGCCATTGCTGAATATCCAATAAGAGAAATGATAAGAAGAACTACGCCGTTGAGCATTCTAGGGATAGACTCTTTTACATATACTCTCATAAGGATCTGGAAGTTAGATGCCCCAAAGGATCTGGCAGCCTCAATAACTCCCGGATTGGTCTCACGAAGGCTTGTCTCAAACACTCTTGCAATATAAGGAATTGCAGATATTGTAAGAGGTACGATAGAAGCAGTTGTTCCAATAGCCTTGCCTACCACAAATCTTGTAAACGGAATCAGGATTACCAGCAAGATAATAAATGGAAAGCTTCTGAATACATTTACAATAAAGCTAAGAATCTCGTATACGATCTTGTTTGGCTTAAGTCCGTCAGGAGCTGTAAGCGTAAGTATTATAGCAGGTATGAATCCAAGGATTACAGAAAAAAGAGTTGACCAGAACACCATATAAAGAGTCTGCTTAAAGGCGTTCAATATAATCTCGGTCATACCGGTTGATGTTAAAATTCCAGACATTTATATTTCCTCCAAAAGACACATAACAACCTGAAATGTATCTTCGCTTCACTACTTATTATTTACCTACAACTTCCCAGGTTACATCATGTGCATCAAGGAACGCGCAGGCCCTCTCCAAATCTTTTTCCTCCATATTAAGGACAAGGCTTCCGTAAACATCCTCACGGAAATCCTCAAGCTTAGCCCAGCAAATATTGAAATCAGTACCAAGCTCCTGAGACATCATAGTAACGATAGGTCTCTGATTGCCCTCTCCGAAGAAAAAGAGCTTAAGATTAACACCGGTTGTAGGAAGCTTATCACTTTCCTCACGTAGGAAATCTCTAATCTCGTGCTCCTTGGGCCAGATAAAGAGCTGCTCAGGCTTACCAACTGCAAGCACTTTTCCGTCACTAAGGAAAGCTACTCTCTGGCAGATCTGCTTAACAACTTCCATCTGATGAGTTACAACTACGATTGTAATTCCCATCTCTTTGTTGATTTTCTGCAAAAGAGCTAAAATTCCTCTTGTAATCTCAGGATCCAGGGCACTTGTTGCCTCATCGCAAAGAAGGAAATCAGGATCAAGCACCAATGCTCTTGCGATAGCTACACGCTGCTTCTGACCTCCTGAAAGTTCCCTTGGCTTGGCATGCATCTTTTCCTCAAGACCAACAAGGCGAAGGAGGCCTTCTATCTTCTCTTTGGACTCTTTGGTATTAGGATTGATTCCCCAGAACTTCATAGGAAGAGCCACATTCTGATATACATCAAGTCTCTCCAAAAGATTAAATCCCTGGAATATCATGCCCATTCTCTTCTGAAGAAGTCGAAGGTTCTTTTTGTCCTTGATATCAACCTTCTGACCATCTACAAGAATGCTGCCGTCATCATAGGACTCAAGGCCGTTAATGCATCTAAGAAGTGTACTCTTACCTGCTCCGGACTGACCGATAATTCCGTAGATCTCACCCTTTTCGATTTCAATTGAGATATCCTTCAATACTTCAGTTTTTTTGAAGGATTTTTTTACATTCTGAATCTGTATCATTTCTTCCAACTTTCAAAACCTATAATATATCTGCATTTCAAAAAATACCTGCACAAGTATATCACAAAATGCTCTAACATGGAAAGGCACGCTACGAATGAGCAGCGTGCCTTTCTTAGGTAGGATTTTTATGGCTATTAGTTATGGCATTTTATGTTTAATCGGCTAATTGTTTTACTTGTGTTCCGTTATATTACTTTGCATCAATAAATGATGTGATTACTGCACCCTTGTAGGTCTCATCGATGTAAGCCTGAACCTTGTCAGACTGGAGAGCCTTAATAAGAGCCTGTGTCTTCTCTGAAGACTCATTTCCCTGCTTAACTACAAGGAAGTTAGTTCTCTTAATGGTTGTCTCCTCATCAAATGACTCGATATCAAGTGCAGGATGCTTAGCAGGAAGCTCAGCTTCAAGGGCATAGTTACCATTGATTGTAGCTGCATCAAGATCAGGAAGTGAAAGTGGAAGGCTTGCAGCCTCAAGTGGTGTGATCACATATCCGTGTGGATTTGCTTCCTTGTCATTTGTAAGTGAATCCTCTGTGTAGTTGGCATCTGTTCCGAAGCCGCCGTTAGAAACAAGGAGTCCCTTCTGAACAAGGAGGTCAACACCTCTAAGTCCGTTGTCAGGATCGTTAGGAATACCGATTGATGCGCCATCTGGAAGATCAGCAAGTGAAGTATACTTCTCTGAGTAAATTCCCATTGGCTCAATGTGGATACCTGCTACAGCTGCAAGGTGAAGTCCTGCATCCTGATTCTGCTGATTCATATAACCAAGTGTCTGGAAGTAGTTGGCATCAAGTTCTCCCTGCTCCAGGGAAGTGTTTGGAAGTACGTAGTCTGAAAATACTACTGTTTCCAGGGTCCAACCATCCTCTGCAAGAACTTCCTTAACGATGTTATCCAGGATCTGAGCATGTGGAACAGGTGTAGCTCCAACTGTGATTGTCTTATCTCCTGCGTCTGAGCTTGCAGGTGCCTGTGTAGTCTCAGCAGATGAGCTGCCGCAGCCTGTAAGTACTCCGAATGAAAGAGCAGCTGCAAGAACTACTGATGTAAATAATCTCTTTTTCATATTTTATTTCCTCCTCAACCCGCCTGCCTGTTTGCCTGCGGTTTATTAACTTGAACTAATAATATATCACATTTTGACTGTTGTGAAATACCCTCATCTTATAATCACCTATAACTATTACTTATACGCTCTCATTTTAGTCCGGATACTTCTCCTCATATCTGCTTACCATGTCCAGTATTTCCTGAGTGTACTTAGGATACTGTTTAGCCATATCTTCTATTTCAAGCTTGGCATTGCCTGCCACCACATCTCTGTTGTACTCCATTCGTTTTCTAAGAGACTGTCTCTGAACATTGAGACTGTGCCTGATCTCAACCTCTTCATTGTGGTTAACAAGACCTTCCGGCTGATGGAGCCAGATCTCAGGATCTTTAACTCTAAAGTGCCTTAGCATGAACACAAGATCCTTTTGGATTGTATCAAGGTTCTTGGTAGCATCTTCAAGCTCAGCTCTTTCTTTAGCTTCCTTAAGATATCTATCGTATAGACTCGTAAGCTCTTTTGACGAAGATACCCTGTACTTAAGGCATAGATAATCAATCAGGTTAGTATTGTTAACGTACCTTATCTTAACCTGGTTCTGAAGCATAATAAGTCTTGAAATAGACTTGCGGACTGACTTAAGTTCCACAAGGGAGTTGGTGCTGTTGACATATAAAAGTGTCACTGCGATAGCAGCCAGGAGCACTGAAATCATGTAGCCATAGGCCACATTCAGCTCAAGAACAAACTGTAATATCAAAAGAAACAGAATAACAAAGCCCAGTGCCACAGCAATGGTAATTATCAGCTTTTTGCTGTTTTCTATGGTATTAACCAGTTCCTCTTCTCTGTATAGATACGCCTCGTGTTCATTATCGAGACGCTTTAGATCGTTGCGGATTTTTTTCTGGTAATCCTCTGCTTCGGAAAGCTTCTTGGCACCTTCCTTGGCCTGAGACTCCAGTCTTTCCATATGTTCAAACTCTTCATCAGACATTTTGCTCTTACGTTTGGCAAACTTATCCTGCTGAGTCTGAGAATCAATTATCTTTTGAGCAAGCTCATTGATTTCAAGCCTCTGCTCAGGGGGCAGGGAATTGATTTCGTCAATATCCCTTAAATGACTGGTTACGTCATTATATTCAAGTTCAAGAGCATCAAGTTCTCTGGCAGCCTCCTCCATCTGCTGAAGGCAGCTTCCAATATACTCTCTTCTCTGGACAGGATCGTCCATATCCATTTCTTTTCTGGTATAGACAATGTCGTTCCAATTCTCAAACTCTGCCTGCTTGACCCATTCATCATCCTGGATCTTACCAAAAATGTTCTGAAGAAACCCCATTTTTTCTCCCCCATCAAAAATGACTTTATCTTCGTGAATCTGAAATCTTATCCTTTATAAGATTTCTATACTCAAGTTTAAGTGCCTCTGTCTGTTTACCTACCTGCTCATAGTACTCGTGCATCTTGCTCTCCGCCTTATATACGGAAATAGTGCCGAGAGTATGTTTGTCATCACTGGCTGAATACAGATCCTCTGCTTCATTCATGCGTTTTTCCAGTTCAAGTGAAGCTTCATAGGCATCCTCATTATCTGCGATAAAGGCCACGTAGTCCCTCTTGGAAAGACGCATCCTGATAGCTGCCAGATACTGAATATAAGACTCTCTGTCCCTGCCATGTTCGAAGGCCTGCATGAACATCTTCTCAGCCCTTTCAAACAAAAAGAGCTTGGCATACATAACTCCTTCGTTGTGCTCTATCCTTGCTCTGAGCTTTCTGTCCACCTCAGGAGTGTTGTTCAACAGGTATTCATATTCCTTGAAGGCCATGCTGTATCTGCCGTTGTTCATAAGGAAATCTGCTCTTGAAAGACGCTTTTTGTAATCGTCCATACCGGCACTTGCCCTTAGAATTTCCTCAGTCTTGTCCACTTCCTTCTTGGAATTGTAGCCAACATAATCAAGGATAGTTCCAGCCATTGACGCAATGGAGCACTTCTTGGAATACATTTTCCTAAGATCATCTGCCAGCCTGTCCAGGCTGCACTCGGCAGCAATCCAGTCAAAAAGCTCCTTGTCAAAACTATCCTCATCCAAAAGAAATGCATTCTGTACGATAAGGTAACACAGCTCCTCAATGCAATACACATTTCGGCCAATTTTATCTATATGATATGGTTTTTTCGCATAGGTGCCTACGCACAAAATTGGCTTAGCCATAAAAACTCCTTTTATAACTCAATAACCTGTTCCCAAACTTTATTTGTCGCCGGGAACAATTCTCCAAAGCCCATATCCTGGACTCTGATATAAACCTCGTCCACCGCATTCATTGTCAGATTGAGACGAAGTCTTGTGGTGCCTCTGGGTCTTTTCTCAAGACCATCAAGGTAGAGCTGAACCACCTTGGGGCTCTTTCCTGTAAGAGGCGTGATCTCAATATCCAGGACCCCTGAAGGATCCGCGTAGATATCAAGCTGAGCCTGGGCTTCATACCAGTTAACTCCTGCATCCAGAATAGCATGGTAGGCTTCAGTTCCACACTTTAACAGCTTCATTCCGATATTGGATTTAAGCTTATCCTCTCCAAGGAACACATATTTTCCGGCCCCTTCAGAAGGCCTTATCCTCTCTCTTGCCGCAATAGTTGCGCCCTTGCTAAAGAGGTTATTTCCCTGAAATACACGTCTTGTCCTGCATAAAAACTCAAGAGATCTCTTGGGCCATTTCTCCCTATAGCCCTCGCCAAGAAGGAACACAGTCGACACAATCTTTTCCCCACATATCTTTTGCATGATATTAAGGAACTCATCATCCAGCCTGTCACAGGTCTTGTGGAAAAGAGCTGCATCCTTGGGAAATCCGTCCGGACCGAGCCTCAGATCATCATGGGTTGAAACATTTATTGTAGCTACGATAGGAGTAGTGTTGGGATTAAGGTTCATCTCATACACATGCAAGGTTTCCAGATCATAGTCACAGGCAATAATTTCATGATGCATCAGTTCTTCCGGCTGGTAGAGCATATAATTGTAAAAGCTCTCCTCGTGGCTCTGGTAAAAGATATTCTGAGTTTTAAGCTCAAGAGCACTTGTAACCGCATTTAAAACCTGCACCATTCTGTGGTCCAGAGATTTGGTAGTAAACATGATAGCTTCTACCATATCAAGCTTAAGCTCCATTGACAGAAGGGATAGACTTCTTTTTACAAACAATGTCAAAAGAGCTATCGGGTCATACTCAGAATCCCCTACCATCACGGGCTTTCCATCTCTTGCTGCCTGAACAAGGTTGTCTACAGCGATAGAATCCCCATCCTCCAGATGGCGTACGGCTTCTTTTCCGTAGTACCACTGGTTGACGTCCTTCCTCTTACATAGAACCGTCGGAATATTATAAAGTTCTGCTCCCGCCAGCACTGAAAGTGTCTCGGGCATGTCAGCATCAGAAGCTAAAAAGCTTATCTGCGACACCTTATCCCCAAGGTCGTATCCCAGCACAAAGCGTTTTTCATTTGAGTTACCAAATAGCATTCCTGTTTCTCATTCCTCGTATTATTTCATGGATGCACAAACCCTCGCATCCACAGTATCAATCATAAATTTCAGTGTTACTATAGCCGGTAAAAATGCTGTCACATACGTTCTTTTTGTGGTAATACTCCAAAAGAAGCTTATCCACCGTCTCATAGTCCTGAAGAGTCTCACCAATCATGATGTCATTGATAATGCTATATCTGCTGCCTGCAATGTTCTTGACTATGTCGCTCTTTGCTATAGTTCCACTTCCTGTAGCCACCTCAGCATTATCCTTGCCCTCTTCGGTGATATAGTACTGAAGCTGTTCTCCAAAGAACAGAACAAAGCTGCTTACGAAAATCCCGTCGTACATTTCCTGCATGTCGCGTTTCTTGTACTCACTGTCTGCTTCTCCCACCAGTCTGTAATGGATTACGCAGTGAGTTCCGGGCTTGGCCCTATACTCCAGCATTGTCTTATCAGCAAACTGGATCATATCAGGTAAAAGATCTTCATACTCCTTGTAGAATGGGAAATGAATATCTTTTCCCATAAGGCTCTTCATAAAGGAAGCTGCAGCCTTCCTGTTTATCTCTTCCCCTGAGCTCTTCTCAGTAGCAAAGTATCTAAGATATGCAAGCTTACATACATCATGAAGAGGAATCCCCTCCAGAGAAAGCTTGGCAATTTCTTCAAATATGAATATGTCCGTAACCTTGCCAATCACAAAGCTATCATAAGCTCCCTGAGTCAGGAATGCCACTTCCACATCAGTATTGGCGCCATTTCTGACATACTCCTTGAAGATATCTATCTTTTCCCCAACATAGGAGCCGGTGTACAGCATCTGTATCAGCATTCTCTCGCACAGCACATAGGTATCAAGGCCAAAAGATTCAGCGGCCTTCCATATATTTCTCTCTTCCTTGAGGGTTCCCTCAAAGTACTTAACAAGATATGTTAGAAGCTGCTCATCATATTTGCCGTTGGAGAAGGCAAAGTACGCAATCTCTATCTCCGCAGGCTGAGCCTCATACTGCTGCCTGTCTATCATCCTGCCACAGAGACGAAGGATTGTCTTGGGATCCACTCCAAAGGTTCCGTAGGTCTTAACCCAGTCAAGAGCCTTCTCATACAGACCTGCCATAACAATAAGCTCCAGGATTTCAGCTCTTTCGCTCCTTGAAAGCTTGGAGGGATCAATGTCCACCAGATATTCTGTAAGCTGTCTTGTAAAGTCATTATCGTAATAGAATCTTATAAGATTATTGCGGATCTCGTTTCTGCATTTTTCTCTTACAAGCTCAGAAGCCGCCAGATCTCTGTATCTTCCCACATTGTCCATGGTGATGGAATATGCATTTTTACCAAGATCAGACAGGAACAGGTCAAGGTTCTCTTTGCCCTTCTGAATGTATGGAATAGCGTAGCTTGCAAGCTTTCCTGGAAGCATCATCTTGACGTTGCTGTAAGGAATGCTGCTGGCATACCTGTTATCGTCATGATCTGCCAAAAATACGCAGTAGTCACTTCCATAAAGCGGAACATAGGCCTTTCCGTCTGTCAGCGGATATTTCATTCCTCTCTGACACTTGTCATAGACCACCAAAACCGAGTTAACCCTCTTGTCAGCGGTCTTGATCTCTGAAGTCTGAAGGACGCTTAAAACCTTGGATGCATTGGCCGCATCTACCATCTGCTTGGTGAGAAGATTCTTGTAAAGATATCCCAAATCCCTGTTAATTCTGCCCTTATCAAGCTGAGCCATGAGATATTTCTCAATCTGAGGCTTGTAGGATTCGTAAAGCTCAGGATACTCTTCCCTTGTCTCATGGATATATCTGTATAGAATCGCATTCTTTTCATAATCAAGATCACTTTGATATGAGAAGTACATCAGAACCATCTTGCTGATTTTGCAAGGAAGAAGCCCATCCTCATCAGTATAAATGGCCATCATATAGTATTCGTAAAGCCTTGTTATGCGCAGCTCTCTCTCAACGCCTTTGGCATACCACTCAAAGGAGCCCTTATCGGTTCGACCTCCCTTTATCAAAAGACCTACCAAAGCTTCCAATACATCATCGCTGCCCTTAATCTCATAGCAGGCTCTAAGGATCCTAAAAAGTCTGTCATTATAGTTACGCACTCTGACTGCCTGATATACAATCTGGTCAATAAGATTAAGGCTGATAGTGCCCTTCTTGGCACCATATTCAAGAACATAAAGTTCAAACTCATCAAGTCTTGTCAGAATAGAGGGTGTCTCGTTCAAAAGAGACATTGCCTCAAGATACAGAATCGGGCTTCTGGATCCATAGGAAAACTGCTCTTCAAGCATCATCCATTTTCTGGGGCTTGAGGAAGTATACTCCTCGGAAATATACAAAAGAAGCCAGGCTATTCGCCAGTTGTCGGGGTTTCTTCTAAAAATCCCTTCCATTCTCTCGGAAATATCATTCACAAAACTATCTTCTCTACTGCTGAGAGTAGACAGATACAGGAAGTAGCTGTATAGTGTATCGCCTGGGGCATCCTCAACTTCCCTTGCCATCTGGTCAAGAAGCCACTTTCCCTCATTGACTCTTCCTGCTGTAATGTAATAATGAGCGGTATAAAGCCTGAATTCCAGGTCATTCTCATCCAGAGCGTTCATCTTGGTGATGATCTTCCCGGTTTCAGAAAGCCAGGCCCTTGGTGTTATCTTTTTGCAGCTAAAGCTCTCGTAGGCTTTGACAAGTTCCACGGTGAGCTTTTTCTTTTCCTGATAATCCACTGTGGGGTGTCTGTCATCAAGGCTCACTGTCACCGTAACAGGAAGCTCTACGCTGGTAAAAGCATTTTCAAAGATAACCTTGCCAAAATTGTTGCCACCATGCAATTTATCTGTGCGGATCTTGATTTTGACCGGGCATGAGGAACCTCCGAAGTCATCCTCATGTATTTCCTGCCTGTCCACATACAGAAAATCTCCGTCTAATCTAACCTTCAGTTCAGAATAACCCCATCCGTTTCTTGTGATAACGACAGGTATTTCCCTAAGCGAAGATGTAAACTCAACTGCAATTTCCTTCTGATCCAGGAAAAAAGCCATTGGCTGCTTCTTGTTGATAGATATCAGAAACTCTTCCACATTCTGCTCATTGCCGGGAATCTCAGAAAGCCCTCTGTATAAGCTCTCATAGGAATCCTCGGTTCCGCTGAAGATTGAAATGAACTCACGAGAATAAAAGAGGTCAACAGCCTCTCTCCAGTCAGTCTTAGCTAAATTTGCAAAATGGAATAGATTCTTGATGTCACCAAGACTTGACGCAATATGATCCAGTCTCACTGTGACAACGAAAGGAAGAAAGTACTCTCCCTGATTAGATATTATTCTAAAGTCGCCCTGCAGGACATCGCCCTTGGCAAGGCCTAGACCGTTAAATCTATAAGATACTTCATAAGGTGTTCCGGAAAAATCCCTTGTGATGACCTGCATTCTCATCTCAGTAGATGACACTTCACCTATAAGCAATCCGTCTTCAGGCCCAAAGATAGTAAAGGAGCCCTCTACGACTTCCCCTGCACTTAGAGATATTTCAACACGGGAAGTAGAGAAATCAAGATTTCTCTCCGCATAATAGTATTTACCCTTTAGCAGCTGATCAACAATCTCTCTCACGACACACCCCAAAACAAAACATATATGCAATATTATACCATAGAATGGGGCGTGGCGGCACATTTACATCAAAACAAGGATATGAAAATGACTAAGAAATCGAATTCGCATTTCACTAAACATGCAATAAAAAGCATGTAAAACATTAAAAATTTAAATTTACGAAGTAACTTCATAGCCGCAAGCGGCTATGAAGTTCAGCGTCTTAATGACATTACCTTTGTAAGTTGCTTTGCCAAATGCTTCTTCGCATCATTACTCAGTTCTCAAAGCTTCGATAGGATCGAGCTGTGCAGCTCTTTTGGCCGGGTAGATTCCAAAGAAAAGTCCGATGGCTGTTGAGATGAGTACTACAATCACAACCAGGATAGGATTGATAGTAAAAGAGAAGCCTACTACCTGGCATATAAGGTAAGAGACCGCAAATCCAAAGAGCATTCCTATTACACCTCCTGTAAAGGTGAGGATTGCTGCCTCTGCAAGGAACTGTGTCAGTATTGAAGATGTTCTTGCTCCGAGGGATTTACGTATTCCGATTTCTCTAGTTCTTTCTGTAACTGAAACGGTCATGATGTTCATAACACCGATTCCGCCGACCAAAAGAGATATGGCCGCAATTATGGCTACTACTGAAGTGATGATATTGAGAATGCTGTCTGTAGTCTGATCAAAGCCCATAGAGGAAGACACCTTAACTGCGCCTTCTCCTCTTATACCCATGACATTTTCAACAACAGATCTGGCACTGGCAAGAACAGCATCTTTGTTCTCACTGTCAAGATAAATGTTAAAAGAGGAAATGCCGTCAGTTGAAAACTGGTAAATATCTGCCACTGTGGTATAAGGCATTGCTCCCATAAGTGTCGGCTCATCACCAAACATAGCGTAAGCTGTGTCCATGGAAGTATCTTTGGTAACTCCGATGACAGTAAGCTCTGCCTGTGTTCCATAGGCATCCAGCGTAAGCGTGTTACCAACAACCTCTTCATAACCGTAAATTGTTTTGGCAGCGGTCTGACTTAATGTGATTACTCTTTTTGCTTCCATAACGTCATTCTTGGAATAATACCTGCCATGGACAATCTCAACTCCTGCAGCATTAACTGTAGCTTCGGTAGCACCGGTTATAAAGCAGTCATAGGTCTTTTGCTTGTTAACAAAGCTTCCGCCCATATTTACGCTGGGCGAAATTCCCATAATGTCATCGATATTATCCTCTATGGTTCTAATCTGCTCCATATCGAAGGTCTTGTCAGTCTTGGTGGTATCCAGTGAAACAGAAACGGTTGTTGCACCAATTGATTCCATTTCGCCGTTGACGGTGGCCTTCATACCATCGCCAATTATAAGCACAGTAAGAACAGCTGAAATACCAATGATGATACCCAGCATTGTCAGAAAAGATCTGCCTTTATTGCTTCTTATGCTTGCTATTGCGCTTTTTACATACTCCAGGTACATTCAGTACTCCTCACAGTCTAAGTGCATCTATAGGTTTCATCTTGGCTGCCTTCCTTGCAGGATACAGCCCGAAGAAAAGACCTATCAGAACCGAGAAAAGAGCTGCTCCTGCCACTGATGTTGGCGTGATGATAACCTCAAAACCAATCAGGGTGCAGATAATATAAGCCATTATTATTCCAAGGATAATTCCGACAATTCCCCCAAGGAGTGTAAGAATTGCAGCTTCTGCAAGGAACTGAGCCATTATTGCTCCCGTCTTGGCACCAATTGATTTTCTGATTCCTATTTCCCTTGTTCTTTCTGTTACGGATACCAGCATGATATTCATAACTCCAATGCCGCCTACAATAAGAGAAATGACTGATACCAAAAGAAGGAACTTGGTAGCATAGCCAAGAATTGTATCAAGCGACTCTGAAAAGTCAGCCATGCTGTAACCACTAAGTGCTTTTGTACCTCTAAGGCCATGTACATTAGTCAGTATATCCTTGGCTTCTTCTACTCTGTCAGCAAGAATATCCTGATCCGCAAAGACAACCAGAGAATAAAAGTTTTCTGTCTGATAGTCGAAATCACTTCCTAGTGCAGTGTACGGAACTTCTATGGTGGCATAATAGTCCTGGCCCTCCATCAGAAATTCATACATTCTGTTCATGCTCTCTCGAAGGCCTACAACTGTATATGTGGCAGTCTTGCCCCACAAAGTAAGCTCAACCTCAAGTCCAATGGCATCCTCTGTTCCAAAAATTTTCTTGGCATCATCGATCAGCATAACGCAGACTCTTTGACCGCTCTCAACCTGCTGTTTGCTAAAATAGCTTCCTTTGCAGATTCCATTGCTAAGTGCGTATTCAAGGGCAGCCGCACCACCGGTTATGTCCGCATTGAAGGTGCCCTTTCTTGTAGAAACCTTTCCGTAGGCACTAAGGTTAGGTGAAACTCCCTTAATATCGGGCATCATGCTCTCAATCAGTTCCATGTCATCACGAGTCAGAGTTTCTGAAGTCTTGGTTGAGTCGATACTGATCATACCGTAGTTACCGGCAATACCGTTGATCTGGCTCTGAACAAAACTGCTCATACCATTTCCAAGAGATACTACCGCAATAACTGCTGCAATACCTATGACAATTCCAAGCATTGTCATAAGAGTACGATAGCCATTTCCTATTATCTGTTTAATTGCGCTTTTTATATATTCCCCTAATTTGCCCATTATACTCAATCTGCGTGACAATCTTATTTCATGTCCGCCAACTTAATATAGAAATACTCCATCATCCTTCAGAAACCACTACAGCCATACCCTCAGTAAGGGTATCGTAGTTGCCTGTAATGATCTGATCTCCGGCAGCTATACCATCTACAATCTGAGCCTCTGTACTTGAGGCAATACCAATAGTAACGTTTTTGCGAGTTACAAGGCCATTCTCAACAACATACACGAAGTCGCCCTCTGAGTCAGTCTGCACATACTCATAAGGAAGTACAAGAGTATTGTCAGCCTTCTGAGCATGGATCTTATTGTTTGCCTCAACTCCGAGAATAATGTCAGAATCAGGATTTGTTATTTTGATTGTAGTATCTACTACTGCTACGCCGTTGTTATTCTTGGTGGCAGTTCCGGAAATCTTGGAAATTTCTCCGGTATATGCCTTGTTGTTAATAGTAATGTCAACCTGCTGCCCTATGGCAATCTTAGGAAGGTCACTTTTTGAAATCTGAATAGAAACTTCCACATCATCAAGGTTAGCAAGTGTAACTGTCTGGGCTCCGGCTGCTACTGTAGCGCCTTCAACAACTGAAACCGCTGTTACAACTCCGTTAAACTCAGCCTTAACTCCCTCTTTTGCCTCCTCAATCTTGGAAATTGTATCCTCCTGAGTAAGGGTTGTTGAATCAAGCTGAGCCTTAGCAGAGGTTGCTGTTCCCGGATTAACCTGAGCTGCCTTGGCTGACTGAAGGTGTGACTGTTCTTCCTGAAGAGTTGTGATCTGTCTCTTCCAGCCCTGAATCTCTGGGTCATTGGAAAGAGCATACTGAACATCCAGCATAGACTGAGAAACAGCCAAAGACATCTGTCTGTCACCTTCAGCTGGATTGTTGTAGGCTCCATCAGTCTGATTGCCGGACTCATTTCTGTAGATATAGTCTGTATTGCCATTTTCGAAATAGCTCTCCATGCTATCCGCAATACCGTTCTGGTTGATATCTGACTGAACCTTCTGAAGATCAGTTAATGTCTGGTTCATTCTGCTGGTCTTATCTGTTATCTTGTTGTTAATTGCATCAATTTCAAGAGTGATTGCATCAAGTCTTGCATTGATCTGGGCAGGAGTCATACCTTCTGCATATTTTCTGTCTTCTGCAGCTGTACCTGACCAGTATGAGCTGTAGCTTCCCTTAGCCTGCTTGATTGCAAGTTCAGCAGTCTGCTGTGAAAGATTAAGTGCATCCTCATCATAGGTATAAAGAGTATCACCAACAGCTACCTTATCTCCAACCTTGACATTAATTTCTGCTAAAGGAGCTGTTACATCAGAGAAATAGGTTTTAGACTCTGCACTCTGAACCGTTCCTGAAACAGAGAGAATGTTCTCGATAGTTCCAAGGCTTGCTTCCTGAGTGTTTACAAACACCACAGCATTCTTGGAAGCATTTATGCTTCTGATAACAAAAAAGGCTACGAGGAGAGCTGCTACTCCTATCGCAATATATCTTTTCTTAAATTTTCTCTTTGGTTTCTTGGCAACCTCGTGGGTTTCGTAGTCTTCGTAAACCTGTGTATCGCTTGCTTTATCAGTCTCCTTTGGCAAATTTGGAGCATCACTTCCTTTAACTGCATTATCCTTATTTTCTATATCTTTTACTTCTAAATCTTTATCCTGTCCCATACTTTTTCACTCCTCTTTATAATCCGGATTCATAATATCGCTGACGATTCGCCCATCTGATATGGTTATGATTCTCTTTGCCTGTTTGGCAATTCCCGGGTCATGGGTAATTATGATTACTGTACGACCCTCAGAGTATAACCTCTTGATGATACTGATGATTTCCTTACTTGACCCTGAGTCCAGGTTACCTGTGGGCTCATCCGCTAGAAGTATCGGCGGCGCCTGAGCTATGGCTCTTGCTATGGCAACACGTTGCTGCTGACCACCTGACATCTCATTTGGTTTGTGAGTCATTCTCTGCCCAAGTCCAACCTTGGAAAGAGCATTCATGGAAAGAAGCTCTCGTTCTTTTTTACCAACTCCTCTGTATATAAGAGGAAGCTCAACGTTTTCAAGAGCTGTAAGAGATGGTATCAGGTTAAAGCCCTGGAATATGAACCCTATCTCTCTGTTTCTGACATCCGACTGCTCATCGTCAGTCATATGGGAAACATCCTGTCCATGTAAAAAATATTTGCCACTGGTTGGTGTATCAAGACACCCCAGCATATTCATAAGCGTGGATTTACCTGAGCCGGACTGGCCAATGATGGCGACAAATTCGCCTTCCCCTATTATCAGGCTCACATGATCAAGAGCCCTGACTTCATTTTCCCCAGGATTGTATACTTTGGATACATCCTTAACTTCGACAAGTTTTTTCATACCTCTCCTCTATAGCCAAAAGATTGCATTGCATTCAAATGTAGTTTCCATTGTATAAAATCTAATCAACTCTACCTAGAGTATTCCATAATATTGTTTTTGTAAATAATTTATCACTTAAAAACACTGTTTTTTCACAGATTTAAACGTTTACGCCTTCTATTATCCCCTATTTTATTGAAGAAAACTTGCCAAGATTATAAATTTTTTATAAAATCAATTCGTTTGCGGCAAAATATGCCAACAGTGCATTACTATATATTGTGTTTTTATATTCGGTATTGTACTATATAATGTATGAATAATCATTTTCAAACTACTAAATAAATACTGATAAGCTTGAAGGTTTATGGATATCTAAAGCTTACTTTGTCGCTATATACCCGGATTAAAGGAGGATTAAATATGAAATCACCCGCTGAAATAGCAGTTAAATATGAATCTGTTGGAAAGGGAAAAACTGAGCTTAATGCTCTTAAGACATTTCTTTTAGGAATACTGGCAGGAGCATACATTGCTCTTGGAGGACTTGGAAGCCAGATAGCAAGCTGTACTGCGGCAGATCCTTCAAGTGCCCGCATGATCAGTAGTGTGGTGTTCCCTATAGGTCTTTTTATGGTTCTTGTTGGAGGTGCTGAGCTCTTTACTGGAAACTGCCTTATTATAATCCCTGTATTATCAGGCAAGGCTAAGCTTTCAGGAATGCTTAAAAACTGGGTTTTAGTATATTTCGGAAATATGGTCGGGGGATTTCTTATTGCTCTTATCGCATCAACCTCCCACATTTACTCATTTGCAAATAATGCCCTGGCAGAGGCAGTTATAAACACCGCCGTTGCCAAGGCAAATATCTCTTTTAGTGACGGACTCCTTAGAGGAATCCTGTGTAATGTTCTTGTATGTCTTGCTGTATGGTGCTCATTTTCAGCAGACGAGGTTGCCGGAAAAGTCCTTGCTCTTTGGCTTCCTGTAATGCTCTTTATCATCTGCGGCTTTGAACACTGCGTAGCCAACATGTACTTCATTCCTGCAGGAATGCTGACATCCGCTATTTATGGACTTCCGGCTGATGGTCTTAGCTTGTTTGGTTTCTTCGTAACAAACCTGATTCCTGTAACTATTGGAAACATCATTGGCGGCTCAGTTTGTGTCGGTGCCATGTACTACGCGATTTACCTTAAGAAATAACATTATAGTTAAATTCTCTGGCAAGGCCCATAAGTCCTGCAATCCAAAGCGCATCAGCTTGCTGTTGCGCTTTTTCCATGTCTAAATCTATGCGCTCTCTGACTATGGGAGACGGAAATTTCTTAAGTACAGCAAGAGCTCTTTGATAATCAGGTTTAGAAATATCTTTCATACAGTCAAACAGAAAGTCCATTCCAACTTTTGACTCAGGAAATTCATACTTGGCAATAAGTCTTACTGAGTTATAAGTAGCATTCTCATTGTCTTCCCTATACTGCATGAAATCAGCAAGATCCCACCCAAGGGGCTTATTTAAATCTATAGCTCTCTTCAGAATATCGATCTCGCAATCCAAAAGGATTTCATTATAAAAGAGAGATTTGGTTTTACTTAGCTTGGCCTTAGAACCCTTACCCGGCTTGCCAACGCATTTTTCAAAGGTGGTTCTGGCCTTAGCGTTCCTATGAGAATTTTCGTAATAAGAATTGTTCTCTCTGGCACGAATCTCCTTGTCAAAAGAAAGCCTTAAGTCATTCCAGTCAGCCTTGGCAATGGATGATTTCTTTTCAGCTGTAACTTTGGCAAATGCTTCTTTGTACTTCCAATCGTCCCACCTGTAAAAAGAATCATCGACGCCAATTGTTTTAAAGTCGCTACCAAACATTTCGCGCAGCCCAACGAAGGTATTCTTATCTGTGATGTTTTTCACCACAGCTCTGCCGCCATCAATCATAGTAAACTGGAGGTCATTATTATGCTTTTTAACCTCTGCCACCAGCTTGGTTGGGAAATTCTTGTAACTAATGCAGAACCACCTGGTCCCCACCAGAAGATCTTCGCATACTGTGCCATCCTTGGTGACGTAGTATTCAAACATCTCATCCTTGAGAAGCCTAATGGATCTAATAAGTCCAAATCTATACGCCCAGTGCGGCACATACTGGCAATTCTGGACGCCAAAATAAAACAGTCCTATAAAACCAGCTAAATAAAGTGCAAATCCCGCCTCTGAAATAAAGCCTCCAATCCTGACAAGCTCCTTAAACGCTCCTGGAAATAAGAGAATACTAAATATAAAGGCAATCTTGAGAAAGAGATCACCGGTTCTAACTGAACATCTAAAAACACGTAACATATAGAACTATTCAAATATCCTTTCATATAGACAAATCTTTGTAATGCATATATGACACTATATCATCTTTTGTCATTTAATGAAAAAGAACTGGACCAGATGTCATATAATCTGATCCAGCTTAGTGAAACTTGCTCATATTATTTGTGATAGTTAATTTCCAGTACTCTTCTTATGCAAAATGAACTCTTCTTACAGTTGTTCCAAAAGGCATGAGTGATACTTTTGCTATCTTAAAGAACTGTTTTCCAAAAGGAATTCCTACGATAGTGATGCAAAAAAGACATCCAAGTATAAAGTTGATTAGTGCAAGCTCAATGCCACTTACAAAGAACCAGATCACATTCAGGACAAAGGAAACGCATCCGCCATCGGACTCTACTTCTTTTCCGAAAGGATTAAGTGAAATAGAAGCAAGCTTAAAGCACTGGAATCCCACTGGAATTCCCACAATTGTTATACACCAGAAGCATCCTGCAATTATCCATGAAAACCAACTGATAAAGCCACCACAAATTATCCAAAGTATATTTCCTAAAATTCTCATTTTTTAAATCTCCTTTGTTTTTTTGTTTGATGCTCATATATACGAAACTGGTTTGTTGTGTGGCAAATCTATTTTGTAAAATTATGTTCGGAGATTATGTTCGAATATAACTTACAATGTCAAAAAATTCATCACAAGAGATATCATAATCTCTTTTTCTTCTGGTTTAGACTCTGCTATCATAAGTGTTATCGCAACAAGCTCTCCATCACTGATTCTCTTTGTTCCATCCTTCAGCAAAATATCATTCCCACTAAGAAAGTCCAAAAACAATGATGCTGCAATGCGCTTGCATCCATCATTATATGGATGATCCTTCACAAGGAAATACAAAAGATTTGCAGCTTTTTCCTCTAATGATGGATACGCATCCTCACCAAAAGCGCTCTGGTATATTGAAGCAAGTATACCTTCAACTTTTCCGTGTTCTTTCTCTACTCCAAAAACATCAGTCTGAAATTGAGTTTTCATGGCATCTACAATTTCACAACATCTTTTATAAGATATTACATATGTTGGTTTACTACCTTTGGGGCGTTTAAGTGACTGATGATCATAGTCATCCAGCAAAGAAAGTGCTTCAGTATACATATTAACTGCTTTTAGCACATCCTTCTCTTCTACATCAAGAGCATCTGCCAACATCCTTGTTTGGATACTAACTGTTTTTTCAAGAGCTTTAAGTCTCTTTTCATTTATTGCATAGCCCTTTACAATGTACTGTTTCAATACTGAATTAGCCCACTGCCTAAACTCAACGCCTCTTTGGGATTTCACACGGTATCCTACAGAAATAATTACGTCCAAGGTATAAAATGATACTCTTTGTTTAACACCATCAACACGCATTTTTTGCGTGTTGTTATCTTTATCGATTTCCCCTTCAGAAAATACGTTATTTATATGCTTACGAATGGTCTTCTCATCTCTGTCGAACAGCTGAGCCATCTGATTTGCAGTAAGCCATACCATTTCATTTTCTAGGGCAACTGGTAACTTAACAGACCTATCCTTAGTTTCAAAAAGAACAATTTCGTTTTCTTTATTCATAATCCTTTGTTTATCCTTTATAAATGCCAAATACTGTCATGAATAATAATCGCATATATATTGGCATTTCGCATTTAACGCATGGTTGAATATCATTATCACTGTAATATTACTTAAATCTTATAAGCCACCTTTTCCTGAATTCTGTTTGCTCATCTGTATGGAACCAGTGCTCTCCATTAGGCATTACGGATAAATCAGCACCTATTACTTCTGCAAATGACTCCATTGTTTCTAATGATTGGAAGTGGTCTTTCTCACCATACAAAATAAAAGTAGGTACATTCCATACTATAGGATGATTTCTTACCCACACAAGATAGTCCCATGAGAGGACTTCGCCTTCGGGAAGATGAATTGTGCTTTTAGCTTTCAAATCCTCGTCGGATACATCTGCATGCTTCATCATATCCTGTATCAAGCGCTCCATATCTACGATAGGAGAGACAAAAAGCGCCTTTTGGATCATAACCCCTGTACCAGAAACCATTAGAAAATACGCCCCCAAACTAGATGCAAGAACAGTAATAGATGTGTATTTTTCTGCCAACTTTAAGAAATATTCTTTATACTCACTTTCCGCTTCCCAAGGCGTCTCTGATTTATAATCAAAGCCATATGTATCATAATCGGGGAAAATGGACTTAAACTGTTCTGAAGCAGAGGCTGTACCACCCTTATCATGTATGTATACTAATGCTTTATCTTTCATTGTATATCCTCAAATTCATGATTGTCCTTTATTGTAGATAATACTGCAAGATAATCGTTTCAAAATCGTTCAAAGATTAGAATGTGAACTACTCTTCTTCAGCAAGTTGCATCAAAAGAGGCTTGGCATCGATACTGGTGTCATTCAAATTGCATCTCATCTTATCTGCAAGATCAAGATTGGATAGTATCTCTTCCTTTGTGACTTTCAGACTCTTTTTACTTTTGATCAGCTCTTCATACTCTCTTCCATCCGCACGATACGAAGTGAACGATGACTGCACATCCCGAATAAACCATGCTATCCTTACGTCAAGATCCTCAAATCGTTTTTCCTGGCAGAACCTGCTATACATTTCTTTATAGTCTTCACGACTATCAACTTTTAACAGCTCCTGCAGAATATACTCTTCGAAGTCATTTCTAATATATTTCTTAATCTCTTCAACAGGCATCTCTACAGGCATTCCATCCCTAAAGCCTCCTATATTGTAACCATCAATGTCATACAATGGTGAGCACATTCCATAGTACGGCAGAAAAAAATTGCTGTCTAATTTCATCTCACCTATCCCATATTGGGGTTTTGCTCCATTCCTTCCATCATAAAGGCTGATGCGAAAGCCAAAAGAGGCTCCGGAAAGAATATTATTGAACCTGTTTCCATCCATGTGTATGACAAGTTTCTCCCCATCTGATAACTTCCTGCACCAGGTATTTCCACCTGTAGTAAACCCATGCTCTTTTAACATGGGTTTTATGAGTTCCTTGACCACTGCATCCCTTATCTCAAACGGATTACTTTTGATCAGGCTTCGTGCCTCATTGTACACATCTTCAAAAGTCATTTTTTCTTCCAAAACTATTTTTTCTCCTTTTAGATTTGCTTTGCCAAGATCTCTGATAATATCAACGTATCTCCCGGTTTTGTTTCTTAATAACCTGAACTATGTGATCAGAGTATCCCATCAGATCTGCTCGTTCTGCTGTCGCAATAAGATATTGAATCCACTCAGAATAAGATTTCACTTGTTCTTCCCCCAATAAAACATAAAACTGGAAGATAATCCTATATCTCTATCATTTTTCTAATGCCATTTGGTATTACTTCGAAACCAAGTTTCTGATAAAAACCTTCTTTTCCCTTGGCAGAAACTCCGCCTATAGTAGTGAATTTCCCTGTAGAAGAATTCTTCACAGCATAGTCTACAAGGTGATTGACAATCATGGTCCCTATACCCATGCCCTGATATTCAGGCAAAACCACTATTTCCTGCAGATACCAATACATCGCACCATCGCCAACAAGTCTGCCCATTCCTATTAGTTCACCGTTTTTCAAAGCAGAGACATTTATAAGGCCATTCTGGAGCGCCTTTCTTGCGTGTTCTATAGGAATATCAGCAAATGCTGTAGCATTTCTAAGCCTCACAAAATCCTCAGGTTTAAGAATATTATCAACGAGTTCAATCTCATTAAGCTTCATTATGTAACACTCCATTGTAAGTTTTACTGATAGTTAAATCTTAATCTTTATTGCACAGTAAAAATCGTATTTTTCTCAAACATGCCTATAGCAAATGCCAATTTAAAATAAAAGGGCATGTTTTTATAGGCTTCAAAACTTGTGCGCTGTAAGAATTCATCTACGGATATATCTTCAACATAACCATAAGGATTTGCTACAGTTATCTTGTCATTGGGAATATCCATCCCAACAAGCAGGGAATAATGAAGAGTCCATACATCTCCATACTTTGCTGCCCACTCGAATGGAACAGGCACCCCGTTTTCCAGGTTTTCATAGGCCGCATCAATCAAGTCCTTGTTTGTCATGTATTTATGGATTGTTGTGGTATACTCTGGAAAGCGCTTGTTCATTTCTTCACAGAATTTATCTCCGGTCGAAGTCACTACTTTGCCATATTCCTTACACAGGTCTTCTTCTGTCAAATTCCCACCATTCCACGCTGAAAACATTTCGATACATGCATAGCCACAGGAAACATCCTGGGTTATTACTTCCACTCCTTCAACATATACCGGAGAGCTGTATTTCTCATTTCCATATATCTCTGAATTGTCCGTTAAAATCCGTCCTGTCTGAATATGTACTTTTACCAAAAGCCCTGCCACTACTACAATAATCAAAGCTATAAATATAAGAATAACACGAATTATCTTCTTCAAAGCGCCTCCCTGTTTTGTACATAATACTGAATATTATTTTCTTTTCCTAATCATAACAACTCCTGCTGCAAGAAGTGCCTATCCAACAACAATCCCAATAATCAATGACCACGGATCCACTTTCCCTGCTAGGAATATAGAAGTAGGTCCATCAGCTCCACCGATAATTGAGACCGAATGAGCTCTCCTTGTTAAAAGAGTTAAAGCAACCACCGCTATTCCAATAATTGCTACAATTATTCCAACTTATGAATTATCATACATTGTTTCAGGCAAAAGAAAAAGCCTACGCCGTAAGGCGCATCAATAGCTGAACAATTTCCCATTACATAAAAGAGCTTCTGCCAGTCTTAAACAAACTGACAGAAGCTCTTTTTAACTATTCATATTATTTATCTAATCATTTAGCAAGAACCATCATAATCTCATTACTACGTGCAACGAACTTAGCCATAGCTTCGCCCTCAAGTGGAGCGTTCTGGATACGGGCAAGGTCGTAGAGCTGTTCGCAGATCATCTTGGTGTTGTCGTTATCCTCATTGTCCATTACATACTGAACAAGAGGATGGTTAGCATTGAGGATAAGGGTCTGGCCTTCGTTACCAAAGTCGCCCATGCTCATGCCGTTCATAGCATACATCTTCATCATCTCAGCCATACGTCTTGATTCCTCAGATACAGTGAGCATTGAAGACATCTTCTTATCCTTGAGTTTCTCAAGCTTAACAGTAAGCTTGTCGTTCTTAAGGGCCTTCTTAATCTTCTCAGCGAGCTCTTTTTCTTTTTCCTCAAGCTCAGCTGCTGCCTTCTTGCTTGTCTTGGACTTGAAGGTATCTGTAAGGTCAGCATCGATTCTCTTAAAGGAAATGCCCTCGTTCTTACTCTCAAGCTGTTGCATGAAAGGTACATCGATGTTGTGGTTCATGATGAAGGCTTCCATTTTCTGTGCCTTGAACATCTTGATGTACTGGCTCTGCTGCTGCTCGTCTGTTACATAGTAGATGGTGCGAGGCTCTTTGTCTTTTTCCTCATCCTTCTTGTCATCTTCAGCCTTAGCAGCCTCGTCTACTACTTCTGCCTCAACCTTCTCACCGTTCTCATCAACTGCTTCAGCCTTGGCAGCCTCTTCCTCTGCAGCCTTGTTGATCTGAAGAGCCTCAGGAGTTGTGAGATACTTGCCATCAAGATTCTTGAAGAGGATGTAATCTGTCATCTTCTCGCAGAACTTGTCATCGCGAAGGCAACCATATTTGATGAATGGGCTGATGTCATCCCAATACTTGTCGTAGTTCTCTTTGTCTGTCTTGCAAAGACCTGCAAGCTTCTCTGCAACCTTCTTAGAAATGTACTCAGAAATCTTCTTAACAAATCCATCGTTCTGAAGAGCAGATCTTGAAACGTTAAGAGGAAGATCAGGACAGTCAATTACGCCCTTAAGGAGCATAAGATACTCAGGAATTACTTCCTTGATGTTATCTGCGATGAATACCTGGTTGTTGTAGAGCTTAATTGTTCCCTCGATTGACTCAAACTCCATGTTGATCTTAGGGAAGTAAAGGATACCCTTTAAGTTGAAAGGATAGTCCATGTTAAGGTGAATCCAGAAAAGAGGCTCCTTGTAATCGCGGAATACCTTTCTGTAGAACTCCTTGTACTCCTCATCTGTGCAATCCTTAGGTGTCTTAGCCCAGAGAGGATGTGTATCGTTAAGAAGCTGAGGACGTCTCTTGATCTTAAGCTTCTTCTCTTCTTCCTTAGCCTCTTCGCCTTCCTTAGCTTCCTTTTTCTCAGGCTCGATGGTCTCGATTACAACGTCGTCATCGCGCTTTTCTGACTCTTTGATTGTCTCTGTACCATCTTCATTCTCTTTTGAAAGATAAATCTCATAAGGCATGAATGAGCAGTACTTCTCAATTACTTCTCTAGCCTTGTACTCGTTGCAGAACTCAAGGCAGTCCTCTGAAAGGTGAAGTGTGATTGTTGTACCAACCTCAGCTTTGTTGCCGTCCTCCATCTCAAAGTCTGATCCACCATCGCAGGTCCAGTGTACAGACTCAGCATCTGACTTGTATGAACGTGTATCGATATCTACATAGTCAGATACCATGAAGGTTGAGTAGAAACCAAGTCCGAAATGACCAATGATCTGATCTGCATTAGCCTTGTCTTTGTACTTGTTAAGGAAATCTGTAGCACCTGAGAAAGCTACCTGGTTGATGTACTCCTCAACCTCCTCAGCTGTCATACCGATACCATTATCAGTGATCTTAATTGTCTTCTCTTTATCATTGAGCACAACATCTACACGAGGCTTGAAGCCATCCGGAAGTGTGTACTCACCCATCATATCCATCTTGCGGATCTTGGTGATAGCATCGCAAGCATTTGAAATTACTTCTCTGTAAAAAATATCATGATCCGAATACAACCATTTCTTGATGATTGGGAACATGTTCTCGCTGTTAATTGAAAGATTACCCTTTTTTGAAGCCATAATTCTCACTCCCTTTTAATATTTTTCGCCAGAAATATTTGTATAAAAAACTATTCCAGGCAATATATTTTCCGTACAAAAACTAGTTTAAGACCGCCCAAAACAAAAGTCAATAAAAAATTAGCACTCAGCTTTTACGAGTGCTAACAATCCCATAGTCAAAAAAATCCCCAACATCCATCAGGACATTGGGGATATCATCATTCACCAAAATATTCGTTGTATACGTTCCAAAGAGAGTTTGTAGTAACATTCTCATCTGAAGTTACCGTGATTGAATCCCACAGTTCTTCATTAAGCTCCTTGGTGAGAGTATCTACAAAAGCATCATACTGCTGCCCGAAAACTTCTCTTTTCCTCTCGGCAACAATCCTGACCTTGTTATATTCAGTCTCTTCCCTGTTGAAGGTAGTGACGCACTTGATGATCACATATCCATCGGCCACTTCCACTACATCACTTATTTCATCAGTTCCAAGATTGAACGCTGCTGTCTCATAGGCCTCTTCCATTTCTCCCTTGCCAAAAGAAATAGTGGATTCCTCTGCTTCATTGTACTCAGACATAAGTTCCTCAAAGCTGGTACCTTCCACCAGCTGATTCTTGATGCTCTTTGCCTTGAGATAAACAGTGTTTTTGGCGGTATCGGTATAGGGAACCTTTTCTCCGGATGCATCCAGATCATAGGTCTTTAGAAAAATCTGTTCCACTGTGATGGTTCTTGCTTCATCATCACTTATCTCGGGATTGATATCCCTGATAATATAGTCATAAAGCTTGTCCGCCAGGGCGTACTCAGAATAAATACGGGTAATATCCTCCAAGGTCACCCCGCACATAGCCTCAATGTCCTCCTCAGAAAGAGTATCATAATAAGCCTGTGCTGCCTTTCTGGCTGTTTCGATTTCGGAATCCTCCAGCACGATTTCCATGTCATTTGCCAAAAGATTCATAGCCTTGATCTGAGCAACCTTAGCAAGAATTGACTCCTTGAGCTGCTGCGCAACAGTGCCATCACTGGTCTGAGTGTCCCAAATTTCCGCTCCGAAGGTGCTCTCATAGCCATTCTGGGTATTTATAAGATAAACCATTATCTCCTGAATACTACAGACGCTGTCCTCAATTCTGAATATCTCGTCATCAGAAAAGCCTGTGGTAAAAACCACCTTCTTGGTCTCATCCGAAAAACCGCACCCGTTAAGATACACAAGCGCTAAAGAACTTACAATAAGGGCTGTCATTATTCTGTTGTGTAGTAACTTTCTTATTGTTTTCATGTAGTAGTAAACCTATGTGTAGCCCAACTAATAAACTTGATATCAAATCTATACAAATATAGATTTTAGTTTTCCAAAGATTTAATAATGCTGCGGGCAACGCTAAGTCCGTTTGCACTGGCCTGCTGAAGTCCACGTGTAACGCCTGCGCCGTCTCCAATAGCACGAAGACCCTTAATACTTGTCTCAAAGTCCTTGTTAACAATAACCTTGTTGGAGTAGAACTTAACCTCAACACCATAAAGAAGTGTCTCATCTGAGGCGATACCCGGTGTAACCTTATCAAGAGCCTGAATCATCTCATCAAGGTCAACCATGATTCTGTGTGGGAATACCAGTGAAAGATCTCCGGGAACCGCATCCTTAAGTGTTGGAATCAGGTTGTTTCTGCAAAGTCTCTCCTCTGTTGTTCTTCTGCCACGTCTGAAATCTCCGTAGGTCTGAACTAAAATTTTGCCACCGCAAAGCATGTTTGAAAGCTCTGCAATCTTTTTACCATATTCAATAGGTGTCTTGAAAGGCTTAGTAAAGTTCTTGGAAACCAAAAGAGCAAAGTTTGTATTGCTGGTCTTAAGGTCTTTTCCCTTATAAGCATGTCCGTTAACTACTGCAAGACCGTTCTCGTAGTACTCAGTTGCAACCTCTCCTGATGGGTTAGTACAGAAAGTACGAACCTTATCATCAAAGGTTGGTGTGTGATAAATAAGCTTAGCCTCGTAGAGATTCTCGTTGAGAAACTGCATAACTTCGTCTCTGACCTCAACTCGTACGCCCACATCAACAGTACCAGGCTTAGTCTCAATGCCGATTTCTTCGCATTTATCCTTGAACCAGTCTGCACCCTCACGGCCTACAGCACTGACAATTTCCTTGGCATAATATGTCTCGCCCTTATCAGTAGTAACACCCTTACATACACCGTCTTCAACGATTATATCTGTAACCATGGTGTTGAACTCGATCTCTACGCCCTTAGAGAGAACATGCTCCTGAAGCTTACTGTAAATCTTGTAACCTTCCTCTGTTCCAAGGTGTCTGATTGGGCACTCAACAAGCTTAAGATTGGCATTGATAGCTTTTCTGCGGATCTCTCTGATCTCCTGCTCCTTGTCAACGCCATATACACTCTTGTCTGCGCCAAACTTAAGATAGATTTCGTCTGACTCATGAATAAGAGTTGTAGCCACGTCATATCCCAGGATCTCAGGAAGATTTCCACCTACATCCGGTGAAAGAGAAAGCTTGCCATCTGAGAAAGCTCCTGCTCCGGCAAA
Organism: Butyrivibrio sp. VCB2006; assembly: GCF_000420945.1. GTDB lineage: Bacteria > Bacillota > Clostridia > Lachnospirales > Lachnospiraceae > Butyrivibrio. The sequence goes on from NZ_ATVX01000008.1 coordinate 96,884, forward strand.
ACCTGTTGTGATTGAACAAGGCTTGCAGCCTGCACAGGTCTTGGTCACACGCTTAGGGCAATTTCTCTTTTCAATTGAGCGACCTTTTTCTATCATAAGGACCTTAAGATCAGGTCTTTTCTCCATAAGTTCGTAGGCACAAAAGATTCCTCCCGGGCCTGCTCCTATAATAATTACATCAACATTTTTAGCCATATAAAACCTCCATAGCATAAAGAAATATCTGCGAGCAATGTATTATAACATATTCTCTTTCTTTTGACATCAATGTCATCCCCGCAGTGTCTTAGCACTTACTTCCAACCATTGCCCCAAACCTTGTTGCACAAGTCCACGCAGTAGTCCCTGGAAAAAGCACCATCCTGAGTCTTTATCCTACTTTCTTTTCCCATTTCATCTGTATACTTGGAAAGAGGATAGACTGTAGCTCCGTGGTAGCCTCCGGTCAAATGGCATACAAGCGCCCTCACGCCATAATCAGCAATCACCACTTCGCCGTTATCATCCCTGGTTATTGTTATCTGGGCCATTCCTCCGACCATACGGTTTGCTATGTTCTTACCTGAGCTTGATGTCCAGCTGCAAAAATTCCCCAGTGAATAGTAAACCAGCATATCGCCGTTTCCATGGTTATTTGTTATTCCGGGATTTGAATCCTCCATCATCTCTATTGGTTCAATTACGTGAGGATGGGTGCCTATCACAAGGTCAGCGCCATTTTCTCTGAAGATTTCCGCCCACTTTGCCTGACTTTTATCTGTTCCAAGATTGTACTCTGTGCCCCAATGAGGACAAACCACTGTAAAATCAGCGTTTTCCTCGGCATACTTAAGGTCTTTTACCACCTTATCTTCCACCAGAAGGTCGACAGCATATGTCATATCCTTAGGCAGTGGAATGCCGTTTGTTCCATAGGTATAGTTCAAAAGAGCTATCTTGATACCATTCTTTTCTATTATCTTGACTGTATCTTTTTCTTCCTGGGATGCATTTATCCCAAGGACTGTTATATTCGGATAATTGTCTTTCCAGAAGTTATAAGAGTTAATAATGCCTGTCTTTCCCTTATCCAAAGCATGGTTAGTACCATGACACACCACATCAAATCCTGAATGTACCAGAGCATCACCAACTTCAAAAGGAGCATTGAAACATGGATATCCGGATATTCCAAGATCCTCACCTCCAAGGATTACCTCCTGATTGACAATGGCCACATCTGCGACCTTTATCTCATCTGTCATATTTTCAAACAGGAAATTGAAATCATAGAATCCATCACTGTCAACCGCAGCATTCTCAATTGGCATATGAAGGAGAACATCACCTACCATGGAGATTGTGACAGTTCCCGGAGTGCTCTGGCTTTTTTGTATTGCCGTAACCTTGGGCGAACTTAAGGTGTTCTGACTTGTAATGGTTTCTGAAGTTTTTTGCCCACTCCAGGCCGCTGATATCTGAGGCTGAGCTTTACCACATCCGGCCAAAACAGCGCAGGCAATCATGCAAGAGACTATTCTTTTTCCTGATATCATTACATAATTCTTTGCCATAAATATGTCACCTCTCCACCTATAATTATTCCACTTTTTTGGCCCAAAATACAAGAAAAAAGGATAACCCGTTTATCAATACGATACTCGGGTTATCCTCTATTAAACTATCACAATTTAGCTAATGACCTTATCTGCTGGTTCTGTACTGAACTGGTGTCATGCCGTATTTCTTCTTGAACAGTCTGTTGAAGTGTTCAACATTCTGGTAGCCTGCTGCCTCTGCAACCTTCTCAACCTTCATGTTGCCGTTTCTAAGAAGGGTGCTGGCCTTGTTAAGCCTTATTCTCTTAACATTCTCGCCAAAGGTCATGCCTGACTTTTCCTTAATATATTTGGAAAGATAGGGCTTACTCAAATAGAACTGGCTTGAGAGATCATCCAGGGTTACAGTCAGGTAATTCTCCTGAATATAATTGATGATGGAGTTGATTCTCTCATCCTTGCTATTCTTGATTTCTTTTACCTCGTCAATCTGATTAACTGCTATTACAAGAGCGTTGATTGAGGATCTGATGATATCTTCGTCGATTCCTACGCCCCAATACTTCTTGCCATTGTGTGTGATTCCAACATAAGTGCAGGCCTTGGATGAAGATCCTCTTGAAAGAGCGTGCTCTTCGTAGGTTGAAAGCTCGTAGCTTACGTTGAAGTACTGCTTGATAGCGTTGCTGACAGCATCAAGGCGACCATTACCATTGGCCTCAACCACATGCTCCTTGTCAGCATGAGCAATTGTAACCTCAGTCAAAATACCATCAATCTGCTTGAAGTGGCAGGCTGTGATCTTAAATACATTGTCATTATGAACGTACTTATCCTCAAAGATCTGATAGATTCTAGCAGGTGACAATTCAGCATGCTCTCTGTCTGAGATATCCTTGATGGTGTAGCTGACATCTGCCTGCATTTCCTTGGGAACCATCATGCCATAGTTTGTCTTGAGGATGTAGCTTACGCCGCCCTTACCGGACTGGCTGTTGATTCTGATAACATCTCCGTCGTACTCTCTGCCAAGATCCTTGGGATCAACAGGAAGATAAGGAACTGACCAGATGCCCTTGTCCTTCTTCTGATCATGCCACGCAAAGCCCTTGGAAATAGCATCCTGATGAGAACCGGAAAAAGCTGTAAACACAAGCTGTCCTGCATATGGCTGTCTCTCATAGATTCTCATTCTTGTGAGTCTTTCGTAAGCCTCACCAATTTCCGTGATATGGCTAAAATCAAGTCCCGGATCAACACCGTGGGAATACATATTGATTGCCAAAGTAACGATATCAACGTTTCCTGTTCTCTCGCCGTTTCCGAAAAGAGTTCCCTCAATTCTGTCAGCTCCTGCAAGGCATCCAAGCTCAGCGTCACTGACACCGGTTCCTCTGTCATTGTGAGGATGAAGTGAAAGAACTACAGCATCGCGGTACTTAAGGTTCTTACTGATATATTCAACCTGAGTAGCAAATACATGAGGCATTGCAATCTCTACTGTTGTAGGGATGTTGATTACAACCTTGTTTTTCTTGGTAGGCTTCCAAACATCCAAAACTGCGTTGCAGACTTCTACAGCGTAGTCTACCTCTGTTCCCGGGAAGCTCTCCGGAGAGTATTCAAAGGAGAAGTTTCCTGTTGTCTCTTTTGCCATTTTATCAAGAAGCTTTGCTCCATCGATTGCAATCTGCTTAACCTCTTCCTTGCTCTTTTTAAAAACCTGCTCACGCTGAGCAACGGAAGTTGAATTATACAAGTGGATGATTGCTCTCGGAGCTCCCTTAACCGCTTCGAAAGTTCTCTTAATGATGTGTTCTCTTGCCTGTGTCAGAACCTGAACTGTAACATCATCAGGAATCATGTTCTTCTCAATAAGAGTTCTGGCAAATTCAAACTCTGTCTCAGAAGCTGCCGGAAATCCGATCTCAATCTCTTTAAAGCCAAGGTTAACCAGCATTGTAAAAAATTCAAGCTTCTCATCAAGGCTCATTGGCTCAATAAGTGCCTGATTGCCATCACGAAGGTCTACACTGCACCAGATAGGTGGGTGATCTAAGTAGTCTTTCTTGACCCAGTCGTAGCTTGCCTTAGGTGGCATGAAATATTGACGCTGATACTTCTCGAAATTCTTCATAACGCTGCTCCCCTTTTCTTATGTGATCAAATTGATGTATTTTATCCTGTAATATTAATATCGGTCGTATTGGTTGATTATATTTACCCCTAAATAATAATTTTAATCATTATTTTATGATATTTATTATGTTACCATAAAAATGCGCAGTTACATCATGGTGAATTTAATCACTTTTGTTGATTAAATTTATCATTGATTCAGTATTTCTTTTGATTCCCGCTTCTATCCGGCATTCTTCGTCAAATTACCGCATTAAAGCGTCGGGACATAAAAAGAAATTGTTACCTCAGTATTATCGAAGCAACAATTCCATTTTTACATTAGTCGCACTTATAGCCCTTATTTACAAGAATATTCTCTACCGCATTAACATCCTCGGTATGCATAACCATGATAGGGTTACCAGTCTCTCTGTTAAAAGAAAGGTAGGTATAATCTACATTAATATGGCTGTCGTTAAGTGTCTTAAGGATATTATCAAGGGCACCTACCTCATCCTTACACTCAACAGCAAGGACAGATGAAGTCTTGCACATATATCCGGCACCGCGAAGTACCTCAATGCACTTATCTGAATCGGAAACCACCATTCTGATAATTCCGTACTCTGCTGAATCGTTGGTTACAGAGCCCAGAATATTGATCTCGTTCTCTCTAAGAAGTCCGGTGATATTCTGCAAACATCCCTTTTTATTTTCAGCATAAATTGAAACCTGCTTAAGCATTTCGTATCGTCCTCCAAGTAAGTATTTTGTTCACATCTAGTATATCAATAACACATTCTGTGTGCACATCAGTTTAGTCGGCATTACTCTTTTATCACTTTTTCACTTAAAAGTGCTAAAGCGTATTGTCTTTGTCTACTATACCATATTTGCGAGATTTGTAAAGCAGTTCATTTCAAGTATTTTTCTATCTTTAACTCCAATTGCTTTATATTCAACGTTCTATCCTCTGTCTCCATCGAGAATATCACATCTTCTCCTATAGCAAATCCATTCTCTTCATACAGATTCAGTTTCTGGCATGCTTTTTTGGCATATTCTCCATCAGAAATAAGGCCAAAATACCATTTCTGTTACACTTCGACAGGATAACTCATCTTCAATGCACAATTTTCTACAAAATATCTCATTTAGGGATTGTTGTGGCTGATAAAAATACCACCGAGCCGAATGGCTCAAATCATTTATTTGTAAAGCATTAGAACTATACTCTTAACATTGAAAAAAGTCAAATTCCCTTGCTATACATAGTGATCATTTCCAGCTATATCTAGCAATAATAAGGAATAATATAGCAAAAATCTGCAATATAAATACACATGTACTAGGTATAATTAGAAATGATAAAAAACAGTCATTATGCCTAGGAGAGGTTTCTATGAACAAAGAAAGCATAAATCCAATAATAAAGCTTGATTACCCAGATCCAGATATTATCCGCGTTGATAACACCTACTATATGGTCAGCACCACCATGTACTTCATGCCTGGCTGCGAGATTCTGCGTTCCTATGACCTGGTGCATTGGGAGCATGCCGCCTTTGTTTACGACAGATTGGATTCCACTCCTGCTCAGCGCCTTGAGGATAAAGATAATATCTACGGCCAGGGCATGTGGGCTGCAAGTCTGCGATATCATGAGGGCTATTTTTTCGTTGTCTTTGTATGCAATGACACGCATAAAACCTATGTTTATACATCCCGTAGCATCGATGGGCCTTGGGAAAAGAACTATCTCGATGGCTTCTATCACGATAATTCCGTTCTGTTCGATGATGACGGAAGGATTTATATTGTTTCAGGAAATAAAGATATCCACATAAAGGAGCTATCTCTTAAAAAAGCTGAGCTGGGGGTTACACTGACGGATAATACCAGCGATGACCGCGTGATAATCAGTGACTCCGACGATGTATACCTCGGCTACGAGGGTGCTCACTTCTACAAGATAAATGGTAAATACTACATCTTCCTGATTCATATGCCCAAGTCTATCGGAAAGCGCACAGAAGCAGTGTTCGTTGCTGATGATCCATATGGCCCTTATACCGGAAAAGATGTAATGTATGACGACAGAGGCTACCGCGGTTCAGGAGTAGCTCAGGGCGGCGTTGTTCAGACGCCTTCAGGAAAATGGTATTCAATTCTCTTCCAGGATAGCGGAGCTGTAGGAAGAATCCCAGTATTGATGCCAATTACATGGGATGAAGCCTCACCTTATCCGATATTTGGCGATGATGGCAAGATTCCAGAAGACTTTGAAATAGAAGATTTAAACCCTGGCTATAACTACACTCCGCTTGTTGGAAGCGATGATTTTAAAAGCGATGATGGCGAAAGCTTTGGCTTTATGAGCCGCTGGCAGTTTAACCACGAGCCTGACTTATCCTTAGTAAAAAGAGATACAGCAAAGGGCACAGTAACCATCACCACAGACAAGCTCTGTGATAACCTTGTTCAGGCCAAAAATATCCTGACTCAGCGCACTCTCTTCCCAAGCTGCACCTGCCGTATGGATGTTGATGCTTCTGATCTGTCCGAAGGTGACTACGCCGGACTTTGCATTCTCGAGAGCAATTACTGCTTTATCGGTGTTACAAAAAGAGATGGCAAGTTCTATCTGGTTCAGGGGAACCGTGAGATCACAACTGGCGGCTTCTGGGGTGAGAGGCATGACACTGAAAGCTTTGTTGAGCAGGAATGTACCGAGCTTGATAGTCCCAAGGTAACACTTCATGCGAATATTTGCTATGACGATGACACCGCCACCTTTGGATATCCCCAGCAATTCGGCGTCATCAACAAACTTCAGTTCAAGCTTGACCATTTCACCGGCGCACGTTTTGGACTTTTCGTATATAGCACAAAAGAAGCCAGCGGCAGTGCCAGCTTCTCAAACTTCGTATATTAAAAAAATATAGCCAGAGACCTCTTTTGCAGGCATCTGGCTATTTTTCTACAATATTCTCATCCTCTTTTTTCTTTCATCTTCCACAGGATCACAGCTCCAACAATATAAATCGGAAGTCCGGCGATATATCCGTTTGGTGCTGGGCCTAGGAGTCTCGTCGCTGCTACTACCGATGGTGCAGCCAGAGCAAGTGGAATTGTTGCTGCTCCGTTAAAGGCTCCGTGGAGAATTGCCGGATACCAGGTGCACTTTGATTTCTCGTATACATAGTCGCATAACACGCCCAGGAATACTGTGCATACGCAGAACGACACCATTCCAACTATAGGAAAACCCTTGTAATCCTTACCATACTCATATCCAGTCAAAAGAATCATCGGCCAGTGCCACATTCCCCAGATAATACCACCGAAGATAGAGCCGCCGACTCTTCCAAATCTCTCTTTTAACACAGGATACATGTAGCCTCGCCAGCCGGCCTCTTCGCCTACTGCAAAGATCATGTTGAGAAGAGGTCCATAAGCTATTGCGCTGATGGAACTTATAAGCATCTGTTGACCATAAGTTACTCCCAAAGTTTCCAACTGTTCAAGTGCAGCTTCCTGGCCATTTTCTGCAAAATATGCTCCGCTTACATCAAAGTGAGACGGAAAAATAACAAAGTACAAAACTGCGCGCATTTTGGAAACAAAAAATAGATTTGAATATATATGTTATACTAATAAGACACAGTAGCACTCAATTCACAGTTTTACTTTTTACACACCACAATAACTACACAGCTACTCATGGCAACAATCAGATTCAGTTACACAGGTGATTATTATGGAAAAAGAAATCTTTAATCAGGAACAATCCCATTTGACCAAAACATACGACAAGCTCCTTGAGATGAAAAAAGATCTGGAGGATCAGATCTCTGCCCTCAATGAAAAGGCCATGGATGACAAGAACGATATCAGAGACAATCTTCGTTTCGACTACGCTGATATCGAGACTACCATGGAAACTCTGACAGAGCTTGAGGTTTGGAACAGATATATAGATTCTTATAATGTAGAAAGCAGTTCACTTAGTAACCGCCTTTCTACTGTCAAAAAGCTGCTGGAGTCCCCTTATTTTGCCAAAATTCAGGTTCAGTTCGACCCGTCAGAAGATCCGGAGGACTACTACATTGGCCGCGCAGCTATTTCTGAAAACGGCTATGACCAGATGGTTGTAGACTGGAGATCCCCAATCGCTGAAGTTTATTACAATCAGGAAAGCGGGCATACAAGCTACACTGTGGAAGACAGGGAAATCCCTGTTGATCTTAAGCTTCGCCGCCAGTTCGATATCAAGCAGGATAAGCTTCTTTCCTTCTTTGACACTCAGATTGCCATCGAAGATCCAATGCTTCTTGCATCTCTTTCTCAGGCAAGGTCTGATAAGATGCAGGCAATAACAGCTACTATTCAGAAGGAGCAGAACACTGTTATCCGCTACCCGGACGTTCCCGTTTTACTTGTAAACGGGATTGCCGGAAGTGGTAAGACCTCAGTTCTTCTTCAGAGAATTGCATATCTCTTTTACCAAAAAAGAAAAACCCTGCGTCCTGATCAGGTGTGCCTTATGACACTTAATCCAGTATTTCGCGACTATATTGATAACGTTCTTCCGGATCTGGGAGAGACCAATCCTCTTACAATTACCTGGCACGAATTCCTGGAAATGGTAAATGTGCCATTTACTGAAAATGGCGCAGATTCTACCACTGCAGAGAATCTTCAAAAGATTCACGATATGCTGCCTACGCTTGTTCCTACAGCCGACGACTTTTTTGACATCAAGCAAAAAGATACTATGGTCATAAACAAAAATGATGTGCTGGCTGTCGTTAAGAGATTCTCTCAATTTCCAATGGGAGTGCGCCTCATCCAGACCGTATCGGATGAGCTTGAAGTTCGCGCCAAGAACACACTCCACAACCTTGATAAAGAGGTGGAGGATGAATCAGAAGGATCAGCCAAATCGGATTCCGCCGAAAACAACAGAATTGAAAATGACTACGGCGGAGCCCTTAGAAATATCAAACACTGCGGCTTTGTGAATGTTATGCATATTGCCAAGAGAATTCTTGGAAGTGACCGCATAACCGCATCAGAATGGCTTTACACCAAGATGGAGCTTACAGGCTTCTGCGATCGTAATATGAAGTATATGATGATTGATGAAGTACAGGATTATACCAAAGCCCAGCTTATGGTATTTAGAAAGTTCTTCCCAAATGCCAAGTTCATGCTCCTTGGAGATGAGAATCAGGCTATCAGAGAAGGCACTGTATCTTTTGCAGAGATTGCTGAGATGTCAAATGCCGATGACAAGAAATTCGTAGAGCTTCCTCTTATGACAAGTTATAGAAGTTCACCGGAGATCACCGATATGTTTGCTTCTCTCCTTCCACCTGAGAAAAAGCTGCAGGTTTCTTCTGTGCAAAGACCCGGAGAAAAGGTTGCTGTAAAAGCATTTGATTCTGATAAAGAGTATTACACAGAGCTCACCAGACTCATTGATGAATCTGCCAAAAAAGAAGGCCTTACCGCGGTAATTTTCAGAAATCAGTTTAATCTTGAAAATGCTGTTGCTAAGCTTGGAAAGAATGCTCCTGTTGTTATTGCAGAGGACGATGCTCTTCCTTCTGAAGGCGCATTTATGATTGACCTGTCACTTGCCAAGGGTCTTGAATTTGACAATGTTATTTTGGCTGACGCTGACAGCAAATCCTACCCTAATGATTTATTGGGAAGACACTGTCTCTATACTGCAATGTCACGTGCAACCCAGCACCTTACCGTCATTGCTAACGGAGAATTATCGCCTAACGTAAAATAGAACTGCGTCTGGCCTTCATGAAGTCCCTGACATTTTCGGACTCCTCAAGATCAAGCGGATATCCAAGTTTCTCTGATACATAGATAGACAATTCTTCAAAATAGTCATACATCAAAAAGAGCTTATTCCACATGTCCTCATATTCGCCATTTGCAAAAATACCTGCAAATCGCTCCATCTCTTCCTTTGAAAGATATTTACCAAGATACTTGGAATTGGCTCCTGTTGTTACCTTAAAATCATTGTCGATGCCAACCTTCCAGTTGATCATCTTCATGAACATGTCCATCATGTATTCTTCAAGGCATCTTTTTGCATAATACAGTTCATGCCTGCAAAGCCCTTTGGTTACGTAGTTACTTATCCAGCGAAATTCATTGACTGTGTTAAAGAACTCAAATTCCGAGGGCTTCTTTATATAGAACACTTCATTGGATTCGATATTTTTAAGCTCCGGAAAATTGTCCTTGTTTATAAGTACTGTTCTTGGCTCGTTAAAGCTCTTTTGCTCGGAAATGTTACTGATATCTATTAAGGTCAGATCAATTCTGTTACCATCCTTGTACTGAGTAAGGTAGGCAAAACGGTTTGTACCGTTATAATCATAGGGCTCAGCGTAGTAATCATCAGGCATCTGCATGATAAGGATTTCGCCGAAGCGCTTCATGTAATCATGATCCCCGGTAAACTCCCTGATATCAGTCACAAAAAAGGTCACATCAAAATCGGAAAACCTGTCCTTTTTGGCTCCCGGAGTAACGGCCGAGCCTTCCATTGTCACGGCGCGTATTCTGTCATCCTCTCTTGCTGCCCTTAAAATTTTGTCAAACATTTCCTCGTAGGTCGACATATTATCCCCCAATTACTTTTTTCCTTAAAATATCAGGCTCTGAGCCAGATTTTTCAGTTCCTGTTTCCTGTCGTTTAGAAGAAGGAGCTTATTGTACTCGTAATAAGCTTCATTGCCGGTTTCTCTTACGAACTTAAGGCTGTAATATGCCTTGGAAAGCTCAGTTAAGAAGATTACCATTTCCTGGCTTCCGGATAGAGACTGGCTATTCCCAAAGGTCTGTTCCAGGAATTCAAAGCTGTTTGTGAGATGCTCTCCTGTTGTCTTAATGCTGCTTTGACGGGCAGCTTCTCTTTCATTGAACCACTTCTTGGCAAGCTCAATTCCAGATTTTTCCCCAGAATTCGATACAGCTGCTTTGCCGGCAATATCTGTACATTCACTAAGAGCTGCTATCACAAGCCTCTTAATCTTCTCTTCCTCCCTGCTGACAAGGCCAGCATCAAGCTGGGATTTAAGTTTGCTATCAAGCTCAGAAATCTTGTACGCCAAAAATCCATTTTCAAAATCAGAATTATTGGAAGCAAATTCCTTTATGATTTCAAACAGTTCTTTTTGCACAGCCTGCTGCATTGCATAATCTTTGAACTCATCCATAAGTTTATCTGTAAGAAGTCCTATGATACTGAGCTTTTCGTCAAAAGAGCCCTCTCTGATAGCTTTTTTATCCTCAGGAAATCTTCCTTCCAGAATATCCGGAATCTTATAAAGCTCATTATATCTTCGATACAGCTCGTAGTAGGTAGCAAAATCCCTGGCTATATCTTTGTTCTGAAGGTACTGAACTGTAAGGTTTTCATCCACAGGAATCTGAAGCTTTTCGTGAACCTTGATGACTCTTGATAAATCCTCCCAACCTCTTGCGGTCACAAAGCTTCTTCCGTCAGCATCCGTTTTTATACTGTAGAAATTATCTTTTTTGATCTCAAGGTAGGCCATAATAGAGCCATGCACTCCGGCCTTGTAGGCGTAGGTCTTCCAAGCCTCAAAATCTTCCTCGATGTTTATTTGTCTCACACGGTCCAGTGTAACTATGTCAAAATCTCTTACGGACTTGTTGTACTGAGGCGGATTTCCCGCTGTGACTATTATGAAACCCTCAGGGAGCTTATGACTTCCGAAAGTCTTATACTGCAGGAACTGCAGCATTGTCGGAGCCAGCGTCTCAGAGACACAGTTTATTTCATCCAGAAAAAGAATTCCCTCATGAATTCCTGACTTCTCAACCTGTTCATACACAGCACCGATGATTTCACTCATAGTATATTCAGTTACAGAATATTTTTTGCCTCCGAACTCTTTCTCTGAGATCATCGGAAGTCCGATGGCACTCTGTCTGGTATGATGGGTAATTGTATAGGAAACAAGATTGATTCCAAGTTCATGGGCAATCTGCTCCATTACTGCAGTTTTACCTATTCCGGGAGGGCCCATAAGTAAGATTGGGCGCTGCCTTTCAGTAGGAATCTCATATTGTCCCGCTTCATCCTTTTCCAGATAAGCTCTTACCGCATTTTTAACTTCTTCTTTCGCCTGATCTATGTTCATATATACCTCTACTTCGGTTATTATTTTCTTTTATGTATTATCTCCTCGTTTCGGTTACCCTCTCAGATGTATAGCTTCAGGGCCCAGTCCGGGACGTTTTCGTCGGTGTAATCCTCATCCTTTGGAAAAACAAAGGCTGTATCGTAGCTTGTAGGTTTATCCGGAAATTCTCCGTAGCCGTCCGTAAAATATATAAGTCCCTTTAGATTTTCAAATTTTCCGGCTGATTTTAATTCTTCTACATGTTCAAAAACAGGTCTGAAATCCGTTCCATAGCCGCCTTCCACATGAATTTCAGAAGAATATTTATTCATTTCATCACTTTTTTCAATAAAATCCGTCTTCTGAATCTGATTATCGCACTGGATAACACAGATTTTTATCCTCTGAAAAAAGCTCTCCCTATCAAGAAGTATCCCTGCAGTCTCATTAAGAAATCTCTGAACCAGACTGTCTTTGCAGGAAGCGGAGGTATCAATTGCTATAACCAGCTCCTGAATTTTCTTAACTTCTCTGAATTCGTTTTCTTCTATTAGAGGCATATTGCCGTAGTGTTCAAGGCCAAAGGAGTACATTCCGTAGTCGAAGCTGTCGAGATCAACGCCTCCTTCTTCCCTTAGAACCTTAAATCTTTGCAGGAATTCCCGAAAGTCTCTATGGCTTGTATTCTGTACCTTTAATAGCCATGTAAGTTTTCCCAGCCTGTCGCTGTGTTCCTTACCAATGGTTTCTATTTCGGTCTGGATCCTTTTTCCTTCTTTATCCCAATCTTTTTTGGCATCCTTGATCTGCTGTAGGCGCCTTGGGTTTATATACTTTGTCGTAGTTTTCTCTGATTCGTTACTCTCATTATTAAAAGGATTCTGATAGTCATCATCAAGGGGAGGCATCTCCTTATCCTCCGGTTTATTATCAGAGTTCTCATCCTTATCATCTGAAGGCTTATCCACCAGCCTACTCCAAAAGCCATGGTCATCAAGCTTAAATTCTCTTTCCAGCTTTTCAAGCTCAAAGATATCCAGTTCATGCTCCTGAGAAAAATATCGATAAAGTTTCTCAACTGTCAAAACCTTAACCTCTTTTTCCAAAAGCTCGTACCATCTATCCCTATAGTCAGAAGACACCCTGTAAATGCACTGATAGTCCATTCCATCCAGGATTGACTCCACTACAATATCAGCACATACATCAAAAAGTCTCTCGTCCTTATACCCCGCCGATGTATACATATGCATAAATATGCAATGAAGTAGCATGTGAAGATAAGTTCTGTTAAGCTTGCCCGGTTCTTCTAAAAATAGCCGAAGTACATAGCTAGGATTAAACCTGATACTCACAGCATCTGTGCCAACTGTAGTCATTGACAGGTCCATCTCATACCCCAGACTATTAAGAGCCGAGCCAAAAAAACGCATATCAATATAAAGCTCTGTTCTGGATGCCCCCAGCACCCGCTTTCCTGCTTCATCAAGCTGTTCTCTTTTTGTCAAAACGTTTTCTTCAGCCATTCATCCACACCTTAATGTTTTCACTACTCTTTGAAGTATATCATCTTTGGGCAAAAAAAGAACCATACGACTGCCCCTGCAATGGTGACGGTCGTATGGCTTACCATAATTACTGTATTGTATATGAATAATCTGCAAAGTTTGCTGCAAGTGAGATCTTGTGTTCTCCGTTAGTCCATGTAAATGTCATAACGCTGCCATCTGTCTTAATATCAAGCTTAGCATCAAAGCCAAATGCCGGATTGGTGTTACGGAGGTGAAGGAGCTCAAGCTGCTTCTTAACTACATCCTTGCCCATTGCCTCTTCAATCTGAGATAGGGAAAGATTAGTTCTGTTGATTTCCTTATGTCCGCCTGCACCGGCGCGTTTAACAGCTTCATGGTCATTCTTGCCTGCAAAAAGATCAAGGTACCAAACCTGTGGCTTACCGGGCATGAACATCTGAATTGCTCTTGCAAAGAGCATCTTCTTGTCATCATCACCAAGAGCACTGTAATATGTGGCATTAACCTGATAGTACATATTCTTGGCACCGTGAAGATCCTTGACATAGCCGCCTCTTCCAACGATGGTCTGAATCATATCTTCAATGTCTTCGTCTGAGAGAATTCCCTTAAGATCAAGAAGCGGAATACCATCATGGCAGCCAAGCATGTTGACTACGCGGATTTTCTTTTCCTGAATCTCGTTTGCCCACTTTGCAAGCACTTCTCCGTCCTTATGCTCAATAGCATAGATAAGAAGTCCGGGAAGGAAAAAGTCATAGGTCATATAGCCCTTATCTGCTACGGTTTCATATATCTTTTCCTTGTAGCTTGCATGAATCTCAGGTAAAAGAGATACGTTAAACTCATCAGCAAGCTTCTTAACCTTTTCAAGTACATCCCAAGTGTCAGGCTCGTTGAGGAAGTTCTTTTTCCCCGGCTCCTTAGGAGCATAAGCAAATGCATCAAGTCTTACGATCCTTGCACCATATCCGGAAAGAGCCTTTAAAGTGTTTCGATAATGTTCCCATACAAGGTCAGACTTGATATTAAGATCCATCTGTCCAAGGTATCTTCTACCTGATTCAAGAAGATCTATAACCGCATCCTTGTATTTCTCATAACCCGCAAAATCAATCTCTGCAGGCTTCTTGCCCTCATCCAGAGCCTTGCAGATTCTCTCGGACAGTCTGGAAGCTGCAAGATACTGAATATCGATCTTTTCCATGAGGTCCTGAGCATCAGGTCTCTTGTACTGTACCTCCTGATAGAATGTATTCCAATAAGGAACATCCTTACCATCAGGCATTCTAACCATAAGGATCGGAAGTCCCGGTTTTCTAAAGAACATATCCTTGATATATTCTTCTCTGGGCTGAATGTATCCGCCCTCTGTCATCTCTCCGCAGCCTTCCCAGAACTTATTCCAATTGATGAAGAAATCGGCATACTTGGACTTTTCACCATTCTTGATAAGATCCTGGAACTGTGGTGAAAGGACTGATGCATGGTTGAGGATGAAATCAAGCTTAAGGTTGATTCCAAGCTTATCCAGTGCCTCAAGATCTTTTTTGTCAGCAAGTTCTTCGTTTATACCATAATCGATGACAGAAAAGCCTCTGTCCAGATCTGTATTGAAGATACTTGGAAGGATATAAAAGGACTGAAATACGTCCTCAAACTCTTTCTTTGAAAGAACTGATACAATATCGGAAAGTGTTCCACCCATGCTATCCGGGTAAGCATTGAGCATCGGTCCGTTATCAACAAATTTTTTACTCACTTTAATCTCCTTATCAATCCATATTGTACAATTTCTTAAACTCGTCGTAGTTTATAAGCTCGCCTGCCTTAGTAATGATGATCTTCGCCTTGTGAGCCTGATCAACCAGCTTTTGCTGCTCAAGTTCCAAAACCATAGTAGTGAATGGACTGTCAAGCTTACCGTCTCTGTTTCTGCTTCTTCTGTGCTCCAGTGTTTCCTGAGGAGTACTGTTGAGAAGTACAGGAATATCAACCTGTGACATATAATCGCTGTTTCCGTGAGTCCACTCAACAATGAGAACCTGCTTGGATGACATATCTACTTCGTCATACCAAAGAGAAGCTTCATCTCTTCCCATTCTCTTAAGGTAGAGCTTGTCAGCACCATCCTTGAAGGCCTTCATAATCTGATCAACTTCCTCAAAGTCTGTTTCCTTTGGTGTTCCAAGGTAATCATTAAGTCCCTTTGAACCGCCTTCTAAATATGATTTGAACCATGTGTCAGTTTCTGCATGAGCCTTATTGGCATCATCTTCAGCAATCTGCCACTTCTTAAGAACTTCCATATGTTCTTGTGACATGACACCTGCGTCAACCATAGCTCTTATTCCGCTTTCTCTAAATACATGAAGTCTTTCTGCATCATTGTACATAGGAATACGATGTGGGTAATTATCTCCAGACATTGTGTAGCTGCCGATTCCAGCCTGCTCAAGTAAAAATGACAGGCATGACGCAATCTCGGATTTACCAACACCACTTCCACCACATACAGCAACAACTGCACGTCCGTACTTATTTGATCCGATAGTCTTCTTAAGTTCATCTACAAGTTTAGGGAAAATAGTCTTAGCCTTAGCTGTATGACTATCTCCGATTTCTATCTTATCTCCCGGCATATCCCCATGTGGGATATCTGATGGGATTGATACTGATGCAACCTTTTCGGCTGCAGCCTCAAGTTTTTCCATAACAGCATCTGACACTTCAGATATTCTGTTGTAATTTGTGTTCATAATACTCCTCTTCACTTTCTTGCATAATTATGCAACAATAGAAATGTAGGTTCTTTGACAACTTATGTTCCGCCATGTTATTTTGAACACAACATACAATAACTTTTTTTCTTTGTAAAGACCAAAATAAATTATGATAACGATTAAAGAGATTGCAAAACAACTTAACATGAGCACTACAACGGTCTCAAATGTTATTCACGGAAAAACCAGCGAAGTATCTGATGATACCAAGAAAAAGGTTCAGGATTTTCTGGATAAGGTTGATTATGTGCCGAATATAAATGCACGAAACCTAGCACAGAACGAATCCAAGATCATCGGCCTAGCTCTTAAAGCCCGTGCAGATAAGTACGAAAATCTGATCATGGACCCATTTGTATCAGAACTTATCGGAGGTGTCGAGGAGACAATACGAAACGCGGGATACTTCATGATGTTGTATATTTCCTCAGATACTGTTGAGATCATGCGCCACGTTTCGACATGGAACGTTGATGGCCTTATCCTGTTTGGTATGATCGGCGACGACGGAATCCGTGTCAGCGAAAAATACAAAAAGCCCATTGTGTGTATTGATACTTACAGTATTGAAGGTCTCAAGCACTTTACCAATGTGGGACTTGACGATGAACAGGGCACCTACGACATTACCAATTACCTGATTAAACAGGGTCACAAAAAGATTGCTTTCTTATCCGATAACACAAACGGTGTCGATCTTGCCAGACTCAACGGATACAAGAAGGCTCTTAAGGATGCAGGCATTAAATACAAATCCACGAACTTCTTAAAGATCAGACCAAGAACAGAAGAAATCGAAGAAAGCTTAGATGAGATATGTGCTCGCTCCAACGAATTCACTGCAATAGTATGTGTTTCGGACCTGTACGCAGTTACACTCATAGCTGCCTTGGAAGATAGAGGAATATCTGTTCCGGATGATATTTCCATTGTAGGTTTTGATGACAATATGCTGGGTAAGCTTCACAGACCTGCTCTTACCACCGTTCATCAGGATGTAAAAGTAAAGGGTGTCACAGCAGCCCAGACACTGCTCAAACAATTATCCGGTCAAAAAACCCCAAATCAGATACAGCTTCCCACCAAGCTTGTTATCAGAGATACCGTCAAAGACATTAGAAAATGATCTTTGGATATATATGACATATTTTCAGCTGACAGTATTTATTTCTGTCAGCTTTTTTATTGCAACTGTGTTACCGGTTGCGCAAAATATACAAATTCCATTATGCAAGTTGACCAAAAGAAACTTTTGCGCATAAGTTTATAAAATATACATTTTATCGTGCTTTTCTTTATTATTATTTTATAATTTAATAAAAAAATAATAATGTCAAATCCTCAGTATTTATCTGCATTTCACCGATATCCGCGCCTTTCATAACCAATATTTTTGCGTCAACCGCTTGTTTTTTGTGCAATAATGTGATATTTTGTATTCAGCGTACAACTTATGCGCAAAAGGAACCGCCAAAAAATAATCATGTTATGGCAAAATGCACAAAAGGAGGATTACAAATGAAAAAGAAACTCATGTCAGTACTTCTCGCTGGCGCAATGGTAGCATCCCTTGTAGCTTGCGGATCAACATCAGCTGACACAACAACATCTGACAACACACAGACTCAGACAGAGTCCACAACAACAGAAACTCCTGCAGCAGAGACTACAGATACTGCATCCGGTGCAGCTCCTGTTCGTCTTCTGAATGGTAAGCCAGAAATCAACGACCAGATGCAGGCACTTGCAGCTAAGTATCAGGAAGAGACTGGTAATGTTCTCACAGTTGAGACTATCGGTGGCGATACAAACGCATCTGACGAGCTTAAGAAAATGTATCAGGCTGACAACATGCCAGATATCTTCGTAATCGAAGCTAACCAGGCTGCAACATGGGACGGAATGCTTGCTGATCTTTCAGGTGAAGATTGGACAAACAAGACAGGTTTCGAACTTATTGACGCTAACATGGGAACAATCGGATTCCCTTACACAGTAGAGGCTACAGCTCTTGGATATAACGCTGATCTCCTTGCTAAGGCTGGAGTAGATCCTGCTTCTCTTACAAGCCCAGATGCTTGGAAGGCTGCTTGCGAAACTCTTGATGCCAAGAAGGATGAGCTTGGAATCACAGCTGTATTTGGTTGGTGCGCAGAGCCTACAAACCTTGGCTGGTCTTCAGGTACACACGTATTTGGTCAGTACCTTGACGCAGGTCTTAAGGCTGACGACACAACTTACATCGATCTTCTTAACGACGGTGGTAAGATCGACGAAGCTAGAATGAAGAACTTTGCTGAGTTCATCGGCATGATGAATCAGTATTCAGATCCTGCACTCCTTATCGACGGCACATATGACAATCAGGTAGCCGGCTTCAAGGAAGGCAAGTATGTATTTATCACACAGGGTAACTGGTGTGTAACATCTCCTGATGATGTGTCTTTCGAGTGCGGCTTTGCTCCATATGCATTTGAAGATGGTATCAACACAATCATCGCTGGACCACCTTCATATTGGGTAGCATATGCTTCAGGTAACGTTGACGGCGCTAAGGCATTCTTCAACTGGTGCGCAGGCGACTCAGCTCAGAACATCCTTGTTAACGATGCTGGTCTTGTATCTCCATTTGATGATTGCCAGTACGAGGCAGTTAACCCATTCTACAAGAGCATGAACAGCTACATCACAGCTGGTAACTACTCAGGATGGCACACAATGCTCAAGAAGGACGGACTTCAGAACTCAACATGTAACGTATTTGCAGATTATGCAAAGGGCAAGCTTGACGCTGATGGATTCGTTTCAACAATGGCACAGGTAATCGCAGATTACTACGCTCAGTAATTTCAGTACATGTAAGGGCGG
Source organism: Butyrivibrio sp. VCB2006 (assembly GCF_000420945.1). Classification (GTDB taxonomy): domain Bacteria; phylum Bacillota; class Clostridia; order Lachnospirales; family Lachnospiraceae; genus Butyrivibrio. Next base: position 115,912 of record NZ_ATVX01000008.1, read on the forward strand.
GGCAAATATGTCCTGCCCTTATTTAAACTTTTTCTCTTAGGCCCATGAAAGGGGGATTACACATGAGTACATTTTCTATAGGGAGAAAGGCTGTTTCTTTTATCAGCCTTATAGCAGGAATTGTGCTTGCGATAGCCGGTTTGGGATTGTCAATTGCTGGAACTGGTAACGCATCTAGGGGAGCAATGCTCATCGGCGGTGTAGTTTTGTTCTTTATAGGACTATATCTTTTCCCCACACTTAAACACCATCGTTCAATCATCAATTTCATTTTCCTGTTTCCACTTCTTTTTGCTTTTATGGTAACAGTTATAATTCCTCTTATCCTCGGTATCGGATATTCCTTTACAGACTGGAACGGTATCAAGATGACAGGAGTTGTTGGTCTTTCCAACTACACCAGAATGTTTAAACAGCCTGCATTTCTGTGGTCAATTCTTCTCACATTTTTGTTCGTTGTATTTAACATGATTTTGGTTAATCTAGTAGCATTTTTACTTGCTCTTCTATGCACTTCCAAGATCAAAGGTCTCGGATTCTTTAGAGCAGCTTACTTCCTTCCAAACCTTATTGGAGGAATCGTACTTGGTTATATCTGGCAATTCATTTTCAGTAATGTTGTAACTAAGTTCACCGGAACTTACTCAATGCTTTCGGATACAAATACGGCATTCCTTGCCATTATTATCGTATATATCTGGCAGTACGCAGGTTATATCATGCTTATTTACATCACAGGTCTTAATACAATCCCCGGAGATGTACTTGAAGCGTCTGCCATTGATGGTGCTAACAAGACTCAGACATTGTTCAATATCAAGCTCCCTATGATAGCACCTACTATTACAATCTGTACTTTCCTTACACTTACATCAGCCTTCAAGCAGTTCGATGTAAACCTTGCTCTTACAAACGGTAAAGGATCAGTACAGTTCCTTGGTTCATACATCGCAAACGGAACCGAGATGCTTGCTCTTAACATTTACACCACAGCAGTAATCAATAACGACTACGCTCTTGGTCAGGCCAAGGCCGTTCTGTTCTTCATTATTCTTGCTGTAGTATCAATTGTTCAGGTTCGTATTTCTAATAAGAAGGAGGTGGAATTATAATGCATACAAAAGAAAAAACATCCAGCGTTGTAATCAGATTTATCATCGCCATTATAATTGCAGTATATGTATTATTCCCATTTTTCCTGCTTCTTATTAACTCAGGAAAAGTAACCTCTGACATAACAGCTAATCCTGTAAGTCTTTCCGGCGCCAGCTTCACGCAGCTTGCTGAGAACATTAAGGCAGTTGTTAACGATCCAAACTTCCTGTTCTTTAGCTCCTTTGGCGCATCTGCACTTATTACTGTTTTGTCACTGATACTTTTATCACTGTTTGGCGCTATGGCAGCTTGGGTTATCTGCCGTAACAAAACGGTTTGGTCAACAGTTATTTACTTTACCTTCATCGCATCAATGATAATACCTTTTCAGGTTGTTATGCTTCCACTTATTTCTACCTTCCGCGATGTTGGTAAGTTTATTGGTATTCCTATGCTTCAGTCAGTTCCAGGTTTAGTGTTCGCCTACCTGGGATTTGGCGGAGCAATGACAGTATTTATCTTAAATGGATTTATTAAGGGAGTTCCTTATGACCTTGAAGAGGCAGCATCTATTGATGGATGCTCACCGGAGCAGACATTCTTCCAGATTATCTTCCCTCTTCTTACTCCTGTTATCACTACAGTAACCATTCTTAATGGTATGTGGATCTGGAATGACTACCTTCTTCCTTCTATGATGCTTGGACAGAATGGTAAGGTTATGACTATTCCTATTGCTATCCAGAAATTCGTAGGATCTTATGTAAAGAGCTGGGATAGAATTCTTCCCGCTGCGCTTCTTGCAATTATTCCTATGATCATCATCTTCCTCATCGCACAGAAGCAGATCATGGAAGGTATGATCGAAGGTGCTGTAAAAGGCTAATAATTCACATAGTAAAAGGCTTGGACCTTGGTCCAAGCCTTTCTTTATATTATAGTGAATGTTTAATCTTATCTTCTACGCTAATTGAGTCACCAATCTGAACTTCAATGAGCTTAAGTTCTGTATCTGCGATTACAGTATGCTTGCATCCGGCTTTCATCTTAACAACATCACCGGGTACAACCTTTTCTTCTAATCCCTCGATAATTGTCTTACCTTCACCTGAGATTACAACCCATACTTCATCTCTGTTCTGATGGCTGTGGTAGTTCATGGAATGGCCTGCATTGAGAGTAACCTTGATTGTCATACTTCCAGGCTCAACATCGATAACCTTGAAGTTGCCCCAGCTCTTTTCCGCAAACATGATCTGCTGCTCTATTCCATCAACAAAAGGCTTAATGTAGGAGCTCTGTTCCTTGTCAGATACCAGGATTCCCTCAGGAGATGCTGAGATTACCACATCAGTAAGTCCCATTGCAAGCACCGGTACATCCATCTCATTAACGATATGAACGCCCTTGCAGGTCTCATTGAGAATTCCCTTACCTACAACGTTCTCTTCCATTGCCTCTGTAAGTGTATTCCAGGTTCCAAGATCCTTCCACTGTCCACCAAAACGCATTACCTGTATCTTATCTTCTTTTTCTACTACAGCGTAGTCAAAAGAAATCTTGGTAAGAGTGTCGTACTTGGCAAAAAGATCATTATAGTCAGTAAAGTCGATAAGCTCATGGGCTTTATCAAGCACATACTGAAGCTTATATGCAAATACACCGCCGTTCCAAAGAGCTCCCTGGCTGATGTAATCCTTGGCCACATCAATTGATGGCTTTTCCTTGAAGGTTGAAACCTGGCTTACGTTATCCTTGGATGCAGGAATGATATATCCGTACTTTTCGGAAGGATAAGTTGGCTCAATACCCATGAGCACCAGATTAGCCTCACCCTTATCCGCCTGATCAGAAAGAGCCTTAAGAGCCTCAAAATACTCATCTTCTACATAAGGATCAACCGGACAAACAACCACAGACTCTTTGGGACTAATGCCCATAACATCTACAAGATAGCTTGTGGCAAGAGCGATAGCAGGGAATGTATCTCTTCTGCAGGGCTCAATTGAAATACCTACCTCTGTCCCAAGCTGATTATGAATAGCTGAAACCTGTGTCTTACTGGTTGCGATTGTAACCGTGGCATCCTTGTCTACTTTTTTAATCTGACGATAAACCCTCTGAACCATGGATTCATAAGAGCCATCTTCTTTCTTGAAAATCTTAATAAACTGCTTGGATCTGATATCATTGGAAAGTGGCCATAAGCGCTTTCCTGATCCTCCTGATAAAAGAACTATATTCATATAGACCTCCGTTACTAAAATGAAACAACCCTGAAAGGCACGAACCTTTCAGGGCTGGTACACTGCGTAATTATTTAAGCCTGCTGGCTAATTACAGACATATAATAGGAATACAGATTTCTGTAGGTTTCCTTATTATAATGAAGTCCATCATTAGTGCTATAACCAGTCTGCAAAAGATATGAATAACTATCTATCCAATGTACTCTTTCATCAAGTCCGCTCTGCAATGCAGCATTAAAGCTTTCAATCTGAGCATTAGATACACTGCAGCTTCCAACAGGAGTAACAGAAGAATAATAAACTGTAATTCCTGCGTTCACCCAGGTATCAATGTTATCATTGACAAGCTTAATATACTTGGATGCATTGGAAAGATCATTAACACCAAAATTGATGATCATAACAGTGCCCTGACCGGCATAACTTGGAATCTGGGAAAGAGCAGTATTCTTGAAATAGCTGTATCCCTCACCGATCTTGGCAATGTAAGCCTTATCCGTAGAACCGACAGCCATCTGCATCTGTACAGTTCTGGAATCGCCTACAAATAAATATGGGATTCCCGGCATCTCTTCTACCATGTAATCGCCTCTGATATAGCCAATCAGATCCTTATATAACACCTCAAACCAGCCATTGTCTGTTACGCCTGTAACCTGCATTTCGGTACCCCAGGCAACCTTGCCAAGCTTGTCATAGTCTGTTCCGGCTCCTGCCCTAACATTAACAGTATCGCTAGCAAACATTTTGGCTATTGTCTCATACTCAGTAACAGTAAAAGCCGTAAGAGAAAACTCTGCGCCATTCTCCTTGGCCTCAACCACTGTTGTGTCCAGAAACTCTTCATAACCAACAGTAGCTTCAGCAACAGCATTATTTGTGTCTTCAGTAATAGTCTTGACAACTGTCTGAGTTGAAAAATCTGTAGCTGACAAAGTACGATTATCCGGTTTGTCACTCACAGCAAGTCCAACCAGAAGTGCAATACACAAAACAGCGGAAAAAGCTATGAGTATAAGCAGGTTTTTCTTTTTTTCTTTATACATGTTCATAATACCTATCATCATTTATAAGAATAAAAGTTATACCCCAACCAGTGAAATTTTACAATGCCATAAACAATATGTCAAATTTGACTAAACACTGTCAATGTTTAATCTCACAGGCCATATCTAACTTTGTTAAAAGTTAAGCCCATACAACCGTGGTTGTATGGGCTATATTTATGAAACAGAGTTCGATTTGCGCATGAATACGTCACACAACTGCTGCCTGCTCGGCCTGGAAAATAGCCATAGCAGTAGTCTTTTTTGCGTGCTCAATCTTTTTCTCCATAATAAAGCTAAGTACTTTTGGACTGATATTTTCTATCTCACATCCAACAGCATTATAGCCGCCGATAGAAAATTCTCTTACTACAATTCCATACATTGCCATTCTGGCACTGCTCTCATCCTTGGCGAATTCAACCTTAACCTTATCGCCAATCTTATAGCCTGAGTTCTTACCAACCATAAGAGAAAAGCCTCTCATTGAAATGTCATGTAAGACCACACTGATACTGAAAGACTTGTTGATAACGGCAGTTCCCATGATCTGCACATTATATCTCTCGGCCTTACGCTGATTATCTGCAATAACGATTTCCCTTCCTGTTACAACATGGAAATCTGTTCCTGCAAAATCCACACGGCTGATGGTATCAGCCTGGAACACATGCTTGTCATCGGTAAGTGCCTCAACATACTCGAAGTTAGCATTCGAAACAATATCGATAAGCTGTCCGTTACAAGAAATCGGTGTAATAAGTATTCCATCGCCATATCTTGTAAGCACTGTAGCTTCTACCGTCTGGTTTTGATTATTATGAACCATGTTAATGGTTATTTTTGTTGCCTGCGGTATATCATATATTTTCATGTGGAGTATCATATACCATGATTATGAATTATTTGTGAATTAATTATAAAATTGATAAATTTTTTCCGTCATTTCCAAACAATATTTCACTCCGCAAGCGCACATTCGAAACTGAATTTCATTATTCGGTTTCCTAATTCAATATTACCCTACTTCCAGGCCTTCCATCTGGGCCGTGTAAAGATGATAATAATCTCCCTTCTTGGCCATAAGCTCATCATGGCTTCCGCACTCGGTGATGCCACCGTCATTGATATACATGATCTTATCGCACTTGGTGATGGTCGATAATCTGTGGGCTATGATAAAGCTTGTTCTTCCGGCAAGCATGGCGTCAAGCCCCTGCTGAAGTGCTTTTTCAGTCTGAACATCAATACTGGAGGTTGCTTCATCCAAAACCAGAATTGCGGGATCTGATAAAAGAGTTCTGGCAAAGGAAATGAGCTGCTTCTGTCCCTGTGAAAGGAGGGCGCCTCTCTCTTTTACCTCTGTTCTGTAGCCATCATGCATACCCTTAATAAAGCTATGGGCGCAAACTGTCTTACTGGCTCTTCTGATCTCTGCCTCTGTGGCATCAAGCTTACCATAGCGGATATTATCTTCAATGGTTCCGGAGAAAATAAAGCTGTCCTGAAGCATGATACCCATCTGTGAGCGTAAGGACTGCAAAGTAACCTTGGAGATATCCTGTCCATCTATAAGAATTCTTCCGCTGTCTACGTTATAAAATCTTGAAATAAGGCTTACTATGGTGCTCTTTCCTGCTCCGGTTGGTCCTACCAGGGCAACACTCTCACCTGGCTTAACACTGAAGGATACGTTATGAAGAATCTCTTTTCCCTTCTCATAAGAAAAAGAAACATTCTCAAAAGTAACCTCTCCCACAACCTTGGGCATTTCTATAGCGTCTGGCTCATCGTCAACCGTAACAGGCTCATCCATTGTCTCAAAGATTCTCTCAAGGTAAGCCATGTTGTTGATAAATCCGTTAAATATGTTACCTAGGTTCATGATAGGCTGCCAGAATCTTGATGCGTAGCTTGATATGGCCACAATTGTTCCCAAAGTTTCATGACCACTTGCAAAAATAAACAGTCCGAAAAGATAAATCGCAGCTCTTACAAGAACAGAAATAGTATCAATTCCCGGCCAAACGAGGGTACTGTAGCCAACTGCCGTCATCCAGGTCTTGCGACAATTGCCGGAGAGAGTCTTGAAGATTTCAGCATTCTCATCTTCTCTTGCAAAAATCTGAGTAATTCTGGCACCTACAATGTTTTCCTGAAGGTAGGCATTAAGGTTTGAATTCTTGTTGGAAACCGCCTGCCAGGCCTTTCTTTGCTTGTTCTTGATCCAGAACATAAACAACATAAGGAAAGGGACTCCGGCCAAAACCACAAGGCTAAGACTTACATCCACAGCAAACATGAACACTACGATAAACACAAGGTTTATGATTTCAAGGATTACATTTATAAGACCGTTACTTAGCATATCCGAAACAGAGTTTACGTAGTTAACAACTCTTACAAGAATCTTTCCCTGTGGTCTGTCATCATAGTACTGGAACGGCAGCTTTTGCAAATGTTTAAAAAGATCTGACCTTATCTGGTAAATAATATTCTGACTGACATTGATCATAATATGAGAGCGAATTGTGGTAAAAATGACGCTCACCACGTAAAAGCATGCAACAGCCACTACAAGTCTGTACAGCATATTAACATCACCATTTGGTATGGCAACGTCCAGGGCCTTTTGCACGATCATAGGGCTAACCAGAGCGCAGGCGCCGCCCATTGCCGACAAGATAAGCGCAATCGCCATTTTGCCTGCATGTTTCTTAATATATACCCAGGCGCGAAGCAGGTGTCGTATGTCAAAAGGCTCTTCTAATATTTCGTCTTCTTTATATGTATTTCTTCTAGCCATGATTATTTCTCCATTATTATCGCTGTTTACAGCAGCATCACACTTTTATCTGATTAATGATTACGCACCGGCCTGTAGTTTCACAAGCTCTGCATAATATCCACCCAGCTTAATGAGTTCTTCATGAGTTCCGCGCTCTTTGATCTCGCCGTGCTGCATGATAAGAATCTGATCAGCATCCTTGGTAGTTGAGATACGCTGAGCAATGATGATCTTGGTACAAGGGAAATCAAGGTGCCTTAAGCTATCCTGAATCTCTTTTTCCGTCTCAAGATCTACAGCTGAGGTTGTGTCATCGAGAATAAGAATTGAAGGTTTTACTGCCAGCGCTCTTGCAAGGGATATTCTCTGCTTCTGTCCTCCGGATAAGCCTACACCTCTTTCTCCAACAATGGTGTCATAGCCTTCAGGCATCTTGGCAATAAAGTCAGAAGCAGCTGAGTATTTCGCAAATCTCACAACCTCTTCCTTACTGATATTGCTATCTCCGTAGGCGATGTTTCCATCAATTGTATCTGAATACAGAAGCACATCCTGAGTAGCCAGACCAATGTTTTTACGAAGTTGTGACAGTTTAAGCTTATTGACATTTACGCCGTCTATAAGAATCTCGCCTTCAGTAGGCTCATAGAATCTTGGAATCAGGTGAATAAGGGAAGTCTTTCCGCAGCCTGTCTCTCCCATGATGGCAATTGTCTGTCCCGGCTTAGCGGTAAAAGAAATATGCTCAAGAACAGGGAGCTTGGCATCAGCGTACTGGAATGAAACATTCTTAAACTCAACTTCGCCTTTAAATCTGCCTTGAACGTCAACAGCATCCGGAGCATCCACAATCTCAGGCTCTGAGTAGTAAATCTCCATAACTTTGGCTGAAGCTGCGGAGAATCTCTGAAACTCGTTCATTACGTTGCCCAGCTGTCTCATAGGGTTTGCGATAGCCCAGATAAGGCCTGAGAAAGAAACATATTGTCCCATAGACATCTCGCCGTTTATCAGGAACATACCACCTACCAGAAGCAGAATTACTGCCAGGAGGTTTGCCAGTGTTTCTACAAAAGGATAAAAGCGAAGCCAGATTCCTGCTGTCTTCTTGTTTGTATCCCTGTAATCCTGGTTGCAGTCATCAAACTTGCTTATCTCGTATTCTTCTCTTGCAAAGGCCTTAACTACTCTGTTACCTGCAATATTCTCCTGGGCAACAGTGTTCATGTAAGCCAGCTTTTCACGAAGAAGCGCATGCATTGGCGCAACCAAAAGCTTAAATACATATATGATAAAAAAGATTAATGGCGCCACAATAAGAAGGCTGAAAGCCAGCTTCCAGTCCATGATAATGAAGTAGATAGCGGTAGCTGTCACAAGAGAAAAAGCTTCCACAACCATTCTCACAACCCAGGCCACCATATGTCTTACAGCGTCAAGGTCGCCGGTAACTCTTGTCATAAGGTCTCCGGTTCTGTAGGTACTGTAGAACTTCATGTCCTGTCTCTGTATTTTGTTGTATAGGAAATTACGTACCTTAAAAAGAACGTCCTGAGACACCTTCTCATAAGCCATGCAATCCAGATACACAATAATGCATCTAAAGATAGTAAGGCCTACCATCAGTGCCAGAAGCTTAAAGAACTGATCCGGATGAAGGGCCATATTCTCTTTGGCCCCTTCACCGGTCAAGAATTCATCAACGATTTTGCCAGAAAAAAAAGGCACTGTCAGCTGCAACATGTTGTAGACAACTGTGCCTAAAATAGCGCAGACATATATAAATCTGTGCCCTTCCATATTATCCCAAAGCCACTGTAATCTGGTCCTTGGATACTTCCAATTTCGATCCCTTTTTCCCATAATAATCACTCCATCTGTACTAATCAGAATCAAAAAATAATGACTATACTTTTGATTCTATTACCACTGATTAGTGATTACAATAAGATTTTGCGCAATTTTCTTGTCATTTTCAATCATTAATTTATCAGTAAATGCGCTGTTAAAAACTTGATAGAAACTGTATGGTTCTCTCGTGTTTCGGGTTGGTAATGACCTCTTTGGCAGGGCCTCTTTCAAGCACTACTCCGCCATCCATAAACATAACCTCATCTGCAACATCCCTTGCAAAGGCCATTTCATGAGTGACAATTATCATGGTCATCTTGGTATTGGCAAGTTCTCTTATTACACGAAGAACCTCCCCGGTAAGCTCAGGATCAAGAGCAGAAGTAGGCTCATCAAAACACAATATATCCGGCTTGAGAGCCAGGGCCCTTGCAATAGCAACTCTTTGCTGCTGCCCGCCCGATAGCTGATGAGGATAGTTGTTCATCCTGTCAGAAAGTCCCATCTGATTAAGGAGCTCTTTTCCCCTATTCTCTATTTCAGATGCGCTCCTTCCGTCGCCGCGAAGGCTCGGAGCCAGAGTAACATTCTCAAGTGCTGTGTACTGTGGAAAAAGATTAAACTGTTGAAACACCATTCCAAAGTGAAGACGTTTATTTCTTAATTCATCCGGGCTATAGGGCTTAGCCGCCGCATCAAATATCTTTTCGCCTCTGACAGTAATAGTTCCCTCATCGGCCATTTCAAGGAGGTTTAGACACCTTAGCATTGTAGTTTTACCGCTTCCGGAGGAACCTATGACTGAGATGGTCTGTCCCTCTTCCATGCTAAAAGAAATCCCTTTTAGAATCTCGTTATTATCAAATCCTTTTTTTAGATTGTTAACTTCCAGTATCGGCATAAAAATTCCTTTATTTAAAATATGATAATCTGTCTTCTATATAACCAAAGAGCAAGGTAAGAAGGCCGCTGAAGATCAGATAAAATGCACCGGTGTAAAAAAGTGGCCATATGATTCCGCTACTCTTTATGAAGGCCTGTCCGTTCCAGATAATCTCGTAAACAGCTATAACTCTCGCAAGTGATGTGTCTTTTACCAGAGTTATGACTTCGTTGGAGATAGGCGGAACGATGCGCTTGATCAGCTGAAGAAGAATAACCTTTGTAAAAATCTGTCTTCTCGTCATACCAAGGACCTGACCTGCCTCGTACTGGCCCACAGGAATAGACTGAATTCCGCCTCTATATATTTCGCTGAAATAGCAGGCGTAGTTAAACACAAACGCTATAAGAGCTGCCATAAATCTGCCATTTCCGGATCCGCCCCATATGTTTACTCCGAAGAATATGCCCGGGCCATAGTAAATGACAAGAAGCTGAAGCATAAGGGGTGTACCTCTTACAACCCATATGACAAATCTCAAAACGAACTTCAGGACTCGGAGCTTACTCATTGAACCAAAGCATATGATAAGTCCCAAGGGCAGTGAAAACAAAAGCGTCAGCGCAAACAGTTTAATTGTAGCAAGAAATCCTTCAAGAAGTGAAAGTGTAACAGTCCAAAACATTCAAAAAGACTCCTTCTTTACTGCGCAATAACAGCGTCCTGAACGCCGTAAATCTTGGCTGTTTCTGTAAGGCTACCATCAGCATAGTAGCTCTTTAACTGATCATTAATGTATGCTGCAAGGTCAGAGCCCTTTCTGCAGCCGATGCCATACTCTTCAGTTGTAAGCTCTACTGTGTGTGCAAGATCAGGATAGCTTGTCCCCTCTCCGATCATGGCTCCTGCCATCAAAAGATCGATAATACAAGCTTCTGAAGTTCCGGCCTGGACCTCCATTACGGCATCAGCCTGAGAAGTAACACCTGTGTAGTTAAATTCGTTGTCCTTGGCTGCCTGCTCACCTGCAGAACCAGTCTCAACAGCATATGAAAAAGACTTTGCCTCATCAACACCTGTAACTAAACTAGCCATGTTTGAAGGAACTACAACTACCTGTGCATTGTTAAGATATGCATTGGTGCACTCCATGGAGTTTGTAACCTCAGGAGTAAGAGTCATTCCATTCCAAACTACGTCAATAGACTTATTATTGAGCTCCAGGACCTTGTTATCCCAATCAATCTCTACAAACTCAACGTTAACTCCAAGAGAATCTGCTACCTTTTTGGCAAGGTCTGCATCAAAGCCGATCCACTCTCCGTTATCATCCTTGTAATCCATAGGTGCGAAATCTGTGATTCCTACAACAAGTGTTCCTTTGCCCTTTATGTAATCAACATCAGACTCACCTGTACCTGCGCTTGTTGATGCATTTCCGCATGCAACCAGTGAAAGTGCCATTACTGCTGCTGACATAACTGCTAATACTCTATTCTTCATGTTATAAATTCCTCCTAAAACATTGATTATATTTCACGTTAGTCATTCATTACTTTACCATGCTAATGCGTAGAAGTCAACAAAAATAATCAATTTCCATTGACAAAGGAGCAGCCATATTGCTATAATATCTCTGTTGCTCATTAGAGAACAAGCTGTTGTAGCACAGTCGGTAGTGCGTCGCATTGGTAGTGCGGAGGTCACGGGTCCGATTCCCGTCAGCAGCTTTTTTTGTTGCTCTTTTTTAATATTTAATTTCTTTTAATAATACTTTATTCTTATTTTCTGTTATGCCATTCACCGTAAATATATAATTGAATAAATGACAGATATTTGTGAATAAGCACTCGGTTAAACTGGGTGCTTTTTGAGGTTTGCTGAACATTTCATATTCGTTTTCATTCTCGGAAATCAATGCAATAATTCTAAGATTGTTCTATGAAAGGAGTCTTGATGGGAAAGTTTTGTATAAACTGTGGTACAGAATTAACCGAAAGCGCCAAGTTTTGCCCTAAATGCGGTAAGGCATTAACACCTGAAAATTATCCAACGAAATTGTCAATCCTACCCAAAACCACTACTGCATCTGAAGTCTTTACCCCAAACTTATCTCCCACAAAAACCAATAAGAATAAAAGCTGGCTCAGTATCACATTGGCCTCAGTAATGGCTGTGGAATTAGTTGTGGTTGGCTTTATCCGTCCGGGCTACTTTATTAAAAGGAATGATACTTCCAATAAAAAGCAGTACGATGTGGTTACAGACAATACTGATAATATAGTTCAACATAATGATAGTGAAAACCTTGACTATTCCGAATTTGATCTAAAAACATCTATGGGCACATCTCTTGCAGGGACTGTTGGCCATGACTGGGAGCCAGATGAGGAAGACATCACTAACTATACGGTGATAGATAACTTAACGCCAGAGGTTGTGGCTTTTGGAACACTTACTGAAGATAGTCTCAGTATTGTAAGTAGTGATGGGGCATCCATGACCATAGATCCCTGTTTTCTTGATAAAGATACAAAAGCGGAAATTCTTAGAGTTCCCGGAACTGTAGATTATAGAGTTGGTGATTACACTGTGCCTTTGACTTTATATGAATTTCATGCAGAAGGTATTTCTGATGATACATATATGACACTTGAAATACCCATTCAAAAAACCATTGATGGTGACATTGGCGCAGGTTACTATGATGCTTCTACAGGTACAATCTGGCCAGTAAACTTTGAATATGATGAAACAAAACAAGTTGTCCGAATACGTGCCACACATTTATCCGGATACTGCGGTTTTCCTATAGACAATCCTGGGACGCGAAAAGCGATGCTTGGATTTATGGACCATGGTGATGGTCTGGAAAGACTCATGGGCTCAGGAAATAGCGATCTCATAAAAGATGTTGAAATGCTTGAAAAAAGTGTGAATGCAGGCGACAGCTGGGAAGCAGCAGATAGTCTGGTAAATGAATTAGATGAGTGGAGCACGCATATAGGCACTGTTGCTTCCGGGCTCGAAGTGGTTGGTGATATAGAGGAAGGACTAAGTCTTTCCGATGGTGCTGGGAAGACTATTGTAAAAAACTCTTATGGCACAGTTGGTGAAATAATGAATACCATGTGGGGTAAATCCGGAAGCTGGGGCACCTCTAAAAGATATGGTGGTCCTGTAACTGTGACCGAAATTGAGGATAAACTAAAGTCAACTTATCCTGCAGATACGATCAAAAAAATAGGCAAGGGCATGAATATTATGAGTACCTCCATCTCCATATATAAAATATTGGAGCACGGAAGAAAAGGAGATACTAAGGCCGCTGTTTGGGAAAGCGTTAAACTGTCCTTTGACAAGGTGATGAGCGCTGTAGGAAACAAGATATCCCTTCCTTCCATGGGAGTTTATCTTATCGGAGTATCACTATTTGCATATGCTCTTGATACCATCTATTCTGATGTCATTGAGGGGCGTAAACAAGTATATATGAAAGCGTACACCGAGTATTACGACAGCAGAGAAACCGACGGAGGATACAGAAGCGCAGCCAAATGGAGACAGATTTTTACAGAGATTATGAAATCCGGAGGCGGAATGAAAGAAGTTGACGAAGAAATAGACAAATATGTCAACCAATTCTGGGTGCATGCAAACCAATTTGATTCCTCGTATCTGGTAAATATTATGACAGAGGATGAAAAAGCGGCCTGGGGAGTATCCGGTCAAGGCGGCCTAAACAAAGAAATAAAAGAGGAAATAAGCCGGAATTATAAAGCAGAGCTCAAGCCTTATATAAAGAATATTCTCAGGGTTATGAATGAAAAGAATGAGGATGAAGTTTTGGAAACTTATATGGCACAATATGAATCTTTACGCCGGGAAATGAATCAGGTAATTTCTCTCAAAATAATAGATGGCACAAAAGAAGAAGGAAAGGATTCTGACTACGCAGGATGTATTGTTAGATTTAAAGGCTTAAAGGGAAAAGTAACAGATCCTAAGTCATGGGAAACCATACTCGACTCGAAAGGACAGGGCGAAATAAAAGTCACATTTCTTGCTCATATGCTCGTCAATGCAGGAACAACTCTTGAAGTTGTACAGATTGATCATGATAAAGAAACTATAGTTTTAGAACAATCCTTTAAGATGAAATTACCAAATAATCGTATTATTCTAGAGTTTCCTGAACCTACGGGAGCCGAATGGGCAAATGGATATTGGAGCATCAATCAAAATTCAGAATGTGATATTTCCCTTAATATTGTTGATTTCAATAAAATCACTTTCAAATTTGTTCCTTACAACAATCTTCAAAACTGGAATATTGAAGCCACACTAGATTATTCTTACGACACTAAAAACAAAGTTATTAAAGCAAAGGGAAAACTCAATCCAAATAATGACCACTTAACAACACTTACATTCACATATATAAGCGAAGATACGATCACGTGGAGTATGGATTCGTCAGATGGAGAATTACTATATCGCTTTAAATAATGTAAAAGAAAGCAGTCAAGGAGAACGACCATGAAGACAATTCTAAATATCATATTAATAATTGTTGATGTGTCTCTTCTAGCACTTATTATCATCTCACCGGGCAAATTTTCAAGCGAATATGCGTCAGTTAATGAAACTGAGAATGCATCAGAGATTATTCAAGAGTCCGCCACTTCAAAGAATTATGCTAAAGAGAATCCACAACAGGAAAGTTTACCAGCACAAGAAGCTCATATAACAGAAGATAATAATGAAGAAGAAACGGTGGAAAGTGATAATTATACAGAAGAAAAATCCGCATCACAGCTTCAAAAGGAGCTTTTCGAAGGCGGCTATGAAGAAGCTGATGATTCAAACATGGATGATATCCTCGGTGATTCAGGCATTGGAATTACAGGAGTTAATGGCAGAGCTACTATCGATGACTTTGACTGGTTTTTAGATCTTGTGGAAAAAAATGGAATGCCTGATGAAGCACAATACATATCAAACCCTGATGTTATTCTTGGGGATTGGAAGTGTATGGTCATATATGATCCCGCTAACACTGAAGGCAAAAGAGAAATACATTTTGCCAAAGTACACATTGATTCAACGGAGCAGGCAGATACATTTATT
Source organism: Butyrivibrio sp. VCB2006 (assembly GCF_000420945.1). Classification (GTDB taxonomy): domain Bacteria; phylum Bacillota; class Clostridia; order Lachnospirales; family Lachnospiraceae; genus Butyrivibrio. Next base: position 130,954 of record NZ_ATVX01000008.1, read on the forward strand.
ATGAATCCTATTATAGAATGGGACTATATAATGGATGATATGGGAAAAGAAATAGATGAGTCCGGAAGAGATACGTATACCGGAATCGGAGAATGGACAGAAGGATGGATTGGTAATAATTCAGCTGATCACAATGTCAAGATACGTTTTTATACTACCGGTGACGGCAAACAGTATGCCTATGGTGGCATTACACTTCAGGAAGTAAAAAGCACAGGTATCTGTCTCGTACGGCCATAGACTATTTTTTGTCTGAAAATACAATTCAAGATATCAAAAAGAAGTTATTCCATCGTTCATAATCAGATGATCTTTGGAATAACTTCTTTTATTTACGTAATATTTTCACATCATAAGTTCGCTGATTAAATACTGATAGATGTCAGCATTCTTCTCCTGCCATCTGTCACAGATACTCTGGGCAATTTCTTCTGTAGGGACAGGGATACTGATATCTACTAGATTCTGGCCATTTTCTTTAGCTACAAGATGTGCAGTATACTCATTTTCTGCTGTCTTCCTGTAATCTCCCTGAATAGCAGTTTCATTTCTTAATTTCATGCTATTTTCTCGGAGATACTCATCTATTTGTTGTCTGATAGAAGGGTTTATCCTATTCCCAAAAAAGCCTAAAGTTTCCTCTCCGGAAGGTGTAATCTCCAGAAAAGTTCTGTTGGCCACAGTTTTTTCTTTTACCAGCTCTGAAGATGCCAACTCGCTGAAGACCTCCTGAAGCGTCAGGAATGTGGTGTATTCTTTTTCCAAAATAAAGTCATAGATCTGAGACTTGCTAAGAGGCACTTCGCAGCGCTTAAGCATGTACAGAACTATCATTTTGTATAGGGTAAGATACTGGGAGCTCAAAAACTTTCCTCCAAAAACTCAACGAATTCTATATAAATCTAATTAGCTATAATTATTTCTTCTCAGCCAGATAGCAGTCTTTAACCGCAGCAGAGATCACATCAGCAACTCTTGGATCGAAGGCAGCGGGAAGAATGTTTACATCAGAAAGCTCACTATCAGGTACAAGACCTGCAAGAGCATTGGCTGCTGCAAGCTTCATTTCTTCTGTGATCTGAGTTGCGCCGCACTCAAGAGCACCTCTGAAGATTCCGGGGAAAACAAGAACGTTGTTGACCTGGTTAGGGAAGTCACTTCTACCTGTACCAATTACTCTGATTCCTGCTTCCTTGGCAAGGTCAGGCATGATCTCAGGAACAGGATTAGCCATTGCGAACATGATCGCATCCTTGTTCATGCCCTGAGCCATCTCTTTGGACACAATACCGGGAGCTGAAACTCCAACAAATACATCTGCGCCCTTAAGTGCATCAGCAAGGCTGCCTGTCTGCTGATCAGGATTAGTAACATCCATCATCTTCTCCTGCATCCAGTTAAGATCTGGAGATATCTTACTGAGGATACCGGATTTATCACACATAGTTACATTTTTAAAGCCATATCTTAAAAGGAGCTTGGTTATGGCAATACCGGCGCTTCCTGCACCGTTTACCACTACTCTGCAGTCTTCCTTTTTCTTGCCTACAACCTTAAGACCGTTGATAACACCGGCAAGTACTACAATTGCTGTACCGTGCTGGTCATCATGAAAGACAGGGATATCAAGTATCTCTTTTAACCTCTCTTCAATCTCAAAGCATCTTGGAGCTGAAATATCCTCAAGATTGATTCCGCCAAAGCCTGGAGCAAGATAGGTTACAGCCTTAATGATCTCTTCTGTGTCCTGAGTATCAAGGCAGATTGGAACTGCATTGACTCCGCCGAATTCCTTAAACAGCACTGCTTTACCTTCCATAACAGGCATAGCTGCGTAGGGTCCAATGTTGCCCAGTCCTAAAACTGCGCTACCGTCGGAAACTACAGCAATAGTGTTGGACTTAATGGTGTACTTGTAAGCAAGGCTCTTATCCTGTGCAATAAGCTTGCAAGGCTCGGCAACTCCCGGTGTATAGGCAATTGCCAGATCCTCTTTGGACTTAACTTCGGCCTTGGACTTAATCTCAAGCTTTCCCTGCCATTCTTCGTGCATCTGTAAGGCTTTTTCAGCGTTTGTCATCTTTCATTCTCCTCTTTTTACCAGTTATTTAAAAGGTGGTGCCAACTATATCATACGCAAATGATACTACCTCATTTCGCTTGTCAGTATCAATATATTTGAAAACATTATAAATATATTTATGATGACCGCCTGTTGTCTGAAGGCCAAGGGCCAAACCAAGAGCCGCAATTTCATCGCTGGCATCGGTCTGTCTTGAAAGCATCAGGGCGTCAATATAGCCATTTTTCTCCATCTTAGCATAAGCATAGGCAAAAGCCGCTGCCTGCATGGTCTCACCGGAAGTTGAGGAATAACCCATCTCACTTAAGATAATGGATCTGACATTACCGGAAGTATCTCTCATCTCATCCCTTTGCATGTAGTTGGTGAGAACCTCCAAATTGTCCATGGAAATAACCGGTGTGGAAACCGTATGATTAGTATACTTGGTAGGCTTCCAGAATGGTGTGTTCTCATTAGGGAATGAATATGGGTGCGCTGCAAGGCCCCAGTCAACGTTACCATACTCTGAAATCCTTGCTGCGAATATATCCAGAACATCCTTGGCATCATAATCTCCGGTCTTCTGGGTGTTGTAAGTCCATCTCTGATCTATCGACCAATACACCTTGGCCGCAGAGTTCTGACTCTTAATTGCATTGTAAAAAACTCTGAAGGCATCAGTAAAGGCATTTGTATAAGTAGTGACGTCTACAAAAGGCATGTAGTTGTACTCACGTCTTGCGTTTACCTCATTGGCTATGATCCACATGCTGACATTGCCGTGTCCTGATCCGGAATATCTGTTAGCCAAAAAGCTTCCTATTGCCGCGCAAGCCTTGACTCCGCTGTCATTAACTGCGTTAAACATATAGTAAGGAGCTGAGGAACCATGCCTTGCATCAGGATGAGTAATCTCCGGAAATGCCGAAGTGCTGGCATCATTAAGAACGATAGCCGCCACATCGATTCCCATGCTATTAAGCCTCTTGAAAAGATAATCATAGGTCTCGATAGCACCCTGCTTGAAGTGATAGGTCACTCCGCCGTAAGTATAAGATATTCCGCCGGAAGTACTCAGAATATGGGAAAGCGGAATATTGTATGTGCAATAGCTTACCCCTAAATCTGCAAGCTCACCGATTCTAAGCGGATCAGGAAGTATTCCCTTAATTGACTTATGGGACATACCGCCGTAGCTATAACCGGCGCAGGCTCCCGGGTTGGTGATATACTTAGGTTTTGCAATTGAAACATACTCACCGTCAAGCTTAACTGCCACTGTAAACTTGGAAAAGAGCTTGGATGAAGAATCTCCCTTATTGAGATTAACGGTAAAAGAGGTATCATCGCTCTTATAAATCTTGGTAAGAGGCTCCGCTTCTTCCCCTATGGAATCCTCATATATCTTTTCCTCAAAAAGATAGTAATACTTGTCATCACTCTTGGGTATTCCCTCAGATGTTACGTCAATCTGAACCTTGGATGAATCAACAATGAGGCAGTTGTCAATTGAAGCAAAACTGCTTCTGTTCTCTGCTGTCATTTCCACAGTCGCAGGTCTTAAGGAAAGTGCCTTGGATACTGACTTACCGCCGGCCACTATAGCACTGACTATATCAGGGCTCAGATACTCAGACTCAGAAGAATTAGTTTCACTAGTTAAGGTTGAGGCAGCTACTATAGCTTCTCCGGAAAAAGGATCTGTTACTGAGTCATTGGAAGAAGCATTCGAGTCTGCGGCATCAGCAGAGGCTTCTGTCGCACTTGAAGCCATAAGACTTTCAGAATCGCCGTCATCATCCATGCCAAAAATCACATAAAAAATCGTTCCCAACACAAAAACAGTGGCAAGCCCTGCCACTATGCTGCTAAGAATTACCAGTCGTCTATTTTTACGGGCCTTTGCCCCGGTGTGCATCTTTTTCTTTTTCATCAAACCCTCGTAAGAATACTTATTATATCTTTATATAAATGGTCACTTCTGACCTTTAAGCTTTTTCATATGCTCTTTTATCTTGACTTCATATCCATTTCCTGATGGATTGTAGAATTCCTTGCCATTAAGCTCGTAAGGAAGATACTGCTGCTCAACATAATTATTAGGATAATCATGGGCATACTTGTAGCCTATTCCGTGACCAAGCTTGCCTGCAGACTTATAGTGAGCATCCTGAAGGTGGGTAGGAATCGGAAGATTTCCGGTTTCTCTTACCATGGCCATAGCATCGTCAATGGCGCAAATAGCCGCATTGGACTTGGGCGCTGTTGCTATATAGCTGGCTGCCTGAGCAAGAGTAATTCTAGCTTCCGGCATACCCAGTCTCTCAACTGCAAGTGAAGCGGCAACTGCCACCTGAAGAGCCTGTGGATCTGCATTGCCCACATCTTCAGAAGCGCAAACCATCATTCGTCTTACTATAAACTTAGGATCTTCTCCAGCATTAAGCATTCTGGCAAGATAATATACCGCCGCATCAGGATCTGACCCTCTCATGCTCTTAATAAAAGCAGAAATTGTATCGTAGTGATTGTCCCCATCCTTGTCGTATCTTGCGACCTTCTTCTGGATACATTCCTCAGCCACCTCTTTGGTTATGTGGATAAGGCCGTCCTCACTTCTCTGTGTAGTGAGAATACCCAGTTCTATAGCATTAAGGGCATGTCTTGCATCACCATCGGCAAGATCTGCCAAAAAGTCTGCTGCATCCTCTTCAAGTACTGCCTTATAGGCGCCCATGCCTCTATCTTTGTCAGTTACAGCCCTATTAAGCAATACCTTGATGTCATCAGCTGTAAGTGGCTTGAGCTCAAAAATAATAGACCTTGAAATCAAAGCCCCGTTAACTTCAAAATAAGGATTCTCAGTAGTGGCCCCGATCAGTATAACTGTGCCATCCTCTACAAACGGAAGCAGGTAGTCCTGCTGCCCCTTATTGAATCTATGTATCTCATCTATGAAAAGAATAGTCTTCTTGCCATACATTCCAAGGTTATCCTTGGCCTTAGCGACAACCTCTTCCATATCCTTCTTGCCGGCCACTGTGGCATTGATCTGCATAAATTCAGCCTTGGTAGTACCAGCAATAACCTTGGCCAGGGTAGTCTTACCTGTTCCGGGCGGACCATAGAGAATTATTGAACTTAGTTTATCTGCGGAGATTGCACGATAAAGAAGCTTGTCCTTAGCAATGATATGCTTCTGTCCAACCACCTCATCAAGGGTTCTCGGACGCATTCTTGCGGCAAGCGGAGATTCCTTTTCTTTATTGTTTTCTCTCATATATTCAAACAAATCCATAACATTAAAATATTACACTAAATCGCCCGTAATGTCCAAGTCTTTACCCTTCACTTTTTACAATATTTCTGACCCAGACGCCACTCTTTACAAGGGTGAAACCAATAATGCATTTCAGGATTTCAAGAAGTGAAACTATTGTAAATACTGTAATGGCAGGAAGTCCTGTGAAGCGGCTTAAAATATAAGCGCAGGGCACAGGTACAAGCCATGAAAAGCAGCTGTCAAAAAGGAAAGTAACTGCTGTCTTACCCCCCGAACGCATAGTGAAGTAAGACACGTTTGCGTAGGAATTGATAGGCATGCAAAGAGCCACGATCCAGATATATCTTGTTGCCAATTGCCTGATTTCAGGCTCTGTATTGTACACCTGAGGAATAAAGGGCGCTGCCAATGCAAGGAGCGATCCCATTACCAAAGTCGATGCCACAGAAAGTGCCGCCATTCTCCAGGCTGTGCGCCTTGCGGAAACCAGTCTGTCTGCCCCAAGCTCCTGTCCTACGATAATACCGGTTGAATTACCAAGGGACAGGAAAACCTCGTTAAAAATCTGGGATATTGTTCCACTAATGTTCATGGCTGCAATTACAGCGATTCCCCTAAGTGAATACGCCTGAAGCAAAGTTGCCTGGGCCAGACTCCAAAGGAACTCATTGCAAAGAAGAGGAAGTGACCTTATAAGCATCTGTCCAGCCAAGTGCCTGGGAATAACGAACTTACTGTAAAGTCCCCTAAAGAACTCATACTTACTGTTCTTTTTATGGGCTCCATATACCACAATAAACAGTTCCACAAACCTTGAAATTACTGTTGCAACAGCTGCACCTAAAACGCCCATCTTAGGAAGTCCAAAGAGACCAAAAATAAGCAGGGCATTGAACACAAAGTTAACTGCCATAGCCACCATACTTGCTATCATAGGAAGCGTCGTCTTCCCTGATTCTCTCATGGCACTGGCGTAAACCTGTGTCAGACTGAATGGAATCAGGCCAACTATCATTATTCGAAGATACCCATTTGCGTAGCGCAGTGTCTCAGCCGCATCCTGGGCCGGTGTATCTGCAGAAATATAAAGCGATATCAGGGTGCTTCCAAATATCAGCAGTATAAAGCCTGCCACCAGTAAGATAGTTATTGCCGTAAGGAACTTAAATCTGATAGCCGCCCTTACGCCCTCCATATCTCCTTTTCCAAAAAACTGTGTACTGAAAATTCCGGCTCCCGCCAAAGACCCCCAAATACACAGGTAAAAGATAAAGAGTATCTGATTAACGATAGCTACAGCGGACATGGACAGAGTTCCAACCTGTCCTACCATGATGTTATCCAGTAGTCCCACCACGTTGGAAAGAGTATTCTGGATGATCATGGGAAGAACCACCATTGCTACTCTTCTGTAGAATGCCTCATCTCCTAGCACTGCTTCTTTAAATGTAAATTTATATTTTATTGCCTGTTCTCTGTTTCCTGTTTCAAAACTCATAAAAATCCTCAGTTTGTTTCCTATTCCATAAACTCATGGTTACAGACGTCTTTGTCACCTTAGCATGCTCTTAGTCTTGGCAGTTAGCATATTAAGAACTCTCTTTTTATCAAGGCTCCATAAAGGCTCCACCAGTAACTTTCTAGGCCCATCGCCCTGCATACGGTGTACAACAGTTTTATCTGGTAAAAGAGCTAGCGCCTCCGCCACAAGATCTGTGTACTCCTCCATGGACATGATATGGAAAGGTTCTTGTACAAACGACTCATACATCTTCGTGCTCTTTAAAATCTGCAGATTCTGGATCTTGATTCCATCAAGCTTCGGATCCAAGCCCGCAAGGAACTTAACCGACTCCAGCATGTCCTCTTTGGATTCACCGGGAAGTCCCATTATCAGGTGAACAATCACCGTTAATCCGGCTTCCTTAAGTCTTCTGTAAGCATCTTTAAAGCAGTCCAGATCATAGCCTCTGTTAAAGCTGCGAGCAGTTCTGTCATGGATGGTCTGAAGTCCCAGTTCCACCCAAACTGGCTTAATCTGATTAAGTTCTTTTAACATGTCAATAATCTCAGGCCCTACACAGTCAGGTCTGGTACCAATGGAAAGTATCACGATATCATCGCGCTTAATCGCCCTGGTGTACAGCTCACGTAATCTATCCACATCTCCATAGGTATTGGTAAAAGACTGAAAGTATGCAATAAACTTTCTTGCATCAGTCTTAGCTCTAATCTTGGATTTTGCCTCCTCAATCTGCCCATCAAGCATTCTTGTCAGCAAACCATCATCATTTCTAAATCTCGCCGCAAATTCTCCGGATCCGCCTTCTGAGCAGAAAGTGCATCCTCCTGTGCCTACGGTTCCATCCCTGTTAGGGCAGCCGCAGCCTGAAGAAAGCGACAATCTGTACACCTTCTCCCCATATTCACTTTTCAGATAAGTTGATAATTTAATAGGCATATTTAAAAACCAAAGGAAAAATCATTGCTGCCGGTAGCAGATCTTGTCTTTTCCATTAAAAGAGATGTTATAGCCGGATTATCCTGTTTGGATGCATACTCAACTACTCTATCAATATCCTGCTCTCTAAACACGCTCTGAGCATGTTCCTGATTACCATCTATAAGCTTTAAGCTGTCACAGTTATACTCCAGTAATTTGCCCAGCGTATTAAGTGCATCCGTATTGTCCTTGGAAGAATCGATAAATCTCTTTAGAATCCCGTATCCGTTTTCTCTTACATAACTCTCATAGGCAGCTTTTGATCTGTCCTCTAACTCCACCGGATGAAGGAGCCTACCTATAGCTATATCCTGACAGATATGTCCACCGTCTATCTTGGCCTTTGCAAAAAGAGAATCATACTGGCGATAATCAATCCTTCTCCTGTCCACACACTCTCTATAGGCGTACCCTGCCCCTGCTATGGAGAACTGAATGGTTCTGGCCATGGTGTTCTCGTTGAAATCATATACATATCCGGGGAATGAAAGATTAGCGTCATATCCTATACCATTCTCAGAGTTGTTCCCTGACGCATCTGTTCCATTCTTGGAATAGTCGTGTATCACAAATCTGATGGCTCTGTCACTGTCCGCAAGGAAGTTCCTCACAACCTCAAACCAGCCTCTTTTAACTGTGATTTCCACTTCCTCCAGGCTGTCGCACTGCCTTACCACACCGTCGTAATAATCATCGACACTGTCGTAGATGGAAATCTTTTTAAGGTTCCTACTGTTGTGAAACACGTAGCTTCTAAGAGTTCTGACTCCGGATGGGATTGAAACCGACACAATATCCTGTCTGGCGCTAAAGGCGTGACTACCTATAGCTTCCACCTTGATTCCCTCTATCGTCTCAGGGATTACAAGGTTTTGAACATTTCCCTCATAGCCCGTTATTTCTATATATTCATGATTGTCTTTTTTGTCTTGTTTTACTTCGTAATTAAACATGATTTATTCGATTCGCAAATTTGCCAAGCAAGTTGTAATGAACCTTCATAGCTCCCTTTGGGCAGAATTCCTGACAGCAGAAGCACTTGATGCACTTACTTCTGTCAATCTGAGGAAGTCCGTTCTTGCCGCCTGCCACCATGGTGATTGCATGGGCAGGGCAGGTTTCATAGCACTTCTTGCAGCCAACACACTCGGAAGCCTTGACCATAGGCTTGGTATTATACACAAGCTTGATTCCAATGGACGCAATAGCTCCCTTTATACCCTTTCCTTCAAAGGTAATACTCTGATGGATTGTAGCTCTCTTAAAGTCCGGTACCTTAACTTCAGCTAAAGAACTGCCTACAACCTCAACTTCGCTTACGCTCTTTGGGCCAAGGTTTCTTTCTCCTGCTGCCACAAGAGTTCCCACATCAGAATACCCCATTCCGATAAGTTCAGCGCAGACCATATCAAGTCCGTAGGGCTTTTTCGATGCAAGGACTGCTCCGATATGTCTCTTTTCACCGGCAGTAGGACCATTTCCCTCCATGCCGTCTATGGCGTCAACCACATACAATACGGGTTTAAAAAACTCATTAAGGTCTACCATGATATTAGCAAAGGCCTTTTCCTCAGGAAATCTCATATGGTACTCCGGCTTGGTCGCACCGGGAATCGTACCAAACATATTTTTCACAGCACAGCTCATGCCCATCATGGCGTGGGTCTTAAGCTTGGAGAAATTGATTATGGCATCCACCTTATCAAGCCAGCCTGTGTAAATAAAAGTCTTGATGGATACAGCCTCCATGAACTCGCCATTACTTATGGAATAGTCCTGGTTAAGAGTTACTTTTTCTCCGCTTGGATCCAGTTCTTTTACCATTTCCTCCAGGCCGCAGGTCTTATAGACGTTGTTGAGGAACATAGGAGTATAAAGACCTCCCGGGCTGTCTCCAATCACAACGCTTGCCCCAAGCTCCATCAGCCTTTCACACAATCTCTTCATCAGCATTGGATGCGTCGTTGCAGATTTCTCAGGCGCCATGGCAGAAACCAGATTGGCCTTGATTCCAACCTTCATCCCAGGCTTTACAAAAGAAAGAGCATCTATCTCATCCAAAGCCTTATCCAGCGCACCTTTCACTTCCTCGTAACTATATGAGCTGCATTTTTCTACAGAAACTACATCAAACATTCTATTACTATCCTTATCACTAGCTATAAGAAGTTTTGCCCAAAGCGCAAACTTCTTCAAATATCATTCTCCACAATACCATGGCCTATTGTCAATGTCTTTTTCCAATAAAAAAACAGACTACAGAAGCTTCTTTCTGTAGCCCGCTTATTACTTTTTTTATTTGGTCATTATCGTGATTGCCTTGCCTATTACCTCTATATCAGTCTCCTTGTAGGCGCCGCCAAATTCGCCGTCCAAGGTCCATTCCACATCTTCCTCTGAAACAAACTTCACACCGGATACCTGCTTGTAAGTGATGTATGGGTTATCCGGCTCTCTCGTGGCAAGAGCTGAAATAACCGCGTTGAACTCTGCAAGATTCTTGGGTGCTCTGATAAGAAGAAGTTCCATCTGGCCGTCATCCTGCTTAATATCTGTGTCTGCAAAAAGAGTCATTCCCGCAACAGAAGCAGAATTGCTGACTGCTCCAAAAATATAGTCGCCCTCTTCAGTGACACCGTCTGCTTCTATCTTCATATGACAGCTATAGGCAATGTTCTGCGGAAGCTCAGCAATAGCGCTGATCACATATGCTGCGTAGCCAAGAACGTTTTTAAGATCCTGGTCTGTTGCGTAGCTTACCTTGGAAAAGGCCCCGAATGCAGCAACATAATTGAAGTACTTGTCATTCATTTTTCCTACATCATAGGATGTGGGATTTCCACTTACAGCAATGTCTATGGCCTTAGATCGAACCCCCGGAATTCCGAGAGCTTTTGCAAAATCGTTGGTACTTCCGGATGGAAGATACGAAAGAAGCGGTCTTTGCTCCAGCTCCATCATGGCATTCATGACATGATTAAGGGTTCCGTCGCCGCCACTACACAGGATCATATCCACTTTATTGCCATATTCTGCCACCAGTACTTCCGATGTCAGATCTGTCCCCGGAATAATCGGGTAGACTATTGGTTCATACTCATTCTCTGCAAGCTTTGTAGAGATATCGAGAGTATCGTTACCTGCCTTGCCCGTTCCGGAAGTTTTATTTATTAAAACCAGAGCTTTCTTTTTCATTTTCTTTTGTACGTCCTGTAAGTATAGGTCAGGTCAAAATAAACCTGCTCATCGCTCTCATCAACCATTTCCCACTCAGGATCCTTATCAAGATTAGGGAAATAGGTATCTGCCTCAAATTCCTTATCAATAAATGTGACAATGGCTGTGTCGCACTGATCAAGAAACTCTCTGTAAACGCTCTCTCCACCGATAATGTATACTTCATCCGTATCAAGGTCAGATACAAGGTCCAGGAGCTCCTGCTTGGAATGTACAACTGCCGCATCCTTGACTCTATAGTCTTTCTTGGTAGAAAGAATTATATTGTTGCGTTTAGGAAGAACAACTCTCTGAGGAAAAGTCTCAAGGGTCTTTCTTCCATATACTATTGTTTTGCCGATTGTTTCATTTCTAAAGTTCTTCTGGTCCGCCGGAATGCTCACCAGGAGCTGTCCTTTGTTTCCGATGGCCCAGTTGCTGTCTACTGCAACTATCGCTTTCATACTTTCTCCTCTGTCGAAAAATTATATAGCTATAGGAATATCCTTAAGCTGCTCACCTGCTACTTCGTAGCCCTCAAGAGATACGTCATTTCTGGTGAACTTATAAAAATCTTTTACGTCCGGATTAAGATGGAACTTAGGTGCCGGAAGAGGCTTTCTCTCAATAAGTTCCTTAATAAGCGGAACATGTCTGTCATAGATGTGTGCATCCGCAATAACGTGAACCAGCTCACCTACGTTCATATCGCATACCTGTGCAAGCATATGTACCAAAACAGCGTACTGCACCACATTCCAGTTGTTGGCTGCAAGCACATCCTGAGATCTCTGGTTGAGGATAGCATTAAGTGTCAGTCTGTCCTCTCCCTTTTTCTGGGTAACATTATAGGTTACAGAGTATGCACATGGATAAAGGTTCATCTCATGAAGATCAGAGAACACATAGGTGTTTGTCATGATACGGCGGCTAAAGGGATTGTTCTTAAGGTCATAGATAACTCTGTCAATCTGGTCGAACTTGCCTTCCTTATAAATGCTCTTCTGACCGATCTGATAGCCGTAAGCTTTTCCGATTGATCCTGTCTCGTCAGCCCATTCATCCCAAATATGGCTGTTAAGGTCATGAATGTTATTACTCTTTTGCTGATAAATCCAAAGCACCTCATCAGTTGCGCTCTTAAGGGCGGTCTTTCTAAGGGTCATGATAGGAAATTCCTTGGACAGGTCATATCTGTTGACTACACCGAATTTCTTGATTGTGTAAGCCGGTGTTCCGTCCGGCCAGTGTGGTCTTACCTTTTCCCCTTCGGTTGATGTGCCGTTTTCGAGAATATCCTTGCACATATCAATAAAGATTTCGTCTGCTCTGCTCATTTTTCTCCCCTTTTTCTAACTTTTACTTACTCCACTTATCACAAAGTGCAATTATCTGATCTGCGAATTTGGCCTTATCCTTATTGGAAATGCCCTCGCTCCTTGCTATGATGCCCATGAGTCTTGCGCCTGCTGCCTTAAGTCTTGCATAAACATCAGAAACAAGCGTAGCTTCCTTCTTCTTGACCGGAATTGGAACGCCTTCCTTGGTAATCAGTCCTGAGATAATATCAAACTCAGTTCCGCTGTAAGGCGCATAGGTATCGTAGCCGTATTCATTTCTAAGGTCCTGGGCAAAAGACATACATACACTGTCTTCTCCATGAACAATAAAGACTTTTTTAGGTCTTTTCCTGTTAAATCCATTAAGCCACTCTATAAGTCCGTTCTTGTCTGCGTGGCCCGACAAGCCTTCGAGTTTACATATCTGGGCCTTTATATCAATAGTCTCGCCAAAGAGCTTGATCTGCTCGGCGCCATCTATAATGGCTCTTCCTGTAGTACCGATGGACTGATATCCAACGAACAGAATGGTACATTCCTCTCTCCAAAGATTGTGCTTGAGGTGGTGTCTGATTCGTCCGGCTTCACACATTCCCGAAGCAGATATAATAACCTTGGGCTCCGGATCTTCGTTGATTGCCCTTGATTCCTCTGTCGTAATAGCCAGATTAAGTCCGGGGAAGGTTACAGGATTGACCTTCTTTTTAACCAGCTCCATGGCCTCTTCATCGTAGCACTCGTACTGGTGATCTTCGAAGATTTCAGTAGCTTCCACCGCTAAAGGGCTATCTACAAAAACAGGGAAATTAGGATTACTCTTTACCAGGCCCTCAAGTTTGATCTTCCTTATAAAATAAAGCATTTCCTGGGTTCTTCCAACTGCAAAGGATGGAATAACCACATTTCCGCCTCTCTGGAAGGTGGCATCAAGGATTCTGGCCAAATCCCTGACGTAATCAGGTTTCTCAACCGCATGTAGCCTGTCGCCATAGGTTGACTCCATGACAACGTAATCTGCCTCGGAAGTCATCTGCGGATCTCGAATGAGAGGCTGCTGCTTATTACCTATATCACCGGAAAAGACAATCTTCTTGGTAACATTCTTCTCAGTAAGCCAAACCTCTATGCTGGCAGATCCAAGAAGGTGCCCGATATCGGTAAACCTTATCTTAACCCCTTCGCATACCTCTATTTCCTGTCCATAGCCGCAGGGAACAAATGCCTTGATGGTTTTCTCAGCATCTTCCATAGTGTATGCAGGTTCCATCTGGGAAATATCTTTATTACGCTTAGCCTTACGATTACGCCACTCAGCTTCCTGCATCTGGATATGGGCGCAATCACGAAGCATAATGCTGCACAGATCGGCTGTAGCGTCAGTGGCAAATATCTTGCCCCTAAAGCCCTTAGCATATAAAAGCGGCAGATTGCCTGAATGATCCACATGGGCATGGGTCAGAAAAACATAATCAATTTCAGGAGCGGACACAGGAAGAGGAACATTTTCAAAATAATCTTTTCCCTGCTCCATTCCATAGTCTACAAGAATATTCTTGTCACAAGCCTCGATGAAATGGCAGCTTCCCGTCACTTCATGATCGGCTCCGATAAATGTCAGTTTCATACGCAAATACCTCGTTCCCGATGTATTTCTCCCCATACAAAAAGAAAAACTGTCTGCATGAGATACTTTAATAATTATATCATGCAGACAGACATATTTTAACCAGTAATAAGCAGGGCGACCATCCTCACAATAAAGGCTATTATCCATGCGACCGAGCACTGCCATACTACTACAGTGAGGGCCCATTTCTTGCCGAGCTCTCTTTTGATGGATGCAATAGCTGCTACGCACGGAGTGTACAAAAGGCTAAATACCAGCATAGTAATGGCTGTAACTGTGGAAAGAGAATTCTCCACACCGTCTACAAAGAGAACCTCCATTATAGATACGACGCTCTCTTTTGCAATAAATCCGCTTATAAGGGATGTACATATTCTCCAGTCTCCAAGACCAAGAGGTGCAAACAGCGGTGCAAGGCCGCCTGCTACAAGAGCCATAATGCTCTCCTTGGAATCAGAAACAAGATTAAAATGAATATCAAAATTACTAAGGAGCCATACAACAATTGTAGCTATAAAGATAACTGAAAAAGCTCTCTGTATAAAATCCTTGGACTTTTCCCATAAGAGCTGCCCTACATTTCTAGGGCTTGGAAGTCTGTAATTTGGGAGCTCCATTACAAAAGGAACGGGTTCGCCCTTAAATACAGTCTTCTTGGTTACAAATGCATTCAGAATACCTACAAGTATGCCGGTAATATAAAGTCCGGTGATAATCAGTCCTCCTCGTCCCGGAAAAAATGCATTTACAAAGAACGCATAGATAGGAAGCTTGGCAGTACAGCTCATAAAAGGAGTCAGTACTATAGTCATCTTTCTATCTCTTTCACTGGGAAGTGTCCTTGTGGACATAACAGCGGGAACGGTACATCCAAATCCTATAAGAAGTGGAACGATGCTTCGTCCGGATAAACCTATTTTTCTAAGGAGTTTGTCCATAACAAAGGCAACTCGCGCGATATAACCACTGTCTTCCATAAGTGACAGGAACAAAAACAACACAACAATAATGGGAAGGAAACTAAGGACACTTCCAACGCCTTCAAATATGCCATTTATAACAAGGCCTTTTAATACCTCATTTACTCCGGCAGAGTCCATAAGGTTTTCCACCGCAGCCCCGAGACTTCCGATTATAGTCTCAAGAATCCCCTGAAGCCACGGTCCTATAACATTAAATGTCAAAACAAACACCATAGCCATAATAAGAATAAACATAGGAATAGCTGTGAATTTTCCCGTAAGCACCTTATCTATCTTATTGCTTCGTAGCTGTTCCTTGCTCTCTTTTGGCTTGGTTACACATTTCTCTGAAACCTTTTTGATGTACTGGAATCGCATATCAGCTATGGCTGCGCTTCTATCAAGGCCTCGCTCCTTTTCCATGTGAGAAACGATATGCTCAATGGCTTCCTTCTCATTGTCATCAAGCTGAAGCTTTTCAATGATAAGCTCATCACCCTCAACCACCTTGCTGGCGGTGAATCTCAGGGGTAAGCCGGCTCTTTCCGCATTATCGGCAATAAGGTTCATTACTGCGTGAAGGCACTTATGAACAATTCCTCCGTTGTCATCCTTGGAACAAAAATCCTGCTCTAAAGGCTTCTCCTGATATTTGGCTATATGAAGCGCATGGGCTATAAGCTCATCAACACCCTCATTCTTGGCAGCTGCAATAGGAACCACAGGAGTCCCAAGCATTTCTTCCATCTGGTTAATATCTACAACGCCGCCATTTCCTGTAAGCTCGTCCATCATATTAAGAGCAACTACTGTTGGCACATCCATTTCAAGAAGCTGCATTGTAAGGTAAAGATTACGCTCTACATTTGTAGCATCCACAATATTTATAATGGCAGTTGGCTTCTCGTTCAGAACATGATTACGGGAAACAATTTCCTCACTGGTATATGGAGACATTGAGTAAATGCCGGGGAGGTCTGTAATCAGAGTATTCTGATAGCCTCTGATTTCGCCATCCTTACGATCCACAGTAACTCCAGGAAAATTTCCAACATGCTGTTTGGATCCTGTCAGCTGGTTAAAAAGAGTTGTCTTTCCGCTGTTCTGATTGCCCACCAACGCAAATGTAAGTGTAGTTCCCTCAGGGAGAGGATTTCCACTTCCCTTCGGGTGGAAAATACCGGTCTCACCAAGTCCCGGATGGAAGGTTTTCTTTTTCTTATCAGAAGCAGGCTTTTCTGTTTCTTTTTTGCCTTCTTCCTGTCCGGCGAATTGTTCTATAGTCTCTATTTCAATTCTCTCAGCTTCTGCCAGACGAAGGGTCAGTCTATATCCGTGGATCTCAATTTCCAGCGGATCTCCCATTGGGGCATACTTGATAACGGATAACTCTGCTCCCGGTATCACACCCATATCCAAAAAATGTTGGCGAAGAGCTCCTTCCCCGCCAACTTTTATTATTCTTGCCTTGCCACCTATGGCTAATTCTCTTAAAGTCACTTGTATTTCCTCTCACATCAAAATGTTTATTGATAATGATTATCAAATACTATACTACTCTCTTTTCCGCAAAAATAAAATGTTTTTATGTTAGTTATAGCTATCTAGGGCCATGAAACTTGCTCAAAGCTTTCATCTTTGATACAATATAGATTACCTATGATTTAAAATTGCTTTACTATGCAATTTTGAAAGGTAAATTTTGTTTTTATTACAACAAGGAGATTACAAGCAATGCATATTAGAACATATGGCAAAAAAGTAATTGCATCCCTGCTTTGCTCAGCTATGGTGCTTTCAATGGCAGCCTGCGGTGCAGAAGATGCATCAGATGAGACTTCAGGTGGAGTTTCTTTTGAACCTATAACCACAGAAACAACTGATACTGCTGCAGAAGCAGCTACAGAAGAGGTTGTTGCCGATGAGCCTTACGTACTTCCTGAAGGAATGTACTTCAGTGAACTTACAGGTGAGCCAATCAGCGAAGAGATCAAGGACCAGCGTCCTATCGCAGCTATGGTAGACAACGAGCTTACTGCTCTTCCACACTATGGAACTTCAGAGGCTGACGTAGTATACGAGCTTATGAACAGCACCAAGAACGACCGCATCACACGTCTCATGTGTGTAGTTAAGGATTGGGGCAGCATTGAACAGCTTGGTAGTATCAGAAGTACACGTCCTACCAACATCCTTCTTGCAGCTGAGTGGAACGCAATCCTTTGCCACGATGGCGGTCCTTACCACAACGATGCATATTTTGCTAACCCTTGGGCAGCTGATCATCTTTCAGGTTATTTCTCAAGAGTAAACAACGGTAAGGCAAGAGAATTTACAGAGTATATTTTACCTGGTGATCTTGAATCAGATATTGAGAAGTTCAACATTTCCGCTACTTACAATGAGTACGCAAATGCCGGCAGCCACTTCAATTTCATTGAATACGGCAAGGAGCTTGTTCTCTCAGAGAAGTACTCCAATACATATCCGGGCACTATCGTAACTCTTCCTTTCAAGCACAACTCATCTCAGCTTGTTTACAACAGCGATACCAAAGAGTATGAGTACTACGAGTATGGCGACAGACATGAAGATGCCGAGGACAGTGCTCCTCTTAGCTTCAAGAACGTAATTCTTCAGAATTGCAGCTTCACAGAGCTTGATGAGAATGGTTACCTTATTTACAATTGTATCAGTGAAGGACAGCTTGGCTGGTACCTTACAAACGGCGAAGCTAAGATTATTGCATGGTCCAAGACCAGCGAGACAGGTGTAACCAAGTACTATGATGACAACGGCGATGAGCTTGTTATCAATACCGGTAAGACCTACATTTCACTTGTCCCTTCCGATTCATGGGATAGCATAACACTTCAATAACCAGTAACAGCAGTTTATTACAAAATAAATCATAAAGTGTGAGACCAATGCCAGACATAAACAGACTCAGGAAAATAAACGGAAACACTCTTAAAATTGTTGCCTGCATAACAATGCTTATTGACCACATTACAGCAGGTATCATGTACCCTGTAGTGCGAAATGGACTTTATTCTGGCAATCTCTCAATTGATGAGATAAACAAAATATACATTTTTCTCAGAGGAGTAGGCAGAACTGCTTTCCCTATTTTCTGTTTTCTCCTTGTAGAAGGCTTCATACACACAAGAAGCAGGCTAAGATACGCTCTTAGTCTGCTTCTTTTTGGTATTATCTCCGAGGCCTCCTTTGATCTTTTATTCTTTGCAGAGGATGAGGTTTTCAACATCAATATGTTGGATGCCTTAAAGGCAAACAGTTATCTATTAAATGACCAATGCAATGTTTATTTTACTCTCTTGCTTGGGCTTTTGGTAATATGGGCCATGGACGCCGTATGCAGGATATTTAAGGAAAAGAATATACCGATTGCATTTACTATTATTTCTATTGCAGTAATTGAAGCTTTAGGCTGTCTTATAGCCTACAAGATCAATTCCGACTATGATTTTTACGGAATAATTCTTATTTCGATTTTTTATCTGTTAAAGCGCTACGAGTTCATAAGAATTCTTGTGGGATACATCTTTATTTGCCAATTAGGAATAGAATTCGCCTCTTTACCGGGCTATATACTTATGGCCCTCTACAACCACAAAAGAGGTCGTAATCTTGGAAATTTTAAGTATTTCTTTTACCTGTTCTATCCTGTACATCTGACACTTATCTACATCGTAAGATGCCTTATCTGGGGCAAATACGGAGTCTGAATTAAATAAATACCACATACAAAAGAGCGGTTTCATCAAACGATGAACCGCTCTTTTTCCCTCAATACATTCAATTGGTTAGCACACTGGCCATAGCGGCCTGAGCGCTGATAATATCAGTTTTAGAAATTGTATAGTCCTGAATAATATTCGTATCGAAAACTACACAGTTGTCGGAATCAGCAGTAACAACATCTACCTGTGTATAACCCTTATCCTTGTCTCCTGTAAGGATATAAACCTGCTCATTCTTATCAACATCGATTTTGACATGCACACTTGCCTGTGTTGTCAAAATAGCCTTATTGCCAAATTTAACTTCGTAAGTACCTGGGTAGTACGCATCCTGCATCTTGGTAACTGTGCCGCTGATAGGAAGAACATTTCCATCACTTACTATTGTAACTCTCTGAGTAAGTCTCCCCATTCCATCAACATCATGACCTGAAGAATCAGCCTTGTTGCCCTCTGCATCTGCGTTTTCATCTAATCCAAGATATCCATTAAGGGTATAGACAACATCGGATTGAACCAGATCACCCAAATCCCTATTGCCAGTTCCTTGGCTCTTGGAATAAACAGCCTTACCTGCAAACATAGAGCATGTAAAAAGCACAGAAACAAGGAATGCAATAGCCCATTTCCTTGTGTTATTCATAAAAAATCACCTACATAAAAATCCAATTCACAAAACCTACTAAATATTATCACACTTTGGACACAATTTTCAATGACTTTTTTAACATTTGTTTATAAAAATTTTAGAATTTCATCTCTTCCAAGTCTTAGGCTTGAGGATAATGAAAATAGGCAGAAGTTCCAATCTTCCCGCAAGCATATCAAACATAAGAACAAGTTTGGAAAGTACCGAAAACTCCGCATAATTTCCCGTAGGTCCTACCATGCCAAGACCGGGGCCTATGTTATTAAGAGTTGCAACAACAGAGGTGACCGTGGTCTGGAAATCAAAATTATCCAAAGAAACCACCAGAGTTGAGGCAATAAAAGTAATAACATATATTCCAAGATAAGCTGTAACCGACTTAACCGTTGTTCCCTCCACTGAATGTCCATCCATATACACTCTTTTAACAGCCTTAGGATGAACAATGAAATTCAGCTCATTTCTGGCATTTCTGATAACAATAAGGGCTCTTGAAAACTTAAATCCACCACCTGTAGATCCTGCACAGGCTCCTACCAGAGACAGAACCACCAGAATGAGTCTGGACATCATAGGCCAGGTGTCAAAATCAAGGGTACAAAAGCCGGTTGTAGTCATAATAGAAGTCACAGAAAACAATGAATGATGGAAAGCAAGCCTTGGGTCCGTCACGCATCCACTTCTGTACACATTAAAGGCAATAAGTCCTGCCGCAGCTATCATAGTGCCAAAGTAAAATTTAACCTCATCAATTGCAAAAGCTTCCTTGGGCTTTCTGTTAAGGAGAAAATAATATACGGTAAAGTTTACTCCGCAAAGAGCCATAAACAATATAATAATTGCCTGACTCACAAGAGAATATCCCATCATTCCGGTATCGTGAATTGCAAATCCGCCCGTTCCAACCGTGGAAAAAGAAATAGTTATAGCGTCGTATACAGGCATTCCGGAAATAATAAGGCAGACAATCTCTGCCACAGTAATTCCAAAATAAATAAAGTACAAAATCTTCGCTGTATCTTTTACCTTGGGAACTATCTTACCGACTACAGGCCCGGGAGACTCAGCTCTCATAAGGTGCATACTGTAGCCATCAGCCATTGGCACTACAGCCAGAAGGAATACCAAAACTCCCATTCCGCCAATCCAGTGGGTAAAGGTTCTCCAGAACTGTACGCTCTTTTCCATATTATCAACTGTAGTCAGGATGCTGCCTCCTGTGGTGGTAAAACCTGACACTGTTTCAAAAAGAGCATCGATATAATTAGGTATTGCTCCTGTAATAACAAAGGGAATAGCTCCCATCATACTAACCGCAATCCAAGCCACTGCTGTGATGGCAAAGCCCTCTTTTGCATAAATAACCTTGTTCTGAGGCTTCTTTATAGTAAAGATAGCGCCTACTGCAAAGCTGATAGCTGCCAGTATAAAGAATGACAATGCACTGTCGTATTCTTTGTAAATAAGCGCAACTATGAGAGGTAATGTAAAAAGAGCTCCCATTACCCTCAAAAGTCTAAACAGAACAAATCTGATCATCGAGTAATTCATTTATCAGTTCTCCAATATATCACTTATGTCTTTTAATCCGGTTCTCGTAGTAACAACGATTACGGTATCTCTGTCTCTGATAACGCTATCTCCACTTGGAGAGATGATATCTCCGTAGTGATTGATGCATGCAATCAGAATGCCCTTCTTGAGATGAAGCTGAGCCAGAGGAATTCCAATAACAGGAGATCCCTTTCTTACGATAAATTCCAAAGCTTCAACCTTGTCATCATTGAGCTTGTACAAAGTCTCGATATTACTATCCTTGGAAGCTGACATACCTCTTACAAACTGAACGATTCTGTCCGCTGTGATATTCTTGGGATAAATAATACTTCCAATGTTAAGAGATCCGATAATATCACCATAATTAACCCTGTGAACCTTAGTAATAAGCTTGGCTTTAGGGTTAATACTCTTAACATACATAGACAACATGATGTTCTCTTCATCAAGGTTAGTCAGTGAAACAAAGGATTCAACGCTTGTAACGCTTTCCTCAAGGAGCATATCCTTATCAGTTCCGTCTCCGCAGATAATAAGTGCCTGTGGTAAAAGATCTGACAACTCCTTGCACCTTACAGGATCTCTTTCAAAGATAGTAACCTTGATTCCAAGAGGAAGCAGGTTCTGAGCAAGATAAAAGCCCGTCTCTCCTCCTCCGATAATCATGGTTGAATGCACCTTGGCTGTAGGAAGCCCAAGCTTTTTGAAGAAATTCACAGTATTTCTGCTGGATGCAAATACTGTAGCCTCATCACCGGCGCGAAGTACAAAATTACCATCAGGAATAAATACTTCATTACCTCTGGAAACAATTGAGATAAGTACCTGCTTACGAAGGTCCGCAGGAATATCCTTAAGAGCCTTATCACAAAGTCTTGAGTTCTCGTCAATGACAAATTTAACAAGCTCAGCTCTACCTCTTGCGAAGGTCTCAATCTTAGTTGCTGATGGAAATTTCAAAAGACGCTCCGCCTCATTAGCAGCTGCCTCTTCAGGATTGATTACCATAGAAAGACCAAGTTCTTCCTTGATAAAGTTGATTTCCTTCTTGTAGATTGGGTTACGAACCCTGGCTATAGTATGGCAGTTACCTGCCTTTTTAGCTATAAGACAACAAAGAAGATTAAGCTCATCGGAATCAGTAACCGCAATCATAAGATCAGCAGTCTCAATTCCGGCATCCTTCATAATCGAATAACTGGCTCCATTGCCAACTATTCCCATTACATCGTAGCTATTTACTACATTCTGAAGAACGCTACTCTTTTCCTCTATTACAGTTATATTATGTCCTTCTTTGCTAAGCTGCTGTGTAAGTGTCTGTCCAACATTGCCGCAGCCCACAATCAGAATATGCATATTCATCCTCCGTTATAAACACATAAATCCACATTACATTATATTCATTCCCAAACCTTAAATCAACATTGGTACAATCCGTGCTTTCGCCCTTATTTATTTATTGCTCATTTTGTTTATAGACTGCCAACTTTATTCATAGGAGCATAATGGATTTTTAAGACAAATCTAATCCCATGTTTCTTGTATTTGTGGTGCTTTATACCTAAAATGTACTTGTCGGTAGCGGTTTTCCATAGTTTTAATGTAATGAAATGCCTATGCTCAAGTATCTTGTGATCTATGCCAGTGAAACTGGCAACACAAAAAAAGTTGCTGAAGAAATATATAAAGCCTTACCATCCAAGAAAGATGACAAGGCTATTGTTGATGTTAGAACCTGGAACGGATCCCTGGATGCCGAGAATTATTTCATTGGCTTTTGGGCAAACAGAGGCTCCTGCAGCCTTGAAATAATTGATATCTTATCTTCTCTTCATAATAGAAATGTGGCTGTATTTGGAACCTGTGGAATGGGTAACACCGATTCCTATTACTCCGGCTTAGCCCAGAATGCAACAGCCTGGCTATCAGAGAGTAATAATTTCCTCGGTTCATATTTCTGCCAGGGAAGGATGCAGGAATCCATACGGGATAAATACGAAAGCTATCGTGGAAAATGTGATGATGCAAAAATCGATGCAATGCTAAAGATATATGATAGCGCGCTAAGTCACCCAAACAGAGAAGACTTCCAAAAAGCACGCTACTTCGTAGATAGATGCGTTAAAAAAGCCGAAAATCTTGTTACAGCATAAAAGCTACCCGGTTCCCAGGTAGCTTTCTTTATGTTTATCTGTGGCTGATATAGCCGTTACTATCAATAGTCGCATATGAAGACATAGAATTCATATAGTTGATTATCCTAAGAGCTTCATCTCCAAACGCCTCATTTACCTTGCAGTCGCTTTGAATAGCAGGTACAAACTGTAAATTAACGGTTCCATCCTTATGAAGCGTTACAACAACCATACAGGTATCAAGAGTTTTTGAATTAAATATATAATTTCCAAGACTATAGACTACCGGAACATTTTCTACGTAGTCTATTTTTTGTAGTACATGAGGATGCCCACCAATTATGAGGTTAGCCCCTGCATCTACTATCTCTTTAGCCTGATCTCTCTGCAGATAATCAAGCTCAGTAGTACTCTCGGTTCCCCAATGGATAAAAACGATAACATAGGCGTTTTTAGATTTTGCCTCCCGTATTTTTTCCAGTAAAAGAGTATCATCCATGCATCTGAATACTCCCGGCGAAGTATCTGTTGCAGCTTTTGTATCAGGATTAGAGGTTCTCTCTATCTGCGTAGCACAGATGATTGCAATTTTCATGCCATTTTCTGTTTGGTAATAAATGGGATGGGATGCTTCCTCTATATTTCTACCGGCACCCACATGCTCAACTTCTACGGATTCTAACGTATCTATGGTATCCAGAAAAGCCTGCTGTCCGTAGTCATAGGCATGATTATTAGCAAGGCCCACTATATCAACACCCATCGTATTTAGAATTGTCGCAGTCTCAGGCCTGGCCCTAAAAGTATAGGTCTTACCTTCAGTTGGTGAACCTCCCCTGGAATAAGGAAATTCATTATTGACCATCATAATGTCTACCATTTTCATTCTGTTTAGCAGACTATCGCCAATAACACCAACTGCTGTATTTCCATGCTTTTTAAAAGAATTTCCTACAGCATAATTATCATCAAATAAAATATCCCCGGCAAAGCCTATCGTCACACAATCTGCATCCATAGTATCAATTACATGAGTGTAATCCTTATCTTCCTCAGGGATCTCCCACTTTACGTTTTCCTGTGATTCTCCGCCGTTTTCGCCTTCTGACACTTTTGTCGTTTCTGTTACTACAAACCTGTCAGCTTCCGGAATTGCCTCCCAATTCGTGGCAAAGTAATCATTTGGGCTACTATCCTTTTTTCCAAAGGTCCCCTTCTTAATACCACTGGCTATAAGTAGCATTGGTATTCCAATTGCTATAATTGCAAAGAGGGTTATAAAAAAGGCTTTCAGCGCCGATGTAGACATCCCCCCTACATAATCAACCGAACGCCTATCATAGGTGCCACCTTTATGCTCTTTTCTTTTGTCGTATCTTCTATCATTTTTCCCCATAGAAGATAGTATACCATGAAAATCAAACGCTGAAATAGTGGTTTGCATATTTGTCGCGAAGCGACGATTGAGATAACCCTGTCTGTGCCGTAATAATAAATATGCATGAACAAAACGATTTTAGTTCTATGGAGAAAAGACAAATCCAATGATTTGGCTTTTCAGAATGTCCAGAACTACGAGGCTTTGTCCATGCATATTATTATCAAGGCGCAGGCGGTGGTTATCGCAATCCCACTACACAACAAAAAAGCCACCGCATTTCTGCGATGGCTTAAATAATCTGGATATACTAGTATCAATACTTGTTAGATACAACCTTTACACCAGGGCCCATTGTTGTAGCAAGAGTGATGCTCTTGAGGTACTGACCCTTAACTGATGAAGGTCTAGCCTTTGTGATAGCATCCATAAGAGCGTTGAAGTTCTGCTCAAGCTGCTCTTCTGTGAAAGAAGCCTTACCAACTGGAACGTGGATGATGTTAGCCTTGTCAAGTCTGTACTCGATCTTACCAGCCTTGATATCAGCGATAGCCTTTGTAACGTCCATTGTTACTGTACCAGCCTTAGGGTTTGGCATAAGACCCTTAGGTCCAAGTACCTTACCAAGACGTCCTACAACGCCCATCATATCAGGTGTTGCAACAACAACGTCGAAATCAAGCCATCCGTCGTTCTGGATCTTAGGAATAAGCTCCTCGCCACCAACATAATCAGCACCAGCTGCCTGTGCCTCGTCAAGCTTTGTTCCCTTAGCGAAAACAAGAACCTTAACAGTCTTACCTGTTCCGTTAGGAAGAACAACAGCGCCTCTGATCTGCTGATCAGCATGACGTGAATCACAGCCTGTTCTGATGTGTAATTCTACAGTCTCATCAAATTTTGCAGTAGCTGACTTCTTAACAAGAGCGATAGCTTCTGCAGCTTCATACTGCTGAGTCTTATCAATAAGCTTAGCAGCTTCTACGTATTTCTTTCCGTGTTTCATCTCTCATCCTCCATCAGTCTTCTACTACGATACCCATACTACGTGCTGTACCAGCGATCATGCTCATAGCACCCTCGATGTCAACAGCGTTAAGGTCTGGCATCTTTGTCTCTGCAATCTTTCTAATGTCTTCCTTAGAAACAGTTGCAACCTTAGTCTTGTTAGGAACTCCTGATCCCTTCTGGATCTTAGCTGCCTTCTTAAGAAGAACTGCTGCAGGTGGAGTCTTTGTGATGAATGTGAAACTTCTGTCTGCATAAACAGTGATAACAACAGGGATGATAACGTCACCCTTATCTGCTGTCTGAGCGTTGAACTGCTTTGTGAATTCAACGATGTTTACACCATGCTGACCAAGTGCTGGTCCAACTGGTGGTGCTGGTGTTGCTTTACCAGCCTGGATCTGTAACTTAATATATCCTTCGACTTTCTTTGCCATAATGGCACCTCCTGAAAATATGTGGTCGGACATGTCGCGTAGCGACACTCCCACTCAGTGGATAGAAACTTTATATCTAAGCGCAAAGCGCCTAAATAACATAAATAATTAAGAATCGATCTTGCGGACCTCGGCAAATGAAATCTCAACCGGAGTCTCACGGCCAAACAGATCAACATTGATAGTAGCTGTCTGCTTACCAAAATCCATTCTCTGTACAACGCCTGCTGTATCCTTCCAAACACCGGCGATAACTGCAATCTCATCGCCAACGCCGAAGTCAACAGAAATTGTATCTGTCTTAATACCGAGAGGTTTGATCTCTGCATCTGTAAGAGGAACAGGCTTACTTCCCGGTCCAACGAAACCAGTTACACCACGGGTATTACGAACAACATACCAAGTCTCGTCGTTCATATCCATGTTCACAAGAACATAACCTGGGAACATCTTCCTCTGTACATTCTTACGAGCACCATTTTTAACTTCAACTACATCCTGAAGTGGAACTCTTACCTCAAGAATCTGATTCTCAAGATGTCTGTTCTCAATGGTCTTCTCAAGGTTAGCTTTAACCTTGTTCTCATAGCCTGAATATGTGTGAACAACATACCAATGAGCATTCTCATTAGCTGATGTGTCTCCAGCTACTGTCTCTGCTTCCTGGTTTTCAGAAGCATCTGATAATACCTCTTCAGATACTGTGTCGGCAGAATCTTGTTCAAGATTCTTTTCCATTTCTTCTGACATATTATCTCCTTTTTAATAACTTATGTGTCCTACTTAATTAAAATATAGAAGTAATAAAGTTCACTCCATATTCAAACACAATGTCCAATACTGCGATCAACGCGCAACAAATAGCAGAAACAACAACTACTGCGGTTGTCTGCTTAATAATATCGTCTTTTGTAGGCCATATAATTTTCCCAAACTCTGCCTTAACCCCAGTGAAGAAGTTAGCGATCTTGGCGAATACTCCGTCCTTAGATTTAGCTTTCTTCTTGGCAGAAGTCTTGGAACTGCTTGATACTACCTTGGTCTCTTCCATACCCGTAGCAACCTCCTAATAAATAAAGAGAAACGATTATTTTGTTTCCTTATGTAATGTATGCTTCTTGCAGAATGGGCAATACTTCTTCATTTCAACACGATCAGGATGTGTCTTCTTATCCTTAGTTGTGTCATAGTTACGATTCTTGCAATCTGTGCATGCCAGTGTAATTCTTGTACGCATTATCTCACCTCCGGGCGTTTTAATCTACTATACTTCGCGCCACAAAACATATTTTTTTGCATAAAAAAAAGACGTAAATCTTATGTCGCTTGTCTAATATATCATAACCTTTTACATCCGTCAACGGTTTTCCAATCATAATTATAATCTTTTTATTAAATCGTTCAATTTTTATGATTATTTCATTGACATTTGCTATATATTTAGTATTATGTAAGTAACTAAACGTGGCTAGATATGCCCTAAGTGCGACAGATGCCAATGGAATGGCAGAATCACCAATTCGCATGTTATCAAGGAAGAAAGGAGGGGCATTATGGCAGGCATTTCTTTAAATGGCGCTTACAACCATTTCATACAAGATTATGTATCCAAAGATGTTGCACATGCTGATACTCACCGTAAAGATGAGCTTCGGGATGTGTATAAGTCGATTGCAAGAATCAACAAGAATTCCCCTCTTTATCTTTTAACCGATGACGATAAATCGCGCAATGACGCAATAGAGATAAAAGAAAAGGCAAGAGAACTTCAGGGTAATATTATAGGTCTTAATAACCAGGAGGACAAGTTATCACTTGATCACACTTCCGGGTTTACTACCGATGAAAATAAAGTAGTTGCTTCTTATATAGGAAAGACTCCTGAAGAAGATATCGGAAATACCGGTTTTAGTATTGAAGTATCCTCACTTGCTACTGCTCAGGTTAATACAGGAAGATTTTTACAAAAAGATTCTTTTGGTCTTACAGCCAAAGATTACGCTTTTGATGTAAGAGTCGGATCCCAGGAATTCGAGTTCCAGTTCAGCATATATCAGACTGATAGGAATATTGATATACAGGATAAAATTTCCAAACTGATCAATAAGGCAAATATAGGTCTTACTTCTAATATAATAGAAGACTCTCAGGGAAGATCTTCACTTCAGATTGCATCGACCAAGACCGGACTTAAATCCGGAGAGACCAGTCAGTTCGAAGTATATGAATCTTCCAGTGGACTGGCGACAGGAGCAGTTTCCTATCTTGGTCTCGACCAGGTATCGGCACCCGCTTCCAACGCACACTTTGCTCTTAATGGTGAAGAGAAAGCTTCCATTTCCAACAGATTCACTGTCGGTGGAAAGTTTGAACTTCAGCTAAAGGATGTGACAGTGCCCGGTCAGCCAGTAAGTGTCGGTGTCAAAAAAGATAATGAAGCCCTCAAGAAACATATAAGTTCACTGATAGATAACTATAATGATTTTATAAAAGATGCCTCCGGTGATAAGGATTCTAAGTTTAAGAGTGACAAACTCAAATCCGAAGTAGTCGGTATAGCTCAAAAGCACATGGCTACCATGGAGGACACCGGAATTAAATTAGAAGGCGATGGAACTCTTTCGATTGACGACGAGCTTCTGACCCAGGCAATATCCGGAGCCGAGAGTATAATTTCCTTATCTCCGGTCAAGCAATTTGCAAGTGCTCTTATAGATAAAGCCAAAGATATATCTGTCGATCCTATGAAATATGTAGACAGACCGGTAGTTAATTATAAGAATCCGGATAACAAGGATACTTCTTCTCCATATATTACAAGTGAGTATTCCGGAATGATGTTCAATAATTACTGTTAATATAAAGCCTGGCTCACATTACTAACACAATGTGCCTCATGGCTTCGGTCGTACTTACTGCAGAAGTACGATTTGAAATAATAAAGTTGCCTGAAGTGTAGGCAACAAAATAGCGGTGGGCCCGTAATCCCACCGCTATTTTTTATTCAGAAATCTCTTTTACCATATCAAGAGCTGCTCTTATAACCTGATCCATGTTGTAATACTTGTACTGACCAAGTCTTCCGCCAAAAAGAATATCAGGATACTCTTTAGCAAGCTCTACATATTTAGAATAAAGATCATTATTCTTCTGATCATTCATCGGATAATAAGGTTCATCGCCATGCTTCCAGTTTGCAGGGTACTCTCTGGTAATAATAGTGCCCTTGCCCTGTCCGTACTCAAAATGTTTGTGCTCTATAATTCTGGTATAAGGCACTTCTCTTTCCGTATAGTTTACAACAGCATTGCCCTGGTAGTTATCCACATCAGGAAGTTCCTCTGTCTCAAATCTTAGTGATCTATACTCAAGAGTTCCAATCTTATATCCAAAGAACTCATCAATCATACCTGTGAAAAGAATCTTCTCAAAGCTATCACCATTTACAGATTCAAAAGGCTGAGCAGGAACGTTTCCTTCCATCTTGATGAAGTCATAGTAATCTACGCCGGTCTTAACAGTAATGCTTCCTGATACGAAAGGAAGAGAATCATTTCTCTCTATTAATAGAAGTTTCTCAATTACTGCAGTATATCCACCAATAGGAATTCCCTGATATCTGTCGTTGAAATAGTTATTATCATAAATAAATCTCATTGGGAGACGCTTAATGATAAATGCAGGAAGTTCCTTACAATCCCTTCCCCACTGTTTCTCAGTGTATCCCTTTACAAGCTTTTCATAAATGTCGCGACCAGCAAGGGAAAGAGCCTGCTCTTCAAGGTTGGATGCCTCAAACTCATCGGTTCCCTTTTCTCTTTTGATTCGATCTATCTCTTCATCTGCCTGTTTCTGAATAATAGCCTTAGCTTCGTCGGGAGTTTTAATGTTCCACATCTTGCTGAAGGTGTTCATATTAAAAGGAAGGTTATATAGTTCATCCTTGTAAACAGCAACCGGAGAGTTTATGTAATTATTAAAATCCGCAAACTCATTTATATAATCCCAGACTTCTTTATCGGAAGTATGGAAGATATGGGCACCATACTGATGAACATTTATGCCCATCTTATTCTCTGTATAAATATTTCCGGCAACATTATCTCTTTTATCGATTACCAGAACCTTTTTACCTTTAACAGCCATCTCATGGGCAAAGACTGCACCAAAAAGGCCTGCACCAACAACCAAATAATCGTACTTCATACTTATGCTCCTTGATATAAATTGCTGTTTCTAAGTTCAGCCTAAACATTATATCATAATATGAAATTATCTTCCTACGAAATAAGGGATGCGAATAAATCGCATCCCTTATCAGTAATCTTACTTATTATCTGTATACTACAGATTAGTCTGCCTGATACTTGTCAAGCTGTGAGAAGTCACCCATCATGTCAAGGATCTTCTTACGTCCAGCCTTGTTAAGCTTAACGTACTGCTGCATAACGCGGTTCTCAACAATCTTCTTACCAAGATCTGATCCCTGCTCAAGAGTTGAGAAGTCAACTGGGTTAAGGTTAAGACGATCACACATCTTGATTACTGTGCCGTAAGCCATTCCCTCGATTCCTCTGTCAAGTGCTGTTACCAATGTGCTGTATGGAATAGACATATCAATTGCAAACTGTCTGACACTCTTATACTGCTGTAAGATTTCCTTCTTTAAAATCTCTGCCTTAGTCATGCCATTACCTCCTAAATGTTTCTTTTATTTCTTTCCTTTTGCTACACTAGTCTATCACATAGACGGTTTTTCGTCATTCACTTTTTTAGGGAATTTTCCAATAAAAATATATCAAGATTGCCGACTGTTTTTTGGCATTTTAACGAAAATCGACTCGATAACAAGAATTTGCGAAAGTGTTCACACTTTTTTCACAATTCATTGTTACAATTAAAGACTTTTTACCGTTAATGACGTTTTTGCGCTCATTAATTTTCGGTACAATTTATATATTGATAAACGAAAAAGCAAACAGCACATACGCACTGTTTGCTCTATCACTGTTTATCCATCATTTAAAACGCTGATTCTATTGTTCAAAAATGCCAACGCTTCGTTGTAGATATCTTTCGGAATACTGTACACTTTATGGACATTTCCTACGCATTCAATATCTAATGAACCCATTTTCTTCTTTATCGCAACAACATCTTTATATTGAACAATTTCATTTTTAAAGTCTTTTTCACTGCTAAACTCAAGTCTTTCAGCATACAGCCTCAAAATACCCTGCCTAAAACCTGATGATGCAGCTATTTCATACTCGGGATCGTCCTCCCCAAGCATAATATCGAATCCTCTTTTACCATTCTCAGAAACCATATCCGGCTTGCTTATTTGGATGTTAGAAAAAATCGCATCATACTGGGTTTCATCGACTTCATTTATACTGGTCTCAATAAGCCCACTTAAGGAGTTATAGCTTACTCGGATAGAATAATTATTGGCTATAAGAACCTGAATTACCTTATTTCTGATCTTGTATCTGAATTTCAAGGAATGGAATCCGGATTTTACTTTAATATATATCTTTTCTCCGGGATTAACCTGATAAAGAACAGTCTCATCAAGAAATATCATTATTGATCCGCCGTCTAAGTTTCTTTGACCCATGCAGAAAATCTCAATAAGATACTCTTCACCGTCAACGTAGAGCTTTCCTCCGCAAATAGGGCAAAAGTTCACTTTATCACTCATTTTATCCGGAAGTACATTCTTACAATTCGGACAAATCATGCGTTTTCTCCTCGATGTCAGGGCATTCTTTACCCACCAAGCACTGGCTGTCAACTGAAAATAGCTTAAATAATTACATCAATTCCTACAAATAATGATAACATATTTTCCAAGATACTTTTATAAAGAAAAAATGAAATACTAACGGTAATTCGTTCTAAAATGGAAACGCATCTTCGCAGATACTAACGCCACCGGGCTTTAGATAGCGCCCTATCTGTCCTTTGCTGACAAAAGACTTCTCGGCTATCACAACATCAAAGGAGTGATCCTCCCAAGGAAGCCTTGAGGTATTTGCATCCCCAAATGCAACTTCATCTGCAATGTTCGATGCAATCCCCGCAGCAAAAGAGTTTGCGCAAACTCCGTAAATACGAGCATTTGAAGTCTTACTTTTTATATAAGAAGCATTGGCTCCAAGTCCGCAGCTAAAATCCAGAACTTTAAGGATGCCTTTTTTCTCTTTGGATAGTCTTACAACCTCATCACAGGCTGAGTCCCAAGGGAGGCTGTAACTCCAGATATCAAAGCCCCACTTGTCCTCAAATCTCTCACGGCCTCTTTCCATGGCATCAGCATGGCCCTCGAATCCACCGCCTCCATTGTGATAGATAAGGCTGTTCTTACAGATGTACTGCTCATAGCCGGCACAGGCAAGCCTGATTCCAAGATCATCATCTTCAAAATATCCAGGGGAGAAAATCTCATCGAAAATGCGGAGTCTGCTACCGGGCTCATCACTGCCTGATTCCTGTATGGCACATATCGCCTCTCGGGATACAAGTACTGCAAATCCCGTAAGCCTGAAGGTCTTAATATAAGGATTTACGTATGTTGGTACAACTGCGCCCGCATAGTCTTCAAATACTTTGACAGCATCTGAAGGCTCCATCTTCTTGTGCCAAAGGTTATAGTCTCCGTCTGTGATAACTCCATCAGGAATAAACTCAGCAAATATATCTCCGCTTAATTCCTGAAGAGATGCGCTGTTGGAAAAAGCTCCGGTCGCTCCGACACTACGATTGTCGTACAACCCCATTTTTAGCCAAAAAAGAGAAAGAGGCATAAGTACAGCATCATTATTCAGGAAAAAGATATCATTCTCCGGATTGCAATTAGCGGCACCAAGATTACAGCCGGCAGGAAAGCCCAGATTCTCCTCGCTAAGAATCAGTTTATAACAGCTTTCATCTTCGCTTTCTGGATTTTCCAATTCTTTCAAATATTCGGCAACACCCTCCTGGGGCGAGGCATTATCCACCACCACAATCTCGTAGCTTCCTGATGGCGCATATTTTTTTACCGACTGGATACACATTTTCAAGATATCCAGGTCGTTGTAGGAAAGGATCATGATACTGGTATTTCTTACTCTGAGTCCGGGCGAAGCCTTTATTACATCAAAAGAGCTCTCAATTACCTGCCTGTCCTCATCAGACGTGCAGTAATTAAGAGCCATTTCCATACATAAATAAGCCTGATTTACATTGATATTCCTGTAATACAGGCCAAGCATATAATAAATTTCATAGTTGCTAAAGTCATATCCAAGGCCCTTGTACAGAGCGCTTAGTTCTGCTGTACCGTCATTTAAACCTTCCCAAATAGACGCTTCAAGCACGCACAACTTGGCAGCCTCAGAAGGAGTTCTCTCATCTATGTGAAAATACTCATCCTGAAACTCATATAAGGCATCCTGAAGTTCACCATGGGAAATCAGTTCAGACAGCTTATCAAACACGTAAAGTTCCTCGACATCAACTATTTTGCTATTCTACAGAACAATTATATCACGAAACCTAACGTAATATCGATTACAGATACTTCTTTATTGTCTCCGCAAAAGAAATATGTGGTTCCCAGCCTGTATCTCTCTGGATTTTAAGAATTGATGGTCTCAGAGAAATAAAAGGTTCTGCCTTGCTCCCAAATTCAGCAAGGTTAGTATCACCGCCGATAACCTCCACCGCTTCAAGTACAAAATCCTTGAGCTGCCTGAAATTCCCGTTGGCAATATTGTAAACTTCTCCAGCCATGCCTTTTTCAGCCAAGGACAGTATTGCTCCCGCAGCATCCTCAGCGTCAAGGTAATCCCAGTACTGCTCGCAGGAAGATAATTGTATTTTCTGTCCCTTCGTAATCTTATCTACAAGATCAGGAATCATTCGTCCCTGCTCCTCATACTTACCGATAAGGCTGAAAATTCTTGCCCAGATAAAATCTATCCCAAGAGCTCCCGCTCTGTTTCTCAAAAGATAATAAGCAGCTGTCTTACAGGACCCATAGGCAGTTAACGGATCAAGGGTCATATCCTCCGCTATAAGGTCGCAATCGGATTTAATTCCATACTCAGCCTGAGATCCGATTCCAACAAAGTGAATTTTCGGATTTATCTTAGCTGCTGCTTCAAGAGCTTTCAGGGACCCATCCACATTTTTAAGCTGCGCGTCAAAGTCTTCTCTTCCTCCGCCCCAGGCAAGATGGAAAAAGAAATCTGCCTTTTCGGAAACAAATTCAGGGAGCCTGTCATACTCTTCCATTTCAAGGAATACGTTTACCAGTTTATTCTCTGGTACACCTTTAAACCTGTCATTGTGAGAAGAGTTTTTTCTTCCTACTGCATAAACC
The DNA here is from genome assembly GCF_000420945.1 of Butyrivibrio sp. VCB2006. Classification (GTDB taxonomy): domain Bacteria; phylum Bacillota; class Clostridia; order Lachnospirales; family Lachnospiraceae; genus Butyrivibrio. The sequence continues at coordinate 165,252 of NZ_ATVX01000008.1, forward strand.
TTTATGTTCTTACTTAAAAGGTGCTCTACGAGGTTTGCACCTGCAAACCCGAAAGCACCTGTAACAATCGCTATTTTCATAATGTCATCCGATCATTCACATCTAAATAATATAAACGTCTGTTTATCCTCTTATGGCGTCTCTGATAACCTTGGCCATAAAGTCAATCTTGGCATCATTAAGTCCCGGATAAACGCCAATCCAGAAGCTATTGTTCATGATAAAGTCTGTAGTCTTAAGATCTCCTACTACCCTGTAAGCATCTGTATCCCTATACTCATCAAAAGCAGGATGTCTTATGATATTTCCGCTAAAGAGAAGTCTTGTCTGAATATTATGCTCTTCAAGAGCTCTTGTTATCTTGTTTCTGGTGATAGCTTCGCCCTTGGAATCAACTGCGTCTTCCTTAACACTCATAATAAATCCAAACCAGGAAGGTCTGCTTCCCTCAGAAGCCTTAGGAAGAATAAGTACATCAGAAAGATCTTCCAGGTCCTTGTAAAGTCTGTCCCAGTTAGCGCGTCTCCTATCTGCAAAGCCCACAAGCTTATCAAGCTGAGCGCAGCCCACTGCTGCCTGCATATCAGTAGCCTTGAGGTTGTATCCCAAATGGCTGTACACATATTTGTGATCGTAACCCACAGGGAGCTGACCGAACTGTCCGTCAAATCTTCTGCCGCAGAAGTTATCTTTTCCGGGAGGACATACACAGTCTCTTCCCCAGTCTCTAAAGCTCTTTATAAGCTTATTAAGAAGAGCATTGTCAGTATAAACGCAGCCGCCCTCACCCATAGTGATATGATGTGGAGGATAGAAGCTTGATGTTCCGATATCGCCCCAGGTTCCGGTATATTTTGTTTTTCCATCAATTGTGTACTCAGAGCCAAGGCTGTCACAGTTATCTTCTACAAGCCACAAATTGTGCTTTTCGCAGAAAGCCTTTACCTCTCGAAGATCAAAAGGATTACCCAGAGTATGGGCGATCATTACTGCCTTGGTCTTCTCAGAAAGAGCTGCCTCAAGGTCAGCCACATCTATGTTGTATTCAGGTACTGTCACATCAACGAATACTGGAATTGCACCATACTGCATAATAGGTGCAACTGTGGTTGGGAATCCGCAAGCTACTGTAATTACTTCGTCCCCTCTTTTAATCTGTCTCTCTTTAAGCTCAGGAGCTGTAAGAGCCATAAATGCAATAAGATTTGCAGAAGAACCACTGTTTACAAGATTTGCATATTTAACATTCAAAAGCTCTGCGAATCTCTTTTCAAATTCCTCTGTATATCTTCCTGCTGTAAGCCAGAAATCCAAAGAAGAATCAACAAGGTTAACTACTTCTTTCTCATCAAATACTCTTCCTGCGTAGGAGATTCGATCTCCTTCTTCAAAAGAATTTGTATCTGCCTTTAAAAAGTTCTCGTAATACTCCTTAACCTTATCTAATATCTCCTGTCTCGCTGCATTCTGGGCTGATAAATCATTATTCATTAAAAACTACTTCTCCAAATCATTTAATTCTTTTTCCATATTGATCACGTCGTTCGCTTCACGCTCGTAATCAGCTGCCTGCTCTTCATTGCCAAGATCTCTGTAGCACTTTGCAATGGCAAGCCTCGGAAGTTCCATACTCTTCCTGATATCAAGGATGCTCTCGCACTCATATGCTGCATTATAATACCACACTATAGCCTCATCAAGGTCCTTCTTGTTGTAGTAATAATCTCCCAGCTCATAGCACATCTCACTGGACATTTCAGTGGTGGCATCCTTAAGGGTGTATTTTAGCATTGCCTCCGCATCTTTTTCAAGCACGGCAATGTGTGCCAGCACACAACTGGCTTCTTTTATCTCATCAATTGTTCGGTTGTTATCAAGGGTTGCCTGGATGAAGAAATCTTTAGCGGCAATAAAGTCCTCATCAGATCCCGCCATAAAAAGCTCTCTTGCATACATTCCAAGAAGTCGTCTTGAAAACTTCCTACCGTCTTTCACCGCTTTTCTGAAGGATTCCAAATCCCTGCTTGCATGATTTTCTCTGGGCCTATGGATAATCTCTATGTCGCTGTCCGAAATGACAGGTTCAAGCATAACCTGCTCATGAATAGGATCAACCCACACAAACTTGCGGATTCGTTTAAAGAGCTTTGGACGAAGCTCCCTGTCATAGTTATATACAGTCCTGTAAGCAAGCTGATTACTGTAATACATCTGAACGATGTCCACACCCAGCTTGTCTATGTCCTCCTTAAGTTTCAGGAATCGCTGTCTGTTTTCTTCATCCAGTTCTTCATCAGCATCTGCTGAATAAATATAGTCACAGGTTGCCAGCGAAAATGCATAGTTTCTTGCATCGCTAAAGTCCCCGGTCCACTTGAAATTGTAAACTGTAGCGCCTTTTTCTTTGGCTATCGCAATGGTATTATCGGTGGATCCGGTATCCACCACAATAAGCTCATCTGCTATTCCCTTAAGAGAATCCAGACATCTTCCAAGACAAGCCTCTTCGTTTTTAACTATCATACATACGCTGATTGTAACCACAATTCCACCTCCCGGGCGTTTTACGTGTAAAAAAACATATGGATACATATTAATGTTATCGTTTTAATGATAGTTTTTCAATTAAATAATTATAAATACGCTAGCAGTAATCAACTATTTTAATAAGAACTCAGATGAGTATTTACCTGCTGTCTGGTGTATTCGTACATGTCGCGGCCCTGATTCCATGCTTTGTACCACTCCACGGTTTCCCTAATGGCCTCATCTGCATGCCACACAGGCTTCCAGCCAAAGGTTTCTCTTGCCTTGGAACAGTCAAGTTTTAAAAAGCTTGCTTCGTGAGGCGCATTTGCCTCCGCTTCGTTAACCCATTTTGCTTCCGGTCCCCAGTATTTAACAAAGGCATCCGCCAAATCTCCGGTGGTTATGCAGTCCTCATCTCTTGGTCCGATGTTATAGTAGTCAGCATATTTTTTATCCAGAGTTTGTTTCATTGCTATTGTCAGATAAACAAAAAGAGGCTCAAGAACATGCTGATAGGGCCTTGTGGAGTAAGGGTTTCTAACGCCAATACTCTTTCCGGCTACAGTAGCCCTGACGCAATCAGGAATAATACGGTCGTTGGCAAAATCTCCGCCTCCAATAACGTTTCCGGCTCTTGCTGTAGAAATTGCAGTCGCAGAGTCCTCTGCAAAAAATGATTTCCTGTAGGAATGAGTCACAAGCTCCGAACAGCTCTTTGAGTTGGAATAGGGATCATAACCATCCAGTTTCTCATCCTCTTTGAAGGCATGATCAAAGATATCATTATTTTCATATACCTTGTCAGTTGTGACGTTCAGAAAACTCACTGCTCCGGGATGCTTTCTAAGACACTCCAAAATATTAACGGTTCCCATGACATTGGTCTCATAGGTATATCTTGGATTTTTGTAAGAGTCTCTGACTATGGGCTGCGCAGCCAGATGAAGCACCACATCAGGATTTGCGGCTACATACGCCTTCTCAAGACAGTCAATATCTCTGATATCTCCTATGGTGCTGTGAACTTTTTTCTCAAGTCCCAATATGTCAAAAAGAGCCGGATCTGTACCGGGCTGAAGCGAATAGCCATAAACCTCTGCTCCAAGTTCCGAGAGCATAACGCATAGCCAGCTTCCCTTAAACCCTGTATGGCCTGTAACAAAAACTCTTTTTCCTTTGTAAAATTCATCAAGTTTCATAGAATACCTCTATAGAATCACTATTTTCTCCTATAATGCTAACACATTATACTACAAATCTCACCAAATCATATTACGGTCACATTTTTGATGTATAATAACTTTGTTTGAATTTTAAAGGTAGGTAAAAAATGAAAAATCGTTCCAAGATCGGATTAATAATAGCGCTGATGACGCTTAACATATTTGTACTAAACGGATGTAATAGCTCAGGTGCCCAGCAGCAGTCACAGGTTCCGCCCTTTGACGGCAAGGATTATCTGGTTATCTCATCCATGACTGCAGAAGGTGAGAATACAGAAGAGTTTCTGCAAAGCTACGAGCCTATCAAGAACTTTGATACCAAGCTCAGCGTACCAACTTATATCACTCAGGTTGGTGACACCTGGTTTATCGTTGACTGCTACCACAACAGGGTTATATATTCCGACAGTCTGGAGGCTCCTCTCACAGACTGGTATATCATGACCTCTGATGTAACGCAGCCACACACCATGGCCAGCAACGGAACTATCTATATGGTGGATGATACTGAGAACAACAGAGTTGTCCTTTTTGAAAAGATAGATGGCAAATTCGTAAACACCCAGACAATCTACAACATTGGTAATCGTCCTCACTACACGGTTTACGACAAAGCCACCGATACTTTTTATGTATGGAGTTCCACAACCGGTGAGTTATACTGCATTAGGCAGGGCGCCGATTCCACCAGATGTTACATAACAGACATCAGAAAAATGGATATCCTTGACGGAATATATGTAAGATCCTTCTCCATAATTGATGGGGATATTTACTTTGTTTCAAGCGTATCCGATGAGGGCATTCCTGCCAAGATTTACCACTGCGATTTGGAAACCCTGGAAATAGAAGAAAGCTATGATGTTCCGGATTCACTTGCCGGAATGGTCCAGATCACCAAGATTGACGATTATTACTACCTGTCAATTTCCACCGATCTTTCAGGTAATCAGGACGCTGCCACAATCGTCAGAACCCATTCCCTTGAAGATCTTGCTCAAGGCGAATATGAGGACATCTACAGCAAATACTTTGTTGGCGGCGGAACACCTTACTATATCTCTAATGTAGGTGACACCTATTATCTTACAGAGCATAGACTCACAGACCATCAGATCTGGAGCTTTAAGGTCAAGAATAATGAAATAGTGGATGTGCAGACCGTCTACTAATAGACCATGCACACCCACGTAAATACTGCTATCGATTACTACATAATTCCTTCATTTTTTTCACATCTTCAGAGGTTATCTCCTTAGTACTGTATCTGGCTTTTTCATACAGTCTGTAGGCAGATGCCTCTTTTTCATATCTGACCTTGCTTTCCATCTCAAGTGGCGTATCCGCTCTACTGATATCACAAAAGCTGCGACTTCCATCTATATAACGGAAAAAAAGCTGGCGAATTCTTCCTGCAGGTGACAACCTCTCTCTTAGTTTCATCCTGCTTCCTTTTCCGGATGAAAAATCTCCGGAAGATCCGGACAAAGGATTTAAATATTCAATCTTGTCTCCCGCCAGTCTGTCCTTGATTCCCTTTCTCGATGAATTAAAAAGCTTATAAAACTCTTTTGCCACCATAACGATCATAATAATGACGCCGATCGACACCACAATAGCCACAAGCCAGAAAAGAATCTGCCACATAGTGTGCCATATGGAATCGTCCGGTTGCTGCTCGGGAAGAAGCATTCCTGATCCGCCCCCTCCTGCCGTTACAGGAGGCGCCTCTATTTCTTCCTCTGCTTCAAAATTAAAAAACGAAAAGATAAACCTTAAAATAGCGCTAAGTCCGGTCTTTAAAAGGGTCATGACTTCTTTACCATAGTCGATAAGGCCGCAAATGATCATGAAGACAAAGGCTATAACAAGCGTAATCCTGAGCATAAATCCATTGGTCTTTTTTATGGATTCGTAGGGAATATAGTCTCTATCCTTGAAGGTTACAAGAGCGCCGATTGTCTGCCTTGCATTGTAAAAGATAATGCACATGAAGCCCCAGACCATTTCAGCAAGAAGCACTATTGGCACAGTAGCCTGCTGCCTGGTTATAAGGCACAGGAAATACAATCCCACAAACAAAAGACCCTCATAGATTGTGGGATAAACCCTGCCCACACCATCCAGTCTTGCATAGATTGCTATCACGGTGATTATGATCATAAAAAGAATGTGAATAGCCTGAATTACACTGGTTATAGACACGCCGGCAAAAAGAACTCCGCCGAGTATCTTCTGGTTGCTGTTAAAAGTGCTATAACTGCACAATGCTATGGCCGCTACGTGGGCCCCAAGAAAGGCTATCAGATTGGTAATAAAAGCCTGGATAGCTTCAGACATTAGCACAAACACAGACAGGCTTACGCATGTTATGACTATTGCCCCGGGAGAACTAAGATTCATGATCCTAAGAGCAACGATCATTACAGTTACCGCAATCAATATGTTATTAAGAATTCGCAATATTTCTATTCTTTTATGCATCAATAATTCCTGTAGTGTATTTCTCTGCTTATTTCTTTTGTCATAAATACGAATCGTGAATTATCCGCACAAATTCGATTCTGCCCTCAAGGGGAGCTCTCTGATCCATACTCTTTGTAAGAGGACAAAGCCACATTAGTTTCCCCTTTTCGTCACAGATGTCGCTGGCCGCATGGACAATTCCATCTCGTCTGCTGGTGGAAATCACACAGTACACAAGTTGCCTGCTGCCTGCGCCTTTAAGTTCCTCTTTTATCAAAGTTTCTATATCTGCTACCCCTTTAGTCAAATCGATTCTTGCAAGGGCTCTGCAGAAATTTAAGGCATGATCCATTGACGCTCCGGATTCAAGCCTTATAACTTCGCCTGTCACCTTGTCTTTGCCATTAGTCAAAAGAGATACCGGCGTATTAGACTCTATGAATTTTGCTGAAAGAGACCTGGCAATTCTGATACAGTCCTCAATAAGCTCTGTCTCGAACAAAATTCCCGGCTCTTCCACATTTAAGACAAGCACAACCTCCGGACTTGAAGTATAGTCATGGAGATTGACCTTCATGGCTCCGGTTCTGGCACTGGCTTTCCAGTTGATATCAGACATCTGATCTGTTGGCGCGTAGTCACGAATTCCTCTGAAGGTGAAATTATCCTCATAGATAAACCTCTGGGACTGCACCTCCCCCATAAGCTGCTGGAACGGAATTTCTATCTTTTCCATCTCCATAAGCCTTGGGTACACATACATACTGGTTCTTTGCTTGCGATCAGCATAGTGGATATCAGAGCTAAAAAGATCCGACGCCACAAGGGAAGTCTGCAGGATACTGTAAAAGCCTCTCTTTTTGCAATCCATGACAAGGTTTCTGGTTATCTTTTCATAAAAGCGAAGGCTGAAAACGTCGATAACATTAACTCTGTCCGTAACCGAAGCATTGGTAGTGTCCTTAAAAAAGAGCCCGATGTCAGTTTGAAAGTTCACCTGCAAAATGTGAAGGGGTATGAAATTTCTATTGGTTATTACTTCCGTAAGAGCTGCCTCATCTCCCTCTGTAACAGCCTCAGAGCCAAACTTAAGTTCTGCGGAAAGGCCCTTTTGCCAGTATCTGTTAAAGATGCGGCGCTCAGCCATGTACAGAAGGATAAGCACAATCGGAATTAGAATTATGGGCATGCTTGTACCTTTTTATTATTTATTCGCAAATCCGGTTTCCGTTGGGACTGTAACCTCTGTTAATATCTCTTCGATTACTGCCTTGGCATTTTTTGATGCACCATATCCGCCGGAAAGAATAAGTCTATGAGCCAGAACAGGAACGGCCAGCAGTTTAATATCCTCCGGAGTTACATAGGCCCTGTCATTAGCGTAGGCCAGAACCTTGGCACAATATAAAAGCGCAAGGCTTCCTCTTGGACTAACCCCAGAGTTCACATCGGTTCTGTTTCTGGTGGCATCCACAATGTCTGTGATATATGCCATAAGATCAGGATGTACTTCAACCTTCATGGCTTCACTTCGCATGGTAAGTATGTCTTCCAAAGTGGCAACACTACTCAGTTCATCCAGCTTCTCGTTCTTATTTCCCTCCTGGAACCTCCTTAGAATTTCAAGCTCCTGTTTTTTTCCGGGAAAGCCCATGGACAGTTTCATGATAAATCTGTCAAGCTGAGCCTCAGGAAGAGGGAAAGTTCCACTGGTCTCAATGGGATTCTGGGTAGCTATTACAAAGAATGGCTCGTCAAGTTTCCTGGTCTTACCGTCAATTGTAACCTGTCTCTCCTCCATACATTCAAGGAGTCCTGCCTGAGTTCTGGGAGTTGCTCTGTTAATCTCATCAGCCAGGAGGATATTGCAAAAAACCGGTCCCGGATTAAATACAAATTCCCCCTTGGCTGCCTGATAAACATTTAGTCCTGTAATATCAGATGGCAAAAGATCAGGCGTAAACTGTATTCTGTTGTAGGAGCCCGAAATGGACCTTGATAGAGCCTTGGCCAGCATAGTCTTACCGGTTCCGGGAACATCCTCCAAAAGGACATGTCCTCCGGCCACCATGCTGCACAGAGTCAAAAGAATAGTCTCATCCTTTCCTACAATTATCTTAGAAATATTCTCTTTAATTGCCTGAATCTTATTCATGTCTGATTACTCCCAAAAGTTTACTTTTATGGTTCTATAGGCACAATCTTGAAGGTTGCATAGTTGCCACCGATTGCCTTCTTTGAGCTGCTTACGGACTTAGCAAATACTGTAGCCGTTCCTACATCTTTGTTATCAAAAAGAACAAACTCATAATCCTCTTTTTCTTTTAGTCCGCGCTTCGAAGCTGGGACATAGTCTTTGCCTACGCCAGGAACATTTAATTGAAGTCTTGGCACAATATCATCCCCTGTGTAAGTCTTCGAAGAAATATTCAGCTTTTTGCTGCCTTCCTCTCCAATAACTGCTTTTGATAAGTCGATAACGTCGTCACCGGAAAGTTTCTTAATAGTATAACAGTTGTTAATTCTCACTAGATTTAAAGCATAGTTTCCTTTTCCCTTTAGGACTAGGGAAACAGAAGCTTCTTTTTCCTTATCACTTAGCGAGAACTTTTTATCTTTGGTAATATTCTTGTCACCCACAAAGTAGTTAACTGTGTAGCTACTCTGATCAATGAGCTTACCATCTGCAGTCACATAAACCTTTGACAGATACTGTCCCGGTCCTGTGTATGGAAGATCCGCAGCAATTGCTGATACATTTAGCTGATCAAATTGCGCTTTCTCAATAACAAAGGTTCCTCTGATACTCGCGCGACCCTCATAATTACCCTTAAAGATTACCATATACCTGGCAGTCTTGGTAGCCTTATTATTATCCATATAGTCAACTGTGTAGTCTTTACCTTCTTCCAGAATTTTGGAAGTTTTGCCGAGGGTTGCGGTAACTTTTACAGGTGGTCTTACACCTCCTGGCTTATAGTATACTTTTTCGGTAATTTCAGCCTTAACTACGGACTTATTCACATCAGGGAGAATGTCGAAGTAAAGGGTACTGTCTCCATAATATCCACTACCGGTCAGAGCCGTTACACGTGCCTTGGCAAGTCCCACATTAATATTATCCTCGTATAGAATAGTGAATTTATCTTTCGGAAGAATATTACCATTTCCATCCTTAATAGATAACATATCAGGATCAAGCTCTTTGGGCATGCCGTCATAGGTATAGGCAAAATGCGCCATTATCTTTTGGTTGTCTGCCTCAGCATTACTTAGAAGGTTTAATATCACACCCGAAATGGCACCAGCGTAATTGCCTTTACCTGATATAGTCAGTCTAATATTCTGCTTGGCATCATTCTCAGTAAATGTAAGTTTTCCTATATTACTGGTTAGATCATAGTCTCTGCTTGTAAGCTTATGGCCATTGTAGTACATGACAACGTAAATCTTGCCATCCTTGTCACCAATTGGAGCCATCACATCATACAATGTAATTCCTTCTGAAGGCTTGGTGCCATATCCAATATACTTTGGCAAGATGTAGAAATATAGCCTGTCTGCGCCTTTGTAATTGCCCTTATAGGTGATTGTTACAACTGCAGGCTTATCTTCTTTTGACACATTTATGTTATTGCTATAACTTAAGGTATAATCAATTCCCTCCCTAAGGGTTACATAGCTATTTTTTCTGTCCTTAACAACAACTTTAGGTTCTATTTCTTCTGCAGTATAGGTAACATTATATCTTCCGGATCTTCGTTCCAGTCCATTTTCGGTTATCAATTCTGCAATGAGATCTCTAGGCGCAGGTGCCGCAGAAATCGTAATGTCTTTTGCCATATTTCCATCTTCATCTACTACTGTAGTAACTTGACTGTTCACAAAGATGGCATTGCCCATTTTTCCATCCGGTGGATTTTTGATCATCAATAACGGATCGATTATTATTTCTCCGTTCTTAACAGCATATAAACCGGCTTCCTTACTTTCTATTTTCAAGGTTCCACCCTTCATATTCATGATGGTACTGATAGAACCTTCGCCGCCCAAAATAAAGCCATAGGTAGTTCCACTTATTTCAAGGTTTGCATCACTTAGATTAATCTCTTTGGCATTCTGGGTAAAAATACCCATTTCCTTGGCATTTATTGATATATCATCACTAAGAGTAAGCGTTGCGCCCTTTCTTACAATTATTCCACCGTATGCATTCTTATTATCAAACTTAACCTTTCCCTTAATAGTTAAATCTTCATCTGTTATCAGCATAAAGTCAGCAACAATTTGATGATACCTGGATTTGGTTATGGTTGCATCAGCGAAGGATAGTGTCTTGGAATCCCTGTCGTAATGAACCATACCATCTCCAAGAACATCACTGGAATTTCTTTGGTTTATCTGAACTCCACCTACCCAAATATTATATTCAGGTATTTTATCCCAGGTCGCTAACAGAGAAATATCTTCTGTAACCTGCTTCGAAAAATCAAATTTCTTGCCATCATACATATACACCCATGAATTAAAATAATGCGTATCCGAAACCGGATCAGCCGGTGCTACTGTGCACCTTCCACTCACAACTATTTGTGTGGCATATGGTTCCTTGTTATCTCTGGTTGTATAGTAGCTTACGGTGCAGGTGTTATCGCTAACAGCTGCAGCAGGTATCTCGCAAGGATATGAAGCATAGTCCGTTTCATCCTCCTCATTCCATTTCTCTGCCAGCAAGTATACATGATATTTTTCATCCCAGTCATTAAAATCAAGATTCTCAGGTAAGGTAAAAGAAACAACTCCACCTTTACTATAATCCTTAGGAGATTTCAGATTCTCATACAGCAAAAGAGAAGCACCACTTTTGTTTAGTCCTCCACTATACTTCTCGTCCAGTATCATTACTGAAATAGCATTATTATCTCCATTAGCACAATAAGGAATACTCACTTTTCCATCTTTGATTGATGCCTTGTTTTTATTCTTTGAATCAAAATTAATAGAAGATGATCCTATGATAGTAAACTTAAAAGTGCGGTCAGCAATCTTTGAGGAAAAAAGAATATTGGTCTTCTTTATGTTACAGGCAGGACTTACCCCAATAAATTTATTTTCTTTGTATGTATTTGACCACTCAGCCTTTTCAGTATTAAATAAATTAACAGAAATAATCTCTGCATACGAAGGAGCTCTATCGCAGGAGCGCAGCCAATATTGTTTGTGGTAATCATCTCCAAAGTGTTTGTGACATATATAAAAATTGTGTTCACTATCAAAAAACTCATCTGAAGAAGGGACAAAAAATCTGTCATATTCAAGTTTTTCATACTCAGCGTATTTTCCGGAAGGATTAGTCAGACACTCCGGAACAATACTAAGTTCTGCTTCCGTAAACTCTTTGGGAAAATCTTTACTTAAAAAAGAACGAACCATAGAATGAGACCAGGCATAGTTCTTATCAGTCTTCGTATCTTCAGTAAATGCCATTTCTTCAACAACTTCCAGCATATCCAGATACATTGTCGGTTCATCACTATGCGCATCAAATCCTGTAACTCCACTCTGCATGACCCTCCACCTAAGCTTTTTCCCCTTGTACTTGCCAAAATAGACACGACTGCTACTGCCAGTATTGTTATTAAATGCCTGTCGAATTTCACTGGTTGCATAGGTAGTGTTTTCCATGTTCTTTGTAAAATAGCCCATTTGTATACCCCCTAGTATCACATAAAGCCGTCAACAAGTTGCTTACGCAAACTATTTTACACGTTTTATCGTATATATTAAATATGTGCTTAATCGATTTTTAACACTTCCTTTATTTCGTTTTTATTAGTACAATATAAAGTGAACATTGTCGCTATCATAAAGTGACATGTCAATCGAGGGGTGGATAATGCGAATATTTACAAATGCCAGGACGATAATCGATCTGTACAAAGATTATCGTTCTATGGATAATGAAGATCGCCAGGATTTCTATCAATCCAAGTGCGATTATTATCAGAACTATGTGGAGATCAGCCTTGTGGCGGGGGTCCTTATTTCTATTACCTATATAATCTCCGACTATCTTTTAAACGGATCTTTTTTGCCTACCCTTATTCCAAGATTCTCAGTTTTACCAGCTTTGGCAGTATTCCTAATAGTCACGCGCTTTTTTAAGGGGCGCAAGATGAGTGTGTTTATGGACTTTTTGCTGGCACACTGTATAGTGCTTGCAACCATCTGGGCAATCTATCACCTCGAAGACAAGATACATGCAAGCGAAGGCTTCATCATAATGAACATCGTTTTCATGACTGTTGGCTTCGTTGCAAGGCCAAGAGAAACCTTCTTTTCATCTTTGATATTCATAGCCGAGATACTAATATCAAACAGCTTCAATCACTATTCAAATTTGGATATCATTTTGGCTCTTCAGATTCCTCTTATGGTGGCTGTTTTCATATCTCACGGACTTCTTATGCTCTTTTACCTGGATCACTACAGAACCAGGCAGGAACTTGAGCTGGCTATGGTCACAGACCCTCTTACCCAGGTTTATAACAGACACCTTTTGGAAAAGATTGTTACTAAGAATGCATTGAAAGATGTTGATGGCCCCGTTGCCATTGCCATGCTTGATATAGACTACTTCAAGCAGGTCAACGATGAACACGGTCATTACACCGGTGATTTGACCCTTCTGTACATGGGTCAGAAGCTGGCTAAGGGAACTCATGAAGATGATTACGTAATCAGATATGGCGGCGAAGAATTCATAATAATTCTCAAGAACTGCGACGTCAATAACGCCTGTGCCCGCATGGAGCAGTTTAGACAGGATATAGAAAATGCTAAGGATACACCGGTTCCGTTTACAATTTCCGTCGGTGTATCCCGCTACAATGGAGACTTCAGCAAGTCAATCCAAAACGTTGACAACGCACTGTATAAGGCCAAAAACGGTGGCCGTAACAGGGTTGTGGTAGTTTAAGGATAGTCTATTCTTTATAAGAGAAAATCGGTTTTCCGGAGTCGTCAAAGCGAATAGGCATGAGCATTGCATGCCTGTTTGGATTGTACAGCGGATCTCCTTCTATTATAGATTCTGTTCTGGCGTGATAAACCAGTATGGGCTGGCCCTCTTCATCGATCGTGAATGAATTGTGCCCCGGGCCATATATTCCGCATGTCTCATCGCTCTTAAGTACAGGATATCTTTCCTTGCTCCAGGATATGGGATCAAGAAGATCAGCATCTTCATCAGATGTGAGCATTCCCATACAGTATGGCGCACCGGTCTCACTAGCAGAATAGGTAAGATATATTTTACCTGCATTCTTTAATATGGCAGGGCCTTCATTAACCCAAAAGCCTACTCTTTCCCAGTCATAATCCGGTGTTGTCAGCATCACCTGCACAGTTTCCAATTCGTAAGGACTCTTCATCTTGGCAATATAGAGGTTTGAGATCATCTTACCAACACCTACTTTTTCTGCCCAGATATAATACCAATCCCCCCTGTGTTCAAATACAGTGGCATCTAAAGAAAACGCTCTAAAAGAGAATTCATCATCCAAAGCGCATTTCATTTTTCCCATTTCAATCCACTCATCGGCAATAGGGTCTTCTCCCTGACATTCAAGCACATAAGGTCTGATAAGCCACTTATCTTCTGCACTTCCTGCAGCAAAGTATATATACCATTTTCCCATCACATAATGTAATTCGGGTGCCCAAATATGCTCTCCCATGATTCCTTTATCATGTTTAAGCCATATGGTATGCTCCTTAGCCTCAGCAAGGCCATAAAGAGTTTCTGACCTTCGTAATATGATTCTGTCATAGGCAGGAACAGATGCCGTAAAATAGTAAAAGCCATCATGAGCCTTTAAGACATATGGATCCGCTCTCTGTAAGATCCAGGGCTTATTGTATATTGCTTCCTTATCCATACTGTTACCTCCAAATATCAACCTTATTTTATGCTGACGCCGTCGCATTTCGGCACAATGTCTATGCTTCCATCCTCGTTGTAGGTGAATTCTGCAACGCATACACTTCTGTGGAACAAGCTTCCTCCGGGAAGATCACCTGTATGGTAAAAGAGATATGAATGTCCCTTAAAATCTGCGATTCCCGGATGGTTAGTAAATACGCCTCCCTCTTCTGTCATGAGAACTCCACCGTATTTCCAAGGGCCTGTGGGTGATTCTGATGTAGAGTAAGCAAGATGTTCATTCTGCTGCCCTACTGCAAAAGCTGCGTATACCATGTAGTAAAGACCATTTCTTTTATAAAACCATGGACCTTCTCCATAGGATGTGCCTGTGTCGTGGCTTCCCTTTGCAAAAGACTCCTCGGTCATAGGAACCTTAACTACTCCCACCTCTTTGTTGTAGGTGATCATATTCTCATTAAGGAGCACATATCTCAACTCCGGATTTCCAAAGTAAAGATAGGCCTGCCCATCATCATCAATAAACACTGTGGGATCAATATCGTTCCAGTCACCTTCATCTACAAGAGGATAACCCAGGTCTTTGAATGGGCCTGTTGGACTGTCTGAAATACCAACAGCTATTGCCATTCCGCCATTTCTCTTGTGTACAGGACAGTACAGATAGAACTTGCCATTTCTTTCTACCGCCTGTGGTGCCCAGGCTCTTGAATCAGCCCAGCCAATATCATCCAGCGAAAAGATACAGCCGTGGTCTTCCCAGTTAACCATGTCCTTGGTTGAGAAGCATCTCCAGTCATTCATTGTATAGAAATCATTAACCAGCTCATCCTCATCATGAGTTGTATAAAGATAAAGAGTATCTCCATACACCATCGGTGCAGGATCAGCTGTATATATGTTTTTAATTATTGGATTTTCATGAAAGGTCTTTTCTTCTGTCATTTCCTCTGTCTCCGTTGTTGTCGGCTCTTCTATGTTTTCTTCAGTATACTCTTCACTGCTTATGGCACTACTTGCGTGAATACTAACATCATTGTCAAAATTACCACTTATATCTGCGTAGGTATTACACCAAGTACAGCCTTGAATAGTTATCGCAATTAGAATAATTACGCCAAGAACATTTCTACGCAAAGCTGCACTCCCCTTGATAACGCAAACAATATAACAAGCGCTGCTATGCTCATTCCCCAGAACTGTGCACTGTTATACTTGAAGTTCTTCCAGCATTTACCGATTCTAAACAGTGCAATGAAATAGAATGCCATGAAGGGAATCATTACAAATGCAAGATACTGATACGAAGCCAGGAAGAATACAAACATTCCTACCATTGTACCTGCCCATAATTTCATAAGAGAATCCTTAGGGTGTTTATCTGTAACCTCTGTAGTTCTTTCATTTATCTCATCTACGTCCATGTATATCTTCTTGAAATTCACAGTAAATCTGCCTTCATAATCCTTGATGGCCTGTGCTTCATAATCTAAATTTTCACCCCAATTACCCATTTATGTGGTCCTCCTGATGTGTCTTTATCTATTTGTAGCTCTAATATTCTGCGTTTTTGCTTACTGCTTACTGCTTACTGCTTACTGCTTACTGCTTACTGCTTACTGCTTACTGCTTACTGCTTACTGCTTACTGCTTACTGCTTACTGCTTACTCAGTGTATTATACATGCTGCGTCTCTTGTGTACTCTTCAGATATTGATATTCCGTTGCCACATCATGCTGAATCTATGAGTTGTGTAATGTCATTTCTTCTTTTCAAGGCATTTTGTTATTACATTCTGCTCTGGATTTATTTCACCTGTAATGTCTTTTGCCTTTCTCTGGTCACTTTGGTATTACACT
>NZ_ATVX01000009.1 GCF_000420945.1 Butyrivibrio sp. VCB2006
ATCCACTCGACAGAATGTTTCTTTTTGGCCATAAAAAATCCCCCTAAAGGAGACTTTGGTTATTTCCATTGTCTACTTTAGGGGAATCATATCAAATTCCAACATCCTCTTTAAAACTTTTCCCTCATGTTACAATGCTAACTTAATGACATTGCGCATCTCTGCAGTGAAGCCCATTTGTCCATATTCAGTTAAATGCCTGTCTTCCTACAATTCTGTAGCTTTTATTCCACTTTTGCTCAACGCCTCTCCAGCTGTAAGTGAGTTCTCCATTCGGATAAAGGCAGATTGACTTCGATGTTATCTCAGAAGGATTATCTTTGGAGTCATAATATGCTCCTCCACTTGCCCTCTGGGACATCTTTTTGTAAACGAAACCATCAATAGTTATTACTTCCGGGAACTGTGTGATCATGATCACTCTCCATTGGAACAAATAAAGTTTACGGGTTTCTTATACATAATATTGTAGTACTGATATTGATATAATACAAGATAGTGTATTTAACCATTCTTTTTGTTCAGACATCACCTCTCCCTCCTGTGAACAATTTGGCACAGGAAGAAGGGAGTCTATCAAATATATGTAAAGCTCATTTTGAGCTATTTCGAGGGAGGTTTGCTGCCAGTAAAAGCTTGCTGGCAGCATATGTGTTATGAAAATGTGTGTGGGGGTGGAACATCTCTGTTCCTTATAGATTCATATTATATGTTCTGCCTTAAATTATCCTAAAAATATTATGTGGAACTCGTATCCATCACATTTCTGTCATGCATTCTCTAAAAAAGTAAAATAAGCCAGCTTATCACACTACATCTGTCATATATTTTCGCTATTCCCTGTTCTACTATGGTATTAGCAAGAGTTCACCTTGAACATGTATGGAGGAACAGTTATGTACGACATGAGAACAAGAGAAATACAAGAAGCAATTGAAGCTGCTGATGAGGCACTTAATCATCTTGAAAGAGCAAAGAGAAGCCTTTCAAGTGCCAGTGGATGGGGACTTTTTGATACTCTTGGAGGCGGATTTATCAGTGGCCTGATCAAGCACGGCAAAATGAGCGATCCCGAGTATGAAATTAATGAAGCAAAAAAGGCATTATCCAGGTTCTCGAAGGAACTTCGCGACGTTGACGGATATTCATCGGTTCATATTAACGGATTCCTTACATTTGGAGATCTCTTCTGCGATGGCTTTTTGATGGATGTACTTGTACAGTCCCAGATCGGAAAGGCCAAAAGGGAATGCGAAAATGCAATCTCACAGGTTACAAAAATCCGCAATGACCTGAAGAAAATGCTTTAATTTTTCTATAATTATGTATTAAAGGGGATTACACAAATGGAAAAACTTGAATCACATATTGCAGAGTTTGTCGGAAATTATACGCGAAGACATGGATATCCGCCAACTGTAGAGGAGCTTATAAACACGTTCGGTATCTTCCATATCATGTGTGTGATGTTTTATGTGCTGAGCCTGTACAGAATTGGTATGATTAGAAACTCACTGTTCTTTGGAACTGGCAATCTTCAGCTCATTACAATGAGGCTTAGTAACTGAGGGGGCTTTAACTAAGCCCTCTTAACACTTTTCATTCAACGGCATTTTGTTCGTAGCTCCACTTTGCAATCTCAGCTATAAGTTCGTATGGAATCTCTTTGTTATATGGAAACTGTATAGCACCTTTGCTGGTATTAAAATCAGTAAGCCTTCCGGCGAATGCTTCTATTGCATCAGGACCGGGATAAATTCCTAAGTGTTTCTTTGCCGGAGCAAAATGTATTATGTTTTTACCCTTTCTGAATGTCGGCATATTCCATGAAATACACTCTTCTGCATCAGGAATGGCTTCCCTGATTGTTTTATATACGTCATTAAGAATCTCTTTGATCTTTGGATCCGACTGTAAATTGATAAAATCAGTGATTGTCATGCACTTTCCCTCTCTATAAGCATTTCTAGGGCAACGCTCTATATTTAACAACCATATCCTCGTTTTTGTCAATAAAAAACTCCCCCACTACCCATGAATAGCGAAAGAGTTAATTATATTTAGTATTCCTGCGAATCCAAGTATTCTTCTGAAATATACTTCTCTATTTCCGCATATCCCTTTTCACCTATTCCCTTTATACTTCCAAGTGTACCCTTGTTGTATATATGTATTAGGGCAAAAACATCGGTTATATTGTTTCTGCGCAGAGCCCAGCATGTCCGGTTGCAGAAGCCACAGGACTCAATTGCTCTTTCTTTGTATATATTCTTTTCCGTAATTCTTTTTCCCACTTTTGTTTCCTCTGCTACATCAGGTCCCAAAAGCATTATATCAACGTATTATAAACCCATAATAAACGTTATATTATATATAAATTAACTCGCAGCTCCCTATGTAAAACTGGTAAGTTTTAGTTAATAACCATAAGAATATACACTGACCAAAACAAAGCCGCATATAATTCCAACTATCAGTCCGGTAAAGTGTCCGATTGAGTCTATCCTCTTTGATGTAGTCATTGCGATAAGAAGGATTATTGTCGGTATAAGAGATCTTATGCCTCCAAACCCAAACACTCTAAATGCGATCACCATATATATCCCCAATAGACCGCATATCACTCCGGATGCTCCAATGGAATATGTAAAAGGCGAGCCTTTTTTATGGAAACGTGCGGAAAAATAGCCTCCGAACAGCATGATTACGATGTAACATATAGAATATAGTTTTGTAGAAAGGACATGCTCAAGGACTGTTCCAATGTTATAAAGCGAGTACATATTACAGGCAAGATGCAACACTTCCTTCTGGGTAAACGCACTACTCACTATCCTGTAATACTGTCTGTTCTGTATAGTATCCATATATGAAGATCCGAGCATTTTTACATCAAACGCCCGAAGGTTTACCAAGGCAAATATAATGATATTGATCCCAATGATGACAATAGTTGCGGGAGAATTAAGGAATATGCTGTTCATTTTACTTCTACTTCCTTTATGCCTTTAGCCCAATCAAGAATCGGTCTTGCGTCTGGAACAAACAGCTCCTTTGGAATAGTATCTCTGTCAAAGAATCTATGCTCCAATGCTTCACCATCGGGAACCGATATCTCTCCCGAATAATTTGTCGTAATAAAAATAATGGAGAGCGAATATACCACATCTCCATTCGGATAATGTATTTCCCTGTCAGCACCTGAATACAGCCCAAAGAGCTTTAGGTCTGAAACCAATATTCCTGTTTCTTCTTTCAGTTCTCTTGTTGCTGCTTCTATATATGTTTCTCCAGGCTCAAGAGCGCCACCTGGTACACACCACTGTCCGGTGTCACTCCTTCTCTGAAGAAGGAGCTCTCCCTTTTCGTTTTCTATTAACACGCCACATCCGACAGTCATAACCAGATCATGACCTACGTGCTTTCTCATTTCTGCAATATAATTCATCTGTTCATTCTCCCATCGCCCTTGATGGATCTATTTCCAATCGCTTACAATCCTCTTTATTTCTGTAAAAACAAAATGATCAGTTAAAGCATGGCTGAGAAGTCGTCACATGATTCGACTTTTCAGCCTTTAATCTGCCCTATTGGGGTTCTTTAGGTTTTCACAGTCCGGAGGCGAATTTACCAGGTCATTGTTTCTGACCTTACAGGAAGCATTCCGGCAATCCCTGCATCTAAAGCTCACATGGTTGCCATACATCCTCTTACATGACAGTGAGCAGAACATAGCTCCTCCATGTTGGGCTGTAAACTTCCTTCCACAATTAACACATAATCTGGGAACATTTCTCGCCATAGCATCTCCTGCTTAGCTTGAGGGAAATTGTGACCTTACCTCAATTTTAAGCCTGCTATTCCCTCATAGATCTTTACAAACTCGATGGACATCTCTCTTGCATTAACGCTATCCTGCCCGTCAAATCCATGGCCTGCACCACGTATCTCTTTAAGCGTGGCATATCCATAGTTGGCTGCAGCTTCCCTTGAATACTCTATTGGCACCACGTCATCCCTATCCCCATGTATAAGAAGAACCGGCTTCCCAAAGCCTCTTTGGAGCTGCTTAACATCTATATTCTTTGCGACATTATCATATTCAGCAGTTATTTCCCTGCCAAACATGCTCGAATTTCCTGTTTCCAGTCTTTTTCTGGCATCGTCCGGTATGACAAATGCCGGATACCACAGGATAAGACCCTTTATATCACTTTTCCTTCTTGCGCCAACAATGGCCGATACAAAGCCGCCCTGGCTTTCACCTTGGAGATATATGGCTTCGCTATTGATATACGGGAGCTCTATTACAGTATCAAGCACTGCATCAAGATCGGCAGCTTCCGTCTCAATAGTCATATTTTTCATATCTCCGTCACTTGTGGATGCTGTTCCACCTCCACAGAAGTCGAAAAACACGCAAACAATCCCACTTTCTGCAAAACCTTCCCCATGATGGATGCGTAATTCTTTTAATCTGCTCATTTATTAAACTCCTCGTACAATGCTTTTTTCCTTTAAATTATAACATTCTGAGGTGTTTAGTAGAAAAGGCACCCGGTACTGATTGTACCGGGTGCCTTAAAATAAAGCTTTTTCATCCTTCAATAGCTATCAGATTCTTTTCCGGGATCTTCTTTTCCAGGGCTTTCTTAGGAACTGTCACCGTAAGAACTCCGTGCCTGTAGGTTGCCTCGATATCGCCCTTCTCTACATTGTCTCCAATATAGAAGCTCCTTGTCATGGATCCTGCATATCTCTCCTGACGGATAAGTTTGCCCTTCTTGTTCTCGTCCTTATCAAGGCCCTTTGCTGCGCTGATGGTAAGATAGCCGTTATCAAGTTCTACTGTTATCTCTTCCTTCTTGAAGCCTGGCAGGTCAACTGATACTTCGTAGTTATCATCCTTTTCCCTGATATCGGTCTTCATCATCCTGTTTGCTTTTCTTCCATAGAGCTTACGCTCCATGTTCCTCTCCATGTCGTCAAATTCATTCATTGGGAATCCAAACAGATCATCGATAAAATTCTCTTCAAAAATACTGGGTGCTAACATAATACATACCTCCTTTGCATCAAAAACATTATCTATGTTAATGAGCAATGGGACGGAGGGTTTAGATCTTAGGAAAGTTAAGTCCTAACGGTCTTCTCTGTTCCTTTGTTCTACAAACACTATAACACCGCAATTAGCACTCGTCAACCGAGAGTGCTAATTTGGATAAAATAGTATTGTACTTCTTATTACAAATTTATCATTCCGGCACAAAAAAGAGGCATCCCTGCCTCTTAATCTAGTACTGTTAATCCTTTATATGACGCGATTCCGCCTATACTTCTGGCTCTTTTATAGCCAAAAGTCTTCAGTTTCTTTACAGCGCTTATGCTTCTGCTTCCTCTTAGGCAATATACATAAATCTCCGCATCATGATCCTTTATGATACCGAACAGTAAACATACCGGTATTATCGTAGCAACCAAAACAAGAATCAATAAAACCTTTGCAGTCATTATTATAAGCCCTCCAACAATTTTGATGTTGAAATCATTATATCTTAGTTCAGAAGGCTCATATATAACTATATCGGTGATTATCAGGCATTTAATTTACTATCTATGCAAATCAAGAACTTATTCTTATCACCAATAGTTTCTGCGTCTATCTGTTCTTTTTCCTTGTTATGGTTCTTCCAGGTATCTAACCTCTTTGCCATGTCAGAGATTATAAATTCTTGTAAAACTCCACTGCAACCTGAAGCTCTTCCTCTGTAGGATGCCCCTTCTGAAGCCCTCCTACAATCTTGAACGGGCCAAAGGTGTCAAACCCACCACACTGGAATCTTCCGATCTCGTTACAGTGTTTCTCTTTAGTAGCTGCCACGATAGAATTAAAGTTGTGATTTATAGGATTACCTGCAGTTGCGATAAAAAACACATCCTTACCGGTAGGCAGATTAACCTTCGCAAAGTTGTGAAGCTGCTCTGCAAACTTCCCAAAATAAATGCCACTTGCAAATCCTATCCGGTCGTATCCTGTCAGATCCACTTCATGCTTCTCAGTTACATCAATAAGCATAATGTCGTTATCATAACCAGCAATTGCATCCAGGACCTTCTTAGTATTTCCATGATGTTGGCTATAATAAACGATAGCTGTCTTTCCCATTAACTAAACTCCTCCAAAACAGTTATATCCATTATAACCCTAACAGCTCTGTTTCACTCATAAAAAATGGACTGGAACTCTCATATGTCCCAGCCCGAATGCCATCACAAATCTTCGTTTTCTTTATAAACAAGACCATGTTTCTTAAGATTTCTTACCATAGTATTTCCAAGATTATTCATGTGTGATAGCGGTTGTCCTGCCCGGTTTTTAGCATTATTCATTATTTCTATGAACTCTTCTTCCGTTTTGGACTCCACTTCACATAAATCCTTAAATCCCGCACAAATCAAAAAATGTCTATAATGTGGGTGCATAGGCATTCCATCAAATTCACAATCATTTGGTCCTGCCTGTCGTATTCTTGTTTTCTGTTCATCTGTCATTATAAAACCGCCTTCACAAGTTTTAGAAAGGAGTAGCCCGGCTGATCTCACGAAATCCCCTACCAGACCGCACGCCCTGTGGCAACAAATCCTTACTATCCAGAGGATGGATCATTTCATTCAGGATCTGATATGTCAAAACACACACGATTAAAAATCATCTCCAAAGTCGTCTCCGAAATCATCATCGAAGTCGTCCGTGTCATATCCAGCATCCTCAAGCGCTTCTCTGCGCTCTTTCGGACTCATAAACTCTAACTCATCTTCCAGATCTTCGTCATCATCCCAGTGATGTGATTTGGAATCAGAGCTTTCTGTCATCATTTCATACATCATATCGTCATGAACTCTTCTGCAGTTTTCCTCGAAGATACTCATTTCTCCATCATGGTCAAAATCCCATCTATCTGCGCCGCCATCATATCTTTCCATTCCCATATGATGAAATTCATTAAAAGAGATACCCATATTTCCTTCCTTTCCGGCAATCGTCAATAATTGTCGTTCCAGTAATCTTCAGCTGCATCATAAGCTTCGTCTTCATCTTCGTAGTCATCTTCGTAATCGTAGAACTCTTCGTACTTGTCATCTGCAAAGTCCTGTGCTGACTTGTAGTTATGTACGTCGTATGAATCATAGGATTTCTTTGATGACTTAGAACTGCTCTTCTTAGATGAACTCTTGCTGCTTGATGATTTTGAAGAGCTCTTGTTCTTTGACTTTGAGCTTGTTGTTTTCTTTTTTGTGCTCTTCTTGCTCGATGAATAACTGCTAGTTGTTTTATTCTTGCCAGCTGCCTCTACAGATACTGATGTCATTCCCACAGATGTTATCATCATCATCACTGCTACTAAAATGCTTAATAATGTCCTCTTCATAACCACTACCTCCATTTCAGGTGAAAAGAGTTTTATCCTGTTATAAGCTTACCGCCAAGCCTTCATGTAATACATGGTTACTTCAGCGAGATTCTCTGTGTTATTTTGCTAAAACAGTGATAAAAAATGTTTTGCTTTGTTCTGATGATACTATCATGCCACACAAGGAGTCCCATATTCCTCCCTGGATACACGTACTTATGCGAAGATGCGAAGAGCGGAGAGCGTCCAAGTTCTTGGATCAGCTCTCCGCACTACGTTATAACCATATTCCAGTCGCCGAGTCGGCGACACATCCACAACAAACAACTACTACAATGTAATCAATCACCAATACAAGGACATTTGAATTGATATAGCACACTGTTGATCAGATCTATATCATAAATCCGCTTTGACAGAAAGTATCTCAGGATCATATCACCTCTGTTATTCGAGGCAAAGGAATAGCTTGCAAGTCCGAGCAATTCAACACTTTCAAGATAATCCAGACCAAAAGCAATACATAAAGCAAACACTGTTTTCTTTGAAGGATGATACCTGCGATTCTTAATTATCTTGTGAAACAACCTCCTGTCAATATAGGCTCTCTCGTAGAGATCTTTCGTAGTAAGCCGCTTGGTGTCCATATAGTAGCGGACCATGGATGAAAAAGTTGTTGTTTCATCTATATCAGAAAGCATGCTATTCACTTCAGCAACAATCTTGGATTCGGTAACATCTTTGTTTATCGCCTCTTTGACGTCATTATCCGGATTTTCAAGATCAAACAGATAAAAAATGTGTTCTTGTTTCATGCTAAAAGGAGCCTCTCAATGAAAATTATTATTATCGACACAAGCCACAATTCATCGATAACAAAGGTAAGAGCTTTTCTCAATCATCACAGTGATGCAGAAAAAGTCTTTACATTTGATGCTATGTCATGGGAATACTCTACTGTCGAAGACCTTGAAGAAGATCTTGATGAATGCCCCGAAGAATTCTTCTCAAAGCCCTGCGCATACTATGATCTCGTTGTGGCTATCCTTGGTAAAGTAAGAAAAACCGGCGCTGATTCAATTATAGTTTACTCTCCACAAATAGATGAATGCAGCAGACTATCAAGTGAATTCCTTTTTGATAATTTCATCCGGCACTTTGATATGTATAATCCCGGGATTCTAGACATCAATTATTCAAACCTCGAGTATATTCCACGTCTTGCGAAGGTCAAAAATCCAATAAAAGATCTGCTAAGCCACTTTTCACTTCCAAGATTGGATTTGTTCGGACTTGATAACGATTCAGATGAATATGATGATTTCTACTCCGCCAGTTAAATCCCCAACACTAAAAATATACCTTATAACATTTACATTTTTGTCGCCAAAAGAGCGACAAAGAGTCGGGATGCCTTGTTCGATCCCGACTCAGCAATGCACATAATCAATTTGCAAAACCAGTCTTACTTACGTTAATACTTATCTCCAAAAATCAAACACACTCCCCAATATGTATAATCCAAACAACACCAATGCTCCTATGATATTGTTCCCAACAAATAGCCATATCGCAGCAATAACAATTATAGCGAACAATATATGCCCTGACTTTTCTGCCTGAACATCTCTGCGAAGCTTCTCCATGTCAGCATTCATTTTCTTCCGCTCTTCAGCTGTAGGATACCAACCACCGCCACCAATGTCATCGCCATCATCGATGTCTACACTGCCGCCTTCATCACTTTCTTTGTAAAAAGTATCGTAAATATATGCAGCTTCATTGGAATCTATATGTCCATCATGGTTCAAATCAAAAGGAGTATTCTCAAAATTATCGTATGCCATAGCTCCCTCACTTTCCCAGGAAATTAGAACATTCTCTTTCCTGTCTTTGCCAGGATATATGCCTCATCATAAGTACACTTGTTTTCCATGGCGAACTGGTATAGTGCGCTGTCAAGATCCGGGTATTTGCGTGGATCTACGTATCCTCTGTTGCAGTCATACCAAGCTCTTTTATATAAAGCCTTTATTCTGTCTTCATTTACATCTAATAATCCCATAATTCTTACCTCTTTATCTGCAATCAAAACTCATCGTCAAAATCATCTGGATCAAGCCCAGCATCCTCAAGAGCTTCCCTGCGTTCATCTTCATCCATGAACTCGAGCTCGTCCCTGTCGAGACCTGCCATCTCGATCTCATCTAAAACGTCGTCATCTTCCTCAACGTTGCTTCCAGTTGAAATTCCATTATTGTCTTCAAAAAACGTGTCGTTAATAAAAGCCCATTCTGCTCCATCAATCTTTCCATCGCGGTTTAAATCAAATGCCGAATGTCCAAATAATCTATCCATAGGTCCTTCCATGACTAAATCCTCCTGGTTTAAAATGGGGAAACAGCTCCAAGCTATCTCCCCCGTTGTCTTTCCCTAAATATTCTCCTCAGTCGTAAAGATCGTTCCAGTAATCCTCAGCTGCCTCGTAAGCTTCGTCGTAATCATCGTAGTCATCTTCGTAATCGTAGAACTCTTCATACTTATCATCTGCGAAATCCTGGGCTGATTTATACTTGTCTGAATTATAGTAATCACTGCTGGACTTCTTTGATTTTGACTTTGATGAACTACTCTTCTTGGAACTCTTTGAACTCTTGGAAGATTTACTCTTCTTGGAAGAGGAGCTTGTTGTCTTATTTTTCTTTGATTTCTTCGAATATGAAGTTGTTGTCCTTGTCTTGTTTGATGCTTCTACAGTTACAGGTGAAGCGCTGACTGTCAGGAACATCATTGCTAATGCTATCATCAAACCAATCATTGTCTTTTTCATGGTTTCTGTCCTCCTTATGGGTGAACTGTGTGTTATCTTATTACTAGGATAAAGCCTGGGCTCTTTGGAATAAATGTTGCCTTCCGCTGCTTAACCCGTTTTAAATCGCTGTTTTGGAAAAAGATTTTTCTCCCTTGCTTTATCTTATGACCTAAGTCTAATACTCTATCAGGGTTATAAACCTCCCTATATTCACGAACAATAGTTCTCTTGCCCTCAGGAGCCCTGTTTTGCGGCATTCATCTGCACAACTTCAAGGATATATTTAGCTCTTTTCTCCTGTGGAAGAGCACTGTACTGGTATAAAAAGAGCTTTTCCATTATCTCTCTGCAGCTCTTGGAGCCACAGTTCCTGATCTTACTGATTTCTGTTCCACCGGCGATTGCCTCTGCTAGATCTCCGATAGTTCCGTATCCAGCTCTTTTTAAACTGTTATATGCTCTGACTCCAAGGTCCAATGCCTCAATTGGCGTCTCGCTCATCTTGGAATTCAGGTAAATATTGAAAAAGAACTTCCCGCCCTTTTTCTCATGAATCCTGTCCCCGGTTATCTGCTCGATTATCTGTGACAGTGTCTGGCTCTGATCTGCGCTCATATTCAATTCCTCCGTAGACGTCCTTGATAATCTCCCGGACCTGGCGCGCATGATATTCAACGATATCATCAATGCAGGCCTTTTTGATTATCTTGGCCATGTAATTGATTTGCTCTAGAGAATCGGATACAGCAACAAGATGAATATGATATTCCTTGAGAGTGGTGTAGATCTGACGCACATACACTGTTCTTGTGGCGACATATTCCAGCACCCTGTCAAAACCTTCGGGAGTTGTAATGATATCGATCAGCATCGTTATCTCATCATCTCTCTTTATGTAGGTGTTATACTGGCGGATGATTCCGGCTTCCTCAAGCTTTGCAATTCTCTTCTTGGCAGCCACTCTGGAAATTCCCAGAGCATCGCCAATCTCCTGGTAGCTCTTGCGGGCATCGCCTTTGATCATATTCAAAAT
This sequence comes from Butyrivibrio sp. VCB2006, assembly GCF_000420945.1. Classification (GTDB taxonomy): domain Bacteria; phylum Bacillota; class Clostridia; order Lachnospirales; family Lachnospiraceae; genus Butyrivibrio. Next base: position 11,258 of record NZ_ATVX01000009.1, read on the forward strand.
CTGCTTATCTTTTTCATCCATGCATTTGCTCCTTATCAGTGTCGACTCTGATGAGCACATTATATTGAGCACATATATTTATGGCAATAGCAAAGGTTACGAAACGTAACTCTTCGGTTTCATTCCGTAACCACAACAATCAAAAATCCTCAAAAAGCCTGTACTAGCAACGTTTCTACTGCTTATGACAGAGTGGAATTTAGTTTTGCAATAGTCGTCTTAATCACACATATAAACATCAATGTAAATCTCAATCCAGGAATCCCGTTCGTCAAGATGGTCCCCTATATCACCACCATGAACAATTCCGAACAGTTCCTTTCCTGCATCCATCAAATGATAGAGCACTTCGTTCTTAACCCTGGGGATATATCCAAGCTTTTTCCCCTTAGGATCAAGAACAAGAATAGCTTTCTCATCATACTTATTCTTTGGCTCCAACAGCAGTTTGAGCCTGTCGCCCTTCTTTAATGCCTTTGCCTGCTTGTAAATAGTCTTCACATGCATAGCACCATTGATCATTGTATTCATCAAAAAGATATCCCTGGAAAACGGAAGGCTTGTATCTATGCCATTCTTACTGAGTATGCTTGATGTAAGTGCTGCACTCTGAACATTGGCAAGTTCCTTGTTTTCTCCCATTGGCTACTCCTTTTTTGCTTTACGTTTCTTGGCTTCTTTCTCGTTCTTTTCTGCTACTTTGCTGAGCTCAAGGATCTTTTCTTGAAGCTCAATAATCTTATCTGCACACTGCCTGTTATACTCTGCCAGCTCTTCCTGCCTTGCTTTAACAGCATCCTCATTAGCGAGGAAGTCCTTCTCAGTATAAGGGAAGCTGTTCTTGATCTCATCAATATGAGCCAAGAGGATCTCGACCTTTTCGGCAAGTTTTGCTCTGAGCTCCCGGAGCTTGGCTATATCATCAGGATTATCGCTGTATTTCTCAGTAATATCCGTATCATCCAACTGGTCTGCTATCTCACGAAGAGTCTCAAGATCACCTTCCGCATATGCTTTCTGTGCCTTTAACAAAAGAGCCTTATCCTTCTCCGTGGCATTTGGATTAGCATCAGGATGAAGCTTCTTCATGATCATTCTGTAAAGACGCTTAAGCTCCTCCTTTGGAGTTTCATGAATGGTCTCGCTGTCATTACCAAGACCTGCATCCTCCGCTTTTTCTCTGTCCTCACTATTCGTTTCTGAAGACTTTTCATCCTCTTTTTTGTCCTTATCTTTCGATGAATCCTCTTTATCAGCTGATTCACCATCTTTACCGCCAGAGGCCTTTCCCCTCGTATCCTTTCCTTCTTCCCTGGCTTTTCTCTCTTCCTCGGCTTTTTCTTCGTTCTTTTTATCCTGCTTAGCACGACGTTCCTTGTATTCCTTGTCGCGCTTCATGTCTTCGGCCTTCTTGTTCAGGTCTTCTTCATACTGCTTGTACTCCTGCTCGACCTTCTTCTGAACTTCTTCATACTTGGCCGCTTCCTGACGATTGATAGCTGCCTGTAGCAGTTCTATAGCTCTCTTCAGACGAGCGATTTCAAGCCTGTAGGCCTGCGCCTGATACTCCAGGTTACCAACCTTCTGGTCATAGTCTGCCCTCAGCTCAACGCATATATGATTCTCCAGGTCATCAATCTCCTCTGCAAGAGCCGCCAGCTTAAGTTCAAGCTCGAGGATTTCCTCTATAAGCTTGTCATATTCACTTATAACCGGAACAATGCCCGCATGATCAGTAGTTTTTCCCATTAAAAGAACTTCTTTCCTGTCTTGGCTAGTAGATAAGCCTCATCATAAGTGCAGTTATTCTCTCTGGCAAAGATATACAGTGCCTTATCGAGATAAGGATACTTCCTTGGATCAACATATCCCCTGTTGCACTCAAGCCAAGCCCTATGATAAAAAGCCTGTAGTTTAGTTTCATCAACATCAAATAAGCCCATAGTATTCCCCTACTCTGTCCAACAGTTGGACAACTATCACATAATTCCTTCCACATCCGCCAGCTCCAGCGTACTCAGCTGCTCATTGGTAGGATCCTTAATCTCAAATAGCCTATCTGCCTGATTCATCATAGCTGTCTCAAAGAAGTTCCTGATTTCGCGGGCATTAGCAAAGTTCTTGCTACGGTTCTGGTATTTCTTCTCAAAGGTATATGCGCAGTGCTTGATCACTTCCTCAGTTGGAATATATCCTGCATGCTTGCACATGAGCTTAAAGATCTCAAGAAGCTCTATGTCGTCATAGTCCTCAAAGTTAATATACTTGTTAAACCTTGATCTCAGGCCTGGGTTTGAATCAATAAATTCAGCCATTAGCTCCGGATAACCGGCAACGATAACTATAAAGTCATCTCTATGGTCTTCCATAAACTTCAAAAGCGTATCCACAGCCTCAGCGCCATAGTCGTTACCACTATCGCTCCTTGTCAGGGAATATGCCTCATCTATAAATAGTACTCCGCCAAGAGCCTTCTGAGCCACTTCCTGAACCTTTAGAGCAGTCTGACCAACATATCCGGCAACAAGACCCGAGCGATCCGTTTCAATAAACTGTCCCTTCGAAAGAATTCCCATCACGTGGTAAATCTGTGCCAGAAGTCTCGCTACTGTAGTCTTTCCGGTTCCAGGATTGCCATAGAACACAAGGTGATTTGATACTGGAATCTCCTTAAGGCCACGTTCTTTACGAAGCTTCTTAATCTCCTGCATATGTATCAGAGTATTGACATCCTTCTTAACTGACTCAAGACCGATTAGTTCGTTAAGCTCCTCCAGCAGCTCTTCCAAGGTCTTCTCTTTGTTTCCTTCTGCATCAAACTTAGGAATGGTCTCTCCAGGATGCACATCGCTGATATCTATTGAGCCTTTCACCTTGTCGGAGAAAGAGCTGTGTTCTCTCTTATATTTCCTAAGCGTATCCATATAAGTTGAGAAATCCTCAATCTCCTGCTTCTCAGCCTCACCATCGCAAACGATGAACTCTTTGCCCAAGCAATCAAATACATCAATGTATGATGCACTGGCAGAGACAGATAGTTCCAATCTCTGTTTAAACGCATTGTTATCCTGTTCAATCAGCCTTACCAGCGTACCAGGCGCTTTCTTCTCAAAAGCAGTGGAATAGATTCCATTTTTTTCAATATATGCCTTCAGCTCCTCTACTGAATAATTAAGGCTAAAATACTCATTTATGAAAGAAGTCTCAACCTCTGATATAGTCCCATCTGCAGCAGAAAGGTATGACAAAAAGTCCACCATTTCTGTCTTCATTGCTTCCCTTTCTGAACTATTACTGGCAGCTGCCCCGCTTACGGATGCTCCATTCGGATCGCACAGTGTATATAATTCATCCATTACTCTCTTAAGTGCTGTATTCATAGTAAAATCCTCTCTTTAACTCTTCTTAGGTGCCGGAACACCCTTCTTTGCAGGATTAACAAATATCTCCTCATCCCTTCCATTCCTGATTCCTGGATCATCCGAGTTGTCTCTCCTGAACTTCTCTACCATTTCCAAGAATCTATCCAGCTTCCCCTGCCTCTTCTCATCAGTGAAACCTTTTATGTTAACTAGAGTCTCTCCAACAAGCTTATAAACCTCATATGCGGCGTTATATGCTGTCATTTCCTCGCCAATCCCATACAGCATATTGTCAACATCCACCATCACCGAGAATGTGTGCGGTGGTTGCAAAAGATATTTTTCCTCTGACTCTACTCTTCCCAGCTCCATGATCTCATTCCAATGATTTCTGTTTACTTTAAATCCGGAAGCTTCCTCTATAAGCTCCAGCTCCTTTTCATCAAAAGAACCTTCATCAAAAATGAGATACATCCCAAAGAATGCAATCTCTGCTCTCGCAGGTTCCACAAGATCTGAATCGGCGTTTGATTTCTCCTGGATGAGCTTCATTGCCCGTCCGAAATCATTTATTGTGCTTTTTAATTCCTGTATATCCATGACTTATCCTCAAACAATAATCAACTACTCATCTGCTCCTGCAGTATAGCTATCCTCTCTTTAAGTGCTGAAATCGTATTCTTGCAGCTTTCAATTATCTTATTAAGCTCTTCCTGCTTAGCTGCAACAGCTTCATCGTCAGCAAGGAAATCCTTCTCATTGTACGGAAAGCTATTCTTGATATGCTGAACCTCTCTTTGAAGATACATCAACCTGGTCTTAAGTCTATATTTCAAATTCTTAAGAGCTTCGATATCTTCTGGAGTATTCTTAAATCTCTTTTCGATATCTTCATCTTCAATCATCTCAGCAATCTGACGAAGCCTTTCCAAATTGCCTTCCTCAAAGGCCTTCTTTGCTTCCATCAAAAGCTCGTCATCCTTGGGTGTTCTATTCTTCTTGTTATCAGGGTGGAGCGCCTTCACAATCTTACGGTACAGGCTTTTAAGCTCTTTTGCCGGATTGACATTTTTCTTTGCTGAAGCACCCTGGTCATAGGATTCTGATCTCGAATAATCTCCGCTGCTTTCTGAGCCTCCACCAAAGGCATTTCCAAAAGCTCTAAAGAAATTCTCAAATGCCTTATTGAAATCATCTATGTTCTTGAAGAACTCATCCCAATCAAATGGCTCATCGTCCTCAGGTTCATCTTCGCTATATCCGGCATCTTGGGCGTTCCTTTCATCCTGCTCAGCACGCTTCTTGGCAAACTCCTCATCTTCCTTGGCCTGCTCGGCTCTTTTACCCAGGTCATCATAGAAGTTTTTCAGCTTCTCATCTGCTTCTTTCCCTGCATCTTCAGGCGTGATCTTTTCATCCCTATTGACTGCCGCCTGTATACTTTCAATAATTGAGCGAAGTCTTTCAATCTCAAGATTATAGCTGGTGATCTGCAACTCGAGATGACCTATCTTTTCATCATATTCCGCCCTGAGTCTTCTGCAGACATTGAGCTCCAGATCATCCTTTTCTGCCTCTAGCGCAGCAACTACCATTTTCAGCTTCTGCACTTCCTGTATCAGAGACTCATATTCATCAATGACCTGCGATAATACAATCTCATTTCCCATAAATCACTTATCCTCAACATAAATATCAAAGTCATAATGCAAAAGATGTGGAACAGACGCCCTCTGCCTATTTCTTACAACGCCATAAACATGCTTTCCCTCATCAAGCATATGCGAAAGGATCTTAGTATCCCGGGAATCCATGTGTCCATAAAATCGTTTCTTGTCCTCACTCCAGACTTCAATGGCCCAGGGGTTGTCTTCAGTTGCTCTTTTTATCAGCCTTAAATGATCATTTACTTCCATCTGGCCAATTGCTTCACTCATGCCGTCAAGATACTTAGAATTCCTGTCAGGAAAAGAATATGCCAGCCAAATAGCATTACCATTCTTCTCCATAACTTCACCCTTTGTCTCACCTATTTCGAAGGTATTGGCCAAATTAAGCGGTTTAGACTCTTCCATCCAGTACAGGTCAAGCGTAACTGCCTTCTGCGTGTCCAGCTCTTCCATTGGCATATCCACGTTTAATGAATGCACCTTTGCATAAAGGTGCTTCCCTGCCTTCATAAGTTCAGCCATAACATATCTCTCCGGAGGCTGAATATATCCCAGACATAACCCTGCCAGCGTATGAACCCTTATTGATGATCCATCATCAGGAAATGCAGACGCTACTGCTGTGCAATCAGGAGATTCACTATTATATTTTCGATAAAGAGTTACCCAATCACCTATCTGAAGTCCCTGGACATTCTCAAGCAGATACTCCTTGTTCCTAAGTCCGTATACTTTCACTACTCCGAGATATGTCTTTCTCTCGAATGTAATCTGCTTTATTGCCTCTCCGAGTTCTGTATGATGCAAAAAAGTTGAGACCCCGGATGAAGAATATTCTCTAATAGCGCCATTATCTTCCATGACGTGTTACCTTTCTCCCCAGTGCCCCAACAACTTTTGTAGTTCTTATAATTCTTATAATTCTATTGTACTCAAATGCTGTCCTATAATAATGACAGCTCGCAAGATCAGAATTTCTCTGCATTTATCAGCTTTTTCTGATCTAATTACCCAAATACAGTTACTAATATTATTATAATACCCAGGGCTAAAAATATCGAACCAACAATCGTTCCATCAGACTCGCAGAAATTATATCCTCCACAATTCCCATAAAAGTAATAATGATCATGATGGGAGTCATGTCCACAATGGTCATGATCATGATGACAGTCACAGTTATGTCCCATTCTGCTCACCTCCTTATATGATCCCAAACATACACCAAACAATAATTCCAACAATCATTACGGCTAGGCCAAGTCCTCTATTAGCTTCCTGCTTCTTATCTACAAGAAGATAAAATCCGAAGAATGGCATTCCGAAAATCAGTAATATAAAAATAGCGATAAACTCTAACATAATATGCTCCCTTTCCTGGCAATCAGTGCCTTTTAACAACACCGGCATAAATGATCATGATATTCATGAGTGCAATACAGTTTCTTGCCCTTATCTGAAATAATGTAATCAAGTTCCCCTGCAGAAATCAGATTATCCATCATTCTTCTTGTCTCGTCTTTAGACAACCTTGCAAACATTCCGTAATACGGTTTTGTGACGAAAAATGGTGCGATATAAGCGGATTCCTTGCCTACCAGAATGTTTCTAATGGTTGTAACGTAAGAATAGCCATTATATTTTCCGCGTGTCATTTCAAGATCTCTAACCATTGATACAAGTAATGAATTATCTGTGTTATTCATTGATTATCTCTCCCCATTCCAGAGCCCCTTAACAATACCTTCCGTTACTGTAGTTCACTCTTCTTGTTTTTGTTGTAGTCAATTATCATGTCAAGACATGTCTCTATTGAGTTTATTATTCCCATAACTTCTTCCAGGCTGCAGTATGGCTCCAACACATTTTTGCTGTTTGCAAAGATGATGTCATACTTGAAATTGTACGGATCATCTTCAGTACATCTCTTTGCCTGAAGAAGAAAGCCATATTTTCTTAAGCGGCCGAGCTCTTTTGTCAGTTTCCACTCATCCTTTTTCATAGGCGCCTCCTATCATTTGCCTAAACGTGACAATGTAACGATCCAAGCCAACTCTTTTTCATACATATTCAGCTACTATCCACTAGCCTTCAAGTTGATACTTCCTTTCACCCCGTTTTTAGTAGTCTCAACACTAAGATTTACTCCATAGCCTTCTGTTATTGCAGTTACAACAACCATTTCAAGAGCACCTATAATAGCAAGTGCTATAAGATTGTTTCCTGACAACTGCACCGGTACCTGAACCGATTTAAGTGTATTTATTACTTCGTTCATGGTCCCTCCCTTCATGCCGCAACTTCTAATCCATAATATTCTGTCAGGTAAGGCAGCATCACATTAAGGTATTTAACAAGTCCCATTACGGAACGATTTCTGCTTCTCTTTGTAGAGATTTCGTTTACTCTTATTCCGGATTTACAAATGTCATATATAGTATGTGTGTATCTTTTGCTGAATGCGTAGATATCTTCTTTCCCTGGTGCTGTGATGTAAAAATCAATCATCTTATCCTCACCTTTGAAATTCTTAATACCTACAAGCTTTATCTGTTCCTTTAAAATAATCTTCTTCATATTCTTAGTCCTCCATTCTTCACTTTGACTCATAGTACTGATACTTGTAACATTCCCAGCAATACCAAACATCGCTACGCCAACAGCGTCCTCCACAACTCATGCATCTGTTACCTACTGTGTGCCTTGCATTACTGTGTGACTTCTTTTTCATCTTTGCCATGTTCCCGTACCTCCGTTTTGTTTAAGCATCTCTTTGTTATGAGTTGATGATACGACAAACGGATTTTTTTCTAATTAAAAAAACGATGCGAAAATGATTTCTCAAATTCGCACCGTTTTTTACACTCAGTGTTTTATTCTTTTTCCACACTTTGGACAAACGGGAATGTATTTAATTCTATGATCCGGTTGCTCCTCAAACTCAAAATCTGTAATTGTCAGCCTGTCGAAGATTATTTCTTTCTTAAGCATCAAGTCAAAGTAATCGAGATTTCTAATATCGTCTCGTTTTATCTCTACAAATGGTCTGGACCACTCGTAGCTCATTCCGCAGCCGTCAGCATGCTTGGTTTTACCAAAGATTACTCCACACTCCGGATTTTTGCACCTCCAGTTATTGTCACCCTCATCCAGACAATCCTTTGAGCCACAGATAGGGCACATCACACTTCCTCTACTCCATTTTATCTGAAGCCTTGCAGAATGCGATGAGACGAGCTTCATGAGCCTTTGAGCAGAATTCATCTCAGATTGAGCAACAGGTATTATTCCTGCCTTATAATCTCCCCATCGCTTTGCATCTTCATCACAATACTTCTCTCCATAGCTCAAAAGTCGTGAAATCAGCTTGTCTGATTTAATGCTCTTTTTATAATCGCTCAAATCTATCGGAAAAATGAACACCACTCGATCATTTATTGAATCAAGTGCATTCTGTGTAAACCTATCCACAGCAGCTTCCGTGTTTTCAATTTTTGCAAACTGCGGAACTATGCGTAAAGCCTCTTTTCTTTGCTCCTTGAATCCAGTCGATGCAAAAAGTTCTTCAAGCTCAACTCTCCAAACTTTATCTGCTTCATCTAGCAAGCGCTTTTCTTGCTGTGTTAGCCCCTTTTCCTCTGACTTACTCATGTGGAACAGATTTTTCATCTTTTTCTGTTCAGTAGCATCTGGCTTTGAAGTAAAGATTATGCTTTTGCCAGTTTTATCTATAGCAGCCCCATATGGAAGTGCAGTCCTTATTTTATTCATGTAACTGGCAGCTTTCGCTGGAATCAGATATTCGACTGTATTTTTTTCTACATACTCCAGGAATAGTCCCACATCACTGTCAGATTCTGACATAGTCTTCAAATGGCATGTTATTGTTTCTGATGAAAATAATGCATCAACCCCCAATGTACCATCAATATTCATCGTAAACTTAGATCCGGGCTCAATACTGTATTCAAGCAGCTTAAACACGTACATGAGAAGCACTGTAACATACATTTCGTAACAATGATTAAAACTTAAATCAACGGATCCTTGAACCCCCATCTCATCCTGATGATTTTGAACAATCTGTCTTTGGATCTCACCCCAAAGTCTGTATAAAGCATTATATCTTGAATCCTTTTTTAGAATATTTGTCGGCTGAATATTCCTGCTGATTCTCTTCTTTTTATCAATGCTCCTATAAAACTTTGATGCTTCTACAGTAGAAAAACTGCGCTCAAGTTTCTCCCATTGCTTCAGAAGATCTTTCAACGTCCCATTCTCTTCGGTCTTTATTTTTAGATTATAATCTGGCAGGAGTTGTTCAAAAATCCTTGTACGTTTATAATCTGATAAATCCTTTCCATATTTATTCCAATCTATGGTACTATCGTTCTGCTGTATAGTTTTCTCGAGACTAACTACCTGCCTATGGACATACCTAAGCACATCGTCCACCGCCATCCTAAAAAACAAGTTTTCGTAAATGCTTATTTCATCTTCATATACATCTGTTCTCAATCTGTTAGGCACCAATCCGTTCAGCGTCCTAGCCTTCCAATGTTCTGAATGAGACGCAAGATGATCCATGGTTCTGGAATTAATACCTTTAACTATGTTGACATCCAATACTGCCTCCTCGGTCTTGAGGCTTTTCTTAGGATGAGAACATATATCCATTACCATCGGAACCACTTCAGCAATTTTCCTTAACAAGGATTGGTCATCGTATCCTGCATACGGTGTTTTCTCGATAATAAGAGACACTTGGTCTTCTTTAATCGCGTTATATAACGTTTCTACTGAGTATTCCTTGCCAATTCTAAACGCCTCTTCCATCTGCTCTTCAAATTTGAAGAGATTAATAATATCCTCTTCATCCAAAGGAATCGTGTTCTGCAAGATAAATGTATATTTAAAATAGACAGAGTTATACCATACCGTAATATTACACCGGTTTTGCTTATCTAAAAGTACAGGAAACACATACTCTCCAGCGCCTGTAAACTCTTCCTCACAATAGCTCGATGATATTTTTACACTTTCGTCATTTCCAAGCTTAATCTGAAGAATATTATCATACAAAAGCAGCTCTGTTTTGCAGTTTTCTTCTGGCAATTGTTCGATGCCCATTGTATTTTTAACAAATATCTGCATTATATATTACCCTGAAATCTTTTCTATTAGCTTTTCTATCTTGCTAATACTCTGCTTAAATACACCATTCCCATAAATTTCATTCAAGCCATTTTTCAAGTCTTCGAGCCTATTCAAAAGATATGGTTCATACCTTTCATCTAGTTTTCTAAGAATCTTATGAGTCAAAAGATAATCCACAGCTGCTTCCTTCGTTCCACCACAAGCAATATACACAGGAACAAACTCCTCCATTTGACTCATTATTCTATTACCAAAAGTAATATCCATATCTTTGAGAAGATCATCCACCAGCTCAATCTTTTCTTTGTCAGATTTGTTAAGCTTGTTTTTTGTTGTAGATTTAGCGGCATTAAAAAGATCTAACATCTCATCCATATCAACAGCAATCTTCTTTACTGTCTCTCCCTTAAATGGATCTACACGGCTATCCATATCCAGAACCTGTGCACGGTCATAAACCTTATCTGTTATGATCGATGTTGAGTCATCATTATTGGCTGTTCCAACAAACCATATATTATTGCTAACGATGATATTTGCTGCCTCATTTGAGTAATCAAGATATTTAGGTTTCTGGTCCTCGGCTAATTCTGAATAACCAGATACAAGTGGAACAATCCATTCATTCTGATTTGGTTTTTCCAATACAGATAAGAAATCAGCAAAATAATACTCTATTCTGGCCAAATTCATTTCATCTAGCACAATAAAAAACATTTTATTTCTATTCTCAAGAGCCGATGCCTCATACAGATATTTAGTAAACTCAGTTTCCTTGAATCTGTTTGTAAAATCATTGTCATATCCAAGTAACTCTCTGTTATCTCTCCATGAAGGCTGTACAGGAACAAACTTACACTCTGTTCCAAGCGCCTCAGCCACAAGTCTGGGAAGACTAGATTTTCCAGTTCCGCTCAGTCCCTGTAATATTAGTAACCTGGATGCACTTTCTGATGCAGCAAGAGAAGCCAAGAACACCCTGATGGTATCAACGGAATAGTAAAGCCCCTTCTTAGTAGCTCCATAATTTCTTATATACTCGCATAGCTCCTCTAAAGAGCCATTGAATCCAGAAGGATTGAATATTTTCTGGTTTTCAATCTCTTTATCTATATCAAGAAGTACCTTAAACTTGCTCTCCTGTGTACTCTTATACTGCTCGCTTATGTACTTAAGCTTCATCTGAAGCTGATTGTTAAGAGATTCCAATGAAGCTGCAGCAACACGAGCATTCTCCAATTCACGAGTACTCATTGCATAGGCACTTATCTTAGCCTCTGCCTCTGTTCTCTTCTGCTTTTCGTCGTCAAGAGCTATTCTAACAGCCTCCAATTCCTTAGTATTTGCACGGAGTCTCTCAATCTCTTCCTCGGATGGCATATTTGCCAGCTCATCATTTCTGCGCTTTGCTTCCTCAAGCTTTGCTTCTAATTCCTGCATTCTCGCAACCATGGATTCGCCATTATCATCCAAAAGTGCGCTCTCCATTTTTGTTGCCTTTTCCCTCTGTTCCTTAATAATCTCTGAATATGCATCTATCTGTTGCTCATAATGTGCAATTTGTTCCTGTAGCTTAATAACTTCCTTTTCAGAATACTGACTATATTTAGCCTTAAGCTCTTTAACGTATTCTGCTTCTTCATCCAGATCAGCCTTCTGCTCGGCCATTTCTTCCATTTTTTTCTCAAGTTCGGCTTTTCTAGATGATAGTTCTTTTATTCTCGCTTCATATTCCTTAGAAAGTTCTGTACGCTTCTCTTCTATGGATTTATTTGCTTCACGAATAATCTCAATCTTGCTTTCCTCTGCAGCATTCCTCTCTTCATGAGCTTTTTGATACTCTTCATCAATTTTTTCACGCTGAGACTTGATATAATCATTAAGCTCAACTCTCTGCGCAGTCTTATCGGCTTCCCATTCAGCATAAATAGCCGACTTCTCTTTCTCTCTGATTCCTCTTTCATCAGCTTTAATACGTGCAATCTCCTCCGCAACAGCAGATTCACACTCCTTCTTAACCTGGGCCTGAGTGTTTAATAATTCTTTTGCCTTCTTCTCCTGGTCATCCTTCTGTTTATTTAACACTTGTTCTTTTAGGTCCAGATCAGCCTGCTTTTTTTCATAGTCTTTCTTAAGGCTTTCTTCTTTTTCCTTATAATCTGCCTCCAAAGATTCTTTTGCGGCCTCCAATTCAGCCACCTTATTTGCCACTCGTTCATCTGTAATAAGTGCAGCATCTATCTTATCCTTTTGAGCTTGCTTTAAGTCTTCGATTCTTTCTGCCTGAGATTTTTGGCTATCATTTTTCTGATTTCCAAATAGTGCATTTTGCTTTTTCTTACTCATTTAAACCGCCTCCATGTATCTGTTATAAAGGGCAATAAAATTTCCTTCAAACTCACTATACTGTTTCTCTACTTCAGCTAAAGTAAACTCTAAATCTGCCAGCTCATCACCGCCATGGGACGCAATATTTCCTGCACCTTTTCGCTTTGCCCCCTTATATGCATTAAGGTTTGACGTATATTCTTTTATTGATAAAGGCAACAATGGAAGGCTTCTTAAAAGCTCCATAGAAACTCCATTTTTATTCTCCCATGCATCTATCAAGATCATAGCCATGTATCCAGGAGCATTTCCATCGTCATCGTTACATTTCAGCATGTTGTTATATACGTATTTATACTCTCTAAGTATGTCATCAGACAAAAAAGAGTAGGATTTCACTAATGTCTTAAGTTTTTGGTTATATTCCCAAAACTCTAGCTTTTGGCATTCGTACAAATGCTTGTTATGCTTAACCAAAAGCCTTAGACTCGCTTCGTAAGCTTTCCTCATATTTTGCGCAAATTCAGCCGATTCATCTTCTCCGTTTTCGAAACGATACTTACTCTTCGTAAGAAGTTCAATTGTCCTCTTTACTGCTTTATATTCAGAGTCATTGCATATATATGGATACTTGTCAAAAAGAGCAATATCCAAATTATTACCGAATGCAATAGAGTCTTTAAGCTCTTCTTTCTTCTCCATTAGGAACAACTGTATCTCATCTTCAAAATCCTTGTTGCATGCCCTCATTCTGTTAATAACAGTTCTAAACCAATCGTCAAGGCGCTTCCCAAAAGGTGAAACAATTATTAGTTCATCTGGAGCATTTTTGTTAATTGCTATAAATCCTCTGGCTGAATAATACTCCGGTGAATCGTCCAAAATTGTTAGATTTGTAATCTGTTCCAAGTCATGCTTCTGTTTATCTTCCGCTTCTTTTTCAGCTAGTGTCTTAACATCTTCTTCGACGCTCCCATCTTCCTGGATTGTTTCCCAATCAATTTCATCCTCAAATGGAATATATCCATCCATCTGAGCTGTATCTACAGTGACTTCTGAGCAGTCAATGGTATTTGATCCAGTCTCTTCGCCACGCCTCAAATTATTACACAGTTTCGCCCAATATCTCATGGCTGTGCGAATCGCAGCACTTTTGGGTTTTTTCCCATAGTTGTTCTCATACTTTACTTCTAAAGCACCAGGATCTTCCAAATAATAATCCGGCAATTTCGTGATATCAAAAACCGGAATAACACTTTTTGTAACCATATCCTGAATCATATATATTTTTCTATTCTTCTTAGAAGCTTCTAAATCGCTTAAATATGGGTTATCATACTTAGCCACCATGCTTTTCCCATCATTACTAAGTCTCAATTCCTTAGTTCTTTTATCGAAATATCCTTCATTTCTGCAGGACTCAATAGCTGCGTCTACTAAGTCCTTATTAAAGCCTATTTGGGAACACAATATAGCCTTGGGGTTATTTATGCCGTTATTGACAAGTTGTAATATCAGATGTTCAAGGATATTTATGTCCTGAACATCGCTCTCTGGTATATAGCACGTCCATACCGCTACAGGCCATGCAAACGCCCTTCTCTCATTGGCACTGACATTTCTATAATCAGCACCAAAATCATACAATTTGGCCATATTACTGCTCCTTTATCACATGACTTTTCTTATACATTTCAAGTAATGGCTTTACATATTCATGTTCTTCATCAAATGCAACTGTTTCTGAATCCCCTACTGCTATCAGTAGTCTCTTAGCTCTACTAAATGCCACACAAAGTCGATTGTTATTATTCAGGAATCCAACTCTGTTTTTCATATCCTTCTCTCTGTTAGCACGAACTACAGATAATAAAACAACATCAAATTCCTTTCCCTGAAATGCATCTACAGTACCAACCTGAATTCGGTGAATGTCGCTTGGAAAATTTGCACGAACCATTTCATTGAGGAGTTCAGCCTGTTTGCTATAGAAAGTGATGATACCGATTTCATATTCTGAGTTTTTTGCCAGTATCTTGGACAATTCCTTTTGTATCTGGTCAACCTCACATTTTCTGCTAGCGCTTTGTTTTTTTACTTCTGCAGGGAACTTTTCTGAAAGCGGGAGATCTATCCAAACAAGCGCATCATTATCATATAATCCTAAATTATGCTGTTTGTTCTCTATCTTACACATGGTATCAAGTTTTCCATCATAAAAGACATTAACCAACTCGCATATATCCGGATGCATTCTGTACTGCTCAGTGAGCATAGCTGTTCTGTCTATACCAAGTTTCTTATCTTCAGAACCAATAAGCGCATTTAATCTCATGAACAGTGACTCTTCCAACACTGTTTCTACATTTTTCCCGTCAATCTTGCTGGCAACTGCCTCCACAATATCCCTCTCAACCATATGTGGAAGCTGCTTATGATCTCCAACCAAAATGATTTTTTTGCCCATAGACATAGGAATAAGTAAATCCAACGGATTTGATCTTGCAGCCTCGTCAACAATTACGAAATCGTAATCATCATCGAATCCTTCCATAGATGGACTTAAATTAGGATTTGCAGACTGTTGACAAGTTGCAGCATTTATCTTCGAGTACTTTCTTATTAGTCTATCTACGTTATTACTATTTGTAAGCTCTTGCTTGAATTCCCATATAATATTAGCCAGTGAAGCACCGTCATCATTTCCTTTGGAAACAAGTTCTAAACGGTATCCCCTAATCAAGTCTTGTATGTCCTTATCAAGAAGCTCATTATTAACTACTGTCATTCCAGGACATAAGGCTTCCAATCTTTCACAATCCGCTTTCAAATTCTCTAAATAGCCATCCAATTCAGCACAGTCATCTGTAACCTTCTCAAGTTTTTTCCAATAATCAGGTATGTCAAATTCCAGTTCGCTATCAAACTTCAGATAACGTTCTAATTGCTTTAATTGAATCGCTCCATCATCAAGATAAGCCTCTTTACTTAATCTTTGGCCATTTATCAAAGCTGGCAATGGATTCTCTTCGCTTTCAGGTGCATTACAAACTGAAGCCAGCTCAGAAATCACCATCGCATACTGCTTATGTAGTTCCGGACTCAGTTCCATATCAGCTGTCAAAATGTCACATTCTTCTAAGAGTTTCTTGATTGTCATATAATCATTAGAAGTCTCTATTAGAACAAGCTTTTCAAATAATTCCCTCACCTTACTTCTGGAATTATCTTCCTGCTGCGCAAGCCAGCCTTCACATGAATCCATCATCTTATCTATCCAGTCATAGATAAGGTAATTGCCGTCCTCTCTCCCTTTTCGTACTGCTATTCGATTAACTGGAACACCGCCATAATTAACCTCTTTTACCGCGTTATCTACTGCATCGTGCTGTGTAGACGTAATAAGAATCTTGGCTTTACTGTTCGAAAGCTCATCTATTCTTTTTACTATAGCTTTTATAACCGATGTCTTTCCCGTTCCAGGAGGCCCCTGAATAACAGCAATGTCCGGTGTGTTAATAGCCACATCAATTGCATGCTTTTGTTTCTCGGTAAAATGATCCTCTTTATTCTCAAACACAGTCTGTTCAAGATCCGCAGAAATCGGCTGATTCCGACGTCCTATCACCCCAACCTGCACGCCACCTTGGATTACACTTTTTAATCCAGGTAATCTGCATTTGTTAGAAAGGATATTTCTCTGCGCCTTTAATCTACGCTTTCGTTGTATTTCTGATCCAGTCAAGCTTGGAAGAAGATAACCTGACGAAGGTAGGATACACGTTGTATCCATATCTTCTTTTATCCTGAATTCGTTTGTGTTAACACAGCTATAGTCTATCTCAGAGCCAACAATAGTTGCGGCCTTGAAATTATATCCGAGGGGATCGAGAGGATCTATATTCTGAATTGCGACATAGTACATGTTATCTATACAGAACTCTCGTCTTGTATAGCATTTATCTAGGGAGAAAACTATAACCCCATTGGCATATCTGAACCCTTTGTACTTTAAGAAGCCCATTTCTGATGCTTCTTGCTTTATACTTTCCATCTCCAGCTCGTTATATAAATTCCACAAGCTGATAAATTCATTATCGGAGCTGATCATTTTAGCATATTGCTCATCAGCTCTGGCCGTAAGCATCGCAGCATCGTTTATCTCATCAACAATCTCAATGTTACCTTTTACCAGCATAATAGGAGAATCTATCCTGCTTTTATTGGTTCTCTTAATAATCTGAATGATGTGAAGATAATGTTGAGGCGTCTCTACAATTGTGACTGTATATCTATCGCCGACTATCTGTAGCTTGCCATCCTCTTTTTCATTTTTATATGCAAAAAGATACTTGCCTCCTTCATCAACAATCAGCTGCTTTCTCATCTCATTTGCAGCGTTTTCCTTCTCTATATCATTGGCCATAAGATCAGCAGCAATTGCCTGATCAATCACAATTCTAAGCGGATTCTCCTCATCATAATTTACAGCATCAGAAAACTCCATGAGTGTAAAGGAAATATCTGCTCCATCTATTAAGTCCGCTCTAAGGAGAGCTCTTCCATATGAAGAACGAAGTCTTGATATTACTGTCTGCATTTCAGCAGTAATGCCAACTCGAATAAAGGCTCCATCCGCATCTTTAATAAAAAGATCGTCCTGTGGAATCTGATAATCAACTATCCCTGTCTTTATCTTCCCTTCGGCGTTATCTATACTTGCCATGAAACAAAACTCATTTGCAAATTTTATTCTGTTGCTTCTCATCAATCCTCCTGCCTGATCAGTATGAACTTACTGATTTCGGTTGTTCCATAGAATTTCTCAATCTGTTTTGTATCTATGAATTCACTGTCAGTGGTCACATCGATATTTTTATCCAAAAACATAAACTGTTTTCCCGGTGTTTCATCTATTACCGACGGAATCGTAACACCCTTTTTATATAAAGACACTTCTCTTGGTTTCGACATCTTTGAGTCGTTGAGAATTATCTTGGTATTTGACAGATTAATCACTGCTAGCTTTCCGTCTTTTGTTCTTGCTACAGCTGCAAGAGTCTGATCAGATTCAAAGGGAATATTTTCGTCAAAAAAGCTTCGATTTATATATTTCATTTCCTTTGTCACAGCCATGTTTCCTACTACATCAGAATAGACGTCAAGCGGCTGCATTTCTTTTGCGGCATCCAAGGGTATCAGAATTTTTCCTTTAGTCCTTACCATGTTTCTGCTTGTAAGTAGATATACCTTTTTTATATGTTCGTCACACAATGGGCAGTTACAGTCTTTGCCTGTATAATAATACTCTGCATCACAGTCCTGATTATCACACTGTATAACGTGATTCCTAGCATGCGCACAAGCTCGCATGAACTCAATAAGCGTCGGCCTTCTTGAACTTTCGAGCTTACCGTCTACAAAAGTTCTCCTGAAAAGCTCCAACAATTCATCCGTCAGAAAGACTTTTGTGTTTTCAAAATTGCTGTTTTTGTTCTTATCGCTATTCGGATCACCAATATAATCAAGCTTTCCCCTGTCTACAGACTCCTGAACCCACTCAGGATTAGCATCCTCAGCATCATCTCCAATGAATGGATGACAAGTCGTTAACATCTTGAAAAGCAAAACAGCGTATGAGTATGTATCAGTTACTGTATTGGCAACTGCTGCTTTGTTCGCAATTTCGGGCGCCATATAGAAATTGGTTCCATCAATCAGAGGACTGTAAACACCTGAAGTAATATTGTCTGAATCTATTATGGCAAGACTATTTTTATCTCTTGAAACAAAAATATTGCTAGGCGATATGTCAACATATGCGTATCCGTTGATATGCAGATACCTTAAGCTTTTTGCTAACAAACCACCAATTTGCAATCTCTTGGTTAAGCCACCAGTAGCATTAAAATACCAATCCCACAAATCTTCTATTTCTTCAGGCTTCTCTACATAATCATTAAGAGAAACATGACCTTTGGCCTCTTTCATAACGTAACCAACAAATGGTTCTTCCAAAATTGCAATCGGAAATGCAATCCTTGTTTCCTTTGGAAGCTGTGAGCCTTTTTTCTGCAGCCAACGATACCTCTCAGCGTATTTGTCCTTATCAATCGAAGTGTTTATCTTGATCAAGTAATCCTCCGAAGTTCTGTAGACAACACCCTGTCCGCCTTTGCTCAAGACAGCGGTAATATGATATTCTCTGCCAAAAGTATCTTTAATTACCTGACCAACGAGATCATTATCACTACCCATCAAATCCTCTTTTCTATAGACAGATAACAAATAGTCTTGTCATCACTATGGTTTTCTGTAGCCCAGTCACCGAGCCAATCCTCCAGTTCACTTTGGAGTGCTGTCACTCCGTCATTTTCAATAGTCTCTTGAAAATAACCAGGTAATGTCAGTTTTTTCTCTGGAATAAGATCGTCAGCTATTCCATCAGTTGCCAGGATCATAATTGCCTTGGACTTAATATTGGCCTTATCTACAACTTCTGTAGAAAGCAATTCTGACACGTTTATTGAACACATTGAATTTGTCACATTACTGAAAAGATCGTCAGCACTAGCAATATCCTTACATACAATCGAGTCATAACTTAGCAATGCCATGCCATCTCCGACTCCGCCAACAAGAAGACTTCCATTGTAAAAAACCGCAAAATGAACCGTCGAATCATAATCGTTTATTTCTTCTGCTTCATAGGAAGCCGTCCATTCCTGTACCATTCGCTTGGCTAATATATTTGCCACATTATTGCTCATAAAAGAATACTCAGGAAGCTTATCGACAACCCATTTCTCTACAATTTCTACTATCCTTGCTGAGCCTTTGTCTGAATTTCTGCAGGATCCAAGTCCATCAGCAACAACAATGTAGGCAAGCTTTTTTTCAGGTACCACTCCTATGGAAAACGCATCTTGGTTAACTTTTTTATCAACTCCGATCTGCGATAAACCGCCGATATCAATCTTATAATCTTCAAGCATCACAGATTTCACATTCTGATTCATCTCTAACTTATCCTATTCTTACAGACTGAGCAGGTATTCCACCTCATCTACTCCAAACATTTCCTTTGGATCTCCGATGACTGGCTCGTTCGGATTACTACTAACAGATCTCTTGCTTATTGAATATGTAACCCATTGGAAAAACTTTGTGATTGTCGCTAGGTCATTTGCTTTTATTACTGGAACCTCCGGATTATTTATAAACGCATTAAGCATTCTATAATTTGTTCCGTCACCTATTCCAAGCGCTAGTTTAGGGCACTTCTTGAGTCTTTCACTGGAATGTAACCTCTGTAACGGCTCCCACTGCGAAAAATCATAATTCTTTGGATCAGTCCGCCCAGGACAATCAGACGGTAATCCATCACTAAGCAAAATTATGGTAGGAGTATATGCTCTTTCAGGAACCTGGTTTCTGTCTTCAAGCATATCAATAGCCTTGTCTATCGCCTCTCCCATCCACGTCTTTCCAGCTGCCTGAAATTCCGGAACAACCGTTTCCTCAATCCTTTTTATTGGCTGGACTATTTCAACAGTATTACCAAATGTTATTATTCCTACACTGATCTTACCCTTTGCATTCTTGATGCCGTTAAACTCAGCAATCATTTCCTTAAGAGCCACATTTACAGTGTTTATCTTTTCATTTGCCATACTTCCACTATTATCTACCAATAACAGAACAGGTAATGGTCTTGCCTCTTTTATAACAACATCCTTTAATCCCATAGCGAACCTCTCTCGTAATATTTATGTATATAATTTATCAAAAGCCCAAATAATTAACGGTAAAAAAACTGTGCGAACTTATCACAAATCCAAAAAGTGTTTCAACTCTGAAAAATCAAAGTGATTCCCAAAGTCATCCGTGTATATGTCATCCTCATTAACTTCACATCCTATCATCTCGTCTTTATGTTCATCAATTTCGCATTGCAACGCTTTTTCTTCTTCAATTTTATCTTCTTCAATAGCTCTTTCTTTGTTGTCATTTGCACGAATAGCACTGTAGTCTTCTTCATTCATGACCACCCAAGGAATCTGTAACTCATCAGTCATTATCTTTACATTTTTGATAAAGCACTCATCTCCAGAATTCATTACCTCCGCCAATATTAGTGGAGCCTGATCTGGGTAGTTTATAAGTAATTGCTTTGCCACCCTGTGCTTTGGTGTCATATCTAAGCTATTCTGAGTATTAATCCATCGGTTAAACAGAACTTCTGATTTATATGATGCAAGAATGTCTTCGCAATTATCGAGATTTACCCCCATTTCACAAAAAGCCATGTACAATTCCTCCATCAAAGGAAGTCCTGCATATGATTCTGCAAGCGTAATAAGCATGTCAAAGTATGGAGGCAAAATATCCATAACTGACACCTTCTTTTGCGCATTCTTTATTATCTCTTTAAAATACTCTTCTAATTTATCTACATCCTCATCAGACAAATCATTATTACGCAAGTCCACCACACATTGCATCTCATTTGACCAACCTGCAGATTCACTAGGTTCTATCCAAGTTATACTTACCTGAAGAATGTAATTTATTAAAGCCAAATCATTTATAGAATTAAGATATTCTCTTGCATCATTGCTAAACAAATCAAGATATGGGATGTATTCCAGAAAAGTCTCATCCACCTCTACGCGCTTCAATATTTCATTTTGAAGCCAATCATCATACAGCAGCTCCAGATTTGTCGAAATATAGCTCAAGTACTGAATCGAAAACTCCCCTTTTTTCATTTCAGCATAGATTTTTCCCTGCCCGGTCCTATCATTGGAAATTTTCTTCAAAAGCAATTCGGGGTAAGGTGAAATCATTCCTATTAGATCAATTGCTGTTTTATATAGCTTTTCATCTTCAAAATTCAGAGCCCCTATTTGATTTTCAAATTCAATATCTTCATTTTTATACTCTTTACAGAAATCCAACAGAAATACACTTGGATTTCTTTTCATAGCAACAGAAAGAATTCTTCTCTTTTCAGTACCCTCAACCTTTCCCAAATACTCGCGGAGTATCCAATCAATATCCTCATTTGTACTGACCAATGACTTTCTTGCATCGCTAGTAAATCTCTTATTACTGCTCTTTATATATTCATCAATAAGGTGTCTAGCCTGCTTTTCTCCGTCGCTTTGCTCATCTCCCTGGGCGAAAAAGAGTCTATTTTGATGGTATAGCCAGGCTGAAAAATAAATCGTGCTACATTTAGGACATTCTTTTCCCACAATAGTCTTGGTTTTTCCTTCATTATCCCTTATGAGATATATAAGATTGTATGTTTCATTTCCACAATTATTACAGTTCTCAGGTAGTTTCCTTCCTGTAGGGATAAGGGTTGCTCTTATTTTTCCATCCTTTACATTTCTTACAATGGTTTCCTTATCAGAATTCTCTGCCTTAGTAATTGTATTGTTGTACTGTGATGGAGTTTCATCCGCCTTGATTGTTTCCTTAATCTCACCGCTCACAATCTTTCTCTCATGCAAGCTTTTTCTAAAATTCTCTTCTGATATTCTCTTAAGCTTTTTAAAGGCTCCAAAGTACTCTACATATGTATTTGTTTTAAACAATACTAAAGAGCAATTTTTACATTTTACTCCAGTAATATCCTTTTGCTTTTCTAAAACCTCTCCTTTAAATATGTATTTCTCTGTTCTTTTTCCACATATAGGGCATTCGTCAGGAAGTACCTTTATCTCTTGCCCTAATACTTGGTATGTCAGTCCTGTCGCATCATCTACAAAAGTTGGCTTTCCCTTAATGGACTTTCTCCTTCTGTAATCCTCATCTATAACAACGAGTGTCTTTTTATTCCTTGAATTTTTCAAAGAATAATTCTCTTTTTCTTTATCTTTTTTATTATTCTTACTCATCCTGACATAAACCTTTTTTATTCATACATCTTGCTTGCCGCTTGTATTCTGTTATAAACTTCCCTTTGTATAATCCTTGGCTCCATAACCACGACATAGCTTCCCAAAGAAAGTATGTTCTTGATAACTTCATTCTCATCAGCTCTAAAATATGATATTTCTAACTGATACTTGTTCTCTGCCTTATCATACCTTGCCTTTCGGTCATAATAAGAGAACACCCTAAAGCACCGCTCAATAACATGTCCTACCGGTTCAACATCCAGTATTACCGTTTTGGTCTCACGCTTTATAAATTCCGTGTATCTCTCCATAAGGTCTATGCTTGCTGACTTATCAATAATCTTGATGTCATGCATGCTATCAAGATTCATCTTTACAAACCGGTCCTCATCCTCAAAGTATCCGCATATCCTAAACCGGTCATTTACAAGAGAAAATTCTATTTTTACCGGAAACACTATTGATTTTTCTCTGTGCACACGTCCGGGCCTATCATAGTCATAGCAAATACCCTTCTGTTCACGAATAGCCTTGGCTATCAATGAAAGCTCGCTATTATAGGATTCTGTTACAGATGATGCTCCACCTGCAAACATGTTTTTAATAGTGATATCGTTGGGATTCCAGTCCATTGTAATGGACTTAGTGGCCGCTTTTAGTTTTTCTATTATTTCCGGAGACAAAAAATGATTCACATAAAGGCTACCTGCAAGCGACTTAGCAGCTTCATTTTCAATCCTGCTATTTCGCACAGGAAATGTGCCCTCCATAACTGGAACAAGCCCATCGTTGTCCTTCATGTAAATCATTTCTTCGCCCTCTTTTGCAGAAAAAAGAGATTCTGTTACTTCAAAATCAGTTTCCCCGGGGCAATACTGTTCTATCATATCTGTTATTTCGCCATGTGTAAGCGCGCTTCCACTTTCAAGCAGGTATGCCAATAATTTGTAATATTTACTTTCGGCTTCATCAAAGAGAATCATACTTTTCTAATGCCCTCTTCCAATCTTCTTTTATTTTCTCTTCTGTCTTCCTTTCCCCACTTGAGATGAGCTTTGCTCTCTCTCCAAAACTCCTGATCCAAGGAATCATTTCATCTGGATCCCTGACAGAAATCCTATATTCATATAAACCATCAGATTTCTTCTCAATCGCCCCACCATGGCCTTCCGTCGATATTCTCCTTAAAATGTACGGTTCTTTCTCCTCATCAAACATAAATTGGATCACCACTTCAGAAGTTTTATCTCCATATGATGAGGTGGCCCAGCATTCGTCTGAATAGTTGGCCATTTTTCTTGCTAATGACCGCTCTTCATCAGTCATTTCCCGGTCAATAGTTAACTCTCCAATCTTATCGATCCTGAGTGCCAAATATCTGTCTTCATCCGGGTAATAGCAGTACACATATTGCCTTCCATAAACACTATCATGTACTATTTCACCAGGAATAAGGCTCTTTGCCTTTTGACCGTAGGAATCAGCAACCTTTATCAATCTTGAATCAGCCTTAGCTCTGAGTATTCCAAGCAATACATCATTATCCAAAACATTGAACAGATGACTATGTTTAAAACTAAAAATCTTGTATTCTGGAACCTCTACTCCTCGCTCAGTTCTTAGGTAAAGCTTTATCTTGTCATACAGGAAGCAATATGGCATTTCAATCGGCGATACATTTTTCATGAATTCCAGGTAAGTACAAATATCCAACAGTTCATCTTCAGAAAAGTCGCTCCATATATCGCTACTAAGCTTATACTTTACATTTCTTCCATCTTTAACTGTTGTAATGAACCCCTTATCAACAAGCTCATCAAGCTTCACTCTAAGATTATCCTTAGTAAAAATAACCTCCTCATTGAAATCCGGCAATAAGTCAAGGATCTCCCCCGCGGTCATCTCTGGTGTTTCATTAAGTAATTCCTGAACAAAAAAGAAAGACATGACATCAAGCGCTGTAAATGACTTATTCCTGTAGGTATCAGCAAGATAATTCTCACTGCTCTCCATACCATCATAAGTACAGTACAGCACCACCTTTTTATCTATTCTCCGCTTCCGGATAAACTTCTTAGGAAGATAAGCGCTTATTCTCTGCTGTTCCTTGTCATATTTTCTGCCGCTAATGCCTTGCTTTTCTACATAATCATCCTTGGAAAAGCAGCCATAAATATATACATCCCTGAGAATAGATCTTATGTTTTCATAGTCCCTAATAAGAAGGGTGGATTTATTTAACGCCATACATCATTCATCTCTCTTCTTGAAAAATAGTACAAAAAAAGTGAGCATTGATTGGTATTTCAAGAAAGTGTTTTGTAAGCTTCTAGCAAAGCTCTCCACTCGGAACACTCCTCAATCTGTTTATAAATCTCAACAAACTTCTTATCCCTATCTGAAACTTTTACTTCAGGATAATATGCCTCAAAAAAGCCATTACCAGGAATAAACGTATCCTTATTCACTACCAGCGCTGATATGGGTGGCAACCCATTTTCTTTACATGTAAATGACACTTCCCCCAGTAACACTTCCACGTTTCTAGGATTTTCCGGGAAACTGAGTTTTTTGCATAAATCTCCATAAGTAATAAGCTTTTCTTGGCTATTTAGATAATGCTCCAATAGCTTTATTGCAACTTCGACTGTATGTGGATTTCTATATTCTGTAGGAATCTCAAATTCTAGATTGCCTCCAGATTTCATGATATCTTTTGATTCCTGATCCTCCATGATATCGGATATCTCTTCTGATGCCTGTTCTACCTTTACTATTTCCAGATATTTTTTTATTCTGTCCTCTGTATCTGTTCCTTCATCATCCTGACATATATCAATTCTAGATATCTCCTCATTGTTTTCAGAACTGTAGGTTACGAATGCAGAGTTTTCGCATTGTACATAGGATCCATCATATACAAGACGCAATCCAAAGTCATCTTTAGAAATATGATTTGAATCAATCGCTTTCAAAAATGGCTGGTACGAATTCTGTGACAAGTTTCTTTCTGTCCACATAGCAACCATCTCATATGGTTTGCCTGTCAGGTTATCCCAGCTATATTTTCCATATCTACCGGTTCTGAAAACCTCATATTTTATATAATAGTACTTCCAATCATACCTTTGATTCTTTTCACGTTCTTTTAGGAAGTCACTAATCAATTTTTTCAACTTATCATCTGAAAACGAATCAAACTTTGAAAGGAGCATGCGTAGACTTGTCTTAGTTGTCTCAAATCCTTCAGCCGAACTCCTATGAAAGAGATTTGTCCATGCTTTTGGCATCTTTTTCGATCCAAGCTGATATCTCCATTCATTCTTCTCTTTTTGAAGATAATTACCCATCGTTAATAATGCGCAATCTATCAAGTCCCAATTGCACTTAAACAAAGACTCAAACCTGCTAAAATACTCAGGTTTATCCAGTCCAACCACTTCAATTTGCCCATAAAGCAAATAATGGTCCTCAAGTTTGTACAAATCATCAGCCTTACTTGGATTGTTATAAACCCAAATCAGCTTTTCATTTTCTTCGTTTATTTGAACTGCATTAAAGTTTCTCTCAAGTTTTAGGTTAAGCCTTCCGTCCACCATAACCGAATCAACCTGCTTTAAAATATTCGGCATACGATTTCCACCAGCTCTTGTCTCACTATTACTCATTTCAAATTCAGAGTTTAGAGTGAGATTATTGATTATCCTAAATCTACGTATAAATTGTTCTTCACTAACTTTACCCTTATTAAGCAGGTATACAACGACTGCATATAGCAAAATAACTCGATTTAAAGCAAAAGATCTATTACCATTTCCAAGCCAATCGCCATTATTTCTTAGACAATCTTCAAAAATATCAATCTTGTATCTTTCCTCGATCATAACCTTTCCGACTTCATGGCGGTTACTAAGCACTCTCTCAAAGAAGTCTTGAGGCTTTTCATTCATGGAAGCCCAACAATCAAAATATGATTCCATGAGTTCTATGTTTGAGATTGCATTTTTATTTTCCGCACTAAAAAATAGCTTTATTAGCGCAAACTCATCCAGATCCTTTCCTAATGGAGTGTCTCCGGCCTTATAATATAAAATGTCACATATAAAATGAAAATAGCGAAGGAACTCATCATCAATAAGGTTATCGTCCCCTCGATATCTCCAGAGCATATCTGTCCAATCCAGATCAATCTTAGAAATAACTCTTTTAGCAGCCGCCTTATCAACCTTATTAAGTTCACGCTCTAACTCTGCCTTAAAATGCTCAAATAATGTAAGCGGCTTTCCCCTAGAATTCATCTTTATATACAATTCATCAGTTAAGCCCATATCCTTGATAGGAAGAAAATAAAAGGATATTGCTCCGGATTTTAATTTCTTCCAAATATCTGAAACATCCGAAAACTTCTCATCTATAGCGTCTATCATAACAAGCATCGCGGCTATTGTAGGATCCTGCATCCAATCAAGAGGAAACCATGCCTGATCTATTATTTCTTCAGATATTTTGATAGCAAAAGAAGGCTCATGCTTTATCAGGTATGAGCAAAAATCCCTAGCGCTATAACGTGTTACATAGGAAAAATTATTTAAAAATGCGTACTCTTCGGATGATATCTTCTCCTTCTTTGCTGCATACCAATGGAGAAGAAAGAGCGTAGTGAGCCTCTGCTGTCCATCCAAGGGAGTTAACACGCCATCAGAATTCAAATCACCATATACGAAGTCAAGCGTAATTGGTGTCCTTTCAATAGCCTCATATAGCGCATCTAAAAAGCGTGTTCTTACTCTTGCTATATCAGTTTCTCTTCTGCCCTGAGCATAGTCCCTCTGTATTATTGGAATAACAATCTTACTAAGTTTTATCGGTTCTTCCTCGCCTTCAAAGGAAGCATCAAATATGTCTATAAACGTGTGAAGTGATGTTGCCATATCAGTTTGCCTCCTTCTCTACAGATATCTGCTCTTCCAGATATTCACCAAGGACTTCATTTATAGCATTAACATATGCTATTCTGTCCGGCTGACCCCAGAAATGAATCTGCGTGCTCTCTGAAGGAGTGTAATATTTAAGAAAAACCATCTTAGTGCAGAACGGAATAAATTCACCCCTTTTATCCATATCAATGATTTCATTACGCTTTACATCAAATGTAGAATTACTGAGAGCTGCATTGTTGCCGCTGTTAAGCAACGCCAAATTTGAAATTGAATGCATATACTCAACATTTCCCTGCGTTGAAAGAATCGCTACAACCTCGGTCTGAATGCGTTCAAATTCGGTTCTATCAACCCTTTTAGTATTCACAACCTTCTGCATTCTCTCGATCAACTGCACATTATCCGGGGACAGATGCATTACAGAGCTCAAATGTAGTCTTATCCATTCAGTCCAATCTTCTTGGTTTTTCATACCTTCAGACTGCTGTGCATGAATATGTTCCAAGCTCCAACGGACCTTTCCACCATCTTGGAACTTAAACTTATCAAACGGGAACCATTGCGTCCTTTCTCCATTCTTTCTAACAGATTCCACATTAAATAGAAGAAGTAATCTGCTGATTTTAGAGTAATCACCTGTCTTATCATAAGCCAGATCTGCGTAGTTTTCTCCAATCTTTATACTATTCTTAATGGCATTGTCAAGCGCATCCATGAACTCTTTCTTGGTTTTCCCTTTAGACATTGCATAGATATCACCAAGAGTATTATTCCTGGATGCTATAAGATATCCTACCTTATGATAGAGCTCATGATTTCCATACCAATCTTTCAAAATGAGAAAAGTGTGCATTATATCTTGCCATATTGTATTCAAATCCTCGCTCCTGCGAAGATTGTCAAAATAAAAGAAGGTATAGTACTTTTCCTTGTTATCAAGGCCCTTATCAGATATGAGATCAAGAATCAAATCTATTCTAGTCTGATAATTAAGCTTTTCATTATTTGTCAAAAAATACCATAAACTGTCATTATGAAGCTCTTTCTCCATGTTATCCCATTGCAGAGCAATTTCTTCCTGACGTTCTTTATCCATCGCCTTTCTGTTATCGCTGCTTAAGAACATCGCCTTCACAAGTTCCGCACTTGTTAGCGGAATCTTTCCTATGTTAAGACGCGTAAATAGCGAAATTGCATCAACAGATTCATCTACTTCATACCAAATAACCTTTACATTCTCCGCAAAATATGTATTCAAGTGATTCATAACAACTGACTTTTTGGCATCTATTGTGTTAAACCACTGTTCTACCTTTTTGTATGCATTACTAATAAACCAGAAATCTATGTTATCACCTGCCTGGTTATCATCCATAGACTTCAAAAAGTCTTCAGATTTAGAGCGCGTCTCATATTTCAAGCTAAAACGAGGCTCTTCAATAAACCCGCCACTGGAATCACTCATATACTTGTAGATAAGATAAAGCGTAGTCAAACGCTGCTGACCATCAATCAGCTCGTAGTCTTTTTCTCGCTTCTTAACTACAATGGGTTGTAAACAATAATTCCTGGTTGTCTTAGTCTCCTCGTCATATATTCCATAAATATCATCAAGAAGTCGTACAACCTCATCATCGCCCCATCGGTAGCCACGCTGATATGATGGAACAAAGAAATCGCCTTCAATATCGCCAACAAATTTTGCATCAAGCATTATATTTGCCATGAACTATACCCTCTCAATAATAATTACCAGCCTTTTAACAGCTGCTCCATCTTATCGTGCTTATCAAGCACTTTTTCACAAGCATTCCAATCTTCCGTTTTTGCTGGTTTCATTTCATATTTGACTGTAAAAGGATTATGATTCGGAATCATATCAATTCTTTCTTTTGCCTTTTCAATATCATTATTGGCAATGTCAATCCAAACATCCTCCAAGGTGTCAGGTATCTGTCCGAACATGTTATAAATGCTATTAAGGCGTATTGAAAGTGCCTTGTGTACCTTATCCTCTACAGAATCTTTATATCTCATGTTAAATATTTTTACACTGTCACTTATTTGTCCTATTCGCTGTATTCTACCCTTTCTCTGTTCCAATCTTGTAGGATTCCATGGTAAATCCAGGTTTATCAATGTTGACAAAGACTGCAGGTTAAGACCTTCACTTGCTGCATCAGTACCAACCAGAATCTTCAATTCTCTCTTTTTTACCGATGCCTTAAGATCATTTTTTTCCATCCTAGTGAACTGCCCATTCTCAAAGATTCCCGACTTATCTCCACCGGCGTATAGTCCAATCCTTATCCCTGAGAGATCCCTAGATAACGACTCTGCTACAAAATGAGCACTATCATAATACTGTGAAAAAATTATGCATCCAGCATCTTTCCAAGGCATTGCATCATCAATTCCAGATGTCAGTATTTCCAGCACCTTGTTATATTTCGGATCGCTATCTTTGTTTAAACCAAGAATTTTTACAAGCTCTTTGAGACAGTCAATTTCCTCAGCTGTAAGATTCTTTACCTCACTTCCGTCTTCCTCTATGGCTTCATCTTCAAAGTCCATATCAAATTCATCTTCAAGAATCTGACGACCCTCTTCTGTCCATGCGAGCATTTTCCTAGCAGTATTATCGCCTGCAACAATTGTACTTCCTATACGCTTTAACATCAGCGTTGACAAGAAACCGCCTGCCTTGACTCTCTTAGAAAGAAGATCACAAAACTCCTGCGCTTTTTCATATGCCTGGCGCTGATAACCTTCCAAAGGTAGAGAGTCTTCATTATCTTCGCCATAGAGTTTTACTTCAATCTTCTTTAGATAAGGTTCACCAGTCTCAGGATTAAGCGTGTTTTCCAAAAAATCCCTTGTCCTTCTTACAATATGCCTAATGTACGGATTATACGTATGAACAAAATCATCCGTCTCGTAGAGTGATCTGATCTTATCCTGTACTGACGGTCTTGAATGAATAAATAGTTCCGGTTCCAATACATATGTATCGTCTTCAATATCAAGTGCGTCTCGCAAACTATTTATCTTCACTGAGTCCGGAGTCCTTGCTGGTAAGGGATTACGCATTATGTCCCACATAGTCCGTTCACTCTCAGGGACTGCATCCTGGCCACATACCATATTAAGCATAGTCTGCGGCTTTGACCTCCATTCACTGTATACATTTCCCATAATCTTATCAGTTGGAAGCGCGAGAATGTTCAGAAGATCAAATGCTTCTATAGTATTTACCTGCACCGGGGTTGCTGTTCCCAGTATCATACTCCTTGTATTGAAGGTAATCTCATTCAAAAATCTCAGAAGATAATTAGCATCAGCCTTATTAGTATCTGCGTCTCTACTAGCATTACGCCTTCGCGCACGGTGGCATTCATCAACAATAATGCATTCATATTTCTGTTGTTTAAGAAGATCTGCAGCTTCTGTTCTCCGAGCCACAAGTCCCTGTGAAATAATCCCAATTCTCCTCGGACACCTAAGTATCGCTCTAGTGTTTTCTGCCTGGTAAAAATATCCATTCTCATCCTGCCAGCCTTTACCGGTCCAAACGGCAGACGGCATTTCCAGAAGAGACATCATTTCTTCCTGCCACTGGAATACCAGTGTTTTAGGAACAATAATAAGAATGGGCTTGTCACCATATAGCGCCATTAGTTTTGCTGACATAGCCATTTGTATGGTTTTTCCCAAGCCAACCTGGTCTGCAAGAATAAATCTTGCTCCCCCAGACTTTTGGTGCTCACGAAACGCCAATTCTACAAAATACTTCTGGTGCTCCCATAAACCGAATTCTTTCCTGTATACAGGCTCTTCTACTGCAGCTGCAGCAAGTTCCTGAACAGCATTTTCCCTCCAATCATGCAAAGGAATAACATGTCTCTTAGCGATACGATTAATGTCATTTACCACATAATCGCATAATTCGACTGCATACTTATTATTCCAGAAGAAATCAAATTCCTTCTGAACCCAATCTACAGACTCTTCCGAACTGTCTTCCCATATCATTTCGTAATTCAGTTTAAAGGCACTTTTGGTCTCGTTTATACTCCCGATAAAACTCGTTTTGGAACCATCGTTATATGTGATAACCCCTGCTTTACCATGCATCAGCCCATATACTTCATCCGGTATAACTCTTACCTGTAATTTCCCTGATGCGAGAAGTCGATACAAACGTGCAAGCCTATCCGATGCTTCAGGAGTACTGTATTTATTCTCTGGCTCATATTCACACCACTCCTGCTTCATCTGCTGTGCTTTTACCGCAATATCAACATCCTCAGGCGACACACTAGAATTACATATCACTCTAACTTTTTCAGCCACAGCTTCAATATTCTCTCCAGCAACTTCCAGTATCGACGAGCAGAAATACCCCGCAATACGGTCATAAAATCTGGCATTATGCAGTTTCTCAATCAGAAAACCCTCATCCAACTTCTGTTGCCGGGAAGAATATCTGTTAATCATTCGCTACCATCCTTAGATGCTATCATGTGTAACTAGTGCTAATAACTGTTCAGCTATTTCAGCAGAATCAGTCCAATGTGGTTGCATATTACTGATGTCCTTAATATTTACAAGAAATCCTAATATATGCTGTATCATTTCTCTCTTCTCCCAATAATTCGGAAGATCATTTTTGATATAATTCAATCCTTGTGAAGGATTCATATCTTCTTTTATTGCAACGTATATTCCCAAAAAAATAGTTCTCATCAAAGATGATTCAAAATCAGGGACATCACTCATGCTCCTACTAGCCATTTCAAAAGGAGTTTTGAGCCTTGCTGTATTAGCCTTTTCACTAGCCATCAGCTGTGAATAACCCCCGATAGAAAAGCCTCTAGCATACTCTTGGTAAGTACTGATAGAGTAGTCTCCCTGCTTTTCACTTTCGAGTCCTTTTATAAAAAACTTCTCTGCATTTGTAAGATCCCGCCATAAATATCCATCAAACTCGGCAGGTATCACGCAATCATATGCAATTTTCTTAGCGTTTTCAATAATAGTTACAACTTTACTTCCTGCTGGATTTTTTATTGCTTGGTTGAGTTCATAATCCAGATCAAGATCTTCTATTTCCGCATATGCTGTAAGCACTTTTAGCGATGCAGCATATGCAGCCAACACATAATCTGGATCCGTAAAATTAGGTTCTTCTTTATCATCAAGTTGCTGCATACTTTCTATTTGATTCTTAACTTCATTTCGAATATCAGCATTTATTTCATCTAGAAATGCCATTCCATTGTTGCTTTGTTTTCTCAAAACAAGAAGAACTGTTCCTTTTACATAATTGCCTTTTTTTATACCTGCAGCATCTGTTTCGGTAGCAATATTCCAAGCAGCCGTAACTTTCAAACCTGCTTTCCACATAATTATCGCTAATTGTGCCCATACAGCCGGATCACTATGCGTAAACATGACAATCTGCATACCCTCGCAACTCATATGCGATGCTAAATTGCTGTAAATTCCTATCATAGTATTTGAAAAGCTATCATCGCCTTTAACTGCTAGAACTCTTTTACTATCAACATACCAATCTGGAAATGTTTCTGTCACTATTCTTCTGTCCCAAGCCAAGAAAAACTCAGTCAATTCATGATAATTCACAGCATCAGCATATGGGGGATCAGTAATCCAATAATCACATATATGATCAATGTCTCTAGCATCTTTTATCTGAACTTCACAAGTACTTCTCACATCAGATGGAAGTCTATCAATAGAAAGAAAAAAGACTCCTTCCAGCAATGACAGTCCTCTTGCTCCATAATTCCACATTGTATTAAATGCCTGATTATAAAATGTCTGCGCCATAGATTCTCTTGCTTGGCCAACCCCCCAGCTGCACAACTTACTATTCCAATTGCAGCATCTATGAAGACATAGAAGTCCATATATCCGCTCTTCTTTTGTCTTGGCTAATCGAATTATATTTTCGTGCATCAATCCATGCAAAATTAGTTGTCTATAGTTAAATAACTGATGCCAATATTTCCATCCCTTCTCACGTTCAAGCCTAGTAGTCTCAACGCCATTTTCAATAGCTGCTGAAGGAATTATGCCCTCAGCTTGCCAATAAGATATGTTTTTTCTTAAATAGTCAATTATGAATCTTTCGTTATCTAAATCATGCTTATCTGGCTCTTTATAATATCTTTTTCCACTTGGATCATTGTATCTGATGGCATAAAGTCTCTCTCCCAATAAATCATCGTCTCGATTGATAAACTCCTCCTTCTCCCAACATCTTAACCCATAAGATGGATTTCCATTCTTATCTACACCATCATGGCGAATACTAGAAATTGGCGTTTCTTTTCCACATGCAGGACATACCATTGCATTTCCTGAAAGGGTACCACTTGATTTTGCCCTCTTAAGCTCATCAGCAGATGCATTCATTTTTATTCGTATCCGAATGTGCTTATCTTCTTTTTCTAATATAGCGACCGTCTTTGAGCCTTGGCCAATAAGCCAATTAGGTGCCAAAGGGACACGCATCCCGCATTCAGGGCATGTTGCTTCCGTACAGTATAAATAAGCATCCCCTCTATCTCCATTTTCAGCAGACTCAAACCCCATTTCCTCAATTTGAGAATCCAGTTCATCATATACTCTTTTTTGGAAGTTCTTTAATCCAATTTGATCTTTTTTAGACAACAGTGAAAATGATAGATCTGCCCAGGTCAGTAATCCCGCCACTGGATTCAAATCACTTGCAAACACATCTGCGCCAATCCTTGATGCCTCAAAAGGAATACTTCCACCTCCCGCAAAACAATCTCCCACTATTATTTTATGTCCATAACGCTTTATGGACATCTGCTCAACAAATTCCTCTAAAGACTTAGCAGTTGTACCACAATAACCATTAATATCATTCCAAGTTTCAGCAGAGATTACATTCATCTCTTCGGGGCGCAAGCAAAATTTCAGCTTTTCATCATATCCCAAATTTGAAAAAATCAACTTTTCAACTTGTTCCTTGTCTATGTGTTCCGATAGTTTAACTTTACCTTTGACTTCTTCGAACCAATTGTCAATATTCATTACAAGATTGGAATTGTTCTTGCATATTTCGAATAGTTCTTGAGAAGATAGTGATTTCTGACTTCTTTCCCATAATGATTCATTATCAATCATTAATAGCTTCTGAAAAATCTCCATATCTTTCTTTGGATTATCAGTAGCAGGCAGTAAACACCCCAGGATAGCAGCGCGCACTAATATTAAGGGTTTTCTCCCCCACCACTTACCCAATCCTGTTAACGTCTGGCTCTGGACTGCTTTTCTTTCTTTAAAGCTCTCTTTGCTAACTTTAGATACCGGAAACTGTACCTCTATAAACGATTTACCTTCACTCATTTAATTCTCCTCCAAGAAACTCTTGTATAGAAATCTGATTGTTTTCATTTACTGGGTTTTCGCATAAAGCATAACGAAGCGCCATTCTCCATCCACGCTTGTCATTAATATCTCCGGTACTTGCATTGGTCATTGTATAAAGCCACCAGCGTTCTTCTGGCTGTAACCCCAGCCAATTTCTAATTGCAGTAGGAATACCTGAAGGGTCATTATTCTCTATCCCCCATAACAGAACCATAAGCTCTTTTCCAAGCAGTTTTTCTACAGGTACTCCACCATTTACAAATTTCCCAGTTTTTTTCTTATCAGCTTTTAATCTGCTATTGAATTCTGTAGCAACTGCAGAAGCAAGTTTCGACCATTTATATCTTGAAATCTTTAGCTTTAAAACATCTTTACGGCTTATTACCTGCTCGCCATCTTCATCCCAATGAAATCGTTCATATATTGACACTTCTTCTTTCTTGTCCTCAGGAATAACAACATAGAAATGATTTTCATTATCAACAGGATTAAAGCCAAACCCCATTATTTGTTTATTCATTGATTGATAGTTCCTTCCTTGTTAAGTGTATTCAAATCCTGCTTACACAACTCTACCCAAGTATTAAACTTCCTACCCTCGTCAAAGCGCAGTTCTTTATAGTCTATCGTCACAGTAATATCCTTACCCTCAAAGCTTGTTTCACGAACAAGATCAATCATTGCTTTAAACGTGTCAGGTTTATACTGTACTCCAGATTGAATCTCCACATAATTAGCCTGATTCTCTTTTTCAAATATAAATGCGCTTACTCCAGACATCGTAAGTCCATCGATCTTAGCCAGATTTTCAAGATTTCTATAACTGGATTCAGTATCATCACATTTTTTCTTAGACTTATACTTAAATACCAATGGCTGATCTTCATCGATTTTCTTTTCTTCAGCTTGAGCCGAGTCCTTAGATATCGGTACATCCTTAGTTGTGATCAATTTCTCTGCGTACATAAGAGCAATACGAACAAACCTACATTCATCCGGCACAAGTATTTCTTCTGTATATATTCCGCCATTCTCTTTAGGCTCACTACCATCTGTAGTAAACCTGATTTCATACTTCTTATTTGTTCTTATCTCAAAGTATCTTCCCGATGGAGTACTTCTTTCCCCATACTTCAATGAAGGCTCACCAAGGAACTCTTTTATATCACCTGTTTTTCTCTCGCCGGATGGGTCAATACAAGCAAATCTAAGCTCTGGCTCAGTTGTAACAAGAACTTGATCTGTTAGTTCTGAAGAGGCAGAAGTCGGATCAGCACCAATATCATAGTAAACTCGTCCACCAATACCTCTTACTGATAATGTAAATTCTTCAGTATCTTCGTTATAACTTGTTTGGCTTACCTGCACACTAGTAGGCTCTTTTTCAAACGGCCCCTTCTGAAGATATCCACCAAGTTCTCTCCACTTATCAGTTTTCAGACAGTATGCCTTCAGACTATCAAGCTGATCAGGATGATACCATCCCCATACAGCTTCCGTGGCTGCCCTGTCGACAATCTGGTTGTATGTCATCTCAGATGTAGTAAACAACCTGGCTTCACACTTCTTTCTGAGCGTTTCCATGAAACCATCTTCCTTAGAAAACGCCTCATATTTCATCTCATCAGCCAGTGTTTTCTTTATCTGTTCTTCACCATCAAACTTGTTATCCTTAAACTCCAATTTAAATTCTGTAGATACGATTCCATTTTTTGATGGATAATATAGTGTTACAAAGGTCTCTCTTATTGTTGAAAGAAGTGCCTGTGTAGCCTTATCAAGCTGGACATCAGCCTCTTTTCTTTGCTGATCATTTGCCGGAAGCCCCTCATCATCCATATTTTGTACTATTGTTTGAATGGCTTTCAGCTTTTTGCTATTAGCATACAGTTTTTCCATAATGCTTCTCTCTCCTGAGAGGAACATCACTCTGTTCTTTAACGAACTATTGTTGTAATAATTTGCTAAATCTGGATGTAATGTATTTCCCGGGTATGGTTCAAATATTACAAGTGAAATCTTCTTTGTATCGAGACTAATCTCATCAACAGCAGGTAGTACATAAAGGAGTTCATAGCAATCCTTCATCTTGGGTGCAAAATTGTCCTTCAAAATTTGACGAAGTTCTTTCTTGGCATTCTCATTCGTATAAGAATCCACTAGGGTATTCATCTCAGCGACCATATTCTTGGTATTCTGGAAGTATAAGCGGCCTCTATTATCAGCTTTTATATACCAACACTGAGTTCTCAAGCTTTCTAGAGCGCTCTTCATAACATTCATGTCAGCCCCAGGTGCACTCATGAAACCTAAAGCCTCTGCTTCTGTTAAACCTAAAAGAGCATGACTTGCCGTTGAAAGCGAAGACACAAGAAGTAGCTTAGCAAGTTGCTGAGCATTGTTACTCTTATCCTGGCTTTCTTCATCTATAATTTCAGCTATGGCCTGTTTATCCTGCGCAATATCATGACTTATAGCTTCTTCAAGAGAAGGATTAATCTGTCTAAAGAGAGATAAGAGATTGGGATTATTAAGGTTTACATCAAAAACATTTATGATATAAGCCTCTTTTGCTCTTCCACTTTCATAAAACTCACGGACAATCTGTCGCATGAGCTTGATAAGACCTCTTGTCTGCTGAAAATTCTGATTTTCCTTAAATCTCGCATACAAATCCCTTATCGAAGGATGGAAAGGATATGAATCATTGATTCCCCTATATACAGCTTCTCCTGTATATGATGTGAATCCCATCTTCTTTGACGCTTCTACGGCATCTTTGAAACCTATAGCAACTTCATTCTTTTCCATTGCATAGTTTTCTACTAATGGCTGATCTTCAAATAAACGCTTCTTTAGAATGTAATAAATCTCGTCACTGTTAAGGGAAACTGGAGCAACTTCGATAGCAATACGATTCGCTTCCTGCTCAAGTTCTTTAAAGCTGGACTGAAGCAAATCACTGCCTGATTCATAAGCTGCTCTCAGATCTGAGAACACAAGGCATACATTAGCAAGCTGAGCCTTTCCAAGTGCGGAGAAAAGATTAGCAAGCGCTGCAATAGTTACTTTGCTTAGATCTGAATTGCCTACAGTAATAGAACGAGCATTTTCCAAGTATGGAGGAAGCTCATCTAACAGAATGAGTGTTTTATCTCCTTGAAGAAGATTAATCCATGCACTTTCTCCAGGTGCCTTAAGCGGAGAATAATATCCTGAGAACATTTCTTTTTTACCTAATTGCTCCGCGATACTACCCCATATTCCAAAATCTGCATTCTCTCTTCCAGAAAAAGTAACTACGTTTATTTTTCCTAAAGCTTTATAGTCATCACCAAGTATTTCCGCGCGAAGATCCACGTTATCTGCAAGTAACGCCAATGCAAGCATGCTATGCGTTTTACCACCACCCATAGCCTGTGTCAGTTTCACTACGCCAGTATCAGATTCTCCCTTGAATCTCTTAAATGCCGTATCAAAAAGCATTGTCATGCCCTGAGTTTTAAAGTTTTCAGAAAAGAATTTATGGGCATCTATATTCCCTTCTGCGAAATCAGACAGATTTAAGACATCATCTCTGACTGTATCTGAAAATACGCTTTCTCTTGGCTTTAGCATCTCAGCTATAGATCTCATTTTGTACCCTCCGTATTTTTATTCTTCAGTTCTCTAGATTCTTTTGTTCGCCCATCTTCAGGCTTTTGAGCATCAATAGGAATTAAATACGCTCTTCCAACCTGTGACACACCTTCAATCCTGCCTTCCTGACAAAGAAGCCGGACTCGTTGCGAAGAAATACCCCATTTCTCTGCAGCCTGCACTGTTGACATATACTCCATAAAAGAACCTCCGATAATGATTATCAACGCAAAAACTTACCCATTTATTATATTGCGTTATCGCAACAATATCAACGAGAGGCCTTACGATTTAATAATAGTTTCATAATCATTTCAACCCACATGATTAAGCACTCCAACAAACACCGGCAGCCTTGTCTCAGTGTGTATAATCGCATACACAAATGGCCTATCCAGATATACCTCCTTGAGATCAAAGTTCGGGCAACAGCCTGCCACAGCAAGCTCTTCCGTTATAGCTGCAGCCTTTGTTCCCTGGCTATCAACCTCAATATGGGCTTTATGAATAATTGCATCCACCATAAGCTGTGCGCTTGATAATGGAGAAAAGTCTGCTTCTGGTGTAAATGGTGTTCTTATCCCCATGTCTTTGCACAACTGAGTCAGATCTTCTCCAAAATCATAACTGAACTGTGGCATCGTCACTGATACCTCGCAGTACTCCATAGTGTTCATCAAGCTGGTGAAATCGATATTCCTAACTGCACTCTGTAAAACAGCGGAATTCTCATGCTTCTTTGGAAGAAGCGCCATATATACATAGTCTCCGCCTTTGTAGGCCTTTATAAATCCGTTGAAACGGTCATCTTCTATGTAGTAATCCTCGCTGCTAGCCATCATGTCTACTTCACAGGTTGTTCCATCAGCATTGTGGAATTCATCCTCAAATATCTCTTCGGCCTCATATGGCCTTTCCCACTTTGCCTCGAAAGCAATTGCATTAATCAGGCAGGCCAACATATCCTTCATGGAATCATCGGCAGCTTCCTTGATCATTCCATTTGTCTTTTCTGAAACCCATTTGTTCACATCGTTCACTATGTTCTCTGAAACAAAGAGCTGGCCATCAAAGAACTCCTGAAGTTCTTTCTCATAATCAGGGTTAATGGTCTGCTTTATTGAGTTGTTTACACAGACAGCGTTAGATGACTTCAGCCATTTGTCTCTACCAAACACACTCTGGAACTCCTTAAACAGCTCTTTTACCTCATCAAAAGAAATCTCGCCGCCGAGAACACTTACTATTTCCTCTTTGGACTTCCCCTGAACAGCGCCAGCTGCTATTGCCAGCAGCATCACTATTGATAATGGTGAGAAAACAATGTTCTCATTCTTCTTGCCTGATACAAAGTTGTTCAAAACAATATTTGTGAGTTCATTGTATTTTCCGATATAATCCTTAATCTGCATTTTTCACCTCCAGATATATACTCGCGTGCATCATGTTCTTTTTCTTAATTATACTGCCAGACCACATCCAAGAAGTCGCCTGTCAGGAGACCTGACCATCAATTTATTCAAGTTCTCCGTCTCTATGGCAGACATCATAATACTCGCAGGTAACGCAGAAATGTCTGCAGAACTTGTTGCGTCCCATTACGCATTTCCTGATCCAATATATAAATCGCTTCATAAGCTCAGTCCTCCTAAGCACAAAAATGTTGAGTCTAAAACCATACGTTCCATCCCCAACATTTTTCATTCTCCATCTTCTTGTGTTAGATAATATTAGCAGCCCTCTTAATAGTCAGATCATTTGTAACTCTGTCAGAAAAAGTTGCATAATCATCTGACCATGTAAGGTCGATCTTTATAAGTGTCCTGATTGTGGGCTCAAGCCTAAACCCAACAGGTTCTGCCTCTTTTGTAGCTATAACAACGTAGTCGCCGCCCTCATTATCTGATACTTTCTTAGCCTTGTCTTTTGCTATATCCTCTTCGTAGAATCCTCCCAGATATCTGATCTTGGACTTGTCGTCCTTATAGAAAATGTAAGTATAGTAAACGTCCATGTTCTCAAAAGAACTCAGTAGTCCCTTCAGGTCATTATTGAGTTTTGAGGCCTTACCCTGAACATTGGATCCGGTCTTTGTTTTCCAAGATGTTCCCTGAACGTTTCTATCGCGGTTGGCCTTCTTTTCCTTGTTGATATACTCCCTCTTTTTCCAGTATGGATGTGAAAGATTCTTTTCCAGGTATTTACAATTCTTCCTAAGGCATTCGTGGTTTTTCATCATGTCTACAGATAATGCTCCAACATGCATTCTGTGATGGCAGTATGCTACACAGTTCTCTTCACAAGGCTGACCATTCATCTGTCTGGCTGGTCTTGGTTTTGTTGTTGTAATTGTTGTTTCCATTGAAAGCTCCTTTCTCTTTTATTCCCCTTTGAGCCCCCAATTGCTTACTTTTTTCTTGTTGTGATTACAGTCTAAATCTTTAACAGGGTTATAAACCTCTCTAGATGTTCGAACGGATGTTTCTTGGGTTTTTCACGGAACGCCGGAACGCAAAAAAGAGCTCTAAAGCACATGCCTTAAAGCTCTTTCGACTCATTATTATTCTGTCTCATTGCTCAATTATGGATGTCTGAACCCGCCTCGCATATCTCCTCTTCCCATTGGTGGATGTCCTGGTCTCGGGCCGGGTCTCATGCCAACGGGCGGTCTTCTGTTACTTGCAAGAACCGCTCCTCCTATTGCCGCGATAGTACTACCCAATATTGTTCCAACACTACTCGTGTTTTCTTCAGCTTCATTATTTGTTCCGGTCATATTCCCACTGTCCTGTGAACAATCCGGCACAGGCAATGGCGCTCCACAATACGGACAGACATTTACGTCATCATTGCTTCTCTGTTCGCAATATTCACATCTAACCATATTTACAACACCTGCTTTCCATTTACATAAAGATGTTGCCCGTTGGCCGTAATGCTATCAAGGTCGCCTTCAAAATCAGATATATAGCTATCTCCGGTCAGGGTCCATGTGCTGCCATCATTCAAGTTTACAGTTACGTTTCCGGCTGCGCCATCTTCGTTGATGGCGCCTTCATAGGTACTATTACTCAGGTTGATCTCAAGACTAGAGATTTCATCTACCGTTATGCTGCCTTCCAGCTTCTGATCCGTGGCATTCATGGTACAATCGCCGCCGTTGTTTCCATCTTTTCCCCATCTTCCCGAAGAAACAATGAGCAGACTTCCTGCGTCTGACAATGTAAGGTCTGCATTATTAAGATTGATGGTACTGGCAGTATTAGTGCAATAGAACATTGCTCCGCTGTTTGAGGTCATGCTTCCGCCATTCATTGTAAAAACGCTGGTTCCTTCATCAGCATCACCCGAAGCACTTTGGTATAAAAGCACATTTGCCTTTATACTTCCTTCTTTGGTGGATTGATCATTTCCAGTTAAAGTACAATCATTGAGGGTAACACTGTTTTTGCCTTCAATGATAACTGCTCTAGAGTTCTCTGAAATACAATCGGCATTGCTGACTGTGATCTCTGCAGTACTATAAATAGCAGGGCATCCACTTGAACCTGTAGATGTATAAACTCCACCATCAACGACGAGTGTCCCTCCGCCTCTGTCTGATCTTATTGCCGCCTTGCTGGCACTTGTCACTGTAAGATTATTTGCGTAAAGAGTTCCTCCTCCGGCAACCTGTATTCCTCCTGCGCCGCCACCTGTCACATCGACAGTAGAATCAGAAATATAGATGGTGCCATTCTCATAGGCAAAGACGCCGGTAGCATTCTCGGCATCTGCAGTTATCTTGCTGTCTTTTATTGTGAGCGTAGCATTTCCATAAACTCTGACAGCAGCATTAACTCCATAAAAGCTTGAGTCATCTGCACTTGTTGCATCACCGCTGCTCTTTTGAATTGTGGACCCTGAGATCGACGCCGTTATATCTCCGGATACATCAACTGCACTCTCGTCGCTTTCTGTTGCCGTGTATGTCTCTCCTGTTATTTCATCACCATCCTGAAGCGTAGAAGATGCAGCTGTTGTAGATGAATCTGATGACTCAGATTTCTTTTTTGAGCCGCCCTTTTCTTTTGATTTACTTTCAGAGTTTTTTTCTGAATGTTTATTCTCTGAGCTTTCTGAAGAAGCAGCATCCGCTGATGCCTCCTGCTCAGAATCCGTCTCAGAACTTGTGACAGATTCTGTTGCGCTGCTGCTCTCTTTTGCATCAACTGTATTTGTATTTTCTCCGCAGGCAGTGAGCATTATGCTTCCACCAATTAGCAGAGCTGTTAGCATTTTTCTTTTCATGATAAAAGCCTCCTGACTATCGTTGTCGTTACGATAATCATAGAGGCTCTTCCTAAAATTTCCCTTAATGTTTTTAACCATTTAATGCTTCTTTTGCGTGCCCAACATAAATGTCAGCATTTTCTAATATCCTCTGCTTTTCTTCTTCGCTTAAGGCTCTTATAACTTTGGCCGGACTTCCATATGCCATCATTCCATCCGGTATGACCATATTTTCTGTTACCAGCGCCCCGGCTCCAATAATACAGTTATCTCCAATCTGAGCACCATTCATTATTATCGCGCCCATTCCAATCAAAACATTATTGCCAACAGTGCAGCCATGGACAATAGCACTATGACCTATAGTTACATTATCTCCAACGCTCAGCTTAAAATGCTTATCCACATGAAGGCATGCGAGATCCTGTATGTTTGTTCTTTCTCCTATCACAATTTCTCTGGAGTCACCTCTTATCACAGCGTTATACCAAACACCACAATCTTTTCCTATAGTTACGTCTCCAATAACCTGGGCCCCAGGTGCTATGAAAACACTTTTATCGATCATGTTTACATACATCCTTTCACTTATAATATAGACTTAATAACGCTGCTCAGTTCCTCAGCATATCTACAGCCTCTCAAGTCCTTCGTGGGCAAGTGTATCTGTGTCCGTATTCATTTTCTTGGCTGGCGATAAAATGATCTTCAATATCTTTTCTCCCCTTACGCATCAAGAACAACGTTAATGGAAAAATCCCGTTCCCCAGAACCCGGCTTTGGTTTCTTTTGCAAAAAGTTCTGCGGCTGCAAGCCGCTCTTTATATTTCGTATTTGGCTCTATGGTCATGGTCCTTGCATAACCATTTTTCAAAAGGATTTCATTTACCATTGTGCTCTTGTCATGAAGATAAACGTAGCACAAGGTGCGGCCGTATTCGTCCAGGATTTCCT
The DNA here is from genome assembly GCF_000420945.1 of Butyrivibrio sp. VCB2006. GTDB lineage: Bacteria > Bacillota > Clostridia > Lachnospirales > Lachnospiraceae > Butyrivibrio. The sequence goes on from NZ_ATVX01000009.1 coordinate 54,919, forward strand.
GATCAAATTCAAGATAAACGGTGTTACCTTCAAGAAGATTTGTCGTATACTCTGATGCCTCTTTTCCTTCTTCAGTGTTTTCTTTTACAGACTCATCTGCAACACTCTCAGGAGTATCAATACCTATAAGTCTTACCCTGGTATCCTGTCCATCGATGTCGACAATAATGGTGTCCCCATCGACTACTCTGACAACTTCATATGGTCCTGACAGCTCTGCTGTCAGGTCACTAATCGTGCTCTTAGCGAAGAGGACCGCGATATAAATCATGAGGAGTATTGCCACGGTAGTGGCAACAGCAATTATATATTTAGCTGTCCTGTTTTTCTTTCTACGTTTCCCCATATTAGAGCCCCAGAATTGTGAAGCAGCCATGTTCCTTCAGGACATCTTTTGCCCAGGCATCTGCTTCATCATAGAGATCTAAACTTTCGGTATCATCCTCTGGGATGAAACTCTTTACAGCCTTCCAGTTCTCTGCTGAAACCTCCACCATTTCATATGGATCATAGCCGGGCACGGCTTGATGAAGAGCATCATAAAAACCCTTATGATTCACCAGTTCATCATCATGAAGGTCGATGGAATCCTTACTCCAGAAGGTTTCCTTATCCCATTTTCCTTTATAAAACTCGTGGTATGCCGTGCTTTCTCTCTGATCATCTGTCACAAAATATTTCATATTCTTCTTTCCGCCTGAACTCAAGGCTGCAACTACGTTGTGGGTCTGCCAGATATGGCAAAAAGTGAACCGGACAGGGTGCCTAAGCACCCTGGTTCACGTTTTTGGCAAGCAATGCAACCGGGTACCCGGTTACATTTTTCCAAATTTCCGATCGGTCGGAATTTTGCAAAAATGCTTGTTAGGGGAGGCCCCTAATACCCCATTCAAATTTTCCAAATTTGAAGCAACGCCCTTCCGGGCTAAGTACTGATTTCTGTTCACCAAGCAGGATTATTTACTGCGCTCCCGCTCATCTTTTTCAAGGAAATCATGAACTCCGTCATGGTCTCTATCTAAGATTATATCAATATTTTTTCTCGCTACGGCAATTTCTGTATAATCTCTTCTGGCTTTTTGATAATCCTTGTAAAGCTCAGATTTTTTAACTTTCAGCTCTGCATATTCAGCCTTTAATTCCTTGATGGTTGGAAGCTTACCACCCTCATATTCTTTGAAATGTTTTCTGGCTTCCTCGTGATCCATGATGTCTTTCAGGAGCTCTTCTTTAACCTTTTTACTATATCCTGACTTCTTATATTTCTGATAGGAATCATTAGTCTGTATGTAAGTTATGATGGCGCCCTGGAGCTCTTTTATCTTTTCCATTCGTTCGTCCATGCCTTTGATTTTCAGCCTCAATGATTCGTAAGTATCAAAGAGTTTTTTGTGAACACTCTTCAGATCATCATAAGAATTCACGTCCATATCTGACAGAAAACTTAAGGTCTTGGCGGTCTGTTTCAGGTTGAATTGCTTTGCCCAGCGTTCATATCCGGAGCCTTTTCCTTCCTGGATCTTCTTCTGAACATCGATCAAAAGGCTAAGCTTTTCATCCCTTGACAATATGTCAGGAATCATGGTTTTGATGCGTCTTCCAGCCAGTTCTTCGTACTGATTATCTTTTCCTTTTATCACAGGAACAGCTTCGCCACGGATCCTTTTTTCTATATCTTCACGAGTGTAACCTGCGCCCAAAGAACCTATTCTGGCAAAAGTTTTCTGCCCCTCGCACTTTAGTTTTGTATGTTTTCCGGACTCATCAACATCGATGTTGTATTTTGTTTTTAGCAGTTCAACCAGTGCCTTAAATGACGCCGGTTTTTCTTTTAACGCATCGTCGATAGCGGTCCTGATATAGTCGCGATGTGAAGGTTTCTTATGATCACCGAGCCACTTGCCATAGGTGTTATTGCCATGCTTTGGATTCTTTATGACTGACAGATTATTCTCCAGACAGATGATGTCATTGACCTTCCTGAGAGCAAAACTCGAGCCCCAGAAGTTTCGAAATTTCTTCCTGGAATCCATAGAAACCGAGTTGAAAATAATGTGATTATGGATATGTTTTTTGTCTGTATGCGTTGCCACAATGAACTGATAATTGCCCTTGGTGAACCTCATGGCCAGGTCATATCCAAGCTTATTAGCCTGTTCCGGAGATATCTCTCCCGGGGCAAAAGCCTGACGAATCTGATATGCAATCACATCAGATTTAGCTCCAATTTTGCCATGATCTCTGTCGTAAATCTGCCTGACAAAAGTAAATTCTTCGGTAACAGTTTCCTGATCACAGCGGTAGGAACTTATGTATTTCCCCTCTTCCGTCTTATCAGGATTTTTTGCATAATCAGTCCTCAGACCAAGTGATGTTGTTAATGATGTTCCGCTATGCGCATGCATGGGAATTAGTCTTGTTGTTGCCATGTTTTTCTCCAAAAAATGGCAGGCATTTGTAGCCCGCCATCACGATTTTGTTATCATGTTTACCTGTCTCAGGATTTCTTTTAAAGAGCCCCACAGCTCCTTGTAATTCTTCTGTATTTCTTCCAGATCGTTCTTATAAACGCCGCCGGTTTCATTGGCATGTCTGGCAATCTGATTTAGGTTGTTTGAGGAATATCTAAGGAGCCTTATAGTCTCACTTATCCCTGTAATATCTACGTTTATCACGTAACCATCAATAGCCATTTTCCTCAGATATGCACCTGTATTCCTGATGTTCGCCAGCTGTTTTTTCTCGCGGATCAGTCGAAGCTCTTCGTCCGAAACCCATAGTTTAATTTGATGTGGACGCTGTCTGGTATAGTTCTCCATTCATCACTTCTCCCTGTCAGGCGAATACATTTCAAGAGCCTTTATATCAAGCCTTATTGACTCCTTCAAATCATCAAGTCTCTTCTCTATTCTCTCGAGCTCTTTTTCAATACTGTTTTTCTGTTTTGCCTCCTTGTAATGCTTAGCTTTACCTACAACACCTTTATGAATATTTCTGCTTGGCTTAGAGCTCGAAATACTGTCTCTGTCGTCATAACCATCATGGGTATCAGGAACATCAACGCCCTGTTCCGTGTCCGAGTAAATCGTCTCTTCTTTTACATCTGGCTTCATCGTCATCTCCTCTTCCTTTCTGTCGAATCTGTGAAATCTGGGGCCTTTATCGGGTCTGTTTTGAAGGTAAGCATCCATCTTTTCTCTGGCATAGGAATCTAGCGCTGCAGCGTTCTTATCCTTTGCTATATGCCCCTTAAATTCATCTCTATGGGCACTTATGTATCCGTTTATGATATGAACATCTACGCCCTTTTTTGAAGCGTATTTTGCTATGTTCATAAATTCACCCGGGGATGAGTTTTTCTTTGAATCCGGGGCTATATTTTCGTTTTTCTCACTCATTCTTTTGCCCTTTCTTCAAATCCAGCTCCTCATAAAACTTTGTATCCCGCTCCAGCATCTGGTCTGTAAAAGACTCCATTTTATCCAGGCAATAATTTAGCCAAGGCTCATCATACAGAAGCCTTATATACATGTCTCTGATAGCCATGTAATCATCAAAAAACAGACATGTCCTGATGGTATCCGTCATCTTTTTAGTCTCTTTATCTCGGACCACATGCGAGAAACGGATTATTCTTTTATAGCGACTGTTTTTGTCGAGCTTTATTGCTGTCACTATCAGATTGAACTCATCAAAACACAGCTCCTGTTTGAACTTTTCGTTTGTATGTATTGTGCTGATCATGCTGTCCTCTTTTTATGAAAGCCAGGGCAATGCCCTGGCCTTATCTTTACTTGAATGGCAGATTTTCATCGTCCGGCATAGAGAATGTTTCCTCTGCTTCTGATGATCCTGAGCCCTTGCTATCTGCAAATTCCTGATCTTCTGCAACAACATCTGTCGTGTACACCCGCACACCATCCTTGTTGGTATAGCTGCCAGTCTGTATGCGACCTACAACAGCCACTTTCATTCCCTTTTTGAAATACTTTCCGGCAAAATCTGCGGAAGACCCGAAAGCAACTATGCCTATAAAATCAGCTGTCTGTTCCTCTTCTGTCTTCTTGGATCTTCTCCTGTCAACCGCAAGTGTATACCTGGTTACAGATGTCGAATTGTCCTGGGCAGGCTTCACATCAGGATCCTTTGTGAGCCTCCCCATAAGTTCTACTTTGTTCATGGCTTCTCCTCCTTAGTCGAATGCATTTGTATCGTCATAAGATGTTTCCTGCTCATCCTCAAACTGATATGCTTCCTCAAATTCCTCCGCTTCTTCCTGATCTTTCTTTGGCTTATATACCCAGTAGTAGAAGATCACTCCAACTCCTGCCAGGCCTATGAGGATAAACACCATGATCAGGGAAGCACTTCCTGACTTCTTAGGCTGTTCCGGCTCAGGTTCCTGGGGAACTTCCGGCTCTTTGGGTTCTTCCACCAGAGGTGTCTCCTCTTCCTTAATCTGAACTGTTCCATCTTCTTCCTCTGCTTTTTCAGCGAGTGCTAACAAGTCTCTCTCCTTAGTCGTATCAAGGAAATAAACGTTATTGTTCTCTTTATCAAGATCGATGATCAGGTAGAATACATTTCCCGCATCAGTTGCTATTGTGTAGAACTGTTTTGAGCCATTCAGGACATTATCTATCACAGTGCCCGTTCCATCATATGACAGCGGTGTGTGGTCATCCTCCTGCACAGGTGCGGTTTCAGGATTCTCCGGAAGGGTCTGTGTCTCTTCAGATTCAACCGGATCTCCCTGTGCCATTACAGGCACAGTAAACATGTTTATCAGAAGCCCCATCAGGGCTAATGTCTTAACCACTTTCTTCATACTGCTTTTTCCTCCAACTCTTCTTTCTGAGGTGCCTTTACAGGCTCTGAGACAGGCTTCCCTGACTTTATACTGGCCAAAAGAGCTCCCAGCTCCTCCGGGGAAATATTCAAAGCCCTTATACTTGAAACCATCTGGGCATTTTCAGCTTCCAGCCTCTTGTTCTCAAGGCTCCTTATCCTGTCGTTACAAGCTTTAAGTTTTTCTTCCAGTGCTTTCTTTTTCTCAAGCTCTTTCTCGATATCAACAGCAATCTTCTCCATTACCTTATCCATCTACTCTCCTCCTTAAGCTCTATATCTGCCGTAGCTATAAAAATGTCGTCTCCACCATCCCGTAGTGATGTTGCAGTATTTTACAGGGCTACCGCAGTTTATTACCATGTAATTTCCAACGTATATGCACACGTGAGTGACAGGATTACCGGATGCATATGTTCCTGATAAAAACACAAGATCCCCGGGTTTTACCTCATCTGCCGATATCGGATTGCAGTGGTTATACAATTCCTGTGCCGTTAGTCTCGGCATTGATGCGTATCCGGAAGTGTTATACACGTAATAGACAAAGCCTGAGCAATCAAATCCATCAGGCGTAGTTCCTCCCCAGACATATGGGGTATCTATGAGACTATCTGCAAGTGAATACAAAGAAGCGAAAGCCGGATCATCACTAAGGATATTCGCAGGAGCCTTGTAAGTATTCCTGGAGCCTCTGCTCATGCCTTCTGAATCGTCAGCATTGTACCCGTCCCACAGATACGCCTTATGCCCCTTTACTCCAAGCTGGACTGAAAACCTTTCATCACCCTGGCTATCAAGAAGCGCATACGCCGTCTTTACTTCTCCCTGGTTCTTCACATGGACATGCAGAATATGCACATTTACAATCTCAGTGCCTATATAAACGCCGTGTTCATCGTATTTTGGCTCTTCTCTCTCAACCCATTCATCAGTTGTGTACCAGTGATACTGGGTTTCAAAGAATGTATCTTCATAACCTGTTACAGCGCCTGCAGTAAACGGCTCATGAAGGAGCGCATTTAAATACGTTGCTATCGCATAGGGATTGTGCTCTATTGATGCCACATCTGAGTAGTCATACTCATCGTATCCCGGATAGTTGGTTTCAATGTTTGCAACCCAATCCCGTAACTCATCCTCTCTTCCCTTGTAGTAATCCTCTGCGGCATATATATCCGAATCCTCCGCAAGATACGTTGTTGCAAGACCTGACGTCTCACCGGATGTAAACACCATGGAAAAAAGATTCAGGATCATGTTCGTAACAAGAACGACTATAAAGACCGCCCCGCCAATCAAGAGAAGATGCGGACGTTTTGCAATTTCTTTAGCAAGGCTCTTAAGCATATTCCCAGCCTTTGAAGCAAGGTTTTTTCCCTGCTTTTTGGCCGTCTGCCCAGCTTTATTAAGCGTTTTATGTTTTTGCTCAAATATCTTCCTGGAAAACTTCCTCTGATTGGCTTTTTTACGGAACTCCTTGTATGCCTTATGGGAATCAAGCGGCTTGTCCTTGCTTATGACATCAGACACCTTGAAGTGCTTGTCTCCCTTTTGGAACCATTTCTCCAGCGATTTGGTATCTCCGGTCTCAAGAGCTTTCTTGTATTCCTTTTCAAATTCCTTGGTGGTGTATCTCTGGGCCCTTACCGCCTTCGCCTTTTGTTTATGCAGCTGCCTGGATATAGCTTTTTGCATAGAGGTCTCAGAATCTACAATGAACGAACCATTACTATCGCCATAAGAGTCCCTTGCGCTCTCCTTTGCAGCGAACTTAACAGTGGCAAGCTTCGCCCTTTTAAGCTTGATGGTAGCTTTTACTCCTCCTTTAGCAGCAATCTTCCCTGCTTCTAAAGTCTTTTCTGCCACAAACTCTTTTGCGTTTCCCATTTTTGCAGCACGGAATTTTGCCCCGGAATTCATGGGTGCGCTGCCACTTTTGAACTCAGCCATTTACCACCTTCATTTCATCAGGTCTGGTCGTAAGCACGTCATAGATCTTGCCCTTGGGGAACTCATCCTTAAACGGGATTATCATCGTTCCAAACCTCATGAGACCTTCTCCTGAATCAGTCTGGGTAACATAGTCCAGCTCTTCATCCGAGATAGACAGGGCTTCCGCCAGAATATCCTTATCTCGCTTTGATTGAGGCAACATGTATATGAATTCGGAATTTGAAAAGATCTGCTCGATCTGTGACGACTTCAACAGGTCAGTAACGTTTTGTGTCAGGCCGGTCGGAACACCTCCCCACTTTCTGAATCGCTTCCAAAATTCCACAAAGTATATGGCTGTCTGCGGGTCGCGCAGCATCAAGTGAAATTCGTCTATGTCCAGTAGAGTCTTTTTCTTCTGATCTCTGTTAAAAGAGACTCTGGTCCATATGAAATTTATCAGTATGACAAGAGCTACCTCCCTCAGATTTGCAGTAAGACGCTTTATGTTAAAGCAGACCACTCTGTTGTTAAGGTCTATGTCCGTATGATGATTGAAAACATTCAGCGTACCTGTAATGTATATCTGGAAACAATCAGCAATTCTCTGCGCTTTGGGATTAGGATGTTTCCTGAGCGCCTCGTAGAAGTCGCTTAGCGTAGGCATCTCCTCTGCTGTAGGATTTCTTTTCATGCCATACCAGTACTTCTCCCGAAGCTCCTCATACATATTCTTGGCAATCTCATCCACAATACTGGCCTCGTCGCCTTCCAAACCAGCTCTCACGCCATTTATCTTCTGACTTGCCACCTGCTCTGCGATTGAGAGAAGGAACTGGCTCTTCATTGCGATAGGATCCTCATCCTTAAATCCGACGTCAAAGTTGATATCCATTGGATTTATGTGCTGCATAGAAGATGCTGAGAAATCCACCACCTGGCCGCCGATCAGCTCAACCATTCCCTGATACTCATCTTCCGGGTCGATGACCATGATGTCGCAAGAATCATAGTTAAGGAAATACATCAGCTTTTCACGCTTTCCGGCAAAAGACTTGCCACCTCCCGGGACACCCAGATACAGGCCATTGGGATTCTTAAGTGCTGTCCTGTCTGCCAGGATCAGCTCTTTTGTCAGCGGGTTTATGCCATAATATGGCGAATTTGGCATGAATATCTTTACTGCAGTAAATGGATTCAGCATGGCAAGCTGGCTTGTCATAATGGTTCTCTGAATCTCAATCTTGTTTACACCCAATGGAAGAGTCGATACGAAACCCTGTTCCTGCTGATCTCTTAAAAGAATAAGCTGGCAGGACTGCTTATTTGCTATCTTCTCAACGCTCTTCCATACTGCCGTAAGCTCTTTTGGAGACTGAGCAAAGCATGTGACTAGGATTGTCATGTTAAAGAGGTTCTCATTACTGGAGTTGATCTCCTTAAGCATTTTGGCAGTATCCTCACCATTTGCAGTCAACTCCGGGGGAAGAATATCGATATCATAACCTTCGTTAGAGGCATGCTTTTGCTCTTTTATCTTGGAAGAGTTCAGCTGCATATTTCTTTTTTCGATATATTTCTTAGCCTTTACTCTGTCGATCGGATCCAGATGAATGCTAATGATTATAGGTGTTTCAATGTTAAGAATATCTGTGATCATCCTGTCATCAACCAATGGGCAATCCAGTGACAGCAGGGACACATTTCCGAACACATCACCCATTCTGAAATACTTACCGTTTACAGGGAATCTAAAGGACATAGGTGCTATGAAATCCTTGGTATTTAAGCCATCCTTCGACAAAACATTCCAGTTAAAGCGGAACTTATCATCCCCTTCCGGGTGCATAGCCGAATGCAGGACTTTTAATCGTTCTGCTCCATTAAGAACATGGCTTCTGGCCTTAAGTCCAGCCTTCTTAAAGTTCTCCTGCACCGCGCTGTCTACATCCTTCATTTTCTTGGCCGCCAGCTCAGGGTCCTTCTCTTCAATGACGTAAGTCAGATACCTGTTCTTTTTGATTCCTTTATTACCTTTTCTCTCCTTGTCTAAAAGGATCTCAGACAATTCATCCCTGAGCTCATCATAGCCATCATCCTGTCCAAGGATATATAGTGCTTTTCTTATTTCTTCCGGGGTTATCCTCGTATTCATGTAGGTCATTTCAACATGGGTATCCTCGGTAAAGTAGTTATAAAGGTCAGAAAGCTTGGAAAATACTGTCTTTTTATCTTCATTGTCTTTTAGTTCATAATTGATATCTTCAAAGGCAATGGTCTTGGAAAAACTGTATCCATCATGCTGGCACATCCCATTACGGTACATCGCCTTATAGGGAATGGTGCCCTGCGCAGTCAGAGGAAACCTTCCTTCTTTCTGAGCTTTCCTTATGGCTTTCTCCAGCTTTTTGGCATCTTCTTTGGAGATTTTTCCATCTGTACCCTTTATGATCAGTTTTTTATTTTCTTTCTGTTTTCCCATGAATCCACCTCAGGCTGTTATACTATTGTCTTTTTGTTCTTTATTTGCCCTAAACAGCCTTATTTTGTTATTAGCCTTAGTTTTATGCCTTAAGGTCTTTTCTTCTCTCTTTTTGGCTTTAAATGCCTTTTTCACGGCTGCCTTTCTGACAAAGCCCTTATACTTTTCCTCAAGCAGAATCTGCTTCTTTATCGCCGTATATCTGTTATCCGTTGAAAAAGGCCTGTTTGTCTGTGTTAGGAACACCAGACGCACCTTGTCGCGGATAAGCTTCTCCACGTATCTCCCATGCACATCCTCATAGGTTCCGCCGAAAAAGATCGGAATACTTATCAGGCAGATGATAAGGCATGCAAACGTATTGTCCATTCCGCTTTTCAGGCATAAAACGTATACTGGTGCATCAATCAGAATGACAATTGCGAAGCATACAACCTGCCTGACAGTAAAACCGGAAATTGGCTTATCCTTGATCTTGTTCAGGTCACAATGATTCTCTGTATATGCCATCTATCTTTTTCCTCCTAAATCGCTTAATGGGCTCCAAGAGTGACGTCTGCGACCTTCTTTGTTGAAAAGAGTCCCATACAGAGCGCCAATGTGTACATAAGAGTGCTCCACGCCATGGTGCTTATGGTCAGATCAGTCCTTGTAGCCAGCTCTGAGATCAGCACTTCAAATATCGCAATAATGATCAGTGTAAAGAAGCCTTGAAGTCCCAGTGATGCCAGATTTTTTAAATAGTTCTGACCAGTCTGGTTCTGTCCCTGATCCATAAGTGTTGCCATAGGTATCGCTGCAGCAGAGGAATACACAAGAATGCTGATTATCCTGAAATACATAGCCACTTTACACAGCACAGCAACAATGCTGACAAGAACCTTGCACATCATAAGCTGTATAGTCATACCCAGAACTTTTCCTATGTCTGTAGGATCTACCAGATCAATCAGTTCATTTAGTTTGTCCTGAAGATTGATATCTGCTTCTGTCAGAGTTATGATCGCACCTGCTTTTGCCAGTATCCAGCCGACAACATCGAATATCGCAAGGACAATGTCATAGGTCTTTGTAACAAGCACGATTCCAATCGTCGTGTACAGGATCCATTTGAACACAGGCATGAAAGTCATGTCCTTATATGTATTCTTATCCTCGATTATCTTGATAAAGTTGATGGTCATCAGATAACAGAGAATGAGGCACGCAACCGGCACTATAGCTGTGTCAGATATTCTTCGTATCATTGTGAAAAGCGTAGCATCATATGTCCCGGGATTGACATCAATTAGACCTCTGACGTCGCCTGTCAGTCCTGATAACGCCTCAAAAAAGTCATTGGCCGCCCCCTTAAGCATTTCTAAAAACATCGCTTGAAAATAGTTACTTAGCCATTCCATTTTGTTTTTTCCCTTTAAGAAAAGGGCTTATTTCAGCCCTTTCCTTGCATGTTATTAAGTTAATGTGATCATTCCAGAAAGCTTTGGTACAAGAACCTGTCCTACAGCGATGATGATTGCACCACCGATGAACATGGCAATACCAGTTGCTCTTACAGCCGGGTTATTATCAGCCTGGGACTTACCTACTTCGATCAGGCCTCCAATAATTGTTGCTGCCCCCAAAAGTGTAACGATTGTCTGGAGCAAACCTACTCCTGTTGTAAAGAACTCCATGATTCTCCTCCTTTTTCAGTGTTTTTTATAAATAAAGCCTGTGGCTGTATTTATCCTGCTTTACTTTCACTTTCATCAGAAAGGTCTATGACTGTTGTTTCATACTCAGTGTCTTCGCACAAAAAGCCCATTCTGTAGTTTTCAAGATAATCCTCGAGATTAAAGCTGTTCTTATCATCAGCATCAGCTGTGAATTTATAGAGCGGATGCTTGGAAGTGTCATATTTATCCGAATAAAACGGCGGTACTCCCCTGAGCTTTACGAGCAGCTTGTTTCCCGGCATGTTACCTATATCTTCAACACTCATAAGCTTTTTCCCAGCCTTCCTATAGCTGTTACCGCTGCTTCGCGTCTGGCCGTAGGTATCAGATTGCCCCAAAACATCTATAGTCTCCTGGCCCAAAAGATCTGACCAGTCTTTCCAGGAAGTAAACTCATTACCTCCAAGGAATCCCTTAACGTCACAAGACGCTTCAATGTTCTCCGCCTTTTTATCTCCATAAAGGTCTATAAGCTGATTCTTTGCCTGGAAGAACATCCACATGGAAATTCCTCTTGAACGAAGCTGTGATATAAGATGCTCAAGCTTTGGGACCTGCCCTGTGTTATAGGTCTCATCCCACAAGACTCTGACATGGTACTTGAGATGTCCTCCACTAAGATCCGCCTTAGTTTTCAGCGTATTAAACATCTGTGATAGCGCCATCGAAACAAGGAAGTTAAATGTGGTATCTGAGTCATCTATGATGAAAAACACAATGGTCTTCTCATCACCGATCTTATCCAGCTCAAGCTCATCAAATTCCATCTTTTCCCTAACAGTATCTATATCAAAGGGTGATAATCTTGCTCCTACAGAAGCCAGAATGCTCCTTTTGGTCTTGCCAGCACCTATAAGGAACTTCTTATATTGCCTCACGGAATAGGTTTCACCATTTTCCTCTTCATGTTCCTCGAACAGGATGTCTACAGCGCATTTTTCAGCTTCCATTGAGGTATATTCTTCTTCCTCACCCTTATCGTTGATCCTTGTCTTCTTGACAGGTACCGGATCTGTTACCTTGATCTTGGCTATAAGGTCCAACATTGTGATCATGTTTCTGGCATCAGTGACTTCTCTTTCGCAGATATATCCTATGATTGCGTTATAGAGAAGTTTCTCTGCCTTGGGCCAGAAAGGGTCCTGTCCCTTTTCATCAGGCTCTTTTGTATTTTCCATGAGTGTTGATACCATTTTCTGGATATCAGTCTCTTTTTTTATATAAGCGAACGGGTTATAACCCATAGATTTATCAAAATCTATTGTGTTAAAGACCTTTATCTTATATCCCATCTTTGTAATGAGGCTCCCGCAGCTATCAAGCAGCGTTCCTTTGGGATCAACTACCACGTAGCTTGAATGGAACTGTAAGAGATTGGGTAGCAACATACTAAATGTCTTACCAGCACCAGAGCCTCCGTAGAATATAGCATTCTTATTTCTGCCCATATACCAGGGCTTAACCTTTTCTTCCATCGTCAGGAACTCTGTTTTTGAAAGGATACAGTTCTCTCTAAACTTTGGATTTACGAATGGCTTTATATCTGCAGCTGTTCCGATCCTTGCATTTCCATATTCTTCGCCTGGTCTCATCTTCTTTCTGGTCGAATCCTTGTACCAGATATATAGGAACAAGAATGCACATCCCACGAGGCCCCATAACAGATCCCAGAGGTTAAAGGACAATATTGGCCAGCCGAACAAATTGCCGTAGTCAATATTTGTTATCTTGTCCGAAGCGTTGTTTCCTTCTGCAACCCGATAGATGTAGCCAAACTTATCCATAAAGTAGAATGCAGCTGCATAAGGGATCAGTTTATATAACTTGCTCTTGTCCATTACTTGGTACGCTCCATTGGCTCCAACTCCTTAACATCTATGTCGATATGCGAGTTGATTTCTTTGTTTACTGTATTTGCATGTTCTTCATAGAGCTTTAATCGCTCTTTTATACCTAAGGCTTCTTTTGTCTTAGCTTCTGTTGCTTTTGCCGGCTTCTTTTCGCCTGCAGTTACATCCTTTTCTGCTTCACGCTCAGCATTTCTCTCTGTTTCCTTTTCTGTCTGGTTACCAAGCAGCTCATTCTTCACATCCTGCTGATATTTGTCCTTCACATAATCCTCAAACAGATGGCTCATTACCTCTGCATTTTTCCCAGAGAAAAAGAAATGCATTGTGTTCGGATCTACTGAATCCTTAACTATGGCAAAGTCCACACCGTTCTTTTTGCAGGTACGTGAGAACTCTTTGAAATCTGTCTGATTTACATCCAGCTTTCCTATAGGTCCGGAGTGATTTTTATCGAACTTCAAAAACTTCTTGAGCGCTTTTGGACCCTCATAAACTCTTGTACGGTTGTGAAACTTGTTATAGGCCTGCCCTATCAAAAAAGCTGCTGCTTTACCGCCAATCTTAAGCCCCTTTTTACCTAATTTAACTGCGACATGAATTGTTGTTTTTGCGCCTATAGCGCTAACCCTTTTAGCATCTTCCTCTGTCATTTCTAGCACGCCTCCACTTTTCCAGGTCTTCTATGAACGATAAAATATGCTTTCTTTGTTCATTAGCCAGATTAAGCGATTTGATCCTTGTTCTTATCTCTTCTATGGATTCTTTCTTTTCCAGAAGCCGATACATTATTTCAGACTCAATTTTGTTGATTAGTTCATTTCTCCAGATCTGATCTCCAACGCTCATCTCTTACCCCCACTCTCACGTTAAATCCGACTCGTTTATTACAAATTCCCCTATTTCTACTCCAAGGCATCTGCATAGCAGTTCATACTCTGCAAACTTAAATGCCCGTTCTCCGTTCACTTTTTTGTATAGGCTGTGCCTGCTCATTCCACAGGCATTTGCTATCTCTCCGAATTTGATACCGGAATTCCTGATAGCTTCATGAAGCTTTTCATAATCTAGCATTATATACCAACCAAACTTATATCATATAATTTACATTCATCTTTCCGAGTCAATAATATATTTCCTTTGTTTTGATTTGTCAACAAAAATATTAACAAAAGTTATACTGTATAAGTTTCAACGCAATATATAATGTTTATATTCAATTTTCTAAAAGTTCTCTAAAATCGCGCAAATTAAACAAACTTAATCGTTTTTGTTTCTTTTTTGTGCTATAATTCTCATTGCTTATATATAATTTTAATTCATATTTTGGAGATATTATTATGGACGTTCTTTACGAGAATATTGCTAGACTTAGACGTGAACAGGGCCTCAGACAGGCGGATCTGGCACAGAAAGTTGGCTATTCAGCCAACACCATGATTGCCCACATAGAGCAAGGTACTGTTGATCTTCCCTACTCAAAGATACAGGGCTTTGCGAAAGCTTTGAATGTTACTGTTCCGCAGCTTATAGGTTATGAATCAGATGAATTTACAACCAAGATGGCTACTCTTTCAGAAGAGGGCAAACAATTTTTAAGACAATGTCTGGACTTTGCGCTCTTCACTTACGGTACAGAGTCTAAAGATTCTGAAGAGAAATAAAAAGATGCGCCAGCTCACACTGGCGCAATATCTTTTGTCAGAAATTGTATTATGTCTTCGTTTACTTCTACCAAATAGACAAATAGCATAACAAGTAGTTTATAGAGGACAAATATAACCGATGAGATTCCCATGGATATCAGTGCAACCTTAAATGTTCCTACTTGAGCAAACCAAAATACAAACCCTAGAATCGTGATAAGGGCCATCGCTCCTCCAATTATATAACCGAAGAATAAAATCCAGAATTCCCCGACCATATCCAGGAATTTTATGATTATGTAGATTGGTAAATACAGAATCAAAAGTATTATCTTTAATGCCTTCATATTCCCTCCGTCACAATACTTATCATTCAGTTTCCCTGGGCCATCTCTAACAACCTGTTATCTTCTTTACACTCTTCTACTTCTCCTACATAGTTCACCAGAACTGATCTAACAGGTTCGTCGAACCCTATCTCATCAATCACCTTAAGAATTGTTCTTCTCTTGATACTCATGGCTGCAGCTATGAATATTTCAGCCTTAAGCTCTACTATGTACCTACGGTCAAAATGGCAATTCTTTTTGACCTTATGTAGATTCTGTTTAAAGTCTTCTTTCGCATCAAATTGCATATTCGCACCTCTCATTCTGGAATAGATGAATTAAAATTATATGAAAGTGTGCTTTAATACTGTTTTTATACCTTTAAACTTATAAAATATAATTAAAAATGCATTTTTAATATATTGCGTTTATTCTCTTCTGTCAATCCAATGTATCTCTATTAGATTTTCTAATAGAATAATTGTTTAGATTATTTATCCTCTATTCAAATTACATGTCTCTAATAGACTTGCTAATAGATATCTAATAGACTTCTATTAGATATTTGTAATAAAATCCTATTATAGTTTCTATTAGCATGTCTAATATTATAATATATTAGTTATTCTAATATGTATTCTAATTTATTATCTAATAATTCTGTATATTAATATATCTATTATATTATCTAATCTATTTTATATTATATCCTACAATATATTATCTTATACATTTTATATTTCTATTTACAATATGTATTGCATTTTATATTTGAATTACTATTTGTATTTTATATTATAATATGTTATTCTATTATATATTAGATTTGAGAATTTATTATATTACACAATACAATATATATTTGTAATGTATTTTGCATTAGGCATCCAATTATATATTGCAATAGATATTCTATTAGATTATCTATTAGTGCAGGAGGATTAAATGGCAATAAAGATAGCAGTAGCAAATCAAAAGGGCGGAGTAGGTAAAACCACAACAGCAGTAAACCTTGCAGATGCATTAAGACACTTCAACTATAAGGTACTGTTCATAGATCTTGACCCACAGCATAACTCAACCAGCACCTATGGAGCTGTAATAGAAGATGAGAACACCATAGTAGATCTGTTGAAGAAGGACTGTACTGCAAAAGAAGCTATTCAGACAACTCCTTTAGGAGACATAATCGCAGGAGATGGCCTTCTGGCAACAGAAGAGAACTACTTTAATTCACAAAAAGCCAGAGAGAGGATTCTTAAGAGCCAGTTAAAAGAACTGGAAGATGATTACGATTTCATCATCATGGATACACCGCCAAACCTTGGAATCTATATGATAAATGCTCTTACAGCCGCTGATGGCTGCATTATTCCTATAAAAGCAGAGCAATATGCTATAGATGGTCTTGGACTTCTTATTGAGACAATAAACGAAGTAATTGATCTTTTAAATGAAAACCTCAAAATCTATGGTGTCCTGATGACTTCATATGACGCAAGAAATGGTCTGGATGTAGGAATAAAAGAAGCTCTTCCGGAAGTGGGCGAAGCAAGAGGATTTAAAGCATTCGATACACAGATCCGTATCAGCCAGGATGTTAAGAAAGCCCAGGCAATCAGAGATTCCGTTGATGAAGACGGCAACCTTATAGTGGCAAACAGATCACTTTTTGAAAACTTTAAAGCAAGTAACGCAGCTGTAGACTATGTTAATTTCACAAAAGAAGTATTGGAGGTAATCAATGGCTAAGCACACACAGAAAAACGATGCACTTGGAATGTTTGGTAACACAAAACCAGTAAATATCAAGAAACAGCCTGCAAAAGAGACTCCAAAGAAAGCTGAAATTGTAGAGGAAGCAGAGAAGAAAGCTCCATCACCTAAAGCTGAAAAGGTAGAAGAGAAGATTCCTGAAAAGAAGACAGAACCAAAAGTTGAGCAGGAAGCTAATCCTGTAGAAACACCAGCATTGTCAGGAATGGGATTAAAGCTTACAATGGATCTGGAGAAGAAAGAACGCACTAAGAGAACAAGATGTTTCTATCTTAGCGATGAAACTTATGAAAAGCTTGTAGAAATGTCAAAAAAGAGTCAGTCAAATGCTTCTGAGTATCTGGAATTCATTTTAAAGCAGGTACTGTTTAATTAAGGATTTATCCACAACCAATAATTACGTTTTTAGATTGCTTATATAAATATATATTAATAAACAACAACAGAGAAAAATTAATTTGTTTGTTTAGGGACTGCGAAAGCCCAGTATTTAAGCCAATTGTAGCGATTTGGAAAGTAAGAAATGGATTAATAGAGCGTAGCTGTTGGTTACACGTAACGTAGAAAATGGATTATATTGGCGGTAAGAATGGTGATTGTCAGAAAAAACATACACCAATCTTACCGCTTTTTGTACCCATAAATAACGTAAATGCAGGTAAATACGTAAAGTCTGGATACAAATGATGACCTGGAAAGGGCAGTAGAAAGGCTTATTCCGAAAGTACGTAATAATTGGTTGTGGATAACTCGGAATATACACCTAAAACTACGCATTTAGATCAAAATAGGTGTTTTTAACGTAATTTTTGGTGTATATATCATTGACCAAACCGGTTAAGAATCATAAGGAGCCTATATTTGAGCTTATATATAACGAGAAATATCTACGTAGAAATTGGATGTATAATCAGTACACCAAAAATTACGTTTTTAGACTCAAAAACAGTGTCTCAGGATACTTTTGGGCAAAATCTAGATTGAAGAATATCCAGTATTTATGCGTCATGTAGAAATCTACGTAAAAATTGGTGTATAGGGAATATGAGTGTACCAATTTTTACGTGTTCAGAACCAGATAAGAACTATCTACGTAGAAAATGGATTAATATAATAGAATATCGACTATATCGGTCAATATATTAAAAATCACGTTGATGCCAGATATAGTACACGATTGAAGCATTATTAGACAGAAGTATGTATACACCAAAAATTACGTAGATGGGCTTAGATGATCTTCGTTAGAAGTAAAAGCGTAAAAAATGGTGCATGTTTTTTGTGGCAAATACTCCAGATAAATAGAAAGAAGGATATATAAACGTAGTTTTTGGATTGAAAGATACACCAAAAGCTACGTTTTTTGCATAGAAGGCCGGAATACAAACTACGTAGAGTTTGGTGGCTAGAATCAATCCAATCTCTACTGATTTTTCTTTAAAAGCGTAGTAAATGGTTGTAAAATATAAACCAAACGCTACGCTTTTTGTTGACATCGGCGTAGAGCTTGGTTTATTCTAAAATCAAGGGTAAATACGTAGAAAATGGTTTAATGAACGTAGTAATTGGTGGGGGAATTAGATGAGTAAGGCAAATGAGCCGCTTTATAATTTGAGCTTGGTAAAATCAAATGACATGATTTCAGCCAAGTATAAGGCGACACTTCTTGAAAACCAGGTTATGGCCATTGCTTTAACCAGAATAGAAGTGAATGAGAATGATAAAGAGCATCCTTTAGTAGCCCGGCTGTATCCGAGAGAACTCAAAAAACTAGTAAGTGATGACAGACATATATATAGAGATCTTAAAGATCTTGCGAAGACAATAACCGGACATACGATGTTTCTTGAGGATGGAAAGGGAAACTTCAAGGCTTTTTCTGTAGTTCCTAATGCTATCTATAAGGATGGAGTCTTTAGTATTATCTTTAACAGTGAGCTTAAAGAGCATATCTTAGGACTGGAGAAGAACTATACAACGTTGGAATTGTCAGTAATGACTGATTTTGAAAGGAACTCTTCATTCCGTATATATGAGCTACTAAAGAAGGATCTTTACAAGAGTAAGCCCGATGTTAATGACGGAAGAGTAGATGTACAGTACAATCTGTCAGAGTTCAGATTCATGATTGGCCTTGCAAATGGTGATGATCCGATAGTTGCTAAGGTTATGGCCAGACAAGGGCAGAATATTGATTGGGATGCTGTTTATGCGAAACTCCCCAAAGACAGCAAGAAATATGATCCCTGGTACGAGGTTCAGAGAAATGTCCTTAGACCTGCTCAGAAGGAACTCAAAGAAAAGAGCGATATAAGGTTTGAGTATGAAGGCCTGAAGAATGGCAAGAAAACAGCAGAGATTCTTTTCCATATCTATCCTAATAAGCCTTCAATTTCTGTTATTTCCAAGTCCAAGGTTATAGAGAGGGAACAGCTTAACAGACAGCTTGAAATCCCTTACGATCTGGAACAGTTTGCGCCGCTATATGATGAATTTATAGGTCATAACGAGTTGACCAAGGAAGATATTGATCTGCTTCTTGTAAAAGCTGATTTCGACAGCAAGAAAGTTATAGCTGCGATCGATTATGCTGATGAGCAGCCACATGTATATAACTACATGGGATTTCTTATTAGAGCTATCGAAGAAGGCTACACGCAAACATTTACAATTAATGGAGATGCAGAAAAAGGCGCAGGATTCGTCAAATTTAAGGAAGCGTATAAAGAAGGCAAGAGGACAGGAGATATTCAGAAGGCTGCCTGGGAAAGAATTCAGAAAAATGATGACTTCCAGGAGTTTGAGGCAATGATTGTCGAGAACGGACTGACTATAGAGCAGCTTGTTTCAATCTATTCTCTTGATGAGGTAATAAAGTTCTATTCAGACTGGAAATTCGGCAGACCACTGAACTTTTAAGACTATAAGACGTTCTAATAGAAACCCTATTAGAACGTCTATTTTTTGATAAAAAGGACTAATTTTAACGTGTTGATAATTTATTAACGATTTGCTATAATGCGAGATAGCTTGCGTCGAAGGGAGGAGTGTGCAATGTGTAATTATTGTGTTCCTGGAAGTGAAAAGCTTGAAGAATGCATCTATAACAAGAAGATAGATGCAGGCATTCTAGGGGGACTATTCCTTGACATGAGAGTTGATAGTGACAACAGCGCGGTAAGAGTAGACATCGGCAATTCGAATGGTGAGGGAGCTGGAGACTTAATCAAAATCAATTATTGCCCTTTTTGTGGCAGGGATTTGAACGAGGAAGCCAGCTAAAGTATTGAGGCTAGTGTTGATATAAATGTGTGAAAGAAGGCAGATCAGATCATTCTGGTCTGCTATTTTTTTACAGCCAAACAAAGGGTATAATATAGCAGTTGATGGCCGGGGAAAAGTTGACTAAAAAGGAAGAGATGACCGTTTACCTGCTCTATCTGAAGAACGATTAGAGAAACGCCATGGATAACACATGATATCTATAAATGCTACAGTAACAACCCTTTTATAATAAGGCATTAAACCAAATATTAAATCGCGCTTTAACAAGTTAAAATTTGAAATCAAAGGCGTTTTTGAGGTGTTTTTGTACATGGAATGTATTTTAAAGGTGACTAAAAAGGGAATGATATTTAAACCTTGTATCGAATAAGGAATCATAATGACAGATCAGGAATTTATAGCCAAATATGGAAGCAAACTAAATACTCAGCAGCTGGAAGCTGTCAGGGCCACGGAAGGACCGGTGCTTCTTCTTGCTGTTCCAGGGAGCGGTAAGACCACGGTTCTGGTCAATCGACTTGGATACATGCTCTATGTTAAGGGGATTGATCCTTCAAATATCCTAACTCTTACCTATACAGTGGCAGCTACGAGGGATATGGCAGAACGTTTTACAGCTCTTTTTGGAGAGGATATCTCTGACAGGCTTGAGTTCAGGACCATAAATGGAATATGTGCCAAGATCATAGCTCACTATGGAAGACTTATCGGCAAGACTTCATTTGAGCTTATCACTGACGAAAAGATCTCCGGTAAGCTCCTTACTGACATCTTTGTGAAAATCATGAAGGAGTACCCCACAGAGAGCGATATAAAGACAGTACGGACGCTTATCACCTACTGCAAGAACATGATGCTCGAGCCTAAAGAGATTAAAGAGCTGGGTGAAAATGAAGGAATAGAGCTTCTGGATATCTACGAGAGCTACAATCGTGAGCTCAAGGCCAGAAGTCTTATGGACTATGATGATCAGATGATCTATGCCTACAGGATGCTTAAAGGTTCAAAAGATTTATTAGAGTTCTACAGGGATAAGTATCGCTATATCTGTGTGGATGAAGCCCAGGACACCTCAAAGGTTCAGCATATGATAATAGCTCTTTTGTCAGGTGAAAAGGGCAATCTGTTTATGGTAGGGGATGAGGACCAGAGTATATATGGATTCAGAGCAGCATATCCTGATGCGCTTCTTCATTTCGAGAAGGAGCATCGTGGAGCCAAAGTCCTTATCATGGACAAGAACTACAGGTCCAATGCCAAGATTGTAGAAACGGCAGACAGATTCATTCAAAAGAACTTCAGCCGTCATGAAAAGCATATGTGCGCTACAAGGGAGGCAGAGAGCGACATCAGCTTTATATCCTTAAGTACCAGGGAATCTCAGTATAAGTACCTGCTGGAGATGGCAAAAGACGTAAAGACCCAGACAGCAGTACTTTATAGGGATAATGAGAGCATTTTGCCGCTTGTAGATCTGCTACTTAGGGAAAATGTTCCTTACAGGATAAAGAATGCAGACATGGCTTTCTTTACACACAGAGTAGTGGTAGATGCTGTAAATATCCTGAAGTTCTGCCTTAACCCTTCAGATCCCGAGTTGTTTATGAGGATATACTTCAAGTTCCAGACCTTCCTTCGTAAACCTGACGCTGAAGCCATGTGCAGGATAGCGGATGGCAGGCATATAGGGATCTTGGACGCTGCAGAGTATGTTGATATCAATAAGCACGTTTTGGGCAATGTTAGGGCTCTCAGGACTCACTTTAGGAATATGGCCTCAGAATCCACTTATAAAGCCATAAACAGGATAGACAGGTTTATGGGCTATGGAGATTACCTTCGGGATAACAATATTGATGACAACAAGCTCTTTATCCTGAAGATGATATCTAAGAATGAGCCTACGATAGAAGGATTTCTTGAAAGGCTTGAAGAACTGCGCCAGATCCTTACTGATGGTGAGGTCAATTACAAAAGCAAGCTGATACTTTCTACCATACATTCCAGCAAGGGCCTTGAGTATGACACTGTGTACCTGATGGACGTAATAAATGGTGTATTCCCAAGTAAGATCATTGGCTTTAAGTCGGCTTCCCCAAAGGAAAAGCGTGATTATGAGGAGGAGCGAAGGATCTTTTACGTTGGAATTACCAGGGCAAAGGATAAGCTCTGCATATTCAAGTACGGCGATGAGGCTTCCATATTTGTCTCAGAGATAAATCCTGAGCAAAAGCCCATAAAGAAAGAGAAGGTAAAACGGAAGAAGGAGAATGTACTTCGTAAGCCGACTCCTCTTTTAAAGAATAGGCCCGCGGTTACAAGTAAGGATAATGTCCCGGATAGTCTTATTATAGGTGAGCGTATATCATCTCCCAGGTACGG
Source organism: Butyrivibrio sp. VCB2006 (assembly GCF_000420945.1). Lineage (GTDB taxonomy): Bacteria > Bacillota > Clostridia > Lachnospirales > Lachnospiraceae > Butyrivibrio. Next base: position 77,167 of record NZ_ATVX01000009.1, read on the forward strand.
AGAAGGCACCATTACTGATGTTGTTTGGGATGACGATGAGATTCCTATGAAGTTTACCGTGGAGTTTGATTCTGGGAATGAGAGGATATTCATGTATCCCTTTGCTTTTACGACAGGGATGAAGGTAATAGAGTGAGAGGCGATGGTAAGGTGACAGTAAGAAAACGGATAAGAAAGATCTTTACAAAGCAGGAGCAGATGTCAGAAGCTCTTTTTCTGAATCTTATCCTGGCATTTAGCGGCGGTTTTCAGGACGCATACACCTACATGGTGAGGGATAATGTATTTGCCAATGCTCAGACCGGAAATGTAGTGCTTATGAGCACTTATCTCATGCAGGGACTGTGGCAAAGAGGACTGATGTACCTGTTTCCGCTGTTTTCCTTCATGGCAGGTATATTTATCTCTGATAACGTAGGCTTTTATTATCGGAATGCGAAAAAGATACACTGGAGACAGGGGATAGTAGCTGTAGAAGCGTTGATAATGTTGATTGCGGCATTTCTTCCGCAAAACCTGAATATGCTCTGTAACTGTCTCATCTCTTTTTCCTGCGCGCTGCAGGTGCAGTCCTTTAAGAAAGTGCATGGAAATGTGTATGCCAGCACCATGTGCATCGGAAACATAAGGAGCGGAGTGGTGTCTTTTTCCAAGTATCTTAAGACCAAGGATGTTAAGGATATCAGAAAAGCAGGAGACTATTTTGCAGTGATAGTGACTTTTGCAATAGGAGCCGGATTTGGCGGCAATCTATCAGAGCTATACATGGAAAAGACAATCCTCGTATCTTGTGTGTTGTTAATCATCTGCTCGTTTCTTATGGATCTTGATAAAGACTGATATTGCTGCAGTCTAGGTACATGTTTAACGGAGAGGAGACCATAATGAACGTAACCAGGATAGAGGATGATCGCTTAAAACCATGCCCATTCTGCGGTGAGAAACCGTGGCTGGCGCAGAGTTATGCAAAATATGGCTTTTGTAGCAGCCTGGATGAATTACCAGAGGGAGCTGAAGCCAGGGAGAATAGAGGAACAGAAGAAGACCCCAGTATCTTATGGGAAATGAAGACTTATCGTGTGAAGTGTGGCACATCTAAATGCTTTGGAAATCACTCGCAGTATTATTATCTTAGCATAGATGAAGCATTAAAATATTGGAATAACAGGGTTTGAGAGGAGATTGTATGAAAAAAGTTGAGATTATTGCGCTGATAGGTGCTATTACAGTATTGTCTGCAGGTTGTGGCAGCAAGCCTGCAGATGTGTCGGGTAAAGAAACAGCAATAGAGACTGCCACTGCGGAGGATTCAGTAAAAGAGAGCCTTCAGGCGCCGGTAGTAAAGGACGGAGTGATGGAGCCGGGAGAAGATGCCATAAACGTTGTATTTGAGTGGAATCCTGTTGATGGTGCAGATGGCTACGAAGTCCTCGAAGAGAATAAGTTTTGTGAAGAAGATGAGTATCGAGAAGTGACCGAGGATAGCACATCTGTTATCACTGATACCTCTTATGTTACCGGAGCGCAGGATGACTTTGATTTCAGGATTAAGGTAAGAGCTTACCGGGGAGACGGTGAAAACAGGGAATATAGTGAGTGGAGTGACTACTCATATGGCAGTTCCTACGATAAAGCGGACAAGGTATCAGGCATTGAGTCTTCAACAGGATCTGCCACACCTGAAGAAGCAGATGCTCTGTTTAAGCAGGCTATAAACGGGGAAATTATTGTCAATGCAGTCTACGAGGACGGGACTGATATTTCTTTCTGGATACCTGATCTGCCACAAGACCCTGAGGAGTGGGACAGTTATTCTGTTGGCGAGAGAGTAGACCTTGATAACGACGGAGTTAATGAGCTTATTCTAAACGGACCCTATGGCGGCAAATACCTGGATGCAAGGGACGGCGGAGTTTATCAGCTCGCTGAGGGAGAAGGAACTGCTGGGCAGCTGTATTACGCGGAATATGATGGAAAGACATATATCTGTCACGTGGACAATTCTCATGGCGGCAGAGAGATCTTTTTGATGGACCAGTACAATGGGAATGGCGCAATCGTAGAATCTACGTCGCTTACAGCTGAATACTGGGACTACGTAGAGTTTACTGCGGATGCTGCTGTATGCCATTTTGGAGACGAGGAAATATCGGTTGAAAGATATCTGGAACTAAGAAAAGAGATTTTTAAGTATTAAAGATGAATACAGAAATGACTAAACTGCAGGACATCTTGCCTTTTTGGGAAAAACTGTATATAATTCTAATTAACCGAAATGGATTTGGGCTAAATTGATTTCGGTTAATTGCATTTAGGTGGATGGAGGATAAACATGAAGGATATATTCCGAGGTCGATCTGCTGAGCTTAAGATACTTGATAAAAAATTCAAACAAAAGGGCTTTGTAATGACGGTTTTGTACGGCCGAAGAAGAGTAGGCAAAACGAAACTGGTTAATAAGTTTATTCAGGATCATGACTGTAAGAGCATCTCTTTCACAGCAGTCGAGCGAGAAGAGTCTGAATTACTGTCAATGATGACAGAGGCTGTCCTTACGGCGCTAGCACCGGATATGCTTGGAGATATCAGCTTTAACAGTTTTGAGAAATTATTTGATTTCATCGGCAGACAGGCTGAAAGGGAGAGAATAGTTTTCTTTATAGATGAATACCCATATCTGGCAAAGCAATGTCCATATATTCAGTCAGTTCTGCAGAAGACCATAGATACAAGGTGGAACACGGGGAATCTGTTTTTTATTCTGTGTGGTTCTCTTGTCAGTTTCATGAAAGAAGAGGTACTTGCAGAGTCTGCTCCATTACATGGCAGAAGCAATTTAGAGCTTAAGCTCAGACCATTCAATTATCTGGAGACAGCAGATTTCCTCGAGGGATTTTCGAATGAAGACAAAGCTATATGCTATGGGCTAACGAATGGTGTAGCGAAATATCTAGAACAATTTGATACGAGTTTGTCATTAGAAGAGAACATTATAGACCAGTTCTACTCTGTAGGAGGTTATTTCTCTGAAGAGCAGGTTAAGACGGTTGTTTCAAGCGAAAAACAGAGCCCTGCTCTTTATAATTCGATTATTTCGGCGGTGGCTACAGGGCATACAAAGAATGGAGAAATAGCCACTTATATCGGTTCTGATGATGTAACGTATCCATTAAAGGTCCTTGTTGGTGCAGAAATACTGGAAAAAAGGATGTCTAAGAAGCCGTACTATGTACTAAATGATAGCATGCTGGAATTTTGGTTTAGATATGTTAACAGGGCAACCAGTCTCATAAATGCAGGCAGAGGAGAAACATATTATCATTCCAATGTTAAGGAACATCTGCATGATTTCATGGGAAAAGTATTTGAAAAGATGGCTAAAGAGTATCTTATATTGAATGCCGGACTTAATGGATTGCCGGTTTTGACAGAGATAACTGATTATCAGGCATCAGTTCTTGATGAGAACAAGGAGCAGATGCAGATAGAGATCGATCTTCTTGGAAAGAACGACAAGAACATTATGTTGGTTGGCGAGTGTAAGTTTAAGAATTCCCCGTTCGATAAAGAAGAGTTTGAATGGTTCATGGACAAAATTAAATACATACCTGCGTCAGCTCCAGTGATATGTATTTTTTCTCTTGGTGGTTTTACAAAGTACGTAAAGGAAAATGCGGGAACGTGCATGCTAATCGGCATTGATGATATGTATTGAACATCCCAGAAGAGTGCAGAATAATGCTAAAAGATAAAGATATTCGGGAACCGCTTTTTGACTTCCTTGAGGATACATATGGGAAAGTCCGGATAATTGAAGAAAAGACCATGGGTCGCTCCAGAGCGGATCTTGTGATGGTTACAGAAGACAGCCTCGTTGGTATTGAGATAAAGAGCGATGCTGATACCTATGCAAGGTTGGTGACTCAGGTAAAGGACTACGACAAGTACTATGATTACAACATTGCTGTAGTTGGTTCCAGCCATGGGATCCATATAAAAGAGCATGTTCCGGTGCATTGGGGCATAATCACCGTTGAAGAGGTGGATGGAGTACCTGATTTTTACATGCTAAGAAAGCCTGAAACCAACCCAAACATGAAGCTTGAGAATAAGCTTAAGATCCTTTGGAGACCTGAGCTTGCTCTTATTCAGGAAAAGTATGGAATGGCAAAGTACAAGGAAAAGAGCAAGTCTTTTGTAATTGATAAGATCAGCGCTCTTGTTCCGGATATTGTTACTATGGAGGCCCTGTCCGGTACTATCAGCAATATTCTCTTTGAAAGAGACTACAGCAAGGTGGCGGAAACCCTTACAGAGTACCGCAAGGGAGAGCTTCAGAAGGCTATAGAAAAAGAGACTGATCCTAAGAAAAAGCTTGAACTCATGGTAGAACAGGCTGAAAAGAGTAATAACTTTACTAAAAAGACCAAGAGAAGACGCAGGAGAAGATAAGATGGCATCGCCAGTTAGTATAAAGAGTGCAACTGCGAAGAAAGCGCAGAAAACATGAAAGAGATAAATATCAAAGGCATTCTTCTTACAATAATCGGAGCAGCTTGCTGGGGGTTGTCCGGATCCGTGGGGCAGTACTTATTTGACGTTCAGGGGATGGACAGCAGATGGCTGGTGCCGATAAGGCTTGGAGTATCGGGAATACTCATACTGATTTACTGTTTTATAAAATATGGTAAAACAACTCTTAATCCCTGGAAGACCAGAAACAGGGCGGTTCTTATGGTCGTATATGGCGTTCTGGGCGTATCGGCCTGTCAGTTCCTGTATTTCCTTACGATTGAGCTGTCAAATGCAGCTATAGGAACGATTTTACAGGATCTGGCACCTCTTTTTATTCTGGGATATACCTGCATAACCATGAAAAGAAAGCCGGGGGCTTTTGAGGTTATATCAATCATACTGGCGATGCTTGGAGTATTTCTTTTAACTACTCATGGAAGTATAGATAACATGTCTGTCTCAGCGCCGGCGCTTATTGCAGGAGTCGGAAGTGCGTTTTGTGTTATGGTCTACAACGTTCTTGCACCAAAGCTTTCAGATGACATACCGGTCATTGTGGCCCAGGGATGGTCATTCCTTATGGGAGGCATCGCAACTGCGCTGTTATTCAGAACATGGACTATAGATTATAAGCCAGGATTTATGGGCTTACTTGGTATCGCTTTTGTTGTTGTCATAGGAAATATCTGCGCTTTTACTTTGTATATCAGTGGTGTGAAGCAGATAGGCCCACAAAAGGCAATCTTGTATAGCTTCGCAGAGCCAATAACTGCAGCAATCATTTCCGTTACTGTGCTTGGAACGTCGTTTACTGTATTTGATGCATTGGGATTTTTGTTGATCTTTGCTATGCTGTGGCTTATAACATTGTTTGGTAAAAAACAAAGCTAAAATAAAGGATTGCTTTTATCGTTTTGTTATTCATATTTTATCGAATATTAACATAATAATGATAGAATTAAATATGAACATTTAAGGCAAAGTACAACGATAAGGCGAGTGTATCATGAAATCAAAAAGGATCTATACTACTATCAGCATAGCCCTCCTTTTCCTGGTAATCTGTCTGGGCGTCTTTTTGACGCCTGTTTTTGCTTCGTCTGATTCTCCTGCTACAGTATTTACAATTGGTGTGCCTGTAGATAGATGTCCTATGTTCTATCTTGATACAGCCACCGGCGAGATTGCAGGAATCGGCGTTGATCTTATGGAATCCGCTGCCAAAGAGGCTGGTTTCAATGTCACATTCAAAGCTATAAGTGAATCAAATCTTAAGGAAGCCCTTGATAGTACTGAGTACGATCTTGTTATGCCCTTTGGAAGTGCTGTTTCAAGTGCATCTGGTCAAGCGACCATCGTATCGGACAATCTCATCCAGACCCCATTTACCCTTGTGACTACAGATAAGCACTCTATTTCTGACATAAATACCATCAGAGTAGGCATGCTAAAATCACAGGGCGGAGTAGCAGAAACTGTAAAGCAGTTATACCCTGGAATAACGATAAACCTTTACAATTCCATGGCTGATTGCATTAAAGCGCTTAGAAATGAAGAGGTAGATGCACTTTTACATAACTCATATGCGTGGAGCTATGTGCTTCAAAAGCCATCCTATAAGGATCTTAAAGTACAGCCTTCTGCCATGTTTTCCATGGATTTTCGTGCCGGAACTCTTGAAACCCCCGAGGGAAGAAAACGCATTGAACTTCTAAACGAAGGAATTGCAGCTATTCCTGAAACCAAAAAGCAGGCTATAGCCCTTGATTACACGACCAGAGATCTTTATGTGTATACTTTCGGAGACTATCTATTCCAATATAAGTACTTCCTTATTGCTGGGACCATCCTTTTTGCTGCCCTTGTTATAATGCTTGTCTTAAGACAGAAAGCATATTTTGAAGAGCAGAAGGAAAAGATGCGTCTAATGGAGGATATTGATCCTCTCACCGGTGTACTTAGTCACAATGGTTTCCGTAAAAAGGTAGAGGAACTTCTTACCAATAATCCTGACACACCATATACGATATCTTATAACAACATAAAAGACTTTAAGTTCATCAACGACAGCTTTGGATGGAAGGCCGGAGATGAGCTGTTAAAATTTTGGACTGAGAGAAGCCTTGAAGTACTTACCGATAAAGAAGCTATAGGAAGGTATGATGGAGATCATTTTGTTATCCTTCGATGTATTGGCGGCAATGAACAGATTCTTCAGGATGAAAAATATATTTTGACTCCTGTTCGCAATTATTTTAGCGATCGTGGAAAAGACTTTGTTGTAAGGCTCTGCTCTGGTATTTATGTTCTTATGCCTGATGACTATAAAGACATAAACGTGGATAAGATGCTTGATTATGCCCGCATTGCAGAAAGAAAAGTCAGAGAATCCAAGAAAGAAGGATTTGAGTTTTATAACCCAAAGCAGTGGGACATGGGAAGGAAAAGTGCTGGTATCGCAAGTCGCCTTCCTGCAGCTATTGAGTCTGGGGAAATACAAGTATGGTATCAGCCACAGGTCAACTATAAGACTGGGATGATAACTGGTGCAGAGGCTCTTTGCCGCTGGAAAAGCAAGAAGGATGGAAACATTTCTCCGGGAGAATTTATTCCGGTTTTGGAAGATGCTGGGCTTATCTATGATCTTGACTGTCACGTTTGGGACACTGTGTGTAAAGATCTAAAACGATGGAATGATCAGGGCAGACAACTGTGTGTATCAGTAAACCTATCAAGACTTGATATAGTAAAGAACCCTGATGTAGCCGACCACTTTAATACATTAAAAGAGTTCTATAACCTATCGCCTGGTCAACTTCGTATTGAGATAACGGAAAGCGCATATGTCGAAAACTCCGATACCATCATCAAAACAACAACCAAACTTCGTGAAGCAGGCTTTGAAGTTGAAATGGACGACTTTGGAAGTGGTTACTCATCACTGAATATGTTAAAAGAAGTTATCCTTGATCGCATAAAGCTTGATCTTCGATTTATTACCGGTTCAGGCGACCAAAAGATGGGTCGGACAATACTTAGCTACATGGTCCAGATGATCCATGCTATTGGAACTTCTATTATCGCAGAAGGTGTTGAGACACTGGAACAGGCTGATTTCCTCGGAAGTCTTGGATGTGAGGAAATGCAGGGATATTATTTCTACAAGCCTATGCCGGTAGATGAGTTTGAAGCATTAACAGCATATCCCTCAAAGAAACAAAGTCAATAGAAACTAATGCCAGGCAAGGGAACACCTCTCATGCCTGGCATTATTGTTGTTTCGTTAAATAATCTGATCAAGGGGTACACAGTGCTTGTCGTTTATGTCACACACTTTTTTGACTCTGTTTCTGTACTTCTCTTCCATGAGTGGCGCAGTGTTTAGCCATGTCTTTACAACCTCCATAGCCATAAGACCGCCAATTATCTTGGCTCCAAGGCACAGGATGTTTGAATCCGTATGCTGGCGAGCTAATGTGGCACATAAAGGATCCTGGCATACGGCGGCATAACAGCCATTTATCTTGTTTGCAATAAGGGCGCTTCCATAGCCCACGCCATCACAGAAAATGCCTCTCTCGCACTCCCCTTTAGCAACTGCAAGCGCTGCAGGATATACAAAGTCAGAGAGATCACAGCTCTTTTCATCATAGGTCCCGAAGTCCTCAACTTCATAGCCTTCTTTTATGAGATAAGCCTTGATTTCGTTCTTCATTGCGGTGCCAGCGTGATCGTTTGCCATAGCAATCTTCATGGGTTAGCCCTCCTAAGCTTTTCTTTGATTATATCATGGGCTAAGCCTGGTATGTAGCTTGGCAGACTTCCAGGTATTAGATTCATGTTTTTAAAGTTGGTTTTAGGTTGAAGCTGTATTATATGGCTATAAGGATATACAGATCCTTACCCCACACATACTTTCATAACACTTTTGGGCTGCCTTCGTGGTAGCCCCACCTCTCAAAATTAGTCAGGAGAGCCAGGCTCTTATCATAAAAGAGAAATAAGACATCAGTTTTCGCTGATGCGGATATGTAAAAGCATATCGATGAAGCATAGAATAATACAAACAGAGCATTGTAAGGAAAATCAATGCCGATGATAAAAGAGGTTAAAGATATGGACAAGATCAGACAATTTGGTAATCAGATGCAGTACAGGATGGCACAGTTCATGTATGGCCGCAACGGGTTTGATACACTGGCGCGGACATGCAATGGAATAGCGATCTTTCTGTTGGTAATAAACCTGTTTGCTCAGAGCAGGATAGTATATCTCTTGTGGCTTGTATTCTTTTCTTATGCATGCTTTAGGGTATATTCAAGAAACATATCTAAAAGATATGCTGAGAATCAGAAGTTCCTTAATATGACTGAGGTTCCAAGAAGATATGTTAAGCTATTTAAACTTCAGTGGCATGACAGAAAAGTGAGCAGATATTACATCTGCAAGAACTGCCATCAGCAGATAAGAGTACCAAAAGGAAAGGGCAGGATTGAGATCAGATGCCCTAAGTGCAGCGAACGTTTCATTAAAAAGACCTGATCGGTCTGGAGGATAATGTTATGATGATGGATCCCTACAAGGTTCTTGGAGTAGCCCCGGGGGCTTCAGAAGAAGAGATCAAAAAAGCACACAGAACGCTTGCGAAAAAGTATCATCCGGACTTGAATCCCGGAAATGCAGCAGCTGCTGAAAAGATGAATGAGATAAATGCAGCTTACGATATTCTTACAAAACCGGGTGCTGAGAGATACAGACAGGCACAGACATATACGCAGGAGCGTACCTATGCCGAGAAAGAGGAGACTCCTTTCGAAGAGTACGGAACATACTGGCAGTGGGGTACTCAGGATCTTGGCAGAGGCTATAACAGACCGGAAGAGAGCTGGAATACCTGGAACAACTGGACCGGTTGGAACAGGACTCCGGTATATGGCACCTCCATTCTTGGAAAGATCTTCAGATGGTTTATCATCCTGCAGCTACTGTCAATGTTCTTCAGGATGTTCATGTTCTTTTAACGATAATGAAATGAAGTCAGCTGATATGCATTCTTTTATGTGTATCAGCTTTCTTTTGCGAAAAAAGAAAAATAAGGATAGGCTTTTCTGCTAACCGGATATGTATTACCAATATGGGCAGACATATAATCATCTCATAAGAACAAAACAACCAGATTCATTTATAAGAGGTGTGGGTTATGACTGAAAAGAGATTATATAAAAGTGCAGATAAAAAGATATCAGGTGTATGTGGTGGAATTGCTGAGTACTTCGGCATAGATCCTGCAATCGTAAGGATCATCTGGGCATGCACATTCCTGTTTACAGGCGCTGGGTTAATTGCATACATTGTTGCAGCAATAGTGATGAATGAAAATCCTGGATATGAGGAAGATCACAGCGAAGACAGGTACACATATTCTTATGACTCAGAAACTATCAAAGGCTTCAAGCCGGAAGTATAGTTCTGTTCATATATCAGGCCCTCTGGTCAGATGACCAGGGGGTTTTTTATGTTTTTAGGTAATTTATAGGTTTGTACGGTATTGTGAACTTGTCAGGGGACATGGGTCCGCCTGATCACACACATTCATAACACATGGGTCGCCCTTGATTGGGCGGCCACCTCCAGACTTTACGCCTCACTTATGTGGGGCTTTTTTCATGAAATGGCGGTGCTATATTGCGAAAGCACCGGAGCTTTTGCTTTGTGGCACCACTTTTAAGGGCATGGAAGGCGCGGAAGGGGAGAAGTAGAGCGCGCCTTTTATCCTATAAGGGAACCCCAGACACCCTCGCCCGTTCCCTTAGACCTTCCCAATTATTCTTCGTCCCAGTCGTATTTAAATTCGTAGCCGTCCTCTGGCTCGCCTATCTCATAGCCGAGTTCATCGGATAGCTTCTCTTTTAATTCCGCGAACCAGTCGTCCCATATTTCCTCTGGTACATCTCCATAGAACTGGATCCCTGAAGGCTCTACTGAGGCTTCTATGTTTATTCCTTCTCCTGTCCAGAGTGGAGTATCTGAAGTCTCGTCATAGTATTCCATGCTTCTATAGACCTCATCTATCTTTTCCCATACCCAGTCTGGTGCTGTATAGTGGATGTTCAGGTTTGCATTTACTATCATGGGGCCTCCTTACAATGGGTTTTTGTCATATTCTTATAATGCGTTTTTTATTCCTTCTCTTTTTACTCTAGCATACTATTTGACTTTCTCTATGTTCTTTCTTTTCTTGTGGTTCTATTATTTTCTCTAATATGCTTTCTTATAGATATTCTAATACATTCTTTTGCGGGGCTTTTTGCGTGGGTTTTTGCATTGGATTTGCTTACAAGAGATCTTTTTTCTGGATCATTTGTGTACCATTCCGAGCAGCTTCGCAGGTCTGCCCGAGCTCCCAGACCAATATGCCCCTGACTTCCACCAAGGAAGTCTGAATACGTGGCATACAAGGAATTATTATAGTCCCCTTCTCCAACGGGTTCCCGGGGGAACCCCCTCTTTTTTCGTGCGTATTTTCCTGGTGCTTTCCTGCCTTTCATGTATAAATGCACTTTCCCAGTCCACCGCCTATCGGTTTGCTGATGTGCATCGTAACAGTGTCAGTCCCACCAGCAAGGGCTGCCCTACGGCGTCTCGCTTACTTGTCCCTTGCAGGTGGTCCTGCCACCGTTCCTGAAGATGCACGCAAACCCGATAGATAGGCGATGAACTCAGAAAGCACATTTATTAACACATGAAAGGATGGAAAAAAGCACATGGAAAATATCGCACGAAAAAAGGATCGCTCCCCTCCAGAAAAGCTCAGAATCTTGAAAGCACATTTCAAGGGCTTTGAAAGCCTGAAAACAGAAAACCAAAATCAAAACATATATAAGGAGAAAATGACAATGATTACAAAGAACATGATTATCGAGGGACTTGAAAACAGAGGTTACATCGTGGATGCACACACTTGCATCAAGAATGGAATTGAGAAAGAGGGTCTTTGCATCAAGAAGAATGCAGATGATACAATCGCACCCACTGTTTACGCTGATGAACTTATCGAGAGAGCAGAACTTAGCGGAATGGGAGTTGAGCAGGTCATTGACAGTGTTGTTGCCATGATTTCAAGGGAGTTTACTTTTGACGTTGAGAAGATTAACGACGTGGAGTATTTCAAGACCAATGCACGCATCGGAGTGCAGAGAGAGGGCAGCGAGGACCTTGTAAAGAGACCCACACAGTTTGAGGGCATCGAGGAATACATCTACATTGCTGATGAACACGAGGGAGAGAGCTTTTCAATCAAGGTAAGACCGCAGATGCTCGATATGTGGAGGATTGACGAAGAGACCGCTTTTGTAAGGGCAGAGGAGAACACCCACAAGGACACAAAGATAACACCACTTGGCGATGTGATAAGGAACATGATGGGCGATGATTTTGCTGATGAATTTGGAGAGGAAGCAAACAGTGTTGCGCCGATGTATGTTATCAGCAACAAGAGCCAGGTCAAGGGAGCAAGTGCGATGCTCGATACAAAGGCAATCAAGGAACTTGCGGACAGAATAGGGGTTCACGAGTTTGTACTTCTTCCGAGCAGTATCCACGAGTGCATCTTGGTTCCCAAGTTTGAGGATATGAGCCTTGATGTATTCAATAACATGGTAACAGAAGTCAACGAAACGACTGTTGACCCCATGGACAAACTCGTTGACAGAGCATATCTTCTGACCGCATAAGGCTAAAAAGACATAAAGCAGGGAGAGGGGAAACCCTCTTTCCTGCGGAAAGGAGAACGAGGAAATGACAAACGAACAGATTATATTTAACAACCGCATGGAACTTATGAAAGAGGGTATAATAGGAACCACCGGCAAGAACATCGTTATCGAGGATGAAGAGGGAAGAAAGACCCTCACCAAAGAGCCGGAGCAGATACACACATACATGGAATGGAAAAGGCGGGGTTACACCGTAAAGCACGGAGAAAAAGCCGTTTCCGAGATCCCCATTTGGAAGTGCATGGGAGGACATAAAGGAAAGGAGGGAGAAGAACAGGGGAAGATGTTCATGAAACAGGCTTTTTTCTTTAAGGCATCCCAGGTAGAGCCGACAGAAGAGAGCAAGGCAGTTTAATACGGAGAAAAAAATGCAGCGGGCGGGAATTTATCACAGAAATCCTTTTGGCACCTGGCTGCATTTTTTGGTGGGGGAGCCGAGCCTGCCCTTTCCCCCACGCCCCCTTCCCCACACGGATAGCTGGTCCGCGGAGCGGGAGAATTTAGTGCGTCCCAGCTATCCGTGCATCGGGCGGCGATGGAGACGGGAGAACTAAGTTCGCCGCCCGAATAAAGTCAGGAACCCCCCGACACCCCGGCCATAAAGAAGACTGATAGGCCGCGCCCGGTTCCCGACACCCTCCCCAGGCAACGCCCCGCGGGGGCTAAAAAGCAGAAGATAGCCAGTCTGCTAAAAGGGTATGATCAGATGCATCCTGGCTATCAGATGCGGCGGGCGGCTATTGAAAAGGGAGAATTAAGCTCGCCGCCCGAACAAAGTCAGGAACTCCCCCGACACCCTGGCCATAAAGAAGACTGATATGACACGCCCGGTTCCCGACACCTTCCCCACAAGGGCGTATGATAGAAAAGAATAACGGAGATGTCTGGGCAGACATCTCCGCGTAGATAGGTTAATTCTTTGCTTTTTTGAAAGAGGATAGTTCTTTTTCAACAGTTTTACTAGGGATCATCCCGCTTTTGTATATTACTGCGACTTCGGCTAGGACGGTTGCTGAGTTTTGCTTGAATGAGATTTTATTAGAAACCCAGCACATATTATATTCATTATGAAATGTAATCGTTTTGCCAAATAATTGTATATATTCGAATTCGGAATCCCACTTTACAATCTTATTTTCCTTTATAAGCTGCCTAAGAACTTTCGTATCTTCTGCCGTGCATTTCATTGTTACGTTTTGATTTGTTAGTCTAACGAATCCTTTGTCGATGATAGTATATAAAGCTTCTGCAAAATATGCATCATCACGTTTCATATCCCGGACATCAAAAACTGTTCTATATGTCGCTTCGATTTTATATACTTTCTTGAAAAAATCGAGAAGTTTAAGGGAATCATCTAACAGTGTTTCGTTATCTGAAGCAAAACTCGTGGTGGAAATAAACTCTGTGTATGCTCCTTTATTTATACATTTATAGAAAGTCAGTTTTTCTGCGGCTTTCATCTTGGATAGCGTTGAGTAGTATCCTATGTTGTCTAATGAAGAGCTGGGATTTTTGATATTTATCTTGAGAGTGGTCTCTGATCTAGTGATATCCTTTTTTATCTTTGGAACTTTGAATATGATGCTCATTACTATGTGTGGGTCGTCATCAGATGTGAATGATGCATAAATACTGTCACCCTGTACTTCGCGTTCTATCTTATAGTTGTATAAAGGAAGTATGGTTTCTCCATATTCATTTCTAAGTTCAAGCGGAAGAGTGTTTCCTGTAGCTTGGATGAACAGCACGCCTGGGCATGCTGGGATGGCGGAATCATCGTATTGTGCTGAATACATATCCGGTAGCAGGGTTGATTCTCCGACAAATAGTTTGTTTTCTATATGCCTTAATAGGTTTTGGGCATAGTCATATATATCTAAGCTACAGATTGGTAATTCTAGTTTTTTTCCTGAGAAAACAAGATAACTGAATAAGGAATCAAAATTTTCATACTCATCAGGGAGGGAGTTCTTGGCAACTTTGAGCCGCAAGATAAACGAGTGACGAGGATCTTTTGCTGTTAAAGACACATTGTAGTTTTCGCTAGGTATATTGAAACTCAACATTTGCCCAAGATTAATTGGCTTTGAGGGTAAATTGCCTTCAATAGAACGCAAGCGATCGTTGATCTGTTTAAGATAGCTTTGATCATTTTCTGTTGCCATCGCGCCGTCCATCGAAGTCATTGGCTTGGCTCTGTTGCTGACGCTTAGACAGTACATGAAAGTATGTGCAAGAAATAAGCCTTCCTCATTTTCTTTGTAAAGATCAATATACTCCTTTCGTTTGATATCGCTTATAACAAATGAAGTCTGAATCGCATTGTATATTTCTTTACTCCAATCATGACCTGTATGCGGGTTTAGTTTTGGAACAATTTCTTTAATAAAGTATTTCTCATAAAAAGCAATAACTGTTTTCTTCTGGACGATATCTACTATTGATCCATCGACGTCTTTTGATCTGTTTACCAATCTGGAAAAGTAAGTGTCACTGAAGTCGATATTCAGATTGAATCTTTCGTTTAATGGTGAAAAGAGCAGGGTTGCCTCATCAAACTGAGTGCTTAATCCGCTGATTCTACCATGTGCTGCTTTTATATAAAAAGAAATGTTTAAATCCATATTTTTTCTCCTTGAAAAAAAGATGCAAAAACTGTGCAAAATCAATGCAAGTACATTTTTACCCTTCTATTTTAGCCTAGAAATATGAAGTTCACCAATAAAGGAGGGTATGCAAATGAAGAAAAGAAGATTCGATATGGATGATGGTTTTAGGCCTGAGATTGTGGAGGGGGCTAGGTTTGAAGGAATATTGGAGATATCTGTCATAGAAAAGCCTGATCAAATTGTAATTCCAGAAAGCATTGTCCCTTTTAGTCGTGTCACAGCGGAGATAATTGGCAACACAGCTCTTTGCTTTAATGACATGGATGTTATCTTTGCGGATGTTATACGCAGGCCAGAAGAGTATATGGAAGTTATCGATAGGTATCCAATTGTGATAAGCCCAGATGTGTCGATGTACAGAGATCAACCCCTGTCTACGCAGATAATGAATGTATATCGGAATAGAGCTATAGGTTACTATTTGCAATCAAAGGGAAAATATGTCGTACCACAGATTCGCTGGGGAGATGAGAGGACATACACAAAGATGGTACTTCCTGAAAAGGTGGCATTTCTTGGAGCACCGAGGAATAGCATAGTTATGATTAGCCCATATGGATGCATCCAGGGGAAGGACAATAAGATGCATTTTAAAAACGGGCTTTATGCGATGCTAGAGGAGCTTGAACCGCAGGTTGTCTTAGTATATGGAAACATGCCTGATACAGTGTTCGCGGAATATCTTAAGTATACGCGATTTGTTCACTTTGAGGATTATACATCCAGGAGGTGCAAAGATGGGAAGCGGTGAAGGAGGAAGATATTCCGGTACAAGTGGAGCTAAGGCTGGCAGAGGTCCCTTTGCTAGGGTTATGCATTCGCGTGTAAGTAGTTGGGCAAATAAAAAGGCGTCTTTCTTAGACGGAGTATCGAAACGACAAAGAGATAAGTTTACTACGGCGACAGTAGTGTATGACGAATCTACCGGAAAGTATTATTATGGAATGAATAGGGGAATTCAGATAGACAACGATAAGAAAAATCCTATTTTGTTTGGGGACGGTAATCGAAAAGGAATTCTTCCAGAGAAGTCGCTGAATCAGTACTCGGTGGGTAACTGTGCAGAAGTGCATGCTGTGAATAAAGCATTGAATGCGGGCGCCAATCTTAAAGATTTGCATATTACTACTATTCACACAACAAAGTCTAGCATGGGGGATCCCAAGAGAGCATGTGAAAACTGTACATATACATTTAAAGGGAAAGTAAAACATAATAATACTGGTTGGTATAAAAAGGAGACGGGAAAATGATTAGAGAACAACTGGCATCAATATCTATGAATGGACGAATGGCATATGGCATCATGTGTGTAGAGCAGTTTCTTTTATCATTATATCCAGACAGGGATTGGACTATCCTTTCGGAACAGATGTGGCCGGTAACCAATATGTTCTGGGATGAATGGAATGAAAGATTTATGGAGATAATTCCTAAGTATCTCTTTGAATTTGAAAACTACAAAGAAGCTGAGTTTGAGTATTTGTCTGAAAATGATTATGCAGAGTTCGTGAAATTGTATTCTGGAATATCTGATGGGGAAAAGGAAGATGTTTCTGACCCTGTTAATTTCTTGCTCTTGGCCTTATACCGCATTGAAGAAGTTTATGCATATGCGAGCATACCTGGGAAGGGCGAAGAGTGCTTGGATATTCTCGAT
Source organism: Butyrivibrio sp. VCB2006 (assembly GCF_000420945.1). Classification (GTDB taxonomy): domain Bacteria; phylum Bacillota; class Clostridia; order Lachnospirales; family Lachnospiraceae; genus Butyrivibrio. The sequence continues at coordinate 93,789 of NZ_ATVX01000009.1, forward strand.
GAAATGATGTCTGTACTAAATGATGCATCCGTAAAATTGCCGGATGTAAATAAAGTGGCGTTTTCATCATTTGATGAAAAGAATGGATGGGGAGAGTCCTTTGAAGGGCGAGACTTGTCATTTGTATTATGATTATTTGGAATACAAGTTGGGCATTTCGGCCAAAATCCGATTGAATCGGATTTTGGCCGAAATGCTTTTCTTTATATATACCACACAGGAACTATCAGGTTATTACTGTCTACTGCTGAAAGCTCAGGTTTCATGCATATAATCGCGCCAGAGCCTCTTGGTGTTGTTGCTTTGTCTAATACTGAGAAAGCACCTACCAGCTCAGTGCCGGGATTGACCGATCTTTTGACCTCTATTGGATGGAGCATTCCATCACTTTCAAGGATCATATCCACTTCTTTATTGTCTTTATCCCTGTAATACCAGAAGAGGCAGTCCTTGGCTGCGTTTTTATAGGATTTGATGATCTCCATGACAACGTAGTTTTCAAGGATGTGTCCTGCCAGGGCGCCGTTTGCAAGGATCTCCGGTGATGAATATTTTGTCAGGTAAGCCACAAGGCCGGTATCAAAGAAATACAGTTTTGGTGTCTTGATTGTTCTATGGAGCAGGTTGTTGCTGTATGGCCGAAGCAGTGTGATGATCTCTGACTTTTCCAGTACCTGTAGCCAGCGCTTTGCGGTATCATCGTTTATTCCGACGTCTCCTGCTATGGCATGTACATTAAGCACCTCGCCTATCCTTGATGCAGCTGACCTTATGAAGTCCTGAAATAAGAGCTTGTCTACTCCCTGGATCAGGTCGCTTACATCTCTTTCGATATATGTCTGGATGTAACTGCTGTAGTAAACATCCCTGTCAGAAAACTTTCCGCTGATAAGACCGGGCATCCCGCCCATCCAGATGCGTTCATATATTTCATCTAGTGTTGCCGGAGCATGTGTCTTTTTACGCTTCTTAAGTTCGTTAAGATCAACAGAAAATGGCCTGGAGTCATCTTTTCCATATGCCTCGTGCTGGGAAAGTGGAGGGAGCCTTAGTATCGCTACTCTTCCTGCTAATGACTCCTGCGCCAGGTCCATGAGCTTGAAGGCTTGAGACCCTGTCAGCCAGAATGATCCCGGGGCAGCACCCTTGTCTATTGCGATCTTGATATATGAAAAGAGCTCAGGAGCATACTGCACTTCATCGATCATGACAGGAGGTTCGTGGATCTGCAGAAACATTGCAGGATCTTTCTTGGCAAGAGCACGCTCTTCCAGATCATCTAATGTGACGATCTCCCTTTCTTCTCCACGTTCCTTCATGATGGTCTCGAACAAAGTGCTCTTTCCGACCTGTCTTGCACCTGTGATCAGGATGGCCGAGTATTCTTTGTTAAGCTCTATTATCTTGGATTTAAGATCTCTTTCGATATGTCTCATGATAAATCCTTTCGGCTAAAATATGATTCAATCATATTTTAGCCGAAAATGATTGCCATATCAATAGGGGTGGGATATTAACAATTTGTTCAATCTATGTTAAAGGCATGTTAATGCTCTTTTGATACCATGTCTTTAGACAGTTAAGCAAATACTTTTTCTTTTTCATAATCGGGCGGCGCCAGAAGGCACCGCCCACCTCCTTTTTATGGGGAGATGGGAACTGCTATCAGATAAGAGATGATATACGAATGTATATGAAAGTGATATGCATTTGTATATAAAAGATGAAAACGAAGATACCTGGGATGACAGGCATCTTCGTTTTTTGCTAGGTAAAAAGCACCGCTCCGGGGTGCGTATGATCTTGTTGGTGTCAGAATATTATAACTGCAAATGCTGCAAACAGGCTGCTTACAATAGCAGATGCAGACGCGATCATAATGACCTTTTCTTTGACAGCAGATACGTCAAAGTATTTGTTATGTATCCTTATGGTATTTATGATCTTTGGGGAATTCTTGTGATAGTAACAGGTTGATGAATTTGAACTGTACATGGGCATGTCCTCCATTGTACGAAGGAAATAAACTTACCTTGTGACTCGAAACAATGAAACAAAAATACAATATCTTGTGTCCTCTAAGAGCATTATATACTAGATATTCTAAAATTAGTGTTAACAATTCGAAAGAATTTATTAAACGTTTTAGCAGTGATAATGCAGGGTGGCATCGTCTTTTTTTACATGACCAGGCTGCTGTCGCGCCATTTTGATAAGATGGCTCAAATACTTTTTGAAGGGAAATAGCTATGGAAGAGCGGCTGGTATGTGAGACGTGCGGATGTACTTTCTTTGACCAAGAGGATGAAGGATATTATTGCTCAGACTGTGAGCGGTTCTATTCATTCTGCGAAGCATTTGAGTTAATGGACAGGCAGGCTTATAGGGAATATGAAGCTGCTATTGAGGCAAGTACTGTGCTCTTCTCGATCGCGTGGGTGTTTAGATGGGATACATAGCGCTTTACAGGAAGTTCAGACCGCAGAATTATGACGAGGTTAAGGGTCAGGATCATATCGTTAAGGCACTTAGGAATCAGGTAAAACATGACGTGGTCTCTCATGCATATCTTTTTCATGGTACGAGGGGGACCGGAAAGACAACGATGGCCAGGATCTTTGCGAAGGCGGTTAACTGTGAGAACCCAGTGGATGGTAATCCTTGCGGAGGGTGCGAGTTTTGCAGATCTATCATGGATGGAAGTAGTGCAAATGTTATTGAGATAGATGCGGCTTCTAATAACAAGGTCAGTGACATCAAAAGGATCCTTGAGGATGTTTCGTATCCGCCAATAAATGGGAAATGGAAGATATACATTATTGATGAGGTCCATTCGCTTAAGGGACAGAGGGGAGAGGCTTTTGATATGCTTCTAAAGACCCTGGAAGAGCCTCCGGCGCATGCGGTTTTCATCATGGCAACGACAGATCCTCAAAAAGTCCCTGCGACCATTCTATCCAGGTGCCAGCGGTATGAATTTCGGAGGATCTCAGTTGACCTTATAAAGATGACGCTTCAGAGTGTGGCGGCCTCTGAAGGGATAGATGCTGAAAACAGGGCGCTGGAATACATTGCGAGAGTGGCAGATGGGTCTATGAGAGATGCGCTGAGTATATTGGAGCATTTCGTGACAATAGGCGAAGATAGGCAGCTTACGTACAACTTTGTGGTTAAGGCTTTGGCTAAGAGTGATATGGAGAAGATGCATAAGCTGTTTCAGGCGCTATATCACAAGGATCTTCGGACATCAGTACTGATCTTATCAGAAGCTAATAGTAGCGGAATCAATCTATTTGGGTTTATAAACGACTTCGTCTGGTTCCTTAGAAGTATTATGATCGCGCAGGTGACGGAAAATCTTGAGGATTTCTTTGATGCACCGGAGGAGACGATAAGATCTGTAAAGGAACTTGCTGGGAGTGTGGATCAGTATACGATTAATGAACTGGTAAGGATTTTTTCGGATCTGTCTTCTAACATAGCTCGTTCAGGTCAAAAGAGGGTAATGATAGAAGCTCTGTTTGTCCGGCTTTGTAGGAAAGATGAGAAAAAAACTATGGAGGACAGGATAAGCCTTCTTGAGGAGCATGAAAAAGACATTAGAAATCAAATAAGCATATAGATCAGGCGGGCCTTCGGGCCCGCCAATTCATGTACAAAAAAAGGTACATGAAATCTTTTATAATGAGGTTATAAAACAATGAGAAGGCACTTAAACACAGGAGATACAGGAATGTGCAAAGAGGGACCAAGAGGAGTTTTCTGGCTTGTAGAAGATGAACTTATTATTGCCAGATATGAAGAATGGGCAACCGAAGGCCTGTCAAAGGCTGGAAACAACTACAATCATGAGAGGCTTTGGGAGAGTGTTAAGCCAAGGGGATGTAATAAGAAATACAACTATTATCCTCGGGGAAGAGTGGAAGTCTCGAACAAGGGAAAACCGCTTGTTTATATGAGTCCTTATATAGGGAACGAGCAGGTACAAGAGGTTCTGGAGGTATTTGGGATAAATGAAGCCCCCATAATACATATAGATGGCAGCAAGCACTACCATTGCCACTTTGATGAGGAGATGCCTTGATATACTTAAGGTATGACGTGTGGACATATTTTGTCCTCGTTTTATAGTAAAGTATTATAAGGCTTTTTTAGGGGGTACTATGTCAACATATGTAGTGGCAGATATACATGGACAAATGAATACGTTTCTGGCTGGTCTCAAGGCTATTGAGTTCTCGCATGAGGATCAGCTGTTTGTCCTGGGTGATGCCATAGACAGAGGCCTTGATGGAATCAAGATTCTCCAAAAGATCATGGCAGAGGCTAATATGGACCTGATTATTGGAAATCATGAGTTCATGATGCTAAATTCTGTGGACCCCGGAGGCAAGAATGAGTGGAACGGAAAAGACTGGGACCTTTGGCTATTTTACAATGGTGGTGACAAGACGTACGCGCAGTATGAGACCTTGAAGAAAGCTGAAAGAAAAGAACTTTTAAAATGGCTTAATGACCGGTATGTTATGGTGACATTGGAATTGGAAGGCAGAAAGATTTGTCTTTCCCATTCATATTATAAGAATGGTCTTGAGAATCTGAAGTACAAGGATATGAACTACCAGGATGTTTGGAACATTGTCTGGACGTCCATATATCGTGATGATTTCGAGACTAAGGGCGATAACATATACGCTGACTATGATTATACATTTGTCACAGGACATGTTCCGGTACAGAGGATTCGCAAATGGATTGAGGTTGAGGATGATTTTGGGTGCCTGAAGTCTTTTCGAAAAGGAAATTTAATCGATATCGATGGAGGCTGTTCTTTCGGAGAAATCGATGAAGTTGATAACGGATTGATCTTCTTACGACTTGAGGATATGGAGGAGTTCCCAGTACCTTACGTTGGTTGATTAAAGCCAGGTTTCCCTGGCTTTAATAGTTTAGCTTGGCTTATGGAGCAAAAACTCTGGAATTTGCAGTTGGACAGGCTTCGGCTTTGGTTTCGACTGAAGAGTAGAAACAGTCGGGATGTCTGATGCCTGCTTTGCATTCTTTAGGAAGTCCAGGTTGGGATTTATCTGAGGAGCGGGCTCTTTAGGCGTGACGAGTACTTTTGTGGCAAATTCTTTTGGGTCAGGAGTTGAGGGTTCCTGAACAGTAGAAACCTGCTTCATTCCAGTTGCAATAACTGTTACGACTATTTCCTCAGAAGATGGATCGCCGCTTACAGTACCCCAGAAGATGTTAACATTGTCGCCAGCCTGCTCTCTTATGTAGGAAACAGCTTTATTAAGAGCAACAAGGTCGACTCTTCCGCTAGTGTTCAGAAGTATATTGGATGCTCCGGTTATTCTGGTGTCGAGAAGTTGAGAGCTGATAGCTTTTTCTACAGCATCAACTATTGTCTCTTCTCCGGAAGCTATTCCGATGCCAAATAAGCCGTAACCTTTGTCTTTAAGTGTGGATCTGAGGTCGTTAAAGTCAAGGTTTATTGTTCCGTGATTGAAGATGATATTAGTGATGCCTTCGACTGTGTATCTCAGAACTGAATCACACAGGGTGAAGGCTTCATCAAGAAAGAACTGCTTATCAGTGATTGTGAGGAGCTTGTCATTAGGAATGACCAGCAGAGTGTCGATGTTCTGCTCAAGTTTTTTTAACCCCGTCTGAGCTGCATAGACTCTGGGCTTGCTCTCGAAAGAGAAGGGCATTGTAACTACTGCAACGGTAAGGATTCCCAGGTTTTTACAAATCTGAGCTACGACCGGAATGGCGCCGGTTCCAGTGCCGCCACCCATTCCGCAGGTTAGGATTACCATATTTGCATCATGGACGAGCTCTGCTATATCTTCTTCGCTCTCTTTTGCGGCGGACTCCCCTACAGTAGGGTCGCCGCCGGCACCGAACCCTTGCGTGAGTTTTGTGCCGAGCTGAAGTCGTTTGGTGGCTGGACATTTATCCAGAGTCATGGAATCAGTATTAAGTGCTGCGTATGTAACATAATCGGATGCCTTTTCGATCATCCTTGTTATGGCGTTGTTTCCCCCACCGCCAATGCCAATGACCATGACTTTTGGCATGGTTTTGCTGTTTGCAAAAGATTCTTTTATCTCAAGCATGTTTACCTCCCGTTTGCACAAGTGCAAGTTTGGCGTAATGATGATTTGCATTTATGCAAGTAATGTTATGATTTACAATATAGCGTTTATGCAAATCAATGTCAATAATAATTTGCATAAATGCAAATTTTGGTGTATGATGTACCACAGACGAGGTAACGCATATGCAGATTGGTGAAAGACTTAAAAACAAAAGAAAAGAACTGGGAATATCTGTAGAGAGCATTGCAGAGCAGCTTGGTGTGTCCTATACGACCATATATCGCTATGAAGCATCAAGCATAAGCAAGATTCCTGTGGAAACATTTGATAAGATATGCAAGATCTTAGGTGTCACACCGGCTGAACTGATGGGGAATGAAGAGGCCACTGATGCTGACAAAGAAGAGATTGCAAAGCTGCCAAATCATTTTGAGAATCCGCAGGAAGCAATTGAATTTATTCTAAAAACACCGACGCTTGCTGCGTTTGGTGGTTATGACCCTACCCAGATGGATGAGGAGACAATCGTCGAATTTGCAAATGAGCTACTGGGCCATTTAAAAGTTATGAGTCATAGATATCAGACAAAGGGGGCTCCGGGGGATGAGAAAGCAGGAAATCGTTGATTTTGCAAATGGACTGAGGAATACATATCATACCAATGATCCATTTGAGATAGCCAAGATCTGGGGAATAAGAATATTAGAGCGTGATCATGGATTCAAGGGCTTTAAAGCGCAGGCTGTTAAGTTCCGTGGATACGCACCATACATAGCAATAAACTCCAATTATACGGAGGCATCAAAAAAAATCTTATGTGCCCATGAACTGGGTCATATCTTCTTACATGATGAGACACTGAATTACTTCGCTGATATTGGCGGAAAGATCAATATGCAGTCAGAATATGAGGCAAACCTCTTTGTGCTGGCTCTTTTGGAGGACCAGGCAAGACTGAAGGTGGATATGACAGAGATTCCGCCGTATCTGCTTCAGAATATAGTAGAGCAGAGCATAGAGCTTGAAAAATGAATATGAATTAGCTTATCTGGGGCATGTGCCAAAAAAGGCACATGCCCCTTGCTATTATGTGAGTAGAAGAGGAGCACTGGTCATGAGACGGTTGATTAAATCAAAGGACAATTTCATAACATGTCCATTAGAAAATATGTCTCTTAGAGTAGTTTTAGGGGAGCATTTTATCCTTAAGGAGGATGAAGCCATAGTCTCAGATCCATTGTATAAAGTGATACCCAGTACTCCTGATGTCTTAGATGGTGAGCTTACACCATTGGATATAGATCTTTTCATATGTGGTGATTATTCCTGGTACATTACGTACTGTGGAGATATGCAGCTTTCCGAAAGCGGCTTTGATCCAAGAAAGGTTTATGCAATTTCGGTGTTTTATGAAGAGGAAAGTTGCGGTAATAAAATGACGCTCCTGGCAAGAAGAGTTATTGCTAAGGATGAAAATGACAGAGAGGCCAACCTTCGTCTAAAGAATGATGTAAGTATGGCTCTTTATGAGCATCTTTCATATTTAAGGGATAATCGTATCGGCTGGATAGAAGCGGGTGATAATCTGGAAAAATGTGTCAGTATGGTATATACGCTCAAGGAAGTAATTGATCCGGAAGATTTGATGATAGAGGGTGTATTTAAGGATATGGTCATTAGCTTGGACCAGTTTCATTACGATAGAACTCTGAAAAATGGAGAAGTGGCCTGGCTAATAGCCTATGGCCATAGGGATTGGTAAAGAGCTTGAGGTGATGTGCTAAAAAAGGCACATCGCTTTTTTTATTGTATTGCTGAAAGAAGTATAAATAATGTATTAAAAAGCGTTAACAAATGAACTTTCTTCGAATCGAGAGATGTAAAATGGACATGAAAACTGATTTACTTGATAGCAACGATAAAGATTTGGAGGATTGCTCCATGTACGGAACCGGCACTAAGAAAATGCTGAACATGCTTATTCTGGATATTCTGAAAGAGTATTCCGACAGTGAGCATAGGTTGCTCCAGCAGGATATCATAGATCTGTTGATGTCCAATTATGGCTTTAGCTGTGAAAGAAGGGCGGTAAGCAACAACATAAAATGCCTTAAGGAAATGGGTTATGACATTGTTGCAGACAAAGGGTATTATCTAAAAAGCCGCGAGTTTACTGATGCGGAGCTGCGTCTTTTAATTGACAGTATATTTTCGTCCGGTTCTACCACAGATAAGGAAGCTCATCGCTTGGTAAAAAAGCTGGAGAGCTTTTCTAATAAGTACTTCAAATCTCATGTTTCTCATATACATACTTCTTCAAGCGGCATGAATACAGCTAATTCACAGGTGATGGATTCAATAGCCATAATTGATACAGCTATTTCAAAGGGCAGGAAGATAAGCTTTTCCTATCTTCAATATGGTATTGACTTTAAGCTTCATCCCAAGCGCAGTGATCGGTATGTGGCGAGCCCATATCAGATGGTAAATCACAGGGGCAGATACTATCTTATTGCTAATTATGAGGGAAAAGAAAACATTTCTCATTTCAGGATAGACAGGTTCAGTGATGTGGAGATTCTTGATGAAAAGCGTAGGCCAATTAACAGCTTTGAGGGTTATGAGAATGGACTAGATATGTCTAAGTTTCTCTCTGAGCATGTTTATATGTATGGCGGCAAGAGCATACATGTGAAATTTAGGATAAATGAGCGCTTCATGGATAATCTGATAGACAATTTTGGCACGAACTTCAGGGCAGATCCTGATGGTGAAGAGGATATGATCGTATCCTTAAAAAGTAATCCAGACGCATTCTTCTATTGGGCGTTGCAATATGGCTTAAATGTGGAAGTGTTGGAGCCGGAGAGCATGAGAGAACGGATACTGAAGGCATGTAGAGAGATAGAGGCTAAGTATAAGAAATGATTAAAACCTATGAAAACATTAAAATTTTTCAGGGCGATCAGATTGGCGGTTGCGTAACTGTGATATCTTCCACAGTCAATGGTAAAACTCACAGGATTATGATAGATTATGGCTCCTCGTTGGAAGGAAGTGGAACAGTAAAAGATTTTGATTACCCCTGGGACAAAGAGCCGATAGACGCTGTGTTCTTTACTCATTATCATGGCGATCATGTTGGTCGTATCGGTGAGATTCCAAAGAGCGTGAAGACGCTTTATATGGGTGAGACTGCACGAAAGGTAATGATCAACATTCAACGTGCTCTGACTCGGACAAAGGATGGAGACGCTGCAAGAGCGGAATTAGAACTTCTTAATGACGACGGAAGGATTCGCACCTTCAAGAAGGCCAGGTGTATTTATAAGCACATAACGGATATTCCAGGATTCAAGATTGAACCCTATAGTGTGGACCATTCTGCATATGATGCATATATGTTCCTCATAGAGGTGGAGGATGACTCAGTACCTGGTGGCAAGACGATAATCTTGCACACCGGAGATTTCAGAGGCCATGGCAGAAGGGGTAAAGCTATGCTTCCGGTAATAAACTACTACATCCGTAGATATGGAAACAAGGAAGGTACAGGAAAACCCAAGAGAGATGTGGATGTACTTATTACTGAAGGAACAATGATCAGTAGATCCGATGAGCCGGTTCTAACTGAATTCGAGCTTCAGTTAGAGGCGACGAAGTATCTGCATGAGCACAAATATGCTTTCTTGATCTGCTCGTCCACCAATCTTGATTCCCTTGCAAGCTTTTACCAGGCAGCGCAGGATGCGTCTGTTCCTTACGGTAGATATCTTTATACCTACAATAACTATTTCAAAACACAGCTAGATACATTCACAAAGACCGCTGGCAAGTATACTGATCTCTACAAGTTCGAGAATGTATATGAGTTGGAATTGGAAAGAGAGCTTAAGAGGCCTGAGTGGACAAAGAAAAAGACACAGAAAGAACTTATGGAATACACGGGTTTTCTTGCCGTAATTAAACCAGCTGAGTGGTGTGAGAAGTTTGTTGATCCTTTTATTGAAGATTATAAGAATGGACACATAAATGAGATGCCTGTAATAATCTATTCAATGTGGGACGGCTATATAGACAAAACAAAGGGTGCCAGAAAAGATGAATGGATTAAGTTCATAGAGCGCCAGGAAGCTAAAGGCGTAGAAATCAAGCATCTTCATACGAGTGGCCATGCATCGGTGCAGATGCTCACCGATGTAATAAAGGCAGTTAATCCAACAAGAGCTGTCATTCCAATGCATACAGAGGATGCGGAAGGATTTAAGTATCTGGATATGGATGAGGGATTAAAAGACAAAGTGTTTATAGAAAGGAGCTGCTGATGATTGAAAAGAATATTCGCGCCTTATCAAAGGATTTTATGGAGGATTTGCTTGAGGGTCCTTTAACACCTCTTCTTCAGCGAGTATTAAAAGATGATACTTTATGCATGGAACTGAGAGGAAAGACTGTGGATATCTATTATAGAGGCGGTGCATTATATGTTGTTGAAGAGCTAGGCAATCATAAATATAAAGTTTCGTATAATAGGAATTATGATGGTGATTCTGATATGAGTGATAAGGAGGCGGATCTTGTAGAAATCAAGACGATTGGCCAGGCAGTGGAGGATGTTCCAAGGCATAAGCAGGATATGGACTTTTATTTTGCCAAACATCAGAAACTTGAACGCGAATTCCAACAATTGATAGTGCGGGAAAATAATAATTCTGGAAAAGTCACGGATGCAACAGATTATTATATTCTTGATATTGAATATGCCTTTAATGGAAGTAATGATTGCGGAGATAAGATAAGTGCAAGGTATGACATGTTGGCAGTAAGATGGCCATCTGAAGGACCAGCGCGAAAAAAGCGAGATAGTTTACCAATCTCTTTTATAGAAGTTAAATATGGAGATGGTGCTATGGGTAGTGGAACAGATTTATCTGTGGCAGGAATACGTACGCATATTAATGACTATATTATTTTTCGGAAAGATAATGCGTTGCTCAATCATCTAGCAAATGACATGGCAAAAGTGTTCAATCAGAAACATATGCTTGGTCTTATAAGTAGCTATCCTGAAAAGAGAGGGAAACTAAATATTTCATTATCATGTGATAAGCCTGAATTCTTGCTTATGTTAGTGAACCATGATCCAGCAAAGAGTACAATGATTTCAGAAATAAAGGCGGCAATTATGGATTGGAATGATAAACCGGAAAGCATTTATCTCGATGAAATAAAAGTGGTTCAATCATCACTTGTGGGTCATGGTTTATATGGATTAGATAGAAATGGGGACAGCAGATTTAAGAGCATTAGAGAATATTACAAAGAAGTGACTGGTGAAAATATTTAGTTTATCGGCAAATACGGCAATATAAGCAATGTGCTAAAAAGGGCGCATTGCTTTTTTTATTATATGTTTGATAAATAGCATGTTCGGCGATTATGACTTCAATAACAGAAAAGAAAGGGAAGTAGATAATGGTTAAAGAGATGAAAGATATAGTTTTATCACAAGAGTATAAATTCGGCGAAGACTATAAGAAATTTACCGTAACAACTCAAAGGAGCGTTGGTGATGGGAGATCTAGTGTGAAGGTAACGGATGCTACAATCTATGATGGACCTGATGCTGGAATAACAATCCATAACCCCGTTTCGTATTTTTCTGGGCTGTGTGAGGAGGGGCTGTTGAGCGGCTTGGTACCAGATGGCAAAACTGCTTTGGAAGTATTGGAAAACCTGTGCCAAAGAGGTTTTTCTGAGAAATATTCCAATGCACCTGAGGACGTACATGCACGCCTGGCACATGAGATTGAAGTTATAAAACAAAAAGGAATGGTAGGCGGATTCCTTATTATTCAGGATTTCATCAAATATGCGAGATCGAAGAATATTATGATATCTCCGGGGAGCGGAGCTCTACCAGGTTGCCTTGTATCATATTGCCTTGGAATAACGAGAATAGACCCAATAAAGGAAAACCTTTCTTTTGAACGCTTCTTAAACATAGAAAAAGAGACACAATCTTACTGCATAAGAATTGATGCAGAGAAAGGGGGCAAGCCTTTAATATTCGACTATCTTTCTGAAAAGTATGGAAGCGGAATGCCTGAGCTTTTAGAAATGTTGGAAGTTAGCATTAAAGAATGGGTGGAGCTTTCGATTGTCAAAGATACTCTTGAGAATATATCAGGGAGCAAAGGGGAGAGGATAGACTTAGCAGGTATTGATGAAGACGACCCAGCCGTGTTTGACCATCTACTTTCAGGTGACACGGAGGGTATTTTCTTCTTTGACAAGAATGATCCGCATTCATATTCAACGTGGTGGCATCTTGATGACAATGGTAAATGGCATGAATATCATGAACCATTGGTAGCTAAGAACGCTGATTTGTATGAGGCAATACGGCCTAAAAATATGGATGAGCTCATGGCGGCAATAGCCTTGGACAGGCCTTTGCCTGAAGAACATGTAGGGAAGTATCTGCACAACATAAAGAATCCGCAGAATATTACATATGAATGTCAGGTGCTCGGAGCAATTTTGGCTACAACATATGGCTGTGTGATCTATCAGGAACAACTTATGAGGATATTACAGGATATAGGGGGCTTTTCTCCAGAAAAAAGTGACTTATGCCGTAGAGACTTATCGAAGAGGATGCAATCCACTCTGGAAGAATGGAGAGAGGACTTTGTAAATGGAGCTACATCATCAAAGATTATAGGAACTGATACTGCAAATGCCATATTTAACGAGCTTTGGGATGCAGCGAGATGTAGCTTTAATAAATCGCATGTGGCCGCTTTTTCACTGATGATATATGAAATGGCCTGGCTTAAGGTCCATTATAGATCCGAGTTCATGGAAGCGGTTGAGAAATACAGAGGCAAAAAATCTGATATTTAACAGTAAAAAGTGATGTGCTAAAAAATGCACATCACTTTTTCTATCATGTGACTATAAAAGTACACGCTGTTTTTAGATTTAGGAAAGGAACACAAAAATGAATGATTACTTTGAAGAGATAAAAGGCTACGCAGAAATAAAAAGGGAACTGACTATTATTATTGATATGCTCAATAATCCAGAGGTATACAAAGAACTTGGTGCGAATATGGATAATGGTGTAATCATTGTGGGCAGTCCCGGGACCGGAAAAAGCACTATGGTAAATAGTTTGATCAAGGCTATAAATCGGAAGGCATATGTATTAAGGAAAAAGGTCTCAGATGGGAAGTTTTTAGATGAGGTGGTAGAGACATTTAAAACCGCTGCCGAAAATGCGCCCTCCATTGTTTTCATGGATGATTTGGATAAGTTTTCAGATAAAGATGATAGTGAGGATGCTGAAGAATTTGTTGCTGTACAGTCCTGTATAGATGAGGTAAAAGGTAAAGATGTCTTTGTTATTGCAACTGCTAACGGCACGAGAAAGATTCCTGATTCCCTGCTTCGTCCGGGAAGACTTGGGAGGAGAATAAATACTCGAGAGCCAAAGGACTATGAGGCTGCAGAGATAGTTAGGTTTTACCTCGACAAAATTGGTATGAAAGGAAAATTGGATGAAGTTTCAATAGCAAAGCTCCTATCAGGAGAGTCATGCGCAACACTTGAATGTGTAATAAAAAATGCTGCGATGAATGCTGCTTTTAATAGGCAGAAGGTCGTTGATATGAATAACATAGTTGAGGCCTTTCTTACACAAGAGTTTGGAGCAGAATTATTTGATCCACACATGAGCCAGGAGACTTTGACACGTGTGGCATATCATGAAGCTGGACATGCAATGGTGGCTGAAATTTTGGATCCTGGTAGTGTAAGTATAGCCTCGATAAGGCAAGCAGATGATGACAAGGCTGGATTTGTAAGGTACTACAGGAGGGAAGAAAAAGAAAGGACATGTGAGTATAGAGAAAACATGATTAAGATCTCCCTTGCTGGAAGAGCGGTTACAGAGCTGGTGTTTGGAGAAGTTGATGAAGGGGCTACTGGTGATCTGGATAATGCTTTTTCTAGTGCGAGAGTGTTAGCGGATAATCTATGTGTTTATGGATTTCAGAATTGGATTGACGACCGGAGTATTCATGACTTTTCGGCTGAGAATCGTAATAGAACTATGGCAATGATACTTGAGAGAAACTATATAGAGGTTAAAAAGATTATTGCTGATAACAGACCGCTACTTGAGAGAATTGTAGATGAACTTCTGAAAAAAACGACTCTTATTTATTCTGATATTCAGGCAATATGCAGCAGCTTTCGTTGATGGAAGGAGCCTTATGGAAAAAATGAATTGTGAAATTACTGAAAATATAACTGAAATCGACATAACAGCGGTTAAATATATCGACCAAGAACCTGCAAAAGTAACCAATGAGAGAAATCTGGAAGAACTTGCTGAGAGTATCAAGGAGGTTGGAGTTATAAATCCCCTCATAGTATATGAGGAAAACGGAGCATACATATTGGGTGGAGGTGTAAGAAGGTGGCTGGCAGCTAAGATGGCCGGGCTTAAAACTATACCAGCAATAGTCATGCCCAAAGACAATATAGTAAAATTCGCGGACAACGTAGAGGAAGTGAGTGTTAATGATGAAGCAGTAAGAAGAATTAAAGAACTGTATCAAAAAGAAAGTTCAGAGCTTGCTACTCTCACTAGCTTAACAGAGAGTTATGAGGGTTATAGAGAAAGCGTCAAGAGGGTTATGAAAAGAAGGGCTGACACCAAAGGAATTGTTGGTGTGGTTGCGGATATCTTTAGGACGGAACCAAAATACGAGACAGCTGTTGAGGTGGCGTTGGGTGATAGTATTCAGAGCATTGTTACTGATAATGAAGAAACCGCCAAGAAGATGATCAAGTATCTTAGAGAATCCAAGGTGGGAAGAGCCAACTTTATTCCGCTTACAGCCGTTGATAACCCTTCACAAGTTAAGACGAAGGAAATCTTTAATGAGCCTGGGGTCCTTGGAACAGTAAATGAGCTGGTTCATACAGACCCTCAGTATGAGGGAGTTGCCAAGTTGTTACTGGGTGAGATCATCGCAGTGGACAACATCGATAATGCGGTAAAAGTCGCCTGTAAGTATAAGTACACAATAAAGATTGTGACGTTTAATGGGGATTTTATTTCTCCCGGCGGAATTATCAGTGGAGGCGCATTCAAAGATAAGCGAATTGCAAGACGAAGGAAGCTGGAAGATCTTAAGAGAAATGTTTCTATATACAAAACATATGTTGACGAGTTTTGCTGATAACTGAGATGAGGGGTACAACCCTGTTGTCGCGAGGGGGTGCTATTCTTGATAAAACGATACGGAATTGAGGACATAGAAATGATGACCATTAACGGAATAAGTAAGAACTGGGACAGGCTGATCCAGTGTTTTGGGCTGACCGAGACCCAGGTAAAAGAGGTCGAAAAGAATGTCCCAACTGGAAGCTGCGAAGTTATGAAGGTGGATTGTTTTACAGATATCATTGCAATGCCACAGATGGTGGCGATTGTTGTCTGGGATGAGATGTCTGAGATAGACAAAGGCTCTTTTGAGGAGTTTTACACTGAGATATCACCATTCCCCGAGACTCTTGTAGTGATTGGTAATGCAGATTTGAATTCAGAGCTGAAACGGCAGGTGCTGGAGTATGATTCCTATGAATCGCTGACGCAGAACCTTAAATATGTTCTACTTGGAGCATATAAGAAGACCAAGAAGAACGAGAACTTTAGCTCTAATCTAGCAAATGCATTATTTATCCTAAAAGAGATCAAGAACAGACCCTATATCACAACAAAACAACTCGCAGATGCCTTGGAACTATCTCCTAGGACAGTTCAGCGCTATATTGAGACACTTCGCGTGGCTGGGGAGTGGATAGACTATGATATGTCCCATAAAGGCTGGAAGCTTGGGGCTTGCGAGTCGTTTTTTACAGAAGGCGTGTGGGAAGATTGATATGATTAAGTGATGAGGATGCAGCGACAGCTGCATCCTCATCATTGCTTAATCCTTCTTACAAATTTGAATCACGTCTCGCCCATTGGCCTCAGCATACTTTATTGTTTCAAGGGTACCGCCCGTAGCACCGGTATACACCGCTATAACCCTTGACGAATGGTCGACCATCCACTCGTTTCTAGCAAAGAAAGCTGCTCTTCCAGGCTTATTTCTAATAAATACGTGGTCATCTGCCAGTTTGAAAATCTCATTATACCTCTCAATCCAGTCGCTTTCCCATTGTCTTTCCATTCCAGGGAACGCACATGCAGCAAAGAGTCTTATATCTTCGTACTCTTTTTTCTTCTTTAAGATTATCTCTGCCGCCCAGATATCAACTCCTCTTTGCATACCGCTAATAAAATCGGTATATCCATTCTCAATCGCGGCATCTATCTGCTGGTCAAGCCAATTGACAACCTCCTCTTCACTGTATTGATTTAGGCGTTCCGGTCTATGACCGGTAAATGAACAAGCATGCTTTACATCTATTTCTTTCATCATCAGGTCCCTCCTTGTCATGAGAAGGGTATCAAACACTATGTGAAAAAATATGTTCATGCCGCCAAGTATGATAAAACCGAGGTTATATAAGTGGACCAAAAAATAACAACAGTAATGAATGTGAGTGGTCAGAAGTTGTCCACCTCATTTTCTATACTAAACAATGGGTTTTATCACCCTTTGTTTTGAGGAAGAATGCCGTATTTATGCGGCTTGGAGGGGTTATGGGTAGAAAGAAGGACAAGAGAAAATGGGATCCTGACGAGATTGAATTTGATCTCGATAAGCTCTCGGAATATATGAAAAATCTTAAGCCCGGGCAGTACGCTGATGTGGACGATATGGTTGCTCAGTGTACGTCTACAGATCTTAATCTGGAAAAACTCTCCAGATATGTCAGTGGGATAAGGCCTGGGGAATACCTGGTGTTTGATAAGCTTGTTATTTCGTGTTCCGAGGATGGTTTTGAAATACAGGAGATTGATGTTGAGGGGGAAAATGATTCATGAATAAGCCTTTTCTGCAGGCATTTCCAACGCTTGCGTTGGATGCATCTACAAAAGACATCTTTAAAGATGTCGTCATAGATAAGATCTCATCAACCAGAAAGCAGGATTTTATTCGTATTTATATCTCCAGCAGCATTCTGATCGAGAAACCAGAGATATATAAGGTAGAAAAAGAAATAAAAGATCAGCTCTTTTCCGGGCTGTCCGTTACAGTAAAGATTTACGAGAAGTACGACCTGTCCTCACAGTATACTCCAGAGTATTTGTTTGAACTGTATCGTGACAGTATCTTTGTTGAGCTCAAAGCTTATGACCCCATAGAATACACGCTGGTTAGGAAGGCTGACTTCTGGTTTGGCGAGGATTATAAGGTTGTCATTTACCTTGAAGATACTGTCATTGCCAGGAAGAAAGCTCAGGATATAGCCCGCGTCTTTGAAAAGATATTTAACGAGCGTTGTGGATTGGGAGCTTCTGTGAGTGTTGAGTATAAAGAGCCTTCAGAGGAAACAACCAAAGCCAACTACTCAGAAGAAGTAGTTGTGAGGGCCGTTAAGGCAGTAGAAGCGACAGATAAAGAAAAGCCGGAGGCTGAACCCAAGGAAAAGAAAGACTCCAAGGCCAAAGGAAAGGGCTTTGGAAATGGGAAGGGCTCTTATAAGAACGGATACTTTGTCAGATCCAAGCTTCCTGATGATCCCAACGTTATATATGGAAAGAACTTTGAGGATGAGGCTACTGCGATTGAGAATATCCTCGGCGATGGAGATGAGGTAACTATTCGAGGCAAGGTTCTAAGCTATGAATGCAAGCCATATAAGCAGAATGAACGTGCGATTCTTATGTTTGTCGTATCGGATTTTACTGACAGCATAAAGGTCAAAATCTTTGTGGCGGCTGAAGCTGTGCCTGAGCTTGAGAAAAAGATTTATCCTGGAGCCTTCCTTAAGATCAAGGGAATGGCACTGATGGATAAGTTCGATCATGAAGTGTCTATGCAGAGCATTACCGGCATAAAGACGATTCCTGATTTCACAGAGAAAAGAGTAGATAACTCTGCGGAAAAGAGAGTTGAACTACACTGCCATACAAAAATGAGCGACATGGATGGTGTATCAAGCGCAGGAGATATCATAGCTCAGGCATATGCATGGGGGATGCCTGGTATAGCCATAACAGACCACGGTGTTGTTCAGGGACTGACAGAAGGGTATCACTACATTCAGAAGTATAAGGATAAGCATAAGGACTCTGATATTGACCAGTTCAAGATGATTCTTGGAGTGGAGGGTTACCTTGTTGATGACTTTTTCAAGATAGTTCTTAACAACAAGGGACAGCGGTTGAAGGGCAGTACCCTGGTCGTATTTGATCTCGAAACCATAGGATTGTCTCCTGTAAAGGGCAAGATAATCGAGATTGGGGCGGTGAAGATAAAAGAAGGAACAGTGATCGGGCGCTTTTCGCAGTTTGTTGATCCCAAGATTCCGATACCGCCCTACACAACCAGGCTTACTAGCATTACAGATGACATGGTTATTGGTGAACCTACAATAGAGCAGGCTTTGCCAAAGTTCTTGGATTTTTGCGGAGACTGCGTTCTTGTAGGCCACAATGTTTCTTTTGATATCGGTTTTATTAAGGAAAACTGTAAGCGACTTGGGATTGAGAAAGAGTTCACTTGTATAGATACTATGGGCCTTTCCAGAGCTTTTTATCCGGAGCAGGCAAGACACAATCTTGATGCTGTGTGTAAAAAGCTTGAAGTTGTAAATGAGCACCACCACAGAGCAATAGCTGATGCTGAGTGCACTGCGCAGATATATGAAAAGTTTGAGCAGAAGCTTTTTGAAAGAGAAATCTTTGACCTGGAGAAGCTAAAAGAATTGGAGGAGCTTAGCCCAGAGGCCATAAAGAGACTGCCGTCTCATCACGTAATTCTATTGGCGACTGACGTTATCGGAAGGACTAACCTGTATACCCTTATCAGCAAATCCCACCTGGATTATTTCCATGGAAAACCGCGTATGCCAAAGAGCGAGATCATGAAGTACAGGGAGGAACTGATCATTGGATCCGCATGCTGCGCAGGAGAGGTGTATGAAGCTGTTCTTGGAGGAAAACCAGAGGATGAGATTGCCAAGATAGTAGAATTTTACGATTACCTTGAGATTCAGCCGATTGCCAATAACCGTTTCATGATTGGCAGCGAGAAATTCGAAGGGATTACCTCAGAGGAAGATCTTAGAGATATAAACCGCGAGATTGTTGCGCTTGGAGAAAAGTATAACAAGCCCGTTGTCGCAACTTGTGACGTACATTTCTTAAATCCGGAGGATGAGATATACAGGCGAGTCATCATGAAGATAAAGGGTATGGATGACGAGGAGCCTGCGCCTTTGTATCTTCGGACTACAGAGGAGATGCTTAAGGAGTTTGAGTATCTCGGAGATGAAAAGGCCAGAGAGGTTGTAATAGAAAATTCTAATAGAATTGCTAATAGATGTAAAAATATAGCTCCTGTAAGGCCCGATAAATGTCCGCCTGTTATCGAGAACTCTGATGAGACCCTCAGGAAGATATGCTACGAAAAGATTCACGAAATCTATGGCGAGCAGCTTCCGCCAATAGTTGAAGAGAGACTGGAAAAAGAGCTTAAGTCCATTATAGGCAACGGCTATGCGGTTCTTTACATTATTGCTCAGAAGCTCGTATGGAAATCCTTGGAAGATGGATATCTCGTTGGATCCAGAGGATCAGTAGGGTCATCTTTTGTGGCCTTTGCAGCTGGAATCACTGAGGTTAACTCTCTGCCGCCGCACTATCTATGCCCCAACTGTAAATACAGTGACTTTGACAGTGAGGACGTTCTGAAGTACTCAGGAAACTCAGGTTGTGACATGCCTGATAAGATGTGTCCGAAGTGCGGTACCAAGATGAAGAAGGATGGCTTTGACATTCCGTTTGAGACATTCCTGGGCTTTAAGGGAGACAAAGAGCCTGATATCGACCTTAACTTTTCCGGTGAATACCAGGCCAAAGCCCATAAGTACACGGAAGTTATCTTTGGAGAAGGCCAGACCTTCAGAGCCGGAACTATAGCATCTGTTGCGGACAAAACTGCCTACGGATATGTAAAGAAGTATTTCGAGCTGGAGAATATCACAAAGAGGAATGCAGAGGTGGAACGTATCGCCCAGGGATGTATTGGAGTACGTCGTGGAACCGGTCAGCATCCGGGGGGCATTATTGTCCTTCCGGTAGGTGAGAACATACACAGTTTTACACCAATTCAGCACCCGGCTAATGATGTGCATACGCCTATAATCACTACACATTTTGACTACCACTCGATAGATCATAACTTGCTGAAGCTAGATATTCTTGGACATGATGATCCTACTATGATCAGGTTCTTAAATGACTGCACAGGACGAGATCCGCAGGAGGTGCCACTTGACGATGAGAAGGTAATGTCTCTTTTCATGAATACAGAGGCGTTGGGTATCACTCCAAAGCAGATAAGCGGCACCAAGCTTGGCTGTTTGGGGCTTCCTGAGTTTGGAACGGACTTTGCCATGAACATGGTTATTGATGCTGCGCCTCAGTCCTTTTCAGATCTTATAAGGATTTCAGGTCTTTCTCATGGTACTGATGTATGGTTGGGCAATGCGAAAGACCTTATAGAAGCTGGTACAGCAACTCTTAGCTCCTGCATTTGTTGTAGAGACGATATCATGGTCTACCTGATTCACATGGGACTTGATAAGTCAGAGTCCTTCAAGATCATGGAGGCTGTGCGTAAAGGAAAGGTTGCTGCGGGCAAGGAGAACAACTGGGAGGATTGGAAGAAAGACATGCTGGATCACGGTGTCCCTGAGTGGTACATCGAGTCCTGCCAGAAGATCCAGTACATGTTCCCCAAGGCTCATGCTGCAGCCTACGTAATGATGGCCTGGAGAATCGCTTATTTCAAGGTTTATATGCCGGAAGCCTTTTATGCCGCATGGTTTTCAATAAGAGCGAAGGCAATAAATTACGAGAGGATGTTCCAGGGGCTTACGACCTTGAGGCGACATATGGCCGAGTACAGGGAAAAAGGGGATGAAATGACTGCCGCTGAGGAGGATGAACTTGCTGCTATGAGGCTGGCAGAGGAAATGTATGAAAGAGGTATTGAAGTAGAGCCTATCGATATCTATAGGGCTGATTCCAGGTCTTTTAAAGTATTCGGAAAAAAGATTATGCCGAGCCTTAAGAGTATCGACAAGCTTGGTGAAAAGGCTGCAGATCAGATAGTTGAGGCTGCGAAGAACGGTCCATTTACATCAAGGGATGACTTTAAGGCAAGAACCAAGTGCCCACAGGTTGTCATGGATACTATGCATCGCCTTGGTATGTTTGGGGATCTTCCGGAATCGAGTCAGCTCAGCATCTTTGATCTGATGGGAAAATAGGAAGTTAGGAGAAGACCATGACTGATGATGTTTCAATAAGCAATCGAATAGAGGAAAAGTGGGACGAAATTAAGCAGATAGTTCGAAAGGAGTGCTGTCTCACCAATATATCCTATGGCACGTGGATAGAGCCATTGGAGTTTTTGCGATATACAGATGGCGTGGCTTATGTACTTCTTCCGCAGAACAATGCCATGGCAATGGACTATGTAAAAAACAGGTTTTACAGCTTTTTTGTTGAAGCTATGGCTGCTGCTGCGGAGCTGGACGGCCTGATAGATGAGTTGTCAGTGGAGTTCACGTTTGACGCTGAAGAAGTAACAGCGAGAAACGAAGAAAAGATGTCTGAAGAGAAACTGGCACAGCTAAGGGCGAGCCTGAAACCCAAGTTTACCTTTGAAAGCTTCGTTGTTGGAGGTAGCAACAGGTTTGCTTATAGCGCTGCTGTGGCTGTAGCTGAAGACCCAGGGGCTATATACAATCCGCTGTTTTTATATGGAGGACCGGGGCTTGGTAAGACACATCTTCTTCAAGCCATAGGTAATTACATCTGTAGAACGGCGCCTGAGCAGAAAGTCTTATATGTTACTTCTGAGGATTTCACCAATGAGGTTATTGAGTACATCAGGACAGGGCAGGTAGATGAACTGCATGAAAAATACAGGACGGTAGATGTACTGTTGATTGATGACGTTCAGTTCATAATTGGCAAGAAGGCTACGCAGCTTGAGTTTTTCCATACCTTTAATACTTTATATCAGGATGGGAAACAGATAGTTCTTTCCTCGGATCGTCATCCAAAAGAAATAGAGGCTCTGGATGAGAGATTCAGGTCGCGCTTTGAGATGGGATTGACTTCAGATATCCAAAAGCCCGACTACGAGACCAGAATGGCAATTTTGCGAAAGCTCCATGAGGGAAAAATTCTTGATATTGATGACAGCGTTTTTGAGTATATAGCAAATGGGGTTGTTTCTAATGTCAGGGAGCTTGAAGGTGCTTACACAAAGGTTGTTGCTTATTCAAGGCTTAATAAGTTAGAGCACATTGGAGAAGAAGAGGCAAAGCTCGCTCTCCGGGATGATATCGAGGTTGGAAGAGCAAGAAATATCCCTCCGTCAGTAATCATAAGCACTGTAGCAGAGCAGTATAACGTGAGTGTTGATCTTCTTAAGTCCAAAAAGAGGAGTAATGATATTGTTCTTCCAAGGCAGCTTGCAATGTATTTAATCAGGGAATATACGGATACAACGCTCGCTGGCATAGGAAAAGAGTTGGGTGGAAGAGATCACTCAACAGTAAAGAACAGTATTGAGAGGATAACCGACATGCTCTCCACAGATGAAGATGTCAATCAAAAGATAGATGTTATCTGTATGAAGCTGAACCTCAACAAAAAGGAGTAGTTATGTATGCGAGAAATAGAGTGTATACATTTGAAAACTTTGACGTAGACAGAAGAAATAAGTTTGCGTTCGAGGCAGCTAAGGAAGTCACAAACGAACCAGGTGGCAGATTTAATCCTCTTTATCTGTATGGGAAAAGATATGACGGCAAGACACATCTGTTAAAGGCAATGGAGCGAGACCTTCGCGAGAAAAAGCCTCTTTTGGATGTCCTATATGTAAGAGGTGAAGATTTTGATAACGACCTGCTAAGCGCAATTTCTTCAAACCAATATGGGATAGGAATCAAATTGTTCCGCGAAAAGTACCGAAATGTAGATGTGCTTCTGGTGGATGACATTGATTATTTTATGGAAAGACGAGTGGTCCTAAATGAATTCATAAATACCTTTGATTCCCTTTATTTACAAGGAAAACAAATAGTCTTTTCAGCAGACAGGAGGCCTACTGACCTGGGGGAGACGGACAAACTGTTCAGAGGAAAGCTTGAAATGGGACTGGTAATAGGGATAAGGAACTAAAAAACAGTATACGAGGGAGGAAGACAATGAAGGATGAAAATGTATTGCGGCGGGTTCCGCCGAATAATCAGGAAGCAGAGCAATCTGTAATAGGGGCAATGATACTTGACAGAGGCGCAATCAAAACAGCTGCTGAAATACTGATTGAAGATGATTTCTATTACAGACAGCTGGGAACGATGTTCTCTACGATGGTAGAGCTGGAGAAAGAGGAAAGCGCTGTTGATCCGGTTACTCTGCAAAATCGACTCAGAGAAAAGAATGTTTCTCCTGAGGTTTGTAGTGGCGAGTTTATCGCAGGGCTGGTAGAAAAAGTACCGACATCAGCCAATGTAAAGTATTACGCCAACATCGTAAAAAATAAGTCTATGCTACGTAAGTTGATCAAGGCATGTAATGATGCTGAGAACGCGTGCTATACAGAATCTGATAATGTGATTGGGGTTTTAAACGATGCTGAGAAAACAGTACTGGATGTAACTCAGAAGAGAAGTGCAGGAGATGTTGTCCCTATCGATCAAATTGTCATGGATGCACTTAACCTTATGGAAAAGGCAAGCAAAATGCAGGGGCATGTTACCGGTGTTGCAACGGGCTTTACTGATCTGGATTATAAGACCACTGGTTTTCATTCAGCGGATCTGGTGCTTATAGCTGCTCGTCCTGCTATGGGAAAGACTGCTTTTGCCTTAAACATGGCAGAGTACATGGCGCTACATGATAACAGATGCGTTGCAATCTTTTCTTTAGAGATGCCAAGAGTCCAGCTGGTCAACAGGCTTATTGCGATGGATTCCCGTGTTAATTCAGAAAACATTAAGAGCGGAAATATGTCCGATGGAGAATGGAGCAGCGTTGTTGATAGTGCCAATGTTATAAGTAAGTCCAAGCTCATTATAGATGATGCCCCTATAATCACTCTTCAGGATATTCAGGCAAAGTGTAGAAAATTCAAGGCACAGTCCGGATTGGACGCTGTCTTTATCGACTATTTACAGCTTGTGAAATATAAGCAGGGCAGAAATGGCCCATCTTCAAGGCAGGAGGAGGTTGCAGAGATTTCCAAATCGCTAAAAGCGCTTGCCAGAGAGCTTGAAATACCGATTATTGCTCTTTCACAGCTGAATCGTGATACAGAGAAGAGAACGGATCATATCCCAATGCTGTCTGACCTTAGAGAATCAGGATCTATCGAGCAGGATGCTGATATGGTGATGTTTATTCATAGAGAAGATGTATATGATCACGACTGTGAAGAAAAGAACGTTGCCCAGATTATTATCGCGAAGCAGAGAAGTGGCCCTACAGGAACGGTAAAGCTGGCATGGCTTCCAGAGTATACGAAGTTTGCAAATCTTGCACCAGAGAGAAAATAGTTTATCAGTTTCGCGGAGGAGATAACATGCCACTTACTAATAACCAATACAACAGCATTATGCAGCAATATGAAGATTTGCGCATTCGCCACAGACGTGAGCGGGAGGAAAAGCTGCAAAAAATATATGAGACCGTCCCCGGATATAAGGAGCTTGATGGGCAGACTTCTACTGCCAGTGTGGAGTTTGGCAGACGAATTATAGCCGGAGAGAAATTGGATAAAAACATTTTGGATTCAAAATTAAAAGCTTTAGCCGCTCAAAAGGCGGAGCTTTTAAAGAACGCTGGCTATACAGCAGACTACCTGGACTTCGAATACAAGTGCAAGGATTGTAAGGATACAGGATATATAGGGAATGAAAAATGCCACTGCTTTAAGCAGAAGATAATTGAGACTCTATATGACAAGTCAAATCTCCGGGCGCTGACCGAGGAGTGCAATTTTGCGAACATGACTGAGTCGTATTACAAGGGTGAGGATCTGGTTAAGTTCAGAGGATTAAGAAAGGCTGCTGAAGAGTTCATTGATACCTTTAACACTGATTATAAGAATCTCTTTATATATGGTCCGGTTGGCACGGGTAAAAGCTTTATGACCATTTGTGTAGCAGATGAACTATTAAAGAGAGGAAACTCAGTTATTTACTTTGGCTCCATTGGCTTATTTGAGCTTATTTCGGAATATGCATTTGATTTCAATAACAAGGCCTGGTTAAGAGCGGTATATGATGACCTGTACGACTGCGACCTCCTAGTTATTGATGACCTTGGGACAGAGATAACAGGCAATTTCGTGAGCAGAGAACTGTTTTCCCTGCTTGAAGAACGGAAAAACCGCAAAAAATCAACAATCATTACCACAAATTACTCTCTTGAGGGTCTGCAGAGTATTTATTCTGACAGAATTTTTTCTAGGATTACTGGGAATTATAAGATCCTCAAGTTGTCAGGACCGGATATCCGTAAAGAAAAGAAACTTGCCCAAAAAGACTTGGAAAGTAAGCGTAGTAATACTGACTGATATGGTATGCGACGTACCCGGAAGAGGCAGAAACCATGGATATTCCAGTGCTTTGGATAATCACAAATGAAGATGTTACCCCACCTTGGGGTAGGATTGCCAGGATAAAATGCCAGGTAGTATAGTTGATGTATTAGGAGGTATTTGTCATGGACAGTAACTATGATTTTCAGAAGTTTGCCGATTTTATGAATGATTGGAATTTAATGGAGAAATTTAGCGATTCAGTACTGAAGGGACTGAGGTTTTCAGTAATCTTCCTTGAAGGAGAAGGAGCTTTTTGCGACTGGATGGTTAGCTTTACATCTAATAAGAAAATGCAGCTTGCTGAAGCAGAAGAGACCAGGAAAGAGAGCCTTCGAAGGATATTTGGTGGCTATGATATCGAGTACGATCCGGATGACTATTTTTTTGAAGTAGATGATGAAGAATTCATAGAAAACGCTGTGGATGAGTATAACGTTGCACCAACTGTAGAAGAGCTCATAGATACAACATTTGAGGCTCTTATAGATCTGGCGAAGAGCACAGCTTTTGATGATGATAATGCCAAGGATGTTGAAAAAAGGCTACTTGGTAAGAAGGCTGAGGCGATTGAAGCTATCGGTTGAGTGAAAAATCATAAGAATATTGTAAAAATGCGCAGAGTGGTCAAAATATGTCCACTCTGTTTTTTATACTCTAAGGGGATGTATACATTTTGAATTGTTGGGAGAGGTGAAGTATGAAAACAGAAGAACGTAACGAGCTTATAGTTAGGAGCAAGGACTATAAGAAGTCAAATGAACTTATTAATGCGATGGGCATAGGTACTGCTCTCAGCCAGAAGCTCTTTGCTGTTGGAATGCTTAACATGCATATAGATGAGACCAACAACGTTGTGGCAACAATACAGGGGACGCAGCTTAGAAAGCTGTTTAATTCAACCTCTGGGTCTCTGTATCAGCATATTGAAGAACTTTGTGACCAGCAGATCAAAGGCTCTACTATTTTCCAATGGCAATTACTCTTCAAGGACAAGGAAAACGGGAAGATAGAAGCACACCAGGTTGTGACTGATGCAATTTTTGAAAAGGGTGTTCTTACTCTAAGGTATAACAACTACCTTACTGATAAGATCACGAATTTGAAGAAAGGCTACACGACACTAAGCCTTGCGGAGACGCTCAGCCTCAAGAGTGTATATTCCTTGAGAATGTATGAGATTTTCAAGTCGGCCTATGATTATCAGAAAGCCTTAAAGAAGAATATTAACGAATGTGTCCTGGAGTATTCGCTGGTGGAACTAAAGCTGGAACTTGGAATAATAACTACCGGTGGAAATAAGGAGATCAAAGCAGAGCTCGAGAAAGAATACCCCAACTACGAAAGAATTGGGGAAATTGTAGACTCCATGGGGGATAAGGCCAATAACAAATACAAGGAGTATAAGGTTTTTAACAGGAATGTCCTGAGTAAGGCAAAAGAAGAACTTAACGAGAAAACCTGCATCCAAATGGACTATGAGCCTATGAAGAGCGGCAAAAGAGCCACCGGAGTGAGGTTCTTCATTGCCAGAAAAGATCTTGTGGAAGAACCTGTAGAGCAGAAAGCTACATTGACTGATGATCTTTTGGACGAGTTATATGACCTGATGCATGAGAACTTCAGGCTCAGAGAGATTCGGGAGATAGCAGATGCCGCGGAGTATGACGCTGAGAGGATTCGAAAAGCATACAACTATATGCTGAACTATAGCAATCCTATTGATAACGCAATAGCCTTTATGAAGGATTGCATTAAGAAGGAATACTACAATCAGGAAAAGAAGCCATTTTTCCCAAAGAAGAATTCATTTAACAATATTATGCAAAGAGACAACATCGATTTTGATGAGATGGAAAGACTATTGGTAGATAACTAAGAACGAGGTGAATCATGAGTAGTAAAGCAAAAAAGAAAAAACATAATGCATATAGCACAGGACTTTTTGCAGGAATGCCTGTCTTAGCAGAAAGAGCTGCTGACTCAAATCGTAATGAGCTATCTAAGAAATTCATACAGGTGTCAAAAGAGTTTGACACTATGATGAATGAGGTTAATGGAAAGAGTAAGACTAAGAAATATATGACATTTTGGCTGGATTTTGAGGGGCAGAACCTGTTTGATCAGTATATCGATATGTCGTATTTAAGTGATGATTTTGAGGATGCCAATTTCTTTTTGGTTGATGCAGGTTCCAAGTATGAGGCGGCCAGGCAGTTTGTAACCGGGAAATATAATGACCTGATAAGACGAAATAAGAGATCCGAAATACAGAATATGTGTCTGGAATACATCTTTGAGGAACTGTCAGAGGGCGAACACGTTCAGGTAGAAGGCAAGATTGGGCACTTGATAAGTGCAATTGAGAATCTCATGGAAGCTTATGAGATTGATGATGCTTCCTCTGAAGAAATGGATCCATTTAAGATGTTCTTCAGTAAGAGTAATGTAAGCGAGCTTTTTACGCCAGAGGTAGAACTGGAGTTATTCATTAAGGAGAATATCCATAACGTTGGAGTGTTGGAATTAAAAACTTTTCTTCAAACATAAGGCAAATCCTAAATAATTTACAGGTGTAGACAATCTTTGTCCTATCTCTTTTGTAATATGTTGAATGAAAAAGAAAAGTGAATAGGAAAAGTCTTATGAAAAGGAAGGATAAATCAAATAGTGAGTTCTCTGCAGGGAGTGAATTCTCCGCAAGGAGCGGAAACAAGTATTCAATACAAAGATTGATTGGCGAGGGTGGTCAAGGTTGCGTTTACGAGGCTTCTTGCGAGGGAGAAAAATATGCCCTCAAGTGGTATAAAACAGGAACGCAGGGAAGACCTGAACAGAAAGAAATCATAGAAAACCTGATCAGAAGAGCAAAACCGTCTGAGGCCTTTTTGTGGCCAATTGACCTAATTGAGCATGGGGATGAGTTCGGATATGTCATGCTATTAAGGCCGCCAGGGTATTTAAGCATTCCGGCTTTACTGTCAAGAAAAGCGGAGCCGTCATTTATGACAATCTGCAAGATTGGATATAATCTCGTGGCAAATTACAGAAAGCTCCATGCGAGCGGATATAGTTATTGCGATATAAATTTCGGCAATGTTTTTTTTGACGCTGAGACAGGTGATGTTCTGATATGTGACAACGATAATGTGACTATAGATGGCATGAAGCAATCACTGGCAATGGGAACTATAGGGTTTATGGCACCCGAATTGGTAATGGCATGTGAAAATCATACGTCAGAGCGCCCATCAACAGTCACTGATTTACATTCGCTTGCGGTGTTATTGTTTTATCTTTTTATGATTGCAGATCCATTCCAAGGGGAGCTTGTCAATAAGATAAGATGCTATGATCTGGCGGCAAAAGTTCAGATTTATGGCAAGAATCCAGTGTTTATTTTTGATCCTGTAGATAAGAGCAATAGACCAGTTAAAGGCATTGATGACAATGCCATTATTTTTTGGAATTTGTATCCGGATTATTTTAAGGATTTGTTTGTCAGGACCTTTACAGACGGTTTACATTCACCCAAAAAGCGAGTGCAGGAAATTGAATGGCAGAATGCAATCATCAAAATGATGGATGAGATGATCACTTGCCAGAATTGTGGGGCGGAAGTGTTTTACAATCCACTGATAGAAAAGTCGCATGCGGCTCATACGTGCTGGTTTTGTGGGAACTCTTTATGTGTTCCAGCCAAGCTTGAAATTGGTGATATGACAATACTGTTGAATTCTGAGTCAAAGATATCAGAGCACCATATTAAAAGAAATTACAACATGGAAAAGACAGTTGCAAGAATTACAAGGCATCCAACTTATTCGAATGTCTGGGGACTAAAAAATGAAAGCACACAAAACTGGATATATGAAAACAGTAGTGGTGAACAACAAATAGTAAAACCAGGAAAGTCTGCAACAGTTTCTCACAATGCAAAAATACTGTTTGGAGAAGCAACTGGAGTATTTAGAACGAAAGGGGAACAATAAAAATGAAACGACCAGGAAGAGAGTTGGCTAATAGATCTTTACACTTTATTTGGATGGTTGATTGCTCAGGATCAATGTCAGGGGACAAGATATCAGCCGCAAATTACGCTATTAAGGATGCCATACCGGGTATGAGGCAAGCTGCTGAAGAAAATCCTAATGCGCAGCTTTTGGTAAGAGCGTTGAGGTTTGATAATGGTGCGTCCTGGATAACTCCTGCACCTACGCCCGTTGAAGATTTTGATTGGGATCCATTGGATGCAGCAGGTCTTACTGCGATGGGAGCTGCATATGGGCTGCTATGCGATCAGCTGGAGATGCCTCCGATGCCAGAAAGAGCTCTTCCACCTGTAATTGTTATGCTCTCTGATGGTAATCCTACAGACGAGTATAAAGCAAATCTGGATAGACTATTAAAGCTTGCGTGGGGAAAGAAAGCAGTTAGAATTGCTATCGCAATTGGAAATGATGTGGATAGAGCCATATTGGAGGAATTCACATGTAATCCAGAACTTGTTTTAAAGGCTGAGAATGCAGCGCAATTATCAAGTATGATCAAATGGGCTTCCACTGTCGCTAAGCAAGTATCTTCTCCAGTCAGCATGGCTGTTACGTCGGATACTGATGGTGGTGATATGCCAATCGATATATCTGGCATTTCCAGTGGTGATGCCTCAGTTTCTGTTTGGTGATAGGAGCATTCAATGGGGATAAACACATATGCCAAGACGGTTCAAGGATCAAGCCACATCAGAGTCAAGAAAGTGTGTGAAGATTACTCCTGGTATGATAAGCACAAGAATATGCGCGATTGGACCGTCTGCGCTGTAGCGGATGGTCATGGAAGTGATAAGTGTAAATATAGCCATGATGGATCAAGACTTGCTGTTGCAGCTTTCTGTAAAGTGGTTCGCGATGCTATGGAGAATGATTCTGAAACACTAAATCATATGCAGATAAATGAGCTTCTGTGCCAGGAGTTTGTTGTAAATGTTAAGCGGGAGTGGAAGAAGAGAGTAATTGAACTCCATTTAGCAAATCAAAGAGAAACGGATAATTCTTCTATGAAGAGGACATCTGTTAAACTGGCACATGTTAAAGCCGAGGACATGAACTACTCCAATAAAGAGATTGATTATTTGTTGTATGGAACTACATTGATCGGGGTAGTACAGGACAATGATAATACTATGATATTTCAAATTGGAGACGGTGATGCGGTGTATGTGGACAGAAAAGGGGCTGTTCATCTGACAGAAAGCGATAATCTATTAGGCGTTGAAACACATTCCCTGGCAGAGGAAGATTACACTGATCACACGAAGTTAAAGATCTTGAATTTTGGTAAAACGGAAAAAAATCCGTTCATGATAATTCTAACCACGGATGGATTTAGTAATTCATATACAGATGATAAAGCTTTTTTGGACACATGCTTTGAGTATTTTTATTTTGCAAAGAATAAAGGTTTCAAACGGCTATGTGATGGATTAGGAGATAATAGGACTGGTTGGCTTAGAGAAATAAGCGATGGCGGTTGTGGTGATGATGTTTCGATTGCAATGCTGTATTATAAGCCAAATATAAAGGATTATCTCAGACTTTTCACAAGGAAATACCTGAATGCCTAGGAAAAATGATGCTGAATTAAGACTGATTAGCACAATATTCTCTAGTCGGCAAAAGAAGAATAATGAACTGTATACCAGATTTTCCGGAATAATGATTCCAAAATCACGACTTAATAAGGCGATAAAGCTTTACAATGAGCGGATCGTAAGTATCGATACCATCTATCACGCTCATCGTACGGTCTTGGATCCAAAGAGTAAGGATTTTGAAGATAAGCTGATTCTGGTAGCAAATGCTCATGTTCGTGGGAAGATGTCGATGGAGACTGTACAGGTGAAGCTTATAACTTACGGTATAGTTGATGCGTTCTGTGAAAAATGCGGCAGAAAGTCAGATGGGCAAGATAGAAAAGATGCTGCCAAACTGTGTGAGCATGAAATTGCTGTACTGAAATATATAGACGACTATCTTGTTGCGGGGAATGAGTATTTTGGAGCAGATTCCAACAATAATCTCAAATATTATGCAGAGGTGCTTGCGGGAACCAGGAGTGTGGACTCTTTAAAGCTTGTTTCTCGAAAAAGCAGCTTGGAATCACGATATTTGGGTGATTTTCCTGGCATGAGTACGTTGATTGATAGGGTAACCGGAGTATTTCTGTCGGATTCATGTCTGTGGAGCAGTGATAAAAGAATCAAGGCAGTTATTCTTGATGTAATGCCTG
Organism: Butyrivibrio sp. VCB2006; assembly: GCF_000420945.1. Lineage (GTDB taxonomy): Bacteria > Bacillota > Clostridia > Lachnospirales > Lachnospiraceae > Butyrivibrio. The sequence continues at coordinate 126,007 of NZ_ATVX01000009.1, forward strand.
AAAAACGATTAGAAAAAAACATAATCAGGATACTGATAGATGAAGGCATAAATGAAGACCTGGAAATCCGCAAAGACATAGAGGGGATAGCCAATAGGTATATTTCAATCCTGGTGTATGAGTATGGTGTAGGAATGGAAGTTGCTAGATCCATCGCCTATTTTTGGATTATTTGCTATGAACGTATTATGGGGAAAAGCAAAAAAAATAATAAAAATCTTGACATGGACATATAATGTCCGATATATATGATAGTGTAATAACAGAAACAACAAACAAAGATTTTTCATGATTCTAAAATGAATTTCAAGAAAGGAGGACGATCATGAAACACACGATGAATACTAACAACATAGCAGCAATAGACAACAGGGGCATGATTGTCCGCCGTCTTTATTTCTAAAACTATTTCACACAAAGAAAAAGGACTGGTATAAGGACAAGACTTTAGGCCTCTGAGGATTAGAGGTGTTTTTTGTGTACTCATTTACACAAGCACCTGCAACGGAGGTTTTATTTTGATACCAGTAAAAGGAAAATATTCAGATGCCATGATCATGTGCATGGGAGATATCGCTGACGGAAATGTTGATCAGTATGCGATTGCCCAGGTTCAGATGATCAGTGACATCGAAGCTACTAAAGGTAGCAAGATCCGTGTAATGCCTGACGTTCACCCTGGAAAGGTTGGACCTATCGGTCTCACAATGACTGTTACAGAAGCAGTGCTTCCTGCACTCATCGGAATCGACATTGGTTGCGGTATGAGCATGGTAAAGATTGGAAAGATCAGAAAGGATTTCCAGAAGCTCGATACAGTAATCAGAGATAACGTTCCGGTTGGATTCAAGGTAAGAAACGCTGTTCACAGGGATGCATCAGATTTTGACCTCGGAAGACTCAACTGCTTTAAGCACATCAGAGATGATAAGGCAATGCTTAGTATCGGAACTCTTGGCGGAGGGAACCACTTTATTGAGCTTGATGCAGACGAGAATGGAGAGGGATATCTGATCATTCACAGTGGCAGTCGTCACCTTGGCAAGGAAGTTGCTGAGTATTACATGGATAAGGGACACAAGTACTTAATGGAACATGGAAAAGAGGATGTTCCATATGAACTCACATACCTTACAGATGAGCTCCTTTCTGATTATATCCATGATCTTCAGGTGGTTCAGGAATATGCTGAGCTTAACCGTCACATTATCATGAGAGAAATCTGCAAGGGAATGAAGTGGAAGGTAACAGATGAAAAGAGCTGCATCCACAACTACATTGAGCAGGCTGATGGAGCAGCTATCCTTAGAAAAGGTGCCATCTCCGCTAAGGAGAATCAGGAGGTGATCATACCAGTAAATATGAGAGATGGCGTAATCCTTGGCGTAGGAAAGGGAAACACTGAGTGGAACAGCTCAGCACCTCATGGCGCTGGAAGAATCTCATCAAGAGAGAAGGTTACAACCAGCCACACAGTGTCTGAGTTTAAAGCTTCCATGAAGGGAATTTATACAAGCTGCATCAGCAAGGACACACTGGATGAGGCACCCTTTGCTTACAGGGATATTGATTACATTAAAGAGGCTGTAAAGGAGACTGTAGAGATCACAAAGCTCCTTAAGCCAGTTTATAACTACAAAGGAGGCAATGCTTGAAGATTAAGTTTGATAAGTATCATATCAAGCTGAGAAATGCCGAGCATACGATACTTATCCCCAGAAATACCGCTGGTATTCACTGGAACGCTGTTGGCGGTGAATGGGGAAATGAGCTTATCGGTGACAGAGAAGCTTTATATGCACTTTTATATTCATGTGCGGTGCTTACATATGATCACAATAAGATAATCTATTTCCCCATTAAGGAAAACAAGCTTAATGAAGAGGATTTTCTCGACTACAAGCATGATGTCGTGTTCACTACATACAAGAGCGGTCTCCATGTCAGTGATTGGAAGGAATACAGACAGATTATCAGAAAAATGACACCGCAGACTTATTCTTTCAATTACGACAGAAAAAGAATTGATGCTCATGCAAAAGAGATAGAGGATCAGGAGTATTGGCACTACAAGGTAAGGGAAAGAACTTGCATCGGCTACGAAAAGGATGCTTTTGATACCTGGTTCGTAGCACTTGATGGAGAGGCTTACCTTTCCGGCTATGGGGCACTACGAGAAATGGCAGACAGACCAATGGAAAACGAATTTGTGAAGTGCCAGGGTTATCCTCCATTCAGGACTTTTCTTACTTATGAGCCCGCAACACGGTATGGGGGCAGCTATAGTGATAAGTACTGCTATGGTTTTATGTTTTACGATACTTCTCTTGTTCCAGCGATGAGAGCATACATAGAAAAAATCCGTAGTGAAAAGAAGTTCGATGAGAAAAAGAAAAAGCTTGTAGTAAATGAACATGACACAACCAAGACCAAGAGCGACCTTAGAAATATCAGGGTAGCAAAAAAGAAAAAGACCAAGAAAGAGGAAGAGGTAGTAGAAATATGATATTACAGATCAGCTCTGGAATGGGCCCAGTTGAATGTAGAGCAGCTGTAGGCGGCATTTTCAGAGCGTTACAGAAGGAATTTCCGGATATAGAGATGATTACAGGCGTGAAAGGAGAGGTAGAAGGAGCCTATTCATCAATCATTTTTACTTCAGAACAGGACTTGTCAGCCCTTGAAGGGACAATGCAATGGGTGTGCAAGAGTGGCTACAGACCGGGTCACAAGAGAAAGAACTGGTTTGTAGACGTAAGCATAATCGAAGAGCCTGATGAAGTGGATGAGAAGATTACGGAAGACAAGATAAGAATCGAAAAGTTCCACAGTGGAGGACCGGGCGGACAGCACGTTAACAAGACAGAGTCAGGGGTTAGGATCATTCATCTACCTACAGGTATTACCGTGTCCTCCACCAAGGAAAGAAGCCAGTTTATGAACAAGCAGGACGCACTCAAGAAGCTTTCTGCAATTCTCAAACAGACAAACGTAGATAGTAAGGATAAACAGAAAAACAGCGCGTGGAGTAAACATGCTCAGATAGTTCGTGGTAATCCAGTGCGCATTTATGAAGGTGAGAGCTTTAAGCTTATCTTCGTAAAGGAAGAAGAGGAGAACGAAGATTTATGAATCTACCAGTAACAGTAAATCAGGAGGAATTACTGGATATTCTGCTTAATATTGCACCTGCAAGACCAGTATTTATCTGGGGAGCTCCAGGAATCGGCAAGTCTGCTCTTGTAGAGGAGTTCTCTATGGAGGTTGGACTTGAGTGCGTTTCACTTCTTGGAAGCCAGCTTGCACCAGAGGACATCATTGGTATTCCTCAGATCAGAGGAGAGACATCAGAGTTTCTCCCTCCTAAGATGATCGCAAGAAAAGAGCCATATGTTCTTTTCCTTGATGAGCTCAATGCATGCTCACAGGAGGTACAAAAGGCATTTTATAGCCTTATCTATGAGAGAAGGATTGGTGAATACCACCTTCCTGAGGGCAGTATTGTAATTGGCGCAGGAAACCGAACACAGGATGCAGCAATAGTTAAGACAATGTCCAGCGCACTTATTAACAGAATGTTTCATGTTCAGCTCAAGCCAGATGTAAAGAGCTGGCTCACATGGGCTTATGGAAACGGGATCCATAGCTGGGTAACTGATTATATCAGCCAGAGACCAGATCACCTTTTCTCAGAGCCACCAAAGACAGAAGAGCCTTTCTCTACACCAAGATCATGGCATATGCTGAGCGATGCACTTAAAGAATTTGGAGCCGGGGAGAAAGAAATCCCAATCGAGACAGTCAGAATGCTTGCTTACGGAAGCATTACAGCCAGTCACGCTGGAATGTTCGCGGCATTCGTAAAGCAGCTTGATAATAAGTACCTTCTTGAAGATATCATCAAGGGAGATGCAAGATGGCCTGAGAAGCCTGAGGACAGGGATGTTCTCTACTTCCTTGCACAGTCTTTCAGAGCAAGACTTCTTCATGACCTTCCTCAGAAGAAGGCTGAGATTGACAAGAAGAACCAGTACTTTGCACACCGAGCAAAGTCTCTTTTAAAGGAACTTGCACAGCTCAACTACGAGCTTGCACAGATGGTTGTATCTGCTGATGACGGCAAGGTACTTCCTGAGTGGTTCATGATTGAGATTGTAAGAGATCTTCCCAGGCTTGTAGCACAGGAGAAGAAAAAGGATGGGAAAACAGCATAAGGAAAGAGACAATCCAAACCTTGTTCAGCTTAGAAAGGGAATAGACCTTGTATATGAAAATGATGTTTTCAGTCATTTTGTAGCTTATTACCTTGAGATGGCAGGCAAGGGAGAAATTGGAAAAAAGACACCTGCATGTTCGAAGTCAGATGGAACAATACTTGTAAACAAGCAGATCAGCCTTGCACCTAAGCAGTGGGCTTTCGCTATAGCTCACTGCATTCTTCACAACTGCTTTGGTCACTATGATCTTGATAAGATACCAGGTTATATGGTTGAGGATGCATCAGGAAAGCAGGTCAAGAAAGCTAGCTTTAATATGAAGCTTTGGAATATTGCCTGCGATATCTATGTAGACAGATTTCTTCATGACATAAAGTTCGGAGAACCACTTAATCAGTCACCGGTAGGAACAATCCCTTTCAGTATTATGGAGGATGAGTATAAGATTTATGACTATCTTGTAAGGGAACACTGGGATGAGAACAATAACATCTATGGAGTGGGAGACCTTGATTCCATGGACATGATTGGCCTGGATAAGCCAATTGAGTACGGCATCGACAGATGGGGCAGACAGGAAAAGAATGAGTTTGCCAGTGATTTTGCGTATTATCTTGCAAGGTCCGTATCAAACGCAATCGACTATGTTTCTGATCATGAGGAGGAAAACTCTTTTGGAAGAAGCATAGCCAGCTGGTTTATAAATGCATTTCCGCTTCTTGGTGCTATTGCAGCATCATTCAATGTGGTTGATGACATTGAAGAATGCAGAAAGTACGACATCAGCATAGCTGCTGTGGATGCCTATGAAGGCATAATCTACATCAATACTTCCAAGAACATGTCAGAGGAAGAGTGGAGATTTGTCATGGCGCATGAGTTTCTTCATGCAGCACTTCTCCATCACAGAAGATCTGCTGGGAGGGACCCATATCTTTGGAATATTGCTACTGACTATGTGATCAACGGCTGGCTTTTTGAGATGCAGATAGGTGTTATGCCCGAGGGAGTACTTTATGACCCTGCGCTTAAGAACATGTCTGCGGAAGAGATTTACGACATGATCTGCCAGGATATGAGAACTTATATGAAGATGAATACCTTCAGAGGCAATGGTCAGGGTGACATCATGGGAAGAAGAGCTCCAAGTATGTTTGATGGTTCAGGAAGAGGAGTATCCCTTGATGAGTTTTATAGGAATTCACTTACTCAGGGACTTGAGTATGAAACTGGCAGACGTGGCAGAGGCTCTATTCCGTCAGGGCTTATTGAAGAGATCAGAGCACTTGCTGTGCCTCCTGTACCTTGGGATGTAAAGCTTTCAGAATGGTTCAATGCTCATATCAGGCCACTTGAAAAGCACAGAAGCTATGCGCATCCAAGCAGAAGGCAGAGCTGCACACCTGATATTCCAAGAGCAAGATATGTTGTTACAGAGAGCAAAGAAGCATCAAGAACTTTTGGAGTAATAATTGATACTTCAGGGTCTATGACTCCTGCAGATATCGGGAAGGCACTTGGCGCTGTGGCGAGTTATTCCGCTGCGAGGGATGTACCTGCAGCAAGAGTAATCTTCTGCGATGCGGATGCATATGACGCAGGCTACATGACACCTGATGATATCGTTGGAAGAGTAAAGGTTATTGGAAGAGGTGGCACCAGGCTTCAACCTGCAATTGACATGCTTCAGAACGCAAAGGATTTTCCAAAGGATGGTCCAATCCTCATTATCACAGATGGCGAGATTGACCAGCACCTTGATATAAAGAGGGAACATGCATATATCATGCCTGTTGGGTGCAGGCTTCCTTTCAAGGCAAAGGGCGAAGTTTTCTATATGTAAAAATGGTATGATGAGCTTTAATGCCCGATGTAGCCTAAGACTCGGCAAGTAGGCAAGAATATGGTAGACATATAGTGTCTTTGCTGTTCTGTATAATAGAATCATAAGGAACTGACAACGCGCTTAAAGAGGAGAGAAGGATGTTAGGAGCTATTATCGGTGATGTATACGGGAGCATATATGAATTTGACAATGAAAAAGACAAAAGCAAGATAAAGCTGAGCAGATTCAGCACCCCAACAGACGACAGTATAATGACAATAGCTATATCTAAAGCACTTCTGATATGCTACGACGAGCTTATTAGCAAGACCGAAGATTATGAAAAGCATTTATATGATAAATGCGAAGAAATAATGGTTGCTTATGGTAACGCATATTCACGTAAGGGTTATGGCGGGCGTTTTAGAAAATGGCTGGTTGATCCAAACAGAAAACCCTATGGAAGTTATGGTAATGGCTCTGGTATGAGAGTATCACCAGTTGGATGGATGTTTGATTCCCTGGAAGATACTCTTAACATAGCAAGGATAACAGCTGAGCCTACTCATAATCATCCTGAGGGTATAAAAGGAGCACAAGCTATAGCTGCAGGAATATATCTTCTTAGAATGGGAAAGACCAAAGAAGAAGTGAAGAAGTATATAGCAGAGACATTTGAATATGATCTGGACAGAAAACTAGATGACATCAAAAAACACTATAAGTTCGAGGTTTCTTGTCAGAAATCTGTTCCTGAAGCAATTATTTCCTTTTTAGAGGGTGAATCCTATGAGGAAGTCATTCTCAATGCCATCTCTTTAGGCGGGGATAGTGACACAATTGCATGTATGGCAGGTGCTCTTGCAGAAGTTATATATAAGATCCCGGATTATATAAGAGAAGGTGTGATTGAAAATATTTCAAATCAGCATGAGCTAAAGCCAAGGGACTTTGAGTTCTACAACAAAGTGGTTCTAAAAAAGAAAAATCCTAATTTCCACGAGCCACCGGTTGAATTTGAGTATAGTAAATTTAATCCTTTAGAGTATCTGAAGGACTTGGGTTTGGGAAGGAATCTGGAATGAACGCAAGTGATGTTATAAATAGGATAACTGAATACTTTGATAAGGAAGAATTAAAATATGATTACAATGAAGAACTAATGCGTTTTGACTATGGGTTCTGCATAGATAATGAGATTGTTCAGAAGGTAGATTGCTTAATACTGGTAGATTCTGATGGAGATGATTGCCAGATAGTAGGATATCCGAACATAAAGGCTAAGCTGGAAACCAAGAAAGAATTGGAATCACTTTTGTTTGGAATTAACTGCAATACGTTCCGGGGAATCTGGCAATTATGCAATGACGAGGTTCGCTATATAAGAACTCTTGCATTGGAGGGTGATGCTGTTCTTACAGATGAGATGCTTGATATGGCTGTATTCAGTGTTCCAAATATCATAGCGAAATACGCCGATTCCATGGTGGCAGTAGTAATGGGATATTCTAAAGCTGATGATGAGCTGAAAAAGCTGTATGACGAGGATGGTGATGCAGATGATCAGAGCGAAGATGCTGAGGAAACTTCCAACCAGACAGAATGTAACTTTGATGAACTTGAAAGCATTTTATTATGGGTAAAAGGTGATAAGGATGAAGGAGATAACAGGAAAGTATAATACCGCAAAGGTATTCACTGATAATTGCGAAGATGTTTGTGTTGAGCAGATAAGAGACTTACTGGACCAGGAGCCATTTCGTGATTCAAAGGTTAGGATAATGCCTGACTGCCACGCAGGAAAGAGCTGTGTTGTTGGTTTCACTGCAGATTTGGGAGACAAGATCATTCCTAATGTAGTAGGTGTAGATATTGGCTGCGGAATGTTGACAGTAGAACTTGGCAAGGAAGCCATTGATTTTGACAGGCTTGATAAGGTGATAAGGCAGTATGTTCCTTCTGGCAGAGAAGTAAATGAAGGCCGTCTCATGAGGTTCCCAAAGCTTCAGGATATGAAGTGCTACCGCGAGCTTCAGGACACCAAGAAGATGGAAAGAGCTATAGGATCACTTGGCGGTGGTAACCATTTTATAGAGATTGACAGGGATGAGGATGGTAACCAATACCTTGTAATTCACACCGGAAGCAGAATGCTTGGAACAAGGGTTTGCGAGATATATCAGAAGATGGCTGTTGGCCTCCACACAGGCAAGGAAGCACTTTGGGATGAGGAGGACAGAATCAAGAGGGAATATAAGGCAGCTGGAAGAAGATCAGAAATTCAGGAAGTGATCAAGGAACTTCACCGTAACTTTAGACAGACCGCTCCGGATCTTCCGCTTGACCTATGCTTCTTGCATGGAAAGTACAGTCAGGACTATTTATATGATATGAAGATTTGCCAGGAATTTGCTGATGAGAACAGGCACATGATTGCTAGGATGATCATTGATAACTATGGATTCAAGCCTCTTGTAGAGTTCACTACAGTTCATAACTATATTGATCATGATAGTAACATAGTAAGAAAGGGCGCTGTTTCAGCGAAGAAGGATGAAAGGCTCATTATTCCCATCAATATGAGAGACGGATCTCTGATTTGTGTCGGAAAGGGCAATGATGATTGGAATCAGTCAGCTCCTCATGGTGCTGGAAGAAGGTTCTCCAGGACAGAGGCTTTCAATAGATTCACAGTAGAAGAGTTCGAGAAGGCTATGAGTGAGGCAGGCATCTACACTACATGTGTCAATCATTCAACGCTGGATGAGAGCCCGTTCGCTTATAAGGGCATGGGTGATATCGTAGATAATATCGCGCCTACAGCTGATATTGTTAAGGTCATAAAGCCTGTATATAACTTCAAGGCCAATAGTACCACTGTCAAGAAGACAGCAAAGCAGATAGAAAAGGAAAATGAGAGCGATAATTCTAATGAAGAGTAATGTGCGTTAATTCGTTCGCGGCCAGATAGTAAACCGAATGAATAATACCATAAATAAATTAATAAAAAATGATTATATTACTCTAAAGAAGCGGCTTTGCGGGCTGTGCTGCATTGACACATTTTGTCTATCTCAATAATATTATTCTATAGGAATTCTTGGCAAAGCAGCCGAAAGACTGTGACGCAAAACTATTAGGGCCTTTAACATGGTAGCCAGTTGTTAAAGAATTTTGCACCGTCAGGAATGGCGGTGCTTTTTTGTTTTGGGAGAGAAATTTAACAACCAGAATAGCCAAATCATAAGCGTTACATTTTTTTGCTTTTGCAAATAATTAGAAAAGAATAGTATGGTGCCTTACATACATCGTACGGAAAGGTGAATATGGAAACATCAAAAAAAGATCTATATGGCATTTTCGAGGGATTACTTCAGAAATATGAAGAAAGCGAGACACAGGTAAATTCATGTCTAAAAACGTTACAATCCGAACACATTGGAAAGGTGGATTTTTCTGAGCAGAAACGCACCATAAAACAGCAAATGGCAACTGCACAAAACAAGTTTACTATTGCCACTATAGGTATGTTTAAGGCTGGAAAGTCAACAACATTAAATACTTTATTGAATTTACAAGGTGAAACGGGATTAAGTTGTGAGTTTGAACCAGATACTGCAAAAGCAATACGAATAATGAAAAAGTCTGAAAATCAAAATTTTGATGCGGAAGTAGTTTACAGAGATGGTGCGGATTATAAAGATGAAAAAATGAGCTGGAGCGAAGCAAAAAAATACACTAGTCAAGTCGCGTTAAATGATAACCCTAGCTTAAAGCGTAAGGCAGAGCAAATCTCAGAAGTTCGATACTATATTGATTCAGACATTCTGGATTTATGCGATTTTTTAGATTTACCGGGACTCGGAGTGAATCCAAAACATGATCGGGTGACAATAGAGAAAAGTAATGAATGTGATGCTGTGTTTTGGATTGTATCAAATACCGAGGAGGTAAATAAGGACACTTTGTCACAATTGCAGTTGATAAAGCAAAAAATGATTCCAATTATTAATGTTTGGTACAACAGCGACACTAAGAAAATTGTTGGTGATTTTAGCTATGATGAAATGAAGGATATTCTCCTGAATAATTATAAAGCATATATTGGTGAGAATACTAGAATTATGAAGTATTGTGCCAAAGCTATAGAAATGGCTTTGGATAAAATTGCTGATGGAGTAGAAAAGGAAGACGCGTTCGAAGACAATATTGATGATGCTTGGGGATATGATGCAATGCAAGAATGTCTTCATGATTTGGTTTATGGTGGAGACGCTGATTTAGAGGAGGAAAAAAAGGAAAGACTAATTAGCAATGTGCTAGGTGCATGTTCAGATATGGACCAAAAATTGGATGGTACGATTTCTGAAATAAAGAATGTAAATAATAAGTTAGATAATCAAGTACGTTCAAATGAGTTGATAAAAAAGAAAATATCAAAAGCATATCATTCAAATCAAATCGAACTGAAAGAGATAGCAAGTAATTCAGTGGACGAAATAATTCAAAGAATTAACGAAGCATGCGAACTGTTTATTGATGCAAAAATGTCTAGCTTAAAGATAGGAGTAGCACTTAAAGCTTTATCTCAAAAGGGGAAAAAACAGCTACAAGAAGAATATAGACGTGAGTATATTTCAAAATATCTGGAGATTGATAATTTTGAAAAAGGAGGAACATGGATTAATTCTGTTATGAACGAGTTTAAGGATGACCTGACCTCAATTTTTGAAAATGAGTATTCTAAAGCCGGGTTAGATATGGATGATCTGGAAGGAAATCTTGATAATAAAGTTCGATTAGATTTGAAGTTTTTTGATGCAATTGGAGAAAACATGAGTATTGCTTTTGAGCAAATCTGCAAAGAGTTTTTGCCAACAATTGTTGCAGGGATACTTCTTTATATTCCAGGACATCAGATAGTGGATCTTTTGCTGATGCTCGGGTCACTAACTGGTATAAAGAATGGTAGTGGTGAAAGCAAGCTTGAGAGACGTGTTAAAGAAACTAAAAGACGAGCTAGACTCTCAGTGTCGTTTCAAAGGGTTAAGCTTACAGATTATTTCAAGCAACTAGGCAGAAGCTACAACGAATCATATCGGAATAAAATTAATGAGCAACTCAATTTAAAAAACGAGCAAATTGATCAACTTATAGCCGCTACTGAGGAAATCTTTACAATTCAAGAATGTTTAGATGAATATCATAAGCAGTGTAGAGAAAGTCTCCTAAACACTGATGAAGGAGTCTGATATGAGTGATAAAAGAGATGTTTTGTTAGAAAATAGGAATATTCTGTCTGATAAGCTAGTCAGCAGAATTAATGCTTTTCTGAATTATGAGGATTCATCAAGCGTAAGAATTGTTGCTATTAGCAATGAAGAAAAGCTTAAGGCAAAGGCTTGTTCGGCATTAGAATCTGAATCAAGTTTTATTGTTGAAGGGTATGCAACTTCGCAGACTGAGGTGGAGGTATATGATTTACTTTTGGCGGATTACATCGTGGTGCATACCGCTGCGCTCAGAATGGCTCCGTTACAATTGGTTAATGCGTTAAGGTTAGTTGGCAGATTTAATAAAAAAGCATTTGTTATAGTTGATAAATGGGATATGCTGACCCCGACAAAAGAGAATATTGAAAAGGTTAGGAAAAATGCAATAAAGGAATTCTCTATGCTAAATATTGTTGGTATCTATAATGTTGGGGAAAGCAAAGATTTAGGTCTGGAGACAATAGAAGAAGTAATTGGGAAAATCCAGGCATGTGTTGCGACGGTTGGTGAACAAGTAAAAGGACAACAAGTGGATAAAATCTATGAGTTCTATTTGGATGCTGTTAAATCAGAGTATCTAAATGTGAAGGGACAAGCAGATGAAGTTAGAGCTAAAATTGAAAGCTATATTACAAGTGTAGATAGTTTTCACTCTGCTAATAGCGTAAAGATAAAGAGCGTTAGTTCTGAATTGAACATGTATTCACAAGATCTATATACTAAATGGAATTTGATTAGTATTGAAGAGTGTGTAGGAGATATGTCTTACGATGACGTAGATGGATTGCGTAAGCATATTTTGAATGAATATGTACAGCGTGTTATGAAAGATTACTCTGTAATAACCAAAACGGTATTAGATAATTATAAGAGAAGATTGGGTGCTATTAGAGAAAAGGTATTAGAAGAATTGTATCAAATCATCGATAAGATAGAAGGACTTAAATACACTAGCGATGAGTTGGTAGAGAAGTTTAGAAGAGATGTTGATGAATTAGAAACAATAGACAATATCATGAATGATATTCAAAGTGTAGCTAATGAGAGCATGGCAGAATTGGAAAGGAAAGTAAAACAAATTGCCTCAAAGACATTTGATGAAGAAACACTCCAAGCTACTGTTAGGAAAAAAATAGAAGAGCTAATATCAATGATCAAATCTGAGGGTGAGGAAGACAGCGTATCACAAAATATAATGGGGGAGGCTTCAATACGTAAGTATTATGCGGATATTCTAGAAAAGTGTACTACCCAACTGTTTTCTACAGTAGACGAATTTGTTTCTGTATTAAAACAAAATTTAAATAAAAAATCTGAGAATATTTTTGATACATATTACACATTGTTAGGGAAGGACCTTTCTGAAATAGAGACAGCTGTTGAAAAGGAATACATTGTTTTATGATTGACGGATTGACAGAATATGAATCATTAGTAGCTGAGGTTGAACAGAATCAGGACTTTGCTGATTGGACAAGAACTAAGATTGGTATTGGATATGATCGTTTGAATTATGGAATAGATGATCGTCTCATGGCAAAAATGGGACGATCATCTAAAAATACTGCCTTTTATAGAAATCATATTTATGGCAACAAGAACGATTATAGCTTAATAATTTGTGATGAAAATGATATTTCTAGTGACGATAAATCAAAGCTGTTATATAAAAAGGCTAATACGAAATGTTTGTTTATTATAATGGTGTGCCCTACAAAAATGTTAAAAGAAGTACATGATGTCCATGATATTCCTAGTATTATACGCGAAAAAAGTGAAATATCTGGATTCCCTGTAGGGATAACTACTGAGAGCAGTTTTGCACAGCATATCAAGCGATACATGAGCTTGATAGAAAAATATGTAATGGTAAAGCATATTTCATTCCAAATTGAAAGTAGAATAAATTCGCTGGAAAGCGTATTAGCAAGCCTTGCTAATAACGATAGTGATTTGTTCCAAAAAATGTACATATGGTGGAGTGTACAGTCTATAAAAAAGAGTTTAAAGAAACTATATGATTTAGGGCAGGAGTGTGAAGCTGTCCTTAAGAAATTAGAAGCAGATTATTATAGATATTCAATAGATTGTAAGAGTGAAATTGCGGAAGAAATTTTTCATAAGGCTAATGTGGGTGATTGGGCTGCTGATATTGCATTCAAGTATGGAGGAATTCAAAATTTATTCAGCGAAAGCTTAAACGTTTTGAAAGATAGTCAATGCTCGGAAGATGATGCATTTAAATTGACTGTTAGTAACTGTATTACAAGGTTGGATGAGAAACCACAAGTTGCCTTTGTCGGAAACTTTTCATCTGGTAAAACATCATTTATTAATTGGATATTATCCATGGAAGGAAATAGGCAATTACGAACATCTGGTAAGCATAACACTGCCATTCTCACGTCTGTAAAATACGGGAATCCAGAAAGGGTTGTCGTGGAGTATAAAAAATCTCCAGATTTATTTCAGTGGAAATTGTTAGATGTGGAATATGAAAAGCAATTTGCAGATTATTATAGGGGAGAAAAAAAAGCAATTGTAACAGCAGTTGATGATGAAAAAAGAATTGTAAAGTATAGGTATCAAGGAAAAAGTAAATATATAGTATTACAGAATAAGTCAGATCGAATCCTTGTTAAAAAGAATGATGTATTAAGACATGGTATGCAACTTACAGAGGGAGCAAGAGACCATGTTGACATGCCAAAACCCAATGCAAATATAAAACTATGTAATGTAGAAGAATATAAAGAAATTATTAAGTCCATAAATAATCAATCGTTAACAAATTGTACGTTGATAATATCATATGTTAGTCAGAAAAACGTGAAACAGAGACTTGGTGCGGAAACCAAAACTATTGAAAAGAATGCTAGCTATGAAATACTAAAGTTTTTATCTTTGCTAGAGAGCATAAGTTCCGAGATTGGTACGAATATAAGTTTTAATAAGCTAGAAGAAAATGGAGGATGGTCGCATAATGAAGTTTTCAACTTCCCTGAAAACGTAAATTTTATCTATGATGTAGTGATAAAAGGTGAGTGTAACTTTGGGGATACAAAAGAAGAATTAAATGAAAAAACATGGATTAAATATGGTGGTTCGGGCAAAGAAGGAGAAAATGTCTTTACAGAAACACCTAAGTGCTATTTATATGCTAGCCAGATAACTTATTATTTAAACAAAGGTTTTTTAAACTATTCTGATATCATTGATACTCCTGGTTTGGGCTCAGTGAGTGGTGAACATGATGCAATTACGGAAAGATATATAAGAAAGAACGTTAGCAATCTGCTAGTTATGATACGAATAGATAAAAACGGGAAGGATAGAAAAAAAAGAAAGTTTATAATTGACATCTCTTCAATATATGATGACTCAAATAGGGATAAAAATACTGTATTCTTCGTGTGTAATATTTGGAGCAAAGATTATGGGACCAGCGATTTAAGGGAATTAGAAAGAATATGCGATTATTATTACAACGATATTATAGAATATGGATTTAGCAAAGATAATTTCTATGTTATAGATATTCTAAAAATGCAAGCTGGCTATAAAAATGATGAAATATTTAAGAGATATCAATCTGCTGAAGTTTTTAGGGGGAACTTTATTGAACGCATTGCAAATGATGGGATTAAACAACAATTAAAGAAAATAGACAATGAAATAGTTAATCTATTTATCATGCAAATAAAAACCTATGAGAAAATAATTTCTGAAATACGTGGGAATGCTTTAGAAAAAGAGATAAAAATAGAAAAATTAAATTTAGCGCGAAAGCATATTAATAAAATTGAGTTTAAAAAGACATTTGAAGAATTGTTCTTCGAAAATGAAGTTTTACAGTATCTTTCTGATTTATCAAGTCAAATTCGAAATCTATCTTATAGGCATGAATGGATTAAATTTGCATCAGAAGTACTCGTTAAGAATTATGGAGATGATAATTCAAAAGATGAGCTTGATGCGATAGAGTCATTATGTACAGATCCGGATGATGTTAGTAAATTTGAGGATAAAATAGCTACCTATTATGTTTTGCTAATTGAAAAGATTAAAAGAATCATAGTGTCTGATCTTGATTATGATAATACTCATCCAATCTGTGTATACATAGAAAATGAAAAAAGTGAGATTCGCTATATTGGAATGGGGTCTTTTCCTTTTAATGATTTTAAAAAAAGGATTAAGGCTCAACGTGATCATTTTGAGAGCATAATCCGTTTTATTCACAACACAAAAGTTAGCAAAAGAGATGCAGAGGAGATTTCGAATTATATTGATCAACAGATTGAGAAATGCCGACAGGAAAACCTGAAAAACTATAATCTTCTTATTGGAAAATTTAACGATATTAAAAATGCAGCACTAAGTAATATTTGCAAGCAGATAGATAGTTTTTCGGTTGATTCAGATGAAGGCTTACTAGTATGTAAATACGAGGACAATATTCGCGAATTAACCAGCTTACAAGATAAATGGACAAGAACGATTAGTAATACTGTACTAATGAAGGAGATTTTAGCATGAATGATTCGGTTGAAAACATGGTTCAAAAGATAAAACAAGATGCAAAAAAGAGTGAAGAGTCATTCCTTCAAGAAGTTGATAGTGCGGTTAGGAGTGCAATAGCAGAGAATATAGATAACGCAAATTTTCAAGATTCTGTAAAAGCTTTGAAAGAAAATGCTGAAGAACTAGGGCAATTGAAGAATATCCCAGATATCATAAGGACAAATAACGAGAGCTGGCAGAATATTAAAGATATAAAGGCATCAGAAGAACAAACAGCAAATGAAATACAATTCATTAAGAATACTTTAAAACCTGAAGATGTCACTGATTTTAAAGCAAAAATGAAAGGAATTAGTGATAAAAATGAAAGTATTCTTGAAAAGGTTCAGAAGCTTGAAAGTACTTTGACTCCTAAAGATATTATAGACATAAAAACAAATTTGGATACCTTAGATAGCACAATTAAAGGAATAAGTGCTTCTGAAACTGACATTATTGCTAACATTAAGACTTTAAAAGATGTTATAAAAGCAGAAGATATAGCAAGCATTTTAACTAAGTTAAATGGAATAAGTGAAAGCAATGAGTCTGCATCAGAGATAATAAAGTCGATCCAAACATGTGTTATATCGGAAAATGAGACTAGTGTTAAGTCAATATTATTAAAATTAGAAGAGTTAGAAAGTGAAAAGTTTTCAAGCATCATAGTGACGCTGAACGATATAAAAAGTAATGTTGCTGAACTTGAGGCAAGACAAGATGCGTCTACAAGGATAGAAGAATTACAAAAGAAGACAGAAGAGATTTGTGACACAGTTAATAATATACATGATAAAAATGATGAAAGACTAGATAGAATAAGCAAAATAACGCAATGGGGATTATATTTGAATATGGTTTCTATTATAGGTATTATCGTTTTGCTTATTTTAAGGTTTTTGGGGTAAGCGTTAGCTAAAGGGGTTGTAAGAAATATGGATAAAGAATCAAAGAATTTAAGGACTTTAGACATGTATGTTCGCTTATGTGAGGGTAAAGTTCTTAATAAACATGAAGAAGCTCTTCGATTCGGTGTTGATGAGCGTTCTATTCAGCGCGATCTAAATGGTATACGCGAATATCTTGCTGACCATGCTGGCGAATCAAAGGGTATACGCGAAATAGTTTATGGCCGCTCTAAAGAAGGTTTTGTCATGACTGGTTCTGATGGATCTCTTATGTCAAATGACGAGATACTTGCGGTTAGTAAAATTTTGCTCGAGAGTAGGGCTTTTACAAAAAAGGAAATCAGCGTCATCCTTGATAAGCTTATATCGGGTTGTGTACCACAAAAGAACATAAAACTAGTCTCAGATCTTGTTTCTAACGAGAAATACCATTATGTAGAGCTTCATCATAAATCTACTGTTAAAGATAAGCTTTGGGCATTAGGAGAAGAGATAAAGCAGACAAATCTTCTCGAAATAACTTATGCAAAGCAGATTGCATCAAAAGAAGTGGTAACTCGTATCATTCAACCACTTGCTATCATTTTTTCTGAGTATTATTTCTATCTTAATGCTTTTATTGTAGAGAAAAATGATGATGGAGAGTATATAAAGAAGTATGATTATCCTGCCATTTTCCGCATAGATAGAATAAATAATTACCGCGAGATAGGAGAGAAGTTTGCTATCATATATTCCAATCGGTTTGAAGAGGGTGAGTTTAGAAAAAAAGTTCAGTTCATGTTTCCGGGTAAGCTAATGCGTCTTCAGTTTAAGTATACTGGACGAAGTTTAGAAGCAATATTGGATAGATTACCAACCGCAAAGGTCGTTTCTGAAGACGGGGAATCTAGTTTGATAGAGGCGGAAGTATATGGCAAAGGTATCATTATGTGGCTTTTGAGCCAGGGACGTTCTATAGAGATTGTTCGCCCTAAAGAGATGAGAGAGGAATTTAAACAAATATTGGAAGACATGCTTTCAATGTATAATTAATCGGTTTTTTTCGTTTCTTCTACGTCCTCCGACAGTAATGGCCCAATAATTTCTGTTAAACCAGGGAGATACTCCACATAAGTATTGTGAGCGGAATTATAATATGTAAAAGCCCGGATATTTACATCATGTGTAAGTTCTTCCAAAGCTGTATCAAGACCTGATGTATGATATAGTTCTTTGTAGTAACTAATTGGAAAAAGCCTGTAATAATCATGGTTATCCAACAATTCTTTTGCCAACGTAGATTCAAAAGAATCGTTGCTCTCGCGCATAAACAGATTTATTTTAGAATATGCTTGAAGCAGTTTTGCTATGGCTTGATAGTCATCCATACCGTCTGTATAAAGCTCGATTGCTTCATCTATATGCTGCATGTAATAATTCAAAGTAAAAGAAACAATTGAAGTCTCTGATTCTGAATCAAACAGATCAGAGGCTTTTTTGTATGCCTGATTTATGATCTCCGAAGAATTTGTCTCGCTGGCATAGTCATTCCGGGAGATAGTAAACTCGGAAGCTGGCTTTTCGCTCAGAGTATTACTTATTTTTTGTGATATTAGGCTGTTGTTTTTCATATCTGTATTATATTTTTTCACCTGGACATTATACGTCTTGGATTGATGATATATTTGCCTTACCACTGAAACAACATAAGCTAATAATTTAATTGTGGGAAGGAGTACTATAGATGGTTCTGAGCAACATTCCAATAAAAGTCATGGACAATGAAATAATGTGGGACACCTTACAAAGTGATAAAGGTTGGAAGTTAGAGCAAAACATTATAACAAGTCATGCGCGGATATTAAATCCAGAGGATATCAGGCTTGCTTGGGGTAGTGTTCAGGATATGACGGAAGCCTTTGATCGATTTGTAAAGCCATGGAAGGGATGTAAAAAGGGTGACATCATTGCAGTTCAAAGAATTGGCGGTGTTTACTCACATTATGCCGTGTACATAGGATACGGTAAAGTTATTCATTACGGAATGGATACTACAGCGGATGATAAAAGCAGATGGATATGTACTATTCATAAGGCTGACTTTTCAGAATTTCTCGGACCAGATACTTGTTATGAAGTTTTGAGTTTTCCTGAGGATGGCTCCGATCCTATCCATAAAAGCATAAATCTCTTTTCACAAAATGGAACCCTTAACTTCCGCAGTACCTTTCAAATTTTTCCAGAGCTCAAGGCGATGCTAAGGCATCTGAAAGGATATCATCTGTATTCTGCAAAAGAAACTGTAGATCGTGCCTATATTCGACTTGGAGAGGATGAATACAGCCTGGCATTCAACAATTGTGAACATTTTGCTTTGTGGTGCAAAACAGGGCTGCGTGAGTCGTCGCAAGTAGATGATTTTTGGAAAAAGTTTTGGGTAGGACGAAGAATTTTAGTATAAAAAGAGGAGTTTAATCATGCCAAAGTCAACAGAAAAAGCCGCGAGACTATTATGTATAAACGAGTATCTGAGGAGCGGGAAACAGATTAATCTTCAATCACTTGCAACTGAATTCCAGGTTAGTAAACGCACAATACAGCGTGATTTGGATGATATTAAAGCTTTCTATGCAAACCAGATTGTTCGAGATGAATCTTACAAAAGTGTCTATTTTGACAATAAAACTAATACATATAGACTTAAATGAGCGTTTTGTGGCATGAGGAAAAGAGTATGTTAGATGTACTATCAAGAGAAAACACCTGGATCGCTCCAAAATTGAGTGAACAAGATATCCTGAAAGCCACTGCAGAAGCAAGAAGAATCAATGAGAGAGTAGCACTGCTTACGTTTATAACGATAGAACCTTACATTGACCTGTTTCTTGTGGAGATAATTGATCCAGAAGACAAGATATTTAATGTCTCTAGATTTACATTTCATGAAGGATTATCTTGGAGTCCAGAAGAAGAGGAACAGTTTGAGAAGAAATGCCTGAAAAGTGAGTATCCACTGCGCTTTAGCTCTGCCGACTTTGATCATATATACAAGTACTATTCAGAAGCACACCCGCAGTGGCACTTAAAAAGATATTACACTCACGAGATGCGTCTTTTAGATCATATCCACCACTGCATGACTCAGAACACAATCAAAGAGCTTCTGTATAAGTCCGGCGTTGATGAGTTGGCCGTGAGAGTTCCCGAAGCCCATGAAATCAATCTTTTGGCGACTAATCCATCGGAAATCTATGATCATGTTCCCATGCGAGTCATCAGAGCAGTGAATACTGAGTACGGCGCCGAGTTACTGGCAAACAAAGAATACCGGGAATATCTAAAACAGTTGAATAACCAGTATCCTGATATCTTCAAAGATCCTTTAAACGATGCCCAATGCGAGTATCTTTTGCGACTGAAAAAAGGAAATCTGACTAATCCAGAAATATATAGGCTATTCTTATCGAAGAAGCCAAAGCTTACCAACATCTGGATCCATGCACAGTTTTTGAGATTTATGTATTCTGAGACAGCGCAGAAAACGCTTAATGAAAGAGCTAAAGCGCTTGTAAAGGTTGATCCATTCTACACAGCATATCTGCCCAAGTTGGATCCTTCAAAGATTTCAGAACTTCTTCATTATCTGACTTCTTATAGAAAGGACCTGGATAAGGATATTCGAAGGTCTAATAGAAAAAGAGATTACAAATGGCAGGAACGCTATGATGGCTATGTTATCCGGTATCCTCAGACAATAAATGATTTTTGCAAAGAATCTATCTACATGAGTAATTGCCTCATGACCTATCTTGAGGCTTATATCGAAAATGATACAACCATTATGTTCCTAAGAAGAGAAGAGAACATATATGAGCCCTTCATTACTCTTGAAATCTATGAACAAGAGCTTACTCAAGCCTATCACAGATTTAATACTGAGTGCTCAGAAGAAGAGTGGCAGTGGATAAGAGAGTTCTGCTTTAGGCACGACATAAATTGTGACTTCTAAGGCTGGACATAATATGTCTTTTCCGTTTTGTAATATGTATTCATGGGAATCTATTATAATCAGGGAGAATGCGATGATATTAGACGTGGGTTTTACGACCACTAAAATATTAGTGGTTGGTTTTGGGGAAGTAGGTAAGAAGATAACAGATAAGATACAACAGGATGATCTAGTCGACGTTGACACTGTTTTTGTAAATTCTGGGAAGATTGTTCTTAGACTAAATCAGATGTGGAACCCTGATAATTTCAATGGGGCAGAAATGATTATTATCGTTTTTGATTCCGCCGAAGATAATGAGGGACTGGCATATATTGCTGCAAGCGCCAAAGAAAAGGGTATTCTTGTATTGGGTATGGGAACAAAATCTTTTTTTCCAAATAAAGATGAGGACAGAGCTTGTACTGAAGCTATTTCTTGTGGTATTGATGCTCTGAACATTTTTTATAGGGATAAAACAGTAGAGTATTATTCCAGGAAACAATGCATAAGCAAAAAGTATTCTGCCGAGAGGACCATAATTGGATCGATACAGCAGATTGTTCTCATGATGAATGTTCCAAATGTGATAAACATCGACATTGAGGATTTCCGTAATTTCCTAAGAAAAGCGGGCATTATTCAAATAGGAAATGGTTATGGAGTCGGTGATAATAAGGCCGATGATGCAGTGCGCATGGCTTTGGATTCATGTTCTCATGCTCCGGATATCCGTACAGCAACAAGGTGGATTTGTGCGGTGTTTGGTGACATAACACTTACAGACGCGTCAGATATCTGTGAATCTATAAGAAGCTTTTCCGGTGAAGATAATGATATTATTTTCGGTGTAAGCTATGACGACAGTCTGGAAGACGTGTGCTATGTTACAATCATTGCTGCGGATTTTGTTGATTCAAGAGTTAGTCGAAAACAGGTTTCGTTAGACATTCAATAATCTTTAAAAGCAATCTCAAGATTGCCTAAGAATTTAGTATATTGCTGATGTGGCGCTTAATAATTGGGGAGGTACGATTTTGGTTTTAGAAGAAGCAAGTGATTTTGTTAAATTCATGATTGATATAAATAATCATTATTCATATGAATTTATCCACATGATTGATAATGTTATTAAAACCGGAGAATATCCAGACGGAATTAGTAAGAAAGAACGACGAAGAATAGAGCATATCATAAAGGTATATAATTCCGGACTGGCTAACTAATTCTTATTTGTTCCTCCAGTTCCTCGACTCTTTAACCGCTTCTTCTTTGTCGCTGGCTCTGGCATAGATGTTTGTAGCAGCCATAGACTTATGGCCCATGCGCTGCTGAAGGACCAGGATATTTTTTTCATGCTTATAAAACTCCATGGCGAAGCTGGAGCGGAGCTTGTGAACGCTGATATCGCTGCGGTTCAGGGATGCTTTGACGTACTTTTTCAGCATCTGCTGAATCTCACGGATGGAGAGCCTAGTGCCCTCCAGAGTAATAAAGAGAGGAGTGCCTTCCTTGAACTTCTCACCTTTTATCTCACGTGAATCCAGGTATGCCCTAAGATAATCTTTGGATTCATCGGAAAAATAAACCTTACTGGTGTTGTTGCTTCTTTTGTGACCTTTTCTAAGGGCATTAACATAGCACTCGTTTTTCTCTGGGTGATAAGGATTCTCGAAGATCACCACGTCATCCACATCAAGAGCCTGCAGCTCGGAAACTCTAAGTCCGGTATCGAGGAAAAGAAATACAATCGCCAGGTCACGTTCTTTATATTTTTCATGATAAGCCTGTTGTTTTGGGGTCAGACCGGTTCCATTCTTAATGCAATCCAGAAGTACGTTCTGCTCATCAAAGGTCAGATATGTTACAGTCTCCGGCAGATCAATATTAATTGATGATGAACCTGAAACCGGATTATATTCGAGCTTTCTTTCCGTATTAATAAGATACTCAAAAAGCACAGATATAGAAGTCCTGCGTCTGGCCAGAGTTTTGTCTTTGAGATGCTGGTTTTCAGTCATCCAGCTTACAAAGTTATCTATATCCACAGCTGTGATCATCTTAAGATCATCTAGTGATAGCTCTTTTACCGATTTATCAGGGAAGTAACTATAGAAATTGACTGCATACTCAAAGAAATACTTAAGATCCAGCGCATAATTCAACTTTGTAAGTACAGATCTGTTGGCAGATCCAAAGTAAAAGAAATTGTTGGTGAACTCCGGGAGCTCCGCTAATACAGCATACAGCTTTTCTGAATTGGTCTTGGCAACTGGCTTTTCCATGATAAATACCTCGATTTAAACGTCTATACCTATATTCTACCATCTGGCAGCCGCACTTTCAAATATAACTTAAATTATACGCATACGAACAGATGTTCCTACGCCCTCCACTCAGATACGTTTTATCTCATAGCTGAACCTCAGCCCGGTTCTTGCATGCTTTGAAATGCTGTAAAGAGACAGAAATTCTGTTGGCACTCCAAAACGCTGGTACCGCCTGTCTTCGCCTATTGCTTCAAGAACTCTCTTGTTGAAGTCGTAAAGGTTTTCCCTGATAAACTCATCAAAGTCAGTAAATGTGAGGGTACTCCTTAATAGGATCTCAACATTTATAAAGTCAAAGGTCTTGGTGTTTTTGTTGCCTGTCTGCCTTACAATATCAGGCTTAGATATCGTAATGATCGGATCATTCATATCATAGCCTGCAAAATAGGTCGTATCGACAGGAGGAAATGAAAACCGGTCCGGGTCATGCTCAAACATCTCAAGCGCAGTATCAAAGTCTGTTACATTAAGGTCGTCAATAATGACCTTAAGGAACTTTGAAAACATATAGCGCCTCCTGCCTCCGGGTACTGACAGTTTCCTTCGTAGTGACATATACCTTTCCTGATAATTGTCATCCGTAAGGCGCCAGTATATCCTTGGCCCTTTATCCTCTCTATCGTATCTCCAGATGCCTCTATAATCCTTATAGTAGCTTGTAAACCCCTTGGAAGAATAATCTTCGTATATCCTTGTTGCGCTTTTTTCCAGCAATTCATCAAGATGATCCTGTAAGTAAGCTTCCGCCTTTTTTTCTGCATCCGCCCAGTTAGCATGCTCATCCAGATAATAAATGTCTATGAAAACCCGCTTTGCATCAAACTTGTCCCAGAATGATGGCCAAAACGGTCTTCTGTATGTTTCTGGGTTCACCGGAAACTCTAATATATATTCCCTGCCATCATACTCATAAGTTCCGCTTGCAGTAGCATATTTTCTATATTTGTTTATATCTATTTCAAACATAGGTATTGAACACCTCAAAATAAATATCTTTTCAAAAAGCTCTGTATTGCGTTTTCAGAATTCAAAAGTGAATAATTCCACCCTGAAAGCCAAAATCTTTTAACGATTTTTAATTGTTTTGAAGCTTCTTGCAAAATGTGTTAATGGTAAGGTCATTTTGCTCTGATGGTTTAGTCTTAGGATCGATAAGAATGATGTTGGCATAGAACTCATCTATTCCGATGAAGTCTCGAAGTTTTGCAAAAGCTTTTTCAGCACCGGCTCCGCTCTGGCATGCAAAAGCAGATATTCTCTTTCCGCTAAGTGCTGCCTTGTTCTCTTTTACAAAAGTCCTGATAGGCGGAGTAAAGGTTCCAGCCCATACAGGGAATCCAATTACTACCTGATCATATTCTGAAAGGTCTACATTATATGGCTCAAGTTCAGGTGTCTCTGCCATTACAGCGCTCTTGCCACCCCAAAAGAACTTTGAAAAGCCTTTATCTGAATAGGCTTTCTTTGGAACAAGCTTTAATACATCTGCAGAAAGCTTGCTTGAAATAGTATTTGCAACAGATTCAGTATTTCCCTCAAGTGAATAATAGACAATGATTGTTTTCATTTCTTTTCCTTCTCCTTTAACATAGCATCCCGTATTGCCATGGCAATGACTTCGTCTGGAGCTTTCTTAATAGCTTCAGCCTTGGGATTCTCTTTTATTTTGATCTCAGATTTTGTAGTAGTTGCAGGTAAATTCTTCATCGCGCTCCTATCAGGCGTAAAACCACTTTATGTGATTCCATCTATCCAAACAGTATCTCGGGGCTTGCCTTCCTTAATCCAGCGAAGGATCACATCGGGAGTTGCATAAATGCAGGGCTCATCTCCATCAAGCACAGCATCAGCATTAGGATCTTCGTTTCCATAAGTTGATTCACACTCAGAATCGTACAACCAATAAGGATTGGCATGGCATCTGAAGATCAGCCGCTCCAGAAGCAGATCTTCCACAGGCGACTCCTCTTCTTCGCTTCGGGAATACCATTTTTCTACCTTCTCAGCCTCTGTATATTTGTTAATCGGATATTCGAGGAACTTGGCAAAATCCCTCTGTGTCATAGGCTTGCCATCTGACGCTTTAATCCCCTTCCTGATACGTACAATCTTCTCGTGGACAGAGGCTACATAGTCATACAGATACGGCTCATCTTCCTCTTCTTCCTTTTTTGCCAGCCGCCTCTTCCATTCCTCATCGAACTGTTTGTATTCCTTCTCCTGCTTTTTGTGGCCAAACTCGCCCAGTGCTTCATACTCTTTTTGATTGTAAAAATGAGCACCTTTAGAACCAATAGCTTTTATCAGGGTCATTCTGGCATTTTTATAAAGAGAAGGGGTAAGACCTTCAGCCTTTATCCGCTCTACATACATTTCAAGGTCCTGGCGATCGAACCTGGCATGATATTCGGAGTGTTGAATTCTCTCCTCTACAGGCATCGCCGGAGTATCCCATCCATAGCAGGTATAATAAGGATTACGTCTTGCGCACTCATTCAAATAATGCTCGCTCAAAGCAGCTGGATCAAATGAATCCAGAACCCCCATCCAATCTACGCCTTCAGTCATTTCTTTCGGCGGTAGATTTTTTACCATATCCTCTGTCTTAATCCCCATATCAGCCTTTCCCCTTACTCAGATCTTTTCAAGATACTTCACCGGTACACTTTTTGTCAGCCAGACTTTATTTGCTGACAGGAAGAATTCATAACCATCTTTTGTCATCTCTCCCGCTTTGACCTTATAGATGACAGGCTTGCCATGGCGAGAGCCAACAGTGACAGCAGTGTCATAGTCTTTAGAAAGATGCACATACAGCCTGGATTTCGGAATAAGGCCTTCTCTATCTATGGATTCCTCAAATTTTACTGCACTACCATGATATAAGATGTCCGGTGGAGTTGCTTTCTCAAGCTCTACATCTACTGGGATGGAATGTCCCTGGTTAGCCCTGATCAGAGTTTTATCTTCATTAAAAGAGTATCTCTGCTTGTTGTCAGTTCTGACAATCTCTTCAAGCATTTCCATGTTGAAATCATGATCCTTTGAAATACCCACTATGAGCTCGTCGACATTTGCCCAGCCGTGTTCATCAAGTGTAATTCCTATTGCTTCAGGCTTGTGCCTGAGTATAAGCGCTATATATTTACTGATCTCTGTTAGACCCATTTTTCTGTTTTCCTATTATCGTTCAGTTTCCAGAGTGCTTGAGAGCCTTCTTAGTCGCGTTAATCGTTGCTTGCTTCTCTGCAGCCGCTTTCTGTTTGGCTCTTTGCTGTTCTTCCGCTGCTTTTTCATTTTTAATCTCAAGATTTATCTCGGCAGCTACTGACGAAAAGAGCATCTCCAAATATTTCTCAGGCTCCGGATATGTCCCTAAATTGCGTTGAAACTCATTAAGAGAATTAATTAACCTCTTTATAGGGGTTGTATGCCTTACCAGTTGTAGGAATATTCCCGCCTTATCATCGCCTTTGGAAAAATCTGTCGAATACATTCCAGGAATATAGTTTTCGTAGTAGAAAATCACTCTTGCTTTCCACAAAAAATATACTGCATTTACTATTTTTTTGCCTTCATCAGGCTCAGAAATAATAAAAGCACTATTCTCATCGCCGTAATACAATCGTTCAATAGATACTCCAAGCTGCTTTGCAATAGTAGCTATTGTTGTCAAACTTGGAATCTTTCTGGAATTCTCATACGAGCTGAGCGTAGTATTAGAAAATCCGCATTTCTTTGCCAATACTTCTTGTGAGAGTCCTTTCTGTGTTCTTACTTCTTTTATGTTTTTCCCAATCATTATTTCAAATTCATTCATCTTCCCTATATTTATCCTCCAATCTATAACGTTAATTATACCACTCTTTATCCATCGTATAAGATGTTTAACTATCGTTAAATTCATTTTTACGATGATCAAAGCATCTTGCTCTTCTCATATCTCTTTATCAATACATATACCTTGATCTTCTAGAGCAATTTTTTACTTAGTTGCCGTCATCCATAATTCAGGTATAGCAAGCAAATTGCTGCAAAAGTTTCCAAGGAGGTGACAACGTATGGAAATAAAAAAAGAACAACTGAATATTGAGAGCACTAACCAATCTCCACGAAATGGATGTTTTGACATGTGGAACGCTTTTATGGTAAAAGAAGCAACGTTCTCTTTCATGTCTGATATCCCAACCTGTCCTTGCACAGCACAAAAACCACCAGTACAATTAATTTCATACGAGGATGCCAAAGCCCTGTGCAAAAAAGAAATGAAAAAAGGAAATCCATCATTTATGTACGATGCTTTTATTCATTTCTACATCGACGATCAGAAGTTTGATGGCAAACAAAGTAGCATATGGACGTATCCTGACAAGGCCTTGGAAATAATCAGCCATTTCTCTGGAATTATCACTCCTGACTTTTCAACAAATGCTGATTTTCCTGACCCCATTAAAAGATACAACACTTATCGCATGCGTGCTTTGGGATATTGGATTTCTCAACAGGGAATACCAGTAATCAACAATGTCCGTTGGGGCACAGAAGAAACCTGGAGTTATTGTTTCGATGGAATTCCAAAACACAGCACTGTCGCTATTGGTACTGTAGCCAGCAATCTTAAGTCTCTGTCTGTTAGAGCCACCTTTGAAATGGGGCTTAACAAAATGGTCGAAGCCATAGCTCCTAGTACTATTATAGTCTATGGCTCAGCTAATTACCCGTTCTTTGAAACGCTTAATAAACAAGGAATTACAATTATTGCTTTTCCAAGCAAGACTAGCGAAGCATTCGCAAGGAGGAAAAGTGATGAGTAAGTCTATCAGCGGTCATTTTCAGGGAACGACAGGTGCAAAAAACTGGAACACTTCAATTGTCTGGGAGCACATTCACCCGACACAAGATAATTATGGCGGAACAGATCTTCCTCGCTCATTTAATGTGGATACACCACAAGGAGAAATGTGGACACATAACAACGCCACAAAGCATATGCACGAAGCGCTTCTCTCTATAAAAGACAATCCAAAACTAAAGACCACGAATCCCAAGCTTTATACCCAGTTTATTCTATATGACTACTGGCGTGCTCTTGGGTCATCTGTTAAAAACGGAGTTGCATATGAGAAAAAGATATATTCTGGTAACTGGGAATTTATTTTCTCAAAGCCTCGAAAGCCAGGTGACAACTCTGTTATAAAACACGCTAAATTCACAGGCTTATCAAATTAGGAGGTCCAGCAATGAATTTTAGAATCGATACTACTAAGAAGGCTCAATCTACATTTATTTGTGAAGAATACTTTCCTGCTATTATTGAGTTTTCTTCTGAAGAATTAAATAATCACTTTATGGAGTTCAACTTCCAAGACTCCGATATGTTTGAGCTATCTGTCCACCCAAAGACACATGCGTTAAAGCGCTTTACACTTACCCTGTGCAATCATTATGAAATAATAGATGAACAGCTAGATTGTCCGCCCTGTGAAGAAGGACTCATCTGCATCGATGGTCCTGATTCCTGTGAATGCAAAACCTTTGTTTTAAAAGTCTACAACAATGGTGCAGCACTGAAAATATCTGATGTCTTTGCTGAAAGGTATATCAAATCAGGTCATCTCATTTTTGCGCTGTCTAAAGACCATGATATAGTTGGCGTTTACTTGACCGGCCTATCGGAACAGCAGATCACACATATTAAGACAGAGCTTACTATTTAACACACTAACAGTGATAGAACATCCTAAATATGCTCACAAATAAAAACACCGGAGAGCCACGATGCTCTCCGGTATAACAATAATCATTTGCTTCTTAGTTAAAACCTCGATGCTGATGCCAGAAACGCTCTTCTTTTTGATGCCCTAACCAATACGTTATCATCGCCATATGGCTGGTCATCATAATCAGGCATAGCAATTTCTTTTGCCTCCATGCCGTCAAACTGGCAATCTGAACTGATCAAGTTTACTTCTTTATCAATCTGATTCATCGTTACTCTCCCCCACCAATAGATTCCTTTTTATTTTATCATCCGGGGAAAAAGAAATAACGTCTTGACTTTGTTTATAATGTTTTTATCTTTTAACCACAATCTGGAAACAATGCAAGCGTATCATAAAAACAACGTCATAAAACTACGGGGGATTTAGATTTATGGGTAGATTAGAAGCGAGAATCGCTGAATACGTTGGAAATTACACCAGACATCGCGGGTATCCGCCCACAGTAGAAGAACTCATCAGCTCTTTTGGCCCGATGGCAATATTCTGCGCGATGTTCCACGTATTAAATCTTTATAGGATTGGCATGATCAGAAACAGCCTGTTCTTCGGAACAAAGGATCTCGTGCTCATTCCTGTGAAATCACGCTAAACTGAATACAGAAAAATCGTGCCAGTCTCCATCATTAGCTTGGAGACCGGCATTTTAATGCTAAAATATATCATTTTCCAAGAGCAGAAAGCAATTCCTCATACTCCATAACGCCGCTAATTTCCTTCATCTCATAACTGTCATAGATATCAATTACTGCTTTTATCTCATTTTCGGTCATTTCTTTGTCCGTTTCGTTATAATACTCTGAAGATCCGACGTATTCCCCGGAAGCTTCTAATTCCTCTTCTGAAGGCCAGCCATCGCCATCAAGATCATTAAAGTTAATGTGCTTTACCCAATAATCTGTGGCAAGCTCTCCCTCTTCACGCTTGGACATGTATGACTCATAGTATATAGCACCGGCATGATCAGCATTTCCGTTGTAATAAATTCCTGTTCCAGGGATGTACGAATATCCCGCATTGCCCATGGCCCCATAGGCCCAATCATTCATCAGGCAATGCGCCTTTCTATTCTCGTAAGCATAAAGAGATGCCCCATAACCAGGAACATCGATTACAAGCTCGGGAATATCGTCATCATCTGCATAAATAAGGTCATACTTGTAACCGTCTCGTGCTACATGGTAGACCTTTGCAAGCTGAGCGTATAGCTCCTTATAACTTGCAAAAGTACCATCGGAATTACCCCCAAGAAGTGCTGCCTTAAGGCTTGGTATAGTGAACTCTGCCCCAATCTCCGACATCTTAGCTTCATCCAGATCTGCGAAGTACTCAAATAAGTACTTTGTAGCTACAGCCTCATATAGCAGTACATGCTTGCCAAAATCTGAGTTCCCCACGATGGCAACATCCTTCATGCCATCACAGTTTAGATCCAGAAACCCGATTGCAAGGATCTTGTTCAAATAACCATTGCCATCATCCGTATAGACCGAGGTATATAGATCCATCAGATACTTTCCATCTTTGACCAGAGTAATGTCCGATTCATCAGGGTTTGCAGAGTATGTAATAAATCGCACGGGGCCATCGATCTGCGGAAGTTCTACTTCAAAGGACTGCTCCTCATCGGAATAATCATCCCACTGGATAGCATTTGACTCTACCATCGCATTTTCATCGGTTTTTGTAAGCGTGAGAACTCTGTCAGCCCATTTGCCATAGTTTTTTCCCGCATTAGATCCCGGAAGGTCCTCGGAATTAACCCTGAACCTCAGCGTATAGTGGTCGCCGTTCTTTTCTCCGGATACACATGTGTAGGTGGACTGATAGGCTGCCCAGTGAGTCTTATAATACGAGTCATGTTTATCAACATAATCCCATGTAAGCGCAGCTGTCGGAATACTGCTCAATCCAGTGTGCGTAACTACATAGTCCTCAAAGTCTTTCTTCCTTATTACAAAAAGATCTCCATAAAGTTCATCCTGGTTGGTTACTTCCAAATAATCGCTAATCTCTTCCTCGCTAATACCCTCTACAGGCAGGCCTGCGCCGAACTCCAGGACACTATCCCAGTTAATTTCTTCCGGCGAGTTGAAGGATTCCGTCAGAAAGCCGTTGTACTCTGCTGTATTGAAAAGAGCTGTAAACTCCTTTAACTCATCATCGGACACCTCAGTTGAAACTGAATTTTCAGGTGCCTCGCTGGCTTCCCTCTTCATTTGCCTCGCTAACTTCTGACTGGGCAGACTCTGAATCAGCAGCCTCATTATCATTTGAAACATTTGTATTGCCACAGGCTGAAACCATCAACACCGTAGCAAATACGCATAAAATACTCTTAAACCTCATCTATTTTCCTTCTTTACAAATTGTTAATATGATTTTTAATCTGGTTTTAAGTATAAGCTATAAGATAAATACATCAAGAGGAACAAAACCTCTTGACCCCCTCATAAGAAAACAACTTTTTCATAACACACGCCACTTGAATCCCCCTTCAGGTGGCTCCTCCCTAAAACAACGCCGTAGCCCTTTAGAAGAGCTACGGCTTAATGTTTGTATTGAACATATTCGAAGCATTGTCAAATAATAGTAGGTTGAATTATACCTACTATTTATATATAATTTAATCATAGAAAGAGAGGTACTCCCCATGACAGTAGATACAAGTATCATGGTTTCCATCACAGAAGCCAATCGTAATTTTTCAAAAGTAGCTAAACTTGTTGAAGAGAAAGGCGCAGCGCTTATTCTCAAGAATAATACTCCTTGCTTCCTCATTACAGACATAAGGAAGACAGATGAGAATAGCGAAGCCTCTGACGAAGATGTTCTTGCCATATCTCAGAAACTTATGGCACAAAACAAAGAAGCTTATGAGGTGCTGGCAAAGTGAAAAGGCTTACTCAGAAACAGATACTCATGATGCACAAGCAGCTCGTCGAGCAGACTGGAGGCAGTGACAAGGTCTTGAATTATGACCTCTTGGACTCAGCTCTCGAAAATCCATTTCAGACCTTTGATGGAAAAGAGCTGTACCCTACCATCCAGGAAAAAGCTGCCCGATTAGGATATGGGCTCATCAAGAACCACTGCATGGAAGATGGAAACAAAAGAATTGGCGCTCATACCATGCTCGTTTTCCTGGCACTTAACGGAATTGAGCTCCAATACACGCAGAAAGAGCTTTATGAGATAATCCTCGATATCGCAGCAAGTAAAAAAGAATATGAAGATCTTTTAAAGTGGGTAATAGACCACCAGATCTAACTAACAATGGGCGGTACGTTCACACGCACCGCCCACACTTATGCTCTCTATTAAACAATACTATTGTAAAACTCTACAGCGCTCTTCATCTCCTCATCAGTAGGATGTCCCTTCTGAATTCCACCTACCAGCTTGAATGGTCCAAAGGTATCAAATCCCTTACAAAGATACTTTCCAACCTCCACACACTGCTTATCAGCCGCGATTTTGCTTATTCCCTTGAAATAGCTCTTCATCGGATTCCCACAAGTGGCCATGAAAAAGACCTTTTTCTGTGGTGGAAGGTTTACCCGGGCGAAGTTTAAAACCTGCTCAGCGAACTCTCCATAGTAAATACCGCTGGCAAAACCAATCACATCATATCCATGAAGATCCTGCTCGCGCTTCTGCGTCACATCAATAAGATCAACCTCTGGATGTTCTGCCTTAATGGCATCAACAAGCTTCTTTGTATTCTCATGGTGCTTGGAATAATAGATAATACAACTGCTCAAAACTCTTTTTACTCCCCTAAAATGATAGGTATATGATAACACAAACTTATATTTTTAGCTTCAGGGCTTTTCGAGCAAATCATACAAATTATACATCCATTGGAATACACGGAATTCTTCTTCCACAAATCTTTTGCACACTTTCATCTTTTCCAGGATATAGAATAACCAGATTATTTATTATTAGGCCTCCAGTCTGCGCAAGTTCATTGACTTTATCTTCTGTCGTAATCAAGAACGCTTGCCCAGCCTTTTTATGAGGCTTATATATTTCAGCAAAATTGATGCCGTCTCCGCTTTCAGCTTCTTCAATAGCCATACTGTCCAAATTAGTTCTAAGCCCCTTCACTGAAACAGAAACAGCTGATCTGATTGCTTTGACTAACACAAGCTCTTTCTTCGACCAAATAAAAAGGCGGTATTTTGTTTTCTTAAAAAACTTATCAGTTGATAAAAAAGCGTATAATGCATCGCAGATCAGTCCAGCAGCATCATTGCCCACTTCAGAGTCAACAATTATTGTCCCAAACTCGTGTGCAACAGTGTCTTCACTTACTTCTAAAGCTCCTTCTATGCGCCTTGAAGGTACATATTCGCTGCTTTGTGGCAGCCTTTTATAAAGCTCTTTACGCAAAGGTCTAGTAAATTCCTTATCAACCATCGCAGTTCCCTCCTTTATACTCCAAACCCTATCTTCTTCTCGTCTTTCCCCACCTTTCCGGCATTGACCTCAAAGTCCTCTGCCTTCAACACCTTGAGCGCTTCTCTGTCGATCGTCTTTCCTGCATTCTCCGCCATTATTCTTCCAGCCTGAGCCATCTCTGTCTGCTCAAGAAGTGTCCTTACAAACCTGCCATTACCAAATTCCTTCTTCTGGGATGCATTACGGAATATCTCCATGCACTTATCTGATGCACCATCCGCAAGAGAATATCCCTTCTTACCAGCCATAAGGTCCAGAATCTGGCCCAGTTCCTCCGCCTTATAATCTGGGAAATCGATATGAAACGCTATTCTGCTTCTCAGGCCTTCATTCTTATCCAGGAAAGCTTTCATCTTCTCAGGATATCCAGCAAAAATCACGATTACATCATCCCTATGATTCTCCATCTCTTGGACAATGGTATTTATAGCCTCGTCCCCAAAGCTGTTGCTGTCATCTACCAATGCATAAGCCTCATCGATGAAAAGAATGCCTCCCTTAGCCTCCCTGAACTTAGCCCTCACGGTCTTGGCCGTCCAGCCTACATACTTTCCAACAAGGTCCGCACGTCCACACTCAACGAATCTATTTCCATCCATCACTTCTTCCTTATATAAGATGTCTGCCAGCAGCCTGGCAACCGTCGTCTTAGCAGTGCCCGGATTTCCGGTAAAGATCATGTGCATAGAAGGCTTGTAGTTGTCCATTCCCATCTCGCTTCTAATCTTTCTGACCTTTGCTGAATTCAAAATATCATTAACAGTCTTCTTGACCTCTGTGAGGCCAATCATGCCCATAAGCTCTTTATATGGCTCAATCTCGCACTTCTTCTCCTTGACGTCATAGTAGTTGACCTTTTCATAAGCCAGGTAATGCATCTTCTTGAGACTATCCTTATAAATCTTGTTGATTGTTGAGTATGCCTCTCCTACGGAAAAGAGCTGCTTATCAGGCAGCGCTACGTCAATATCAGCATCAGTGACCTTCATTCCCTTTTCCTTCATCTGTTTCTTAATAAAATCAGCAGCAAGGTCGCGATTTACCGTTCCTTCTCTTAGCTCAACTATATCAACATCTTCCTGGATTGTACTCATTAGAGCCTTTGAAAACCCTGGATTTTCAGTGAGCTCAACAAAGATAAACAGGGTGTTTACCTGATACTTCTCAATCTGCTTGTCAAAAAAATGTATGACTTCATGATATGCAGATGCATAACTTCCATGGTCTTCCTCAGTGCCGGACATATCTATCACAACGACTCCACCTTGAGCATGATCAACGGTGTGAACAAACTCATCTTCGTCGTAGCAGCCCTCTGTAATCTCATAGATCTTATTCACTCTGTTTCCCAGAAGTCTGTTGTTGGATCTCAAAGCGTTGACCAGAACATCAACCATACCATTAGCTGAATCCATATTTGACGCTGAAACCTTGTAGTGCACCGGGTTTCCGTAATATTTCTTTTCATTCCTGTCAGAATAAATTCTCTCAATCTCTTCGACCAACGACTTATCTGCCAGTATCTTGGTGGCTTCCTCTTTCGCTTTTGAAAGGTTCCATTTCTTCCCATCCATCAGCTTTTCTTTTATACTGAAGGCTCTTTCATTGAAGTAATCAGTCCCCAATTCTGAAATGGTGTCATAGGAACTGTTCAACAGCTCATAAAAAGGCGCCTTGTTGATCATAATATTAAACTCATGAACGGTTATCTCCCTGACTTCGGAAAAAGAAATATCATCAACATCAAAGTGCTCTGTCAGATAGCCAGTGATCTTCTTCTTAAAATTCTTCATTGAATACTTATTAAGATCCACAGAAAAGACGACCTTCAATTCCTCAGCTCTTGCCGAGTACACCAAAAGAGAAAACGGATCTTCGTGCCCATCTTTGTTACTGAAGATTCCGTTCATATTCCTGAGCTTAGTATTAAAGCTTCGTTTTTCTTCTTCGCTAGATGGCGTATAAGTAAGCTTGCGATCCTCATCACAGCCAAATGGAAGGCTCATAGCCTTATAAGTCACAATGGCACTATAAAAATTCATCCTTGTACCTCCGTCTGAATCACGCTTTTCCTTCTTTTCACCTTCATAGTATCAGACGGATGGTACAAAAATTTGCACATTAAAAAGAGCCCCATTCGAGGCTCTTCCAGGTCACTTAATACTTGATTTTATTGGTGGTGTTACTCCGACACGCAAGGCATATCATTGCAGTCTCGCACACCATTCAGCATAATCTCGCCAGTCCTGTTGTGTGGTATTCTCATCAATAATAAAATCATCCTTAGCTATTTCAGAGGTTACCTTCCATGGGTATGTTATCTCCTCAGTGCTCTTAATCTCATTAAATGCACTCCATATATGTCCAAATATTTGTTTCTTCGATCTCTCATTACCTTCATTATCAATCAGCCTAAATTCATCTGTCCACATATGCCATACCTCCTGTCTTATTAAACTTTCTTACCGTACTTTTGGCTCATCTTCTTGATCTCTTTTGCCAGTTCTTCTCTTAGACTTGGCGGAGATAATACTTCCACGTATGGTCCGTACTGAAGGGCCCAGCAGAAAATGGCGTTCTCATTACTTCTTACCATAATTTCCAGATCATCTTCAGTGCTTTTTAGGATCTTGAAATCCTTGCCAAACCAGTCTACAAGTACATCCATCATATTAGGAGTGGTCTTTAACGTTACATTCAGCGTCTCACCGCAGAACATATAGATATGTTCTGCCATATGCTTGGAAAGGTTAAGCTGCCCTTCCAGGCCGTTTACATCCTTTTGCGGCTTGACCTTCTCATCAAGGATCATGACGTTTGTCATCTTATCGATTCTGTAATAAGCGATATCATCGTATTTATCGAAGTTTCCTAAAAGATAATAATGCCCTGCGGAAGCCACCATCTGATATGGATTTACCACATAGTTCCTGCCAAGGTCATGCATCTTGAAATCCAGACCATACTTACAGTAGTGAAAAGAGATTTTTTTCTTATTATCAATTGCCTCGTCAATGGCGCTGACGTTGTAGAGAACCTGCTTATTATCAGTGCGGTTCATGGTCGGCGTCGGCTTAACATGAGAAACACGCATATCAAAATATATGTTGCCGAAGGACTTCAGCTTTTCGATGAGTCTTTTGGCATAGGCATCTGAAATGGTCTTGGAAAAAAGCACAGAATCGATGAGCAGACGCAGTTCAGCATCCTCAAACTCCCTGCTGATGAGGTAATATCCGTTACCCTCTTCCATGGATATCTCATAACCCATGTCCACTAAAGACAGGACATTCGCCTTAACAGAGCGGCGGTCAATCTTCTCAACTCCATAGTCAGACCTGAGAATCCTGATGATTGCCTGCTGCGTCAAGGGATGCTCCGCATCAGAATATCTCCGCAGGACGTCCAATATCAACAGATTCAACATCTTTTTTGTTTCAGTACCATATACTTTGATCATGACAGTCTCCCAAAGTTATTCAATACTCTTTATCAGTCCAAAAGCCTTAGACAACCATCCGCATACTCACGCCACTCTTCCTGAGTAGTCTTTGCTGTGACTTTAAACTCATTTCCAGAAACATCTGACCTGATGTAATAGACATCGTCCTCACCAATTCCCCTCTCGTCGAGGAACACTTTGAGGTGCTGAACCATCATCTTTTCCTTAAGAACATTTCCGTCTTTGTCCTTCAAAACAAAACTATCTGTCAACATATGTCTGGCTCCTTTCTTTTAAAAGAACTGTCTCATCCTCTTAAATGATAAGCCATGGTCATGTGCATTTTTATGTTCATGGTTTCATCACACATCTATATGATACGTCAGAGCATCTGCGTCTTCTCCGGTTGTCTCCTTGAATGCCTTGATATATGCAGATAACTGTGCCTGGTACTTCGTATCCAGATCACTTCCGTCAGCATTGGTCTTGTAATCTACGATATGCCACTGGCCATCCTTGGAGTAGATTACGTCCATGATTCCGTTCCAAATAACAAGTCCATCAGAATCATCCCTATAGCAGAAAGGAACCTCACAGTATACTTCATCTGCACCAATAAGCGTATTCAATATATCCTGTGGAAGACCGTTTGTCTGGGCATAGCCGCCAGATCTCATATGTTCTGCTACAGCCGTCAGCCTCTTTGCAATAACCTTCTCATATGGCTCAAACTCAGCTGTTCTGTACTCTCGGATTATCTCCATAATGGCATCGGAAACATCAAGCTTATTCCTAGTGGAAACCATCATTTCCATGAGTTTGTGGACCATGGTTCCAGTAAGAGCCGCCATCCCGCCACGAGAGCCTGCATCAACAGTCGGTTTCGCATCTTTGCCCTTTAACGAATCAGTACTCGAAGCCTCATTATTATCTACTGCAACTGTACTCTGGGCCTCATCTTTATCAGCAAGCTTTGATTTCAGCTCCAATCTGCTCGGATTCTCAATAGTATAAGTGCCGGTCTCAGAATCTCTATCATTAAGAGCACATCCTTCCTGGGCTTCCTCATAGAGCTTCGCAGCGTCGGCAACCTGTACATCCGTCTTTCCCTTTTCTGTAGGCTCAGTCAGAACCGAGAAGATATCGCCATCTACTGAAGCAAGCAAGTCTTTCCACTTACAATCCTGCACTTCGTTCCCGCCTCTTAAGTAAACACTGTTGCAGATGATCAGCACATTACGGGCTCTGGTTGCTGCAACATAAACGAGCCTTTGCCCCTCAGCCTTCAGCGAAGCATCCTCAGCCGCCTTCTCATCAGCAAAGCTACTAGTTTCAAAGTATTTCCAGGTGCCTCCATTATCAAGTTTCTCACCTAGAGAGAACACATAGCCTTCCGAACCTTTCTCTCCATGAACAAACCTGGATGTGGAGCCAAAAGACTTACCAGACGAAGCCGCCAGTATTACAATTGGCGCTTCCAGACCTTTCACCTTATGAAGATTCGCCATATGAACACAGTCCTTGCTGTCATTTAAGCTAAGGCATCTCTCTTCATCGGACTCCCCGGCAATCAGCTCAGACAAAAGAGCTGCTCCGTCCTTCAAGGTCACAACCTCTCCGGACTTTTCTGCATTCCTGATAAGCTCCAGCGTGTAATAGACTACTTCAAGATTATCAGCTTCCACCACCTCATATACCTTGAATTCATCCATTATTCTGGAGAAAAGAGCTGCCGGCGACAGTCTCTGCGCTTCCCTGCTCAAGTCCTTCAGCATCTCCAGCTTCTCTTTTACCTTCTGCACGGCTTCCGTCTGGTCCGAAAGCTCTTTTGCATAATTCAGTGCAAGAACTCCGCCCTTAGATCGGAACTCCATAATATCTTGTTTCGATATTCCCAGAACCTTACCGCTCAGCGCGCCATAAAGGGCAATCTTGTCCTCAGGATCTGCCACAGCAGTATAGATCAGCAGAATCTCCCGAAGCGCCTCATTCTCTCCGAAGGGAACAGAACCCTCAACCTTAGTCGGAATCTCTCTTGAACTAAGTTCAGCACCAATAGGCGCAAGCCCTTTCTTTGCACCAGTAATGATCATGATATCGCTGTACTTGATAGGCCTCGGTGCATCATCACCATCGGTGGATACGAGATACTCCGGCCTTCCTACAAGCCGCTCTATCATGTCAGCAATCTTGACCGGATCTGCCTCATCCGGATTATCCTTGGCCGCCTGTCCCGTATATGCCTTATACGAATATATGCCCTGGAACTCGCCATTTATCTCTTCGGGAAGAGGAATCTCCTCGAACTTACTCTGATCATCAGTCTCTTCAGGCAGCATCTCAGAAAAGACCTTGTTATAGTACGTGCACAAAGCCCGTGTAGACCTGAAGTTTCTGGACAGCATTGCTATCGCACCGCCATTCTTCTCAAACAGCTTCTTCACATTCAGGAACGACGTAACATCCGCGCTTCTGAACCTGTAAATGGACTGCTTGGGGTCACCAACTATGAAAAGAGATCCCGGCTTGGGCTCGCAGTCTCTCCACTGAGGCACAGGCTTTTTTGCCGTCAGATAAAAGAACACTTCCGCCTGCATAGGATTTGTGTCCTGGAACTCATCGATCAGGAAATAGCTATGACGCTCATAGATGTAATTGATGAGCTTTCCATCCTTCTCAGCATCCTTCTTGAGCATATTCCTCAGGTAAAAGAGATAGTCAAAGTAGGTAAGGCATCCCTTTTCCAGCATAGCCTGCTCAATGATTGGAATGCATCTATTCAAAAAAGTCATGGAAATGTTGTACTTAAGCTCACCGGCCTTTACAAACAAACCTTCTTCCTGACCAACAGAACATTCAAGCCACTTGCCCTTAGCTCCGCCGGGTTCAAAGAGTCCTCCAAGAGAAGCTCCAAAATCATCAACTGCACCAGGAATTGTTCGAATATCTTTCAGATCCTTAAGCGCACTAAGTATACCGGTAAAGTCATTAGACCACTTTCGTTTAAGCACATTATAAATGGATTCAATTTTTGCCCATGCTTCTCTGCTTTCCTTTTTGCCGTCATACATGACTTCAGGGTGATCCTTAAGGCACTTTACGGCTCTTATTATCTCGGTTCTCTGATTACCATATTCTTTATCCATGTCAAAAGAAGTGATCTCTTTGTAATTGAAATGCACGTTCCGGTTGTCCATAAGAAGCTGCATTCCCTTTACAAACACCTCCTCTGCAGACCTGTTGACTGAGCGGAAGCCCTTGGCCAGGTCCTGTATCTCTTTTCCGTACTCACCATCACAGATCTTCACATACTGCTGTTTATATATTGTCTCAACATCCACGTCAGAAACTATCGTTGAATCTGAAGGAATGCCGGCCTCAGAAGGATGCTCAGACAAGACCATTCCACAAAAAGAGTCAATGGTCCCCATGAAGCACAGATCAATGTTCTGAAGAGCTTTTTCACACCTTGCCCTGGTCTCATCTGTCGGAGCCGGAAGCTGTCCTGCAAAGCCCTTATCCTTCCAGACAAAAGCAGGGTTACTGCGCTCAATAAGTGCCCTTTGGAACCTGTCGTAGAACTCTCCGGCAGCTGCTTTTGTGAAGGTAATGGCGCATATCCTGCCAATATCAATACCAGCCTCAACCATAGCAACCATGCGGCTTACAAGCATAGTCGTCTTACCGGATCCTGCGCCGGCTTCAACAAAGAAATTAGTATCTATTTCAGATATGATCCTGTTTCTGGATAAAGAATCTATCTCAAGGTTTGACTTAGGATTCCCCATAGATCACACCTCGCTTTCTGCGGAGCTCTTGCCGCATATGTTGCCATATTTGCAATACTTGCAAGGGTTCTTATCCTTAATCTCCTCTGGATCAGGCACCGGAAATTCTCCATTAACCATGGCTTCCTTAAAAGAATTCAGCCTCTCAAGCAGGGCATTCTTCATTTCATCATCATACTTACAAGCCACAGTTTCTCCCAAACGGATATATCTGTATTCCCCGCCTGAGATCTTAAGCCCCTTCTTCTCCATAAGGTAGGCATATATGAGTACCTGAAGGCAGGTCTCGATGTCGTCCTGAACGTGTTTAACGCTACGGCCGGTCTTAAAGTCCACGATAAGGCAGGTGCCGTCATCCAGTTTTTCGACACGGTCCGGGAATCCATGAATCTTAACTCCACTCTCATGAACGCAGTGCACGTCCTCTTCCTCCAGAACTACTTCTCTGTGAGGATCCATTTCATAGGCAGTCTCCATCATTTCCAGGAACTGTTCTTTTTCAGCTTCAACCTTACCGCTGATCAGTGGCGGATTCTCAGATATAAAGCTGTCAAAAGAGCTTTCGGACATCTTCTGGAATTCGTCACCGGTAATGGTGGAATTGCCAAGCTCTTCCATCAGAGCATGGGCCATGGAACCACTTTCGGCTGCAGATATGATCTCAAACGGGTCATCATCTTCAGGCTCAGGTATACCAAGAATATAACTAAGAAGGAACCTTCTCGGACAGCTAAAGAAAGTATCAAGAGCGGTCGGTGAATATTCATTTTCAAGGTTCCAGCCGAAGTTAAGGGCCACCTCGGAATTATCCGTGCCCATTGAAATCTTTAGTCCTTTATCGTATGCATCACCAACTTTTCTGGTAACAGAAACAGCTGGTGCAAAGTAAGTAACCTTCTCTACTACTGCCTCAAGTTCTTTTGCCGTAGCATCAGCTCCATGCTCCTGACGGAACAGTTCAAAGAGTAGTGACGATGCGTTATCGCGCTTAAGGTCAGAAACATTTAGCCCTGCGTATGACACATGGATATCTGAACCCAAAGCCGAAGCAAGACTTGCCAGCTTAAGAAGGCTCTCTCGTTTCCTAAGAATCTTTCCATCAGCAGTCAGGAAATCCGCTCCAGTACCAAAGAGCTTAAGGTCAGAATCCAGGAGAAGGTAATTCTCTCTTGGCGATCCGGGATATTTGGACGCAGACAGCCCTGCAATGTACAGATTCTTTCTGACAGCAGAAACAGCCCCACTGATACTCGTCACATGAATCTTTCCGGCCTCGCTCCTTTGCGAGCAGACATTATTCTTAAGAATAGAAAGGATCAGACCTTCAGTATCCTGCTCTATCCCCGCCTTATGAATCGTACTAAGTTCGCCGTAGATGGTTGCTGATGCTGCTATATCCAGACTCATGAGAAGGGCATCTTTGTTCTTGTCAGTTCCAGTGCGGATATAGGAATATTTGGAGATAAACTCTTCCACCGGAAGTGCCAGCTCATTTGCCACAACTTCAAGACAAGGGATCACCTGCTTCTTTTTCTCATCAGTAGTGTTCTTAAGAGCAGCTATCTTCTCATCATTTGTCTTTTTATCATTAGTAAGCTTAAGGCTCCCCAGAGTCTCGTAGAACACTCTCCAGCTAAAGCCCTCCCCGGCTTCCGGGAACATGTCATATAACTTGGATCTGTTAAAAGAAGCACTGCCAAGCATCTCATTGATTGCTGCAGCACCAAAGAAGCCCCTGGTCATCCAGTTATAGTACAGA
The DNA here is from genome assembly GCF_000420945.1 of Butyrivibrio sp. VCB2006. GTDB lineage: Bacteria > Bacillota > Clostridia > Lachnospirales > Lachnospiraceae > Butyrivibrio. The sequence goes on from NZ_ATVX01000009.1 coordinate 168,329, forward strand.
GACAGGAGCTTTGCCGGGTTAGAGTTAACGATAGGAATCCCGCATCCGAAAGTCACGGGGATGTCATATAGAAGCGCATAGTCAAAGAAAAGCTGCGCATAGGTTGCTACATCTGTCACAGCCACAGTACATTCATCAAGCTTCTTGCCATCATAAACCTCTGTAATGATGGTCTCCACTTCATTGGGCGCACCATAACAATTCTTGAAGCTCGAGATTTTAGTCCCAGAATCCGACTTATCAAACAGACTACAGATATCCTTCTGCTGATACTTTCCACTTGAAACTTTTGTCAAAAGAGCTTCATCCAGAGGCGTCAGCGGACATTCCTCCAACGTAATAAAGTCGGCATCTATCGGATCACAGTTCATTGCTGCTCTACGCTCAAGAGTAATGGCATCCACAACCTTTTGGGACGCCAACAGATCCATGTATTTCTTATATACACTGATCAGAGCTGCATTTTTCCCAGTAAAGATGCCTTTACTGAGGGTATCTTCAATTACCTTGCCTTCATTGGCATCAGAAACAAGACTCCTCATACGCCTTATGGCTGAAGCAAGCTCCTTGATATCTGAGTATGAGGGCCTTTCAAAGTAGCTCTCACCCTCTACAGCCTTGGCAACAAGAGTCGTCTCCTCATCAGAATCTATAAAGTCCTCTTTAATAGAAATTCCAGAACGCATTAGGGCTATGCGAGCAAGCTCTCCAGCATTACAAATGCGCAGATTGATGCAGTTCTTGCCGTGCATTGCAAGACTCTTTATCAGTTCCTGGCCGTTAAGGCCTGGGGCAAATGCGATTGTTTCTCTCATATATTGAAACCCTTCGTGACTAGGATATTTTTTATATCCATAGTCATTTAATATAGTTCATAACATATCACAATAATTGTATCATGATACCGACAACACAATTCCTAAATAACAATAAATTTCCTGTATGGCTCTATCATGCCAATACTAGCCCAGCAAACAGATCTCCTATACAAAAACTCAGATGATCAACATCTTCCTTTCTAGCTGTCTCGTACCATTCGTTAAGTCTGTAATCTGGTTCTGTCTCCAGCTTAGTAAAAAGAGTTGCTGTATTAGCCGCGTCTACAAGGCCATTATGTGCTCTGCCTTCAGGAGCAATGTTTGAAATAAAGAGCGCATCTTCAAGGCTGTAAGACTTCTTCCTATCCATCTTCTGCCCAAATGTTTTTTGGCAGTCAATCCAGTTTGCAAAGATAATATCCAAGCGATCATCCTCTATCCCCTTTGCAAAAGCTTCATGTATTATCTGCTTTGGATCTGAATCACTCCAGGACACACATCTCACATCGTCAGCTGGCAACCAATCTAGGAATGCCTCCAAAGCTTCCTCAAAAGAAGGAGCATCTGCTACATCGTGCTGAGATATCCCTGTCAGCTTCTCAATAAAGTCATCAATCCAGCCATATTCAGGTTTAACATAAGTATTGAACTCATCTATGACTTCATAATTATCATCAAGAAGAACCGCACCAATCTGGATAGTCTCTTGGCGATATTTATACCCATATTTCCTGATTCCCTTAGGAACCATGCACATTTCGAGGTCTAATACGGCATATTTCATAGCAGTTTCCTACCTTTCTCTAACAAAAACTATAAAGAAACTTTACTTCCTGATGATATAATCCTAGCAATTCAGAAGGGTCATAAAAAGGACTGCTCAACATGCGAAGATGCCTTGCGTTTGTCATCTTCCTATGGCCATCACAAAAAAGGTGCCCTAAACTCTATGTTAGGGCACCAATTTTACTTTTGCCTGTTAAACCATTCGTACATTATTTCAAATCTGATTTCTTTTCAAATCCATCAAGTTTCTCAAACTCATCTACCGGCATGGGCTTGTAGAAGTAATACCCCTGCATTTCCTCACATCCAAGGCTTCCGAGGAAATCTGCCTGTTCCAATGTCTCCACGCCCTCTGCAATGAGGGAGGTTCCAATAGCTTGGAGCATCTGAACCATGTAGCTAAGTATCGTCCGCCCCATCTTTTGATCTCCAGAGCCTGTGATGAATCGAAGATCAAGCTTAATTCGATCTAAAACTACTTCTTTTAACATATTTAGTGATGAGTATCCGCTACCGAAATCGTCCATCTCAACTTCAAAGCCAGCCTCCCGAAGCTTAGTGGTGGTCTTTATGATGACATCTGAGTTCTCAACATATGCGCTTTCCGTTATCTCAATACGAAGCTGCTTTGACGACAGGTTATAGAACTCTTTTAAAGTATTAAAATGCTCTGCCACATCGGGGTTCTTTACAATATCTTGTCTTGAAAGGTTTACAGACACACAAATATCTCTACCCTGTTCATTCCAACGTCTTAAGTCTTTGCATACAGTGTCCCACACATGACAATCAAGATCGTAGATGAGCCCTGTCTCCTCAAGAATAGGAATAAATTCTCCAGGAGAAATATTCCCATTCTTTTTACTGTTCCACCGGCAAAGAGCCTCTGCACCTGTTATCTTTCCTGTCTTATAGTTTACCTGTGGCTGATACCATACCTGTATTTCCCCTGACTCAATAGCTGCAGGAAGACGGCTTACTATTCCTGCGCTTTGCTTACCTCTGTCCCACTGCGTTGGATTATAAAACTCAAATCCTTCTTTCTTGGTTTCTCTTACTTTTCTCTCGGCAATACGGGCATAGTCGAGCATCTTATCTACGTTTATATCCTTATAGTCATCCGGCATAAGAACATATATGCCGGTGCATAACCTTACAATGAAGTCTTTGCCGCGATCTTTTAAGTAATTACGGACAGGGGCTAGAACATATTTTTCATCCTGAAGAATCTGCTCATTGCCACCCATGCAGCGAAGAATTACAAAGTGGTCTCCATCATACCTTCCAATGGCCTCTTTATCCGTAAGAATTTCAAGACTTCTCTCTGTCCAGAACTTTAGCAGCTCATCTCCCACTTTCCATCCAAAGCTGTCGTTGATAAACTTGAAGTCCTTTATGTTGTTATACGATATCGTATATGCCGTATCTGGGTTATTGATAAGGAGTTCCTCAACCTTTTTCCTGAAACCATTGTGACTAAGTACGCCGGTGAGAGGATCGATATCCTCCATTAGTCGCATCTTTTCCTTCTGTTCTTCGAAATATGATTTCTGTCTTAAGACAATCATAATAACAAGCGCAATAAAAAGAATAGTCCCGACAATAAGGAAATACTTATATTGATACAGGTAATCCCAGAAAGAGTACACATATAGATCTCTAGTAGTGTAATCAAGGGCTATAGCCTGCTTTTTGGTTTCAGGAATAGCTGTAATTCCTTCATTTATAAGTTCAATGCGTTTTCTTCCCTCTGCGGTATCAAGCGTGCCGGCACGAAAATCCATTGAAAACATGGCAGAAGGCTGTACTTTAAGATCCTTATAGGATGGTTTTTGAAGCACATAGCTCCAAGTATATGAGTTATGCAAAAGTGCATCTACTTCGTTTTTTCTAAGCGCCTTAATGCAGTCAGCCATGGAATCGTAAAGGATTATCGTTATTCCAGGGTATAACTGTTTTACAGTTTCAGTGACCCCGCCCTGTGATTTTAACATTCCGATTCTAATGGCACTTATGTCAGAAATAGACTGTTTACCAGTATTGACAATGGTAAATGGGGTTTGTATGAGATTTTCTGATACGATGGTTGCGTCCCCAGATGCGCTTGTAACAGCACTGCCAAAGGGCATAACCAAGTCATACTCAGTATTATCAAGAGCTTCTTTAAGATTAGGTTCACTTATGGCTTTGAATACGACCTCAAAACCAGCTTCCTTAGCGGCTGATTTCATGAGATCTACTCCGATTCCTACGATTTCACCGGAATCGCTGTCAATGTAAAACATAGGACATCTGTCTACAGGCACACCAATTGTAAATTCGGTAGCTTGGGAATCTGTTGATGCAGAAACAGGCATCAAAAAGATACACATAGAGATTACCAGGAAAAAAACAACTATGCTCATAGATTTAAAGATCCACTTTATGTCCAAAATACACCCACCAAATTTATTACCTTTACTATAAGATAACTCCTACTTAATTCTAACACTATTATGTAAATATTCGCTAAAAAATGAATAACAAATCGATAAATGCTTCTATATAACTGAATTTCTCAATAAAAAAGCTCCACCGCATCTCTGCACAATGTCATTAAGTTAAGGGCGACGACAATAAGACTCTTATACCAGAAATGGTATAGGGGTCTTTTTTTCTGAAAAAACAGTTGACAGTAGGGCTGAAAAGTGCGGCCGCTTTCGCTACTGATTATATTTAGAGGTAGCGAAAGCGGCCCTTGAAATTGTAAGCATAATTCTCAATTTCAAGGAGGTGCACATGAACCCAAAACAAGTAAAGAATCTATTGGTTGCACAAATAAAGCTAGTTTCAGCTAATGCCAAGTCATTCTGTGTCGATTCCGAGAAGAACTTTTCAAGAAAAAGGAAGCTAACTATGGAAAAAATTATTGCTGGAATTATTGGCATGGGAAGTGGGAGTATCACAAATGAATTGGTGGATTTCTTTAACGACAGTTCAGAAACGCCGACATCATCAGCATTTTGTCAGCAACGGTGTAAGGTATCTGTTGAGGCTTTTGAGACTGTATTCCGCCTCTTTTCAAAGAAACTTTTTGATTCTTTCAAGGCTGATTTACCTATTTTGGCGGTCGATGGATCAAAGATTCAGATTCCAACAGACCCTACCGATGCTGATTCGTTTTTTCCTGGGACAAATGGGCAGAAGCCATACAACATGGTTCATTTAAACGCCCTATATGACATTAAACATCAACTTTATCTGGATGCGGTTATACAAAAAGCAAAATTTGAAAATGAGGATGTGGCTCTTACAGAGATGGTAGACAGATCGCCATTACATAATGCTCTCTTGATGGCAGATAGGGGATATGAGAGTTACAACAATCTTTCGCACATCCAGGAAAAAGGATGGTACTTTCTTTTCAGAATAAAAGATGGCCCCACCGGTATAAAACAAGGGTTAATATTACCAGATGCCAGTTCCTATGATGTGAATATTGAATTGAATCTAACTAGAAAACAGACAAATGAGGTTAAGGAACTATTAAAAGATAAAAATCACTATAAGTTTATATCTACAACTAAAGTTTTTGATTATCTCCCAATAAAAAACAGGAAATCGGAACCGACAAGTTTTTACAAGCTATCATTCAGAATTGTGAGATTTCCTCTGTCGGAAGATACCTACGAAACAATCATAACCAATCTTCCTTCCGAAAAATATCCTCCTGGGGAAATAAAGAAACTCTATGCTTCAAGATGGGGAATTGAAACATCTTTCAGGGATTTGAAATACACCATGGGAATGCTTGATTTTCATTCAAAAAAGGTGGAATGCATACAGCAAGAAATCTATGCACATCTTACAATGTATAACTTTGCAGAAATGATTACCTCGCACGTAGTCATTAAGAAAAAGCAAAGAAAATATATATACAGAGCTAACTTCTCGGTTGCAGCTCACATGTGCAGAAAATTTTACCGCGGTATTACATCGCCACCTGATTTGGAAACCATCATATCAAGAAATCTTGTACCCATTAGACCAGATCGGCATCGAGATAGATACCAGTCTGCAAGAATCTTCAGAGGTTTCCTATATAGAGTAGCATAAAGCTATAGATTTTACACGTGCTCAGCAGGCGGATTTCCATCCGTCTATTTGTTGTGTAAATAACCATGGAAAAAGAGGATGCTGGAACAAATTGATCTGGGGTCTGTCAAGTAGACAGGCAAAACAAACAAAATAACATCAAACGAAAAGGTGGTCACATAAACAGTGATCACCTTTTTACTTTGTCGATGGTTGTATCCATCATATTTATCCTTGGTCTGCTTGTTGACTACTATAACTGCCAGGAAATAACTGTCAACCCTGCGCCAAGCGCACCGCGGAGCGGCGTTGGGGTTGACTGATATTTCCTGACAGTTATTCTGTAGTCAAGCAGATCAAGGATATTTGTGCGCATTAGCGCACTTTATTCAATGGCAGAGTCGCCAGACTCTGGCTTCGTTTTGGATAGATGATTATGCTGCCCATTTTGCC
>NZ_ATVX01000010.1 GCF_000420945.1 Butyrivibrio sp. VCB2006
ATTGCTTCCTTACAGGAATTAAGTTCTTTCATACCTATACCCCTTCCAATTATATTGCCTTAAATAACCCGAATGCCTGTCATAGGCCCCAATTATGACAGGCATACAATATAGATATGATACCTTATCACTTCATAATTTTCAATATTTTTATTTAACGCGCAACATATATAGAAAATCTTGATACAAAATTAACACAAGATACAAGAAAGAATGCCGCTTGCGGCATTCTCGCGCCGAGCGCGGTTGCATTTATGCAACATATTCCTATCGCGCGAGTGCGCATCCTCGCGGAGCGTTTTTTATCTTATAGGAATTCCGAAGGAATTTCCTATAAGATAAAAAAATCGATTCAGCACGAAATGTACTGAATCGATTTGATAAACCTATTAACAAATACGAAGATTATTTGCAAAGAGCATATGTATCGCGAGCGATTGCAAGTTCCTCGTTAGTAGGAACAACAAGAAGTGTTACCTTACTGTCAGCAGTAGAAATGGTCTTCTCTTCTCCTCTAACCTTGTTAGCCTCTACGTCGATCTTAGCACCGATAAATCCAAGTCTGTCGCAGATAAGCTTACGAACGAAACCACTATTCTCGCCAACACCGGCTGTAAAGCAGATTACATCAACACCGCCCATAGCAGCTGTGTAAGAGCCGATGTACTTAACTACTCTGTATACAAATGTGTCTACAGCACGTCTTGCTCCGGCATGTCCGTCATTGTAACCTGCCTCAAGATCTCTGAAGTCAGATGAAAGCTCATCTGAAAGTCCGAAGACACCAGACTTCTTATTAAGAAGGTTAGTTACATCTGCTACAGAAGAATTCTCTTTCTTCATGATAAACTCAACTACTGAAGGATCGATATCACCGGTTCTTGTTCCCATGATAAGTCCCTCAAGTGGAGTAAGTCCCATAGATGTATCTATACACTTGCCACCGTCAACTGCAGAAAGAGAGGCACCATTTCCAAGGTGACATACGATCATCTTAAGATCCTTAGCATCTTTGCCAAGAATCTCAGCTGCACGCTTGCTTACAAATGAATGGCTTGTGCCGTGGAAACCATATCTGCGAATGCCATACTTCTCATAGTATGAATATGGAAGTCCGTAAAGATATGCATCCTGAGGCATTGTCTGATGGAAAGCTGTATCAAATACTGCAACCATAGGAACGCCTGGCATAACCTTCTGGCAAGCTCTGATACCGATAAGGTTAGCTGGGTTATGTAAAGGAGCAAGATCACTTACATCCTCGATAGCCTTAATTACTTCATCATTGATGATTACTGACTTAGTGAACTTCTCACCGCCGTGAACAATACGATGTCCAACAGCACCGATCTCCTCAAGCTTAACAACACCGTTCTCGGCGTTTGTAAGAGCCTCGATAACAAGCTCGATAGCTCTGTTGTGGTCTGGCATTGGCTCAACCTTGGTAATCTTATCCTTACCGGCTGGAGTATAAACAATCTGGCTACCCTCAATACCAATTCTCTCACAAAGTCCCTTGCAGATAACTGCCTCTGAATCAGAGTCGATGAGCTGGAATTTCAGTGAAGAACTTCCACAATTGATAACAAGAATTTTCATAAATAACCTCTTTTCATTATATTGATATTGTAGTTAACATGCATATAGAATAAAATCATCTACATGCTTATAGAAAATAATAGAATTCTGACTTAATTATTTTTTAGCCACATTATAATTGTATCAGTGTAAAATATATAAGCAAGGTAAAAATTGTACAAAAATAGGCAAAATTTGAAAGCGCTTACATCCACATGAAAACAATAGGTATAGTTGCAGAATTTAATCCATTTCATAATGGGCACTTACATTTGCTGAATTATTGCAAAAAAGAGCTTGGTGCCGACTATATTGTCATCGTCATGAGCGGCGATTTTGTTCAGCGAGGCTCTCCTGCCCTGGTGGACAAATTTGTGCGCACCAAAATGGCTCTTTCCTGTGGTGCTGACCTTGTTTTCGAACTTCCTGTCTGCTACTCCACAGGCAGCGCAGAATTTTTTGCCCAGGGTGCTGTATCTCTTCTTGATAAGCTTGGAGTTGTGGACCAGCTTGTATTTGGAAGCGAATGCGGTGACACTTCTCTTTTGACAGAGGTTGCCAATATTCTTGTAAAAGAGCCTGATCAGTACAAAGAAGCTCTCTCTGCCCATATCAAAAAAGGTGATTCCTTCCCGGTAGCCAGAGAAAAAGCTTTAACAGGATATATGAAGACCGCACAAGATAATAGAGAAACTGATCTTTCGGTTCTATCATCTCCTAATAATATCCTTGGAATAGAGTACATCAAGGCGCTTCTTTCACGGAACAGTAAGATAGAACCTATTGCTATCAAAAGGATCGGCGAAGCCTACGACTCAGAAGAACTTAATAGCCTTTCAAGCGCCTCCGGAATCAGATCAAGCATTACTTCCGGTGGTATTTCAGCTGATATAAGTAGTGCCATGCCTTCTTCATGCTATGAGCTTCTTTCTGAAAACACAGGTCGATTAGCTGATAACAAGCGTATCTCTGATCTTCTTCACTATAAATTATTACAGGAAAAAGAAAATGGATATTCAGTATATCTAGATGTAAGCGAAGATTTTTCAAATAAGATTTTGTCAAAGCTTGAGAAATACGAAAGCTTTGATCAGTTTTGCAATGTTCTTAAATCAAAGGACACAACTTACTCCAGGATCAGCAGATCTTTAACACACATTTTACTTGGGATAACAGATTCAAATATGGCAGCTTACAAAGAAGATGGCTACACCACCTTTGCCAGAGTCCTTGGAATGAAGGCCAAGTCATCTCCTCTTTTAAGGGAAATAAACAAGTCTTCCAAACCGCTTTTAACTAATATCAAAAATGCGCAGGAACTACTGTCTCCACTTGAATTTCGCATGTTCAAGGAGACCTTGTTTGCTACGGAAATCTATAACCTTGCCTGCCCTTCAAAAAACAATAATGAGTACCGTCTAAAGCAGATTATTTTATAAGCTTTTTCTTTTATATAATTTTAAGATTTCCCACAATGCATGCGGATTGAAGTTAACTTTTTGACGTGATAACATTATTATATGTAGGATTGTGACGTTTAATCGGAGGCATAATATGGGGCTTATCAAACTCGAAAAAGGACAAATACTTCATAAAGCAGGCACCGATGTTGTTGAAACTATAGAAGTTTTGGTCAAGGGAAGTCTTAAAGTTTCAAATCAGTTTACCTCGATTACTCTTACTGTGGGTAGTTTTGTTGGTATCGTAGAAACTCCCGGCACAGCCTACAAATATAATATTGAGGCTCTGGAGGATTCTGCAGTATACTCCTATTCCTTCGAATCCGAAGCGGATATTCCTAATGTAGTCAAATCAAACCCTAAGATTGCGCCTATTTTGGCTGCCCAATCCGTTGAATCAGCAGTAAAATGCTGTGACGTATATGAGCAGGAATATGACGATGCTATGGCCGAGTATGACCAGATTATCTCCGATTATACTGACTACCCTGCCCTTTGCATTAAGGTTGGCGAAGTAGCCAAGCAGTTTCCCGAAATAGCAGAAATCATTTCCCCTGAAAAGAGCGATAATATTTCCGATTGGGCATTTGATTTTGTAAGAAGTCTCAAAAAAAACGAGGCAACCCTAAAAAAATATGTATATCCTGCAAGTATAGAAATTGCCACCGGTGTAGTAATGCAGACCTATACCATATACACCAGGATATCCCAGGAATCTCAGCTTCTGGTAGAGTACAGAAATACTTTAAAGAAAAAAGCGGCGGCCTTTGCCAACACCATGAAAGCTATAAAGGCAAAGCTTAATGATATAGAAAATAACGGCGGAGACGGTGAAGGCACTGTAACTGTTGTTAATGCTCTGAATACTATTTTGCAGTACGCGGAAGTGCCTGCTGAAGTAGCCATGAAATTCGAAGAACAACTGGCTGCATTTAAGGCTATGAATAATCGCTATGATTCTGCAGATGAGGCCAGAGCTCTAAGAAGAAGCCTTGGAAGCACCTTCTTTGATGTATATACCCCAGCCTTCTTGAAGAGTCTTAAGGATGACAATGTTCCGACAGAACTTAAAATGTTCTTTATGTTTGGCTTTGTTGATGAGGAACTGGCAGGAGAAAAAAATACAGCAATTCTGTACAACATGGCAAAAGCCTATGTTCCGGACCCTGAAGGAAAGGTACTTCTGTGTTACGAATGGCTTAAAAAGATCTATAATCTTGAAGTTGAGCCTTCCAGAAATGAGTTTGACCAGGATTGGCCTACATATCTTCGTGAACAAAAGGCCACAGGACAGCTCAATCAGGCCCAGGTAGACCTTATGGCCGATGATCCTACAAGTAAGCTTAACTTTGAAATACATAATCTTTTTGCCCTTGGAAACAGAATGACCTTTGGCCGCATTTCAGCCTATGTTCCGGTATTTGATGCCCAGAACGTACTAAGACCTCTGGACATGGCATATCAGACAGTTGCCAAAATAAATGAATATTATTCCATGATACGAAATGTGGACTACGGAGTATTCTGCCGTTCTGCTCTCTTTTCAGATCCTGAAATCGGAGTTCCGTCCTTCCATTTTTCAGATGATATCACACCATACATGATCCTTATGCCCAATATAGGATCAAGAGCTTCTTTGTGGCAGGAAATCGAGGGTAAAAACAGAAGAACTCCCGCCAGAATGCTGGTATCTATATTTAACACAGAAAACACTGAAGAGTGCATGATAAGACTCTTTGCCGAGTTCAGATGGGAAATGTGCAAAACTGAACAGGGAATTCACTGGAATGATGTTACAGATCCTTCCCTTACTTCCATGTACTGCGATTACCTTCAGTTCTATAAAAAGAACCCTGCTCTATCCTCAGAAAACAAAGAAAAGCTCAGAACAGACCTTAAGAAATTCAGTAATAACTATAAAAATGTGTTCATTGCGGACTATCTTTCATATGTAAAGTTCGAAGCTGCCGGCTCACCAAGGTTAAACAAGGTTGTAAGAGAAATCCTGTTTACCTTCTGTCCGTTTGCAAAAGAGCTTCGTGAAAAGGTTGCAGACAATCCTCAGTATACAGAACTGATCAACCATTACAATACTCGTATATCCAACCAGACAAAGCCTGTTGTAAACATAATCAACAAGCTCAAGAAAGAAGAAATTCCAGTTCCGGAGCCTTTGATGACTCAGTACGAATTCCTGAAAAAATAACAAAAAAAGCAAGGGAGATTGCATTTGCGGCAATCTCCCTTAATTTTAGGCCATGTATTTCTTTTCAATACTCTGAATAAATTCTCTTGCAGCCACGGCATTATCAGGCTTGGTATCCTCCAATGTAGCGTGGATAAATGGCTTTTTCTCCACTGCAAACTTAACGATTGTATCGTAATTTATCTCGCCAAGACCGCAGGCCATACTCTTAACGCTGTCCCCTTCTACTACTGCATCTTTCAAGTGAATCATGCAGATATCTTTTTCCAAAAGATCAATTGCCTCTTCGAACACTTCCTGTCTCTGTTCAAAATTGTCTGTCCAAAGAAGGTTAACCGGATCAAAGATAATCTGAAGATTTGGAGACTCAATTCTATCAAGGACCTCTCTTGCTCTCTTAGGATTCCATACAATATGTCTATAAACAGGTTCAATTGCAACAATTACACCCATTTTCTCAGCATATTCGACTACAGGTTTAAGTCCGGTGATAAAAGTCTCAAGAGCTTCCTGTGAATGACAGGCTTCTTTATCATAGTGATAATCCACATTAGGAGCTCCGGTCTCAGTTCCGACCATACCTGCCCCCATAAGAGAAGCAAAACGTATATGAGCCATATATTTGTCCTGAGTCGCCTTAAGAGCAGCTGCGTCAGGAGTTGCAAGGTTAAGATAGCATCCAAGTACTGCCACATCAAGATCAGCTCTTCTAAAGGCATCTCTCATATACATAGCATAGCCCGGAGTAAGTGCATTTGTGTCTGCTGTAAATCCCGGGACCTTAGAAAGAGCTATGTGAGTGCAGCTAAAGCCCTGTCTCTTAATCTCCTGTAATCTTTCCTCAAATGGTAACTGTACTGTATCATGAAATCTAATTCCTATCTGCATAACATTTCCTTTCCTTCGTATGTGGGATTATGAAAACTCACATAAAGTTCATTATCAATACCGCCATATGCATACATACCAACAAGAGCACCTGTAAATCTCTTTCCCTTATCATACCCCTCATCACATAGATAATAAACCTTTGATAATGTAGCAAATGTGGTCAATTCTGAATCATTCAAATCCTTATCAGTAATTATTCCATAGCAAAGGCTTCTTTTCAAATGGTCTGTTGTCATTTTAAGTTCAATCTGACTACACTCTGCCAGCAATGGCTCCTCGCTGTATATATAGCTGTCAATTTCCCCTATATGTTCATTAGAATACACCAGTATTTTGTTGTCTTTTTTGATTATTCCAAATTCCAAATAAGTATTTTCGTCGTAGTAGCCGCATATTCCTGCTGTTTGGCCCTCAGTAAGGTTAGGTATGTCCATAACAACAGTATATTCAAAAGAAAAATCGCATTGTCTTCTAAGTACAATATTTCTGCTGTCTATGCTGCTAAGAGGCATTTTGCTTCCACGAATAATGAATGTTTCACTACACTCATCAATGTCCCTAATATACTTAAGAGCATCTTTTTCCAATGGCCTTGGTGTCATGTAGTCAAACGGAATACCACAGGGAGATATTTGCGCATTATCACTGTTAATTGAATCTCCTACAGTCCATTTTCCCGATTTCACTTCACCAGCTTTTTCAATATAAGGTTTAACCTGCATACAGGACGGTCCCTTTAGATTATTAACTATCGGCCAGCCATCTGCAGTCCAGGTAACAGGGTCAAGTGCTGTCTCTCTTCCGAGAATACTGTATCCATCCCCTATTTTTCTGCCGCATAGATATACCATAAACCATCTGCCATCAGGGGTTTCCACAAGATCTCCATGGCCACAGCGCTGAATTGTAGCACCTTCATCATTCTGTCTCATAATCGGATTATAGGGACATGGCTCATAGACTCCCATAAGTTCTTTACTTCGCGACACCGTCACTCTATGCCCCGGGCCTGTACCGCCCTCAGCCTGAAGCAAATAATAATATCCGTCCTTTTTGTATATATGAGGTCCTTCAGGAGCTCTTTTGTTACTTCCATAGTATAAGAGCACCGGCTCCGAAATCTTTTGGGTGCCTGTTTTATCCAGTTCAAAAATCCGGGCTCCCCTGTTTAAAAGCATGTATCTACGGCCATCATCGTCATTAAAAAGTCCCGGATCTATTCCATCCTCATCTATAAAAACAGGCTCTGAATATGGTCCCTCAGGTTTATCAGAACACACAATCATCTGCCTTCTGTACACCGGTCCTATATCATTAAGCCTGTATGTTGCCGCAATATAAAACTTTCCTTCGTAGTAGCTTATATCAGGGGCCCAGTAGCCTCTGCCCCCTTCCAGGCCATCAAGATAAGACCAATCCGGGTTAGTGATAGCATGGCCTATAATATCCCAGTGAATCAAATCCTTGGAATGGGAAATTGGAATACATGGGAAAAAGATAAATGAGGAATTTACCATGTAATAGTCATCCCCCACTCTACATATGGAAGGATCAGGAAAGAATCCGGTCCTGATTGGATTTCTGTAAAAATCCTCATACCTGTGGCCGTATTTTTCTGCAAGATAATTATCTATCTTCACAAGACCTGAGCTTTTATCCATAGATAGTTTAGCAGCCTCTAAAGCACCACATCTATCTTCCTCTTTTTTCTCATGTGATTTAAGCGCATCATTCTCTCTCTTCACAATATCCCAGGGAGTAACAAGATCCTCATCTCCCTGAAGTGGGTCCAATCCGCACCGCTCCACAAGATATATAAACATCTCAGGATTACCGGACATAGCCGCATAATGAAGCACAGTCCTGTGGTTATCAGCAAATTCATTGAGACTTGCCTTGGAATACTCTACTATCCATTTAAGCAGCATAAAATCACCATTTTGTGCTGCCTCATAAATACTTACTCTTCCAACATCCATGAAATTACACCTCGTGAATTTCCACTGATTTAAATCTTGCAAAACCTCTCGTTTCAGCTATATTTGTAACACCTTTTGCAAGTGCAAAAATGCCAATCTTGGCTCCAACCCAGGTGTGGTCGGAAGGCGTATAATCAACGTTAAGATCAAGAGCTGTGGATACATCCATATCTTCATTCAAAGTAATATACATCTTAAGACTGGGTGTATTATCCTTGTCATCAACGTTCTTATAATACAAATGCTCTGATGTAATAGTCTTATCTTCGCAGTCAAAAACAAGATGAAATCTGATATTTTTAAGCCCGTCTTCCAAAGAAATACCATAATCACGGCATAACTTTCCAAATTCAAATACATTCAAAAGCTTTTCTTTCTTGTCGCCATCTCCGCCGTAAGACTCTATAACAATAATTTTATACTTATCGTTCTCACGTTCAATATAGGCAGCCATATACTGTCCGCCTGTCATACATACACCGGCTCTGTTCCCTGGCAAAAGACCTGTCGCATCAAGCCTGATATCTCCTGTAAAAAGAGGATACACAAGCTTCTGAGTAAGTACATTTGAGCTTTTCCATATGACTGGTTCATCCTCGCCTGATGAATTAAGTGCATAGAGCTTTAAGCCCTTTTGACTTCCGCCTGCAAAATAATCCTTATGATTTCCGAGCCATTGCCACATAAGTCCAAAGGAGCCTTCCTCAAAATAATCTGATGCATCCAAATAGCAAGGCTCATCACAGATAACTGTATTTGGCTTATTCATCTCTTTTACCGGCTCACCCGCATCATCAACATCAGGATTTATACCTATTATGGGCCAGTCATTCTTCCAGCTTACAGGCTGAAGGTGGCAGATTCTTCCGTACATTCCTCTATCCTGAAAATGAATAAACCATTCATCTCCATTTACAGTGTCCACAAGGCCTCCTTGATGAGGGCCATTAATCGGAGTATCTCCTGTATGCATTACCTCTTTGATTTCATAAGGTCCATGAATATCCCTGCTCCTTAGAACAACCTGATAGCCTCTTGTCACGCCTCCTGCAGGAGCCCAAATATAGTAATAACCATTTCTTTTGTATACCTTAGGCCCCTCTATTGTAACTGCCGCATTCCTTGGATCATTTCCATCAAAGATAAAGTGGTCCTCGGATATCGCTTTAAGACCATCACTACTCATTTCAAATATGCCTAATATACTCTTAAATCCAATCCTGCTCTTGGCATAACCATGAATAACGAAGGCTCTTCCGTCCTCATCCCAAAATGGACACGGATCAATAAGCCCTTTCCCTTCAAGGATGCAAACAGGCTCCTCCCATTTTCCAAGAGGATTCCTGGTTCTGACTACATAATAGCCTTCATCAGGCATGCCATAGTATATATAGAACATTCCGTCATGATAACGTATAGAAGGAGCCCATACTCCTTCTGAGTGTCTTGGAATGTCGTACCTTGCTTCTTTGATATTATCGAGAGCATAACCCACCAGTTTCCAGTTAACAAGATCGTGGGAAATAAGAATTGGCAGCCCAGGTGTATAGTTGAAACTGCTTGCAGTCATGTAATAGGTATCGCCTACTCTGATCACATCCGGATCTGAATAATCGGCAAAAAGTATAGGATTTCTGTATCTTCCATTCTGCAAATCTGCTAAATAAGTCATTTTGAACTCCTCTGATAGTATCCAGGTATGTTTTATGATAATCCCATACTATCATCCATTGATTTCAATGTTATATGTTTCTTTTAGATAGTCTTTGTCTGCTATCAGGCTGCAGTAGGGTTCTGCAAGTTTTGAAACTTCTTTTGCAATCATTCCTGCATAAAGCATTGCTCCTTCATAGCGAAGATGGGAGTTATCCTCTTTACCTTCCGGTGCCCAGGAAATCTCCCCCGGAGCCAGATTCATATAATACTTTTTGGATGCGTTATCTCCTGTTCCCGCCAAAAATGCTCTACTCATTGAATAAAGGTCAATCACAGGAACATCAAATTTTTCTCCGGCTTCCTTCATTCCAAGAACATATTCTTCATGCCCGGAAAACTTAAGCTTTCCATTTTCATCAAATAGTCTTCTCTCAACAGGAGTGATAAATAATGGATATGCACCTTTATTTCTTGCAGCGTTAACAAACTTACCGAGATTAACTATAAACTCACCGTGAGGATCGGTGAATCTGGCAGGGTCATTACTCTTTTCATCGTTATGCCCAAACTGAATAAAAAGAAAATCACCTTTTGTTATTTCATTGTATATAGGAGCCAGCCTGCTTTCATCAATAAAGCTCTTGGTGCTGCGGCCATTTACTGCATGGTTATAAACAACCACGTCATTTCTCGTATATCTGTCAAAAGTCTGCGCAATTCCCGTTTGAGGATAAGTTACATATTTGTTAGTAGCGCAGGTAGAATCCCCTGCCCAAAAGATATGTCTCATTTTATTCCCTTTCTGAATGAAAAAAGAGAGAAATTCAACTCGAATTTCTCTCTCATTAGTTTTCAAAGTAATACCAAATTACTCCTTAACAGCACCAACATTAACACCCTGAACAAAGTACTTCTGAAGGAATGGATATGCTGCCATGAAAGGAAGGATAGCTACAACGATAGCTGCATAGTAAAGAGTATTCTGAGATACCTTGTATGCTGTTGTAGGTGTATCACCATCCATGATCATAACCCTCAGTTTGTACTGGAAGTTAACCTGATCTGGGTTTGTAATATAAATCTGAACTGTGCTGTAATCGTTCCATACAGTTACTGCATACATAAGACCGATTGATGCAAGAGCTGCCTTGGAAAGAGGAAGCACGATCTTGAAGAAGATTCCCATAGGTGAGCATCCGTCAATCTTAGCTGCCTCAAAAAGAGACTCAGGAATGCCCTCGAAGAAGTTCTTCATAAGTACCAAGTTGTAAACGTTCATACCATGCTTGATAACAAGGATCCACATTGTATCTACAAGGTGAAGCTGTTTCATAACAAGGTATTCAGGAATCATACCACCAGAGAAGATCATTGTGAAAAGGAGGAAAAATGAAAGTGCATTTCTTCCCGGCATCTCTTTCTGTGTAAGTACGTATCCACCAAGTGTTGAAAGTACAAGACCAAGCAGTGTACCTAATACAGTTGTAACAACTGAGTTAATGAATGGTCTGTAAAGTCTAACTGTAGTAAAAATTGTAAGGTATCCGTTAAAAGTAAAGTCCTGTGGCCAAAGCATGAACTTGTAAACGCCAACAGAGTTGAATGAATCAACAAGTACTTTCCAAATAGGAATAAGAACAATTAAAGCTATGATAACGAATACTATATAGTTGACAACGTCAAATGCATGTACTTTATTTCTCTTAGCTTTCACACGCATTGGAGCCTGTTTAACCTGTGCCATAATGTCCCTCCTTAAATAATTCCGCGTCCACGGATCTTCTTACTAGCCCAGTTACATACAAGAACAAGTACGCAACCAACTATAGATTTGAACAAACCAACGGCTGTGGTATATCCATAATCAGGAATAGCTGTAAGGAAGGTCTGACGATATACATATGTTGAAATAACGTCTGATACATCAAATACACGGTTGTTATATAAAACGAATACTGATTCAAAAAGGTTAAGAACCTTTGCAAGGTTAAGGATCAGCACGATAATTACCGTATTCATAAGTGCTGGTACTGTAACATACCAAATTTTCTGAAGTCTTGAAGCACCATCTATGTCAGCTGCTTCATAAAGCTCAGGGTTAATACCTGATAGTGTTGCAAGGAAAATAACTGTTCCCCAACCTGTCTCTTTCCAGATATTGATAATGTAGAAAATAGGTCTCCATAATGACTTAGTATGGAGGAAGTCAATACTCTTAGTAATAAGATCCATTGACTTAAGTGTTTCATTTACAAAACCAGTTGATGAAGTAGAAAGGAACAACTGGAAAATAGCTGCTACTACCGCCCATGACATGAAGTGAGGCAGATAGATAATAGTCTGCAAAGACTTCTTAGCAAACAAATTATGCATTTCGTTCAGGAAAACTGAAACAAGTACAGATGTAAAAGTTGTAATAAGCAACTTAGTGATAGATATTTGTAGCGTATTTGTAAAGGCTGTCCAGAACTCCTTCTTACCAAACATAGTCTCAAAGTTCTTAAAACCAACCCATGTGATGTTCTTCAGCTTATACTGGTAAAATGCGTATCTAACGCCGAGCATAGGCCAATAATAAATTATGATTACGAAAACTAGTACCGGAAGAAACATCAAATAGTATCCACGGTTGTTCCAGATACGTGTACCAAGAGGTTTCTGATTGATAGGAGCACCAGTGGATGTAGTAGTAACGTTCTGTTTCTTACTCATTGCATCCTCATCCTTTCACAAAAAATCGTTAATTTTTTTCAATTTAATTATATCAAAACACGAAATTTCTTCAAAAAAATCCCACCCTCCAAAAGAGCTTTTCCCTTGGAGGATGGGAAAAAGTCAAATCTTTATTAGCAAAAAGCTAATTACTGAGCGTTGAGCTCGTCAAGAATCTGCTGAGCGATATCGCCAAAGTCAGCCTGGTATGTAGCTACAGCTTCCTCAGGTGTGATCTCACCAGCGATTGCCTGCTTCATAAGAGTTGTCTTCTCTTCTACAAGAGCTGCCTCGTTCTCTGTAAGAGTATCGCAAGAAGCTGCTGCAGGAGCGTCAACACAGTTCTCTGTGAAGAACTTGTTACCAGCCTGTACAAGCTCGTCGTTATCAACGTAACCGTTTGTAAGAGGAGCAATTACAAGTACTGGATCGAGGTGGTTCTTCTTCCATACAGAGTTAGGGTCGTTAGGAGACTGCTTAAGGTGGAACTGACCCTCTTCATATGAATAATCCTTCTTCTTCTCTGGATCATCAGCGTTTGTTGTGAACTCTTCAGCGTGAATTGACCAGTGAACATCCTCAGCACCATATGTCCAAAGTGTCTGAACCTTGTCACCATCAAGCATTGTCTCAAGAAGAGCATCGAAGATAGCCTGCTCACGAGCTGAGTTGCCATCCTGATCATCTGTGATTACCCAAACTGGAGCTTCTCTGTTGAGGTATCCGCCCCATGTATCTTTGATTTCCTGGATAGGAGCAAGCTGTACAAGTCTGTCGTCGCCGAGCTCGTTGTCAACTTCCTGCTTCTCCATGTTTGTTGTAAGTGTTCTAAGCCATGTACCAGCCCAGTATGTGAATACACCTTCTGATGTTGTCTGATCGTTTGAGAAGAACTTCTCACGAGCCTGCTTTGTTCCAGCATCCTCTGTATCAGGATCGATAACGCCATCAGCTGCACCCTGTGCAAGTCTTGCAAGAGCGTCTACAGTAGCCTGCTCCTGGAATCCATCTACCCAAACACCATCCTTCTGATAGAATGAAGGATATGCGCCCTGCCAGAACTCTGGCATGTAGTTGATGTATGGAGCCTCATCAAGCTTACCGTAACCAGCTGCGATAACACCGTATGTACCAGCTGATCCGTTTCCATCAGGATCGTTCTCTGTGAATGCCTTAAGCATTGCATAGTAGTCATCGAAAGTCTTGATATCGTCAGCCTTCATGCCAACTGCATCAAGCCAAGACTGCTTAATGTATGTAACACATCCGTTACCATATGTAGGAGCGAATCCATAAAGGTGTCCGTCCTTGTCCTTCATGTTCTCGTTAACTGTAGGAAGAGTTACACGAGCCTGGAACTCAGCGTTTGCATAAGCATCAGCCATATCCCAAAGAAGGCCTGTTGTCTGGTACTGTCTAAGCATTGTAGCGCTCATGATAAGAGCATCAGGATAAGATCCGTCACCAGGCTCGCCTGTAGTAAGAAGACGTGAAACTGTTCCTGAGTAATCTGAGTGGTCAAGCTGGTTGATAACAAGATCAACTGGGTGGCCAAGTTTCTCAGCTACAGCAGCTTCCCACTGCTCTTCGAACTCTTTCTGTCCGCTCTCTACTGTTGCTGTAAGTGTTCCGTCAACAACGATGTTAAGAGTCTCAAGTGTGTACTCCTCAGCTGCATCTGCACCAGCTTCTGCTGTAGCATCGCCAGCTTCTGTAGCTGTTGTGTCAGCAGGTGTCTCTGCAGGTGTCTCTGTAGGTGCTGTCTCGCTACCGCAAGCTGCAAGAGAAGCTACCATTGCTGTTGAAAGAAGTAATGATAAAACTTTCTTTTTCATTATTTTTGTTCCTCCCAAAATAATTTTTGAAAATAAAATGTAAGCGTTTTCACTTGCTTATGTACGTACTTTATCACGGATTAAAATCCATTGCAAGCATGAATTTTGTAGGATTTGTAACAAAGTTGTTCACTTTTTTCGGAAAGTGGCGTTTTTACTGCATTTCCGAAAGTGCTTACATGTAAAAATTAACAAGAATTTTTTTAACAAACTATGAACAGATTTGAAAACCGATGGATATTTAACTACATTTTCCACAACGCAACCGGTTTCCGTTTGTGCATCTTGCACAACGGCAAATTTTAAAATATTCAGTTCATGCTGATGGCTTATCACAAATTGCTTACATTTATTACAAAACCACATTCAGGTCATGTTTGCGTAAGTCCTTACATTTATAGAGTAACGCCTCTCTTCCAAATAGCCATATCATGGAATCCGGCCTCTTCACTCTTAAGTTTTTCTCCGGAAGCTGTTCTCAATATCTTGTCAAACAGTTCATCTGTAAGTTCCTCAAAGGTTCTGCCCTCAAGGATCTGGCCTGCTCTGAAATCAATCCAGTTGCTCTTCTTATCTGCAATAGTATTATTACTTGCAATTTTCATAGTAGGTACTGGACATGCAAATGGTGTTCCTCTTCCTGTTGTGAAAAGAACTATCTGAGCGCCAGCACTTGCAAGAGCTGTTGCTGCACAAAGGTCATTTCCAGGAGCACAAAGAAGGTTAAGGCCTGTTACATCAGTCTTTTCACCATATTCCATTACATTCATTACAGGGTAATCACCTGACTTCTGGGTACATCCAAGAGATTTATCCTCAAGAGTTGTGATACCACCAGCCTTGTTTCCAGGTGAAGGATTCTCGTAAATAGGCTCGCCCTGCTTGGTGAAGTAATCCTTAAAGCCATTTATCATATTAACTGTATCGTTAAATGTAGCTTCATCCTTACATCTGTTCATAAGGATTGTCTCTGCGCCAAACATTTCAGGAACCTCTGTCAGGATAGATGTTCCACCACACTCGATAATTCTGTCTGATATTCTGCCTACCAATGGATTAGCAGTGATTCCGGAAAATCCATCACTTCCACCGCACTTAAGTCCAATTACAAGCTTAGAAGCATCAACTTCCTGCCTCTCATCCTTAGAAGCTACTTCTATAATTTCTTTTAAGAGATTAACTCCGTCCTCCATCTCGTCATCAGACTGCTGAGATACAAGGAACTTAACTCTTGATTCATCAGCCTTTCCTATATAAGGCTTAAGAACATCAATGTTGCTATTCTCGCAGCCAAGACCTAAAACAAGCACACCGCCTGCATTAGGGTGATTAATAAGATCTGCTAGAATTGTTCTGGTATGCTCCTGATCATCTCCAGTCTGAGAGCAGCCATAGTTATGTGTAAATGCGACAACCTCATCTACGCTGCCCTTCACAAGTGCATTAGCCTGTTTAGCAAGAGCTGTTGCAATGTTATTAACGCATCCTACAGTTGGAATGATCCAAACTTCATTTCTGATTCCAACCTTGCCATTTGCTCTTACAAAGCCCTTAAATGTGGCCCTTTTAGTACCCATCAATGAAATCTTTTTATCTATATCTTCCTTATTAGGCTCATATTTATAATCAAGAATTCCCTCAAGGTTTGTCTTGATATCATGAGTATGAACCCATCTTCCTATACTTATATCCTCTGTAGCATGCCCAATAGCATATCCGTATTTGATAACATTATCATTAGAAGAAAGATCTTTAATTGCTATCTTATGTCCGGCTGGAATTTCCTCTTTAGCCGCTATTTCTCTGCCATCTGAAAGAGTAATGCTCTCTCCCTCTTTAAGCGGCTCCAGACATACAACAACATTGTCTTCCGGATGAATTTGTAGATATTTACTCATATAACCTACCCCTTTTTCTCTAAAATGCTAAATGTAAGCGTTTACATTTAAACTATATTATTACAGTAACGTTTAGTCAATAAATTTTTAGTTAACGCGTATTCTCTGAGTTATATTATATATTAATTTTAACGTTAAACTTTTTGCTATTGTATTTGATTTCTCGGTCTTGTATAATACTTTTGAAAAAATATATGAAATCGCTTACATATTTTTTACATTTTAAATTTGTGGGTCTAGTTTCACTTGCTAAGAACTACTAAACTATATGAATATTGTGGAGGTAAATTGGATGAAAAAGTTCATGGATGAAGACTTTCTGCTCCAGAGTGAACCTGCCAGAAAGCTATATCATGAATATGCTGAGAACATGCCTATTCTTGACTATCACTGCCATATCAGCCCCAGAGAAATTGCTGAAGATCGTCACTTTGAGACAATTACTCAGGTTTGGCTTGGTGGAGATCATTATAAATGGCGTCTTATGAGAGCCTTTGGTCTTGATGAGAAATACATGACCGGAGATGCTTCCGACAAAGATAAATTCCTTATGTTTGCTAAATGCCTTGGTAAGGCAGTAGGTAACCCACTTTATCACTGGGCTCACCTTGAACTCAAGAAGTACTTTGGTTACGACGGAGTTCTTAATGAGAAAACAGCTGAAGAAGTATACGATATCTGTAATAAAGTTCTTCAGTCTCCTGATATGAGTGTTCGTAAGCTCATCAAGATGAGTAACGTTACTTTAATTTGTACAACAGATGATCCTGTTGACTCTCTCGAGTGGCACGACAAGATCAGAGAAGATAAATCTTTTGATGTTAAGGTTCTTCCTGCTTGGCGTCCTGATAAGGCCAAGAACATCAGAAAGCCTGAGTTTGTTTCATACATTAATACTCTTTCAGAAGTAAGCGGTGTTAAGATTGATTCTTTTGAAAGCCTTAAAGAGGCACTTAGAATAAGGCTTGACTACTTTGCTTCCAAGGGATGCAATGTTACAGACCATGCTCTTGAGTATGTAATGTACAGACCAGCATCTGCTGAGGAAATCGAGAAGATCTTTGCAAAGCGTCTTGCCGACGAAGAGCTCTCTTACGAAGAAGACCTCAAATATCAGACAGCATTTATGCTCTTTGAGGGAGAAGAAATTGCCAAGAGAGATTGGGTAATGCAGCTTCACTTTGGATGCAAGCGTGACAACAATACTCCTATGTATGAAAAGCTTGGTCCTGATACCGGTTTTGATACAATTGATGCTTACTACCCTATGGGCGAGCTTGCAGATTTCCTTGATGCTCTTCATTCCAAGAAGATGCTTCCTAAGACTATTCTGTACAGTCTTAACCCTAATGATGACAAGATCATCAACACTACACTTAATGCTTTCAATGAAGGTCCTGTTGTAGCCAAGATTCAGCAGGGAAGTGCTTGGTGGTTCAATGATACTAAGCTTGGTATGGAAAGACAGCTTGCATTTGTAGCTGAATCCGGTAACCTCTCAGGTTTCGTAGGAATGCTTACAGATTCACGTAGCTTCACTTCATACACAAGACATGATTATTTCCGTAGGATCCTCTGCAATTACCTTGGATCACTTGTTGAGAACGGTGAGTTCCCTGATGATTATGATATCCTTGGCGAAATTGCTGCTGATATTTCCTACAACAATGCAGTACGATATTTCAAATTTCCTTTAGAAACGAGATAAACTGTATGAGTAACCAGATGACAATATATGATATATCCAAAAAAGCTGGCGTTTCCATTGCTACAGTTTCAAGAGTATTGAACGGCAGCACAAATGTTAAGCCTCGTACCAGAAAAAAGGTAATGGATATCATCGAGCAGTATGGCTACAAGCCAAATGCTTTTGCCAGAGGACTTGGTCTTAATTCCATGAAGACCATAGGCATTCTTTGTGCTGATGCCTCTGACCTTTATCTGGCCAAAGCCATCTATTTTATCGAGCAGAATTTAAGAGAAAACGGATATCACTCAGTACTTTGCTGTACAGGTTATGAAATGGCGTCCAGGAAGGATTCACTTAATCTTCTCCTGTCCCAGCATGTAGACAGTGTTGTAATGGTAGGTTCCAATTTCATCATGAACAACGCTGAAGATAACCAGTATGTCAAGGACGCAGCTGCTACTGTTCCTATCATGCTTCTTAATGCAGACTTCGATTGTTCAAATGTCTACTGTACACTTTGTGATGATTACAAAGCCACACAGGATGCAACCGAGAAAATGTTGGATGCAGGAGTAAAAAATATCCTTTATCTCTACAATTCCAATTCATATTCTGGCCTCAAAAAGCTGGCCGGATATCAGAATGCTCTTCTTACACACGACATTCCTCTCAAAAAGGAAATGCAGCAGTGTTTCAAGGGTAGTCACGAGGATATAGATGGTGTTAAGAATTTTGTAGAATCCATCTACAAAAAGGGAATTAAATTTGATGGTATTGTTACCAGTGATGATTTCCTTGCAGTTGGAGCAATGAACTTTGCAAGAGCCAATAATATAAATGTTCCTAAGGATTTACAGATCATCGGATACAATAACTCTATTTTGACCCTTTGTTCTGAGCCTGACATATCTTCTGTTGATAACAGACTTGAAGATATGTGCATTCAGCTTGTAAAAACTCTTATCGGTACTCTCTCTCAGAATGAGATGCCACAAAAGACAATCTTTTCAGGCGAACTTATAAAGCGCGGCTCAACTTCATTTTAAAAATAATGCGATAGCTTTCACAAACGAAGGCTATCGCATATTTTTTACTTATTTATTAAGCAGGCCTGCAAGAACGAACACAAGCGGAGAATTCCAGTAGATTGTAATTTCATTTAGTGAGTAGCAGGCAATGTCGTCCAGATAGCATTTCATTGGAGGTAGGTCTTTTCCTCTAAGTTCCTGTGCCTTTTCATCGTGAAGACCAACATTGGGGCCTCCGGAAACAAGTCCTGGCCAAGGCTGTTCAATATCATCTATAGCGGTGGGACGAAGATGGGGATTCTTATATGCCTTCTCTCCGTTTCCTGTCACATAGCTTACATCCATGCTATTGCAGCCAAGAAGATAATCAAGTCCCGATTCTATAGCGTTCCTATAGTTCTTCTTTGAATCGAGTCTATAAGCTACAGTAAGTACCATCAGATACTTAAGAAGCTCCATATTACTTCCCCAAATGAAATCTTTTTTATCCATGCAAAGTCCAAAGCCATTTCCGGATGCAACTAAGACAAGTCTGTCAGCTTCAGATAAAAAGCTGCTTCTTGCGTTCAGGCAAAGAGTATTATCTTCTCTTTTTAGAATAAGAGATAAATTGCCAAGGCCGGCTACTTCTGCCCATCCAAGGCATGTAAATACATCTCCCTGATATCCCTTTTTCTGAAGCTTCTTATCAAATGCTGCCAGTCTCTCCTTTAGTGCCATAGCCTCGCTATAGTATTTACCGTCAGAGGTTGCTTCATACATTGAGCACGCCGCCCAAAATCTGTTTGATATATCCTCAGCCTCATCATACTGGCCGGTGTTGGAACCTTCCGGATTGAAGAACAAAAGCTCATCAGGATTCTCAGAAAGCCACTTATACGCTAAAAGAGAACGCTCCATAAGCTTATCGGCATATTTAGCATCGTACTCTTTATAAATTGTGCTTGCCAGCGCGAATACTGCTGCAATATCCGCTGTTGCAATTGAAGACACAGCAAATAAAAACAGCTCATTTTTGTCATCCTCGGGCATAATGAAATCGGCATGATTAAAGGTAGTAACCTTATGCCATACTGATCCGTTTTCCCTTTGCATCTTCATAAGAAAATCAAGCTCAACCTTGACCTCAGCAAGAATCTCAGGAAGATATCCCTTATCACAGCTTTCTTTTGGGATATCATAATGAACATCCAAAAGCCCCTTAAAGAAACGCACTCCATATAATAGATGAGCTACAGCAACTGCTCCTGCTGTTGAATATCTGCCGTAGTCTCCTGCATCATGCCATCCCCCTGTAACATCAACAGGTTCGGTATCTTCTCCGTAAACGGTAGCCTTTGTCATATGGCAAGGCTCATGATGATACTCTCCTGCATACTCCCTTGCGAGCGCATCACCGCATCTGAGGAAATAAAAGCACTTGCATATATCCTTCATGAGTTTGTCGTATGCATTATCTCCAATTTCAAATGTGGCGCTTTCGATTCCACCCGCAACAACTTTATATTTTCCCTTTGCTGTGAGGGCGCTGAAATCAGCAACAAATGCATCTTCTCCGGATATTTCATCTGTTCCGAAATGCTTCACATCTCCTTCAAAAGCGTTTTTACCATTTTCATCCACAACATAAAAGTCGTGAGCTTCAAAGTTCAAAACAGCTTTCTTTTCGGCATTACATAAAAAACCAACCTGATTAACAAATACTTTTTTCACCACAAGCCTCCCTATACAGTAATTATCACTATTATAGCAACTACTAATCTTCAAATATAGTCATTTATTGCTTTCCGGCAATTTTTTTGATGTGAAATCTACATTATATCTTCTTTACAAGGACTTTCCTTTGGAGTAACTTAGTATTAGTGTTTAAAAAAGCTAAGGGGGATTTCACATTGATTTCGCAGTTACTAGAAACAATAACTTCCAAATATCCGCTTATAAGCCGCGGCAGCGCAGGCTTCGATGGAATCAAAATCAAGGGGATGACATTTACTATAGGATCTTACGAGGCAGAAGGCCTTGGTCATGTTTCAACCATGAGTTCAAAGGGCTTTTTCGGCCTAATGAAAATGGACACTCTTATCATCACTCCATTGGAAAAAGATCTTCCAATTTTCTCCTATGACAGAATAAAAGCCATGGGCAACGACAAGCTTTATATTGAGTTGTATGATACCATGATAGATCCGCCTTCATTCGAAGCCCTGGATAAGATAAAAGAAAAGTATAAGGATCTGCCGGCTTTTACACCTGGCCCACAGTGGTATGAGAACATTAAGCTTCCTCAGACGGTTACATATTCAGGCAAAAAAGCTGACTCTGATAAATTTAACGCTATGGCAATAGAATACATGAAAGCTTTCATCAGTATCAGCGCTCCTTCTGTTTCCGATGCTGAAACCAAACAGAAAAAAACTGATTATTATGTAGATGGACTCCTTAACAATGGTGGTCCCGCAACAGACGTATTCCTAAAGGCAATCGGCAAAGAGAGAACAACTACTCTATTCAAGGAAGTTCTTTTCTAATACAGATGCGCAGAATGTAAACAAAAAGACTAGTACATATCACAACTTGATTATACTAGTCTTCTTTATTATCATTAATTCTCTGCATCAATAGCAAGCTTTATAGCTCCCATAATTCCCTGATCATCATTGAGGCTTGCCGGAACAATGTATTCGTCTAAGTTATCCAAGGTCTTGGTGCTAATATATCCTGCCATTTTCTCCTTAAACACTCTTCTGATCAAAGGAAACAGCTGCATCTGATGCATAACGCCGCCACCAAGAATAATCTTCTGTGGGCTAAGTGTCATGCAGAAATTCACTAGTGCAGTACCAATGTAGTCAGCTTCCAGTTCCCAGACAGTTTCATTATCAGCAAGCTCTTTGGCCTTCTTCCCCCATCTCTTTTCTATAGATGGTCCTGCCGCAAGGCCCTCAAGGCAACTGTCATGATATGGACAGACACATTCACCCTTATCATCAGCTCTTTTGCCGACGATAACGTGACCAAGTTCGGGGTGCATCATTCCATGAAGGAGTTTGCCATTTGTCATAACTCCGCCGCCAATT
This sequence comes from Butyrivibrio sp. VCB2006, assembly GCF_000420945.1. GTDB lineage: Bacteria > Bacillota > Clostridia > Lachnospirales > Lachnospiraceae > Butyrivibrio. The sequence goes on from NZ_ATVX01000010.1 coordinate 22,011, forward strand.
CCGGTACCGATAGTAAGGTATATGGCATCTGTAAGCCCTTTGGCACAACCATAGGTAATTTCCCCAAGAAGCGAACCATTAACATCAGTGTCAAAGCCTACAGGAATGCCAAGTGCATCCTTAACATAGCCTACAATATTAAAGTCCTTCCAGGCAGTCTTTGGCGTAGATGTAACGTACCCATAGGTCTCAGATTTCTTATCAAGATCTATAGGGCCAAAGCATGCTATTCCAATGGCAGCAATGCCTTTATCTTTAAAGTAATTGATTATCTGAGGCATTGTTTCATCCGGTGTTGTTGTAGGTATTGAAACCTGCTCGTGGATCTTGCCAGTTTCATCTCCAATTGCGCACACCATCTTGGTTCCGCCTGCTTCCAAAGCTCCGTATAACATAATTACTCCTTCCCATCAATAATACTATCAATAATGCCGCCGCCAAGAACTACATCGCCATCATACAGTACAGCTGACTGTCCTGCTGTGATTGCTCTTTGTGGTTCATCAAAGATAACCTTGGCCTTGCCATCTCCAAGCGGTATAACGGATGCCGGCTGCTCTTTGTGTTTATATCTGATCTTGGCCTGGCATCTAAATTCATCTGTCGGCTCAGTTCCAGTTATCCAATGGAAGTCTCTGATTATGAGCTCTCTTTTGAAAAGATCTATGTTGTCTGCAAGAATAACCTTATTATTCTCAACATCAAGTTTGGTTACATATAGCCTTCTATCTGCCGGAATACCAAGGCCACGTCTCTGGCCAATAGTATAATTGATTATTCCGTCATGCTCCCCAAGAACCTTTCCATCCTTATCAACAAAGTCCCCATGAGGATATTCCTTGTTCCTGTATCTCTTTATCATTCCGGCGTAGTCGCCATCAGGCACAAAGCAGATATCCTGGCTTTCACTCTTATGGGAAGTCACAAAGCCATACTCTTCTGCAATCTCTCTTACCTCCGGCTTAGTAAACTCTCCAAGAGGGAAAAGAGTGTGCGCAAGCTGCTCTTCAGAGAGATCATACAGCACATAGCTTTGATCCTTGTTAAGGTCTTTGGCTTTCTTTAAGTAAAAATGACCATCTTTTTCCTCAATTCGAGCATAATGACCGGTTACTATATAGTCACATCCATACTCCAATGCCCTTTTATAAAGGCTGTCAAATTTAAGATATCTATTACATCTGATGCAGGGATTTGGTGTTTCCCCCTTTTCATAGCTACATACAAAGGGCTCGATTACCTTATCCTTGAACTCAGCCTCATAATGATAAATATTGTATTCAATACCAAGCTTGTCGCAAACCGCTCTGGCATCCTTAGTATCCTCTATACTGCAACAGGTTCCCAGAAGATCTAGACCCACCATGTCATTTTCATAAAGTCTCATAGTGCAGCCAACACAGTTATAACCCTTTTTAAGAGTAAGGGCTGCTGCAACACTGCTGTCTACTCCGCCGCTCATGGCTATAAGTGCCGTATTTGAAGATTTCTTCTCATCAGAAACCGGTTTGAATTCTATTCCATCCATAAATCAATTCCCATCAATGCCTAAGTTTAATATTCCTAGTTATTTTACCACATAATAAAGCCGCAAGGTAACTTAATACCTTGCGGCCTATAATCGAATTGTTTTTATCTTACAATTGCAAATGCAACCTGAGCTAAATAAATCAATATCATAACAATACCCTCAGGTCTGTTAAGTTCCTTTTTACTGATAAGGAAGAGGTATGTAACAACACTCATAAATATCAGTACAATAAGGTCGAAGAAAGAAGCAAAATTCACCGCTACAGGATGAACTGCTGATGAAACGCCAAGGATAAGCATCAGGTTAAAGATATTTGATCCAATTACATTACCGACAGCAAGTCCTGTCTCCTTCTTTCTCGCTGCAATAACTGATGTAACAAGCTCAGGAAGTGATGTTCCAAAGGCAACTACAGTAAGTCCGATAAGAGTTTCTGTCATACCAAGGGCTCTGGCGATCTCTTTGGCACTATATACAACTGCCTGTCCACCACCTACGATAGCAACAAGTCCAAGGACAATAAAAAGGAAACATTTCCATACAGGCATGAGTTTATCTTCTGATTCCTCAGTTTTATTCTCTTTGGCAGACTTAATAAGTACAAGAATATAACCAACAAACAAAACAATAAGAATTATAGCCTCTATTCTTCCGATCAATCCTGCCTGATCAGCCATGCTGTGTGAGAACAGTCCGCCTTCCAATACAGTGCTTGAAAAAGAAAAGATTAAAACAAGTACTGTAACGATAATTGAAAATGGGAAATCTCTTTTAATGATATCTTTGCTTCCGGGAACAGTACAGAAAAGTGCACATGCTCCAAGAACCACCAAAAGATTGAACATATTTGATCCTACGACATTACTGATCGCAATCTCATTGGAACCGGCAAGTGCTGCAGTTGTACTGACTGCAAGCTCCGGAGCACTGGTGCCAAGAGCAACGATTGTAAGACCAATGATAAGGCTGGGCACTCTGAATACCTTAGCAAGGGTGGCTGCGCCATCCACGAAGTAATCAGCTCCCTTTACAAGAGCTACAAAGCCAACGATTAACAGTAACAGATTTAGTAACATATTTTTCCTCCTTAAAAATATGCAGAAAAAAAGAGACCTTTTTTCCACAAAAAAATTGTGGTAAAAGTCTCGCTAATTATAACATATCCCGAGGATAAATCCTGTGCTGACGATATATGTTACATGCATTAAGCATGCAAGCTACTCCCTATTACCTAGAGATGATTATAGCACAATGTACTGCAAAATGACAAATATTTTTATGACAAGAGGTGCAGCCTGCTTTTATCTAGCGATGCAAATAAGGACATATATATGGATATTCGAATAAATTCAAATCCATATATATGTCCTTATTTACATCACTTGATAAAAGCAGGATACGGGAATCGAACCCGCCTCCTTAGCTTGGGAAGCTAATATACTACCGATGTACTAATCCTGCAAATATATTTGCCTATATCTAGCACCGACTATTTAATTTTAGTCAATATATGGTATAATTTCAAGAGGAATTGAACCTATAGTTCCCGTAAACAACAGACTTTTTGGGGAACACAAACTAGATTTGTGTAGAAAGCAGGAGAAATGACAGAAAAAATGAAAAAAGTAGCAGGTAAGAGCAAAGGTCTTGCCGGAGAATTTCGTGAGTTTATCATGCGTGGCAACGTGATGGACATGGCTGTCGGTGTTATCGTCGGCGGTGCATTCCAGAAGATAATATCCTCTCTTGTAGATGATATTATCATGCCGGTAATCAGCCTTCTTACAGGTGGTGTTGATTTCAACAACAAATTTGTAGTCCTTGATGGCGGAAGCTACGCCACATTGGAAGCTGCCAAGGAAGCCGGCGCAGCTACACTTAACTACGGAACATTTATCACAGTAGTTATCAACTTCATTCTGATGGCTCTGGTAATCTTCCTTCTTGTTAAGTTCATGAACAGCGTGTCCAACAAATTTGCCAAGGAAGAGGCTGAGGCACCAGCTACTACCAAGATTTGTCCTAAATGTAAGAGCGAGATCAACATCGAGGCAACCAAGTGCCCTTGCTGTACTTCAGATCTTTGATTTTGTATTTATCAAATTTTCATTTCAAGCATAATAATACGGCTACCGCTTATTTAAACATAAGCGATAGCCGTATCTTTATATTCATTATTCAGAATATAACATGATATTTACATAATTATCTGATTTATTGCATTATTGTCAACGTAATATAATTCATTAACTATTTTCATTAACATAGATTGATAATCTACTCTGTATGATATCAGCTACCTCTTTTGCACTCTTCTGCCCGCTATAATATGCGGATGCCTCCTCAAAAATAATATTATTAACGCTTGAGTTATAGTTGCTGACAAGAGTCAGGGACTTAATGAAGTTTGTAATCTCCAGAACTTCGTCTTTGGTAAGAGGCTTCATAGGGATATCCTGACCACCGATATAGTAGGAATCCTCATACTCTACCTTAACACCATCCTCTTCGTAATATGGATTGTGAGTAATCTCATCTGCTTTTTTATCAAAGCTGGACTTTCTGATAGGGAAGCAATATGTATCATCCTGATACTCTTCAGACAGGAAAGCCTTTATGTATTCCCAGGCAGCATCCTTGTATTTGCTCTGGGAGCTGATTGCCAGACGCTTACTTGGATATATAATTGAGTTATTTATGCCCATATCATTAGGATATCCGACAAAAGATATATCTGTGCCGAACATTCCCTGTTTCCAATACTGATAATCACGGAATTCACTAAAGGACATTATTGAGAAAAGTGCATCATCAGTTCTATACAAAGTATCTTTATAATCTTCCCATACATTATCCGGGAATTCTTCTACGAAATCCTTGCTGAATTCAAGGAAATGTATAAAGGACTCACTGTCAAAATGACAGGTCTTGTTTTCCCAATCAATATATGTATTTCCTGAATATCTTATGCCCTGTTCAAGGAACTCATTTCTGGTTTCAAGCCCAAATGCTGTCTGTTTGGTAGCCCCCATTTTATCCATGAGGTCTTCGCAGTCCTTGAAAGTAAGAATATCCTTGCCATCAGTAAGCTTGGTCTTCATGACCATTGTTGCGAAGTAAAAGCTTGGAACGAGCTGATAAAGCTTATCTCCTGTCTTGAAAGCATCAACGACATTAGTCAAAAGATCACTTTCCGATACATCAGGATCATTAGCTAAATAATTAGTAAGATCTGTGAACAGTCCCTTATTAATATAACTGTCAACCGGAAGGTCATCGGAAATCACAAGAATATCCGGTGTATTGCCTGAAACGATGTCCATATTAAGCTTTTCAGCTCCGGCTCCATAGTTATCATCTGTATCATAAGAAGAATAATCCACAAACTTAATCTTGTATTCGCTATTATTTTTATTAAATGCAAAAGCCTGTTTTCTAATTTCATAGTCAAGGTAATATCCGCCCAGAGTAAGAATCTTTTTATCCTTAACATCCTCAGGCGCCACCTTGGTAAGTCTTGCCAAATAGAAATTGTAATCAGCGTCCGGAAGGCAAGCCACAAACTCAGCATCGCTTATTGCAACCACAGCACTGACAGATCCATCTGCCTCGATATCTGAATCCACATAGTCCATAAGCTTAGTCATTGAATCGCTTGCTGCATCATATCCCCAGAAACCTTCAGAATCGCTCATGTAGAGATCATATCCACTTCCGCCAAAAAATGTTCTGTCTCCATAGGCAGAAATAGCCTGTGACTTACTACCAATTGTGCCTGTTTTGGGATCAAAGCTGCAAAGGTTATTACCATTATCATCGTAATAGGATACAAATATCTGCCCATTAAAGCCTCTATACAGCTGGTAATAGATATAGTCGTTAACCTGAGACTGATCAACAAGCTTTTTAAATCCATTTTCTTTGGTATAACTGATTATTCCCTGATCCAGGCTTAAAAGAGCTGTTCCGTCATCCGTTACAGTAAAACTATTGATAGCTACGTATCCATCTTCGCCAAAGTCCGCCATCAGATCAATCTTTTCCTGAAGATTACCCTCTTTATCGTAAATTACAAGATAGGTCTCATCTTCACCTGAAGAATAATAATCTGTTTCTATTTCAGATATTTCATCTGATGCATCCTCTGAAGCAATCTCCTCTGAGCTTTCCTCTTCGGAACTTACTTCTTCAGAACTTGCCTCCTCAGAACCAGCCTCTTCTTCCGTGAAGATATGCATTTCTCCATCGTCTGATTCTTCCGAATGTCCTTCTTCATCAGGGTCTTCTATTTCCTCATTGCTCCAGGCATATTTAAAATTAATACCATAAATATTACCCTCGCCGTCAAAGCTCAGATATGAAATACTGTCATTATCCTTGGAAGGAAGCTTTATGTTTTGTACATCAGAACCATCTGAATAAAAAGAATAAACATCAATATGGTCTCCTGATGAATATGTTGACGCATAAACCCTGTCTCCAACACAGGATACTCTGTTTATGTTCTGAACATTGTCCGCAATATCAAGCACTTCAGTCGCAAACACATACTCTTTGGATGACTTAGTTGCATTTTCAATCAAGCTATCATTGGATTTTTTACCGCACCCTGCAGCTGATATAGCAAGGATTGTAGCAAGAGATATGCATATACCCTTATTAAATACTTTCCTCATTTTCATAATCTCCTCTCAAGTATTACAAGTTATCCTGCTTTTTATCGGATAGCTTAGCTTTTTGCCTGGTTTCAAGTTCATATTTCTTATCAGCCGCATACTCAATAAGGCCTTCAATTGTCCAGGTCTTATGTCTATAAGCATGAACAGCCATAACACAAACAATTAGCACACAGGCAATTTTGCAAATAAGCCTGATCATATTAAGTAGCGCCAATACGTCTTCATAACCTCTTGCCACATTTTCCCAGTAAGGATAAAAAATAGGCTTATCCCACATACTTCTTTTACCGAAGCTTGTACTGACATCAAGAAGCTTAAAGAACGAAAATCTGTCCGTATTATCGACTACGTTAATATATTTATCATCATAGCCGGAGCTAAGTTTAATGCTCTGAGCCACAAGTCCGTCAACTGGATTAGGTGCCACAACCTCATAGCAGTTTATCCCACCAATATTGGCCGTCGAACCATCCTCAGAAATCTCAGCGTTACTTGTCTTACCGCTTAGTATCTCTCCATATCTTGAAAGAGAATCATAAGACATATAGACGATACTCTCTGACAGGCCTGCCGCCTCATTCATACGGCCTTCCTGTCTTTTTACAACGCCTGCCACATAATGGTTTACGCCGCCTATGGTGACGCACTGGCCAACGATATCATTAGAACCAAATAGCTGCCAGGCCAGATCCTCATCGATGACAATCTTATCCTTCATAACTTCGTCATCAGAAAAGTACGAGCCGCTTACAAGCTCCAATGGATGGAAAAAGAAAAAGTCACCGTCAACGCCGATTGTCACGATATTCTCAGCTGTTCTGTTTTCAAAAAGAATTGTTGATATCCCCTGAGCACTAAAACAGCTGTTATATACCTTAACCTCTTCCTGAACTTCCTGACTTTTTTCATCATCCGTCTTTTTCTTGCCAGGGACGTTGGTATCAACTATTTCCTTTTTGTCGGCTTCTTTCTCATCGTCATCCACCGCAATAATTCCTGCTTCTACAAGCTTTTTTTCAAAGTTGTACTCCAGCTTTCTGATCTCACCAGGGGTAATTTCCCTATCCTCCGTGTAGAAAAGACTTACCTGGGCAACGCTTCCATCATAATCCCACCTGTCAGCACCAAGCTGCTCCGGCATTTTAGAGATAATGATTCTGCTAAAGAGCCCCATAACAAGATCAAGTAGCAATAACGCAGCAAGAATTATCAGGATAATATTACGTTTTTTATTTGAAAAAAACTTTTTTATAAAATCCAATATCTTTTCAAAAACCATTACTCGTTTGCCAGCCTCACCTGTTCTCCTGCCTTAACAGGCTTAGTTGATGTTGTGATAACATACTCATCTCCATTAAGAGCTGCGTTGATTGCGGAGTAGTTATCATCTGATGCTATAACCTGTACATCTACATTAGATGCAATATATCTGTTTCCAAGAGGACTGGATTTACTGTTTACCACAAGTACAAACTTACCTGTGCTTCCGGTCTTGATTGCGCTGTTAGGTACGATCATGTCATAGTCAACAGATCTCTCGCCGATGGCAAGAGAGATGGACTGTCCCGGAGTAACCTCGGTACTCTCAATCTTAAAAGTGAGAAGCTTTCTGTTTGATGGATCAGACTTGTCGTTTTTAATAGATGTGAGTGTTGCTTTAAACTCATCGCTGAACATCCATGAATTCTGAGGTCTTGCAGCATCTCCAACATGAAGTTTCTGAGCCTGCGCATTTGTTACAGAAAAGCTTGTAGTCATATCTTTACCGTCAATCTGTATTACAGCTATAGTCTCATCTGCAGAGATAGACTCGCCGGCTGCCTTATTAACCTGTGATACAGTTCCTGCTACAGGAGCCTTCACAGACGCTCCCACAGACTCTTTTTCAAGCTCAGCAATCTTTTCCTTCTGCTCCTTGATACTGTCACGCTGATTGCAAAGGGATATCTCGGCATTTATACTCTTTACCTGCTTGGTCTTCTCTTCTTCTGCCTTCTCAAGTTCTTTCTTAGCAGCTGTTTCATTGGCCTTTGCTTCTATCAGCTTCTGATCATAGCCAATGCCCACCTGGCTCTTATAGGTCTCAAGTTCCTTGGTCTCACGGTCATTCTCGTCCTCAACATGAGTCCATTCCTTCTTGGCCTTTTCAATAGCCTCTGTATCGTTAGGATCATAGGTATATTCAATATACTTCTTCTGATACTCAGCGTTGGCATTCTCGTAATTATAGGTCAAAGTCTGGTATTCGATTTCGTTCTTGTCATGGCTTTGAAGATCAGTCAGGTATTCAACAGTCTTGGTAGCTGCATCTGCCACTGCCTTGGCTGCATCATATCTGTCATTGACACCCTTAAGCTTAATCTGGTAAGCATCATAGGAAGTTGTAGCCCCGCTTCTAACCTTAGAAATGACATCATCAGGAACATCTCCTGAAAAAAGTGCCTGCTCATAGGAAAGCTCCAGCTTTTCCAGGTTTTCTCTGGCTGTCTTAAGCTCCTCAGACTCTCTATCCTCAAGGTAAAAGAGTACATCTCCGATTTCCACGTGCGCTCCTTCTTTGACAGCAACACCTGATACCTTCCTGGTCTCTTTTAATGTCACATTGTATGGATCCTCAGCTGATACAGTTCCTGAACCTCTGATTTGAGGGCTCACGGATCCCCTGCTTATCTGCTGGGTTGCAACCTGAGGCAGTGAATAATTCATAATTGTGTTGGAAAAGAACGTAAGAATCAGCATTACTGACAAAAAGCCAATTGCAAAATTCTTGATCATATCCTTTTTATCAACAGGCTTCTTGTCGTTATCCTTGACAGAAACCACGCTGCCCTCAACTACCTCTACCACATCATCATTTTTTGAAAACTTGTCTGACATCTTAATAAACTCCCTTTAACCCTTTATTCCTCCCTGGTATGAGATTCCCTCAACCAGATAATCCTCGCCGTACAAGAAAATAAGTAACGGCGGAATCAAGTAAATAACTGCTACTGCAAAAGCAAGACTAATCTCCCCTGAATTAATCTTGGACAAAAATACCGATAGCGGATGCATATCCGAATCCGGCAAAAGAATAAGCGGCTGCTCAACCATGTTCCAATAATCAAAGAACACCAATATGGCAATTGAAGCAATTCCTCCCTTACACAAAGGGAAACATACCCTGCTGAAGATATACCACTCATTCGCCCCGTCTATGGACGCAGCCTCCATAACTTCTGTAGGAATACGCCTCATAAACTTGGTCAAAAGATATACCGCAAAGGGCGAAAATATTCCCGGAAGCCAGATGGCCCATTTCGTTCCATAGATTCCTATAGCCTTGGATACAAGGAAATTAGGAACCAGTGTTACCTGATAAGGCATCAGCATCATGATAATGTATGCAAAAAAGATAATGTTCTTAACACGGCCCTGATATCTGGCAAAGCCATAACTTGCAAGGGTGGCTATAACCAGCTGAAAAACAACAATTGGACCAACGTATAAAATGGAGTTCCAGAACTTGAACAAGTATTCCGGACTCTTAAACAAAACCGTAAAGTACTGTGTAAAGCTGACCATATCCGGGATAAACTTAAGATTTACCGTCTTGGATATGAATACCTTTCCGCCCTTTTCAGTAGTTGCAAATATACTTCCGTAATTGGCACTTATCTCCGATGCTGACATAAAAGAATTGGTTATTGTCAGTATAGTTGGCAAAAGAAAAATAAAAGCAAAAACTATTGCGGCCACAGTAACAAGCACTGTCTTGAAGTTATCAATTCTGATTTTTTTCTTTTTATATTTATTCTTGAAACTAACCTGAGCACTCATTTATCCATCACCCTTCAATATCCTTTCCAAACCAGTTCTCAACTGCATACATGGCATAAACGAGAATGGTTACAACAATGAACATGATGATGGCTGCAGATGAAAGCTTCTGATAATCAAGAGAAGCAAAGGTGTTATTCATAAAGTGCTGCAGTATATAAAGGGTCTGATACGGGTAATCTCCCGTCATAAGGTATATTTCCCTAAATACCTTAAAGGAACTGATAAGTGACATAATAGCTACAAACAAAATTGTGGAAGACATGTATCTTACCTTAACGATCCAGAATACCTGCCACTTATTGGCATTTTCAAGGGCCGCCACCTCCAATAAATCCTTGGGAATACTGGCAAGGGCTGCCATAAATAAAATCATGTTGTAGCCAAGATTCTTCCAAAGAAACAAAGCGACAATAACTATATAGGCTTTGTCTGACTTAAGCCAGTCAATCTTGTCATTACCAAACACACTGAGGAAATTGTTAACTATTCCGTTCTGATGAAACATTACCTGCCAGATCAGAACTACTGACGCTGTAGGAACCATCAGAGGGCTTAGGAAAAAAGTCCTGAAATAGCTTTTAAAAGGAATCCTTGATTCCATAACGGCCGCCAGAAACAATGAAAGAATTACTGCTAGCGGAACAGCCATCAGTGAAAAAACAAAGGTGTTAGAAGCCGCCTGCTGAAATGCAGCATTTTTCCAAACGTTTATGTAATTCCGTAAGCCAACAAATTCCTTCTGTATAGGGTTGTTTATCAGTGAATAGTAGATAACAACCCCAAAGGGCGCCACAAAAAACAGCAATACACCAAGTAGTGAAGGCAGAAGAAAAAGCCAGGATATCAGCTTTTTCTTCTGAAGTGCTGTAAGCTTATTGGGTATCTGAATAGACAAAACTTGGTACCTTCCCCATTTCAAAAGAATAATATCTTGCAACCGTGCTGGTTCCGTTCTTGCCGTTTCGTACATTGGCAATTACCGAAAACTGATTGTTGGTAAGTTCATATGACCTGTACCATCTGCTGTAAAAATCATTGCAAACCACATTCTCTATTATATCCCTAATCTGGTCTTTTTCGGTATAGGTAAAATAGCCATATTCTGTGTTTTCTTCAATAGAATCAACATCCTCTTTCTCAATATCGTGACCGGGATAATAATTTGTTATCTCTATGCTTTCAATGATGTCTAAGTTTATTTCACTATCTGTATAGATACCATACTTTTTAAGCAGCTCAATGGTATTTGTGTAACAATCATAAACATTAAGAGTACATTCGCAATATCCCTCATCGCCATAGTTATCGAATTCAATCTGACCAATAGGGCGATTTGTGCTTGCCATTTCAAATGTGAAGTTATTTTCTACATCCTTCATGTAAGCATCACTGATTTCAGCATAAGACAGCTCTTTAGTTGTCTCATTTCCTGCAAAAGAAATGTACTGTACATTTCTTGTTTTTGCATTTTCAAGGTCATACTCTCTCATTTCATCATCATGGAATACTTCAAAATAGCCTTCCCTGTACTCCGGAGAATCGATGATTGCAGAAAGAACCTTTGTATCCATGTTATAAGGGATGCAGATGCTTCTATATACAACCTTTCCATTTTTGAGCCTGTAAAGGATATCCTCATTCCAGCCACAATCAATATATGTGCCGTCATTCTGGCTCTTCTTCCAAACCTTTTGGTTCTTAAGTCCCTCTTTTACCAGTTTGTTGAAGTTCTCAACATCAGTGATTTCCATATATAATTCAGGATTATTTTCAAAATCACTGTATTTATTGCCACGAAGTAGTCTGTAATTGTAGCCGGTACTAAGAAGTGCACAGCTCTCAACTTTAGAAGCATCAGGTATATAACTGTCATATCCGATCAGGTCCCCCCTGAAAATTACAAAGATAAGTGATACCACAGCCAGGGCCATAATTGTCTGGGCTTTACCATTTAAAATGCTACGAATATTACCCTCAAGAATGCCCTCTATAATGCAGCCGGAAATAATGGTAGCAAGCACCATAACCACAAACATCATTATGTAGAATCTTGAGCCGTTCCAAATATACCCATTCATGGAATAAAAGATATATCCGCAGCCCAGGCCTATGAGAATGCAGGAAACAATCTTAAGCACCCATCTAAATGGCCTATATACAATAGCCTTTCCGGCATGTTCAGCTCTTCTGAATTTGCTAAAGACAAGGACAAAAACAAAGGCTATTATTCCAACAAACAGAGTATCCAGATCATAACGTATTATTCCGCAGATGCTCTCTTCTAACGTAACAAAAGAGTTACTGTAATCACTGATGTTATATCTTAGTCCCATTAAAAAGCCATAAGCTGAAATTCTGTCATAGAGAGGAGAGCCAAAGAACCCTGCCTCTCCTCTTGCTGAGTAGGTAGCAAAAAATACTTCTTTGAAGGAAGTTATCTCCAGGCCAAAAACTAATGAAATAGCCAAAAAGAAGGCCAGCACCAGCATTGCAATGAACATATTTCCTGTCAGCATAATTGCCAGTATCGTAATGTTATAAAAAGCAAAGAATAAAACCAAAACTCTTACAAACTCTATAAGAACAGATAACAAAACGACGCTGTTAACCGCGCCCATGCAGGCTGCAATTATAAGAGCAATGACATTTACAGATAAATACATCATTACAAAAGTTGAGATAGCATTTAAATAGTTTTTCCTAATGCGTTCTCTTCTTGTTGTAGGCTGACTTAAGTAAAAGTCAATCATACTGTTGTTAAACAGATATGAAAAACCCTGAAAGGCAAAGGCAATTGCAATTCCTGCTACCAGAACCCATCCTACCTGTTCAAGTCCCAAAACTCTTGTAACAGCAAGATATTTCTCATGCTGTGTTACAGCTGCGGCCTGATGATGAATTCTTCCAAAGTTAATTGATCTTGATACCATGACTATTGTTCCAAACACATAATAAACAGCCATGAGTACAAAGCCCAAGATGGATGACCACAGAGTTCTTGTTATATATTTTTTGTGATTAGATATTCTATTACTCAAGGATAAACTTGCGGATGTCATACCCAACTACCTCCGTTTCACTAATAAATATCTCCTCCAGGGAAAGTGGCAATACTTCAAAGAATATTGGATTGCCTCTCTTGAAAGCCGACTCAACCTCTTCTCTGTCGCCTCTCATTGTAATAGTGTGAAGTCTTCCTCTCTTTTCGTGAATAAGAACATTAAGGCCCTCCAGAGCACTTTCTTCATCGCTATCATTTGTAAATACACACTGAACTTTCTGCATCTTGAGCTTCATGTCGCTAAGATCCTCGGAAAGGATCACTCCGCCCTGATGGAGAAGTCCTATGTGATCACAGATATCCTCAAGTTCTCTAAGGTTATGGGATGCGATTATTGGTGTAAGTCCTCTGTCAGACATCTCCGCAGCGAAAAGGCTCTTAACGCCCTGTCGTACTACAGGATCAAGGCCATCAAAGGTCTCGTCGCATAAAAGGAACTTGGTTCCTGCACATATTCCCAATAGGATTGAAACCTGCTTTTTCATTCCCTTGGAAAAAGTGCTGATCTTGCGCTTTGTATCAAGCCCAAAGCCGTTACACAGTTTAAAGAAACGAAGCTTATCGAATTTATCGTAGATTTCCTCGTAGTAATTAGCCATTTCCTCCGGAGTACTGTTTGGAAGGAAATACTGATCATCCGAAATATAGAAAATATCTTTTTTAACCTCAGGGTTGTCATATACAGGTCTGTTATCCACACAAACAATACCTTTGTCAGGTTTGATAACCCCGGCAATTATTCTTAGTATTGTGCTCTTACCTGCTCCGTTTGTACCTACAAGACCAAACACTTCACCATCACGAATATTCAGTGATACATGATTGACAGCCTTGATGTCATCAAATGATTTGTATAATTCCAGTAACTCAATCATGCCCTTCCTCCCTTTAAACCTTTGTTGTCAGCAGTTAATGCATTGGCACCTCCTGCCATCTGTAATCTATCCTTAATTTCAGCAATAATTTCTTCTAAAGGAATTCCTACATCTTCTGCTTCTCTGAATAACTTCACAATAGACTCAATAAGCTCACTCTTCTTGTTGTCTATCATGGAGGAATTGCCCTTTACAAAGTTCCCTCGACCCTTCACCGTATAGATAAAGCCCTGGCGTTCAAGCTCAGCGTAAGCTTTCTGCACAGTATTAGGGTTTGTGGACAGTTCCATTGCAAGGCTCCTTACAGATGGCATCTGATCGTCTGCCTGAAGGATTCCCTTGTACATCTGAAGTTTGAAATTCTCAACAATCTGTTCGTAGATAGGTCTACTATCCTGGTAATCAATTAGGTTCATCTCATCCCCACCATAATTAATAAAACGTTAATGTTGCCTGTTCCCAGCTGACTGACCTGATGTTTTAGATGTATATTAACTGTACTAACATAACTAGTACAGTTATACATTAAAACACCCCCCGCAAAAATGCAAGGGGTAAATAATTAATTCTTGAAGCTGTGTACAGGTGCAGGAATTCTGCCGCCTCTATTAACAAATGCATCACAAGAGAACTGGTTCACAGGCATTATTGGTGCATAACCGAGAAGTCCGCCGAATTCTACAGTCTCGCCAACGCCCTTTCCGACTACAGGAATAAGTCTTACAGCTGTTGTTTTCTGATTAATCATTCCAATGGCCATCTCATCTGCTATTATACCGGCGATTGTTGTATCCTTGGTATCGCCCGGAATAGCTATCATATCAAGGCCAACTGAGCATACGCAGGTCATAGCTTCCAGCTTTTCAAGCGTCAAGGCACCTGCCTCAACTGCATTTATCATGCCCTGATCTTCACTTACAGGAATAAAAGCACCTGACAATCCGCCAACATAGGAAGAAGCCATAACTCCGCCTTTTTTAACCTGGTCATTTAAAAGAGCCAAAGCTGCTGTAGTTCCCGGAGCGCCGGCATGTTCAACGCCAATTTCATGAAGAATATCAGCAACGCTGTCTCCTATTGCAGGTGTAGGCGCAAGAGACAGATCGATAATTCCAAAAGGAACACCGAGTCTCTCTGATGCTTCTTTTGCAACAAGCTGTCCAACTCTGGTTACCTTAAATGCAGTCTTCTTAATAGTCTCGCAGAGGACCTCAAAGCTCTCTCCTCTTACCTTTTCGAGAGCAGTCTTAACAACGCCGGGGCCTGATACTCCAACGTTAATAATCTTGTCTGCTTCTGTAACGCCATGGAAAGCTCCGGCCATAAATGGGTTATCATCAGGAGCATTACAGAAAATTACAAGTTTTGCACAGCCAAGGGAATCATTTTCTTTGGTAGCCTCAGCAGTCTCCTTAACTATAGACCCCATAAGTCTTACGGCATCCATATTGATACCGGTCTTGGTGGAGCCAACATTAATCGATGAGCACACAACATCTGTGGTTGAAAGAGCCAGTGGAATAGACTCAATCAGAAGCTTATCTGCAGGTGTCATTCCCTTGCTGACAAGAGCAGAATAACCACCGATAAAGTTTACACCAACCTCTTTAGCAACCTTATCAAGAGTCTGCGCAATACTTGCAAAATCCTCTTTAGTCTTGCAGGCAGCACCACCCACAAGAGCTATAGGAGTAACAGATATTCTCTTGTTAACGATAGGAATACCATATTCCCTTGAAATCTGTTCGCCTGTAGCAACAAGGTCCTTGGCCGCCTCGTATATTTTGTTATAAATATTCTTATTAAGCTGATCCAAGTCAGTACTGATACAATCGAGAAGACTGATACCAAGAGTTATGGTCCTGACATCCAGATTCTCTTTTTCAATCATCTCATTGGTTTCTACAACTTCATTAACATTAATCATAACCGGTCTCCTAATACGCAAACGACTCTACCGCGCCACGTATAAACATGGTGCAGCAGAGTCGAATTATTTAAATTCTATGCATAGAGTCAAAGATTTCTTCTCTCTGACACTTGATTACAACGCCGATATTCTTGCCAAGCTCCTCCAAATCATCCGCAACTGTGTTGAACTCCTTGGATGTGCCGGCCATATCAACGATCATCATCATATTAAAATAGCCACTTACGATAGTCTGGGAAATATCAAGAATGTTAATGCCTGCATCAGCAAGATATGTACATACCTTAGCAATAATGCCCACTGTATCCTTACCAACAACTGTGATAATAGTCTTGTTCATAAACTCCTCCCACGTGTTCGTCATTAGTAAAAAAAATACCAATATATTAAGCAAATGTCAATTGCTATTGATCAAAATGTTAAAACCGGTGACAACTCAGATCTTTTAGCCACCATAAGCTTAAAATCACTGGCATGATATGGATTATCATTCATATCAATTTCAACTCGAACCGTCTCATATGCAAGTTCAGGCAGATTATTTTCTTTGGATAAATGCCCCAGGAATATTCCTTGCATTTTATCATTCAAAAGCTTGCAGAGAAGCTCTCCGCTCTTTTCGTTTGAAAGGTGACCACAGTCACCAAGAATACGTCTCTTAAGCTGATATGGATAAGGACCGGTCTGCAACATTCTGATATCATGATTTGCTTCAAGAAGAAGTGCATCACAGTCTTGAAGGCACTCTACCGTATAATCTGTATAGCATCCAAGATCAGTAGCCACGCCAATTTTCTTATCGCCGCAGAAAACTCTATAGCCGCAAGGCTCATTGGCGTCGTGGGATATAGTCATTGGATTGATGATCATATCCCCAACTGAGACTTCTTTGTCTACAGAAACAGGAATAAACCTTGAATTTGTCATCTCAGCCTTTTTATCACTGACTCTTATTCCCTGAATTGTTCCCGCTGTAGCATAAATCGGTATATCATATTTTTTCAAAATGGTATGAAGAGCTGCGATATGATCCACATGCTCATGGGTTACAAAAATGGCATCCAGATCACCAAGTGTAAGATCAAGTCCGTTTAATCCCTCTTCAATCCTCTTTTTACTAACTCCTGCATCTATCAAAATATGGGTATTATCCGAACCCACATAGGTACAATTCCCACTACTACCGCTAGCAATACTTGTAAATCTCATAAAACACTCCAAACAAAACTCTTTAACATAAAAACAACCGAGGAGTATATCATATCATACCCCTCGGCATCTTAGATATAATTATTTCCAATATACTTCAATCTTATCCCCTTCACTTATTGGCTGCATATAGTCAGGGGTTCCGCCGTTTAAGGTGGTCACAATTGACCTTCCGTTTGGCTTGGAAAGATCAAAATCTATTGCATCGAAAATATCAACGAAGATATAGTCAGCCTTGCCATGAAGAGTTGTAGGTTCATTATTGATGACAACATGAAGATCATGAGCCAGGATATTTCTGATTGGCTCTGCAGGCTTATCATACGCCTCTTCAGAATTCTCACCGGGAAGGTCCTCGAAGGACAGCTGTCCATCCTTACCCTCTACTATCTTGACGTTATCATCATCGCTTTCATAAGATTCTTCATTAGCCAGTCTGATTGCTTCCTCATCTGCACTAGGGAAATCCTCGTAGTAATCCATGATCATTTCTTCCTGATCCTTGAATTCTACTTTAAAGTTCTCATATACAGGAGTGCTGGCATCCCCTCGCTCATTGTTAACGATGATTACTGTATCCTCTGTAAGAGTGATATCCATAAGTTCTGCAATCTGCGCTGCAGTATTGTAATCAAGAACCTTGACCTCATCACCGGGCTGAATATCATAGAATCCGGTCTGAGCTTCACCGTTAACCGTAGCATATCTGGAAGCTTCTACGCTCTTACCATTTACATTTACATTAAACTTGGTCTTAAACTCAGGAATGCTCTCAATTGTAGCCTTACCGGGTTCTCCTGCAGTAGAAGGCTTAACATCAATAATATCATTGGCATGGAGCTTACTGTGAATATCTGCAGGCTTGCCATTCAGGGTAATAACTGCAGCTTCACCGGGCTCACCACGGGAAGTTCTCTCCTTGCCATTAACTGTAAACTTAAGCTCTGCGCCCCTCTTTGGGAAAAGATCTTCATTAGGGAAAGCCACCTGCATGGCAGCATCCACAATCTGAAGTTTACCGTTATCATAAAGCTTAGTCTGAGTTCCGTTAAAGGAAACGAAGATAAAGTTATTGGCTTCCTCATAGTAGCTAAAGCAGATACCAAGCGGTGTAACAAGAAGTGAGTCTCGTTCAATACCATCATTATTAAGGAAGGTAATGCCCTTCATAACTTCTTCACCGCGAAGTGCTACTCTTTCCTCAGAGATTCCCATCTCCTTGGCAATTGACTCGGTGTATCCCGGAACGCATCCGCCGCCACCTACTACAAATACAGCACTTACAGGATTATCACCGTTAAGTCTCTTTATCTCCTCAACAGCTTTTTTAGCCATCATCTCTACCTGAGGTTTGATGATCTGCGCAATTTCCTTCGCTGTTATAGTCTTGTCCAGTCCCATGATGTCCACATATTTAACTTCATCCTGGTGACTGGCTTTTATTTTGATCTCGTCAGCGGCATTAAAGTCCACAAGACACTTTTTTGCAATAATTTCAGTAATATCATCACCTGCTATAGGAAGCATACCGTAAGCAGTAATAGATCCGTCGTCTGTTACGCAGATATCGGAAGTTCCGGCACCTACATCCACAAGAGCAAGATTAAGCATTCGGAATCTGTCAGGAATTGCAACCATCATAGCCGCTATAGGCTCCAACGTCAGATTTGCAACATTGAGTCCTGCTCTCTCGCAGGCCTTATAAAGAGCATCAACGCAGTCGTCCGGAAGGAATGTGGCAATAAGCTCAACGCTTACCTTACCTGCATTATGTCCCTCAAGATTGGCAATCTGATAGCCATCCAGATAATAATGCATTACAGAATATCCAACCAGGTAGAACTTATGGCCTGTATTATTTTCCTCAAGGAATTTGGAATAAGCCTTCTCAACGGCAGAAGAATCCAGATTATAAATATCTTCATCCGTGATTTCATGTTCATCCGGATATTCGTAATCATATGTGATTCTGACGGTCTTAAGCACACGACCAGCGGCAGCTATACAAACATCCGTAAGATGGATATCTGTCTGCTGCTCCAGTTTTTCTTTGACCATGCGGATTGTCATGCCAACCTTACCGATGTCATGAATCTGTCCGTCCAGCATGGCACGGGTCTGATGGGTTTCAACAGCCTGAGCAATTACATTGAACTGCCCTTCATTCATATACCCAACAGTACCTACAACACTTCTGGTTCCAATATCAAGTCCAAATACAACCTTCTGATCAGCTTGTTCTAAACTAGGCATACTTTAAGTCCCCTCAATACTCTTAATTATGCAACCTGTTGTCTACTTAAGTCTAAAATCTGAAAGTTTTCGGTCAATCTGAGCCGCTGAAGTTTCAAGGCTCCCACTGTTGTCAATCACAAACTGGCAATGCTCCCTGAAAGTGGCATCATCAAGCTGCTTTTCCAGGATATCATTTATCTTTTCATCAGAATATCCTCTTGAAGCCTTTAGCCTCTTCCTCCTGGTATCTTCCGACGCATAC
Source organism: Butyrivibrio sp. VCB2006 (assembly GCF_000420945.1). Lineage (GTDB taxonomy): Bacteria > Bacillota > Clostridia > Lachnospirales > Lachnospiraceae > Butyrivibrio. The sequence goes on from NZ_ATVX01000010.1 coordinate 41,615, forward strand.
ACATACCAGAGTTCATCTGCTATCTTGTCATAGCCATTTTCAATCAAAAGAGCTGCCTCTACAAAGACAAAGTCAAGCTCACCGCGAGCTCTCTCATCCTCTATAATATTAATAATAAATGCATTTACTGCAGGATGCAAAATATTATTAACTTTTTTTAGCATATTTTTATTATTAAATATTGCCGAAGCCATCTTGCCGCGGTCAATTTCACCATCATCGCCCAGAACTTCTTCCCCCAGAAGCTCTACCAGCTCGTCATAGGCGGGATATCCCTTTTTTTTGATATCGTTGGCAACATCGTCCGACAAAATGATGCGGCAATTATAATGCTCACCTATATAGCCAAGGACCGTACTCTTTCCTGCCCCCACACCGCCGGTGATGCCTATAATGTTTGTTTTCCCTGGTCTTACTTTATCCATATTCCAATCAATTACCCATACACTAGTATCGATGTTATATCTTACTTGGCCTCATACCAGTCTGAGCCGGTATGGCACTCTGCAAGAAGCGGAACTGACAGATCAGCCGCTCTCTCCATTTCCTGTGTCAAAAGAGCTGTAACCTTCTCTACTTCAGATGGAGCTGTTTCAATTACAAGCTCATCGTGGATCTGAAGAATAAGTCTTGATAAAAGATTTTCTTTCTTGAGCCTGAAGTAAACATTTATCATGGCAATCTTCATGATATCCGCTGCAGTTCCCTGAATAGGCGCATTCATGGCAACTCTCTCGCCGAACTGTCTAACCATGTAATTACTTGCCTTAAGCTCCGGAATAGGTCTTCTTCTGCCAAAAAGAGTCAAGCTATAGCCCTTTCCCTTGGCATCTGAAATAACTCTGTCCTGATAAGCCTTAACTCCGGGATATGTCTCGAAATACTTTTCCATGTATTCCTTGGCTTCTCCAACTGATATGGAAAGATCCTGTGAAAGGCCAAAAGAGCTGATTCCATATACAATTCCGAAGTTAACCGCCTTGGCATTACGTCTCTGCAAAGGTGTTACCTCTTCAAAAGGAACATGGAATACCTTGGAAGCAGTGATTCCGTGTATGTCCTTGCCCTCATGGTAGGCATCAATAAGTCCCTGATCCTCGGACATATGAGCCAGAATACGAAGCTCAATCTGGGAATAATCCGCATCTGCAAACACATAGCTTTCCTTAGGAACAAAGACCTTACGAATAAGTCTTCCCAGTTCAGTTCTCATAGGAATGTTCTGAAGGTTAGGCTCCGTAGAACTTATACGTCCTGTCGCAGTAATTGTCTGATTAAAGCTTGTATGAATCCTGTCGTCGGCTTCTATATAGGCAGCCAAACCGTCCGCATAAGTGGATTTAAGCTTGGCAAGTCCTCTGTATTCAAGAATGTCCGCAACAATCGGATAATCTGGTGCCAGCTTTTCAAGCACATCTGCAGCTGTAGAATATCCGGATTTGGTCTTCTTTTCAGCAGGAAGACCGAGTTTCTCAAACAGTATTTCTCCCAGCTGTTTAGGTGAATTTATATTAAATTCGCAGCCTGCTGCATCATAAATAAGTTTCTCAAGCTCTGTAATCCTAACCTGAAGCTTATCTCCATAAGCCTTGAGTTCTTCTCTTCTGGCAATGATTCCCTCTTTTTCCATGGAATAAAGAATATAGGAAAGCGGCATCTCAATGTTATAAAAAAGATCTTCCATTTGGAGCTTTTCAAGCTTCTTCCTGATAATCGGCGCAGCCTTCAGGCATACAAACGCGCACTTACATGCATACTGACAGGTTGTTTTTTCATCAGCTTCCTTAATGCTCTTCTTGCCGAAGAGATCAGCCTTCTTATCAAGGGTTAATCCAAGATATTCCTTGGCTACATCAAATACCTCATAATCATTTTTATTAGGATCTGCTAGATAAGCGCCGATCAGATTGTCAAAGCATCTGGGCTTATTCTTGTAGGCTAAACCGATATTTCCGTCATTGCTACTTGTATATCCATAATCTCTTGATGTAATTTCTTCAGGAGTAAATACCCTGAAGCTCTCCTTAATGTCAAAGGTCACAAGGCTTACACTGCTACTAAGTTCAGTAAGTTTCTTGCCAAGATAGTCAGCAGTAATGAAGTTCTCTACAGGAATATAAATCGCTTCGTTTTCATCAAAACAGACAGAAAGGCCCAAAATCTCCTTATGTTTGGAATCATCTGCAGAAATAGTGTCTGTAAGGAAATAAAAAGCCACATAATTAGTAACATCTTTTGCTCCATATTCTGCAGCATTCTTAAATATCTGTTCAACCTCGTTAAGATCCGATGTAGACTTCATAGTAAGGCTAAAAGCCGGTGCAGCCTTGACCTGTCCCGTAGGAGAAAGAACCGTAAGCTTATCTGAAAGTGCAGATAACAAGGCTTCGCTAACTTCAAAAGAAAAGCCGGATTCCGAACCGTTCTCAGAAACCCCTGCAGTCTCTTTTAATAGACCTGCAAGGAGTTTTACCTGATCAGTAACAACACTCGTCTCATTCAAATCAGAGGCTACAGAAACCTCCACCTTCCCGGCATTTTCATTTCTTATGATATTGATCAGCTTAAAAAGCGCACCATAGGCACCGCTTACAACTCTTCCCTCAGAGTCGGTAAAAGTAGGCATGCTATAGTACGCACCATTAACATATTCATGTAAATTAACAATAATCTTATCCAAAATAAAACTACCCCAACTTAAATTTATTTATCCGATTGTCAGAGCTAAAACAACCGTGGCTGCAGCCAGCGCCACAACCAAAAGCTCAAGAATAACACTTGCAAGTACAAGATAACGTCTGCCGTTTAATCTCTTCCTGGCATCACGCAACAGCCCGTCAAGCTCCGCCTTGAGGTTAAAGGTATTACCATCCTCAAGTCTCTGCATACCGATCTTGACAAGGAATTGGATAGTCAGCTCCTCTTTGCACTCAGGACATGTCTCTATATGGTTTAAGAAATCGGCCAACTGCCGATTATCAAGGTCATCGTCCAAGAAAAGAGCTATGACCTTATCTGCATCTTTACATGTCATATTATTCCACCAAATATAGTATAAAAATATTGGATTTAAATATATAATCCTACAACATATAGGATACAACAAATCCCAGTAAAATAAAAGAAAAAAGACTATCTTCCGATTCACGGAAGATAGCCTTTTAAGTTTACTTTATTAGTTCTTGTGCTCCTCAATACCCTTGAGAATCTTCTTTTCATTGTAGCTAAAGAAGATAACAGCACCGATAAAGCATGTAATAAATGCAAATACTGCTGTTGTTCTGTAGCTCTCAGGAGTCTTAGATACAGTAAGTGATGTGAATACTACAAGTGCAAGTGCCTGTCCCATCTTGAATGCGAAGGTACGTGCTGCGAAGAACATACCACTTCTGTCTTCACCTGTCTCAAGTCTTGTAAGCTCTGCCACATCGGCAACACAAGCCTGAGGAAGGATTCCAAGGATTGCCATAGGAATTGCAGCTGTAACAGCTACTATGAAGCCCCAATGAATGCCCTGTCCGCAGATTGCTGTAATACCAAATACAACGCTGTAAGCAAAGAATCCGATGATAATAAGACTCTTTTTACCAATCTTCTTGGCAAGGATATTAACTACAGGATAAAGACATACGCTGATTGCAGTCATTGTTGCTGTAAGTGTAAATGTCATTGTGTCAGGAATTCCCATGAGCTTTGTCTCATAGAAAGCAAGTCCTGTCTGGAACAAAGTAAGTGCGAAGAAATAAATAACATCGCTATATACAAAGTGTCTGAACTGTACATTTGAAAATGTTCTGATCAGAGAAGTGAAAGGCCTGGTCTCACTTGGCTTAGAGTCGATGTAATCTCTCTCCTTGATGTAGAATGCAGGGAACAGCATAGCAAGGCAAGCGATTGTAGCCATAATAGCAACAGCATATCTGATTGAGTTCTGCTGTCCTACAGATGCCTCAAGTGCTCCGGCCAGGTTAGGAAGCAGGAATGAAATACTCTGTCCAACAATGAAAGTAAATGAAATATATGTTGAAACATTGATTCTGTGCTGCTGTGTATCACCAAGTTCTGCAATAAGAGCATTATATGGTGTGCAGAACATTGTCATGAACAGATAGAATACCATCAAAAGTATGAACAGCAATGTATCATTGAGTCCGATGCTTGCTGTCTGTGGAACAGTAAACAGTGCAATTGTACAGAGGGCAAATGGAATAGCCATAACACGCATGAAAGGTATTCTTCTGCCTCCCTTGTAGTTACTTCTGTCAGACCAGCCTGCGATAAGAGGATCAGTAATAGCATCAAAGATTCTTCCTGCTGCAAGTACAAGTCCGAAAAGTGTAAGTTTGAACAAAATAGGTTCCTGTGTGATGCCGGCAGCAAAAAGACCGGTGTTAGGATTCTGTGCATCAGGGCTTCCTGTATAGTAATAAACCATCCAGTTGGAAACTACACCTGACAGAAGGCTCCAGCCAAACTGTCCAAGAGCAAATACCCACAAAAGTCCATTAGTAATCGGTTTAAGTTGTTTCATTTTTGATTCCATTATTTGTTATCCTCCTTGAGTTTCATCGCCAACTCTACCACTTTCTTCGCCCCGTCATAAATTCCCATGTTCTTGTTAAGAACAATTGATTCACACATTTCATCAAGAAGTCTGGTATTCAGGAACTGATCCAGCATCTGGATTGTATGTGGAATGTCTCTGCACTCAAGTGTTCCATCTCCGATCTCAGCGGAATGGATTGCCCCCCACATTTCGTGCTTACCAACTCTCTTGATGAAGAGCTTAGGTACAGGATAGAAAGCAAGTTCTGAAGGCTTAGTAACCAGTACATCACAACTTCTCATAAGAAGGTTGGTTGTATAAACTGCCTCAAAGATATCCTTATGATAGAATCCGTGGATACCTGTGATTTCTGCATTAGGATCAAGTGCCTTTTCTGTAAAGGCCAGGGTATCTTCCCAGTTGTCCATATGCTCATGCTTAAGAGCTGCCATTTCAGGTATTTCTGATACAAGCTGATCCCAAACATTTCTGTAATCGCCAACATTTACATATAACATTGCCTTATTATCCTTGATATAAGGAATAAGGTACTTAATAATCTCAGCAAAGATTTCTTTCTGAGCTCCTGCTCCACCAATAGTAAGAAGGAAGCGCATAGCTTTGCCACTCTTTTTTCTGTTAAGTCTTGCTTCACAATCTTTTTCTATATTCTCAACAAGCTCGTAATCAATGTAATGACCTGTGTAAACAAGGTCTTCCTGAGGCATTGGCTGACATACCTTTTTCTTGTTCATGCCATTGAGGATACGATATCCCATGTAAGCGTTCTTGCACTGGATTGTATGAAGACTTCCCTCTGAAAGATGAAGTGCCATTGGCCAGTTATCAGGAATAGCATTGACAACATGCTTCATTCCTGCATGAATAGCTGCCTGTGCAGGCCATACATGTGTAGCAATTACCGGTATATCCTTAGGAACATTCTTGTATACAGGAGCCATAAGCTCTGCATTCTTCTGATCCTTGGCATTGTATGTAAGAGCTCTGAATCCTTCATAGTTGGTAGGCTCCCATACAAGCTTATTGAAAATAGGATTCTTGGAAAGTCTTGAACCAAGTGAATAAAGATCATTCTGATGTCCAATAACCTTGGTACATGTGGTCTCAGGATATGAGTTCAAATCCAACCAATATGGTGTATATCCCAAATGTCTGGCATAAGATGCCATAGCCATTGATATTCTGTAGTGGCCAAAGCCCATTCTGATATTCCCTACGATAATACCCTTACCGGTGTCCATCTCTCCCTCTGAGACACCTGCAGAACTTACTACGATATTTTTTACACCAAGTAACGGTCCTATTACCTTGTTGTCTGTAACCTTAATCTTGTAATCTACAGCAGAATCATCGCCAAATTTCTTGATATAGCTCTTCTTGGATTTAAGAGCACTCTTATAATCCTTGTCGCTTATCTTGTTACCAAAAATAACCTTTGATTTATCCATTATAGTCTCTCTTCATTCTGCCAGCAGATAATATAGAAAAAAGTATTATCGCTCTGGCCAAGTAAATAATTCGGAAACGCATTATTATAAATTTAGTTTCCGGTAAAATAATAGCATTTTATGCACAAAAACATCAAGAAACGCTTTCTACAAATTTCGTTTCCTGCTTTTGTGCACTTTTACTTATTTAACTGATTATTTACCTTTAAATGACGGAGATAATAGAAAGTTCTCTTTTAGAAGACAGATTGACGTACTCTGTTCCGCATTTAACCACGGGCTTAGACAGATGATCCGGATTAACAAAAATGATTTCTCCGGATTTTCCGTTACTAAGAAGTACTCTGTTTGCGATAAATGTATTAACAATATTAGATAAGAAGGTCATGATAACTTTGGGATCAAACTTATCAATACCCTCTCTTTCAAAGTTTTCGATAACAGTAAAAGGACATATTGCGTCCCTATACTCTCTCCTGGCTGTCATTTCATCATAGACATTTGCCACAGCCACAATGGACGCAATATGATCAATCTTTTCATTTCTGAGAGCCAGAGGATATCCGGAGCCGTCTCTCTTTTCATGATGCATAAGGACACAGTTCTTAATATGTACATCTATATCTTTGTTCTTGACCAGTTCATAGCCTTTGGTAACATGAGCTCTCATTGCCTTTTGCTCATATTCAGTAAGAGGCGTGGTTTTATTAACAAGATCAGGAGGCACGAGCATTTTTCCAATGTCATGAATAAGACCACCTGCTGTTGCAAGCTGAATCTCATCATTTGAAAGTCTCATCCAGGTAGCTATGGTATTGCTGATAAGAGATACATTTAATGAGTGCATGTAAACCGCATCACTGTTGTCTCTAAGGTTATGAAGCATATCAAAGATACCTGATGTACCACCGGCTTCAACAAACAAGTGATAAACAGGCTCTGTAAGCTTATCAATGTCCAAGGGCATAGTATCATTTGCGATCATCCTGAAGGATTCTTCAAGCTTTTCCGCATTTTCCTCAATATGCTCTTTGAATTTTATGAATTCCTCGGTCTGCTTAAGCTTTTCTGCATAAGAAAGATTCTCATAGGGAACTTCTTTCTTGGGCTCAACATTCTTCTTTACATCTTCTACAAAAATATTATAAAGGGAGTGCGCTTTAATACGGGCAATGTCCTTTTCATCAAGAACCGTGCCCTTAGGCAGAACCAGACGATCGTCTATAGTATAGATATTTTCGGAAACAACTAAACCCGGTTCGAGTTTATCTACAGATACAAGCTTCATACATTATTCCTATACAAAATGATATATGCATGTTCACAATATTACGATTATATTATACCACTAAATTAAATATATTTTTATTACCATTGAAAAAGCCCTTACTCTGAACAAGTAAGGGCTTAAACAGTGCCGGCAGTGGGACTTGAACCCACACGTGGTTACCCACAACAGATTTTGAGTCTGCATCGTCTGCCATTCCGACATGCCGGCTGATATGAAAATTATAAGCTGTCCGCCACATGACGAACAGCTTATTTAATATAACACAGAAAATATCCATGTTCAATAGTTTTCAAAAATTAAACTGCAGCTTTATCTGAGTATTGAGCCTGAAGAAGTGACTTTACAGCCGGATCCTGCATAGTCTTGATGGCATCGATAGCACACTGGTATATTGCAGCCATCTGCTTGGTCTGCAGATCATTAGCCTTACATCTGTTTTTCATCTGCGTAAAGTGATTTATTGCCTGTTCTGCTACAGATTTTGACACTTTATTGCCGTTACAATACAGTGTACCTGTTTCAGCATTAAATCTTGAATTCTCATATTTGGTTGGTGCATATTCCCCTGCCCCCATAGATGCGGCAAGTTGATTGATCAAATCAGCTCTGTTGATAGCCATAACAAATCTCTCCTCATTTATCATTATCTTTCCTTCGTTTTAAAGCCATATTTTTATATCATAAAATTTTTATAAAATTAAGCTAATTCACAAATTCTAAATATTTATCCATAACAAGCACAAAAACAATATTTTGGCATCAGCTTATTTTGTATAAATTAACGAAATATAGTGAAATAATGATACATAAGTAAGTTTGCTCAGTGAAATAAAATATTAATCCCTTTTTATTCCAGCTCAGAAAAAATTCTGGCTACTTCATCAAAATTCTCGGCAGCACTATAATCACACAGATAAAATGCAGCATTTTTGTTATAGATAAAATCACACTGATAGGTCATATCCTCTGGCCCTACAGGGAAATAAATATAGAGGTAGTCGGTTGACGTGTCATTATAATAATCATGGTAAGTTTGAAGGGCCGGATCCAGCATGATGATATCCGTTCCTTTTCCAATAGACATTGAGCCATTGGTATTTTTGTTTCTAATATCGATTGTATATCCGGCGTAGGAGTGGTTATCGATTTCCCACTCTCCCCCTAAAGCTTCAATAAATCTCTCTACAAAAGCCTCCCATTCCTCATCAGTAACTGATGGAGAATTCCGAACTTCTGATGCCAAAAGACCTCTAACCACATCACATTTAACATCATAGTGGTAAGCATCCATGATATCAGCAATTGTCTCTTTATATCCGCCGCACAATGTTGCTATGTTTTTGTGCTCAAAATCAATCATTGCCTGTAATTCTTCTCGGGAATAATCATCCTCCGTTAAACCAAATTCCTCATATATGAAATCCGGCGAAGCAACTATTTTGGTAGTAGGATGCGTAAATACCGTCTCACCACACAGTTCATTAAATTTATCTATGACAGGATAGAAATGATCCGGTATTTCATCTCCCTCCAGATAAATAAACTTATTTTGTTTTTGCCCATCCTCATCTTCGTAGTAAATATAAAGATTGGCTAAATAGTTAACATCCTCACTTCTTTCAGCCTGATGAGCATCACAGTAGTCATAAAAAAAGTTAAAGTCTTCTCTTGAAATAGTATGAGAAAGCTCACTGGAAAGTTTAACCTTATCAACACCCTTTTTTAACTTATTAGTAACTACTTTGTAATTAGGATAATCGGCATTGTAGACACCATTATCAGTTTTAGCCTGAATTGCAATTGAAATCCATTCTACATACACCTCATTTTCATTGGTTCTGGGTGCAGTATTTGTCTTTTTAGAAGATATCTTAAAGATATCCCTATCCCCGGCATTATTACATCCGATCAAAGAAATCGAGAGTATCAATAAACATAGCACAGTACATAGACTTTTCGTAAAATTCCCCATTTTCATGTATTATATGCTCCCCCATCTCCTTAAGAACAATTTATAGTTCTTAGTTATTCTGCTTCTCTTTAAAAAGATAATATGCAAGCACATGGATTGACTGTTTGAAATCTCCCCCATGAATTCTCTTTAAAAGCTCTTCTTCCGGAAGGAGCTTCACATACAAAAACTCTGTTTCATCAAGTTCCTGACTACTTACCTTCTTGCAGCCTGTAGCAGCATAAATATGAACTCTGCTGTTGGATAAGGTTGCATTTGCTGGAATAGTCAAAAGATGTTTCCAGTCATTCGAAACATAACCTGTTTCCTCCTGAAGTTCCCTTCTTGCAGCCAGGAAAGCATCCTCTTCTGTGGCAACTATGTTGTCCTTCGTGATGTAAGGAACGTCACTCTTTTCCTTGTACTCAATACCTCCTGCAGGGAACTCTGTGGTAATCTCATCTATTCCATGTCTATATTGACGAACACAGATAAAATGCCCATTTTCGTCAGTGGCAACAACTACAGCAAAGCTGTGCTTGGAATAGTTGTACACAGGCCCAATCACTTCTCCGTTTGGAAGCTCATAGTCACATTTTCTAAAATCAATCCACGCATCCTGGCAGACATGTTCTACATTAACTTCCTTCCAGGTTAAGTTTTCATTTTTAGTAGTCATATTTTTTCTCCATGCCATGAGTATTAGAATTCAATCAAAAAATTTCTATCCAATCAGTTGTATCCTTGAGCATTCCATTGGTAATATCCCTGATACTATACTGCAGTTCCTCATCATCTCTGACCATCGTTCCGAAGGTTTTTTCAAAAGTTTCGGTCACATCCTCCGGAAGGACTCCGTTTTCTATATCTTTTGAATCTATAGCAGTTGGAACCACTATTTTTCTGACAATGTAAGCAAAACTTGTGGCCGTTGGATTAACAAATCTGTATAGTCCAATCTGAAGCTTATCGGAATACTCATTTTTAGCCTCCATGGACTTAAGCTCTGCCCCAAGATCCGTTGGAAATGCCAATATGTCATCTCCATTATTTATTGCAGAAAAAGGATTCTCTATAACCTCATGGACAATAAACATAAATCCAAGCCCATCGTAGTACCTGCCGTATACACTTGTGGTATTGGTATCACTATTTACTCTTGTCACGGTAAAGATATCTTCATACACAGTAATCGTATCATCCCCCATAGAAGTGAGGATATTGTCGCACCTAATGGCATCATCATACATAGTCTGTGGAATGATAAGTGTACCTGTACCGTTTTCTTCACTTATAAATTCCAGCTTTAAAAACATAGTATCAGATACAAGCGGATTTCCGGCAGCGCCGTAGAACATCTTAACCTTTTCATATCCATACTTTTGGCCGATTTCTTTGGCCTTCGCCTTTAAGTCTTTGACATAGTAAGTGGTATTTCCATAGTCATAAATATCAGACCAGATGCTCTTTACATTTTTGTTCCAGTACCTGTTCAAATTATCAACAGTAGAGGTGTCTCCGGCCATAGCTAGTTTGCTTGTAAGGATAAGTTCACGCTTATTACCCAAAATTTTGTTGAAAGCATTCTGACCATAGTACATATCCGGAATTGAAATATGGTCAACTTCTGTTTCCCCATACTGTTTCAAATATAGATGCATATAAAACTGAGGAACCGATTTCCCATTTTCAGAAACTTTATCAGTTTGAGGCCCATATAAATGCACTTCTGTAAGCACATGACTATCAACATCAAAAAAGTACTCTGCCCTTTCAAGAGTGGCAGCATCACCAATTAGGGACTTAACAGCCATGCTGATGCTGGAAATGTTCCCTTTGAGTTTAACAGCATAGTATTCATTCAAATCCCCTGTTTCTTTTCCTCTGCGTTCAAGAGAAGCATCGCTTTTTGTGATCTTAGGAAAAAGAATATCCTCTATCTCAGGCTGATAAATAATAAGGTTACTGTTACTGCCATTCTTATCAAGCTTCTGTTCAGGCAGACCATCTCTTTTACCGTTATAATAGTTATATTTATAGCCCCAACTGTGACCTTCCTTACTATGAGACAGATTTCCTATATCTACCTCAAGACCTCCCATATAGTTGTCATTATCGATATAATCAAAAGTGTAATCAATTTCCGCTGTTTTGGAATCATATCCCTGATTATACACCTTAAAGGCTGTAGCCCTGCCGCTATAGTAATATTTGCCGCAATATCTTAATGTTTCATAGGAAGCATCAAACAGAGAGTCCACTGTAAAGTCTCCCCTATCGTCTGAATATATCCCATCATCTTTTTCCGTGATAAGTTTAAAGGCAATCAAACATCCGAAAACTATTACCACTATCAGAAAGAAGCAAGTTAAGATATTGATAATTTTTCTATTTTGCTGCATTGTCGTATTTCCTGTTACTTTCCTGTATATATAGTCCATGTGACAGTGTTCTCTATGGCACCGTCAATAATACCCTTTTCTTCGTAAAGCCCCTTAAGATACTGCTGGCTCTTGTATTCAAGTCCATATTTATCCAGATCAATCACGCATTCTTCATCCTGATAATCGATTTCGCTAAGGGCTTTATTATTATATCTTGCCACATAGAATCCTTCCACAGAATTGAATCTGTCATTGCTACCACCGGCAAAGGTTATGTGTCTTAGCTCCACATTGTCAGCATTACTATATTCTGATGCAAGAAGACCAAGCTTTTCACCATCCATTGCACAGAAGTGATCACGCTCCCTGTTATTTCCAAGATCAGGTAAAGAATGTTCACATATCTCATACATATCAAGTTCAAAGCCCTTACTTCCAAGAAATCTGCACAGTACCTTGCAATCAGACATATCACTGGTTTTCTTGCAGATTAAAAGCTTGTCGCCATTCATGAAATATGAATCTCTTCCCAGTGTTGCTAAAGAAATTCCGCTTACCAGCTTCCCATAGTCAACAGACACTGGAATGATTATTGTTCCATAGTCATTTCTACTCTTAGTAAAATCAAGCCTGATCAAAAGGTGTCTGTTTCCTTCAATAACATCTGAATAGCCATAGGATAAAGATACATGATCATATTCATACTTGGCACCAACCTCTTTTGCCCTGTCCAGCAAATCCTGCATGGTATAAGCTCTACTATAGTTATAGATTTCCAGCCACATGTCATCAACGTTTTGATTCCAATGGGACAGGTTATTATCCAATGTCCAGGTCCTTCCTGCCATCACCATATCAATATTAAGTTCGACAAGTTTCTTATTATCCACAAACTCTTCCAGTTCATTCTCATAAAAACCGGAAATAGGAAGAGCAATGCCATCCTGAGATACCAACTGGTAATCTTCTACATTCAGTGTCATCTCAAGAAGCGGTGCATTTTCTCCGTCCTTAGTCATAAGAGAGGTGACATCACTGGAAATGTATATTTCTTTTAAAACGTGTGTAGCCTCATCAAAGCGATACACAGCAGTTGTAGGTTTTACAGTCTTTCCTATCAGTGATTCCAATGCAATTGAAATATTACTGATATCTCCCGAAAGAGTTACATCTATAGTTTGTATGTCCGGCATAATACCGTTATCCCTTGAAACCTTTTCCATGCTGTAATCACAGTTATTTATATCAGGGAAAAGAATTGACTCTAATGAAGGCTTCGTTATCTTATCCTGCCCAAAATCTCCATCCACATTCAGCTTGGAGTAATCCTTACCGTCAATCCTTCCGTCATTACACACATAAATACAACGCCAGAATTTGGAACCAACGTTGCCAACCGGCATACAACTGGCATCTACGGAAAGCTCTCCCATATAATTATCTCTGTCCACATATTTTCTGCTATACGTAATATCAGCATATTTCGTATCAAACCCGCCCATATGCATTTTATGAGCAGTCACTTTTCCGGATATATTAACGCTTCCGGCATATTGCAAAGTCTCATCGGACTGGGAAAAGAGCTTTTGAGCAGTCAACTCCCCTCTTTCATCCGATATGCCAGTGTTATCCGAATCCTTATTCTCTTTTTGAGCAGCCACTATATCTGCAGGTCTTTTCTGGTCAACAATTGAAAAAATAACCCCTGAAAGCCCCGCCATCATAATTGCGGCGGCTAATACTCCCAAAACTCTGTTACTTTTATACATACTACTCCACTAATAATCCCGATTGTATTATTACTAAATAAACAATATAAAAATCTTTTTTGTTGATACCAACGCAGAGATTATATCAAAAATAGAAGATAAAACGCTATAAAAAAATGCCGGTCAACGTTTACGGTCAACGTTCTGCTTCAATCAATAGAATTTTCCCGCAAAAACATGCATTTTCGATACATTTATCGTATTGCGTGTTGCTTATTTCTTTGCATTGTCTGTCTCAGCACGCATACCCATTGTTATGGTCATTTTGCGTGAAATTTCTTCTTAAATTATCATTATCACAATCATAACTCAGCCTCTTCTGCACACAATAGTCACGCAAAATTATCTTTTATGCATGAATACGTGCAAAAAGACTCATAATCCTTCACGCACGACAGTAATAATTCTTCTTTTGCGTGCCCTTTATCGATATTTCGTATTGTTCTCATTTTGGCACTTTGTTAAACCATGTCATGTCTATATTAGACATTAAAACGCAGCCCACAAGACTTATTAAGCCTGTAGGCTGCGTTTTAAAAATGCTATCTTCTATTCTTGTATTTAAGAGCAATCAGAATTGCTATTAGAAGCGCCAGAACCGAAACTCCCAAATAAATGTAGGAAGTTTTTGATATTCCTGACATTCCGTCAAAGTCTCCTGGAAATCCCTGAGGCATATCACCGGAAAAATCTTCCGGGAAGTCTCCGCCAAAATCAGATTTATCGCTTGTATTCGAATCTTCTGTAGAACTTTCACTGCTCTTGCGGCTATGCTCTCCGGATCCGTGATGCCCGCTGTGATTCTTGTGACTTTCCGAGCTTTCCTCCGAACTATTATCGGAGGTATCACTGCCTGGGCCACCGGATCCACCCGGGCCACCGGATCCACCCGGGAATCCGGATTTCTCGGAATCACTGTCTCCGCCGGGACCACCGGATCCGCCAAAACCTCCGCCCATGGATCCAAGGTCAGAAAGATTTATTGAAGACGCATCAACAAGCGCATCAGGATTTGCTGACTGCTCAGCATCGGTTGATCCAATGGTTCCATCAAGCTGGCCTTCAATACTCTGGCACCTAAGTTCAACAAAGGTCTTAAGAGTTTCTACTGCTTTCTCAAACTCAGAGGTCTCGCAGAACTTGGTAGGATCTTTCTCCACATAGCCGTAGATCATATCATAGGTTGTGCTGATAAGATTCTCAAGATATCCGCTTGTGTAGAACTGCTCAAGGAACTCCTGATAATACTCATGATACTGCTGCGTATACTCATCACAGGAAATTATCCATGAGAACATCGGCCTGTCCGTATCTCCATCAGTAATGGAAAGAGGATTATCTATAGGATCATTGACTGCACTGTCGGAATCGCTTGCCTGAAAAGTACCGTAAGCAAGGTTATAATCCCATGGAATCATGGTCATAAGGCCATCTTCTTCATAGAGATAATAGTTATGGATCATGCTTCCTGTGTAACTGTCTCCGTTCACAACAAAGTTATGAACAACCATATATCTCATAAGAGCATCTACATCAACAGCTTCAGCAATAGCCTCGGCATCACCATTTTCTACGCCCTCATTTAGCGATTTAATGGCGCTTATAAGTCTCTTTTTATCTGAATAGCTTATTGCGGTCTTGGCACTTTCAAAAATATTTGAGTAGCTGTCTACATCGTCATCCGAGTACTGAATCTTGGCATCACTGCTACCCATTCCAAATTTGCCAGCGTCTCCGCCTGGGAAACCACCGCCTGGGGAATCGCCTCTGGGACCCTCAGATGAGTTTTCATTCTCAGCATTAAAATCTGATGGCGGAGTGAAGTCACCTGATCCAAAGCTTCCTGGATTAAAGTCTCCCGGCGGCGTAAACTCTCCTGTCTCTTCTGTTTCTGAAGAATTCTCCGATGAATTGTCATCAGTTTTATTGCCCTTTTCAAAAGGATTTTCTATGCCCAGTTCATCGAAGTCCATTTCACGCATGTCGAATCCGCCACCATTACCACGGCCGCCGCCCATGCTAGTAGTATCGGGCTTATAAAGCTCTCCATAATTAGAGCCGTAATTTCTTTCAAGGAAGGAATCTTCCACCGCCTCAACAGCCAGGAATAGTCCCCAATCCTCGCCATTAACTGTAACATAAGTGTAGCTTACAAGTGGTGAAGCCACCCCAAACTCATTCATGAGCTTGTAGGCAATATAGTCCTTCATCATTGTGTAGTCCTGGATAAGGTTGTTAAGACATAGTTTATCCAGGCCATAATAGGTGTTATTGTCCTGATAACTGTCAAATTCTATCTTTAAGCTGTACCTCTCACTACCCAGCTGCGAAACAGTTGAAAGAGATGTATTTCCCTTAGCACGAAGACCAACATTCTTAATGGTCTCACCATCAATGGTTACGTTTACCGCAGTATATTCCTCATTGGTGGCAGTTTCCAGAAATGCATCCCAGTCATCAATCTCGATATCTATACTGTGAACATAGCTGTCATCGAAGATTTTATCCTCATAGCTAAGGCTCACAGAGTCATCCGCAACAATATCCAGCTTACTGCCGTTCATAAAAAGAACTGTTGCAAGCAGTGCCAGTATAGTGATGATGATACACACTCGTTCTATATTCTTGTGTGTCGACATCTTATCTCCTAATCATATCTTCGTTTATCATAGTAATGATGCAGTATTTCTTTTACTATGTTCTGTATCATCCCATGTATTCGCCGTTGTAGCTTACAAGTACTGCGCTGTTAACTCCGGACATATCAGCAAGTTCATTTATAAAGTCTGTGTTGTCTTCCTTAAGTCTTACTTCATAGTTGATCTCAAGATTTCCCTTCTGAGCGCTCTTACTCTTTACTACCATTTTCTGTGTCTTATTCTTGATATACTCAGAAGCCTTAACCTCTGCATCATGACCTTCACAGTTAAGAACAATGATATAAGGCATGAGATGTGACTTTCTGTTTACAAATACAAGAAGGAAAAGACCAATTACAATGCTTCCGAATACTGCAAGCGGAATCATTCCGGCTGCAAGAACAATACCTGCAGCAATTGACCAGAATAAGAATGCAATATCAAGTGGCTCCTTGATAGCTGTTCTGAAACGGACGATTGAAAGAGCACCAACCATACCAAGTGAAAGAACTACGTTACTTGTAACTGCAAGAATAACAAGAGTTGTTACCATTGTAAGAGCAACCAGTGTTACGCCAAAGCTTGATGAAAACATTACACCCTGATAGGTCTTTTTATAGATTAAAAAGATAAACATACCGATAGCAAAAGCAAGAATCATTGCAATTGCCATATCCAGAATACTGATACTTGCAACGTTCTCCAAAAAGCTTGATTTAAAAATGTCATTAAAAGTCATTGTTTCTATTCTCCTTATTTTTCGCTATATTTTAATTCACTTTTTTGTTATTAACTTAATCCTCATACCCTGCATATCTTGGATCTATCATGGGAAGCCTGCAGGCTTCATACTTGGAAAAAGCTCCTGTCCTTGCGTGGGGAAGTTGAACCACATCTCTTATAATTTCCGGAAGGAATTCATCCCATTTGACCTCCATGATGCATATGCCCTGAGCTGCCGGAATTGTTATACACTCTGTATCAAGAAAATCCGTATTGCTAAGTCCTGTCCTGATGTTGTAGTCAAGAGTAACTCTCACATTTCCGGGACCATATATAAAAGGTTCCCTTGTGTAGTCTACAATCACCTTGGGCTGCAATCTTTCCGAGACCATTCTTGAGTAAAGCTCACGGATGAGTTCATTTTCCGACTTTTCCATCCATCCAATGTCACCATGAACAATTGCTCCGGCCTCTTCTTCAGTCAAATTCGCAGATACCTTAAGGCCAAGTCCGCCAACTTTACATTTCTTTTCCAGATGGATAACTGACTTATCGCCGTTGTAATAGCGAATTCGAAACTTTTGTCTTCTGCTGACACCGCTTTGCTTTTCCAAAAGCGCTTTATCACCGGGCGTATCAAAATACAAACTTCGTATCAGATACTTACCATCAATTGCATGTTTATCAGGCTCAGCAACAGCTCTTAGCCTCTGCCTAATGGTGATCATATCTGCTGTCGTGATGTCATGCTTAAGTTCGTGTCGATATTTCACCTTGTTTCTCCCTTCCCTTTATGAATAATAATGCCCTTTTTTGAGCATTTTAAACAACCTTGTTAGACGATACACCCTGAAACTAAAATGAAACTAAAATGAAACTAATAATAATCAAATAAAAAAATACCTGTCACTGTGAAGATTCACAATGACAGGCATTTTCTTTACACTCAAGTTTTCTTAATAAAACGTTCTCCGCACTTAGGGCATCTTATCTCTATTCTGCCCTTTCCCTTCGGAACTCTTATCTGCTGGTGGCAGTGCTTACAGATATAGTATCTGCTTACATTTCTGTCTCTACACTGAAGTATTGCCAGTTTAAAGATTTTTCTTGGTCCTTCCGTTATCTGCATAAACTTCTTGTTTTCAGCATATCTTTTTGTAATATTCTTGGAATAGATTCTGAAAACGGAATAACCAAATAGAGCCACCCAAATGAAATATATCACTATGCTCTGAGCAAATATATTGATAATTAGCAGAACTATTGCTACCGCATTGCAAAATCTTGCCAGATTATCAAAACCATTTCTACCATAGAAAAACTGCGCCATCCTACTGCTAATCATATAGCCTAATTGCCTGATTTTGTTTTTATCCATTAGAGTTTACTCCTAATTAACTTCTTAAAGCTTCTCAAACACGACGGTTCCGGTCCAATATGGATTATCCTCCGGATTGTTGCATTACTTAAAACTATCAACCAGTTCCTGTAATTCAACGTATCTTTCCATTTTTCGCTCAATCTCAGCATCCACATCTTCCTTCTCTTTGCTAAGTTTCATGAGCTTTGGAAAATCTGTAGCAGCCTCTGCTATTTCTGTTTCCAGTTCAGCGCTGCGTTTCTCAAGCTTTTCTATTTCTGATTCGATACTGTCGTATTCTTTCTGCTCTTTATAAGAAAGCTTTGTTTTCTCCCTGGGAGACTGGTATTTTGCCTTAGCAGGCTTTTCTTCAGTTTTCTGATTTTTACCGTTGCCCTTACTTACAGAGATTTCAGCTTCCTGTATTTCTTTTTTATGAACAAGGTAATCCGAGTATCCACCTTCACTTTGCTGCAAATGACCATCTGCTTCAAAAGAAAAGATCCTGGTAACTACTCTGTCAAGGAAGTATCTGTCATGGCTTACTGTAATGATGATGCCTGCAAAGCCATCGAGGTAATCCTCCAATATTCTAAGGGTCTGAATATCCAGATCATTAGTAGGCTCATCAAGAATAATGACATTGGGCTGTTCCATAAGTACCTTAAGTAAGTATAGCCTTCTCTTTTCACCGCCGGAAAGCTTGGATATAGGTGCATACTGCATATCAGGATCAAACAGGAATCTGTCGCACATCACAGAAGCAGAAACAAGGCCATCTGCAGTCTGTATAAACTCTGCAATGTCCTTAATATAATCGATTACTCTTTTGCTTTCATCTAAAGCTTCATTTTCCTGGCCAAAATATCCGATTTTGATGGTCTGACCAATCTCAACAGTACCTGAATCCGGAGAAATCGCTCCAATAATACATTTAAGAAGAGTTGATTTACCACAGCCATTAGGACCGATTATACCGATTCTATCAAGCTTGTTGAATGTATATGAGAAGTCTGTAAAAAGAACTTTCTCGCCATAGCTTTTGGATAGTCCCTCCAAAATTATGGTCTTATTACCCATTCTGGTAGGAAGAGAATTAAGTTCTACCTGGCGTTCTTCTTCAGGGCGCTGTCTGTCGCGGAGAGCCTCAAACCTTTGAATATGGGCCTTCTGCTTGGTGGAACGAGCTCTTGCGCCTCGCAGCATCCAGGTAAGGTCTTTCCTATAGAGAGCCGCAGCCTTCCTCTCTGCAGCCTGCTCATAGTCCATACGCTGCTGCTTAAGTTCCAGGTAACCTGAGTAATTGGACTCATAACGATAAACACTACCCTTGTCAATTTCCAGAATCTGATTGGTTACCTCATCAAGGAAATATCTGTCATGGGTAATCATCAAAAGAGCTCCTCTAAAGTGCTGCAAAAACTCTTCCAGATATTCAATCATCTCGGAATCAAGGTGGTTGGTAGGCTCATCCAGAATCAAAAGATCTGAAGGAGTCATGATAGCTGCCACAAGAGCAGCTCTTTTCTTTTGGCCTCCGGATAAGACTGTTACACTACACTCAGGATCATCAATTCCAAACTTCGCAAGATTAGCCTTGATTTCTCCCATTTTGTCCCAGTTATCGTTACCTGCATATATCTTTTCAGTAATGTTTTCAAGCAAAGTTTTATTTACATCAAACACCGGGTTTTGGGGAAGATATGAGATTCGAAGGCCATTACTGATTACAACCTGTCCCTCATCCGGTTCTACAACACCTGCCACAATGGATAGGAGCGTTGATTTACCGGTTCCGTTGGTTCCGACTATTCCAATCTTGTCAGTGTCTTCTATTCCGACGGAAATCCCGCTCAGAACAGGCTTGGACATATATGTTTTTGATACATTTTCTACATTTAAAATATTCATACTATCAGATCTGCCAAGCTAATTCTTGCAACCGTAATAAGGTCCTGTGGAGTTAGCTCTATTTGGAAGCCTACCTTTCCTGCGCTTACATATACTTTGTCAAAAGAAGTAGCCGTTTCGTGAATAAATGTCGGAAACTGCTTCTTCATACCGATTGGTGAACAGCCGCCATGAACATAACCTGTTAAAGGAAGTAACTCCTTTTGTTTGATCATGCTGACTGCTTTTTCACCACAGGCCTTGGCTGCCTTTTTAAGATCAAGTTCCTCCTTAACAGGAATTACAAACACATAGTAAGCATTACTCTTTCCCTGTGTCACCAGAGTCTTGAAAACTTTCTCCGGTGTCTCGCCCAGTATGCCCGCAATCTCTTCACCTGTCATGGTGGCGTCAGGTTCATAGGAATGGCTTACATAAGGTATTTTCTTGCCATCAAGAACCCTCATTACATTTGTCTTTTCTTCTTTTTTCATATTTCAAAAATGTCCTTGTTTATTATTGCGTATATCAAAGTGCTGCCCTATAAATCTTCTCTACAGCCGCAGCATCAAGAGGTCTGATTCTTGAAAGCTTAACTGTATCGTTCAATGTTGCATCAAGAGCAAGGGCCTTTATATCATCATCAGATGGATAAACTCCCAGCTCGCTGATACGTACAGGCATTCCTATGTTTTTAAAGAACTCTACAGTCTTCTCAATTCCAAGAAGAGCTTTCTTGTCGTCATCGCCTTCAGTAATACCCCAGACCTTATCAGCAAACCTGGCAAATCTTGGAAGAGCCTCCTTATACAGTTCTTTTGCCCAAGACCCCCATACAGCTGAAAGAGATGCTCCATGTGTTGCATCATATTTAGCTGAAATGGCATGGCCTAATTTATGTACAGAAAAATCCTTTCCTCTTCCGCATTCAGTGAGGTTATTGTGAGAAAGGCTAGATGCCCAGAACACTTCACACATTGCATCATAGTTACTTGGATCATCAACTATAATTCTGCCATTTTTAATAACAGTTCTGATAAGTCCCTCTGCAATCTCGTCCGTCATATCACATTGAATACCCGGAATGAAGTATCTCTCCATGGTATGCATCATTATATCGGTAACACCGGCAGCCAGCTGATTCTTGGGAAGCGTCATTCCAAGGGCAGGGTTAACAATTGCAAAGCGGCATCTGTTAAAGTCAGTATTTATGCCGGCTTTCTTGCCAATAGCTTCATTTGTCAGAACCGCTGAATCACTCATCTCACTTCCTGCAGCGGCTATAGTAAGAACTACGCCAACAGGCATAGACTTTGTAAGCGGGACCTTTTTTGTCCACAGCTCCCAAAGATCATATTCAGGATTAGCTGAGCCGTGAGCAATGGCTTTTGCTGTGTCTATAGCGCTTCCGCCGCCAACAGCAATTATCATATCTGCGCCAAAAGAAAGAGCTTCTTTAATTCCTTCCATCGCATGAGCCAAAGTAGGATTAGGCTTTGCCCCGCCAAACTCCTTGTATTCCACTCCTGCATCAGATAAAGATTTCTCAACTCTGCTTAGGAGACCACTTTTTATAACACTGCCTTTTCCAAAAACAATAAGGGCTTTATTACCATATTTTTTGGCTGTTTCTCCTGTCTGACTTTCTGTGTCTTTTCCAAAAACAACTTCTGTTGGTGCATAGTACTTAAAGTTTTCCATAGTCTTCTCCCTTTCTTCACATGTTCTGGCTAAATCATGACTTAACTAGTGACTTCTCAGCAAAAGAGCTCCAAAGCATTCGCTCCAGAGCTCATTTAAGTTCTTTTCAAAGTGCTATATGCTGATCCTCGGCACCCTCAAACAATCTCTTACCATTGAATTCAGCATCGGTAACGTAGGTTATAATACCTTTTTTTCCAAGCTTCTTGCGGCCATACAAAACCAAGTGTATTCTCTTATCCTCAGTCATGTACTCCTCGGAAACTTCATTAAAATCATCGCTTTTCTCTACAACATTTTTGAAATCCGACACAAAAGCAGGTATGATCACCGCTCCTATGCTCTGGCCCTGATTCGGACCATAAATCCCCATAATTTCATGCAACAACTTCATTCTAAGTTCATCCATATCGCTTCCCCCAAAGCTTTCATATTTTTTTGAACTTATGCGAAGGCATACATGTTACATGCCGATTTGATTTGCACAGATAGATGATAAGTGTATATGCGTACAATCCGATTTGATTTGTTTACAAATCATCGGAGGATTGGACACATATATACGCATCATCTACTTGCAAATCATAGAGGCTCGTCATATATGCCGAGCATTACTGCTGAATTGTTTCTACGATTGATGGAAGGAGCTGTTTCTTACGAGATACCACTCCAGGCAAGATCGCGCTGTTTCCCTCTACATTAACACCAAATGCAGAACCAAGGGTGTGCTGAGCCTTATTTCCTGCAAAAACAACTTCTGATGATTCATCAATAATATTAGTCAGCATGAAGAACAGCATATCAAGGCCATCATCTGAAGCTACCTTCCTAAGCTCAGGCTGAATCTTTTCCTTGATCTCTGAAAGCTCCTCTGCACTCATAGAGTTGATCTGTCCGATACCGATAGTCATATCATCAACAGTAAACTTCTTGAAATCCTGATGAAGAATTTCAGTTGCAGTCTTGTCACTAAGATTAGATCCGGCATGGAACATCTCTTTTGCAAAGGATTCATAATCAACACCTGCAATAGCTGCAAGCTCTTCGCCGGCGTTCTTATCAATAACAGTACAGGTAGGTGACTTGAACATAAGTGTATCTGACAGGATTGCTGCAAGAAGAAGTCCTGCAATAGTCTTGTCTATCTCTACCTGGTACTCTTTGTACATAAGGTAAATAATAGTACAGGTTGATCCAAGAGGCTGGTTTCTGAAAAATACCGGGCCTGCTGTCTCAATAGTACGAAGTCTGTGATGATCTATGATCTCCAGAATCTCTGCACTGTCTGCTCCGTTAACAGCCTGGTTCTTTTCGTTGTGATCCACCAAAATAAGCTGTTTCTTGCGAGCACCCAGGAAGTTTCTTCGGCTGATCATACCAATGTAATGGTCATCCTTATCAAGAACAGGGAAATATCTGTGTCTCATCTGTGCCATCACTTCCTGAATATCTTCGATATAATCATCCATGTGGAAACATACAAGACCATCTTTTTTCATTACATGCTCAATTGGCATACTCTGGTTGATAAGTCTTGCCACAATGAAGGTATCATGTGGAGTTGTGATAATCTTGGTGCCATGCTCTCTAGCCTGAATCTGGATAGTCTTGGCAACATCAGCGCCCTCGCAGACAATGATACATCCGGCGTTCATCTCAATAGCGCAAAGCTGCATGTCATATCTGTTACCAAGGATAACAACATCGCCCTCCTCAATAACATTTTCCATCATATCAGGGTTAGCTGCAGCAATAACAACTTTGCCTTTGTGGAGGACATCATCTATATCTCCCACAATCAGTTCTCCGTTTAAGGTTTCAACAATATTTCTATAGCAGGTCTTAGCTTCAGAAAGAATCTTAGGATCAATAACATCCATGTAGGTCTCAACGATATCATTGGTTGTAACAATACCATTAAGATCCGCACCCTCAGTAATACAAAGGGTAACAACTCCGGCGTCTCTCATCTTGGCCCAGGCATTCTTAAGAGAAAGATTTCTGTCTATGCCTTCAAGCATTCTTATCTCCATGTCCCTGACCTGAGTTCTCACGTCCTTAACATAGGCTGGGGTCTCTACTCCAAAATGAGAAAGAACAAACTGTGTCTCCTCATTGAGGTGTCCCGCTCTGCAAGCGATGTAATTTCCGCCTGTTATCTTTCTTTTTAAATTAGCATATGTAATAGCTGCACAAATAGAGTCCGTATCCGGATTCTTGTGTCCCATTACTATAACCGGTCTATCCTGTTTATTCATCAAACTTTTCTCTCCTGATATTGTCATAATCCTCAAGGAAGTGATGTCTTATTCCATCCTTATCTTTATAACATATTAACGCATTTATACTTACATTTTCTACACTTTTAAAAATATTTGATTCCAAATACGGATTAATCTCTCGTAATTTACGAATTATAGCCTTTGTTTCTGCCCTCTTGGATACTGAACTGTCATTGTGAAGATTACCTTCCTTTTCAAGCCGCTCAGTAAGCTTGCAGGCACATCTGATAAACTTAAGCTCATTATAATTCATCCAGTGGATAATGTCTTCTTCTCTCACAAGATAAAGGGGTCTTATAAGCTCCATTCCATCAAAGTTCGTGCTGTGAAGCTTAGGCATCATGGTCTGGATCTGACCTCCATACATCATGGCCATAAAAATAGTCTCGATAACATCATC
This sequence comes from Butyrivibrio sp. VCB2006, assembly GCF_000420945.1. GTDB lineage: Bacteria > Bacillota > Clostridia > Lachnospirales > Lachnospiraceae > Butyrivibrio. Next base: position 66,020 of record NZ_ATVX01000010.1, read on the forward strand.
AAAATGGTGTCCAAGGGCAATCTTATTACAGCCAAGCTCCTTGGCCTTACTGTAAAGAGATCCTCTTCTCATTCTGGCGCATAAATAACAAGGAGATCCACCAACCTGGGTAGTTACATCAAAAATCTCCGTATCAAATACTGTAAGCGGAATATTCATAAGCTCCGCATTATGTAAGATATTCTGGTAATTGGCATCACTATAGCCGGGATTCATGGCAAGAAAAATAACCTCAAAGTTGTGCTTGCCGTGACGGGCAAGCTCCTGAAAAAGCTTAGCCAGAAGCATAGAATCCTTACCGCCTGAAATACATACAGCAATCTTATCCCCATCCTGAATAAGATCATAGGTATTGATTGCCTTTGTAAACTTACACCATATTTCTTTTCTGTATTTTTTTATGATCGACCTTTCAATTTCACGGCAGCGATCTGTGCTTTTTTCAGCCATTAAAACCTCCGACTGTTCTAAAAAACTACTATTTGCCTGTAATGTTAATCAATGCTTGTGAAAAGAGATAAATACTCATCGCACTCCTCAACGCTCTCACCGTAGGTAATCACATAACCTACATAGCCCTTATATATGAAAACATACTGCTTCTCATAAATATGAAAACCTTCAAAATTAAGGTCAACCAAAACTCCCTTATAGGGTTTGCCGCAGAATTCGCCATCCATCGTTTCGATAGTGACATCATCAGCATCCCACTCCTTCTTAAGAGCAGCTTTATTGATATACTGCTTCATATCAACGCCGTCAAGCAAAGTATCATCATCAATTCCGTAGTACTTAACCCTGACAATGACTTCTCCAAGAGATAAATCATCTGTGGCTTCTGCGCACATCTCGGTTCTGATAACTCCGTCGTTGACATCATCCGAAAGAGAAGTAAGGAAATCCTCACTGTCTGCACCATCCATGTCTGCAATACTCTCATTAGAAGAATATACCATTGTGGAAGGAAGCACAAACTTTATTCCAAGAGCATTACTTGTGAAATACTCTCCATCAATTTCAAATGCCTCATATTCGGTCACATACTGATCAAAAACAAGAGGTCCGATATCAACGGACATATCTTCCGTTGCTTCTTCAGAAGCACTGCTTTCGCCAAGTATATCTGCAAATGAATCGGTTTCTTTTGACTCCGACTCTGAAGCAGTTAATGTATCATCAGCTGAGAAATCAGCAGCTGTCTTAGTATAACGAAATGTAACAAAAGCTTCAGCCAGATACAAAACAACAATTACAGCGCTAAGAATAAGACCAATAGTCTTGTACATATTATCATCTTCTGTAAACATGAAGTTTCTATGATCAAAGTAAACATAGTTAATAATAAGAAGAATAATTCCCGCAGCAATAGCTGAAAACAGGCTTGAAGCGTCGATTCCTGCACGTATATTAATCACAGCAGTTACGATACTACTTAGCACTGTTACCGCATTAAAGATAAGCAAAAGCTTAGGAGCAAAAGACATTTTCTTGCGAAGTTCATAATGTACGCAGAATGCTAGTACTGCCATTAAAAGGTACTCGATTGCTGTGAAATTTTCTAAAATGTCGAAGCCACCATCGATTGTTATGCTAGTCAAACCCATCATGGCACTTATTACTATTGCAAGGGGAAGCTGAACAAATATTATAAATTTGTACCATCCCATTTTCTGTTCATACTGTGTTTCCATTTATTCCACCTCATCTAAATAAAAATTAGCGTCAAACGAACTTTCCAAGTATATCATTTTGATTATTTGAAGTAAATGATAATAATCTAATAAAATAACAAAAGAGAAGATACGTATTGCCGCGCATCTTCTCTTATATAAATCATCACTTGCTCTCTATTGATTTCATAAGCTGGTCAGCAAGATTGCTAAGTTCCTCAGTACTCATAAGTTCATGTGTAGTGGTAAGATTGTTATACTTAGCTTCTGCAAGCTGCTTGTCGATATCATCCTTGCAGGGTGGATAAAACCAAATTGAAAGAGATTTATCATTATTATCACTTGGATAAGCATCCAAAATTACTGTGCAGTTGTCTGCAAGCCACATAAATCCGTTGTTCTCATCAGTATGTACATAGCACTCTCCATAGTAATCCTCAAAGAGTTCTCTGTACTTATCAACCTTTTTGGCTCCCTCTATATCATAAATCCACACTTCTGATAATTTATTGTCATCATACTGGAATGTGAGGGAGGTAAAGTCATCATCTTTAATAGCCGGATGTCTAAACTTAGCCTCATAACGGTTGCTGCTTCCAAAAGAGTAATCTTTTTTCTCATACTCTTCTGACGTAATACCAAGAGTATCACAAGTAACTGTATATGCATAATCCCAATCAGTTCCAAAGAGGCAGAATGGATTCTTCATCCAGTAATCATGAATAGATTTCTTAGCCTCTCTAAGCTGATCATAATTGGTAACTTCAGCCTTCTGCTCCTCTGTCAGAGCATCATAAGCCTCAAACAGGCTTTCAACTTCCTTCTTATCGTCGTAGGTTATTTCCCCCAGCGCCTCTATCCTGTCAATTACAGCCTGCGCCTCTTCAGAAATCTTAGGCTCAGTACTGCCACAACCAGCCAGCATAGCAGCAACAATAAGTGTCGCAAATAAAACTTTCTTCTTCATATAAAAATAACTCCCCTTTCCTTAACAACACGCTCTAAATTATATCACAAACTGTCAAGGAAAAAAGTTGCACGCCCCTTCACATTTTTCTTTTATTTTATGCGAACTGGCTGTTGTAGAGCTGGTAGTAGAAGCCCTGTTTATCCAGGAGCTGCTGGTGGTTACCCTGCTCGAGGATGTGGCCATCTTTCATGACGAGGATTACGTCGGCCTCACGGATGGTGGAAAGTCTGTGGGCTACGATAAAGCTGGTTCTGCCCTGCATCATCTTATTAAAGGCTTTCTGGATACGAATTTCTGTGCTGGTATCAATTGAGGATGTAGCCTCATCAAGGATCAGCATAGGAGGAATGCTCAGCATAACTCTGGTGATACAAAGAAGCTGCTTCTGACCCTGAGAGAGATTACCTCCGTTTTCTGAAATTACTGTATCATAGCCGTTAGGAAGACGCTTAATAAAGCTGTGGGCATGGGAAGCCTTGGCTGCTTCTATTATCTGCTCATCAGTGAAGCCTTCTCTTCCGAGAGTTATGTTGTCCTTAATTGTACCGTTACGTAGCCAGGTTTCCTGGAGAACCATACCAAAATTCTCTCTAAGGTCGCCCCTTCTGATATCTCTGATGTCATTAAGGTCAACCTTGATGCTGCCCTTATCCACATCATAGAATCTCATAAGGAGGTTGATAAGTGTAGTCTTACCACTTCCTGTAGGACCTACAATTGCTACTCTCTGGCCCTTCTTAATATCAAGATTAAGGTCCTCAATGAGCTTTTTATCCTTGTCATAAGAAAAAGCTACATCCGACAAAAGAACATCACCATTTAGTTTAAGATCCTTAGGCGCATTTTCTTTATCAGAAATCTCAGTCTTTTCCTCAATAAGTCCAAATACTCTCTCAGCGCAGGCAAGAGCATTCTGAAGCTCGGTTACAACGCCTGAGATCTCATTAAATGGCTTGGTGTACTGATTGGCATAGCTAAGGAAAATTGTAAGTCCACCCACAGTCATTCCACCTGCTATGCAGGCAAAAGCTCCGAACAATGCGACAGCTGCATAAACTATATTATTGATAAATCTTGTACTTGGATTTGTAAGTGATGAAATAAATGTTGCTCTGATGCTGGCATCCTCAAGTCTTTCATTTATATCATCAAAAACTTCCATGTTCTCATCTTCATGAGTAAAGGCCTTAACCACAGAAAGGTTACCAACCATCTCATCTACAAAGGCTGTCTGATCTGAACGAGCCTGGCTCTGGGCCTTAAAAAGCTTAAAGGATCTGTCTGCAACAAACTTGGCTACAAACAGAGAAAGTGGTGTCAAAACCACAACTACAATCGCTATCTTAAAGTTAAGATAGAACATAAACACAAGAGTTCCTACGATAGTCACAACTCCGGTAAAGAGCTGTGTAAAGCCCATGAGAAGGCCATCTGAAAACAGATCAACATCTGAAATGATCTTAGATACAATGTCTCCTGTCTGCTTGGTATCAAGATACTCAAAAGGAAGCTTTTGCAGTCTTTCAAAGGCCTCTTTTCTCACATCCCTTACTACCGCAAAAGTTATCTTATTATTGGCCTTGTTCATGATCCACTGACAAACCGAGATTAGCGCAACACTCACAACAAGATTTGTAAGGATTTTACCTATTTTAACGAAATCAACATTTCCCTTACCAACAATATAGTCTATTGCACGACCTGCCAGAATCGGCACATACAACGACAAAAGAGCTGTTACGATAGCCAGCGTCATAGAAACAAAAATAAGGAAACGATATTTACCTGCATAGCGCAGAACTTTTTTAAGTGTACCCTTCTTCATGTCACGCCTCCTTCTTAAACTGTGAATCATAGATTTCTTTATAAAGATCACAGTTTTCAAGGAGCTGCTCGTGACTGCCGATACCTGCCACAACTCCATTATCAAGAACTACTATCTTATCGCAGCCCATAACCGCAGAGGTTCTCTGAGACACAATAAAGGTTGTAGGCGGATTTTCCATTTCCGCAATGGCAGCCCTGAGGTTCTTATCTGTAAGATAATCAAGAGCTGAAGCACTGTCATCAAGGATCAGGATTTCAGGCTTTCTGACCAGGGCTCTTGCGATCGTAAGTCTCTGTTTCTGACCACCGGAGAAATTTTTTCCTCCCTGAGCCACCATGAAATCAAGTCCGCCTTCTTTTCCATCCACGACTTCTTTTGCCTGGGCGATGATAAGAGCCTCTTCTATCTCTTTATCCGTGGCATCAGCCTTGCCCCACTTCATGTTATCTCTGATTGTTCCATGGAAAAGAACTGCCTTCTGAGGAACAATACCAATCCTCTCGCGAAGAGCCTCAAGGCTGTACTCTTTAACGTTCTTGCCATCAATTACCACAGATCCGTCTCTGACATCATAGAACCTTGGAATAAGATTTATAAGAGAAGACTTACCACTACCGGTTCCACCGATAACGCCGATTCTCTCACCTCTTTTAGCGCTAAAAGAAATATTCTCAAGAGAATCCTCGCTGTCTCCCTCATAACGCATAGAAACACCATTAAACACCACGTGCTCAGCTGTTTTTTCAAAGGTAGTAACAGTGCCATCTGCCATGGAGGATTTAAGTTCCATAAGTTCCTGGACTCTGTTTCCGGAAGCAACCGCCTTGGTCATAGTCAGAACAAGGTTCGCAAGTTTAATAAGCTCAACCAGGATCTGAGTCATGTAGTTATAAAGAGCTACAACCTGTCCCTGGGTAAGTTCTCCTGAATCAACAAGGAACGCTCCCTTATAGATCAGATACGCTATAGAAAGATTGAGAATAGCATAAGTAAGAGGATTCATAAGAGCTGTTACTCCTCCTACGAACTTTTGCATTCCCATGAGCACATTATTCTGCTTGTTGAATTTGTCTTTTTCTTCCTCTTCAAGGCCAAAAGCTCTAATAACCCTTACACCGGTGTGATTCTCTCTGGTGTATCTAAGAAGAACATCAAGTCCTCCCTGAATCTTTTCATATCTTGGAATGCTCCAGGCAGTAATAGATACAACTACTATGAACAAAAGAGCTATAGTTACCGCAAATATACCGGCCTGCCTAGCATCGATCGTAAAGGCCATAACCAGGGCACCAAACACCACAAAAGGCGAGCGAAGAAGGAGTCTTATTGTCATGTTGACTCCCTGCTGTACCTGGTTCATATCGCTGGTCATTCTGGTGATCATGGCCGCGTTTCCGATTCTATCCATATCCGCAAAAGAAAGCTTTTGAATATTATCAAACAGCGCCTTCTTGGTCTTTTTGGCAAAGCCTGCAGCGGCCTTTGCAGCAAAAAACTGAGCTGTAACAGCACTGACAAAGCCAACAAAACACAGCAAAATGAGAATCAGGCACATTCTGATAACATATCCCTTATCCCCACCGGCAATTCCCTTGTCGATCATAGCTGCAATTACAAGAGGCACCATCAGTTCGAAGGATGCCTCCAGTAGCTTAAACAAAGGTCCTAATATGGTTTCTTTTTTGTAATCATTTAGATAGACTAATAATTTACGCAATTTATCAAACCTCTAATTCTATATGCTCCCTCACAAAGAAAATAGCTTTTATAATATAATCAGTAGTTAATCCTCAGTCCCTTAGGATAATGGTTCTTGAGCATTCCTCCCGCCTGTTTGGCCCAGCCGATGCTATATCCATCCACAGTAATAAGTGTCCAGCCCTTGGCGGCATCCTTGCCACATCTGATGGTCTGACCATTCAAATACTGCCTTATGTCTGCACTGTCCTCGGTAAAAGAAACAGCGTTTAAAGCATCTTCTTTTCTAATCGCAAGAGCCAGCGCATGTGAAGGCTCAAATCGGTCTTTTTTGATAGTTCCAAGATGGAACCCAGGCCTCATACATTTAAGGCCGTTTATACCAGGCATTCTGCTATCGCAGATATAGAGCTGCTCTCCAAACATAAACATGGTTCCGGCAAGACTGCTTCCGCTCTTTAGCAGCTTAGCTTCTCTATCGGCAAATTCCAGGGTTTCATCTGCAAACTCCCAGAAAAGCTTTTGCATTTCTTTCTTGGCAGGAAGATTTCTTCCACCTGGAACATAGTTATCTTTTTCCCTGTCTATCAGATTTCCGTCTCTTTCAAGAACACATAAGAAATGGCCCTCACCTTTTAACTTATGAGGCCATAGTCTTATAGCTTTTCTGACTTCCTCGAATAATTTGTCCTTATCGTCTTCTGTAAGGCCGCACTCAGAAAGGCACTTATATGAAATCCACTCAGGTCTGGCATTTTCCATGCCTTCATACAGCTTAACCTCTTTAACATGGAAATCAGGGTGACTATTAAGGAATCTGAAAATAGACTCCTCATTTTCCCTAGCTGCGAAGGTACAGGTCGAATAGACAAGCCTTCCTCCCGGAAGAAGCATCATAGCGGCGTGTTCTAGAATCTGAGTCTGCCTTTCTCCACAGATTTCTACGTTTTCCGGGCTCCATTCAGAGGAAGCATTCTCATTTTTCCTGAACATACCTTCCCCAGAGCAGGGAGCATCAACCAATATCTTGTCAAAATAGCCTTCAAATACACCGGAAAGACTCTCAGGACTTTCATTTAAAACAAGTGCATTTCTTATTCCAAGTCTCTCCACATTAAGGGACAAAATCTTGGCTCTGTCTCTGTTTATCTCGTTAGTTACAAGGATTCCCTCACCCTTCATCCTTACAGCTATCTGAGTAGACTTACCTCCCGGAGCAGCGCACAGATCAAGAATTACCTCCCCCGGCTGAGGATCAAGGTAAGATACAGGTGCCATAGCACTGGGCTCCTGTATGTAATATAGTCCTGCCTCATGATATGGACTCTTTCCCGGAGTAGCCTGGCTATCATAATAATAGCCATTTTCTTCCCAAGGAACCTGCTCAGTGGTTGCTACCCTTAAGTCTGTGCCTGCCTTGAGTGTATTTATCCTAAGGCCATGGTATCTTTCTGTGTCTTCGCCAAAGCTTTCTATAAACTTTTCGTATTCATCTTCACCAAGAAGACTACGCATTCTATTACAAAACTGTTCTGGTAACATATTCAAACACCTCAACCACTACTATAACATAACGGGCATAAAAAATCCCCTTTGCAACCTGTGCAAAGAGGATCAAGTATTAGCTAATTACTGCTCCTTATGCTCTTTCATGTACTTCTTAATTCCCCTAAAAGTCTCAGGACTTATGATATGTTCAATTCTGCAGGCATCAGTCTCAGCCACTTCCTCGCTTACGCCGGCAGTCATCATAAGGAACTTGGTAAGATTGGTGTGCTTCTCATACACATGCTTGGCTGTCTTGAGCCCTTCTTCTGTAAGCACAAGTTCACCGTCATCCTCTACAGTAATAAGGCCATTGTCCTTAAGAATACCCATAGCTCTGGATACACTTGGTCTTGAAAATCCAAGTTCATTGGCAACATCTATGGAACGCACCATACCCTTTTTCTTCTTTAAGAGATATATTGTCTCGATGTAATCTTCCCCTGACTCGTGCATCGCTATACCCTCCGTTGTGTTATAGTATTGTGATTATTATATTGCGTGCAATTTATTTTTTCAAGTACTTTTAAATAGGCTTTTCAATTGAATAAACCGGCTCTAATGATGTATCATAGAGTGATGACAATTGAATTTGGGAGCTAGGTATGAATAAAAGATATAATTTCATGAATGTACTAAGAGTATTATCAATGCTCTTTATAGTATTCTACCACATGTTGATAACTCTTTATATAGATGGAATAAGACAACTTGAGAGTATTAGCTTTTTATTTGAAAATGCCAACATGCACATCGCCAAGATTGGCGTCGGACTTTTCTTTATGCTATCGGGAGCAGGGCTAATGCTAAGCTCACATGGTGATGATTTCAGTGCCTTAAAGTTCTACAAAAAGAGATTTTTCAAGATCCTGATTCCATTTTATATAGTTTACTTCTTCTATTTTGTATTTCTGGTTACAATTGGCGAAATGAACTTAAGTAATCCTTTTGGAGACAAGGAGCTCAAGCCCTACAGCTTTATTTTTACCATATTCGGAATGGATGCTTATCTTGAAAACTTTGGTGTGCCAACCTGTTCCCTTGGAATCGGCGAGTGGTTTTTGGGATGTCTTATCCTGATATACCTTCTGTTCCCTGTTCTAAGGCTTAGTATGCTCACAAGCAGAAAAATAGCCATGATAACTTCAACCATTTACTTTGCTTTTATTTGCATTTTCTACTTCTATGTCCCGGCTTTTGTGTTTGTTAATCCCTACATGAATATGGCCTTGAAAATATACGACTTTATTTTAGGAATGAATTTAGTCCTAACCATTAAGAAAAGACGCAAAATCACTCCATTTATATGTGCCGCCATTCTCCTATTCTTTATCCTGTATCCAACGAAAATGGCCGGTACAGAAGACTTTCAGATTCCTATTCAGTGCCTGTGCATCTATATAATATTTGAGGCCCTGGAAAAGATATTTGAAAAGGTTCCAAAGGTTATGAATATAATTGTCATTCTGGCTGCCTACAGCTATGAATATTTCCTTGTACATCATGTAGTCATCATTCACATGACCAAACTTGGGATGAACAAAGCTTTTGGAAACTTACAGATTGTTCTTTTATTTTTGGGAGAAATAGTTCTAACCACGGTTCTGGCAATACTACTCAAGAAATTTACAGGAATAATTTACGAAGTTATTCCTCATAAAAAATCCGATAATCCACAAGTTGGATAAATAATAGAAAAAGGCTATCCAATATGGGATAGCCTTCTTTTGCATAATGATTATTTAGCGTAATCTGTTGCTCTACTCTCTCTGATGATATTAACCTTGATCTGTCCGGGATATTCCATCTCGTCCTCGATCTTCTTGGCAATATCGCGAGCCATGAGCACCATATCAGCATCTGAAACCTGCTCAGGAACAACCATTACTCTGACTTCTCGACCAGCCTGAATAGCAAATGAGTGATCAACACCCTTAAAGCTATTAGTGATTTCTTCGAGTTCTTTTAATCTGGATGTGTAAGTTTCAAGTGTCTCTCTTCTAGCACCCGGTCTAGCTGATGAAATTGTATCAGCAGCTTGTACAAGAACAGCTATAAGAGACTGTGGCTCTACATCGCCGTGATGAGCCTCAACTGCATTGATAACAATCTGTGATTCCTTGTACTTCTTACAGATATCAACACCAAGCTGGATATGTGAGCCCTCAAGCTCATGATCAACAGCCTTACCAATATCATGTAAAAGACCTGCTCTCTTAGCAACTCTTACATCAAGTCCAAGTTCAGAAGCAAGAAGTCCACACAGCTGTGCAACCTCTACAGAATGCTTCAAACAGTTCTGACCGTAACTTGTTCTAAACTTCATACGGCCAAGAATCTTGATAACTTCAGGATGAAGTCCATGAACACCAGCCTCGATAGCGGCATTCTCACCTTCCTCCTTGATCTTGGCAGCTACTTCCTTCTGTGCCTTCTCAACCATTTCCTCGATTCTTGCAGGATGGATACGACCATCTACAATAAGCTTCTCAAGAGCTATACGAGCAACTTCTCGACGAATAGGATCGAAGCCGGAAATAACTACTGCCTCAGGTGTATCATCAATAATAAGATCTACACCGGTCATAGTCTCAAGTGTTCTAATGTTACGACCCTCTCTACCAATGATTCTACCCTTCATTTCATCATTTGGCAGCTGTACAACAGATATTGTAGTCTCGGAAACGTGATCTGCAGAACATCTCTGAATTGCATTAACAACTATTTCCTTAGCTCTCTTATCTGCTTCCTCTTTTGCCTCAGCTTCCATGTTCTTGATCATGACAGCTGATTCGTGTTTCACATCATCTTCAACGATTTTTAAAAGATACTCTTTTGCCTGCTCGGAGGTTAAGCCAGAGATTTTCTCAAGTTCCTGTAGCCTCTGTTCATTAAGCTTAGCAACCTCTTCACTCTTCTTGTTAAGCGCCTCTTCGCGAGCATTAAGACTTTGCTCTTTCTTCTCAATCGCTTCCGATCTCTTCTCGACGTTTTCCTCTTTCTGCTGAACTCTTCTTTCAGAGCGCTGAACCTCGTTTCTACGGTCCTTAACTTCCTTCTCCAACTCGTTGCGTGTCTTCAACGCTTCTTCCTTGGCTTCCAAAAGTTTCTCACGCTTTGTCTCCTCAGCAGTTTTGAGTGCTTCGTCAATAATCTTTCTTGCCCTTTCCTCAGCACTTCCGATTTTCCCCTCAGTTACCTTTTTATGGTATGAGTTTGACAAAACCCAAGTTACAAGTACAGAAATGACAAGAGTTGCTACTACTGCAATAATAATACCTGGCATTACAGGAGCACCTCCTTATTCAATTTTCATTGTACAATATTTTGTATAGTGTGCTGTAAAACACCCATAAATAACGCACATAAATACAATTTTACAACACTTAAATTTTACCTTTTATAAAGTGCAGTGTCAAGAAGTATCCATGGGAATAAAGAAAAGGCCGCATCCACAAAATCGCGGATTTACGGCCTTTTGGGTGAATCAAATATTTACATCAAAATTTGAATTTATTTACTTCTCCATCAAGCTGCTGCGCAATCTGGGCGTTTTCGTTAACTACCGCCTTATTTTCCTTCATGTTATCTGACATTTCAGTAACAGCACCTGCTACATCTCCGATGCCCTTCGCACTTTCATCTACTGCTGTAGCAACATCGCTCATAGCCTGGGATACAAAATTCATGGAGTTCTCGATGTTCTGTGAAGCGTTTTCAACGTTTCTAAGCATCTCTGAAATCTTCTGAGCATCATCCTGATACTGAACACCTGTATCCATAAGCTGCTGATAACCGCCGATTGTCTTATCTCTTACGAAATCAACCATCTTGGTTGCTTCATCAGCAAGCTCTTTAACATTACCAATAACTTCTTCAGAAATAACCTGGATTTTCTTGGCTGTATCAGCTGAACTTGTAGCAAGAGAGCTGATTTCTCCAGCAACAACCGCAAAGCCTTTGCCATGCTCACCGGCTCTTGCTGCCTCAATACTTGCATTGAGAGACAAAAGATTGGTCTGAGAAGCAATTTCTAGGATTGTCTGAGTAAGTCCGCTGATTTGTTCAACAGCACGGGACTTTTCAATCTTATCATTAAGACCTTCTGTCATATTGTCAGCAGCAATCTTGGCTGCCTCAGTCTCTTCCTCAGCATGCTTTCTCATCTCCTTAGCACGCTGCTCCATCTCGCTTGCGTAGTCAGTACCCTCACGAACACTGGTGTACATTCCCTGTACATCTTCTTTGATCTTATTGGTTGAGCCCTGAACCTGAGCAAGAGAAGCTGCGGTCTCTTCCATTGCAGCGCTCATCTGTTCCATTGTTGCGGAAACGCCGTCCAGCTGATCATTGGTTCTAACTGTAGTATCAAGTGCGGTTTCTACAGAACCGGAAAGCTTATTGGAGCTGTCAAAGATAGAATGTACAACGCCTCTGATGTATTCCAAAAGTTCGTTGATACTATCAGCAATATCTGATACTTCATCATTACCTTTAACTTCAATTTTCTGAGTAAGATCACCGTTATTATTAACAAGATCAGTAATCTTCTTATCTACAACTCCAAGTCCATATCCGATACCATTAGCCATAATAGCTGAGATAACTGCGGAAATAACTGCCATAATAATAGCAATGATAATAATTTTTTCGACGATAACCTTCAAAGATTTAACAAGATCATCCACAATGTAGTCTATTCCAAGAACACCCACCACATCGCCTGCCTTATTTGTTATAGGAGCATAAGCAGTTATATAATCAACACCTGCTGCGTTTTTTTCAACAGTCGTTGAAACATATCCTCCGGAGCTCATGGCTGCCTTCATATTTTCAGCACTTGCCCCTGCAACTGGGGTTCCTATAGATATTCCATCTGAGGCAGGTGTAGAAAGGTAAACCATTGATCCGCCTCTTTCTCCTGCTGTATATATAGCGCTGATACTTGCAGAATCTGCAACTACTGCCATATCCTCTCTCATAACGGTATTTGCATAACTTTCATCTGCCCCTGCTTCAAGAAGGCCAAGCAAGTTACCGTTAAGCTGTTTAGCAGCAATCTGGCAAATAGAAAGTGTATTCTTGGCTGCTGACTTTACATAGCTTTGATTAACAGTACTATAAATGGCTATACCCATAACAGCGCAAACAATAATATTTATGATAATACTTCCGATAAGTATCTTGGTCTTTATACTAAGCCTTAAGCCTCTATTCTTCTTCATTGCTCTGCCTCCTTACTCAGCATTCAGTGAATCTACAATCGCTTGGGACATGTATACTCCGTTTGAAGCTTCAAATTCTGCATATGCTGAGTCTATATCAGCCCCATCAACCACTACCTTCTTGACTAAATCCTTCTTAAGAGCCATCAGATCATCATTATAAAGCGAATAAGCCTCTGTACCATAAGGAAGATCTGCCATAACACTGTTCGCATTAAAAAGCTTCAGGGCTTCTGCCTGTTTCTCCGTAATACTTCCGGGATCATTTTCAAGTGTTACAGTGGCAATCATATGATCTATATGGTTTTTTGCGTACTTATCTGAAACAGGACTATATGTCCACAGTAGTTCCATCTCTCCACCATCGTTCATGGTCTCCAGGAAGTACTTGTATACTCCTGAAGGGTTCTTGCATGAGGAGGTGATGCACCATACAGGTGCCACTCTTTCAAGATACGCCCCTGTTTCTGCAATCGGTGGAATTGCTACCAGTTCATTGTCAACCTCTGCCTCTTTTAACTTGTTGGCAAGGGTCTGGGCCCAGTTACCTGCCCAGTAAGTAAATACGCCGTATTCATTGGCATAGAACTTATCTCTGCAGTCTCCTGTACCGTTCTCTGTAATATCCTTGTCTATATATCCATTCGCATAAGCCTCACGAATTCTTGTAAGTGCCGCTTTCATACTGTCTTCCATGAATCCGTCTGCCCAGGCCCCGTCATCTTTTTGATAGAAAGATGGATATGCGTCCTGGTAAAACTCTGGAAGATAGTTAATATACGGAGCCTCATTATTGATAATACCTGCCGCTGAAACGCCGTAAGTATTACCTTTTACTCCATCTCCATCAGGATCTTCCTCTGTAAAAGCCTTCAACATGGCAAGATACTCTGCATAATTAGTTGGGGCACTCATTCCCACATTATCAAGCCAGGCCTTTTTAATATAGGTTATACAGCCATTTCCTCTTGTTGGGCTAATGCCATAGAGCTTACCGTTAATCCTGATTCCATCGATAAGGCTTTCTTTACCCTCTGCCTGTATTCTTGCCTGAAGGTCAGATCCCTGATAGTAAGAAGATATATCTGCCAAAAAATCTGCTGCAGCATATTTAGTGTAATAGGTGGAGCTTAATAGTACTGCATCCGGAAGATTTCCTGATTCAAAAGCTTTAGTCACTTCATCATAATAAACATCATGCTCAGGCTGAATAATTATAAGGTCAATTCCAGTCAGAGCTTCCCACTGTTTTTCAAACTCATCTCTACCATTCTCCTGCGTGATAAGCGTACCATCAACCATAATTGTGATAGATGATGGCTTATCAAAGGACGCACTTCCACTGCCAATAACATCTGCCGAAGTAAGTCCACCACTGATAGCTGCGGTCGAAGCAGAACCGGCGCAGCCACCTAGCATGCTCGCTACTAATAATAATGAGCAAATTATAGTCGGTCTCTTCCTATTCATGGTACCTCCTAGCATAGCTAAACTCATACAAAATATAAAATTGTGCACAACTATTATCACCTATTTCAAGGCATAAAAAAACCGCATTTTCGTATATTTAATCATTTTTTTACGAAACTGCGGTTTTCTTTATATCCTATTTATAAACTCATTTAAGCTAATTATTCGTAGTGATTCATTGCCCTTTTTATGCTCTCAATGGAATAGCCTCTGCGCATTAAAAATGCCATTATTTTCTGCTTATCGTTGTATTCGAGATCCTCACTATAGTGTTTCTTGCTAAGAAGCTTTTCTATCTGCGCCTGCTCAATATCTGTATCAGAATTCTCATTGGCCTCACCACATAATTCATCATATATAGGAACTATAAAGTCCTTACTAAGGCCCTTTCCCATTAAATCCTGTATAATACGATTCTTACTGCGCATTTCCAGATGATAAGTAATGTAGTCTCTGGCAAAGCGTTCATCATCAAGATACTTATAAGACTTTACATAAGAAATTGCTTCATCAACTAGATTATCAGGATACAATCCGTCATTAAGCTTGTCTCGCAGTTGCTTCTCAGTATAGTCTTTCTTCTGAAGGAGGTTCATTGCCCTGAGTTTAGCTCTCTTAGTCAGAAGCGTTCCCGTGATTTCCTCATAGGTACTCTCTAAAATATCAGCACCAACTTTAATACCATATTCTCGAAGTTCTCCCTTGTACAAAACAAATGCAAATTCGCCATCTATATATATCTTGCTACGTTTCTTATCCAGTTCAACAATGTCCGTAACTGTCATGCATCACTCCATTTATAAATAATCGGTGGCCCGAAAGCCACCGATTTAAGCCGAGTACTGATTATTTAGCTGCTTTGGTTCTTCTAGCTGAAGAAGTTGCAGGTTCGTCTGCAGCTGCATCCTCTGCCTTGGCTGCAGGAGCTTCTCCATTTACTGGAAGACCATATTTAGCTCTAACCTTGGCATCGATTTCAGCAAGGATAGCAGGATTATTCTCAAGATAAAGCTTTGCATTCTCTCTACCCTGGCCAATCTTCTCACCTTCATACTGATACCAAGCGCCGGACTTGTTGACAATATCAACACCTGCTGCAAGATCAAGGATATCGCCTGTAGCTGAGATTCCCTTACCGAACATAATATCAAATTCTGCCTCTTTGAATGGAGGAGCAATCTTATTCTTAACAACCTTAACTCTTGTTCTGTTACCGATGTTCTCACCATTCTGCTTGATAGCCTCAATACGACGAACATCCATACGAACTGATGAATAGAACTTAAGAGCACGTCCACCTGTTGTGGTCTCAGGGTTACCAAACATAACTCCAACCTTCTCACGGAGCTGGTTGATGAATATTACAGTACAGTTAGACTTGCTGATTACAGCTGTAAGCTTACGAAGGGCCTGAGACATAAGTCTTGCCTGAAGACCTACGTGTGAATCACCCATATCACCATCAATTTCAGCCTTAGGGACAAGGGCTGCAACTGAGTCAACTACAACAATATCAATAGCCCCTGAACGTACCATGGTCTCTGTGATCTCAAGAGCCTGCTCACCGCTATCCGGCTGCGAAATATAGAGGTTATCAATATCTACACCAATATTCTTGGCATATACAGGATCAAGTGCATGCTCAGCATCGATGAAACCTGCGATACCGCCTCTCTTCTGAACCTCAGCGATCATATGAAGTGTAACGGTAGTCTTACCACTTGACTCTGGTCCGTAAATCTCAATAATTCTTCCCTTAGGAATTCCACCAAGTCCAAGTGCGATATCAAGACTAAGTGATCCTGTTGGGATTGTCTCAATATTCATAGTATTGGATGGATCTCCAAGCTTCATAACAGCGCCCTTACCAAACTGTTTCTCAATCTGTCCAAGTGCCGCCTCTAATGCTTTCTGTTTATCTTCTCTTTCCATACTAATCTCCTTCCAAGAACACCCGTTCTGTATATATAAAATAATAAAACAAACGTTCGGGTGTGTCAACATTAAAAATATAAATAGTTACAATAAATTATGAAACCCCCGGCAGAAACGCCAGACGTGTATGTATCAAGCAGCCCCTCATCTCTGTCATGATCATAGTAACAGATAAGAAGTCCAATATATGGTACACTCACAAATAAATCCCCGATTAACATATACAAGTCATTGCTCTTACGAACAATGACTTGTCAACAATACCATATTATTCCCCACCAAACAAATTAATATTTTATGTATATCTCAATATCGTAGCTAATTGTATGCTATAAAAAACATTAATTGATCATACTGATATCGAATTGTCTGCAAAGTGCCGCATACTCTTCGTTGATTAGCTGAACCATGCTCTGATCCCCTGAAACATTGTCCGGATGGAACATTTTCATCAAATCCTTGTATCTCTTCTTGAGAGTGAGAGGATTATTAACGCCTCTGAACAGAAGATCCAGAGCATCATACTCATTTTCTCTCTGATAAGATTTTTCCCTCTCAAGTCTGATAAATTCAGCCTCCAACTTCTTTTTATCGCTGTTAAGCTGATCAAATCCGTTATTAAGAATTCGAAGCCTCTGGTCAAAAAGAGCCTTGTCGTTATTGAGCTTCTTGGTAGCTGTATCAAGCTTACGCTCTAAAGAGTCCATACGCTCATTGAAAGCAAGCTCATCTGCCTCAAGCTTGGCATACCTGTCCTCAAGAGCACTCTCCTGATTCTCAAGTCTGACACTCTCCTTGAATAACCACAAACGAAGCTGAGCAAGTTCATCTTCGGTTCCGTTTAATATGATTTCTTCGATATTTCTTCTTTCTTCCATATGGATACCCCCTAAGAAAGGCAGTATTACTTATCCTCGTCAGGGAAAGCTATATCTATTGCCTCTTCATCATCCATCATGTTTTCTTTCTTGGATGAGATACGGTCCACAATATCCGGAACAAGATCAAGTACCTTGGTAACAGCATCCTGGTTCTTGATATTTACAAGCTTGGTAGTACCGTTCTTGATCACAAGTACAGCGCTTGGTGACATCTTGGCAGCGAATCCGCCGCATCCACCGTTCTTCTTGTCTGCTTCTGAAGATCCGGCTCCAACGCCAAAAGAAACATCAACAAGCGGAACGATAATTGTATCCCCAACCTTGGTAGCCTCACCGACAACGGTCTTGGCTGCCATAATCTTGTTCATTCCTCCAAGTAAAGACTCCACAACCTCATTAAAATTACTCAAAACACACCTCCAACGATCCCCATCATGAATTTAAAATCTTTTTAAATCTCTTGATGACTTTTTTCACATCTTTATTAAAGTAGCAGACGCACACACAATACAGTACTGTAAACAAAGTAATGTGCCCCTTAAAATGAGCATCTGCATATATAACTTTCCTGTCAAAATCCGGCCTGAATGATACGCTCTTAAAAAGAACAGGATAAAGAGCTCCGAAAACCGCCATTGCCTGCGCTGTATCTGCAGGATCCCCAAGTCCAAGCATTATATCTACCTTGGATTTATCCGGCAAAATCATCTTGATAAGCTTGATTAATTTGCCCTTAACTAGCTCAAATGCCCGCTTGAAAATATCGTTTTCAAGTGTAGTTTTTATCATCCCTATCTTACCACAAACTCTAGATATTGTATATTGGATTTTCGAAAGCACATTTTGTGGCGTTTTTAGAATATTCTCAATCTTATCAAAGATGTCTGTAATTATTTCTATAAGAGCCTTATCCTCATCCTCAGATTCTACCTTCTGATCATCGTCTGAATCTTCATTACCTGATTCAGCATTACCTTCTGAAACATAATCGGTATCAATAGCTGTCCCTGATTCTTCTGTATTCTCTTCTTTAGGAGCAGAATCAGTTTTTGGCTCCTCTATATTTGTATCGGATTCTGAAGCTGATTCTTTATCATTTTCAGCTTCGTTTTCTTCCTTATCTTTTTTCTTCTTATCCTTTTTGCCCTTCTTATCTTCCTTCTCAGGCTTTTCTTTTTTCGGTAAAATTTTTATTCCAAGAATCCTTACCGTAAACTCTTTATTCTTGGGATATTCAATTCCACCGCTGACAAAATGCAGAAGCCAGGAAAACTTGGCCGATCCAATAATCTTTTCCAGGTCAAAGCCCTGATCCAGATCTGTTTCCGGAATAGTTCCATCAAGTTTGTATCTGACCGGAACAAACAAAACAAGAATAAGCAAAACAATTACCGCCGCCAGAATAACAAGCAGCGTAATTCCTATTATCTTAAGTACAGTTAGTATCCCCGTAAGCATATACTGCTCCCAACAATATTATTCTTGCATCAACAAATAATCCATAAGTCTTCCATCCATGCCTACTTCACTGGCATCTCTGGATATCTGGAGGACTATTTCAACCGCTTCATTATAGCTGGATGCAATTCCATAAATTAGTACGGGATGTTTGCGATAGTACTGCTGTTTGAGGAAAGCACAATGAATTATATCAAGCTGATCATTGTCATCCATAGCTTTGGTCACGCAAAAGACATTAAACTGACCACTCCCTGTATAAAGCTTCCACTTTACCAGAGTTCTTTTTTTGACACTATTCCCCCAATATAGATTCTTGTAGAATCGGCAAAAGCCACCTTTTCTCATTACTTATCTCTTCCCCATAACTAATTCCATAAGTAAAATCCAAACTATAATTTAGGTTTTACCACTTAATCTATAATATCATAAAAAACATAATTCCATCGAAATAATCACTCAGATTCCTCTCGGTTTTCATTCCGCATCGAAGTATGCGTCAAACAGTCTCTTGGCAATAGGAACCGCATAGCTTCCGCCGCTTCCTGCATCCTCAACAATGATAGTTACGCAGATTTCAGGGTCCTCTGCCGGAGCATATCCTGTAAACCAGGCATGTGAATCAGAGGTTGATGAATTGTACTCTGCGGATCCTGTCTTACCGGCTGCTGTATAGGAAAGCCCCTTCAATTTGCTGGCAGTTCCCTTTTGAACTACTTCTTCCATCATTCCTCTGAGGATATCGGCCTCATTTTTGGCCATAAGCCTCTTATATGATTCAGAAGAAAAATTCTTAACAACCTTGCCTGTTTCGCTCTTTACACTTGATACAAGATAAGGCTTCATCAGCACTCCGTCATTGGCGATGGCGCAGGTTATCATGTTCATGTGTATAGGTGTAACGGATGTTGTTCCCTGTCCGATGGAAAGCTGCATCACATCATCCGAGGTGGTTGAGGAATTATACACTGCTGAGCTCTTTGCATAATTCATAGTCAAAGGAAGTTCTGTGTTAAACAAAAGGTCATCCAAAGTGTCGTCAAAGGTAGCTCTTTTGACATCAAGTCCCATGTTTGCAAAGGATGAATTGCAGGATTTGGCAAAAGAACTGGCGAAATCCACCGATCCGTGATTCTCACCGTGGAAGCAGGATATGGTATTGCCTTCATAGCTAAAATGACCATTACAGTTAAACTTATAATTCTGGTAACTGCTCTGGTGGTCCCTTAAATACGCAAGAGCTGTAACTATCTTGAAGGTTGATCCCGGAGGGTAAAGACCCTGTGTGGCTCTGTTAAGGAGCTTGGCATCAGGTGATGTATCCGCGATCATGCTATCCCATTCAGCTGCAATCGTATTGGGATCATAGTCAGGCTTGGATACCATTGCCAGTATTTCACCGGTCTTGGGATTAGACACAACTATAGCTCCCTTTCTTGCTGATAATGCATTATAGGCAACTTCCTGAAGGTTAACATCGAGAGTTGTATACACATTATCTCCCGGGTATTTAGACCCTTGCGCATCTAGCTTAACCTTATCCTGAAGGTCAATGCTGGTATTGATAAGATAATAGTTAGCTGCTGATTCAATTCCGGCCTTTCCGTTCGTTGAATATCCCACAACATGGGCAAATTCCTTATCATAAGGATAGACTCTCTTATCCTTGCCGTTTTCATCGGTGGTTGTATAGGCCAGAACATCTCCGTCTCTTGATAGGATCTTTCCTCTGTAGTTCTGATTAAGAAGTATCTGCTGTCTTGTGTTATAACTGTTGTTAAGCAGAACCTGCTTATTCTTGTAGGCGTAATTGCAGATGTATCCTATAAGAGCCACAAAAAGAACGCAGTAAAAAGAGCCAAGAACTATAATAGGCTTAGATCTTATCTTCTTTTTCTTGCGGGGCCCGTCATTCTGTCTTTTGACCGAAGTCTTTATTCTGTTTTCGTCTATATTATCTTTCTGTATTCTGAACTGGTCTTTCATATCTCTGTTCCTGTCTGCGGCGATTAGCTTCAAGTTTCTTTCTTCTCTTTTCCCTTGCCTCGTAAATCTCATCCTGCCTGATCATGCAGATGCCCTCCGCGATCATTATCAGAATAATCGAAACTAGCACCGAGGTTCCCCCATAGCTTACAAGGGGAAGAGTAACTCCGGTAAGAGGTATAAACTTGGCACCGCCTCCGATTGTAAGGAAGGTCTGGAAAATATAGGCCACCGCTCCGCCTGTAATTATCAGTCTGTAGAATCTGTCTCTGATGTAATAGCCCTCCATCATCATCATGATAAATGTGCTGACGCATATAAGGGCCATGAGAACAGCAAAAATAACTCCGAGCTCCTCCGCTATGGCCGAGAAAATAAAGTCCTGTTCAACATAAGGAATGGACTTTGGCGAACCACCATAAAGTCCCAGTCCAAACCAGCATCCGCTGCTGATACCAAACAGAGACTGCGACAGCTGATAGCCTGTCTTTTCTATGTCGCTGAAGGGATCAAGGAAAGCCTGAACCCTGACTCTTATATGGGAAAAGAGATTGTAAGCCAGTACACTCGCAATAATTCCCGCAGCAAGTCCTGCCCCCAGGTACCCTATATTCTCAGTGGAAATATAGATAAGCGCCAGATAAATCACAAAAAAGATCAGGGCACTTCCAAGATCCTTGGAAAGCACCAAGATTATCACATGTGCCGCAGCAATAACAGATATAAGGAAAAGCTCAAACAGGCCTTCTGCCTGATACAGTGCCGCCGCCAGATAAAATATAAATACAATTTTGACAAACTCTGAGGGCTGGAAAGTTATTCCCGCAATAGTGTAAGCAATCTTGGAGCCATTGGTTGTAGCTCCCAAGATCAGTACTATTCCAATCAGCACTATTCCAACGCCTGCATAAATCCAGGTGAACTTCTTGAGAAAATTGAACCTGAAAATCAGTTCAGGCACAAAGAATCCCACGATAAAAGAAGCTGTGATGATAAAGAACTGCTTGATTGCCTTGTCATAAGACAGTCTTGTTAGAATGATCATTCCAATCATCAGAAGCATACAGCAGTTGTTTATTATCAGCTTATTACCGTCCGGATATATCAGATAAAAAAGTGTTATGACAGATGCAAACACTATGATTTGAAAAGCAAAAAAGAACGCGTATCTGGCCTTTCCCGTCCTAGCCAGAATCTGTACAAAGCAGGCTATCTGCACTGAGAACATGCAGATGATCTGCCTTATGTATAAGCCCTTTCTCTTTTCCTCATTCTTTTTGGCCAATGCTATAAATGCCTCAAGAGTGTACAGGAAAAGAAAAAGAGTTATCACATATTTTGATATTTCAGTCACATATAATTCCATATGTCTTATTCTACTTCGCGCTTAAAGTGACCTGTTGTATATCCCTTTTGATCAAGAGCGTCAAATGCGCTCTGATTCCCATGTAAATAGGCCCCACAAACTAAAGTACTTTCCTCCATACTTTCAGTTGTAAGATCAATCCTAAAGTGATCAAACAACTCCATGTTTCTAATATTATCAAGCTTTTTGTGCAGTGATGTCGGATGTGCATTCCAAATCACATTGTAACAGTTCCTGCAATTGGTTGTAACCGGCAGAACATTCCCCATCCTGTCTACCAGATTCATTTTTTCCCGATTGAACTCATGAAGCTTTCCGCTGCATTTATCCAAGGTCTTCTTTACACATCCGGCACTTACCATCA
Organism: Butyrivibrio sp. VCB2006; assembly: GCF_000420945.1. Classification (GTDB taxonomy): domain Bacteria; phylum Bacillota; class Clostridia; order Lachnospirales; family Lachnospiraceae; genus Butyrivibrio. The sequence continues at coordinate 88,416 of NZ_ATVX01000010.1, forward strand.
TAGGAGTTCTGCCGTAGATATTGTAAGTTCTCGGAATATTTACGTTTCCATCCAAAGCTCTTGAAAGCTCCTTGGCTTCATGGATTGTAAGTTCAAGGGGCACTGAAATCTCAGCAATATCAAGGCTCTTTTTAGCATCAGCAAGTTCCTGCAAAAGAGCTGCCGCCTGATTATTCCATACATAAACGCCGTAATCCGTGATGATAAGTCCCTTGTAGTCCTGCGCCTTGATAAATCCAAGCTGTTCAAGGTTTCTAACAAGGACTCCTGAAAAGCCCTTTGAATCACCTGTTTCAAGAATTGTACGGATATCCTTTGTACCATCGAATTCTTCCGTTCTTGTCACAAAAGGAAGCGCAACTACAAACTCTGCCCTTTTACTGTCTGCCAGAGACTTGATGTTCGCTGCAAGTTCATCTTTCAAACTAAAGAACAGATCACTGTCCACATAAATCCTGATCATCTGATCATAATCTTTAATTGAATCAAGAACAGCCTTAAACTGATCAGCTTTATTTACCAGGATATGGAAATCACCGTGGTGTTTACTCCTGTTCTGACCACTTTCAGCACCTTCTGATTTACCGCCTTTTTCTTTCTGGAATGATGCATCAGGTCCGGATTCAGTATCTAAAGAAGCATCGCTTTCTCCGGTAAGCTTTGGCAGCATCTTATCTACCAGTTCTCTTCTTAGTTCATTAAGCTCACTGGCGGGAACAAAGATGCCAGCAGCATTACCCATATCCTCTATTACAACGTTAATAGCTTCTGCTTCAAAAGGCGTATTTCCAAGTCTATCCAGCTGCTTGATCACCGCAGCTTCATCCATAGGTCTTTTTGAAGCAGCTTGTACAGTGCTGCCGGTAACAGTCTCTACAAGCATTTTGCCGTCTTTATCAACTGTCATTGTGACTATTATATCTTCATTCAGTGTAAGATAAGCATCCAATGTACATTTTATCTTCTTTTCTCCCTGAAGGTACTTATCTTTTACCATGTTAAGAACCTTGTCGGAAGTTCCGTTATATGCAGGGGAAGAAATTGTCACCATGTTTCTTCCGTTATGCTGGTGATAATAGCCCTCACTTATACCGGTTCTAAGGTACAGCCCCTTAAGAATCTCCATGTCCTCTTTGGAAACACTGATATTTCCTGTAGGATTTGCATAGTACATATCTATATATTTGCGATAAAGAGCTGTAACTCCGGCTGCATATTCAGGTCTTTTCATTCTTCCCTCAATCTTGAAGGAATCAATCCCAGCTTCTATAAGTTCAGGAATAATGTCTATTGTACACATATCCTTAAGACTAAGAGGATATGTTTCATCGTTGTTCTTAAGGCCCTTCATCTGATACGGAAGTCTACAGGGCTGAGCACATCTTCCTCTGTTGCCACTTCGCTCCCCTACCATGCTGCTAAACAGGCAAACTCCAGAATAGCAATAGCACATTGCTCCGTGAATAAAGGCCTCAACCTCCACATCTGCATCTTCTCTGATTGCCTTCATCTCGGTAAGGCTGAGTTCTCTTGCAGGAACTACTCTGCAACATCCAAGCTCTTTTAACAGCTTTGCTCCGTAAACTCCTGTTACAGTCTGCTGAGTGCTGGCATGAAGCTCAACTTCAGGAAACTCGTCCCTAATAAGGCGCATAACACCAAGGTCCTGAACGATCACGCCATCAAGCTTTTTCTCTGCAAAGGGATGCATAAAATCATACACCTGGCCAAACTCTTTTTCTTTTACCAGGGTGTTAACTGTCATATATATCTTCTTGCCGTGCAGATGCGCATAAGTAATGGCATCCAGCACCTGCTGGGTGTCAAAATTATCGGCATATGCTCTTGCACCAAACTTGGATCCTCCAAGATAAACAGCGTCAGCTCCCGCATTGAAAGCTCCCACCATTGTCTCATATCCACCTGCCGGTGCTAAAAGTTCAACTTTTTTATTCATTCATATATCCTTTATATACAAACAAAAAGGCTGTCGCAGCGACAGCCTCTAAATAATCACTTCTTACTACCAGTGCCTTTTATTTGAGTTTCAAGCTGAATTATCTTCTTGGATGAATCATCAAGTTTACTCTGAAGGTTCTTGCCATTTTTCTCAGTATTCTCCAGCTTGATCTGAGTTGCAATAAGCTCATGCTTAAGATCATAGAGCTCTTTTTCTTTCTCAGAGAGCTGCTCCTCCATGAGCTCTATCTGTTTCTTGGATTTGAAATAGTCATCAGCAATATTCAGCTGCAAAAGAACATTCTGCGTATCAATAGGCTGTCTCTTGAAACCATCAATCTTGTTGTATTCAGCAATCTTATTATTGATATAAGAAGCCACCTTCTGAAGGTACTCCTCACTCTCATAACCACTTAAGGTAAATACCTTTCCCCCGATAATTACCTCAGTATCTGTCTTGGACGCCATAAAAAACTCCCCTCTACATAGCGCGTATAACTACGCATTTAAGTCACTACAATCGACACATTACAGTTATTATATATCAGCGCCCTCGGGCATTTCAAGTCCCAAATGGTGATAGGCAGATTCAGTAACTACGCGGCCTCTGGGGGTTCTGTTAATGAATCCGTTCTTGATAAGATAGGGTTCATAAACATCCTCGATTGTGCCTGCATCTTCTCCTATAGCAGCTGCCAGTGTATCAAGTCCAACCGGGCCTCCGCCAAATTTACCGATCATTGTCATAAGAAGATTTCTATCAGTATGATCAAGTCCCATCTTATCTACATCCATAAGATCAAGGGCTGTATTAGCTACTTTTTCTGTGATCTTACCGTCATACTTAACCTCGGCAAAATCCCGGACTCTCTTAAGGATTCTGTTGGCAAGTCTTGGAGTTCCTCTGCTTCTCTTAGCCATTTCCACAGCACCCTTTTCATCCACCTCGACACCAAGCACCTTGGCTGACTGCATGATAATGGTAGAGAGTTCCTCTATATCGTAGTACTCCATCCTGTGGATCATACCAAATCTGTCTCGAAGAGGCGCTGAGAGCATTCCTGCCCTTGTGGTTGCTCCAATCAAAGTAAAATGAGGAAGGTCAAGCCTGATAGATCTTGCTGTAGGGCCCTTACCGATCATGATATCAATGGCATAGTCCTCCATGGCAGGATAAAGAACTTCCTCTACCTGTCTGTTCAGACGATGTATCTCATCTACAAAGAGAACATCCCCCTCCTGAAGGTTATTGAGAATTGCTGCCATATCTCCGGGCTTCTCAATAGCAGGTCCACTGGTTATCTTGATGTTAACTCCCATTTCAGCGGCAATAATCCCTGCCAAAGTGGTCTTACCAAGTCCCGGAGGGCCGTAAAAGAGAAGATGGTCCAGACAGTCTCCTCTTTTCTTGGCAGCCTCAATATAGATTTTGAGGCTCTCTTTGATTTTCTTTTGTCCTATATAGTTATCAAGACGCTTGGGACGAAGTGATCCTTCAATCTTGGCATCTTCAAGCTTTTCAGTTGTATCCACGCTTCTGGCGGTGGTATTGATCTTTCTTTTTTCCATGGTTACTTCCAATTATTCTTAGTTTGCTTGATTATCAGCTATCAAAACATTTCTTTTAAAGCCAGCTTGAGGAGTTTCTCCGTATCCTCTCCTGCTTCAGGATTTACTACAAGAACCTTTCTTACAGCCTTCATAGAGTCTGTTGAGTTGTATCCAAGAGCAACGAGTGCAGCAACAGCCTCATCTCTAGCTGGATTGATGCCATCTGTCTCGAAGCTTCCACCTGCCATAGCTCCTGCGCCTGCTCCGCCGGATAAGAGCTCATCCTCAGTTACTTTCAGCTTGTCTCTCAGTTCCAGAGTGATTCGCTCAGCGGTCTTCTTGCCGATTCCGGGAGCCTTGGAAAGAGACTTACTATCTCCCGCCAATATGGCAAATCTCAGATCATCAGGTGTCATCACAGACAAAATAGACAGACCGCCCTTTGGTCCGATTCCATTGACCGTGATCAGCATCTTAAATAAATTCAGTTCATCCCTTGATAAAAACCCGAATAACGTAAAGGCATCTTCCTTGACGTTTGTGTAGGTATAGAGTTTGACAGCTTCGCCTATTCCGGGCATTCTGTCCATAGTAGAACCAGATATATTAACGTTGTAGCCAATGCCATTAACATCAACTACAGCGTTCCCCTCTTCAATACTCTCAAGTATTCCATTAACGTACGCGATCATTTATAATCCCCACCAACAAATCATTTCTTTTCTCTAGTTATTCTATCACAGATATTGGTGTCACACAGTGAAAAAGTTGTTAGCTTATCCTGGAATATAATCTTACCTACGACTCACACCGTCCATTATCCTCATCGTAATTTCTTTTCCATCAAAAGAAATCTTCCCTTGCGCCAATCTGCATATCCGCGCTTAATATACCCATTTTTATCATAAAGCCTTAGTGCATACGGATTCTTAGTAAACACATCAAGTCTTACCGAATCATATCCGGCGTCGATGAGCTGCTTCTCAATGTGTTTTAGTACAGCAGCTCCAATCCCTTTATTCTGAAAAGCTGGAGAAACGCAGAATCTGTGAATGATACAGGGTCTTCTGTTTTCCCATTCGCACTTAAGATACTCCTCATCACACTCCTCACTGATGACGTATATAGCAGCAAGCTGAGCATCCTCTAAAGCCACGTACATCGTTTTCTTATTTATATCTTCTTCAAAATCTTCACAGACCGGATAAATATCGTCCCACTGCTCTATTCCCTGTTCTGACATAAGCTGTTTTGCAATTTCTATCATATTGCATATTTCTGACAGGTCATCCATAGTAGCTAATCTATAGTACATCTATATTGTTCTCCTCAGTCACCCTTTATCTTTTCAAAAATCAGATGGTTATAAAAGGCAACCTTCTTGAAGAGATAAAGTGCAAGAGCCTTGTTCCTGCTTATCAGCAGCTCCTCCAACTCACAATAAGATACTTATTACACTATAGCTTGTTTTAGCGCATAAATAAAGGCATATAGCGGATTTTTGTCCACCATATGCCCTATACATCTAACTTATTTCTGCATCAGCTATTTATTTTCCATTATTCTTGGCTTCTTCTTTGAGCAATGCCAGAATCTTGGGATTCTGCATCATCTTTATAGATTCCACAGCGCATCTGTATATCATTGCCATTTCTCTCTGTGCACTATCAGATGTATTACATTTCTTTTCCAATGTCAGAAAATGCTGGATAGCCTTTTCGGCAACTGACTTAGAAATAACCATTCCATTACAATAGAGAGTTCCTGTCTCGGCATCGAATCTCGATTCTTCGTATGAAGTAGAAGCAAACTGCCCTGCTCCCATTGACGCTGCAAGCTGATTAATAAGATCTGACCTATCTGCCATGAATAAAAACCTCCTGTTAAATAAGCTCATTCAATTACACTATTTAATACTACATTTTTCTTGTAACAAGGATGTAAATCCATAGTTAAATTTATATAAAGTTTTTGTCATGTTTGCAAAAACAAAGGCATATAGTAGCTCTCATTTCAGATTGCCACCATATGCCTTATCATCACAAATATACTCTTAAAATAATATAGTTAGTCGTATTATTCTAATTCAATTGAATTATTCGATTACGTGGATCCATCCCTCTGGAGCTTCAATTCTGCCCATCTGGATTCCTGTAAGAGTGTCATAGAGCTTCTTCATAACAGGGCCCATGTCGTCCATGCCGCTAGCGAAGCAAATTTCCTTGCCGTGGTCATTGATCTTGCCTACAGGGCTGATAACTGCAGCTGTTCCGCAAAGCCCCATCTCAACGAACTCAGGAACCTCAGAAAGCTTAACAGGTCTCTCCTCAACGTTCATGCCGAGAACATCTCTTGCAACCTGTACAATTGATCTTCTGGTGATCGATGGAAGGATTGAATCTGTGTGAGACTGTGGAACAACCAGGCCACCATCCTTGGTAACAAAGATGATGTTTGCTCCGCCTGTCTCCTCGATGTAAGTACGAGACTCAGCATCAAGATATACGTTCTCAGCAAAGCCCTCGTCATGAGCTGTTACGATAGCATGAAGGCTCATTGCGTAGTTAAGTCCGGCCTTGATGTTACCTGTTCCGTGTGGAGCTGCTCTGTCGAAATCTGAAATCTTAACAACGATTGGCTTAGCGCCGCCCTTGAAGTATGGTCCAACAGGAGTAACGAAGATTCTGAACTGATACTCATCAGCAGGCTTAACTCCGATTACATTTCCTGTAGCAAACATAACAGGTCTGATATAAAGTGTAGCGCCGCTTCCGTAAGGTGGAACCCAATCCTTGTTAGCAGCTACGACTTCTTCTACTGCCTTGATAAATCTATCCTCAGGAAATGCTGGCATCTCAAGTCTCTTGGCTGAATCAACCATTCTCTTGGCATTGAGGTCAGGTCTGAAAGTAACAATCTTGCCGTCCTCTGTCTCGTAAGCCTTAAGTCCCTCAAAACACTCCTGTGCGTAGTGGAGAACACCTGCGTCCTCACTAAGAGTTACTGTAGAATCCTCGGTAAGAGTTCCCTCGTCCCACTTGCCATCCTTGTAATTTGAAACATAGCGCTTATCAGCTACCATGTAGCCAAATCCGATATTAGCCCAGTCTAGATTTTTTTTGCTCATAATACTGTCCCCTTCCAAAATTAAGATGCCCGGCATCCTTTTTTCATCACGCTTATCTTCACACTTTAATGCGTTGACGTACTAATATTATTCTCAATTATATACCTTTGAGTCCCCACGTCAACCCACAATATTCATTAAAATTCACTATTATTTAGTACTGTCATCCTGCTTCTTTTCATTTTTCTTGGGTTGGAAATTGAAATGGAACAGCTTCTTGAATGCGGAAGAATTCTTCCTTGCATTGTGCTTGGTGTTGTTCTTGTCACTAAGAAGCTTGTACTCTCCATATTCTATATAAGCAAGATCCGTGTATTCGTTAGAAACTGTTGAAAGTCCTTTTTTGGTAAGAAGGACATTTGTAATTCTTGAAACCAGTGCATAGAACACAGCAAAAATCGGAACGCCCACAAGCCATCCAACAATTCCCCAAAGGCCACCGAAAAGAGTAATGGCAAAGATAACCCAAAAGCTCGAAAGACCTGTAGAGTTGCCAAGAATTGTTGGTCCTAGGATATTTCCATCAAATTGCTGCAGAATAATTACAAAAATAAGGAATACCAGTGCACTTACAGGATTGATAAGAACAAGGATAAGTGCTCCAACTCCTCCACCGATGTAAGGTCCAAAGAAAGGAATAATATTTGTAACACCTACAACAACCGAAATCAGTACGGGATATGGAAGCTTTAAAAGCATGCATCCGATATAGCAGATAACACCGATGATCAGTGAATCCACCAGTTTGCCACCAACAAATCCCTGGAAGGTGTAATTAGCGAATCTAAAACCACTGATTAGCTCATTGGCATTTTCTTCATTAAAAATGGCATAGGCCATCTTCTTACCCTTAGTGGTAAATCTTTCCTTGGAATTAAGAACGTATATAGCCACAATAAAGCCTACCACCAGATCAAAAACAACCTTGATACCGGAAATAAAGCTTCTGGATGCATATCTTACAATGTTATTGGCATTGACCTTAAGAACAGGCATAACCTTCTGAGTCACATAGCTACTAAGAGTTGCGTAGTAACTATCCAGCTGTGAATCAATAAACTGCTGCAGATCAGGGTTATTTGCCAGGAAAAGATTTGAATACTCATCAATATAATCCCTGTAGACAGGAAGATTAGCCGCAATTTCTCTGATACTGCTAACAAGCTGAGGAATAATGACTCTGAACAGGCTATAAAGCAGCAGCATAAAAACAGTCATGGTAAGAAGAATAGAAATCTTACGCATCTGTGCTCTCTTTTTATGATCTGCAGTTGCAGCGATTGAAACATCGATATTTCTCTTTTTATAAATCGGAATCAGTATTCTATGCTCAATCCCCTCCATTAAGGGAATCAGAATGTATGCAAGTACAATACCGATAATAATTCCGGAAAGAGAATCTACTATCTGCGATAGGTTCTTGGCTAGCGATGTGCCTTTGAAGATCACATAATATGCCAGCATAACGCAAACGCTAAGTACAAATGCAGTAATAGCCCAAGTCACTTGATTTTTCTCAGGTTTCATTTTCATAACAGCTTACCCCAATACTCTTTTGTCAAAAGAAATTTACTCTTCGGAGCCTATCATTCCCTCAAGTACATATACAAGGCTGTCCATGTACTCATTCTCAATGTTCTCAGCCTTACCGGCATCGCAAAGACCTGCGATAGAAGGATCAAGAGGAAGTCTTCCAAGAACATTAAGTCCCTTGGAAGCAGCATACTGCTCGATCTTACTCTCACCAAAGATGTTGATTGGCTCTCCGCAGTGAGGGCACTTCATGTAGCTCATATTCTCAACAATTCCAAGAACCGGAATATTCATCATATTGGCCATGTTGATAGCCTTCTCAACGATCATCTCTACCAGCTCCTGAGGAGTTGATACGATGATGATTCCGTCAACAGGAAGTGACTGGAATACTGTAAGAGGTACGTCACCTGTTCCCGGAGGCATATCCACAAACATAAAGTCCACATCGCCCCAGTTAACATCTGACCAGAACTGCTTTACGATGCCTGCAATAACAGGGCCTCTCCATACAACAGGGTCTGTCTCGTTATCCATCAGCATGTTAAGTGACATAATCTTCATTCCGCCCTCTGTTGTAGCAGGAATGAGAAGCTGATTCTCATCGGCATAGTTTGCTTTTCCGATACCAAACATCTTAGGGATTGAAGGACCTGTGATATCAGCATCCATAATTGCTGTCTTGTAGCCTTTTTTGCTCATAGCTGTAGCTGAAAGTCCTGTAACAAGGCTCTTTCCTACACCGCCCTTACCACTTACTATACCTATTACCTTTTTGATATGTGAAAACTCAGAAGGCGCTACTCTAAAGTTCTCCTCCATCTGTTTCTTAAAATCTTCAGGTTTTTTACCGTGTCCGTTTGACATTGCTTAAAATTCTCCTAATACATATTATTTATTGTGTCGCATGTCATATTTGCAGAAACATACGAAAGAGCACAGCTGATTATCTGTGCTCGTTATCTTTGAATATAGCTTCATCTTTTTCATCAGCTATATAAGATTCAATTATAAATCTTGGTCTGTTCTTGGTCTCAAGATAAATCTTTCCGACATATTCACCGATTACTCCCAGGGATATCATCATAAGACCGCCAATAGCCCAAACCGAAATAACTGTTGTGGTCCAGCCTGTTATGGTATGACCAGTGAAATATCTCACCAAACTATAAATAAGTACAGCGATGCTGACAAAGAAAATGAAAAATCCAAGACCTGTTATCAGCTTGATTGGTTTGGTACTAAGGCTGGTAATACCTTCCACCGCGAAACTGAGCATCTTCTTGAGAGGGTACTTACTCTCTCCTGCAAATCTCTCTGCGCGCTCATAGTAGACAATTTCTGTATTGTAACCAACCATTGGTACAATACCTCTAAGAAACAGATTTACTTCTCCAAATTCAGCAAGTCCCAATAGCGCACGCCTGCTCATAAGTCTGAAATCAGCGTGATTGTAGATAGTTTTGGCACCAAGAGCATTTACCAGTTTGTAGTAGCTCTCGGCAGTAAATCTCTTAAAGAAAGTATCTGTAGCCCTCTTGGAGCGGACGCCGTATACAACATCCGCACCCTTAAGGTACTTATCAACCATTTCATCTATCGCGTTTATATCATCCTGAAGATCCGCATCCATTGATATAGCCGCGTCGCACACGTCCTTAGCAGTTAAAAGACCTGCAAGAAGCGCATTCTGATGTCCCATATTTTTGGATAAATTGATACCCTGGAAAAGAGGATTCTGTTTGTGCAGTTCCTCTATCATATTCCAAGTATTATCTCTGGAACCATCATTTACAAAAACAACTCTGCTATCCTCTGAAATCTTGCCACTTCTGATAAGACTTTCCATCTTTTCCTGAAGCCTTCTGGATGTCTCAGGCAAAACTTCCTGCTCATTGTAGCAAGGGATAACGCAGAACAACCTATTCATTTAAAACATTCCTCCCCAAATTAATCCTTAGCATTAATATAATTGATTAAGCCTTCAGAATCAATTATCTTCTGCATAAAAGGAGGAAAAGCCTGTCCCTGAAATGTCTTGCCTGTGGTCTCATCAGTAATAACGCCGCTGTCGAAATCGATGCTTACCGTATCTCCGGCCTTAATTGCATCTGCAGCTTCTTCGCATTCGATAATAGGAAGGCCGATATTAATACTGTTTCTGTAAAAGATTCTGGCAAAACTCTTTGCTATTACGCAGCTTATTCCGCTTGCCTTAATAGCAATCGGCGCATGTTCCCTTGAAGATCCACAGCCAAAGTTCTTGTCGGCAACAATAATATCGCCTTCCTTGACGTTCTTGGCAAAATCCTTGTCGATATCTTCCATACAGTGAGCAGCAAGCTCCTGTGCCTGTGTGCTGTTAAGATATCTTGCAGGGATGATTACATCAGTATCAACATTATCTCCATATCTAAAAACTGTTCCTTTTGCAGCTTTCATCTTTTTTCCTCCCTTATAAACCAAGCTCTGATGGCTGTGAAATCTTACCGGTTACGGCACTTGCAGCTGCAACAGCAGGTGATGCAAGATAAATTTCTGAGTCTATTGCGCCCATTCTTCCGACAAAGTTTCTGTTAGTGGTGGATACGCATCTTTCTTTTGACGCAAGAACTCCCATATATCCGCCAAGACATGGTCCACAGGTTGGAGTAGATACAATGGCACCGGCCTCGATAAAGGTCTTGATAAGGCCCTCTTCCATTGCCTTAAGATATATCTTCTGGGTGGCAGGAATAACGATACATCTTACTCCATCTGCAACATGATGGTCTGTAAGGACCTCAGCAGCAATTCTAAGGTCATCAATACGGCCATTAGTACAGGATCCGATAACGACCTGGTCTATCTTAATGTCTTCTATGTTATCGAAGGTATGTGTATTTTCTGGAAGATGTGGGAAAGCAACCGTTGGAGTAAGTGTACTAAGGTCAATTGTATACTCCTCGTCATACTCAGCATCCTCATCAGCTTCATAGACAACATATTTCTTATTAGGCGCATGTTCCTTCATATAAGCAATTGCAATGTCATCTACTGGGAAAATACCATTTTTGCCGCCGGCCTCTATAGCCATATTGGCAATTGTAAATCTGTCATCCATAGATAGGTTCTTGATGCCCTCGCCTACAAATTCCATTGATTTGTACAGCGCGCCGTCAACGCCTATCATGCCTATAATGTGGAGAATCACATCTTTACCGCTTACCCATTTGGATGGCTTGCCGACAATATTGAACTTAATTGCAGAAGGAACCTTGAACCATGCCTTACCGGTTGCCATTCCGGCAGCCATATCGGTTGAACCGATACCTGTTGAGAAAGCACCAAGAGCACCATAGGTACAAGTATGTGAGTCTGCACCGATAATCAGATCTCCGGCGACAGTAAGGCCCTGCTCCGGTAAAAGAGCATGCTCAATGCCCATCTTACCAACTTCAAAGTAATTGGTAATCTTGTTCTTAATGGCGAACTCTCTTACACATTTGCAGTTCTCTGCTGATTTAATGTCCTTGTTAGGCACAAAATGATCAGGAACAAGTGCAATCTTGTCCTTGTCAAAAACACCATCTTTTGTGAACTTCTTAAGTTCGTTAATTGCTACAGGACTGGTGATATCATTCCCCAACACCAGATCAAGATCAGCCTCAATAAGCTGCCCTGCATGTACCTCTGAAAGCCCTGCGTGGGCTGCCAGTATCTTTTGGCTCATGGTCATCTTGCTCATACACACTCATCTCCTTAATTTAAGTCAAAATAGTTTATGCAAATATAACATAGGAAACTGCTTAATTGAACATAACAAATTTAATCGCTTTTCTTGATATTTTTTAATATCAGTGCATAAAAACCTAAAATACATATTCCAAGAATGCTAAGAGCCATGCCTGATTTAAAGCCTTCAGGTGTGTAAGTTACCCTTATTTCATGGCTTCCGCCTGATACAGGGATTGCCATCAGCCCGTAATCAGCCTTTATTATCTCCGTGTCAACTCCATCAACCGTGCAGCTGAAACCTTCCGTATACGGAACAGAGAAAAATACAAGGGTATTGTCACTAAGCATTGCAGTCTTTGCAGTAAATCCATAGGTATCTGTTGTAAACTCTGTGCAGGAAGTCTGGGCTCTCTTTGTACACTCATCAGTGAATTCAAGATAAGATATTGGATTCTCAGAAATATCCTCTGCCTTCATCTCAGTCATTATGAGTTTATCGCCATACTCATCTGCCACTTCATCAGGAATTATAAGAACTCTTGTAAGGTCATAGTCGTGTTCCTTTGCCTCAAGATCCTCCCACTCAGACTCCGTGATGTAGTAGTCGAAGGTAAATCCCATAGGAATAAAATTCAGGTTTTCGAATACATCAAACCCATTTTCATTCTTTAAAAAGAAATATCCGTCAGTGCCTTCTCCGTTGTGGTAGACTCTGTTCTTACTGATCTCAGCATTTTCAAAGTAATACTTACCGGAAAGAATAGCCCTTGCTCCGGCCCTTTCCACAGGAAGATTAGTCTCTACGGTTCTTGTGATTCCGCAGCTGCCATACAGGAAATCAAATATTTCAGAAGGTACAGTACTTAGGAAACAGTGAATGGAAGGAACTCCCCAAACCATGTCATAGTTGGTTGAAGTGCTGTCCACCTCTCCTCTGCAGAAATCGCTCTGATCAACCTCAACCTTGTTAAAGAGCATCTGCTCCTGCCACATCTTTTTTCCTCTGTCACTGATGATGCCGCTTCCGTTCTTGATAGGTACGAAAGTGGAAATGATGCAGCTTATAACTACTGCCCCAAGAATAATCTGATCTCTTATTCCTGTTCTTGATTTACTATTTCCAAATAATGCGCCGTTCTTGGGCACAATGAAAACAATAACAAGAAGCATCAGGCACAAAATTGCTGTTCCCAGAACATCACGAAGAAAAATGGTGTTGTTCTCAGTCATATTAAAAAATACCATATCTCCGTCATCATTCTTGGAAGGCAGGAAATAAACAAGCAGGAAGAACAAGAACATCAAAACTGCGGCCACAGCTCCTTTTTTAAGCTGTGGAGATTTGCCCCTCTCAGTAACCTGTGCTGTCATAAGGCACATGATGAGAATAGGCATGTAATACCATCTTGCGTAGTATGATGAATTAAACATGGAAAAAGCTGCGTTGAATACCGGCATAAATGCGATAACAAAGCAAATAACCAGCATTGTCTTTTCCCAGTTTTTCTTTTTCTTATTGATAAGGAAATAAGCTATTACTCCGGACATTCCAAACATAGGGATATAGGCAGCCAGAGATGCGTTCTTGACTGTTCCTGTGTAGAAAAGGGTTCCCTTACCGATAATATCCGGAAGCATGGATACGCTCTTAACAATGTCCCACAACAGCTTTTCACTTGGATAGATAAGCATATTGTAGCCATTAATATAGTTATCAAGTCTTGTATTGCCCTTAATTCCTGCGTATGCCTGTAACAGGAAAAAGGCTGCCGTCAAAGCGCCTGCCGCGCCACCAAGAAGTGCCTTGCTAAACATGATAAAATTGCTAAGAAGTTTATTATTCCTGGCATATCTGACAACAAAATAAAGCAGCAAAAAGACAACCTGACCAAAGAAGAAATAATAGTTAACAACAGACATAAAGGCTGTCATAAGCGCAAAGGCCACAAACTTTTTGCCGGAATATCTGTACCCGGGCTCTTTTCCATCATCCACAGACATAAGATTTTCAAAGGTCAAAAGATAAAGCGGAAAAAACGCCACAGAATCAGTAAAGTGGTTAAACACAATATTGCAGGCATTAAATCCAGAGAATGCAAACAGATAGCCGCCAATCATTGCATAGCTATACTTGTGTACATATCTTCTGATGTATACATAAGCACAGGTTGCAGCTGTAGCATATTTAAGAGCCATAAGAAATGGCATAAGATACGGAATCGCACTCTCCGGAAACAGCATTGTTATCCAAAAGAATGGACTACCCCACAGATAAAATGCAAAATCTCCGGCCATTGTGCCGCCAAGATCTATATTCCAGTTCCAGAAAAACTCTCCATTCTCAACAGCTCTGTGAGCTGCAATATAGAATGGAATCTGCTGAACATTGTAATCACCATAATAAAAGAACGGCAGACCTCTCTTAATAAAGATTGGCAAAGCCGCTATTACATACATCAAAAATGCGCTGGCGAACATTATCACCGGCACATACCACTTCTTCTCGTTCTTATTGTAATTAACCGAAACACCTGACATTCTAAAACTTCCTTTTTTTCATAATAATCCTCATTAATAATATTAGATTAAAGAAGCGGTATGTGCAAGGCACACACCGCTCCAAAAAAGAAAGGAATTAGTTATTGATAAGTTTATCTGATTCGTTGTTCCAGCTGTAAAGCTTTCTGATTTCCTCACCAATCTTCTCAGATGGGTGTTCAGCATGAAGCTTACGCATAGCCTGGAAGTGAACCTGTCCGCCAGCCTCTGACATATCAAGCAGGAACTCCTTAGCAAATGTTCCATCCTGGATATCTGCAAGGATCTTCTTCATTGTCTTCTTGGTCTCTTCTGTGATGAGCTTAGGGCCTGTTACATAATCACCGTACTCAGCTGTGTTGGAAATTGAATATCTCATTCCTGCAAAGCCTGACTGATAGATAAGATCTACAATGAGCTTCATCTCGTGAACGCACTCGAAATATGCGTTTCTTGGATCATATCCTGCCTCAACAAGAGTATCGAAACCAGCCTGCATAAGTGCACATACACCACCGCAAAGAACAGCCTGCTCACCAAAGAGGTCAGTCTCTGTCTCTGTTCTGAAGGTTGTCTCAAGAAGACCAGCTCTTGCTCCGCCGATTCCTGCACCATAAGCCAGGGCAAGGTCAAGTGCCTTACCTGTAGCATCCTGCTCAACAGCAACAAGACAAGGTGTTCCCTTTCCTGCCTGGTACTCAGAACGAACTGTATGTCCGGGAGCCTTAGGAGCAATCATAGCAACGTCTACATCCTTAGGAGCCTTGATAAGTCCGAAGTGTACATTGAAACCATGCGCAAACATAATCATATTACCTGGCTGAAGGTTTGGCTCGATGTCTTCTTTGTACATCTTAGCCTGCTTCTCATCATTGATAAGGATCATGATGATATCAGCCATCTTGGCAGCCTCTGCTGTGTTATATACCTTAAGTCCCTGAGCCTCAGCCTTAGCCTTACTCTTAGAGCCTTCATAAAGTCCGATGATAACGTTGCATCCGGAATCCTTTAAGTTAAGGGCATGTGCATGTCCCTGTGAACCATAACCGATAATAGCAATTGTCTTGCCCTCAAGAAGTGAAAGGTTACAATCTTCCTGATAAAAAATACGTGCATCCTGTGACATAATATTCATCCTCCATTGTTTAATCATAAAAAGGGATAATCCCTGTTTATTCATCCAAATAAATAATTTTATCAGTTCCTCTTCCAAGGCCTGCTATACCGGTTCTTGCAAGTTCAAGGATTTCTCTTCCTTCCAATAATCTAAGGAAGGCATCCACCTTGGACTGGCTACCTGTAATCTCGATAATAAGTGAATCAGGGCTTACATCAACGATATTGCCTCTGAAGATATTGGCTGTTGCCAAAATACTCTGTCTCTCATCAGCCTCAGCTCTCACTTTAATAAGTGCAAGTTCTCTGTAAACTGACTCATCAGGAACCAGCTCATGAATATCTCTGACATCAACAAGCTTAGCTACCTGTTTCTCAATCTGATCCAGGATAACATCATCTCCTGATGCCACGATTGTAATTCTCGTAAACCTCGGATCAGCAGTTACTCCCGCCGTAATACTCTCGATGTTATATCCTCTTCTGGAAAACAGACCAGAAATTCTGGAAAGAACACCTGACGTATTATCAACCAAAAGCTGAAATACTTTTTTCTGCATTTTCACTCCTCTTAAAGCCATCTCAAACCCAGTAACTACCACTGTGCTTTAGCACTTTAAACTTATAAAATCCATTGCTTTAAATCACTGGTTTTTTAACTACTTTTTTGTATATTAGTTATTGCATTTGAACTAATTAAATCAAATTATACCACTCATAATTAACATGTCAACATATTTTTCTTTTGCACTTTAAACTCTAAGCAATTTACAGTGTTAAAGTGTGCTGAATAAAGAAAAAGAGATAAGCAAAGTTCTTATCTCTTTTCATAAATTGTTAAGCCAAAGTTCAGTCCTCTACCTTCTTAACAATGTGATCCTTATCCTTGAAGATATGATATGCAGGGACGCATCCGCGAACACTTGAAAGAGGATATACATTGCACCATCTTCCGATTACTGTTCCGGGATTAAGTACGCTGTTACATCCAACTTCAACGTTGTCTCCGAGCATTGCACCCATCTTCTTAAGCCCAGTCTCTACCTGATCGTCAGGACCGTTTTTAACAACGATAAGCTTCTTGTCGCTCTTAACATTAGATGTGATAGAGCCTGCTCCCATATGAGCCTTAAAGCCAAGGATTGAATCTCCGACATAGTTGTAATGTGGAACCTGAACCTTGTTAAAGAGGATTACATTCTTAAGCTCTGTAGAGTTACCAACTACAGCGCCCTTACCAACAATAGCGCTTCCTCTGATAAATGCGCACTGTCTTACTTCTGCCTCTTCATCAATGATGCATGGTCCGCCGATATAAGCAGAATCGAATACCTTGGCACTCTTTGCAATCCAGACATTCTCTCCTCTTTTCTCGAACTTATCTGCAGGGAGTTTGTTACCAAGTTCAATAATATAGTCCTTAATTCCAGCCAGTAGTTCCCATGGATATTCCTTGGTTCTCATATAATCAGCTGCGATTGTTTCATTTAAATCATACATGTTAGAAATTTTAAATTCTTCCATAATCATGTCCTTTCTACCATATCAATAATATCTATAAGACATTCAGTATTATAGCCTATCGCCTTAAAATGTTAAATTAGCATTTTTCATAATTAATTATCAAAATCAAAAACCACATTGAATTTCTCATCAAACTTGAGCTTAGCATCGAAGGTGGATCCCTTCTTGCTGGTAAAGCCTGCTATTTTATCTGTGGTCTTCTCCTTGATAAGCTTGGTGAAATCTTCTTTTCCCAGCATCACACCGGCAATCTTTCCAACAAAGAAGCTGCAGCCCTCATCGCCCTTCTGATAGCCTTCGCATCTATAGCCCATATGGCCCTTGATGATCTTTTTTCCGCAGATAGGACAAGTCAGGTCTTCCATCACCTCATCTTCGCTCTCAAAGACAAACTTGATTCCCTTTACTTTGCCTGCTTCATCCTTATCAAGGCCAAGTTTGGCTTCAAAGGTCTTGCCGCTTTTGGATTTAAACCCTGAAATCTTGGAGGTCACTCCGGTGAGCAACAGTTCTTTTATCTGAGCATCCTTGAGATTTTTGCCCGCGATAGCCCCAATGTTGAACTTACAGCTATTCTCCGGATCATCCTTGCGATAATTGCTGCATCCGTATCCAAATGAGGTCTTAACTATCTCACCGCCGCAAAGAGGACATACCACGTCCTTGACCTTCTTGGCTTCTACATTTTCAAAGTCAAAAGAAATCTCACTGACACCATTCTCATTCTTTTTCATTACAAGACAGGCATCGAAAGACTTCTTGTCTTTATTCTTAAAGCCACGGATTGTACCGGTTTTGCCTTCCTTAAGAAGTTCTATTACATTGGCCTCAGAAATTTGTTTCTGAGCAATCTTGCCAATAAAGAACTTACATGACTGTGGATCATCCGCCTTAAAATTCTCGCAGCCAAAACCTACTGTCTTCTTGATGATTCTGCCGCCGCAGTCAGGACAGACCACATCAGGAAGATAATCAGGCTCAACTCCTTCAAAATCAAAGGTTATCTCTTTCTTGCTATCCTCAGTCGTCTTCATTACTAGCTTAGCATTAAATAGCTTGCCGTTTTTGGACTTAAAGCCCTTAATAACTTCTGTCTCATTTCCGGCAAGGATTGTTCTAACCTGCTCTTCTGTGAGTTTTTTACCGGCAACCTCACCAAGATAGAAGTAGCATGTGCCTTCTTCCTTGTTCCTATTTTCACAGGAATAGCCGTTAGCAGTTCTGATAATTCTTCCGCCGCAGGCCGGGCAACTTAAATCCTCAACATATTCAGTAGGTACATCATCAAAATTGAATTTAATGGTAAGCTTTCCGTTTTCATCCTTATCCATTAAAAGAGATGCCGAAAAGTTTTTCTTATTCTTACCGGAGAACCCTTCTATAACATCGGTTCTACCTTCTGTTATAAGTTTTTTAACAGTCTCCTCATCCAGGTCTTTGCCTGCAATCCTGCCTACGCTGAAGGTACACTTTATCTGATCATTAAAGTAGTTGCTGCAGCCATATCCAAAAGAAGTGGTAGTAATATCGCCGCCACAGACAGGGCATTTAATGCCTATCGGCTTTCTGGCCGCAATTCCCTTGGACTCTTTACCTGTAAACTGATTGATGTGAGCAACAATATCAGTTGTCAGATCTCGTTCTATAAGTTTACCGGTTTCGCGCCTAATATAGTCCTCAAGCTTAACTCTGTATTCTTTGCCGTTTACCGTACCATTGTATATGCCTTCAAGACCCTTTTCCCAGCTGGCAGTCATCTCAGGGTTAAGAAGTGTAGGTACTGATAGATTAACCACTTCATAAATCATCTCTCCCAGATTTTCAGGAGTAATGATCTGACTCTTACTCTGAGCCAGGTACTTGTTATCAATGAGCTTTTGTATAATGGCAGCTCTGGTTGCCGCAGTACCAATGCCCTTTTTCTTGATCTGCTCACGAAGTTCTTCATCCTCAATGAGATTACCGGCATTTTCCATGGCAATAACCAGATCACCGGAGGTGTATCTCTTAGGCGGATTGGTAGCGCCTTCTTTTAGCATGTAGTCATTTACAGTTATGGCATCTCCCTTATGGGCTCCTTCCACAAATCTAAGGAAGTCCTCTTTGGAAATACCTACATCCTCTTCATCCTCTGAGGATGAACTGTTTTCATCCACCTTTTTATCGGCATTTGACTTGTCATTTGGCATTCCCGCCACAGCAAGGTATCCCGGAGAAGTAAGAACCTTGGCAGTTGCAAAAAACTTCTCATCTCCCACTGCTATCTGAAGCTTGGCTGTCTTATACTCCGCAGATGGATAGAATATTGATACAAACCTTCTGCAGATTAAAAGATATACGTTCTTAGCAAGTGGTGACAGTGTATTAATGGCTCCTGTCTGGCCTGTAGGGATGATAGCATAGTGATCCGTAACCTTGGAATCATCTGTATAAGGAGACTTCTCAATTCCTTTATACAGACCATTTTTAAGAACATGGTCAACAAATCCGGATACTTCCTGTACTCCTGACAATCCCTTTACGTTCTTGTAAATCTCTTTTGCCACAGCCGTAGTAAGAACTCTGGCATCAGTTCTGGGATAGGTTGTAAGCTTTTTCTCATAGAGCTCCTGAGCTATTTCCAGTGTCTGGGAAGGGCTGATCTTGAAACGCTTCGTACAATCAGCCTGAAGCTCAGTCAGGTTATACAAAAGAGGTGCTCTCTTCTTGGTATTACCGGTTTCAATACTGTCTATTACTGCACTCTGTCCACGAAGCTTATCTATAAGTCCCTGAGCATCTTCCTGTTTTTTAAAACCATTCTCTTTGTATAAAAGTGGGGATTCAAAAAAAGCTGAGCCGTTTACAGCCTTCCATTCTGCCAGAATTTTGGCATCAGAAAAAGAACCTACAATTCTGAAAAACGGTGTCTTCTGGAAGTTTCGGATTTCCCTTTCTCTTCTGACTACCATTCCCAAAACGCAGGTCATTACTCGACCAATCGCTATAGCTGTGTATGATTTGGTTGCAGCGGCATCATTTATCAGCTTGCCATATTTAACGGACAATGCCCTTGAAAAGTTGATTCCAAGACTATAATCCTCAATAGCTCGCATGATACCTGACTCGCCAAGAAGTGCGTAGTCTGACATAGGTCTGGCTTCTTCGATTCCTCTTTTGACCTCTTCATCAGTCATGGAATCAATCCACACGCGAAGCTCTGTCATGCCATCCCTGACACCACCATAGTTTCTGATATTCTCTTCTATGGTCTGTCCTTCTTTTCCTGAGTCGCCTGCCCAATATACAGTATCAATATCTTCTCTGTGTAAAAGACTATTGATCAGCTTGTACTGGTCTGCACTATTTTTAATTACGCCATACTTATAATTGGCTGGAAGAAAAGGTAAATCTTCCAGCCTCCATTTTTTGTATTTCTCGTCGTATTCTTCCGGATACACCATCTCTACAAGATGACCGAAACACCAGGAAATAACATACTGGTCATTCTCTATGTATCCGTTTTTATTGCCTGAAACATTCAGTACTCTGGCAAAGTCTCTTGCCACTGAAGGTTTCTCTGTTATTATCAGTTTTTTAGCCATTCGTTAATTCATCTATTCCAATCAACTTAAGGCTCTCTGATGATTTCATAGCTGCATCTGTAAGCCACGCATCAAAGCCGCCTGTTGAAAAGAGATAGATAACATCTCCCTCAAGTCTTGCTTTTCTTGCGTCAGAATGCAATTTAACGTAATCGGCATGGGTTGCCTGTCTCCCCCAGAAGCACATACCAAGCGCTGTATCTCCGGTATCGCTCTGGACAATAATATCAATGTCGCCTTCCTTACCGTTCCACTCTCCATCTTCGCTAATTTCAAATGGGAACTGACCCCGCTCTTCCAACTTGAAGATATATTCCCTGCAAATCGCTTTGAATGGTACGTGTAAATAATCTTGCATTCCCGCAGATATAAATATATCATAAAATTTCTCATTGGGCATCAGCATAAGATCAGTTTGGTTTGGATAAACGAATTTAAAGAAAAAAAGCACCATAGGATCGCATATTTTGTACACGCCCTTCATGACATTTTCTCTTCCGGCACTACCAAAAGAATCAGCCTTATAAACAAAATCATGATGAATCAAGGTCTTAAGATAAACTGAAATCTTGGCTCTGGAAAACCCTGTAACGTGATACAGGTCATTAAGTTTATTAACACCCCTTGCCATTTCTGCCAAAAGAGTGTGATAAACAGCCGTTTCTCTAAGATTCTGTTCTGTAAGCCTTATAGCTTCACCATACAGGAAGGAATTGTCATTTAACAGATTCTTACAAATATTCTCTTTAAATGACAGCTTCTCATCAAAATATTTCCAAAGTCTGGTACGGCCACCAAGAACTGAGTAGGCCATAACAGCGTCTTTATAAGACATGGTAGGAAAATAGGCCCTGATCTCAGAAAATGAAAGAGGTTTTAACTTTCTGCAACCGGCTATAACTCCTGCATTCTTGCCAAGAGTAGCAACCATGGTATTTTCAACCCAGTTTATGTCATGGCTTTCAAGAATAAACAGTATCTGTCTTTCTTTTCCTTTTACAGTCAAAAACTCTGAAACCTCAGCCATAAAGGAGTCCGACATCTTAACTATATGCTCAAAGTTGCGCACAACAATAATAATCGGATTCCTGCCCACAGTGCTGATACAAGCATCAAATATCTCAGTGTATGTAGGATATTCTGCTATATCAATGCCTTTTTTCCTAATGTCATTTCCCCACAAGAAGCGCTGCTCCTTATCAGAAGCAGATCTTGCAAGATAATAAACATTTCTCCTATTTTCAATAAACTTCTCAACAAGTTCTCTGTCTTCAATATTCCTGTGTCCGTAAACTACAAGAACATTAGAAATCCCACTCTCATAATACCTGTTCAAAAAATCAAGATCTTTTTGTCTTGTTTCTTCCATAAGTCCCCAATCTTATAATTCGCGTAGGCTTTTACTTGTTAATAGTTAAATATTTTATTTCTTATTGATGTATCCACTTGCCTTAAGAAGCTCAGCGCACTCAACCGCACCGCCTGCAGCTCCTCTGAGTGTATTATGAGAAAGACCTACAAACTTCCAGTCATAGATAGTGTCTTCGCGAAGTCTTCCGATGCTGACACCCATTCCGTTCTCATAATTTACATCAAGTGTGATCTGAGGTCTGTTGTCTTCCTGCATATACTGGATAAACTGCTTAGGAGCAGAAGGAAGGCCAAGTTGCTGTGGAAGTCCTGAGAATTTCTCAAGTTTTTCGATAAGTTCTTCCTTGCTTGGATTCTTCTTGAACTTAACAAATGCAGCTGCTGTATGTCCGTAGAGAACCGGAATTCTGATACACTGGCATGTGATCTTAACATCATCAGCAGGAACAATCACGCCGTTTTCAATCTTACCCCAGATTCTAAGAGGCTCTTTTTCTGACTTTTCTTCCTCTCCTGAAATGAAAGGAATTACGTTGCCTACCATCTCTGGCCACTCATCAAAATTCTTACCTGCACCTGAGATAGCCTGATATGTTGTAGCTACAACTTCATATGGCTCATACTCTTTCCATGCTGTAAGAGCAGGTGTATAGCTCTGAATTGAGCAGTTTGGCTTAACAGCAATGAATCCAGCTGTTGTTCCAAGTCTCTTTTTCTGGAACTCAATTACATCCATGTGCTGAGGGTTGATCTCAGGGATGATCATAGGAACATCAGGAGTCCATCTGTGAGCTGAGTTGTTGGAAACAACAGGGGTCTCAGTCTTAGCGTACTCTTCCTCGATATGCTTAATCTCATCCTTGGACATATTAACCGCAGAAAGAACAAAATCTACATCTGCTGAAACGCCCTTAACATCAGTTACATCTTTGATTACAAGGTTCTTAACAGAATCTGGAATAGGCTCATCCATCTTCCATCTTCCGGCTACTGCCTCCTCATAGGTCTGCCCTGCAGATCTTGGACTTGCCGCAACTGTTGTTACCTCAAACCAAGGGTGGTTGTTGAGAATAGAGATAAATCTCTGTCCTACCATTCCTGTACCACCAAGTACCGCTACCTTAAGTTTCTCGCTCATAATGTTACTCCTCTCCATTTATTTAATCCTATATTTATTGATGAACTCGTCATTCAACGCTACGACTTTCTTCATGCATTCGGGGCTTGGGGCTCCGATCGTAAGGCGCTTATTTACACAAGTTTCAAGACTTATTGCATCGTATATATCTTTATCGAACAGCTCTGAAAATGATTTAAGCTCATCGATCATAAGATCGTCGATAGCACAGTTCTTATCAATGCAATGAAGAACAAGTCTTCCGATCACAGAATGTGCATCTCTGAAAGGCATTCCCTTATTTACAAGGTAATCTGCTGCATCAGTAGCATTGGTAAATCCCATCATTGCGCTTTTAATCATAGCATCTTTGTTGAACTGAATTGTTGCTAACATATCGGTAAAAAGTGCAAGGCAGTTCGAAGTATTATCAATAGCATCAAAAAATGCTTCCTTATCCTCCTGCATATCCTTGTTGTAGGCAAGAGGAATACCTTTCATTGTAGTTAAAAGAGAAATCAGATCTCCATAAACTCTTCCCGTCTTACCTCTTACAAGTTCTGCTATATCAGGATTCTTTTTCTGAGGCATGATGCTGCTACCTGTAGAATAGGCATCATCTATGGTCACAAATCTGTATTCATTGGAATTCCAGATAATAACTTCCTCAGAGAACCTGGACAAATGCATCATTATAGTTGAAAGAGCTGACATAAACTCTATAAGGTAATCTCTGTCCGAAACAGAATCCATGCTATTAAGAGTAGGTCCGTAAAAATCAAGGAGCTGCGCTGTAAACTCTCTGTCCAGCGGATAAGTGGTGCCTGCCAAAGCTCCAGCCCCAAGGGGACAATAATTCATTCTGTTATAAATATCCTTAATTCTAAGGAGGTCTCTTTTGAACATCTCAAAATAAGCCCCAACATGATGAGCAAGAGTTACCGGTTGCGCCTTCTGCAGATGGGTAAAGCCCGGCATGTAGGTATCAAGATTATCTTTCATTATCTTCTGTAGGCAGCCAAGTGTGTTGAGTAGCTGCTGAGACATATGCTCAAGCTCATCTCTGGCATAAAGTCTCATATCAAGGGCAACCTGGTCATTCCTGCTACGTCCTGTATGAACTTTTTTGCCGGCATCACCAATTCGCTCGATAAGATTAGCCTCTAAAAAGCTGTGAATATCTTCATACTTAGTGGTAATCTCAAGTTTTCCATCCAAAACGTCCTTGAGTATTGAATCAAAGCCGCTTAAAATCTGATTTTTTTCCTCTTCTGATATAATGCCCTGTTTGGCCAACATAGTAGCATGTGCCTTACTGCCTCTGACATCAACTTCAAGGAATCTTTTATCAAAAGTAATTGATGCATTAAAATTCCATGCCAGTTCATTTATACTTCCGGTAAATCTACCGCCCCACAACTGTGCCATTGCATGTCTCCTATCAAGAACTATATCCATTTATAATCAATGCATAATGCGATGAAAGCGCGAATAATTATTCATCGGTGTAATACTTTTATAAGTTAAAGCTCTAAAAAATTATAATCCAAAGACAAAAATAAGGAAACCCCTTATTTAATCAAATAATTAACAAAACTTTTTAAGTCTCGGAATTTTATTTGTATAAAAAAGACAAATGTCCGCAGTGCGCAGACATTTGCCTTAGTTTTGTTCGCTAATAATTATAAATTGTTAGATAATTTAATATTGGGCTTCATTTCTTACAGTGACATGCTGAAGATGCCTTCTGACAAGCCCCTGCTGATGGGCAACCAATACATTTTCTGCCACTTTTTTTCTCTTTATAGATGTAAAAGCAAGCCCATCCAAACAACAATATTATAACCAAAGCGGCAATTATATTGGCCATTGTGTTACCTCCAAAAATCATTGTATCAGCTTCTTAATATCAATCCAGCTTGTACTCCAGTGCCATCTGTTTATTATTGCGCTGGATGATAAATGTGATTATACCAGCAAATACAGCGATTGCAATAAGACCTGCTACAAAGCCGGCTCCAAGAGAGCCTGTAACAACAAGTGTACCAATCTGGTATACAAGGAAGCCTACTGTAAATCCTGTAGCAAGCTGAAGTCCGATTGCACCCCAAAGCCACTTAGCTGACTTCATCTCTGAGTTCATAGCTCCAAGAGCTGCAAAGCATGGTGGTGTGTAAAGGTTGAACATAAGGTAAGCAAGAGCAGCAGCCTTTGTAATACCTATAACTGCAGCAACTGCACTGCCTTCTCCTACAAGTTCAAGTTCCTCTGTATCAATAACGTTAGACAGAGCAAATACAGTAGCGATTGTTCCAACAACGTTCTCTTTTGCAATAAAGCCTGTAATAGCTGCTGCTGCAAGCTGCCAGCTTACGATACCAACTACAGGAACAAGAAGATATGCGAATGGTCCTGCAATTCCTGCAAGGATTGATGTGCTCTCCATACCCTCTTCTACAGGCTGGAAGCTGAAATCAAATGTGCTCATGATCTGAACCACTGTATTACATACAAGAATTACTGTTCCAGCCTTAACAATGTAAGCCTTTCCTCTTTCAAGCATAGACTTAACAGCAAACATAAGGCTTGGAACCTTGTACTCAGGAAGCTCGATAATGAAGAAGCTCTTTCTATACTTCATTCCTGTGATTGCCTTGATTAGGAGAGCTCCCAGGAGAATAAGAACGATACCAACTACATAGCACATGAATCCAACCCATCTTGACTCCGGGAAGAATGCGCCTGCAAAAAGAGCTATAACAGGAAGCTTAGCTCCGCAAGGCATGAATGTTGCAAGCATTGCAGTTGAACGTCTTTCTCTTTCATTTCTGATAGTTCTGCAAGCCATGATAGCCGGAATACCACAACCTGTACCGATTATCATAGGGATAACAGATTTTCCTGAAAGACCTACTCTCTTGAAAATAGGATCAAGAACTACTGTAGCTCGTGACATATATCCGCAATCCTCTAAAAGAGCAATGAGGAAGTACATAACCATAACAAGTGGAAGGAATCCAACAACGGCTCCAACGCCTCCAATAATACCATCAACAAGGATTGCATAAAGAAGTGGATTTGCATCCTCCATAGCCTCTCCAACCATTCCCTGGAAATCCTCAATCCATCCGGCCAAAAGTTCTGAAAGCCATGTTCCAACTGTTGTCTGTGAAATATAGAATACAAGCCACATAACAGCTGCAAAAACAATAATTCCAAGAACAGGATGTGTAATAATACTGTCTATCTTATCACCGAAATTCTTGTCTTTGGTATGAACTTTACGATTCTCAACCTCGGATACAATACCGTTTACATATTCAAAACGTTTTCTGTCTGCAGCCTCAACCTCTGCCTTATTGGTAAGATCAATATTTCCCTGAACGAATGGCTCCTTCTGTCCCTTGCCTTCAAGTTCTGCAGCAGCCTTTACAACTTCTTTAAGTCCTTTTTCAGATGTTGCAACCGTCTTGATTACAGGACATCCAAGCTTTTCAGAAAGTTTTTTCTCATCAATAAGGTTTCCCTTTTTATCATTGGCATCATTCTTGTTAAGCGCAACAACTACAGGAATCCCCAATTCCAGAAGCTGCGTCGTAAAAAATAAACTTCTGCTAAGGTTAGTAGCATCTACTATATTAATAATTGCATCAGGATGCTCATTCTTAACATAGCTGCTTGTAATACTCTCTTCCGAGGTAAACGGTGACATCGAATAAGCACCCGGAAGATCTACAGCAATAAGCTCCTTATCTCCCTCGTAAAAAGATTTCTTGATTATGCTCTCTTTTTTGTCAACGGTAACTCCGGCCCAGTTTCCAATCTTTTCACTGCGTCCGGTCAGTGCATTGTACATGGTAGTCTTTCCACTGTTAGGATTTCCCGCCATTGCGATTCTCATAATGTTTCCTCCTAAATACTTTTTGTATTATTCAAGACAAATCTCTTGTCCTTTGAATTCATGTTAAATCTTGATAGCATTGGCTAACTCAGGGTCAATATTATACCTTGCATCCTTTATTGCGACTACAAGATTTCTTTTCTTGTCAACAACTGTAATGTGTTCTCCGCTATAACAACCAAGTGAAAAGAGAAAGCTCTTCATCTCTTCATCTCCCTGTGTGTCGACATCAACTACAGTGTATTCATTGCCAAATACTGCATCATTAAGTGTCATAATCATTTCTCCTATTGAATACTCGTTATCTTAGCCTAACAGATACATGTGCTGTTTCGTTGTCATAAGCTAACCGTATGTTAGTTTATTCTAACCGATAACCATTGTCAATAACTCATTTTATGCAATCTAAATCTTTTTATTTATTACATATTTATTGGATTTTATGTTAGTTTTTGCTAACTTCAATTTTAGAATAATCTTTTTGATAATAATTGTCAACTAGAAAAACAACAGATTTATCGCTAATCTCTCGTATCAAAAAAGCTCGTGAGCGTTTCTATCTGCTCACGAGCTTTAATTCTCCATATAAAATCAGCGTTTATTTGAACACCAGCACCAGGCGTTGTTTTCAAAGAAACACTCACCATTAACCAGTTCAATTGTGTCATTTAAGTTCGGAAGAACTATTCTCTCAACATTCCTTGATAAGAGCTGTTCCGGTCTGAAACTGTGAAGTGGAATAAGTGTCCTTGGTGCTATGTCATCCACCTGTTTTCTCAGATAGTAAGGCTCAGCATGTCCGCCAAGTCCACACCTCACAACATTTATTCTTGCCACGGATAAAAGTTCATAGAACTTAGCATAGGAAGGATCGTAATCCCCAAGAGGAGCTCCATCCATATGAAGATACACAGAAATTACTCCGGCCAATTCAAAAAGCTCATATGCGTGTTTATAATCCTGTTGAAGAACAAAACGCGATGGATTAGCCAGGATATCTTTTCTTGTAACTATTCTGCGGTTCTTAATTAGCAAGCCATCAACTGATCCGCCCTCAGGAAGGTATACAGAAAACTCATCTTCCTGATAAAAGGCTGCCACATACTCTGCCTGTTCAGGTTCAAGAACAAGTTCTCTTCCTGTCTCTTTTATAACACGAGCAAAGTTGTGAATTCTCTCAACATTTCTATTATAGTTATTGATTACTATAAGACCACCGGCAAACTCACTGTCTGCTGATGCATATTCCTTCATCTTATCAAGAAGCGTATATTCATTATTATCTCTATAAGGTCCCTCAAGCGAAAGAACATCCACATCATTATGACTAATGGTAACGCCCTCACTGATCATAACGTCAGCGCCCTTACATTTCTGTGCAAATGCAGCGCTTATCTCAGGATGGTAACCATGATATCTGTAATCTCCCGTATAACAAATACTGCCATCCGGAGTTTTTATCATAAATCCGCAGGCTCCAATAACATCATGATCAACCTGTACGCAGGTGATGGTAATATCTCCTACGGTAAAAGAGCCATCGTAATCTACCGGTATAACATTCTCATGCTCTCTTATCTCAAGCTCTCCCATAACTCCAAGCTCATGATAAAGAGTTGCTGACTGAGAACTCATATACACAGGAATTCTCTGGTCCAGAGCTCCCAGGCCTCCCATGTGATCTATATGCATATGGGAAATGATGACAAATATTTCTTTATCTGTCTCACCACATCCCTTAATATCAAGTTTATGGGCAATTTCAGGCTCATAAATGCCATCAATTGCGTTTAATACGCCAAGTCTGACATAATCATAAGCTTCCATTCCTTTACGCAGAGGAACTTTGCTATCAAGTCTGTCAGCATAAGAAAAGCCAAAGTCAAATAAGCAGATTGCTTTGTCAGTTTCTACTGCTACTACTGTTCCACCAATTTCTTTTAAACCACTGTAGAATTTAAGTTTTGTCATATGGCACCTCACTCATAGACTCTCTGAACCTATTATAACAAAATAAGAGTTAAGAGAAAAATAGCGAGTAGGAAAGGGATCTTTCCTACTCGCATATTATGATTATTATAAATGATCTACTATATTGATGATATACGGATTACTCCGTTGCATAGCAACTCTCGTAATCCTACAATAATTCGGAAAACGATATACTCATTTCATTCGTATATCTGTATTCCTCATTATTGTTAAGGCCGCAAAGTCAACGTTCTTAGCAAGCAAGCTTGCACGAACGCTGAACCTTGCGCCACTTATATCATCAATACTGAGCGTTAACAGCCTCAACAATTGTGTCAAGCCATGTCTGAGCATCAGCCTTGTCATATACAAGCTGCTCTACAGTTGAAGGAACTGTTGATCTGATATCGTTAGAAGCCTCAAATGTAGGTGAGAAGAAGAAGTCCTTAGCCTGCTCATAGCATGCTGCTGCGCAAACGTTCTCTTCCATGTATGCCTTGTACTCAGCTGTCTCATAAGCTGACTGTCTGATTGGAAGGTATCCTGTTCCTACAGCCCACTTTGTCATAGCCTCTGTG
Organism: Butyrivibrio sp. VCB2006; assembly: GCF_000420945.1. Taxonomy (GTDB): domain Bacteria; phylum Bacillota; class Clostridia; order Lachnospirales; family Lachnospiraceae; genus Butyrivibrio. The sequence goes on from NZ_ATVX01000010.1 coordinate 118,003, forward strand.
CTTGTGATGTACTTGAGGTACTCCCAAGCTGCAAGCTGCTTGTTAGAATCCTGAGCGAACATAACGATGTTTGTACCAGCCATGTTAGCTGCCTTGTTAACGTTTCCTGGAAGTGGAGCTACTCCCAGTTCCCAACCCTCAGCCTTGATGTATGAAACACCAGCTGAAGATCCAACGTAAGAAGCGATCTGCTGATTGCTGATTACGTTTGAGAAGTATCCGTCCTCACCAACAAGACGAGCATAGCCGTTGTTGTAAAGGTCTGAAAGGTATGTGAATGTCTCAAGACCCTTCTCGTCGTTGAAAAGTGCGCCTGAAGCATCTACATAGTTAGCACCATTCTGGTGAAGAGAAGCCTCAACTACACCAGCAAGGTCATCATAACCGATGAAAGCGATGTTCTTAGCATCCATAACAGCCTTAGCGTCAGCCTGTACATCAGCCCATGTCTCAGGAACTGAAAGTCCGAGCTCGTCAAGCATTGTCTTGTTGTAGAAAAGAACGTATGTTGACTTGTTGTAAGGAACAGCGTGGATGAATCCGAACTCTGAGCACTCATCACGATAAGCTTCTACTACATCATCCCAGTTATCGAAGTCGTTAGCTACGAAATCATCAAGCTTAACGATCTTGTCAAGGTAAGGTGTAAGCCAGTTGTTGTAAGCCTGTGCAAGATCTGGAAGAGCATCTGCTGCAGCACTTGCCTGAAGCTTTGTCTGAAGGTCGCCGTATGCACCCTGGTTAACAAGAGTAACCTTGATACCATACTCGTTTGAGTTGTTGAACTCGTCTGTGATCTCTGTAAGAACTGACTCAAGGTTACCATTCATAGCGTGCCAGAATGTAACTTCTGTAGCCTCGATGTTCTTAGCCTCCTCTGCAGGAGCTGCCTCTTCTGTAGCTGAAGCCTCAGCTGCAGGAGCCTCTGTCTGCTCAGCTGGCTGTGTGTCAGCTGCAGTCTCTGCTGGAGCGCTCTGTCCGCAACCAGCAAGCATTGATGTTGCCATAGCCATGGCAAGAATGCTAGCGCCAATTTTCTTTAACTTCATTTCATAATCCCTCTCTTTCTTAAAAAAAAGCGTATCTATCATTAAAGGCAAGTTACCTTAATGATTAAAATTGATAGGCCGAAAAACTAAACCCCAATCCAGCCATTCAGTATAACAGAACTTATCCCTTAAGTCCACTCCTAGTTACACCTTCAATGATGTATTTTCTAAGGAACAGATAAATAATGATAATAGGCATAACAAGCATACAGGATGCTGCCATAATAAGCTCTGTTGATGATCCAGCCTCAGTCTGGAATCTTACAAGACCGTTAGACAAAACTCTCATCTCCTGTGAGTTTGTAACAAGCAGTGGCCACAGGAATGCATTCCATGAACTGATGATGTTAAGGATTGCAATAGAGAAAATAGCCTGTTTGTTCATAGGAACCATGATCTTGATCATGTACTTGAAGTCTGAGCACTTATCTACCTTAGCAGCCAGATAAAGAGATTCCGGAACCTGCATAAAGAAACGAGTCAAAAGGTAGATATAGAATGCACTTGAAATCCAAGGGATAATCATAGCCTTGTATGAATCAATCCAGTGAAGATTAATGATTGTCTCATAGTTAGTGATGATAAGCATCTCACCGGGAATCATAAGTGTTGCAAGGAACAGTGAGAACACTGTCTTCTTTCCCGGGAAGTTAAGTCTTGAAAAAGCAAATGCTGAAAGTACTGTTGTTACAAGCACGCCGCATGTTGTGCACAGTGTAACAATAAGTGTGTTAACAAAATATCTGGCAAACGGAGCTGCCTTCCAAGCCTCCTGATAGTTAACCCACTGAGGAGTCTCAGGGAAAAGACTTGGTGGAATCTGAACAAGCTCTGATGGTGTCTTAAGTGAAGATGAAATCATCCACACAAAAGGAAGGATTGTAAAAATCGCACCGAATATCAGAACTGCATATTTTAATATAGTAGCAATGACATTTCCTACTTTTCTTTTCTGTGACATCTTTATTTCCTCTTATTTTTTCTTCTTTTCGCCTGTTACTCTAAGCTGAATCTGTGTCATTACAAGAATGATAATGAACAGAACAACTGAACCGGCTGCAGCAACACCATATTTGTAACTGTTGTAGAACTTATCATAGATGAAGTACACAATAGTCATAGCCTTGTTGGCTGGGCCTGCCTTGCCCTGGAAAAGTGAGAATACTTCGTTGTAAACCTTAAATGCGCCGATCATACCGATAACGCTTGAATAAACGATCATTGGAGCAAGCTGTGGAACTGTGATTCTTGTAAATACACGAAGCTTAGGTGTTGAATCAATTCTTGCTGCTCTGTAGAGATCCTCAGGAATAGTCTGAAGACCTGCAAGGAAAATAAGGATGTTGAATGCCATGCTCTTCCAAATAGCGAAGATAATAAGTGCAGGCATAGCATACTCAGGACGATTTAACCAAGGAATAGGATCAATACCGAATAATCCAAGGAAGTAGTTAATAAGTCCATAGTTACTGTTAAACATCCATCTCCAAACGATACCAATAGCAATAACACTGGTAACATAAGGAAGGAAATAAACTGTCTGGAAAAATGCCTTTGTCTTAGTACAGCTATTTATAAGTACCGCAATGATAAGTGAAAGAATGATTGATGCAGGTACTACGCAGATAACGTAAATAGTTGTATTGCGAAGTGAAAGTGCAAAATCCGGATCAGCAAAAAGCGCTTTGTAGTTCTCAAAGCCAATTGATGTATATCCGTGATTGATAATACTGTAATCACCCAAGAAACTCATGATGATAGCTCTTATCAAAGGATAAATTGTAAAAGCTAACATGATGATTATTGATGGAAGGAGATATAAATATCCCTTAAAGCTCTTCTTATCCATTTTGTTCTCCCTTTATCACCAATTAGAATCTGCCAATAAGCTTTTCTGAAGAATCAAATACAAGGATATGCCCTTCGCGAACAGAAGCCTTGATAGTATCTCCCTCAGATACCTGCATATATGAGTGAACAAGAACACGAACAACTGACTGACCAAGATTAGTAAACAGAAGAAGGTCACGTCCTGTCATACGAAGATTATTTACTTCAAAAGAAATACCGTTTTCATCAACAAAGAATGACTCAGGTCTGATTCCTGCATGATAGTGTCCATCTGCAAGATTAGCGCCTCTTCTGAGAACAACATCACCTGCTGAAATAACGCCATCTTTAACTTCTACTTCTATATTATTAATCTCTGGAGTTCCAAGGAAGTTAGCTACGAATTCGTTAGCCGGATTAAGGTACATTGTCTGAGGTACCTCATACTGTTGAAGAACACCTTCCTTCATAACTGCAATACGATCAGAAATGCTCATAGCCTCTTCCTGGTCATGTGTTACAAAGATAGTTGTGATCTTAACTTCCTGCTGGATACGTCTGATTTCTTCTCTTGTAGCAACACGAAGTTTAGCATCAAGGTTTGATAAAGGCTCATCAAGAAGAAGAACCTGAGGCTTTTTAACAAGGGCTCTTGCAATAGCAACTCTCTGCTGCTGACCACCTGAAAGCTCACTTGGTTTTCTATTCATATACTGCTCAATCTTAACAACCTTGGCAATTTCAAAAGCTTCTTCCTTAGCCTGAGCTTTTTTTACACCACGATTGATAAGAGGGAATGTAATATTATCCTCTACAGTCATATGTGGATAAAGAGCGTAGTTCTGGAAAACGAGTCCAATTTCTCTATCTTCCGGAGGGATTGAAGTTACATCCTTGTCGCCAAAGAAGATCTTACCCTCTGTAGGTGTTGTAAGTCCTGACAGCATAAAAAGTGTTGTAGACTTACCGCATCCGGATGGTCCAAGAAGGCCTACAAGCTCGCCATCATTGATTCTGAGATTCATATGATCTACTGCGTTAAGACTACCATATGTTTTTGTCAGATTCTCAATTCTAATGTCCATTTTTTACTCCCAAATTCTAATTGAAATAAATAAAAGATTTAAAGTCGCAAAGAAGATTATACTATATATCCCCAAATTGTAAAATATTTATTAACAAATTAACAAAGTGCCTGAAACGCCCATAAAATAAGGACGAAGCCACCCTTAAAGTGGCTCCGTCCACACAATCACTTTGCAAAAAATATTTGTATCCTTAGAGCATAAGTATAATCAGCATTAACATGTTTAATTGTAAACTTAGTTTCCAAATATGTCAAAATTGTGTTCAAAATACAAAATAAATATTAGAAATTATCCTTGTCTTTCATCCTATTAATTGCATCCATGGCAAGCTTGCTTCTCTCACACTCAGATGCGGATAAAGATATCTGCCATGCAAAAGGACTTCCCTTCATATGTTCTGATGCATAGGATAATCCGTTGGTCCTCTCATCCAGGAATGGTCTGTCAATCTGGTTAGGATCTCCCAAAAGAATAATCTTGGTATCCTTACCTGCTCTTGTGATGATACCCTTCGCCTGAGTAGGCGTCATATTCTGAGCTTCATCTATTATAAGGAAGGTTTTCAGAATTGAACGTCCTCTGATGAAGTTAAGAGCCTCACACTGTACGATTCCTCTTTCAAAGACCTCATCGGTTTTGCCCTGGAGCTCTTTTTCATCCTTGTAACGCTCTTCCTCGTTGGAATCAATCAACTGCTCAAGGTTATCTATGATAGGTCTCATGAGAGGCGATATCTTTTCCTGCTCATCACCGGGCAAGAATCCGATATCATCATCAAACTGTGAGTTAGGCCTGCAGACCAGGATCCTACGGTACTCTCCTGTTGGCCTGTTGATCATCTTCTCAAGACCTACAGCCAGTGAGTAGAATGTCTTGGCTGTACCTGCCATACCCTTTACAATAACAAGTGGTGCTACCTCCGCAGGCTGCATCAATGCTTCCTGAAGGAAATACTGACCTGCGTTTCTGGGTTTAACGCCATAGGGCTGACTCTTTTCATATTCAAGTTTCTTGATAAACTGTCCGCAAACGCGTCCCATCTGGGTTTTGTTTGTTGACTGATCTGCCCTTATCACAACAAATTCGTTTTCATAAAGCTCGGGTGTATACTGATTTCCTGCTTCATCACAGCAGTACACCTTGCTCACAGGTATTCCTTTTTTCTTGAAATCCTTGAATACCTCTTCAGGGGCATATACGGAAATTCGGCCGCTGTACTGCTCTCCTTCTCCTGCCACCTGCTCTGTAGTAAAGTCTTCTGATTTAACTCCGAGAATCTGAGCCTTTATACGCATCAGAATATCCTTGGTTACCAGAATAACCTGCTCTTTACTGCAATCACTAAGTCCCTTACAAACCTTAAGAATACGGTTATCAGATTTGTACTCTGCCATATCCTTTGGAAGTTCTACATCCTTGAAGTTCTTTTCAACTCTAAGGAAACCTCCATTGTCAAGTTTGACGCCCTTGACTAAATCCCCTGCGCCTCTAAGCTGCTCCAAAATCCTGATGGCCTCACGAACATTAGCTCCTCGCTCGCCCTCATCCCTCTTGTGGCCATCGAGTTCCTCCAAGACTACCAGCGGAAGAACCACCTCGTTATCCTCAAAGCACTTCAACGCGTGAGGCGCCTGAATCAAAACGTTGGTGTCCAGTACGTAGATCTTCTTCATGCGTAGGTCCCCCTTATTTGTATGACTTATGTATTCATTATACCATATATTGTGTCTAATCAATAAAAAAACTCCCGGGACCCGGGAGTTTTTATTATATTTCAGCTGCTCTCTTCAGCGCGTCATCGATATGAGGCTGGAAGTTTTCCCTTCCAACAAGGTCCACAAAACCATCTTTTTCCATGGTGTTCATAGGCTGCTCATTTACATGAGAGAATACAAGCTGAACTCCGTTCTTCTGGCACTTCTCGTAGAGCTGTTCAAAGGAATGCATTGCTGTTGCGTCGATAGCAGGAACACCACGCATTCTGATTACAAGAGCTCTTGTGAAATCCTTGAAGCTGATGGCTGCAATCTGCTCAGCATCACCAAAGAACATAGGTCCGCTGATCTCATAAACACGAACATGCTTAGGAATATCTTTAAGTCCAAGTCCATCAGGATCATCTTCAGGATCATAGTACTTCCAACCGCGTACTCTTGATTCCTCGCTCATTCTCTTCATGAATAAGAGACATGCAAGAACCATACCAACCTCGATAGCAACAACAAGGTCGAATACTATAGTAAGAACAAAGGTTGTAACAAGAACAATGATATCACTCTTAGGTGCAGTCTTAACAAGATGAATAAAAGTCTTGTACTGGCACATATTGTAAGCAACCATGAAAAGAATCGCTGCAATAGTAGGCATTGGAATAAGAGCTGCATATGGCATAAGAACTACAAGCACAAGAACAAGGCAAACTGAGTGGATCATGCCGGCTATAGGAGTTCTACCGCCGTTCTTGATGTTGGCAGCTGTTCGAGCAATAGCTCCTGTTGCAGGGATACCACCAAAGAGAGCTGATCCAATGTTACCAGCACCCTGAGCAACAAGCTCCATGTTAGATCTGTGCTTACTATCAATCATGCTGTCAGCAACAACGCATGAAAGAAGTGACTCAATAGCTGCAAGGATTGCAATTGTAACACCATCTCCTGCTACAGAAGAAAGAGTTGCAAAGCTAAATGCAGGAAGTCTGAATGTAGGAAGCTGACCTTTGATCTCATAAAGGTCACCGATTGTATTAACATTCATGCCAAGAAGCTTAACCATAAGGATTCCCACGATAACTGCTATAAGAGATCCAGGTATCTTCTTGCTAACCTTAGGCCATACAATCTGAATAAGAAGGCATACCATACCAACAATGAATGCCTGATAGTTAAAGGTTGAGATATTACGAGCAATGGCAGAAGCCTTATCAACAGTTTCTACTGTCACTGTTCCCGCAGGATATGTAAGTCCCAGGAAGTCTTTGACCTGGCCGATCGCGATTGTAACAGCAATACCGGCAGTAAATCCTGTTGTAATAGTATAAGGAATAAACTTGATAAGTGATCCAAGTCTGAATACACCCATTAATATAAGAAGAACACCTGCAAAGATAGTTGCAAGAGCAAGTCCTTCCATGCCCTTTGTAGCTACGATTCCGGCAACAATTGTTGCAAATGCAGCTGTAGGACCTGCAATCTGAACTCTGCTACCGCCAAGGAATGAGATAATGAATCCAGCTACAATAGCAGTATAAAGGCCTTCCTCAGGTCCGACTCCTGATGCCAGTGCCAAAGCAATTGACAAAGGAAGCGCTATGATAGCTACAATAATTCCGGACACCAAATCCTGCACAAACTGCTTACGATTGTACTCTTTAAGCGCAGTAAACAGCATGGGCTTTAATCTTTCGTTTTCCATAATATCCTCCAAATATTCAATAAAAAAATCCTCTATACGTAAATATAGTATAAAGGATATTTAAAACCTTAGAAATTATATTCCTACGCACGTTCTCGGTCAACAAAAACATGTAAAACTTGTCGTTAATATATTATTATCAGATAATTATTACTTTTTTGTTAGAATTTAATACATTCACAATAATATATGATACATTGTCAATATAACACATACTTTTTCAGGAGGTAGCTAGTATGAAAAAATGGAATAATGCAGAACTTGTTTCACTTGATCTCAATGCAACAGAAAGTGGCCGTACTTGCGCAAATATCGAAGCATCGTTCTCGGAATATTATTCGTTTCATGATGCTGAGCATCATATCAGTGATCCAGAACACTCTAATGTAGCTCCTGATAAGCACTCATAATTCATCTTTTTTATTGCAATATAGGATGTGTAAACAGTAATGTTTACACATCTTTTTTGTATATATTTTGTTACTTTTTTGTTAGAAATCGATACTTGTTATCGATTAAGTGATATATTAGCTCCAATAAAATTATTATCTTATAGGAGACGATGTGTATGAAGAAGTGGAATGGAGCAGAGCTTATAGCTCTCGATCTTAGTGCAACTGAAAGCGGCGAGTACCGTTGGTGCTGGGAAGGTAAAACGGGAATCTATGTAGGTAATTGTTGGAGTGGTTATAAGAAAGTTGGTGAGGTTACTTATGGCCCGCAGCAGCCAGGTCAGGAGGAGACACCAATAGAGGTGCCTACAGAAGAAGGAAGAACAGGAACTCCTACAGACGGACTTTCATAATTTAAAAAGTATTTGATCACAACAAAAAGGATGTGCAACCTAAATGGTCTGTGATATGATTCCCCTAAAGTAGACAATGGAAATAACCAAAGTCTCCTTTAGGGGGATTTTTTATGGCCAAAAAGAAACATTCTGTCGAGTGGATGCTCGAAAGAGTAAATGAATATCTTAATGGTGAAGGCTCATATGATTCTATTGCCAAAGCGAATGGGATAGGGTATGCCACCCTTGTGAGATGGGTTGCTGCATATCGTTTTCGCGGAATTGAAGCTTTTTCTGAAAGCGGCGGTAATAACAGCTACAGTAGTACATTTAAAGTATCTTGCGTAGAAGCAGTGTTAAGTGGAATCTTGTCTGTAGAGGAGTGCACTGCTAAGTATGGTATATCTAACGATAGCGTTC